>CAVZWF010000015.1:0-73486 GCA_963778865.1 uncultured beta proteobacterium | reverse complement strand
TGGCCTGGCTTACGACCATGCAGGAGATCGTCGACGCCGCCGGCGTGATTGAAAGCGCAGGGTTCACGGTCTGCGACGACCTGATGCACGGCTTTGGCGGCGGCTACTTCCAGCCTATCGTGGGTTCGAAGAGCCGGCCTGCCGGCCCGTTGCCGAACATGACGCTCGAAGAAAACATGACGGTCGTCGTGCAGCCCAACGTGATTACGACGGATCCGGATGAAAGCAAGCGCGCCGGCGTGCAGGTCGGCGAACTGATCCGCATCACCAAAACGGGTTTCGAGCGGCTGCACAAGGCCGAGCGCAAATTGTTCCGGGTCGGTTGACAGAGCGCGTAACATGATGAAACGCGCACGTGTTTACGCGCTCTTGGATTAGGTTAATTTCGTCGCGCTTACGTTTGGCGGAATTGTTCCGGAGCGGCGAAGTACGCATAAAATAGTTGTGCCGGCGGGGGTAACAACAAGAACAAGCTCCCGCCGCATTTGCTCGATGCAGGTTTTCCGCGGAATTCACCAGGAGGGAGCATGTCCCAGACGACCACCACGTCGCTCACCATCAACGGCAAGCGACAGACCGTCACCGCGCACCCGATACGCCGCTCCTGTGGGTGCTGCGCGAAAATCTCAAGCTCACCGGCACCAAGTTCGGCTGCGGCGTCGGCCAGTGCGGCGCGTGCATGGTGCATGTCGACGGCAAATCGGTGTTCTCGTGCCTGTTGCCGATCAAGGAGATGGCGGACCGCAGCATCACGACGATCGAGGGCCTGTCGCCCGACAGCAGCGACAAATTGCAGAAAGCGTGGCTCGCCGAGCAGGTGCCGCAATGCGGCTACTGCCAGTCGGGGCAGATCATGCGCGCGGCGGACCTGCTGAAAAACAAGCCGCATCCCACGCGCGAAGAGATCGTCGAGCACATGAGCACCAACATCTGCCGCTGCGGGACCTACGTTCGCATCGTGCGCGCGATCGAACGTGCGGCGAAGGAGGCATGATGACATACCAAAGCATCAAATCGAAAACTCAATGCAAACCGCCGCCGCTTCATGGTCGGCGCGGCGGGCTTTACGTTCGGCGTGGCGCTCGGTGTGCCGGCGGCATTCCGGCTGGAGGGCGGGGAAGCGCACGCGGCGGGCGGGGATGTCACGATCAACCCGTACGTCACGATTTCCACCGACGGCACCGTCGCCATCATGTCGCCCGCCGCCGAGATGGGGCAGGGCTCGCTCACGTCGTTGCCGCTGATACTCGCCGAAGAACTCGACGCCGACTGGGCGAAGGTGCGCATCGTGCCGGCGCCGCCGATCGAGAAGCTCTACGGCAATCCCGGGTTCGGCGGCCTCATGTATACCGCCGGCAGTTTCGCGGTCAACGGTTATTTCAAGGCGCTGCGCACGTTCGGTGCGCAGGTGCGGCATGGTGCTGCTCGAGAACGCGGCGCGTCATTGGGGCGTGCCGCTGGCGGAGCTGACGACGCAGCCGGGCGTGGTGGTGCACGAGAAGTCCGGCCGGCGCCTGGGCTACGGCGAGATCGCGGCGTTTGTGGAAGTGCCGGCCAAGGCGCCCGAGATCACGCCGGCGCAACTGAAGAAGACCGCCGATTTTCGTTTGATCGGCAAGGACGTGCCGCGCGTCGAATTGCCGGGCAAGGTCAATGGCGCGGCGCAGTACAGCATCGACGTGCAGGTGCCGGGCATGATCTACGGCGTCGGTCGTGCGCGCGCCGGTCGAGGGCGGCGCGCCCGACCGCGTCGACGACGCCGCGCGCGCGCAAGTCGACGGCGTGATCGGCATGGTGCGCCTGCCGTACGGTGTCGGCGTGCTCGCGGAAACGCCGTGGGCGGCGTTCACAGCGCAAGCCGCGCGTTGAAGGTCACGTGGACGCGCGACGGCAAGGCGTGGGGCTATTCCGACGACAAAGCATTCGCAGGCGTTCGCCGCCGCCGCGCGCGACGAGTCGACGCGCACTGCGCTCGCCTGGGAAAAAGTCGGCGATGCGACGGAAGCGATGAAAGCAGCGGCAAGACAGTAGTCGAAGGCGAGTACCGCTGCGATTACGCCTATCACGCGCAGATGGAGCCGCTGAATTCGGTCGCCGTCGGTGTCGCCCGCGGGCGACGCCGTCGAAATCTGGTGCGGCACGCAAAGCCAGACGCATGGCGGTGGTCGCCGCCGCCAAGGCGCTCGGCATTTCCAGCGACCGCGTCAAGTTCAACGGCATGCTGCTGGGCGGCGGCTTCGGCCGGCGCGGCCATCGCGACGAGGAGTTCGTCGTCGATTCGGTGCTGCTGTCGAAAGCGGCGAAGCGCCCGGTCAAGGTGCTGTGGACGCGCGAGGACGACGTGCGCAACGGCCGCTTGCGCCCGCTCTACGTGTAGCGCCTGCAGCGCGGGGCTCGACGCGCCGGGGCGCATCGTCGCGCTGGCATCACCGCGTCGCGTGCGACCAGGTGCTCGCGTTCCAGGACCCGGTGCGCTACAAGACTTTCAAAGGCAGCGACGGCATCGCGATGCGCGGCAGCGAGCTGAAGACCTACGACATTCCGAACCGGCTCGCCGAGCAGGCTGCTCGCAGGAGACGGGCATACGCACGTCATCGCTGCGCGGCATCGGCGTGGGGCCGACCAAGTTCGCGATCGAAGTGTTCCTCGACGAGATCGCCGTCAAGCGCGGCATCGATCCGGTGGCGCTGCGCCTTGAATTGCTGAAGAACGAGCCGCGCGCGCGCGCCGTGGTCGAGGAAGTCGCGCGCATGGCCGAGTGGGGCACGCAAGCGCGCAGCGGCCGCGCGCTGGGCTTTGCCTACTCGATTACACGGGCAGCAGATTGCGGCGGTCGCGGAGGTGTCGGTCGAGCGCGCGACGCGGCGCATACGCGTGCACAATTTCTGGCTGCACGATAGACTGTCGGCATCGCGGTGCAGCCCGACAACGTGATCGCGCAGACCGAGAGTTCCATCGTGTACGGACTGGGCCTCGCGCTGACCGAGCGCATCACGTTCGAGGACGGTGTCGTCAAGCAATCGAACTTCTACGACTACGAGGTGCCGCGCATGCGCGACATCCCGCCGATGCACATCAAGCTGATGCAAGACCGACAACCATCCGACCGGCGCCGGGCAGATGGCGACGCCGCTGGTGGCGCCGGCGATCGCCAACGCGGTGTATCAGTTGACCGGCGCGCGCATCCGGCGCACGCCGATGCTGCCGGCGCAGGTGAAGCAGGCGCTGCTCGACGCGGAGCGCGCAAGCTGGCGTGAAATCGTCTCAGGCGGGAATCAGAAGTCAACTTGTTTAGTGTTCTCTGATTCCGGAGTGCCGGAATACCGGAAAATTGCAGTCAGCATGCTTTAATAAAAGAGGAGGCGAGTGCATGGAACGCATGAAAGCAACCGATTTTCCACCGGAAGTTTTGAAGCTGTTTGACGGTTACGTGCACGGCAGGATGAGCCGGCGCGATTTTCTCGACGGCGCGGGCAAGTTCGCGGTCGGCGGTTTTACCGCGACGGCGATGCTGGAGGCCCTGCGGCCCAACTACGCGTGGGCGCAGCAGGTCGCCGAAAGACGATGCGCGCATCAAGACGGAATACCTCACCTATCCGTCGCCGCAGGGCTCGGGCACCATGCGCGGCTATTTCGCGAAACCGGCGAACGCCAGCGGCAAATTGCCCGGCGTCGTGGTCATCCATGAAAACCGCGGCCTGAATCCGTATATCGAAGACGTGGCGCGCCGCCTCGCGGTGCTTAATTTCGTGGCGTTCGCGCCGGACGCGTTGACCCCGGTGGGCGGTTATCCCGGCGACGAGGAAAAGGCCGCCAAATTGTTTGCGACGCTCGATCTCCGCCAAGCGCATGGAGGACATGGTCACCGGCGCGGAGTTTCTCAAGTCGCGCCCCGAATGCACCGGCAAGATCGGCGCGGTCGGCTTTTGCTATGGCGGCGGCATCGTCAACATGCTGGCGGTGCGGCTGCCCGATCTCGGCGCGGCGGTGCCTTTCTACGGCGCCCAGCCCGTCGGCGGCGGACGTGGCGAAAATAAAGTCGCCGATGCTGATTCACTACGCGGGGCTCGGACGAGCGCATCAACGCCGGCTGGCCCGCTTATCGAGACCGCGTTGAAGGACAACAACGTCAAGTACGAAGCGTTTACTTATCCCAACGTGAACCACGGCTTTCACAACGACACGACGCCGCGTTACGACGAAGCGGCGGCCAAACTCGCGTGGCAGCGCACCGTGGACTTCTTCAACAAGAATCTGCGCGGTTAGTTTTCTAAATGCATCAAAGCCGGATCCGTATACTAGAAATAGATAAGACCAGGGCGGGCGCGAGAATTCCGTCGCAGCGCGTAAGTCATCTGCATCCCGTTTCTGCGTTATCTGGGAACGGTTCTGACTCAGTGGTAAGCAGTAAACAAGGGGGCTGCGCCCCCTTGTTTTTTCTTGCGCAAACCGCGCGTGACGCGCAGTCGCTTACTGCACGGGCGAGAACTTCGCCGGCATCACGATCTTGTTTTCCTGCGCGACGTAAGGAATGCTCTTGCCGCCGGTCTTCGCGGCGACCACCGACGGGCGGCCAGATGCCGGCGTCTTTCGCCTTGTCGCGCGTGTTGTTGCGCGCATCGAGCGTCGGGTAGGCCCAGATGTGCAGCCACTTGTTGAGGCCGCCCAGTTCCGAGTAGGCGACGAGGCACAGCGGGCTTAACTTGACGCGTTCCGGCAGCGCTTTTGCCCAGTTCTCCATCACGTTGGGCAGCGCGCCCGGCGCGTAGGTGTAGGTGCGCATTTCGAAGTACGGGCCCGACCTTGCCGGGTTTCAATTCGGGCGAGAACGGCGCGGGGATGAAGATGTCGGTGCGCTGCGAGGTCAGGAATTCGCCGGTCTTCGGCGGCCATGTCTTGTCGGCGATCGCGGCGGCGCGGATGCGCGCGCGCTCCGCCAGGTCCTTGTACGGCCACACGTGGATGATCTGGTTCAGCGGGCCGATCTCCGTGTGCCAGAACGCGGCGAGCGGCGAATGCTTCTTGCGGTGCTCGTAGGCTTCGCCGAAGCGTTTTTCCACTTCGGCCAGCGAGCCGGGTTTGATGTCGTAGGTCCGGATTTCGTAAATCATGATTTTCCCCTGGTAGTTGGATTTAGAACACGTTTGAACTTCCGGTACGACGCTGCCGGCCGCTATATCAGCGGCTGATGACCGAATCCGGAATATCGAACTTTACCATCGGCTCGGCGATCACCGACAGGCTGATGGCGGTATAGATCACCATCAGCGTGGCGAGCGGGATGGTCGCCATGACGGCGCGGCGCGCGCTGCCGTATTCGCGCAGCGCCACGCGATGCGCCAGCCAGATCGACACCACGTGGCCGGCGACGATGGCGCCGATGGCGATGAACCATGACAGGCGCGCGTCGATCAGCCCGATCTGCGGGCGGAAATTGACGGTGCCGAAAATATCCGTCTTGATGCCGAGCGGATCCGAGGCGAGCGGTATCAGCAGCTGCATCTGCATGACCAGGTTGGATGCGTTGTGCGCGAGATTGTAGGCGATGGCGATCGGCACCAGCGTCAGCGCGAACGCCTGCGCGACTGCGGTGACGGGACTGTTCGCGCGCGATCCACGTCGTGATCCGGCACGCGAGGATATAGGCGGCGAGCAAAAGTGAGCCACACGCCGATGAGCCCGGCCGCGCCTATCGTGTAGCCGTTGCCGTCGACGAGCAGCGGCACTGCGTGCGCGAGCTTGCGCTGGATCACCGGCCACAGCTGGCCGCTCAGCAATCCGTCGAACAGCACGGTCGACAGCATGGCGATCACGAAAGCGACCATCGCGTTCGAGCCGGCGCCCGCGGCTATGAGGCCGCTGCCGGGAGCGCGCACGTAAATGCGGCGCGGGTCGGGTCCCGGCCGCGAGCGGCGCGAAGCGGCCGAGCGTTGCGAAGTAGATTGCGAATACGTCGGCGTTGCGCTGCCACGCGTCGCGGCCGAAGCAGCAGCATGCCGGCGAGCGTGAACACCGACCATCCGATCAGCGCGCACGCGAGCCGGTACGGGACCGCCGCCTGCGGATAAACCACCTCGAACCAGCCTATCGCGAGCAGCAGGATCACCGCGGGCCATGCGCCGATGCATTGCGGGTAACGCCAGCCGAGCGCGATGCCGTGCGTCCGGCCCAGGCGCCGCGCGGCGGCATCGATCATCCCGAATACGCTGCGCCACGGGTCGAGCGCGGGCCAGATGTTGCCGGTGCACGCGATGACCAGCGACAGCCCCACCCACCACACGATCCACACCATCGTCGGCGCCAGATTCATCAGCGGGTCGCCGGTGCCGTACAGGCCCGCGACGAGCGTCAGCGCGAAGAGCAGCAGCGAAACAATGCCGCAGATCACGCGCAGCGCCGGCAGCAGCGGCCCCAGTGCGACGCTGCGCTGCGGGGTTTCCCGCGCGGGCGCCGCGCGGTTCACGAACAATGCGGCGACGACGAAAGACAGACACCACCGCGGCGCACGCGCCGGTGACGAAATAGGACAGTGGCGCGGGCAGGTCGTAGCGGTCGTCGAACGCGTGCGCCCACGCCGCGGCGGGCACGCTTAACGCGAGCGCGGCTGCGCAGCGCGCGCGGATCATTTGGGGCGCACTTCGAGCGCCGCCAGCGGCGGACGCATGATGCGCGCCGGGTTTTGCAGTAGCGCCGGCGCCGTGCCATTCGAACGGGTAGCGGCCCGTGGCGTAGGCTTTGAACGCGAGTTCGGCCGGCGAGCCGGGCGTGACCTTGGCCTCGAGACGGTAGCCGTGCAGATGCAGTTCGCCGGGTGCGTCGCTCGTTACGCGCAACGCGCACCGCATCGTCTTTTTCGACCCTCAGCACGCGTTGCTCGGCTGCGACCGCGCCGCGCACGATCGCAAGCTCGAATGTTTTTTCCGTTGCATCGGCCGCGTGCGCGCCGCTTGCCACGCAGGCGATGATGGCGGGCAATAGTCTGATCAGAATTTTCATGTGACAGGGCAGCCTGGCAAATGCTGGTTGGATGCCACGGAATATGCCAGAATCGCATGTGGCGGGCATAGCGCCTGCGATGAATGTTTTTCAGGGGGAGTTAAATGCAACGCACTCAAAAATTATGCGTGCCGTTTCGGCATGCTGGCCGCCGCGTGCGCGCTCGGTTTGTCGGCGGGTACGGCGTGGACGGCGGATGAGCCGACGATCGATGCCGGCTTCGCGCAAGGTCGAAGCGAAGAACATGCGGCTCGTCGGCTACAACGACCTGCAGGCGCGCAGCGCCTATCAGCCGGTGATTCATCATCAGGGCGACCGCTGGATCGCCTACGTCGGTCATCACGGCGGCACCGAGCAAGTGCCGCAGCCGTACAACCCGCTGACGAAGCAGAACGAGAACAACGGCACCTCGGTGATCGACGTCACCGATCCGAAGAAGCCGAAATATCTCGACGCATATCCCGGGCGAGCCGGGCCAGGGCGAGCAGGGCGGCGCGCAAATGGTGCGCGTGTGCGACGGCAAGGACCTGCCCAAAGGCGACCGCGGCAAGACCTACCTGCTGCGCACGGGCGGCACCACGTCGCAGGAAATCTGGGACGTCACCGACCCCGGAGCGCCCGAGCCTGCTGACGACCGTCGTCCGCGGGCCTCAAAGACACGCACAAGAACTGGTGGGAGTGCGATACCGGCATCGCGTACCTGATATCCGACGGGCGGCCCGAGAAGTGGCGCACCAAGCGCATGACCAAGATTTACGATCTGTCCGATCCGGCGAATCCGAAATTCATCCGCAATTTCGCGCTGGTCGGACAGCAGCCGGGCGCGACCGGCGACAACGTGCCGGAAGACACGCACGGCCCGATCGTCGTCGGCAACCGCGTTTATTTCGGCTACGGCACGCTGCTGGGCGGCGTGATCCAGATCGTCGACCGCGAGAAATTGCTGAAGGGCAATCCTGCGTCGAGCGATCCGTTCGCGCCGACGCCGGAGAACCTGCTCTATCCGCAGGTGAGCCGCCTCGACATGTATCCGACGGTGGGCGCGCACACGACGTATCCGATCCTGGGCATGGACGTGCCGGCGTTCGAAAAATTTCATACCAAGACGGGCGACTTCAGGAGCGGCAAACCCGCGAAGCGCGATTTTCTGCTGGTGGTCAACGAATCGACGCAGAACGAATGCCACGAGGACTACCACATGATGTTCATGGTCGACATCACCGACGAGACCAAGCCGTTCAGCGTGTCGAACTACTACGTGCCGGAGAAAAGCGGCAACTTCTGCGCGCGCGGCGGACGCTTCGGCACCCACTCGTCGCACGAGGACATGGGCCCGATCTATTACAAGAAGCTCGTGTTCATCGCGTGGTTCAACGCCGGGCTGCGCGTCGTGGACATCCGCGACCCGTTCACGCCGCGCGAAGTCGCTTACTACATTCCCGCGATCAACAAGAGCACCGCGCGGCGCTGCGTCAAGGTCGACGGCGTCGAATCGCTGCAAGATCGCGATCCAGACCAACAACGCGGAAGTCGACGACCGCGGTTACATCTACATCGTCGATCGCGCCGGCACCGGGATGCACATCCTCGAGCTGACCGGGTCGGCGCGCAAGATCGCGTTCAAGTAAGCGCGGGCGGAAGTATGGCGGTCGCCGCCAATATCGCCGTCGCGTTGGTGGCGATGCTGCACCTCTATTTTCTGGCGCTGGAGATGTTTTCTGGGACAAGCCGCTGGGCCGCCGGACGTTCGGGCTCACGCCGGAATTCGCGGCGGCATCCAAATCGCTGGCCGCGAATCAGGGCTTGTATAACGGTTTTCTCGCGGCGGGTCTGGTGTGGGGACTGTTGGCGGCGAAGGCGGCCATGCGATCAAGCTCTTTTTTCTCGGCTGCGTCGTCATTGCCGGAATTTTCGGCGCGGTGACGGCCAGCAAAAAAATCCTGTTCGTGCAGGCGCTGCCCGGCGCGATAGCGATGGCGCTGGTGTTGGCGGCCTGACGTCAACGACAATAAAAGACGCGGCGATGCCGCGCCCATTCGCTACATAGTGCGCGGCGTCTTATCGTGACGCGTTATTCGTGAGCCCCAGCCGCTTGGCGACTTCCATGTAGGCCTTGGTGCGCTCCTTCATGAACGCGTCCATTTTGTCGACGCCCACGTTCACCAGTTCGAATCCGCTCTTGAACGCGAGTTCCTTCATTTCCGGATCGTTGTTGAGCGCGGCCCACAGGTCGGACATGCGCTTGCGCGCCTCGGGTGAAGTCGCTTTCGGCATGCCGATCCCGCGGTAAGCGCCGTCGATCCACTCGAAGCCGAGTTCCTTGAAGGTCGGCACGTCGGGCAGCAGCGGATGGCGCTTGTCCATCGCGACCGCCAGCGCGCGCACCTTGCTCCTTGGTATTGATCGCGAACGCCGTATACGACATCGCGCCGGTCACCTGCTGGCCGATCACCGCCGGCGTGAGGTCGCCGGTGCCCTTGAACGGCACGTAGGTGGTCTGGATGCCGGCCACGACGTTGAGCTTTTCGTGCGCGGCGTGGTTGGCCGAGTTGGTGCCCGATCCCGCCAAGCGTCAGCTTGCCGGGCTGCGCTTTCGCCATTTTGACGAGATCCGCGAAGGTCTTGATCGGGCTGTCGTTGGCGACGACGATCGCGTCCGGCGTGTAGTGAAACCAATAGACCGGCGTGATGTCCTCGGTCTTGTACTGCACCTGGCCTTCGAGCGGTTGCAACACGATGTGCGGCAGGTTGATGCCGACGATGGTGTAGCCGTCCGCCGGCAGGCCGTTCATCTGCGACCACATGAGGCCGCCGCCCGCACCGGGTTTGTACTGGATGATGGTCTCGATGCCCGGACATTTCTTTTTCAGCACGAGCTGCTGGTGGCGCGCGGAAATGTCGGATTCGCCGCCCGCGGGGAACGCCTGATAGTAGTTGAGATTTTTGTCGAGGCACGACTGGGCCGAAGCGGCGGTGGCCGCCGCGGCAAAGGCCAGCAGGGCGACAGCGACTCTTGCGATATTCATTTTTCCTCCGGGCCTATCCGTGTTGAAGACTCGCGCATATTGGCGCCGGCGCCAACAATATCAGCGCGGGGTCGGAAACGCAACGCGGCGCCGGAACGGTTACAATTCCCGCATGGCGCAACGCAAAGCAAAACGCGAACGCTGCGACGTGGCAATGCTGATCGACGCGGAAAACGGCGAACGCAACAAGCGCGGGCGCTTCGTGCCCGACCGCGCGAGCATGGAGGAGCACGTCTTTCAAGCGCTGCGCGCGCGCTACAGGCGCGTGACGGTGGTGCCGTTCGGTCCCGACGTCGGCGCCACGCTCGCCGAACTGAAGGCGCTAAGACCGCGCATCGTTTTCAACCTGACCGAGTGGGTCGATGGCGACCGCAAGCTCGACCACGCGATCGCGGGGCTGCTCGACATCATGAAGTTCCGCTATACGGGGACCGGGCCCGCCGGCCTGCAGGTGTGCCGCGACAAGGCGTTGTCCAAGCACCTCGCCGCCGCCGCGGGAGTCGACGTGCCGTGCTCGTTCACGCTGCGGCCCGCGCGACCGCATCGAAAACCCCGGCCTGCCGTATCCGCTCATCGTCAAACCGCAGTTCGGCGACGGCTCCGACGAGATCGGCAAGAATTCGCTGGTGCGCACGCAGCGCGAACTCGTCGCGCGGGTGAGGGCGATACGCGCGCGGTTGCGCGAACCCGTGGTGTGCGAAGAGTTCATTCCGGGCCGCGATCATCTACGTCGGCGTCATCGGCAACGAGCCGCGCGTGCTGGCGCCCACCGAAATGGTGGTCGGCAGCAAGAAAAAGTCGGCGCCGAAATTCGCGACCTACCGCCTGAAGAACGACGGCGCCTACCGCACCAAGTGGCGCGTGTGTTATCGCCTGGCGAAGCTGCCGCCGCGCATACTGCGGCAGGTGCGGGACTACGGCACGAAGGTCTTTCGCGCGCTGCAGTTGCGGGATTACGCGCGGCTGGATTTCCGGCTGACCGACGCGGGGCGGCTCGTGTTCATCGAAGCGAACCCGAATTCCGATCTCACGCCCAACACGCTGGGCCGCAACCTGTGTTTTGTCGGCATCGCGTATCGCAACCTGATTCCGCGCATCGTCGAGACGGCGGGCAAGCGCTATCGCCGGCGTTGATGCGAGGGTCGCGCCGAGTCCGCGTGCGGCCTGGTTTCTTTGCCGGCCAGCGCTTTCTCGATGCGCCGGTCCGGCACCAGCCACACCAGCGCCACCAACACGTACAGACCCTGCGATATCCATTGCGACCAGAATGCCGCCGCGATGGCAATCACGTAGATCAGGCGGCGAAGCCTTGCCTTTCCAGTCGCTGCCGACCGCTTTCTTCAGCAGCGAGTCCGGGCCCTGCGATGCAATGATCAGTTGCTGCAGGATCCAGTAGGCGATGGCCGCCATCAGCAGGACGACGCCGTAGACCGCCGATGGCGCGGCGGCGAAGTGGTTCTCGCCCATCCAGCCGGTGGCGAACGGAAACAGCGACAGCCAGAACAACAGATGCAGGTTGGCCCACAGGATCGGCGCCCGTGACCTTCTCGCACGCGTGCAGCATGTGGTGGTGGTTGTTCCAGTAGATGCCGACGTAGACGAAGCTCAGCACGTAGCTCAGGAACACCGGGAACAACGGCGCCAGCGCGCTCGAGGCTCTCGCCGTGCGGCACCTTCAGTTCCAGCACCATGATGGTGATGATGATGGCGATCACGCCGTCGCTGAACGCTTCGAGCCGGCTCTTGATCATTCAGCACCTGTGCACGTCAAAAGAAATTTCCAATTCACAAAGAGCGCCACCGCGGCGGCTTTGGGTGGGCGGTTATGCGGCGGCGGTTTTTTCGTAACTGAATAGCCAGTAGTACTCCAGCGCGAGAAAGTGCGTAGCGCTCCCGTATTGCGCAACATCGGCATCGAGCGCGGCCGCGGACGGGAAATTCTTGAGCACGACATGCTCGGAACCGTCGTCAAGATTGCGGCGCTGATAGGTGTTTCCTTCGTCGTCCCGGTGTGAAATCGGGGTGCTGCTGCCGGCGACGAGGAGGTTATCGAGAAATACCACCTTGGCGCGCGGGGCGAGTCGCCCGTCGAGAGAGCACAAAAATCGCGCGCGGTCGCGCACGGGAATGTGTGACCACCAGAATCCGGCGAACGCCGCGTCGAACATGCCGAGATCTGCGGGAAGCGAATAGGCGTCCGCGGTTCTGAAGTGAACGCGCCCGGCAGGCCAGGACTTTTCCGCAGCCACTGCCAGCGTTTCGGGGTTTGCGTCGACGCCGACGATGCCGTTCGCAGTGTGCGCGAGAAACTGGGTCCAGTAACCCGTGCCGCAGGCAACCTCCAGCACGCGGCGTCCCGCAAACAGGGGCGGCACCAGTTCCTTCAATCGCGTGAGATCGGCTTGCCGTTCGGGTTTCGCATAAATGCGCTCGTACTCACGCGCACGCGCGGCGTAGTACTGCTTCAGTGCTGCGTCAGTGTGCGGCATACCGTTTGAGCTGATCCGGTTGCCGCAGGCGGTCTGGGTTGAGTAAACAGTCAGGCGCCGCTTTGAGCAATACGGACATCAGCTATCCAGTTCTTGCTTCTGCGCGCCAGGCGTGACCGCACGTCTTCGCCATCGAAGTCGGCGGGTGACCGGAGTAGCCGCAGCGGATCGACGTTCTCCAATGTGTTGACGTTGACGACTGCGTAGAGATGGTTCGCAATCTCGCTGGTGACCAGCGGCACGGCGCCGCAATGGGCGCAGACGTGAAAGGTGGCGGTCTGCGTGCCGAACGCGTAGTTTGAAACGAGGCCGGCATGGTGCACAACGACTGCAAGCTTGGCGCCCGGATTGGAAGTCCAGACTCCGCCATGTTTGGTGCAGAACGCGCAACCGCACGCGCGCGCGGGCACATCAGGCTGACTGTCCGGCCAGTCAAGTGTGTAGGCGATGTTTCCGCAGTGGCACTTGCCGTTGAGAAGCATTTGACCTCCGTGGGAATCGGGGAGTTTAGCCCTGCTCGAGGAAACTCGATATCGCTGCATTGACGACCTCCGGATGCGTCACTGGCCCCATGTGCCCAAGGCCGTTGAATTCGACGACTTCTACTCGTGGGAGCGCCCGCGTCAGCAACCTCGCCACACCTCGGGACGATGCTGGCGAGTTCTTGCCGATCATGTACAGGACTCGAGTGTCAAGCTCGGTGAACGCCTGCAAGGGCGTCGGTTCACGAAGCAATGCGTTTGCCCAGCCGCGGACGTTGTTGATCGAAGTTACTATCGGCCCTTTGCGCGGTTCAGGCATACGATCCCAAGCGCCTGAGCCCATCCAATAGTCGATAAAGCACCCGGCCGCGCGGGCGGGATCGCCGGCGTCGAGCGCGGCGACTGAGCGCACCACGGTATCGCGGATACCGTCATCCTTTCAGGCGTGCAGTGATCGAGGTCTTAACGTCTTCCCAGGAAACGACGTCGTTCGGATTGGATTTGTGGTCCGCAAGGCGGCGATCGAGCTCCGCACGTTGGGCATCGGTCAGAGACGCCGCCGCACTTTCCTCGGCGATGCTGTCCCAGAGGTCTTCCACGAGCGTCAGGCGCTCCTCCACGCTGAGCCGATCAATACCAAGTGACTTAAGCAACGCGCCCATAGGGAGACCCCATCAATTTGTGGATATTACCAAATTCGCCGCGATCCCGACAATTCAGCGCATAACGTTTTAGTGAACCGCGGGCCAGTACTACGTTGAATGATGGCACGGCGCTGGCGGCCCGTCCGTTCGACCTAAGGTTATGCGTTTTTTACTTGACGATCGAGGATGCGATGTTCGGACTATCTGGATTTACATCCAGAGTACGGGTTTTCGGGATAATGATGAGATCCATATCCTCCATTGGAATTGCGCCAAGCAAAACCTGATCTCCCATAACCAAGGCTCCCGCGAACCCGACGCGATTCTTGAAACGAAGCTCAATTGGACCGACGTACGGGACCAGCTTGTTGGACCCGTCAGCCAAGGTAACTTCCTTGTTGTCGATTGCTTCCAACTTGAGCTGAATTTGAATGTGTTCAGGTATGCAAAGATGCACTGCACCTGAATCAGCGAGAGCCACGACCTCCACCGGCGCCAACTCCGGAAGCCGCGGATTCTTGAGCATGACATTTCCGTTTACGAGACCCATTAGTTCAGGATACCACCGTCAGTCCACAAACGCATAACGTCCCGCATCATGCGCGCGCGACGCACCTTGCGCGTCGGCATGGATGCGGCGGTTATACCGCGATTTTGATTCCTAGCCATGCACACACGCTTTTTTCAACGATACCAAGCTGTTCGGTCGTGAGCATCCCGAGTTGATTCATCAGACGCACCGTCGGAACCGTAACGATGCCTTGCGCATCGAATGCGCCCGGACGTAGAAATCTTGTAGAGACCACAACCTCGAATCGGGACTGTCGCACCGCGGTCGTGTGAGGAATGACGGTGACCAGAGATCGGTCGGCTTCATCGAGGGGGATGCTAAGTACCAGACACGGGCGGACCTTTGCGGCCAGCCCCAGATCAACCAAATAAACGGTGCCGCGAAGCGGCGATTTCACCCTTGAGCCTCGAGACGATCGAGGCCCTGAAAGACTTGATCTGCGGCTTGGACGAGTTCGTCATTCGACGGGAACGAATATGGCAACTCACTTGACCGACGAAGCAACTCCTCCAAGACCTCACGTCGTTCGGTCTCGGACAATGCCTCAAAGGACTGCAAAAGGTGTCGGGCTGCGTCTCCCATGGCCGAATATTCTACACCTGTTTTTTCGCGGTATAACGTAAAAGTGAGGGGCGCGACGCCGATAGGCGGAGCGTCCCTCTCGACTGCCGGGTTGGGCGTACTACTCGCCAATGTGGTGCCATTGATCCTCCGGCAACTCGCGCAAGAACAAACTAACCTCTTCAAGGCAGAGCTAACCGGCGCTGCGCAGTTTTATCGCGCAGCGTCCAGCGACCGAAGAGAGCGAGGTTGAGCGCCAAGTTATACGGCATTTCGAATGCTGTATCGCATTCATTTGGAAGGACGAATACAAGATGGCGATTTCATTTCCGAACAGTGTTTGTATGCGTCTCCTCTCACTGAGCCATTCGAATTTCTGTAAGGATTAAAACACGCCCAACTTTCATCGTATTTCGCCCACTGTTCTTCACAACTGCCTTCTTTGTCGAGGGCTTGTGTTTTGCCTTGAGGAATTCCAGCGATTACTGGAGAAGGCTGATTCAAACGACTCTTCTCGTTGGCAAGCCGAGATTGGGCTTCTTGGAACTGTTGCGGCGAGACATACGCGTTTTTTGCGTCAACCACCTTTGCTCTGCTCTTATACTCTTGAGGGATCGAGTCACTGTAATGAACTCGCCCCGTCTCATCAGTCCACCGGTACAACTCGGCTCCATGAGATATGGAAGTGGAAATGAATACCAAAGACATTAGTGCCGCTTTAACCTGCATGGCATCTCCTTGCCGTATAACGAATAGGATTTTATCCGCCGTGCGACAGCAGGGTGGATAAAATCGGTTGGACTGAACCGCTGGGTTCAGGGCGATGCGGTTTGGAGTTTGTAAGGTGTGCGCCACGGCGCGCGCTGGCGGTGAGGCACGGCAGGCAGAACTGTCGGACGCGCATACGGTGTCCCCGAGGTCTGGAAAGGCGAAGTTGCTGCAGGGGCGACTATGACAGATGGGCACACGAGGGTCAACGCGTGGCGATAGGGCGAGCGGTGTCGCTGCGGGGCGAGAGGCCGACGCACGGGGGCGAAGCCGGGGTAATGAATGCGCGGATCATGGCGGCGGCGATGGTGGGGCACGCGCGCGTGATGAGTGGATGGGCGCGATGATGCGCATGCGGCCGGCTTTGCAGTGCGGACATTGGTGGATATCGATCTGCGCCACGCGTAGCCAGAACGCTTCGACGGTTTCGGATGCGGGGGATTGATTTGCGATCGGCTGATCGAGCGCCGCACGCGCCTGTGCGAGTTTCTCGCGCTTGGCGCGGTTGGCCAGCAGGCCGTAGTGACGGATGCGCATGAAGCCGGCGGGCAGGATGTGCAGGAGAAAGCGGCGGATGAACTCGGTGGGTTCGAGCGCCATGACTTTGCGCTGGTTGCCGTGAGCGTAGTCTTTATAGCGGAAGCGGACCGCTTCATCATCGAGGCTGACGAGGCGGTTATTGGAGATCGCCACGCGGTGGGTGTAGCGGCCGAGGTAGTCGAGGACTTGTTGGGGGCCGCCGAAGGGGCGTTTGGCGTAGACCACCCAGTGGGTTTCGCGCAGTGCATGGATGAGGCGGCGTTGCTCGCGCGGATCGGTGAGCGTTGCGCATGATCCAGCGAGTTTGAGCGTGCCGGAATGAATGAGGCGCTCAAGGCCGGCGATGAACTTGCCGCGAAAGACTTGCGAGAGCGCCTTGACCGGGAAGAGAAACCCGCGTCGGGACGTGATCCAGTGGCCGTCGGGGGCGAGTGCGCCGGCGGCGATCAGGCAGTGCAGGTGCAGATGTTGAGAAAGCGTCTGCCCCCAGGAGTGCAGCACGAGGGTGGCGGCGAGTTCGCCACCGAGCCAGCGCGGGTTGGCGCCGAACTCGGTGAGGGTGTCCGACACGCTCTGGAAGAGCAGCGCATAGAGGGCGCGCGGATTGCCCTGCGCCAAGGCGTTCAAATCATGCGGCAGGGTGAACACGAGATGAAAGTAGGGCACCGGCAACTCGGCGCGCCGGGCGACAGCACTTTTCTTCCTGCCCGGGAAGTTTACCAGTGGCGAGATAATCAAGTTCCGCATCGGTTGGCGGCAGTTGCGCAACGATCCAACGTGCTCGATGCGCGAGCTGCTTCAAAACGCACACTGCAAACACCATGGAGAGATGCCTTTGCTCCACGAAACACGGGACGCCTTCAAATTCAAGCCATGAACACATCGCGTCCGCAGACGCTCGGTCAGTAAAGACTTTAAACTCTTGCGATACTCGCCGTCACGCGAGATGTCCATGGTGATGTCAACGGTATGGATGCATACGTTACGCCCGGCAGGGCGGCGACGCAAACTCCCGGCGGGTGAATTTCCGAGACCTGATATTTCGAGCTATACTTTTCCGCCTTACGTGGCTCGACGGCATACCCTATGTTCGCACCCGGTGCCTACGCCATACTCGCTCTCGGTTTTGCGCTGTTCAGCCTGCACGCGGGCAGCGCGAGCCAGTCGACGCTCACCATCTCACCGATAGGCGCGTCGGCGCAGATTCCGGCGACGCTGATCAGGCCGGACGGCGACGGGCCGTTCCCGGCGGTGGTCATCGTGCATGATTGCAGCGGGCTCGGGCCGCGCTCGAGCGGCGCGCCCATGCGCTGGGCGGGGGAACTCGTGCAGCAGGGCTACGTCGTCATGATCCCCGACAGCTTTACGTCGCGCGGTTTCGCCGAGGGCGTGTGCTTCCTGCCAGGTAACGAGACGGTCCGTGTCCACGGCATTCCGCGCGCCATGGACGCATACGGCGCGCTGGCGGCGCTGCGCGCGCTGCCGTACGTCGATGGCAAGCGCGTCGGCATCATGGGCAATTCGCACGGCGGATGGACCACGCTCGCCGCGATGTTCGTGCCGAATGATGCGAACGGTGCGCTCGCGCAGGAGAAGCGCGACGGCTTCGCGGCGGCCATTGCGCTTTATCCGAGCTGCGCGCCGGAATTCGGCGCGTGGTCGACGACGAAGTTCCGGTATTTGGGCCCGGTCACCGGCTATTCAGGCGTCTATCAGCCGATCGCGCCGCTCCTGATACTGATCGGCGAGAAAGACGACTGGACTCCGGCGGAGTCGTGCCGCGAGCTCGCCGAGCGCAGCCGCGCGGCGGGTTATCCCGTCGAAATCAAAATCTATCCGGATGCGCACCACGCTTTCGACAGCGACCGCCCCGTGCGTTACGACGGACGGCGCAACAATCCAAATTCCTATTCCGGCCGGGGTGCTACGACGGGCGGCAATCCCGCGGCGTGGGAGGACGCGAAAAAGCAGGTCGCAGCGTTTTTCGCGCGGTATTTGAAGCGGTAGCGATTGAAGCTACTGCAAGCAGCCGCAGATAAACGCGGATAAACGCAGATATCTCAAATGCCATAAGGCCGAGCAGAAGGCGTCACTGGGTTTTTATCTGTGTGTCATCTGCGTTTATCTGCGGCTCCAAATAAAAATCCTCTGGGTCCCCGCCTGCGCGGGGACGACGGGCATGTCAGCCCGCGAGTTCCTGCATGACCCAGTGCGCGGTCGAGCAGAGATTGCCGTCCAGATGATCGACGCCGAGCAACTGCAATCCGAACGGCAGTCCGTCCGATTGCATCACCGGCAGCGCGAACGCGGGGAATCCCAGCCACGAGCCGGGGACGATGAAGGTGCGGCTGCCGCTGAATTCGAACCCGGCGATGGCGGGGCCGGATGACGCGAGCGTGACGTAGGCATCGGCGCCGATATCTGCGGCAAGTTTCCTGCAATGCGCGCGTATCGTATGGCGTTTTTCGAGCAGCGCGACGTAATCGGCGGGCTTCATCATGCCGGCGCGCTCGAGCAGGCCGTGTATGCGTTTGCCGATCGCTTTGCCGTAGCGCGCGATGTAATCCCTGAAACGGCCACTTCATTTCATAGGCGACGATATCGAGCGCGCCGTCGATGTCGCGCTCGAGTGCGTCTTCGAACGCGGCGACGCGCGGATCGTCATCCTTGCTGACGATCTCGACGCCGGCCGCGGTCAACGCCTGCATGACGTCATCGAACGCCTCTTCGGTGTTGGTGTCGATTTCGGTCCACCCGCGCGTGTACAGCCGGATCAGTTTCTGCGGCTGCACGGCGAGCGGCAGGGTCGCGCTGGCGCCGTTCATGAATCCGTAACCGGGGCTGGCGATGCCGAGCGAGATCTGCGATGCCACGCGCCAGACGTCTTCGAGTGTTGCGCCGATGATGCCCAGGTGATCGCACGTCGCCGACAATGGATGAATGCCGGCCGTGTTGAGCGCGCCTATGGTCGGCTTGAAACCAACCGCGCCGCAGTACGAGGCGGGGCGCAGTGTCGAGCCCTGCGTCTGCGTGCCGAGTCCGACCGGCATCATGCCGGAGCCGACGCCCGCCGCCGTGCCGCTCGACGAGCCGCCGGGCGTGCGCGCGGGGTCGAAGGGATTGGTGGTCGGTCCCGAGTAGCCGATCGCGAATTCGGTGGTGACGGTTTTGCCGAGTATGATTGCGCCGCCCTCGCGCAGCGCTTGCACGCACGCCGCATCCTGGCCCGACTGCCAGCCTTTGAACGCGGGCGAGTTCATTTGCGTGGGCATGTCTTTGGTCGCCATGATGTCCTTGATGCCGACCGGGCAGCCGTCGACCATCGAGAGCGGCTTGCCCGCCGCGTAGCGCTTGGTCGATTCATCCGCGGCTTTGCGCGCGGCCTTGAGGTCTAACGTGACAAACGCTTTGACGCGTGCTTCGTAGCGGTCGACGTTGGCGATGCAGCGTTCGAGAAAATCGCGCGGCGATCGTTGGCCGGTCTCGAATTCCGCGACCGCCTGCGCGAACGAAACGATGTAAGGGTTGCGCCAGGCTTGCATAATTGGAGTCCGTAAGATAATGAAACACGCGGGTTGTTAAACACGCGGGTTGTTATAATGCCGCCCGATCCTGCTTTGAGAATTCTACCCGAACCTGAGAGAAAGACTCGCATGAAACCGAGCCGCACGCTGATGATTGCTGCCGCGCTCATGGGCGTGAACGCCGCGGCGTTCGCACAGAATTATCCGGCGCGGCCGCTGCGCATGATTCTCGGCTTCGCGCCGGGCGGCAGCACCGATCTGGTGGCGCGCGTGGTCGGGCAGAAGATGGCCGAGGCGTGGGGGCAGCAGGTGGTGATCGACAACCGTCCCGGCGCCAACGGCATGATAGGCGCCGATCTTGTCGCCAAGGCGAGCCCCGACGGCTACAGCCTGCTGCTTTCCAGCATAGGCCCGATGGGGATCAACGCGAGCCTCTACAAAATGCCCTACGATATCGTCGCCGATTTTGCGCCAGTGACATACACCGGCAACGTCACTAATCTCCTGGTGGTGCATCCGAGTATCTCCGTCGCCAACGTGAAAGAACTGATCACGCTCGCCAGGGCGCAGCCGGGCAAGCTGACATTTGGCTCGAGCGGCACCGGCGGCGCGCCGCACATGGCGGTCGAGCTTTTCAAGATTCTGGCGAACGTGAATGTCGTGCACGTGCCGTACAAAGGCGGCGGCCCGGCCATGGCGGACTTGGTCGGCGGGCAGATTGCGGGCAGCTTCGCGAGCATGCCGTCGTCGATCCCGTTCGTGAGGGTGGGCAAGCTGCGCGCGCTCGCCGTCACCGCGCCCAGGCGCTCGCCCGCGGTGCCCGAGGTGCCGACGATATCGGAGGCCGGCATTCCGGGATTCGCGGTGCTCGACTGGCAGGGCCTGTTCACCACCGCGAAAACGCCGCCGGCCATCGTCAACAAGCTCAACGCCGAAGTGGTGCGTATACTCGCGCTGCCGGACGTGATCGAAAAACTGGCGGTCGCGGGAGTCGAAATCCAGACCAGCACGCCCAAGGAGTGGGGCGACTTCGTAAAATCCGAAATCGCCAAATGGGCGAGGGTGGTCAAGGACGCAGGGATCAGGGTTGAATAGCAGCCGTATTCGCAGGTGAATCCATAAACAGGCACTACGCGGAGGAATGATGATGAGAATGCTGGTAATAGTCGCGACAGCGGCAACGCTCTTGCCGTGGCAGGTCATAGCCGCGCAAGCGGATTATCCGACCAAGCCGATCCGTTTTATCGCGGCGAATTCCGCGGGCGGCGGGCTCGACGTCGTCGCGCGCGCACTGTCGCCGAAACTTGCCGCCGTATTCGGCTACCAGGTGGTGGTCGACAACCGCGCCGGCGCGGCGGGCAGCCTCGCGTCCGAGATCACCGCGCACGCGCCGCCCGACGGCCACACCATACTGGTGGCGTCGCTCGGCGGGCTGGCGGTCAACACGAATCTCTACAAGGGGCTTAATTACAATCCACTGCGCGATCTTGCGCCGGTCACGTTCGCGACCTCGCAAAGCAATGTGCTGGTCGTCAATGTTTCGGTGGCGGCAAAATCGGTGCAGGAATTAATCGCGCTCGCGCGCGCGCAGCCCGGCAGGCTCACGTACGGCTCATCGGGCGCGGGCAACGCGGGCCATCTGGCGGCGGAACTCTTCAAGTCCATGACCAACACCGACATGGTGCACGTGCCGTATAAAGGCGGGGCGCCGGCCATGATCGACCTGATCGCGGGACAGGTGCAGCTCGTGTTTTCATCCGCGCCGACCGCGGTGCCGCAGGTGAAGGCCGGCAAGATCCGCGGGCTGGCGGTCACGACGCTGCGGCGCTCGGCCGTGTTGCCGGAACTGCCGACGATCGCTGAATCGGGGCTGCCGGGTTACGAAGCGGACAATTGGTACGGCGTGGTGACGACGAGCGGCACGCCGCGCGCGATCATCGACTGGCTCAATGCGGAAATCGTGCGCGCGCTGTTATCCGCCGACGTGAAGCAGCTGTTGTTCACGCAGGGGCTCGAGGTGCACACCAGCACGCCGCAGGAATTCGGCGCCTACCAAAAATCCGAGTTCGACAAGTGGGCCAAGGTCATCAAGGACGCCGGCATATCGGCGAACTGATGGCCGGTAGATTGTGCGGGCGCGTCGCCGCAAGTGTGGCGGGTGCGATCGCCGTCAGCGCCGGCGCCGCGGCGTATCCCGAGAAAGCGGTGCGCGTGGTGGTGCCGTTCCCGCCGGGCGGACTGGACGCGAGCAGTGAGCAGGGTTCCCTCCGGGATGCGAACGTCCGCGAGTCGGCCGCGGCCGCCGTGTTGATCGTACAGGCGTCGAATTCGTCACCACGGTATCCGGATCGTCCAATACGTCTGGTTGTTCCCTTTCCGCCAGGCGGCGGCACCGATGTCGTGGCGCGCAGCGTGGCGCTGAAACTCGGCGCACTGTGGAACCAGTCCGTAATCGTCGACAACCGGCCGGGCGCGGCGGCGATCGTCGGCACTGAAATCGTGGCGCGCGCGGTGCCCGACGGCTACACGCTCGCGGTCGTGTCGATGACGCATACCATCAACGTCAGCCTGTACCGCAAACTGCCCTATGATCCGGTCGCCGATTTTGTGCCGCTGATCCTGGCGGCCACTGCGCCCAACGTGCTCGTCGTGACACCCGTCGGTGGGCGCGAAGACCGTCGCCGAACTCGTGCGGATCGCGAAGGCGCGCCCGGGGCGGCTGAATTTTCCGTCGTCGGGCAACGGTGGCGTATCGCATCTCGCCGCCGAGATGTTTCGCTATGCGGCAGGCATTGATATCACGCACGTGCCGTACCGCGGCGCGGGCCCGGCGTTAACCGCCGCTGCTTGCCGGCGAAATGCAACTCATGATGGCTACCACACCGGTGGCGTTGCCGCAGATGAAGGCCGGCAAGCTTGCCGCCATCGCGATTGCGAGCCGTGAGCGCTCGGTGCTCGCGCCCGAGTTGCCGACCATCGCGGAATCCGGCTATCCCGGCTTCGAGGCCGATACCTGGTACGGGTTGCTCGCGCCCGCGCGAACGCCGGCGCCGCTGATTGCGCAAATCAACGGCGCAGTCGCGAAGTTGCTCACGCAGGCCGACCTGAAAGAGCGTCTCGCGCGCGAAGGCGCGCAGCCGGCCGGCGGCACGCCGTCGCAGTTCGGCGCGTATATCAAGTCCGAAATCGGGAAATGGGCGCAAGTCGTGCGGGCGGCCAACATCCGCGTTGAATAGCAGAGGGTCACGGCGCATTTATCATGACAACCGGCAAACCACGCGTCTACGTCGTCGCCACCGGCGGCAGCATATCCTGCAGCGGGGAGTCGCGGCTCGATTTATTGGATTACAGTTACGCCGACCGTCACTTGACGATAGAGGAGATGCTCGCGCGCATTCCGGAAGCGGGCCAGGTCGCTGAAATACGCGCCGAGCAGTTTCTCAATGTGCACGGGGGCGATGTCGCGCCCGCGCAATGGCTCGCGCTCGCGCGGCGCATCAACCAGATTTTCCGCGATGACGGGCAGGCCGCCGGCGTGGTGGTGACGCACGGCACCTCAACCCTGGAAGAGACGGCGTATTTTCTCAACCTCACCGTAAGAAGCCACAAGCCGGTGGTGATCACGGGCGCGATGCGGCCGCCGACCGGACTCGGCACCGACGCGGACATCAATCTCTTCGACGCTATTCGCGTGGCGGCGAGCGCGGACGCCGCGGGCATGGGTGCGTTGGTCGTGCTCAACAACGAAATCCAGGCCGCGCGCGACGTGGTGAAGACGAGTACCGCACGCGTCGAGACGTTCAAGTCGGGCGAGCTGGGATTTCTCGGCTACGCGGATGCGGACGGCAAGGTGGTGTTCCTGCGCGCTTCGGCGCGCGCGCATACGGCGGCGAGTGAATTCGACGTCGCGAGTATCACGGCGTTGCCGCGGGTGGATATCGCTTACGCATACTCCGGCGTCGATGGCGTCGCGGTAAAGGCCCTGATCGAAGCGGGATGCGCGGGCATCGTAAGCGCGGGACTCGGCAGCGGCAGCGCGCCGCGCGCGTTTCTGGATGCTTTGAGCGTAGCGCGCGAGCGCGGCATCTCTATCGTCATGGCGAGCCAGGCGGGCAACGGCCGCGTGATGGCCAAACGCGCGTTCGTCGAGCGCGGGTTTGCGGTCGCCGACAGTCTCGCGCCGAAAAAAGCGCGCATCCTGCTGATGCTCGCGCTCGCCGTCACGCGTGATGCGGGCGAGATTCAACGCATGATGCTTACGTATTGAGTTTAGCCGTCATGCTGGTGAAAACCGGCATCCAGTGCCCCCATCCCGCCTTCCCCCGCAAGCGGGGGAAGGGGATACCGGATTTTTCCGGGATGACGATCCTTGGTGTAGGCGGCGCGCAATTCTAACGCTTGCCCGTCTCGATCGCCTTGCTGACACTCAGGCTTTGTCCGCCGCCGGTCGGGCACCACATCGACTTGCCGCCGGCGCCGCCGGCCACCAGCACGATGAGATCATCCGCCTCGCACACCAGCGGCACCATCGACCGGTCATCGTTCTGATCGACGCACTGCGGGATCACCGGCCCTTTCGACTTGCCGCGGTTCTTGACGAGCCCCCACGGCTGGCGCGCGCGCTGGAACAAATCGTTTTTGACGTCGCGCTTGCTCCAGCCCGCGGCGCTGATGTGGCCCGCGTGCTCGGGGCACAGCACGAGGACCGGATGGCCCTGCGAGTAAATATTGTTGTTGCCGAGCGTTGCCATCGTCGACGCGAACGTGCGCATGATCTCGACCGGATCGGTCTGCACGTTTTCCGTCGCGCTGTGCGGCGCCTCGCAGTTCACCACGGTCACGACACTTTCGTCGCGGCGAAAGCCGCGCTCGACGTGCAGCGGCCCCCACGGATTCGCGTCCTCGTATTCGGCGATGCAATACGTGTATTTGCCCGGATGCGCGTGCTGGCAGAAGTCCACTTCGCCCGGAATGGCGCCGCCGAGATTGACGAGGTTCAAGCGTAGCGCGCGGCCGATGGTGGCGTTGGCGCGCCATCCCGGCCCGAACACGCCGGTGCCGTAATTGATTTTGAGCGCATTGACGATGGGCCCGTTGACGATGATGAGCGGCGCGCCGGCGTGCGTGGTGGTCTGGCGGTGCGCGAGTCCGTACACGGGTTCGCTGACTGCTTCAATCGCGGCGACCACGACCGGCAGATATTCGGGCCGGCAGCCGGCCATCACGCAGTTGGTTGCGATTTTCGCGAGCGTGGCCTGCCCCATCGCCGGCGGAATCACTGCGATCAGTTCGCGGGCATCGCGCCACGCCATGCCGGTGAGCATCTTCTCGACGCGCTCGCGCGTGGGCGGCACGATCGGCAGCCCGTCGGTCCAGCCCTGCTCGTAAAAATAATCGTTGATCGCGTCGAACGAGTCCGGCAGGTCGACGGATTGCAGCGCGGCGGGCTGGACGATGGACTGGCTCACGCGGATTATTTCGCGACGGTGGCCGGCGGCAGCGGATATTCGACGGCGCGAAATTCGGCGGCGAGTTGGTCGCGCGGGGTCGTCAGGATGCGCACGCATTCGGCCGCGATGTCGACGCCCTTGCGGCTGACGAGCAGCGGCTGCGCGTCACCCACGGGATGCGCAATCACCGCGATCGGCAAACTCAAGTGGCCGAGCCCGCGCGCCACCACGCGGGCGAGCGGCGTGAACGCGATGCTGCAGACCGTTGCAGTCGGAATGCCGAGTTCTTCGAGAGCGACCGCGTCACGCGCGGTCCAGGGTGCCGACGACCCTCAGTGCCCGACGCCGGTAATGACGGCGTCGCACGAGCGGGCAAGTTCGGCGATGAAGGGCGCGCCCTGGGCGGGAAACTTCTTGTCCCACAGCCGCATCTCCTTGACGCCGAAGTCGCGCTTGAGTACCTGTGCCCACTGCATTGATCACGTCGTCGGAGAATTCCTTGCCGTTGTCGAGGAGTGCGACGCGCGCACCGCGCAGCGACTTCAAGCGTGACGCGAGCAGTTTCGGCGGGGTGTCCGGTTCGCCGGCCGGGTTGCAGACTTGGATGCGCGGCAGGTCGTGTGCGGTCATGCTCGTCTCCTCGCCAGTGCCATGATGGCGCATTGGATTATAGGCAGTGCGCAGTACCTGCGCAAACTAGAGCGCGGGTACGCGCGCCCGCGGCACGGACGGCTGTGATTTCTAGGCCGTGTATCCACGGAGGCTGGCTTGAGAACAAAACGGCGGAGTTGAAGGCGGGACGCTGACATATGAACAAGATCGCGATTGCAGCATTGCTATTGCTGTGGACGTGCTGCGCGACCGCGGCCACGGCGGCGAAAGCGGTGAAGCCCGTGCGGCCGCCGTTACTGGAAAAGCTCGCCTGCCGCACGGGGCCGAACGACGAGCAGGCGCGGCTCATCGTCGAGGCGGTGAAGGGGCGCGTGATGGAATTCGCGTTCTACAGCCGGCTCGGCACGCGGGTGTGCTCGATTCACGCGCGGCGCGGCGATTCATTCACGCAGTGGCGAGGACGATGAGGTAAACGCCGGCAACGCGGTGATCAAGCTCCTGTCCGGCAGTGCGCTGCTCGAATATCGGCCCGGCCACGTGGTGCTCAAGTTCGCGGACGTGGAACGCTTGAAATACTGCGGCATGTATGGCGAGCTTAACGCCACGATCGAAGTCGTGAAAAAGAAACCTGAGTGTGATCTCGCCGGGGTGTTCGAAGGCTTGGGTGGCCACGAAACGGAGGACGCGGACGGCAAGGCGCCGCCGGCCGCCGGCGAATAGTCAGGAGGTTTTGGGCGCGGTACTTGTCGTAGATCACGCCTTGCGCGTGAAGCGCTGCGATCTCTTCGTCCGCGTAGCCGACGCTTTTCAGCACCGCGTCGGAGTGCTGGCCCAGCCACGGCGCGGGCGTGCGGGTTCGCGTGAACTCGACGCTCGTTTTCACCGGCGAACCCATGTTCTTCATGCGCCCGATTTTCGGGTGGTCGATCTCGGTCACCATGTTGCGCGCCACGATGTGCGGATCGGCGAGCGCCTGATCGTAGGTGTAGACCGGCCCGGCGGGGACCGCCGCCGCGTCGAGCTTCGCCACCCAGTGCGCGGTCGGCGCGGTCATGAAAACTTTTTCGATTTCGTCCTGCAGCGCGTCGATGTTCTTCAGGCGCGCCGCCAGCGGATTGAAGCGCGCGTCCTTCAGTAGTTCCGGCTTGCCCAGCACCTGCGTGCAGAAATTGGTCCACAGCTTGTCGTTGTTGCCGCCGACCGTCACGTAGCCGTCCTGCGTCTTGTACGCCTGGTAGGGCGTCGAGCGGCGGTGGCGCGTGCCGCTCGCGAGCGGCAGTTCGCCGGAACCGAAATACGCGCCGAATTCCCAGAACGTCCACGCGAGCCCCGCTTCGAGCAGCGAGGTTTCGAGGTAAATGCCTTCGCCGGTCTTCAGCTTCTTGATGTAGGAGCCGAGAATCGCATACAGCGCGGTGGTGCCGGCGGCGATGTCGTTCATCGCGATGCCGACTTTCGCCGGACGCCCGTCGGGCTCGCCGGTCATGCGCATGATGCCGCTCATGCCCTGCGCGATGATGTCGAAGCCGCCTTTCCTGCCGTACGGGCCGGTCTGGCCGAAGCCCGAGATCGACGCGTAGATGACGCCCGGATTGATTTTCTTGATCGCGTCGTAATCGATGCCGAGTTTCTTGGTGACGCCGGGCCGGAAATTTTCGACGATGATGTCGGTTTGCGCCGCGAGACGCATGAAAATCTCCTTGCCCGCGCGCCTCTTTCATGTCGAGCGCGACGCTTTTCTTGTTGCGGTTCAGCACCGCGAAGCAGTAGCTCTCGTCGTTGACCTTGGGCTCGAAGCGGCGCGAGCCGTCGCCTTCGGGAAAGGTTTCGATCTTGGTCACGTCGGCGCCCATGTCCGCGAGCATCAGCGTGCAATAGGGGCCGGCCATGATGGCGGTGAAGTCCAGAACCTTCACGCCTTCGAGCGGAAGCGACATCGTTTATTCTCCTGAAATTACCGGGTGCGTTGCGTGTTATCCTGACGCCGATTTTATCCGCTTTGCCGATGGGTGTGGCGGATTGAATCGGGCGCGCGATTTTCCCGATAATGTGCGCTCGCGGCTGGACGCAAAGACCGGAGGAATGATTGAAGCATACGATTGCAATTGCGGCACTGTCGCCGCTGCTGATGGCAGGCTGGGCGCCGGCGCAGCCGTATCCGAACAAGCCGGTGCGCGTGGTGATTCCGTGGCCGGCGGGCGGCTCGAACGACGTGGTCGGGCCGCATCGTGCTGCAGAAGGTCGCGGAGAACACGGGGCAGCAGTTCGTCGTCGACAACCGCGGCGGCGCCGCCGGCAGCATCGGCGCGGACGTGGTGGCGAAAGCGCCGGCCGACGGCTACACGATCATGGTGCATTCGACCAGCCACGTCGGCAACGCGCACCTCTACAAGAAGCTGCCGTACGACACGCTGAAGGATTTCGCCGGCGTAGCGCTGCTTGCCGCGCAGCCGGGCGCGCTGACGGTGCATCCGTCGCTGCCGGTGAAGACGGTGAAGGAATTCATCGCGCTCGCCAGAAACCGTCCGGGCACGATCAACTACTCGTCGTCGGGCAACGGCAGCGCGCCGCACCTGTCGATGGCGCTGCTTCGTGGCGATGACCGGCATCGACATCGTGCACGTGCCGTACAAAGGCGGCGCGCCGCAGGTCACGGCGCTGGTGTCGGGAGAAACGCAGGCATCGCTCGCGACCGTCGCGACGGTGCTGGTGCACGTGCAGTCGGGGCGCTTGCGCGCGCTCGGCGTGTCCTCCGCGAAGCGTTCGGGCGTGCTGCCCGATGTGCCGACCATCGCCGAAGCCGGCGTGCCGGGCTACGAGATGAGTCCGTGGATCGGCGTGTTCGTGCCGGCCGCCACGCCCAAGGACATCGTCAGCCGCCTGAACGCCGAGATCAACAAGGCGCTGAAAACTCCGGAAGTGAGCCAGTTGCTGGCGAGCCAGGCGCTCGACGCGCTGGCGGCACGCCGGAGGAATTCGACGCGCGGATCAAGGTGGACTACGAAAAATACGCGAAGCTGATCAAGCTGACCGGCGCGAAGGTCGACTGAGGCCGCGATGACTTGCGGTTGCGTCGACCGCGGTCATGAACGCTTTGCGGAATTCAGCGGATGCGACACGTTGTTGACCGGGATTTGTCGCCGCCGGTGCCGGAGATGGTGATCGAGCCGAAGTCGAAGATGCGGCCGAGGATGCCCTGGTCGACCTGGATGCTTTCGACTTTTTCGAGAAACATCTCCGTGGTGTTGCGCTGGATCAGGCCCGACTTGGTGATGATGCGTTTGTTGGTGACGGCGAGTTCGGTCGACCGGTAATCAACCAGGCCCACAGCCACAGCAGCAGGCCGAGACCGAATGCGGGAGCAGCAGCAAACCGAAGACTATCCACCAGAAGAACGACCAGACGGAAAGATGGCCGCGGTAAGCACCGTTTCGTCCTTGATCAATACTTCGTCGACGTATGAACTCATGGTATGCCGTTCCCAGGAGTGCTGCGCCTATTCTTCTACAGTTGCGAGAACATAGCCAGCGCGCGCGCCGGCGCGAAGCGACCCGGAGTAGAATCGCGCTTTGCCGCGCGGTCGGCCAGCAAGGGCCCGCCTTGCACGGGCAGCGCATTTCAATCCGGTAGTGACCGCACAAACTCCCACCGGACCGAAAATACAACCAGGAGGCAGGACAATGAAATTGTTTGGCTCGCCATTTTCACCCTACGTGCGCAAGGTGCGCGTGCTGCTCGCGGAAAAGAACGATTCCGTGCGAATTCGTGGTCGAGGACCCGTGGCCCGCGGACAGCAAAATTCCGACGCATGAATCCGCTCGGCAAGGTGCCGGTGCTGCAGATCGGGCCCGAGAAATTCCTGTTCGAGTCGGTGCTGGTCACGCATTACCTCGACAATCTGGACGGCAAGCCGCTGCAGCCGAAGGACGCCGCCGGTTACTGGCAGTCGCAGTGGTGGCAGGCGCTCGGCAACGGCATGATAGACGCGACGATCGCGCGCGTGCTCGAGACGCGGCGCCCCGCCGACAAGCAGATGCCCGAAAAAATGCAGCGCGAGGAAGCGCGCATCGCGCGCGCGTTCGCCACTGCCGACGACGAGCTTACAC
This sequence comes from uncultured beta proteobacterium, assembly GCA_963778865.1. GTDB lineage: Bacteria > Pseudomonadota > Gammaproteobacteria > Burkholderiales > SG8-41 > PALSA-1004. The sequence continues at coordinate 43,717 of CAVZWF010000015.1, read as the reverse complement.
GGGCGGCACGTTCCTCGACGGCAATGCGTTCACGCTGGCCGACCTCGTGATGGGCGTGGCGTGTCAGTACATCGATCTGCGTTATCCGCACGACTGGCGCGGCCAGCATCCGCGCCTTAAGCAGTGGTTCGGCGGCATTCGGCGCGCGGCCGTCGTTCACGTCGACGCTGCCGCCGGGATTTACGCCGGTGCAGTAAAGAGGCGGTGAGCGGTAAGCGGTATGCGGTGAGCGGTGAATCGTGAGCCGTGTATCGTTTATGCCCTTCACTCTTTACTCATTACCGATTCAAATCAATCAGGGAGAGTCAGGTGAAAATTCTGTTTTTTGATGATTTCAAGCTGGGGTTGCTCAAGGGCGATACGGTGATCGACGTGTCCGCCGTGGTGCGCGACATACCGCGCCTCGGGCCGCAGGATGTGATCAGCGGGTTGATCGAGCAGTTTCGCCGATTACCGCGGCCGCCTGGAAGACGGCGCTCGCGAAAGGCAAGGGCGTGCCGCTCGCCAAGGTGAGGATACGCCCGCCGCTGCCCAAGCCGCACAACATCGACTGCATGGCGGTCAACTACATGGAAGACGGCACGCGCACGGAGCCGGCGCCGATCAACGCGTTTCACAAGTCGCCGAGCGCGGTCATCGGCTACGACGACACGATGGTGCTGCCCGATGTGCCCGCCACCATATTCGAGGGCGAGGCGGAAGTGGCGCTGGTGATCGGCAAGCGCGCGTCGCACGTCAAGGCCGCGGACGCGATGAACTACATTTTCGGCTACGTGAATTTCATCGACGGTTCCGCGCGCGGCCTGCCGCCCGCCGGCAACACGTTTTACCAGATGAAGTCGCGCGACACGTTTGCGCCGATGGGGCCGTATATCGTGACCGCCGACGAGATCGCCGACCCGCACAACCTGCAGATCAAGCTGTGGGTGAACGGCACGCTCAAGCAGAACTTCAACACCAGCGACATGGCGCACAAGATCCCGCGCTGCATCGAATGGGTGACCTCGATCCACGCGCTCGAAGCCGGCGACGTGCTCGCCACCGGCACCAATCACCGCGGGCTCTGTCGAGTTTTCAGGACGGCGACGTGGTCGAACTGGAGACCGCAGGGCCTGGGCAGGCTGCGCATTCAACGTGCGCGACGATCTGAAGCGCACGTGGGCGCGCGAGACGCGGCTCGAACGCCAGCAGAAAAAACTCGAAGGCGTCACCACGCCGCAACTCACGGGAAAATACGCCGCGAAGGCTTGATGCACATTCGCCTGATGCCGTGCGCGGCTTCCGGCAGCTCCGATTACACCGGATTTACCGCAATGCAAGAATTCCGGATACAATCTATGCCCCTGAAGTTGCGTGCGAAAGTACACCGGTAACAGGCTCTGCCTGAAACAAGGAATTCGATGAGCGATCTCGCTGACAAGTTGACCGGAACGTTTGAGATGTCGGCGCGCGTATCAACCGTGCTGGAAAAGCGCCTCGCTGCGGCACGCGAGCGCTTCGACGAACGGGTGAAGAAAGTCCGCGCCGCAAGCCCCGACGCGCAAGCGTCGATGCAAGCCGGTTCCTGGGATTTCTGGAGCCGCTACGCGTCCGACACCGCGCAACGCTGCGTGCTTTTCTGGGACGTGCTGCGCCAGCGCGGCAACAATTTCATCGCGCACGAGCGCGCGGGAATGCCGCCGGTCCTGCATTTCGAATCGGAGACCCTGATGGACGGGCGCACCTTCGAGCGCCCGGTCAACTACGCGTTGCTCCGCATCCTGCCGCCCGCGGGTGTTACGATCGATCCGAACCGCCGCCCGTTCGTCATCATCGACCCGCGCGCGGGGCATGGTCCCGGCATCGGGGGATTCAAGGACGACTCGCAAGTGGGTGTCGCGCTGCGCGGTGGCCATCCCGTTTACTTTGTGATTTTCTATCCCGAACCGGAACCCGGGCAGACGCTGCTCGACGTTTGCGATGCCGAGGCGCAGTTCGTGCGCCGGGTGCGCGAAATGCATGCGCAAAGCCCCAAGCCGGTGGTGGTCGGCAATTGCCAGGGCGGCTGGGCCGCCATGATGCTCGCCGCCTCGGACCCCGAGAATACCGGACCGATAGTCATCAACGGCGCGCCGATGTCGTACTGGGGCGGCGCCTGGCGCGACGGCGAGGAAGGCGACAATCCGATGCGTTACGCGGGCGGCCTGCTCGGCGGCTCGTGGCTCTCCTCGTTTATGGCCGACCTCGGCAACGGCCGGTTCGATGGCGCGCATCTGGTGCAGAATTTCGAGAACCTCGATCCGGCGCATAGCATGTGGGAGAAGTACTACAATCTCTTTGCCAAGGCCGACACCGAAGCCGAGCGCTTTCTCGATTTCGAGCGCTGGTGGGGCGGCTTCTATCTGCTCAACAGCGAGGAGATCGAGTGGATCACGCAGAACCTTTTCGTCGGCAACCGGCTGGTCTCCGGTGACCTGCGCGGCAAGGGCGATGCCTTTTTCGACCTGCGCAATATCCGCTCGCCCCTGATTCTGTTTGCGTCGCTCGGCGACAATATCACGCCGCCGCAGCAGGCTTTCAACTGGGTCGCGGACGTCTACGGCTCGACCGAGGAAATCAAGGAGCGCGGCCAGATCATCGTCGGGTCTGCTGCACGCGACGTGGGGCATCTTGGCATTTTCGTTTCGGGCCAGGTCGTCAAGAAAGAACACGCCCAAATCGTCTCGGTGCTGGAATCCATCGCGGCGCTTCCGCCCGGGATCTACGGCATGGAGATTCTGGACAAACCGGAAGTGGACGGCAACGTCACCTACGACGTGCAGTTCATCGAATACCGGCTCGAGGACGTCGTGCAGCGGCTTGAACCGCTACAAGCGCAAGGATGAGCGCCCGTTCGAGGCGGTACAAGCGGTTTCCGAACTCAATCAGCGATTCTACGAAATGTTCGCGCAGCCGTTCGTGCGCGCATTGTCCAACGATTTCACCGCCAAGATGAGGCGGGACTTTCATTCGCTGCGGCTCGCGCGCTGGGGAATTTCCGACTTGAACCCGTGGCTGTGGTGGCTGGGCGGCGCGGCCGAGTCGATCAAGGCGCAACGCGCGGCGCAACCCGACGCTCAAGGTGTCGCGTGCGGGCGAGGCGCTCACCGCCGAACTCGTCAGCGCGTCGCTCGACTACTATCGCGAATGCCGCGATGCGGTAAGCGCGGCGGCGTTCTTCCAGGTCTACGGCACGCCCTTCGCAGCGGACATGACGGAAAGCGCGACGAAACGCAGCGGCCGGCGCTGGCGAGACGAGGGGCCGCGGCGATCTGCCCGTCGTCAAGACAAATCCTCGAGGGCATCGACGAAGGCGGCTACCCCGAGGCGGTGGGCCGCCTTGCCGCGTTAATGAGCACCACGGGTGTGCCGCTGCCGCTTGTCCGGCGTGGCGGCGCGCCACGATTTTGTGGTGCAGAACCGTGATCTCATGCCCGAGGTGGATCTGGCGGACCTGCGGCGCATCGAGGGCCGGCAGGAAATCATCGTGCGCCACGCGTTTCAGCGCTCGCTCGATATGCTGCCCGCGCTGGTTCCGCGACCGGCCGACCGCGAACGCCTGATCAAACTGATCGACCGCGCCTCCGCACCCGCGGCGAAAATGACTCTGGCTCAATGACGAGCAACGCGCACTGCTCGAGCGCATACGGCTGACATTGCTGAATCCGCAATCGCGCCGGCGCGCAGTGCGGCCCCCCCGGCGGAAAAGTCGAAAATTGTTGCCGCGAACGAACGTGGACGAAAAAAAACGGGCCGCCCGCGAGTAGTCGCGAGACACGACAAACCGGAAGCGCCGTCGGTAACGCCAGGCCGCGCTCAGTGCGTGAGTTGCGTTTCGATCTCGGAAAACGTTCGCGCGACTTCGCTGGATTGTATCGACACACCCAGCTGGCGGGCGATCTGGGTCAGCGAAAACATTCCGCGCACGCGTTGCCGGCCGCCGCCGTCACGATCGACGACCAGTGCGTGCTGGCGTGCCGACTCTTTAAGGGTCGCAACGATCTGCCCGACGCGCGCACGGCGCACGTCCTCCATATCCAGCATACTGGCCTCGAATTCACGAGTTGCTGGAATTACGAAAACCGTGCCGAACCGCCATGATCCACCGCCTTACTTACCCCAGACTTACGCCGCACGCCATCCGTCTGCCCACGGCCGCTTGGTGCCCCCGTCAATACGCCAGCTTCCAGCCAAACCCTTTGCAATCGCCGCAGCTGACGCTTCCAACCTTGCCATAACCATTACAACCGCGCATTCCGCCCAGGTCTGTCCAAGCCCGCTCCGGAATACGCCCGAACACCGTCGTCCGGTCGAGATTTTGTGCAGCGGGAATTCACGTGGACCCTCTGGTCTGTAATTTCCCGGCAGACGGTGCATACCGCCAGAGGTTGTGGTTTTCTTGAATTCTGGCATGGGCACTACTGATAAGCGAACTATTGCCTCGCGGCCCCAAGCCGGCATTCGACGCTAAGCTTCAACGCTTTGCACTGCTCGTCGGTGTAATCAGTGCGCGCGGTCAACCGGTGCGGGAGTTGCGGTAACCGCATGGGCAACGGGTCAGGAAGTCCTTTTCTTCAAGTCATCAAGCAGCTCGCAATAGAGCTTGGCTGAGTTGTCCAACGTTTCCAGCGCCTTCTTGTATTTTTCTCCATGGTCTTCCAATAAGGTCTCGAACTGCTTCGCCATGTCCGGCATGGGAAACCCGTTCTGACGCATATTGTTCACTATGGATTTCTGGGACTGCAGTACCAGCGCCCAATACTGGTTCGCCAGTGCCGCTGACTGGCGGGCCCAATCGCAGGATAACTTCGCCATTTCAATTTGTTCCTTTGTAACCATGTTTTCTCCTTGGATCATTTGAGTTGTCTCCTGTCTCGCAGTTTAACGTTGACGCCTGCCGTTAAGCAGTTTTCCTCAACAACCCTCGATGCTGTCGATCATTTTGCGCCCGACTCCGGCATACCGCAATGCTGCACTGCAATCGTCCTTTCGTGCTTGCGGGTGCCATGGATAACTGCCGGGAATTGCGCAGGTTTCCAATGCCGACGGCGACCCGTGGCGTAGCGGGCCGCAACGTTCTCGTCCGCTGGAATACGCAAGGCAATTCCCTGGCTGGCACATTGTCCCGCGCTGGGGCCATAATGGCTTTGCGGACAATCCGCCGGGGATCCCGCTCACTTGCTCAAGGAGGACACATCATGGCGAAGAAAAGTAAAAACGCGGTCTATCGCGTCACCGATGTCATCGGCACCAGCGCGCAATCCTGGGAGGACGCGGCGCGCAGCGCCGTGATTACGGCGTCAAAATCGCTCCGCGATCTGCGCATCGCCGAAGTGACCAAGCTCGACGTCAAGGTCGAGAACGGCAGGGTCACGCAGTTCCGCACGCGGCTCTCGCTGTCGTTCAAATACGGTACCTGACAGGCGGGCTGTGTAGGAGGCAAGCGCGCGCGCCGCGCGGCGCCGGATTTGCCGCAGCCCGCGCGCCGACGCGAGACCGGCTAACGCGGCATTAGAAATGCCGCGAAGCGGTGACCGGTTTCACCGCCGGATCGAGCTTCAATTCGAGCAGCGTGTTGGATTTCACCTTGCCCCGCAATGCTGCGAGATGAATGCAGCGAGCTCGGACTCGCTGGCGGCTCTTGCATACTTCCAGTCGTAAAGCGTCGCGAGCCCGCAGAAGTCGATCACCGGCGGCTCGATCGTGAAGAGGTCGAGCGGTTTTCCGGTCAGGCGGCTGGCGGCCTCGTTGAGCGTCGAGTAGCGCCGGTTCGACAGGATCACCAGCAGCAGTTTCGCGCCGTGATGCGCGGCGGTCCACAGCGCTTCGCTGGCGTAAAGCGCCGAGCCGTCGCCGATGATGGCGACGACCTGCCGCGCGGGGTTGCCGAGTGCGGCGCCGACCGACGCGGCGAGTCCCCAGCCGATGCCGCCGCTGCCGTTGATCAGGTATTCGCCGGCGGGCAGTTTCATCCATTGCCGCACGTCGGATGTCGAAAGCCCCGATTCGTCGATCCAGATCGCATCGGGAAACGCCGCCAAGAGCGCGTGCACCGCGCGCGACGGATGAAAAACTTTCGCCTGCGCCGCGGGCAACGCGACCTGCGGGCGCTGCGGTTTCGGCGCCGGCCGTTTGATCGTGAGCGCGCGCAGGATTGCGGTCAGCCCCGCGCGCGTATCGGCGACGGTCGCGAGCTCGAACTCGCCGTCGACCGCGCGCACGCCCGCGTTATTGCCGATCCAGAGCTTGGTTTGCGGCAGCCGCGCTTCGCTGTAAAGCGTCGTGCGCATGCCGGTGCCGCCGGCGAAAAACAGCAAGTCATGTGGCGCCAGGCGCTCGGAGATCTGCTTGAAGCTCGGCGGCAGATAGCCGGCGTAGCAGGCGGACGCGCTGTCGATCGGCAGCGCTGCGGTGTAGGGCGCGACGTAGACGGGTGCCGCGAGCGACGCGCGCGAGTTTTTCCAGCGCGCCGCCCGCGTTGTTCCAATGCACGTCTTCCGCGGCGATGAACGCGGGACGCTTCGCTTTCGCCAGCATGCGCGCGTAGCGCTGTGCGTCCGCCACGGTGAGCGCGGCGAGCGCAGGCGCGGTGACGCGTTGCGGTTTCGCGTCGAGTTCCTGCTCGAGCAGATCGGGCGGACAGATCAGTGCGACCGGCGCGAACGGCGGCGTGAGCACCGTGCGCAGCGCCTGCCGCAGGTTGTACGCCGCATCGGACCGCGTATTGAGCCCGAACACCGCTTTGCACACCGAGCCCGCCATTTTTTCGAGCGGTCCCCACAGAATGGGCTGCGTGTGCAGCAAGCGGCGGTCCTGCCCGCCGATCAGCACGAGCAGCGGCGTCTGCGCGATACCGGCGGTGTAGAGCCCGCCCATGCCGTTGCCGAGGCCGGGTGCGACGTGCAGGTTGACGACACCGAGCGAGCGCGTCGCGCGCGCGTAACCGTCGGCCATCGGCACCGCGGCGACTTCCGAAAGTGCGACGACGTAGCGCAGCTTTTTGCGGTGCTCGCACATGCGCACGAGCGGGATTTCGGTGGTGCCCGGGTTGCCGAAGATATGGCGCACGCCGTTGGCTTCGAGGGTTTGCAGCAGCAGTTCAGCGATTTTCATCAGGCGTACTTTATCGGCGTGCTCGCCCGGCGCTGGCCCGGCAGCACGAGCTTGCACATGCTGCGGCGCGTATTCTGGAAGAGCGAACGCATTTTCGCCGTCCACGGTGTATTGCGCGCCGCAAGCCCGGCGGGGCTTGCGAACGCGTCCCGGTCGGTGAGTTCGTAGGCGGTGAGATACTTCGGATTGCCGGCGACCGCGGCATAGCGCCGCGCACGCACGACCCCCGGCACCGTCACCAGACGCGGCAAGTGCTCGTTGTCGTACCACGCGTTAAACTCGTCGACGGCGTGGTCCGGTATGTCGGCATGCACGATGTATAGCCACGGCGTATCCGCAGCCGGCTTGTCGCCGACGTCGCGCAGCAGCCGGAAGTTCATGCGGCTGCGGTCTTCGCCGTAGAAACCACGGATGCGCCGCGACCACGGCGTCGGGTTCGCGACCACGCGCTGGAAATCAGGGCCGGGCTCGATTTTTTCATCGACCGTGTCGTACCACGCGAGGTACTTGGGTTTGGCGTTCTCGACCGCGTAACGGCGCGCGCTGACAAAGCCCGGCAGCGCGACCATCTGGTTGATGTGCTCGAGATGGTACCAGGCGTTGAACTCTTCCTCGCGCTCGGGTGCGACGTGCAGCCACACCGTGATGAGGCCGTCGGCCTGACGCATGCTAGTCGTGAGCACTAGAACGGCACGCAGCCGCGCACCGTCGAGCGGCTGGGAGACGTCCGCTCCCGGAATTTCGGCGCCAAGACGTTTTGCCGACGCTGTTGATGCTGAGCATAAGTGTATTTCCTTGCCGGTGGGCAGATAACGCGTGCCGGCGTCAAAGCCGGCGCCAGCACGCGTTGAATAAACTTCCGCTGCCTGCAATTCGTATTTCACGATATTATAATGCGTTGCGCGGCTCGAATTTTGTTATTCAACGACCGGCGTGCGCGCCGGGCAACATACAAATATAAGCGGCGAAAGTCAAAGCGATGTTTTCTCACAGGAGGATGCCATGAGCAGGAGATTGACAGCGGTTTTGATTCTCGCGGCCGGGGTGGCCGTTGCGCAATTCGGGTTTGCAACGCCGGCAGGTGCGGCGGATGCGGGCAAGTTGCGGGTGATATACGACCAGACGCGGACGGGTTTCGGGTTTCCCGAATCGGTCGTCTACGATCCCGCCGCCAAAGTGTTTTACGTGAGCAATTTCGGCGGAGCCGAGTTAAAGCCCGGCGAGAAAGACGGCATGGGCCGCATCGCCAAGGTGTCGCTCGACGGGCAAATCATCGAAAGCCGGTTTCTGCCCGAACCGGGCGACGTGCTGAACAAGCCCAAGGGCCTGTGGGTGAAAGGCAACCGGCTGTGGGTCACCGACATCGATTCGGTGTGGATCTTCGACCTGAAGACGCACAAGGGCAAAAAACTGCCGATTCCGGGCATCGTGTTCGCCAACGACCCGGCGGTCATGGGCAACGCGCTCTACGTCAGCGACAGCCGCGCGGACCATCGTGTACAAGGTGGAACCGGCGGATTTCCTCGACGCGAAATCTGCGCCCAAGATCACGCGCGTATTCGCCGACAAAGCGGTCAATCCCAACGGGCTCTATCCGGCGAAAGACGGCTCGCTGCTGATGGCCGGCTTCAAGTCCGACAAGGAAGCGCGCGGCATTTTTTCGCTCAGCGCGAAAGGCGAGGTCAAGAAGCTTGTCGCAGGACATCGGCCGGCTCGACGGGCTGTACCAGATGCCGGACGGCACTATCCTCGCGACCGACTGGAACTCCGGATCGCTGTTCAGCTGGACCGAGAAGGACGGCATGCAGACGCTCGCGTCGGGATTCAAGGGGCCGGCCGACTTCTGCGTCGTGCCGATGCCCAACGGTTACCTCGTCGTCGTGCCCGATCTCGTCAAGAGCGAGTTGAGGATGATACGGCTCGGGAAATAACGGTGGCCGATGAAACACGACATCATCATCACCGCGCAAGGTCACAAAGGCACCCTCGAACGGCTGGCGCAGGAATTTTCCGCGGTCAAACTTTTCGCGGCGACGGATCGCGCCGCCGCGCTGAAAGAAGCGGCGCCGAAAGTGCGCGGGTTGGCGCACACCGGGCACTCGAACGTGGACGCCGCGCTGATGGATGCGCTGCCCAAGCTGGAAATCATCGCCAATTTCGGCGTCGGCGTCGATCAAATCGATCTTGAGGCCGCAAAAAAGCGCGGCATTATCGTCACCAACACCGCCGGCGCCTTGAACGAATGCGTTGCGGATTGCGCGATGGCGCTGGTGTTGAATACGCTGCGTAAACTGCCGCAGGCGGGCGCCTATTTGCGTGCGGGTGATTGGCAATCGAAAGGGACCGTATCCGCTGGCCACTTCCATCGGCGGCAAAACGCTCGGCATCCTCGGCCTTGGCCGCATCGGTGAAGCGATTGCGAAACGCGCGCAGGCTTTCGGCATGAAGATTCGCTATCACAATCGCAACAAGAAAGACGTGCCTTACGCCTACGACGGCGATGCGGTCACGCTGGCAAAAAATTCCGACGTGCTGCTGGTGATAACCCCCGGCGGCCCTGAAACGGACAAGCTCGTCAACGCAACCGTGCTGGATGCGCTGGGGCCGCAGGGCTATTTCGTCAACGTTGCGCGCGGCTCGGTGGTGGATGAACCGGTGTTGCTGCGCTATCTGCAGGAGAAAAGAATCGCGGGCGCGGGGCTGGACGTGTTCGAGCACGAACCCAAAGTGCCGCCCGAATTTTTCACGCTGGACAACGCGGTGCTGACGCCGCACGTCGCCAGCGGCACTCACGAGACGCGCACGGCGATGGGCGCACTTGCAGATCGAGAACCTGCACCTGCATTTTGCGGGCAAGCCGGTGAAAACGCCGGTGGTGTGACCGCCGGCACGCTCGCGTAAGGCCGCGCGCGGCCCGTCAGCCGAAATCCTCGCCAAACAACAGTGACCACGCGCTGCGGTATGCCACCTGATGTTGCGTTTCCGCCGGCAGGCGCTGCAGGAAATCGCGGTGCCGTCGATCGTATTCGGTGATCTGGTGGAGGCGATCCTGACCCAGATCGAGGGCTGACAGGAACCGCCCCGGATGGGCGGCGATAAGGTCGCGCCATTCGTCCTGGAGGCCGCCGCCGGCCGCCCACACGCGCGCGTGCCGCTGGTTGCTTAGCGGGTATACGGAATTCGCGTCGCCAAAAGCGGTGTCGAAGTACAAGTTCGGGAATCGACCGATCAGCGCATCGACGTAAGAGGGCGTATAGCGGGACGCGCGTTCGAGGTAGCGTACCTGCGCCAGGTGGCACCAGACCACCCTCGCCTTCGGGTACTCACCCAGCATTTTTTCGAGCGGCGCCAGCAGTTCATCTTCCACTTCGTAGTGAATCTGGAACGGCAAGCCCGTCGCCGCGCTCAGGCTGAATACGCGATGCGCGACGGGGCCGTCGATCGGGACGCGAACGTCGCGCGCCAGCGCGCCGCGTTTTACCTGTCTGGGCGACGGGTAATGGCGGAACTCGAATTCCCCCAGCAGCATGATTTGCTTCCTGCGCGCGGCGGCTTCCTGCGCGTCAAGGAACGCGTCCGCAGCCTCCGTCAGCACCGGGGGTTGCCCGCCGTTGCCAACGGGAATGAACCGGTCCGGATAAGCCGCGACCCAACGTCCCGACAGGTTTTCGAAACTGACGCCCCTGCGAAATTCGTCCCTACCGATATCCGCTGAAAGCGCCATCAATCCGATGTTGAGCCGGTCCAAGCTCCGCGCGATGGCGTCCACGTCGACTTGCGAGGAATTGCATGAGCTCTCGATATCGATATAGGGCAGCGCTCCGGTGGCCAGGATCTTCTTCAGGCGGAGCGCATATCCCGCCTTTAACTGCGAAAACCCGGGAAGGTCCTGAGCGTTCGCGGTTCCGGGAAGGCAGGCAACCAGTGGCAGCGCACAGAACGTGTTGATCACGCGGCGTCGGGTAACCGCGTTCATGTGAGGGCCGCCTTCGCGGCTAACCTCAAGGGGCGCCGCCCACTTTCCTGAGGAGCCCGACATCCTGCGACTGGGGCGGCGCGGCGACCTTCAATGCCAGCATCTCCGCGGCTGAGGCCGGTGGCCAGATGCCGGTATGGCCGGTTACTTTCAATAACGCCGGTACACCCACCGGATAACTGGCGCAGTCGGCTCCCGCATAGGTTGCGAAAAACGTCCGCGTCTTGCCGGCCACGATCCACGGTCTGGCTTCGACTATTCCCCGGTTCCAGCGCGCTTCAAGCTGAACCAACCTGCTGTCGCGGAATACGTGCACATCGATGACGACGCCGCGTTCCTTGGCGAGCGCCTGCTCGAACGCGTCGCCCCACGCGACCGGATTCGCCAGCGGCGGATGGGTGGCCGCCAGTGCGTTCAGGTGTTCCACGGTCTTGTCGCGCAGGCGCTCCGGCGGGACGCATTGCCGGATCTCGCCGTCGACTATATCGGCGAGGTCGCGCGGCGACGGTATGCAAAAGTAAAGCGTAGACGCGGCCCCGACCGCGGCGACAGCGTAAAGAATTCGCGCAGCGGTGGCTGGCGCCGGATGCACCACCCCCACCACCAATCCAAGGACTGCGCCGAGGGCTATGCCGGCGGGCCCGGTTATGAAAATTCCGAGCATCGGCCCCTGGTTGGCATCGGGTGCCAGCACCAGCGGGCCGATAAACCCGCACACGAATCCGACCACGCCGAGCATACCGGCCCAGCGCAACATCATTGATATTTTCATCGGCTCGTTACGCTATGCGTCTCTGTTTCGCTGTTGGGGAGGTTACTTATGAACCGGCGCCCGACGATCCCGCTAACCGGCGCGCGGCCGCGTTATGCGGCGGGTTGGTCCCGTGCGCCGCGCACCGGACGCAAATTCCTTCAAAGTCTTGGCGCCCGGTATGTGCCGCTTGCCCCATCGCACCAACGCGAGCAGCACGTCTCCCAGGGCGGTTCCCTTCGCGCTAAGCGCATAGGCGTATCGAACCGGACGCTCCTGGTACGCGGAACTCACGATAATCCCCGTATCCTCCAGGCGCTTTAAGCGGTCGGCGAGCAGGTTGGTCGGGATGCCCTCCGGCGAATTCAGCAACTCCCCATAGGTGCGTTTTCCGTGGAGCATGTCCCGAATGACCAGCAACGACCATTTGTCGCCGATCAGGTCGAGCGTACTGGCAATAGGGCAGGGAGACCGCCGAAATCCATCGGGCTTCTTCATTGTCGCTTTCATCGCGCCGCCGGTGCCGGCCGCGCCAGTCGCTTGCAAAACGCAAGTCATTATGCTACGGTATCCAGTAACTTGCAAAATGCAAGTTACTAGTGAGAGGAGGCATCATGCCGAACACCGTTCTGTCGCAATCCGCCCGGCCGGGGTCGCCGCTAATTCCGGGCACAAGATCGTTCGCCGCAGTCGTGTTTGCCGTCTGGTTTACGCTCGTCATGCTGGCGGGCGCGGGTGGGGTGTTCGTCACTCCGCCGGGGACGCCGCCACTGCCGATACTGATCGGGGTCACGGCGCCGATCATCGTGTTTTTCGCGGGATTGCGGATGTCGCGCGCGTTCCGCGACTTTGTTCTGGCGGCCGACCTTCGTTTCATGCTGGCGGTACAAGCGTGGAGGTTCGCCGGACTGGGATTTCTGGCGCTGTACACGCACGGCGTTCTGCCCGGCGTCTTCGCATGGCCCGCGGGGCTTGGCGATATCGCGATCGGAGTCACCGCGCCTTGGTTACTGATCGCCCTCATACACCGGCCGAACTTCGCAGCCAGCAAGACCTTCGTGGTTTGGAATGTGCTCGGCGTCGTGGACCTCGTGGTGGCCGTCGGCACGGGGGCACTGAGTTCGGGCCTCGCCGCCGGAGTCGCTGGGGAGATCACGGCGAGCCCGATGGCACAGTTGCCGCTCGTGCTCATCCCGGCTTACCTGGTTCCCATTTTCGTCATGCTGCATGTGGCTGCGCTCTTGCAGGCGCGGCGTCGCGCCGGATATCCGAGCGAGCAGGCGCAATAAAACCCGGAAAACCCAGGGCGACGCTGAATGGCCTACTCGTGCGTGCGCGGGTCTTGGCGGCGCATGAGTAAGGCACCAACCTCCGGGCGGTCCCCGGCAATCAGCGCGGCGCGCTCAACCTCCCGGTGCGCCTTGCGTGTTGACGTAGATGGAGTACACCGAAGTGCTGGCGGCCATGAACAGGCGGTTGCGGCGCACGCCGCCGAAGCACAGATTGGCGCAGCGTTCGGGCAGTTCGATGCGGCCGATCAGCTTGCCGTCCGGATTGAAGATCGCGACGCCGTCGAGCCCCTCGCGGCCCATGCCCCAGCCGCACCAGAGATTGCCGTCGACGTCGCAGCGAAAGCCGTCGGGTGTGCCGTCGGTCTCGGCGGTGAGCAGCGTGCGGCGGTTGGCGAGCCGCGCGCCTTTGTCGAGCACGTCGAAAACGTGGATCTCGCGCGGCGTCGCGCCCGCGACGATGACGTAAAGCTTGGTTTCGTCGGGCGAGAAACACAGGCCGTTCGGCCGGTTCACGTCGCCCGTCGCCACGGTTATTGCGCCAGTCTGGCCGTCGACGCGGTAGAGGTTGGTCGGCAGCTCGGGCTTGGCGACGTGGCCCTCGTAGTTGCCGAGGATGCCGAACGGCGGATCGGTGAACCAGATCGAGCCGTCGGACTTGCACACGATATCGTTCGGCGAATTGAGCGGCTTGCCGTCGAAACGGTCGGCGATGACGGTGATGGTGCCGTCATACTCGGTGCGCGTCACGCGCCGCGTGTCGTGCTCGCAGGTCAGGAGCCGCCCCTGGCGGTCGCGCGTGTTGCCGTTCGCGTTGTTGGACGGTTTGCGGAACACGCCGACCCTGCCGGTTTCGTCGTCCCAGCGCATGATGCGGTTGTTGGGAATATCGCTCCACAAGAGATAGCGGCCGTCGCCGAACCACACCGGCCCTTCGCACCAGCGCATGCCTGACGCGATGCGCTCGACTTTGGCCAGGGCGATGCGGTAGCGCCCGAAGCTCGGATCGATGATCTTGATCGAGGGGTCGGGATAGCGCTGGCTGGGCTGCCATTGCGCGAATGCGCGCGGCACTGCGGTCATCGCCGCCGCGGCGGCGCCCGCCGCTAGTAACGTGCGTCTGCTTGAATCCATGATTACCTCCCGTGGTGATGGCTTATTTTAGGGGTTGCGCGCCGCTCGCTGTGCGAATTTTCCGCGCGGATGACAGCTTGTCCCCGCGCGGCGCCGGCGTCAAGTTGCGGCGCGGGAAATCCGCTATTTGCTCCACGGCGCGGCGATGCCGCCGGGCCAGCATAGCGAAAGCGCGCGCGCGTCCGCCGCGAAGTCTCGTTTATAAGGGCGCAGGTGCCAGCCGTTCGCGAGATTACGTATTAGCGCGGCGACCTCACCGTCGGGAACTAGCGGGTCAATTCTTGCCTTTTGCCTTGGCAAAAGGCCAGTCTTGACTCCTTCTTCTGTGCGGGTCTAGTCGGCCCTGATATTGGCTGCGCGTGCGAACTGGGTGAAGACGGCGGCTTCGTCGCGAACAAGCTTGTCGAACGCTTCCGGGCGTACCGTGGAACGCGGCTCGATGCCGATGGACGCCCAGCGCTGTTTCAAATCGGGTCCGGCGAGAGTGCGTGCGATGTCGCGATTGAGCTTTGCAATAATCGTGCGCGCAACTCCCGATGATGTGAGCAGGCCGAACCAAAGCTCCGACTCGTATCCCGGCACACCGGCTTCGTCGAGCGTGGGGACGTCGGGCAGCAGGGCGTCGCGTTCGAGAAAGGACACGCCGAGGCCGACGAGCTTGCCGTCCCGCACCAGATTGACCGCGTTGGCGATCGGCGCCATGAAGAACTGGACGCGCCCGGAGAGCGTGTCGGTCAGCGCCTCGGGTATGCCTTTGAACGGGACGTGCACCACGTCGATCCGCGCCATCGACTTGAAAATCTCCGCCGCGAAGTGCGTGCCGCTGCCCGTGCCGGCGGAAGCGAAGTTGATCTGCCCGGGTCTCGCTTTCGCCGCCGCCAGCAACTCCTTGAGCGACCGGATGCCCAGCGACGGCGCGACGACCAGCACGTACTTCGAGCTGCCGGTCTGGGTGATGCCGGACAGATCCTTGAACGTGTCGTACGGCAGGTTCGGGTAAATCGCCGGCGCGATGGCGTGCGCGGAAGTCACGGAGAGCAAGGTGTAACCGTCGGGGCTCGCGCGCGCGACCATGCCGGCGGCCACGGTGCCGCCCGCGCCGGGCCGGTTTTCCACGATCACCTGTTGCTTCCAGATCTCGGTGAGTTTCTGCGCGATGTGGCGCGCGGTGATGTCCGGCCCGCCGCCCGGCGTAAACCCCACCACGATGCGAACCGGCTTGTTGGGGTAATCCGCGGACGCGTCGTCCCGGGATTGCGCCTGGCTCGCGGACGGGATGGCAGCCAACAGCAGCCCGGCTATTGCCCAGCGATTCATTTCTTCCTCCCTCGACGCGACGATCCGGACCGGAGTGCCACGCCGTGATTGTAGGTGACAAACGTTCAAAGTAACCGACCATCGGTGCGCGTAGCGCGGAGGGAAACCTCGGCTTATCGCATAACAAACGGATTCGGCACTTCCTTCGCGGTCGAGATCCACACGCTCTTGGTCTGCAGGTATTCCTTGATCATCTCCTGCCCGCTTTCGCGCCCGAGCCCGCTCCGCTTGTAGCCGCCGAACGGCGAGAGGTAGCTGACCGCGCGGTAGGTGTTGACCCACACCGTGCCGGCCTGCAGTTTCTCCGCCATCAGGAACGCGCGGCGCATGTTCTGCGTCCACACGCCGGCGGCGAGCCCGTAGACGACGTCGTTGCCGATCGCGATCGCTTCTTCCTCGTCCTTGAACGGAATCACCGACAGCACGGGGCCGAACACTTCTTCCTGCGCGATGCGCATCGAGTTGTTCACGCCGGTGAAGATCGTCGGCTCGACGAACCAGCCGTCGCCGCATTCGGGGCGCGTGGCCTTGCGTGCCGCCGAGCGCGGTGGTCGACGCCTTCCGACTTTCGCGATGTCGATGTAGCTCAGGATCTTCTTGTATTGCGGCTGGTTGGTGACGGGGCCGACCTGCGTGTCGAGGCTCATCGGATTGCCCATCTTCGCGGTCTTGCGCGAACGCGACGAGCTTCTCGACGAACTGGTCGTGGATCGATCTGCTGCACCAGCAGGCGCGAGCCGGCGATGCAGGTCTGGCCGGTCGCGGCGAAGATGCCGGAGATCGCGCCTTTGACCGCGTTGTCGATTTCGGCATCGTCGAACACGATGTTCGGCGACTTGCCGCCGAGTTCCATGCTGACGCGCTTCAGTCCCTTGCGCGGCGGCTTCGTAAATCTTCTGGCCGGTCGCGTCCGACCGGTGAACGCGATCTTGGCGACCAGCGGATGCTCGACGAGCGGCGTGCCGACTTCGGGGCCGAAGCCGGTGACGACGTTGACGACGCCCGGCGGAAAGCCGGCCTGCTCGATGAGCTTCATGAACTCGAGCAGCGACGCCGACGTGTATTCGGACGGCTTGATGCACCATCGTGTTGCCGGCGGCGAGCGCGGGCGCGAGCTTCCACGCGGTCAGCAAGCAGCGGCGAGTTCCACGGAATGATCGCGCCGACGACGCCGAGCGGCTCGTAGCGCGTGTAGTTGAACGTGTCGGGCTTGTCGATCGGGATGACCGCGCCTTCGATCTTGTCGGCGAGCCCGCCGTAGTAGTAATACCACTGCGCCATGTAAGCGGTCTGCGCGCTCATCTCGGCGATCAGCTTGCCGTTGTCGCGCACTTCGATTTCGGCCAGCGCGCTTCGCCTTGTCGGCGATCAGGTCGCCGAGCTTGCGCAGCAGCGCGCCGCGCCGGCGTCGCGTTCATCTTCGGCCATTCGCCCGACGTGAACGCCTTGCGCGCCGCGCGCACCGCGCGGTCGACGTCCTCCGCGTTGCCGCGCGGGATCAGCGCCCACGGCTTGCCGGTGAACGGATTGTAAGCTTTCGAAATGCTGGCCGGAGGCGGCAGTCGACCCACTGGCCGTCGATGTACATCTTGTAGGTGACGAGCGTGCCGGCGGTAGTGTCCATAGGAAGATTCCTCGCTAATTCGATTCATTCAATTTCCTTCTCCCCGCGTCAGCGGGGAGAGGGCCAGGGTGAGGGGCGGCGTTAAGCGCATCATATATCGCCTGTAACACGGCCTCGGAATTTGTTAATACATCATTGTCCCAGAACCTCAGCACTCGAAAGCCGTGCGCTTCAAGAGTTGCGGTTCGTTTTGCATCGTAGCGAATCTGTTAGCGCGTGCTGACTACCATCCAGCTCGATGACCAGCCGAAGTTCCAGGCACACAAAATCAACTACGTAACGATCTATCGGGTGCTGCCGCCGGAATTTAATCCCCGTCAGATTACGATTTCGGATTAATCGCCATAAGCGCAGCTCGGCATCAGTGTAGGATTTTCGCAGACCCCGGGCGCGGTTGCGTGCGGAGGCTGAGTAGTGTTTCAACTTTTCCCCTCACAGTTTCCCCTCACCCCGGCCCTCTCCCCGTGGGCGGGGCGAGGGAGAATGAGTGATTTGTGCGGCGAGGTCATCAATTCACAATCAGTTGGCGTGTCTGACATTTTACGGTAAGTTACGGCACGGGCGCGGCGCTTGCCGTGGCCGCCATTCTACCTTCCTTCAATGAGCAAAATTTCCCATCCGTCCGATCAGTACGCCGAGATGCGCGAAGCGCTGCGCGCGTTGTGCGCGCAGTACGACAGCGCCTACTGGCAGAAGGTGGACGAAGCGCGCGGCTATCCCGGACGCATTCGTCAAGGCGCTGACCGAGGCGGGCTGGCTCGCGGCGCTGATCCCCGAGCAATACGGCGGCTCGGGACTCACGCTCGCGGAAGCGTCGGTGATCATGGAAGAGATCAACCGCTCGGGCGGCAACTCGGGCGCGTGCCACGGCCAGATGTACAACATGGACACGCTGCTGCGCCACGGCTCGGACGCGCAGAAGCGCGAGTACCTGCCGAAGATCGCGACGGGCGAATTGCGCCTGCAGTCGATGGCGCGTGACCGAGCCCGACGGCGGGCACCGACACGACGCAAGATCAAGACCGTCGCGGTCAAGAAGGGCGACCGCTACGTGGTCAACGGCCAGAAAGTGTGGACTTCGCGCGTGCAGCATTCGGAACTCATGATCCTGCTCGCGCGCACCACGCCGCTCGACGAGGTCAAGAAGAAATCCGAAGGCATGTCGATATTCATCGTCGATCTGCGCGAGGCGGTCGGCCATGGCATTACGGTGCGGCCGATCCGCAACATGGTCAATCACGAGACCAACGAACTTTTTATCGACAACCTCGAGATCCCCGCCGACAACCTGATCGGCGAGGAGGGCCGGGGCTTCAAGTACATACTCGACGGCCTGAATGCCGAGCGCATCCTGATCGCCGCCGAATGCATAGGCGACGGCTACTGGTTCATCGACAAGGGAACCGCATACGCGACGCGAGCGCGTGGTGTTCGACCGCCCGATCGGCAAGAACCAGGGCATCCAGTTTCCGCTCGCGCGCGCGTACGTGAACGTCGAAGCGGCGAACCTGATGCGCTTCAAGGCCGCGGCGCTGTTCGATGCCGGCAAGCCGTGCGGCGCGGAAGCGAACATGGCGAAGCTGCTCGCGGCGGATGCGTCGTGGGAAGCGGCGAACGTCTGCCTGCAAACCCACGGCGGGTTCGGTTTCGCCGCCGAGTACGACGTCGAGCGCAAGTTCCGCGAAACCAGGCTCTACCAGGTGGCGCCGATTTCGACCAATCTCATACTTTCGTACATCGGCGAGCACGTGTTGGGAATGCCGAGATCGTTTTGAGTGAATCGTGAAGGTCGAAGGCGTGAAGGACGTGAAGGAGTGAAGGAAAGCGTGAACAGGTTGAATGGAGTTGCATCGTTGGAAATCCAGATACGGTTTATTCGCCTTCACGATTCGCGATTTACTCCTTCACGGCAGCGCTAGTGCGCCCCCTTGACGGAATCACGGTCGTCGCGCTCGAGCAGGCGGTCGCGGCGCCGTTCGCGACGCGCCAGCTCGCGGATCTCGGCGCGCGCGTGATCAAGATCGAGCGTCCCGGCGTCGGCGATTTCGCGCGCGACTACGATCAGACGGTCAAAGGCCTGTCGGCGTACTTCGTGTGGCTCAACCGCTCGAAGGAAAGCCTGACGCTCGACGTGAAGCACGCGCAGTCCGCGGAAATTCTCGCGCGGCTGATCGCGCAAGGCCGACGTGTTCATCCAGAACCTGGCGCCGGGTGCTGCGGGCCGCCTCGGGCTCGATGCGGCTACGCTGCTTGCGCAGGCATCCGCGTCTTATCGTGTGCGACGTCTCGGGCTACGGCGACAGCGGACCGTACGCGCACAAGAAAGCCTACGATCTTGCTGATCCAGAGCGAAGCCGGGCGTGTTGTCGGTGACCGGCACGCCGGAAACGCAGGCGAAAGTCGGCATTTCCATCGTCGATATCAGCGCGGGCATGTACGCGTATTCCGGCATTCTGACGGCGCTGTATCAGCGTGAAAAGACCGGCAAGGGCACGCGCGTCGACGTCACCATGTTCGAGGCGCTCGCCGAATGGATGTCGCATCCGCTGAATTACACGCATTTCGGCGGCAAGGCGCCGAGCCGCAGCGGGCCCGATCACGCGACCATCGTGCCCTACGGCCGCTTCAAGTGCGGCGACGGCGCGTACGTGATGCTCGGCATCCAGAACGAGCGCGAGTGGGTGAAGTTCTGCGCGGACGTGCTGGGCATGCCCGAACTCGCCAAGGACGATGCGCTACAACAACAATACCAAGCGCAACGAGCGCCGCGCCGAGGTCGTGGCGCTGATCGAGAAGGTGTTCGGCGGCATGACCGCCGCACAGGTGGTGGCGAAACTCGATGCGGCGGACATCGCCAATGCGCGCATCAACACGCCGGAGGAAGTGTGGGACCATCCGCAATTGAAAGCGCGCAACCGCTGGCGCGAAGTGGGTTCTCCGGCCGGCCCGCTGCCCGTGCTGCTGCCGCCGGTCACGATGCCGGAGTTCGAGGCGCGGCTCGATCCGATACCGGCGGTCGGCGAGCACACCGACGCCATACTCGCGAGTCTGGGTTACAGCGCGCGCGCAATCGCCGAATTGCGAGCTGCGAAAGCGGTGTAGGATTTTCCGACGAATACTGCAAGGAGCGATAAGTCATGGACACGCTGACAAAATCCGACACGGCGTCGTCGACGCGCACGCTGTGCGAATTTCTTGCGGCGATACGTTACGAAGATTTGCCGCAGCCGCGTCGTCGCGCGCACCGAAGAATTGTTTCTCGACTGGCTGGCGTCGACGCTGGCCGGCAAGGACGCGCGGCCGACGCGCGTCATGGAAATGTTCGCGGATGAGATGGGCCCGCGCGAGGGCGCAGCGGAAATCCTGGTGTCGCGCCAGCGCACGTCGCCGTTTTTCGCGGCGCTCATCAACGCGGCGGCTTCGCATTACGTCGAGCAGGACGATCTGCACAACAGCTCGGTGCTGCATCCCGGGCACGGTGGTGTTTCCCGCCGTATTGGCGGCGGCGCAGGCGAGCGGCGCCTCGGGCCGGGAATTCATCGCGGCGTCGGTCGCCGGCTACGAATGCGGCGTGCGCGTCGGCGAGTTTCTCGGCCGCTCGCACTACAAGGTATTTCATACGACCGGCACCGCCGGCAAGCTGGCGGCGGCGGCGGGTGTTGCGCGCTTGCTGAAGCTCGACGCCGACGAGCATGCAGCACTGCCTGGGTTCGGCCGGCACGATGGCGGCGGGACTGTGGGAATTTCTGCGCGACGCGGCGGACTCGAAACAACTGCACACCGCGAAAGCCGCGGCCGACGGACTGATGGCCGCATACATCGCACGCGACGGCTTCACCGGCGCGCGCCAGATCTTCGAAGGCAAGCAGGGCATGGCGGCGGGCATGTCGTCGGACGCCGACGTGCGTTGCCTGACCGACCGGCTTGGCACGCGCTGGGCCATCGCGGAAACGTCGTTCAAGTTTCACGCGTCGTGCCGGCACACGCATCCGTCGGCCGATGCGCTGCTCGCGCTGATGCAACAGCACAAGCTGAAAGCCGACGACGATCGCGCGCGTCACCGCGCACGTGCACCAGGGCGCGATCGACGTGCTGGGGCCGGTCACCGATCCGCGCACCATCCACCAGTCGAAATTCTCGATGGGTTTCGTGCTCGCGTTGATCGCGCAATCGCGGGCGCGCGAGCCTCGCCGATTTCACCGACGCGGCATTGCGCGAGGCGAAGCTGCGCGAGTTCCACGACAAAGTGACCATGGCGCTCGACCCGGTGGTCGATCGAGGCTTACCCGAAACGCTGGATGGGGCACGTCAGCGTCGTGACGCGCGACGGCCGCACGTTCGATCAGCGCATCGAGTCGCCCAAAGGCGACCCCGACAATGCGTTGACGCGCGCGGAACTGGAAGACAAGGCCATGCGGCTTGCCGCGTTCACCGGCGGCGCCACCGCGGACGAAATGAAAAAAATCATTGCGCGCATCTGGCGGCTGCACGATGAAGCGGACGTGCGCAATTTCATGCCGCAAGCAGGGCCTGACAAGAAGTTTCCCAGGATGGCGACGATAGTCGAGCAACTGAGCACCTACGCGGCGGCGCTGCGCTACGAGGACCTGCCGGCGGAAGTCGTGCGGCAGGCCAAGCGGCTGATCGTCGATACCGTGGGCTGCGCGCTCGGCGGCTACGCGAGCGAGCCCGCGAAGATCGCGCGCGATATCGCCGGGCACGGTGACGAGCAGCGCGCCGGCCACGGTGATCGGCAGCGGGCAGCGCACGAGCCTCGATCTCGCGACGTTCGCCAACGGCGTGATGATACGTTTTCTCGATTTCAACGACGGCTACACCAGCACGGGCGAATCCGGCCATCCGAGCGACAGCATTGCCGCGGTGCTCACGCGTGCCGAGGCGTTTGCGCGCAGCGGCCGCGACGTGATCGCCGCGACGGTGCTCGCGTACGAAGTGTTCTGCCGCATCTGCGACGAGGCCGATTTGAAGCCGCTCGGCTTCGATCACGTGACCGTCGGCGGCATGGCGAGCACGGCGGCGGCGGCGCGGCTGTTCGGTCTGCCGGTGAAGAAAATCGCCGAGGCATTCAATCTCGGCATCGCGCCCAATCTCGCGCTCTACCAGACGCGCATCGGCCACGTGTCGATGTGGAAGGGCTGCGCCTACGCCAACGCCAGCCGCAATGCGGTGTTCGCCGCGATGCTGGCGTCGCGCGGCATGACGGGGCCGGCGCCGATATTCGAAGGCGTGGGCGGCTATTTCAAGGCGGTGACGCGCGCGCCGTTTCAGCTCGCGGCGCTCGGCGGGCGCGATCACCCGTACAAGATCATGGAATGCAGCATCAAGCGCTATCCGCTCGGCCAGTATTCGCAGACCGTGGTGCAGGCGGCGCTGGAACTGCGCGAAAAAATCCGTTCCGCCGACGAGATCGCGGAAATCCGCATCGAAACCGTGAGCGCGGCCGTGCGCCTGATGGCGGGCGATCCGGAAAAATGGACGCCGGCCACGCGCGAAACCGCCGACCACAGCATGCCGTACACGGTGGCCGTCGCGCTGATCCACGGCGGCGTCGAGTCGCAGCCATTTCGACGACGAGTACCTGCGCGATCCCGCGATACTCGCGCTGGCGCAACGCGTGAAAGTCGCCGTGTCGGCGGAAGCGGACCGGCATATGCCGCACGCGATGCGCTGTTATTTCACGCTGGTCACGAAAGCGGGTGTCACGCATACGACGATGGTCGATTATCACAAGGGCCATTACAAGAACCCGATGTCGGAAGCCGAGATCGAAGCCAAGTTCCGCCCGCTCGCGGCGCACGTGCTGAGCTGCGGCGCAGACCGACCGCCTGCTCGAGACGTTGTGGCGGCTCGAGGAACTTGACGGACGCCGGCGAGTGCGTGCGTTTGACGGTGGCGGGCTGAATGAACAATTGATCGCGTCACGCATGTTCGCTGTCTGGCATCGCGTTCGTCGCTGCGGTCTGCAGCGGGCATGTGCAGCGTCCGGCGCGGAAGCGCCGTCGTATCCGATGCGGCCGATCCGTCTGCTGGTGCCATTCGCGCCCGGCGGCGGCGCGGACGCGCTCTCGCGCATCATCACGCCCAAATTGCACGACGCGCTCGGACAGGCGTGGGTGGTCGACAATCGCGGCGGCGCCGCCGGCAACATCGCGGCGGAGACCGTCGCCAAGGCGGCGCCGGACGGCTACACCGCGCTCATGGGTTTCAGCACCGTGCTGACGGTGAATCCGAGCTTATACAAGCTGCCGTACAGCGTGGAAAAGGACCTGCAGCCGGTGACGCTGCTCGCCACCGCGCAATACATCCTCGTCATCCACCCGAGTGTCGCGGCCGGCACGCTGAAGGAATTCATCGCGCTCGCGAAGCAGAAGCCCGGTTCGCTCAACTACGCGTCGGCGGGGGTGGGCAGTCCGCTGCATCTGGCGGCGGAGCTCTTCAAGAAGCGCGCCGGCATCAACATGGTGCACCTTGCCTACAAGGGCGGCGGGCCCGCGGCGGCGGCGGTGCTGGCCGGCGAAGCGCAGGTGCTGTTCGCCAGCGTTGCGTCGTCGATACCGCAGGTCAAGGCCGGCAGGCTGAAGGCGCTCGCCACCACCGGCACCCAAGCGCTCCAAGGTTGCGCCCGAACTGCCGACGATTGCGGAATCCGGTTTTCCCGGCTTCGACGTGAGTTCATGGTACGCGCTGCTCGTTCCGGCCGGAACCGCGCCGGCCATCGTGAACCGCATCCGCGGTGCGGCGATGAAGGCGGTGGAACTGCCCGACGTGCAGGAAGCGATGTCGCGTCAGGGCCTGGACGTGGAAACCAGCACGCCGCAGGAACTCGCGGCGCGGATCAAAACCGAGTCCGCGGTGTGGGCGGGCGTGATCAAGGAAGCAGGCATCAAAGCCGAGTGAAGTTCAACGCCGGGTAAAAAAAGTCGACGCAACCTGACTTACCCCTTCTTCGGCGCCCACCGATACGCCTTCTCGCACGCGCCACCCATCAGCATCGCGCGTTCGCTGGCACTCAGCCTGTCGGTGTCACGGAAAGGCTTGACCGCGTTTTCGTAGTTGACGACGGGAAGGCGCGCGTCCAGTCGGTGCCCCACAGGCAGCGCTCGAAGCCCCACGCGTCGAATATTTTGGCGAGCGGGTCCCAGATGTCCGGGTACGGATACGGTTCTTTCGACAGCGTGCAGGCGCCGCTGACCTTGATCACTGCATTCTTGCGCCTGGCGAGGGCGACGACCTTCGGTAAATCCGCCCACGGGTCGGCAGCGGCAGCGCGGGTTGCGGGCGTGCGCGGCTGCAGCATGCCGAGGTGGTCGATGACGAAGCGCGTATCGGGATGGCGGTCGATCACTTGGGTGCCGACGTCGATGTTGCCCCAGAACAGGAAGTTCACCGGAAAGTCGTGCTTCACCGCCGCGCGCAGGATGCGGTCGATGCCCGGATCGTCGTGCTTGCGCCCTTGTTCCTTCGGCAGCCTGAGGCGGATGCCGACCGTGCCCGGCGTCTTTTTCCATTCGGCGATGACGTCTTCGACTTGCGGGTCGTCCGGATTGACGGGCTTGACGATGCGCGAAGCGGCCGGGATGCTTCTTCTGCACTTCGACGGCGTAGCTCGCGTCGTACTCGGTACATCGCGAACGAGGAGACGAAGATCGCGCCGTCGACCCCGAGCTTGTCCATCGCCGCCACGTGCTCGTCGCCGGTCGCGCTCGGCGGCGAGGCCGGCACGCTGGCCCAGGGCCGCTTGGGTGTGTTTGCCTCATAGGCGTGGATCTGCGAATCGATGATCGTCATCGGTAGAGCTCCTCAAGTAGTAAAACTGATCTTAAAAATACAAAAACGACATTCAGCCGCAGATAAACGCAGATACACGCAGATGAAACAAATCAAAAACGCGAACGGTTAACTCCGGAAAAATACAGATACAGATTCAATGTCGCCCTCTAGCTGGTGGCAAATCCTTGGAACAAATCTGCGCTCATCTGCGTGTATCTGCGGCTCCCAATTGTTTTTGAGACCGCTTCTGGTTAGTTGCGAGGAAATGCAGGGCGCCTGACGGAGCATACCGAATTTTGACCAGGTTACGTTAAACTCTTAAACATCATCTATCACAATAAAACGAAAGGACGCAGGACATGAATCTCGATCTGAAAGGCAAGTCAGTATTGGTCACCGGCGGAAACCGCGGCGTGGGCCTCGGCATCGCGCTGGCCTTCGCGGAGGAAGGTGCCAACGTCGCCATCTGCGGGCGCGACAAGGCGGCGCTCGCGGAAGCGGAAGCGAAGATCGCGGCGAAGGGCGTCAAGGCGATGGCCGTCGCGGTTGACCTGTTCACCGCCGCGGGGTGTACCGGCGCGGTGCAGGCGGCGGTCGACGCCTTCGGCGGACTCGACGTGCTGGTCAACAACGCTTCGACTGCGATCAGCGGCAACATCGAGACGCTGGACGACGATGGGCTTGATGGAACGGCTGAACGGCAAGACGCTCGCCTACATGCGCTGCTGCCGCGCCGCGCTGCCGCACCTGCGGAAGTCCCGCGGCCGCGTGATCTGCATCGGCGGCAACGCCGCGTTCCATGCCGGCCCCACCGCGCTGCCCAGCGCGCTCGGCAATTCGTCGATCATCGCTTTCGTCAAGCAATTCAGCACGACGGTGGCGGCCCAGGGCATTACGGCGAACGTCGTCCACCCGCCTTTCACCAAGACCGACCGCTATCCCAAGCGCCTCGCCGCCCGGGCGAAGGAACTCGGCGTGAGCGAGGCCGAGGCCGAGAAGAGCTTCATCAAGCAGTTTCCCATCGGCCGCCTCGTCGAGCCGAAAG
This sequence comes from uncultured beta proteobacterium, assembly GCA_963778865.1. Classification (GTDB taxonomy): domain Bacteria; phylum Pseudomonadota; class Gammaproteobacteria; order Burkholderiales; family SG8-41; genus PALSA-1004. The sequence continues at coordinate 17,659 of CAVZWF010000015.1, read as the reverse complement.
ACATTGCGCCGATGGTGCTCTTCCTCGCCTCGCCGCATGCATCGGCGATCACGGGCCAGAGCATCGCCATCGACGGCGGCTCGACGCCGGGCATCCGTTACTAGCCGGCCCGGTTCATCCCGTATGAAAGGTGTCGTCGTTCTCATCGAGCCCGCGGCCGCAGGGTAGGTGCACACTCTTGCCCATCGGCCGTGATGCTATTTGGGCATCTTCGCGTTTCTGCTATTGACGTTACTTCTGATACAGCTTGCGCAGCGCGCGCACGTCCGTGATTTTCTCGAAATTCCACAGCGCGTCGAGCAGCGCCGCGCTGCGTTTTCTGCCGAGGATCGGCACGATCAAGTCGAGCGCCTTCTCGTTTTCTTCCGCCGGCGTCAGCGGATTTTCGAAACTGCCCTTGGCCGCCATCGTCTGGTGATGCAGCACGCGGCCGTCTTTCAGCTGCACTTCCATCACGCAGCGCCAGCGGCGCTGCGCGTCGGTGAGCGTGGCATCGCCGACCGCTTCCACGCGGCTGCGCACCGCCAGCACCTTGGGGTCCTGCATGCGGCGAAAACTGTGCGCCGACTTGAACGTGATATTGCCGTCGATCAGCATGACCGCGAGCAGGTGCTGCACCGAGATGTCGGGGGAGGCGCGGTTGTTGACGATTTCGAGTTCCTTGTCGGGCATGCGCGCGATGATTTTTTCGACCTCGGCGGCCTTGATGCCGTGCTCGACGATGATGTCGCGCAGCACGTGCATCGGGCCCTGGATGGGCCCGCCGACCGGCCAGCGCTTGATGCCGGCGCGCAGAATTTCGTAATCGGTGCCGAGGCCGCGAACCATTTCGTTGCGGTCGACTTCTTCGGGCGCGAAGGTGAAAAAGAAATCGCGCTCGCCCGGAGAAAATATCCTCGACGCCGGTCCAGCCGTGCTTGACCATCAATGCCGCCTGCGTGCCGTTGTGCGCGGGCATGCCGCCCATCGCGTAGGCTTTCTCGATGTGCTCGGGATCGCGGAACATCGTGTACATGCCCGCGGTTTGCTGGCCCGCGTACGAGAGCATGTAACGCACCTGGCGCGCGTCGAGTTTCGAGCAGCGCGCCCGCCGCCGCCGCCGCGCCGAACAGTTGCCCGGTCGCCGCCGCATGGTGGCCCGAGCGCAGATACGGCATGGGTTTCAACGTGAGCAGCGTGCGCGCGCAAATGTCGTAGCCCAGCACGATGGCGCGCAACACGGCTTTGCCCGCCAGCCGGTTTTGCTCGCCGATGGCGAGCGCCGCGGGCACCACACTCGTGCCGGGATGCGTGAGCGAAGGCGGATGCGTGTCGTCGGTCTCGTCGGCGTGGCCGAACATGCCGTTGGCGAGCGCCGCGTTTTGCGGTGTCGTGACCATGCGCGTGCCGATGATGCCTGCCGCCGGGTTTGCCGCCGAGCGACTTGGCGTAGGCGATGGCTTTTTGACCGGGCAGCGAGGCGCGAACCCGAAATCATCGCGGCGAACGTATCGACGAGATGCAGTTTTGCGCGATCGATCACCTCGCGCGGCAGCGGGCGCCTGGCCGCGGTGGCGATATACGCGCTCAACGTATGCATCATGGGTGACACGGGTTGCGGGTTCACGTTGCGTGTCCGGGGCGGTACAGGACGATTAAAGGGAGCGCGCAGAAATCATTCGACACGGATGCCGGCGTCGCGGATCACTTTGCCCCATTTATCGATCTCCGCGCGCAGTAACGCGGCAAACTGCTCGGGCGTGTCGCCGATGGCTTCGAGTCCCTGGTTGAAGAGTTTCTCCTGGGTGTCCGCCTGCGCGAGGCTTTTCACGATATCGCCGTTGAGCCGGATGATGACATCTCGCGGCGTTGCGGCGGGCGCGAACACGCCGAACCACGTCATCGTTTCATAGCCGGGCACTCCCGCTTCCGCGATCGTCGGAATAGCGGGCGCCGTGCGCGAGCGCTGGGCGCTGCTCACCGCGAGTCCGCGCAGCTTGCCGGCTTTGACGTGCGGTATCGACGAGGGCATGGTGTCGAAGTAAAGCGCGACCTGGCCCGCCATCAAATCGATTATGGCGGGCGCGCTGCCTTTGTACGGCACGTGCACCATTTTGACGTTCGCCATCATCTTGAACAATTCCGCGGCAAGGTGGGTGACGTTGCCGTTGCCCGCGGAGGCGAAATTGAGTTCATTGGGTCTGGCGCGCGCCAACGCGATCAGCTCCTGCACGGACGTCACCGGCAGGCTGCGATTGACCACCAGTATCAGCGGCGTGTAACCGACGTTGGTAACCGGCGCAAAATCGCGCACTGCGTCGTACGGCAGCTTGCTGAATACGTTGGGGTTGATCGCATGCGTTGCCGTTACGCCGAGCAAGAGCGTGTAGCCGTCCGGCGGCGACTTGGCGGCCAATTCGGTGGCGATGATGCCGTTGGCGCCCGCGCGGTTGTCGACGAGCACCTGCTGGCCCGTCGCCTCGGAAAGTTTCTGCGCGGTGAGCCGCGCGGTGAAATCGGCGCCGCCCCCCGGCGGAAAGCCGACGAGGAGCCGGATCGGCTTGGCCGGATAGGGCTGGGCGAGCGCAGGACCGCCGCCGAGCACGGCGAGTTGGGCGAGCAGCACGATGACGCATGACCGGATCGATCGCATAGGCTACTTTCGTGTCGGCGACTGCCGGAACCGCGCGCAACGCGGTCTACTTATCGCGCCGTTCCGCTGCGCGAATTATATCCGCATGTTCGCGCGCCGCGCGCGGTTGCCTATGACGTGCCGCGCGCGAGCGCGCACTGCGCGGCAGCGACCAGCGCGGTGAGTGTGCCCGTCGCGTGCACGCCGGCCTTGCGCAACGCTTTCATTTTGGCCGGATGCGTGTCGGCGTGCGCGTCGATCAGCGCCCCCGCATGGCCCATTTTCTTGCCGGCAGGCGCGCGGCGGCCGACGATCAACGCGGCCACCGGCTTGGCGCCGGCGCTCTTTGCATAGTCGGCGACGCGGTACTCGTCCTGGCCGCCGATTTCGCCGAGATAGACGATAGCGCGCGTCGCGCTGTCTGCGTGCAGAAGTTGCAGCGCTTCCGCGGCAGCCAGGCCCTTGACGGGGTCGCCGCCGATGCCGATGACCGTGGTCTGCCCGAGCCCCGCATTGGTCAGCCGGTAACAGGCCTCGTAGGAGAGCGACCCGCTGCGCGAGATGACGCCGACCGGGCCCGGCGTGTAACAAAACGACGGCATAAAACCGGCTTTTGCCTTGCCGGGAGAAATAATCCCCGGCGTATTCGGACCGATGAGCACCGCGCCGCTGGCCGTGGCCGCGGCGCGCATTTCGATCGCATCCTGCAGCGGCAGTTCGTCGCCCGGATACACGATAAGGCGTATGCCGGCTTCGCAGGCGTCGATCACGTGATCGAGCGCGCTCGCCGCGGGCACGTAGACGATGCTCGTGTCGGCGCCGGTCGCATCACGCGCCGCGCGCATGCTAGCAAACACCGGGATGCCTTCGATTTCGCGTTCGTCGCGCCCGTGCGCGATACCACCGACGACCCGGGTGCCGTAGGCCGCCATGTCGCGCGCCGAAAAGCGTCCGACGTTGCCGCCGAGGCCCTGGATCAGGACGCGCGCACTGCGATCGAGCAGCACGCTCATGAACGGCCCGCCTTGCGCGCGAGCGCGACTACTTCCTTTACCGCGGGTTCGGCGGCGAGGTGGTTGCGCAGCGCGCTACCCGCGAAGATGTCGTCGATGCGTCCGGCGTTGGTGCCGTTCAAGCGGAAAACGACGGGTTTGCGCGACTTGCGATCGTGCATGATGTCCTTCATCACCTTGGCCGCGCGGTCCATCTGCGTGAGGCCGCCGAAGATCGAGACGAGTATTGCGCGCACCTGGGGCGAGCCGTCGAGCAGTTCGAACGCAAGCCGGTAGCCGGCAGGCGTGGGGTTCGCGCTGCAGTCGAGAAAACACGCGGGCGTGCCGCCGGCATCGAAGATCATATCCATCGCCGCCATCGTCATGCCGGCACCGCCCGAGATCAGGCCGACGTCGCCGTCTAGCCACACGAGCATCAGGTCGCCGGCAAGCGCCTTCGCAATTGCCTTCGGCTCCCTGCGGTGTTGTGCTGCGATCGCATCCGCGATATCCGCGTGACGGAACCGCGCGTAGTCGTCGCGCACGATTTTAGCATCCGCCGCGACGAGGGTGCCGTCTTCAAGGCGCGCCAGCGGATTGATTTCAACGGTACTGCAATCGCGGCTCGCCGCGAGCCGCACGAGCCGCTGAGCGATGCCGACGATACGCTCGCGCAGCGCGCCGTCGGGTTCCGCGGCTGCGAGCGCTTCACGCAGCCGGTAACCGCGGAAATTGCGCGCCGGGCCGAAGCCATAACTCACCGGCGCGTTGTGTTCGACATCAATGCCGCCGCGCGGCGAGTAGAGCACCGCGTAGCCGTCCGCGCCTGGATCGACGGTAACGGACAGATACAACTCGCGCGCTATCGGCAGCCACGGTTCCACCAACACGGCGATGGGCAGCGCGCCGTCGAAATGCATTTTAAAAATGCGGCTTGCAGCACTGCGCAGCTCGCGCGCATTCGCCGCCTTAATGACGCCGCCGGCCTTGCCGCGGCCGCCGGCCGCGACCTGCGCTTTGACGGCGACCGGATAAGCGAAGCGGCGGTGAGCGAGTTGCGCGGCGGACTTGAACAACGCGCCGCGGGGAGTCATGATGCCGGCTGCGCGCAGCAGGCGTTTTCCCTCGTGTTCCGTGAGCAGCATTGCAGGCGCGGCGATTCAAAGAGTGGACAATGCATCATGCGTTTCCGCCTGTCAATTTCGGCTAGAATCCTGCTGGCATGCGCAGCCACCGCGCGCTGAAGACGAGAGGACAGCAGCATGACACGCTCACCCGACAACCAGAGCATGGACGAGGCGCCGGTCGAAGGGCGCATCACCGACGAAGCAGTCGCCGCCGCGCGCCGCATGATCGGCATGCAGCTGCGGCCCGAGGGCCCGTACCTGCAGGACGCTGACCGCCGACACCATGCGCAATTTCTGCAACGGCATCGGCGATCTGAATCCGCTCTATCGCGATGCCGAGTACGGCCGCACCGGGCGTTTCGGCAGCGTTATCGCGCATCCGATGTTCCCGATGGCCTTCGGCTGGCTGGGCCGCACGCGCTGGGGGCTGCCCGGCGTGCACGGCTTCTATGCGGGCAACGACTGGGAGCTGTTCCGCCACGTGCGTCCGGGCGACCGCCTCACCGCGATCGAGCGCGTGGTCGGCGTCGACGAGAAAGAGAGCCAGTTTTCCGGCCGCCTGGTGATCCAGTTCGTCGAAGCGGAATTCGCCAACCAGCGCGACGAACTGGTCGCGCGCGTGCTGGGCTGGTGCACGCGGCACGAGCGCAAGGCCGCGCGCGACGCGGCAAGTACAAGGAAATCAAGAAGCACGAATACACGGACGCGGAACTGGCGGCGATCGACACTGCGGTGCTCGACGAGGAAAAGAAGATCTGCGGCCGCAACGTCCGCTACTGGGATGACGTGAATGTTGGCGATGAGCTGCCGCCGATCGCGCGCGGCCCGCTGTCGCTGATGGACACGATGGGCTTCCTCGTCGGCTGCGGGCGCGGGCACACGCACGGCGTGCTGCTTCAAGAGCGCGGTCAAGCACCCGGGGCATTTCTTCCGCAATCCGGAAGCGGGCGGCGGCGTCGAATATACCGGCATCGGGCACCACCGCGAGTCGATCGCCAAGGAAGTCGGCGTGCCCGGCGCTTACGATTACGGCCCGCAGCGTTCCGCGTGGATGGCCGTCGCTCGTCGCCAACTGGATGGGCGACGCCGCGTTCCTGAAGCGCGTGCGCACCGAGACTGCGCCGCTTTAACACGATGGGCGATTCGACCTGGTGCAAGGGCAAGGTCGTGAAAAAATACGTGAAGGACGGCTATGCGCTGGTCGATCTCGAGATATGGGCGGAAAATCAGCGCGGCGACATTACGGCGCCCAACGGCCGGGCCACGGTGATATTACCCTCGCGCGATGTCAAGACGCGGCTGTTCCGCGACGGGTCCGGGCTCGATCTGGGACACGCGCGTTACGGCGGGTAATGCGCAACGCGCACTCGGGCAATTCGTCGCGGCGTGCGTTTGCGATGGCTAATCCGCGTCGCTATACTGGCGCGACATAATTTCGACCGCGGGGGAAAAGCATGGGCACGCAATCGAATTACAAAGGCATCATTCCCGCGCTCGCGCTGCCGCTGAAGGCCGATTACTCGATCGACGAGCAGGATTTGCGCCGGCTTGCGAGCTGGCTCGCGACGTACAAGGGTATCTCGGCGCTGATGACCAACGGTCACACCGGCGACGTGTTCAGCCTCACGTTAAAGGAGCGCGTCGAGGTCACGCGCATCGTCGCCGACGAATTGAAGGGCAAGCTGCCGGTGATTTCGGCGGTGACCGCGGAAGGCATACACGAAGGCGATCGAGCAGGCGCTCATGCACAAGGAAGCCGGCGCTGCCGGCCTCGACATCATGCCGCCGCACCACTGGCTGCGCTTCGGCATGCGTCCCGAGCACGTGGTCGATTACTTTGCCGCGATCGGCGAGGCATCGGGGCTCGATCTCGCGGTGCACGTCTACCCGTCGTGGTCGAAAGCGAGCTATACCTGCGAAGTGCTCGCCGATCTCGCGCGCCTGCCGTGGGTCAAGGTGTTCAAGGTCGGCACGCGCGAGATGAACAAGTATGCGCGCGACATCGAGGCGATCCGCGCGGCGAATGCGGACGTCGCCGTGCTCACCTGCCATGACGAATATCTGCTCGCGTCGATGGTGCAGGGCGTGGACGGCGGGCTGCTCGGTTTTGCGTCGTTCATTCCGGAGCTGATACTCGAACTCGTGAACGCGGTGCATGCGGGCGACTTGAAGCGCGCGATGGCGTGCCAGGCGCGCATCAATCCGCTGAAGGACGTCGTTTACGGCATGGGCGAGCCGACCGGCGACGCGCACGCGCGCATGAAGTACGCGATGGTGCTGGCGGGCCGCCTGAGCTCGCCGGTAGTGCGGCCGCCGACGCAGCAGCCCGACGCGGCGACGCGCAGGAAAATCGCCGACGTGCTGCGCGCCGCGGGCATGCTGCACAAGCAGGCGGCCTAGGTACGCGTAGCGCAGGCGACTCGCCGGCATCGAGGCCGGCGCAGGCGCGGTCGCCTGCGCTACTCTCAATTCTCCATACTGCCTCAAAAACATGAAAATCACCGCCATCCACGAAACCGTCGCGCCGATCAGCTCGGACATCCGCAACGCGTACATCGATTTCAGCAAAATGACCGCGAGCGTTGTCGCGGTCGTGACCGACGTCAAGCGCAAGGGCAAACGCGTCGTCGGCTACGGTTTCAATTCCAACGGCCGCTACGCGCAAAGCGGGCTTTTGCGCGAGCGTTTCATACCGCGCATCATGGCGGCCGCCCCGCAGTCGCTCGTCAACGACGCCGGCGACAATCTCGATCCGCACCGCATCTGGGCGTGCGCGATGGCGAACGAAAAGCCCGGCGGTCACGGCGAGCGCTCGGTCGCGGTCGGCGTGCTCGACATGGCGGTGTGGGACGCGGTCGCCAAGATCGAGGGCAAGCCGCTGTACCGGCTGCTGGGCGAGCGCTATCGCGGCGGCACCGTCGACGACAAGGTGTTCGTGTATGCCGCCGGCGGTTATTACTATCCGGGCAAGAACGTGCGCGCATTGCAGGACGAGATGAAGAAATACCTCGATCTCGGTTACCGCGTGGTCAAGATCAAGATCGGCGGCGAATCGCTGGCGGACGATATCAAGCGCATCGAAGCGGTGATCAAGGTGGTCGGCTCGGGCGAGAATCTCGCCGTCGACGCGAACGGGCGCTTCGATCTGAAAACCGCCATCGAATACGCGCGCGCGCTCAAACCGTATGGACTCTTCTGGTACGAAGAGGCCGGCGACCCGCTCGACTACGCGTTGCAGGCGGAACTCGCCAATCACTATGACGGTGCGATGGCGACCGGCGAAAACCTCTTCTCGATGGTCGACGCGCGCAATCTGATCCGGCACGGCGGCATGCGCGCCGACCGCGACTGGCTGCAGTTCGATTGCGCGCTCTCCTACGGGCTCGTCGAGTACCTGCGCACGCTCGAGATGTTGAAGCAGCACGCGTGGTCGCCGCGGCGCTGCGTGCCGCATGGCGGGCACCAGATGTCGTTGAACATCGCCGCCGGCCTCGGTCTGGGCGGCAACGAGTCGTATCCCGACGTGTTCCAGCCGTTCGGCGGCTTTGCGGACAACACGCCGGTCGAGAACAGTTACGTGAAAATGCCCGAAGTGCCGGGCGTTGGTTTCGAGGCCAAGGCGAGCCTGTACGCGGTCATGAAGAGGCTCGCCGATGGTTGATGTGTCATCTGCGCTGCGAACTTTACTTGTAACATGCGCGCTGGATGGCACAACGCCGCCTTCATCCGCGACGAAATCGACAAATGGGGTAAACTCGTGCGCGCTTCCGGCGCCAAGGCCGACTAATTTCAGGTCAATATCCAATCAATGAACACGACAGCACAAATCAATCCGCACGCCGCGCGCGGCGAAAACGACCGCAAGATCCTGCAACGCGACACCACGCCGCATATTTTCCGGCCGATCACTTTTCGCTCGGTGACCGCGAAGAACCGCATCATGGTGTCGCCGATGTGCCAGTACTCGGCGACCGACGGTGTCGCCAACGACTGGCATTTCCAGAACCTCGCGTCGCGCGCGGTGGGCGGCGCGGGCATCGTCTTTACCGAAGTCGCGCACACCGAGCCGCGCGGGCGCATTACGCCGTATTGCCTGGGCCTGTGGAACGATGAACAACGCGATGCGCTCGCGCGCATCGTGCGCTTCGTGAAGTCGCAGGGCGCGGTGGCCGGCGTGCAGATCGGTCACGCCGGGCGCAAGGGATCGACCGCGCGCCCGTGGGACGGCGGCAAGCCGCTGGCGCCGGCAGCAGGGCGGATGGCAGATCATCGCGCCGTCGGCATTGCCGTTCGGCGACGGCTACGCGCATGCCGCTGGAAATGGATCAGAAGACGATCAGCGAGACGGTCGCGCAGTTCGCGGCCAGCACGCGGCGTCGCGCGCGAAGCGGGATTCGATCTCGTCGAACTGCACTCCGCGCACGGCTACCTGATCCACGAATTCCTGTCGCCGCTCTCCAACCGGCGCACGGACAAATATGGCGGCAGCTTCGAGAACCGCATCCGCTTCCTGCTCGAAGCGGTGGACGCGGTGCGCTCGGAGTGGCCTGACGACAAGCCGCTCTTCGTGCGCATTTCGTCGACCGACTGGATCGAAGGCGGCTGGGACCTCGACAGCAGCGTCAAGCTCGCGCAGCTGCTTGAAGGCCGGCGGCAAGGTCGATCTCATCGACTGCTCGAGCGGCGGGCTTGCGCCGCAGCAGAAGCTCGTCATACATCCGGGCTACCAGGTGCCGTTTGCCGCCGCGATACGCAGCCGCGCGGATATCGCGACCGGCGCGGTCGGGCTCATCAACGCGCCCGATCTCGCCGAGCAGATCGTCGCCAGCGGTCAGGCCGACCTCATCATCATGGCGCGCGCGATGCTGAACGATCCGTACTGGCCGCTGCACGCGGCGAAGGTGTTGAAGACGAAAATCGCCTGGCCGCCGCAGTACGAGCGCGGCGATATTTTTTAGGAAAGCATCTGCTTGAGTCCGTTCGTGCTGATGTATAGAAGCACGAACAATTTATTCGGCGAGAGAAATCGTTCACCCTTCGATACCTCAGGGCGAACGGTCGCAGGCTTAGGCGGGTTGCGGCCGCGCCGCGCCGCATTTCCAGCAGTCCGTGAACTGGCCTTCGAGATTTTCGCCGCAATGCGCGCACGTCCAGCGCTCGTGACCGTATCTGCGCGCGGCGCCGCCGCGTAAAAAGTCGATCACCAGGCGGTCGGCATGCGCCGCCAGCGTGTCGTCGAGCACCCACACGGTCGGCAGCACCGGCAGTTCGCCGTAGGCGCCGTACAGCTGATCGCCGAGCACGGACGCGCGTATGCCTTCGGCCTCGAGCATGCCTTTGATGAGGTGAGCCTCGGTCGGGTGTTTCGCGGTGTGGATGAGTTTCATCGAACGTTCATTGTCCGGTGAATTGCATGAGTGTCAACAATCGAGGGGATCGGGCGCCCGTGTGCTAAAATTGCGGCGTCAATTGCGCGGTGCGGTGTCGCGCGAATTGCGTCAGTCGGGCGAGCCGGTTTGTTTCAGGTTGCGGATCGTAATCCATGTTTGAAAACAAACACCAGCGGGTTATTCCGCGCCACGCATTTCGTGCGGCGCGTGGCGTGGTCGGTCGCGCTGTCGGCGGCAATCGCGGCGGTCGCGCTGATCATCGGCGTGCTTGGATTTCATATTATCGCCGAGGTGCCGTGGATCGATGCCCTGCACAATGCGTCGATGATATTGGGCGGCATGGGGCCGGTCGCGGAAATGAAGACCGATGCGGCGAAATTGTTTTCGTCGGCCTACGCGCTTTTTTGCGGGCTCGTCTTCATCAGCGTGGTGGCGGTGACGCTGCTGCCGGTGTTGCACCGGCTGCTGCACAAGTTTCACATGGACGAAGCGGATTTGAAGTAAGACGAATACGCGGACGGGCAATCGGGAGAACGCAAGTGGCAACACTGAATATTTTCTGCGCGGGCGCAGCGCAGGCGGTCGTCACCGCTGATCGCGGAGAAATTCCAGCGCGACAGCGGCAATCTGGTGCACGCCAATTTCGGTGCGGTCGGCGCGATGAAGGCGCGCGTGGTCGCCGGTGAACCCGCCGACGTGATCGTGCTCACCGCTGCGTTGATCGATGAACTGATCCAGCAGGGTCTGGTCGTGCCCGGTTCGCGCGTCGGACCTGGGCAAAGTCGGCACCGGGGTGGCGGTGCGCGCCGGCACGCCATTGCCGGATGTCAGCAATACGCGGTCATTGCGCGGCAATCTGCTCGCCGCATCGCGCATCCTGTTTCCCGATCCCGCGGTCGCGACGGCCGGCAAGGTCGTGATGAGCGCGCTCGACAAGCTGGGCATCGCCGCGAGGTCAAGTCGCGGCTGCAGTTCTTTCCGAACGGCTATGCGGCGATGAACGATCTCGCGCAAAGCAGCGGGCTCCTGGAAATGGGCATTACGCAGATCACCGAAATCGTCGCCAACGACGGGCGTCACGCTGGTCGGGCCGTTGCCCGCGGAACTGCAGAATATCGCCGTCTATTCGGCGGGGCTGGCGGCGCGTTCGGCGCATCCGGAACGCGCGAAGGAGTTGATCCGCCGGCTGACCGGTTTTAACGCGCAGCCCCTGTTGAGCGCGGCCGGTTTCGAGGTCGGCAGTTGAGCGGCCGTGGTCTGTACAGTTGATCATCGAGGAGATCCCATGAACCGCATCGTGCACCTGGCGTTGAAAGTCGAAGACCTGGAGAAGACCACCGAGTTCTACGAGAAGGTGTTCGGCTTCAGGGAAGTGGAGACGCGCAAGACGCGCGACCACCTGTCGCGCCACTTAAGCGACGGCGCGATCGACTTCACGCTGATCCAGTACGACGCCGGGACGCAGTCCGCGGAATCGAAAGCAGCGGGCGAGGGGCCGTGCATACATCACTTCGCGGTCGAAGTTGAGGATCTCAAGGCATCCGAGGCGCAGATCAGGTCCTATGGCTGCGAGATCATCAGCGACCCGGGCGTGATTCCCATCAAGTTCCGCGCGCCCGGCGGCACCGTCGCGGAACTCGTGCCGGTCGGTCGTTACAAGAAGCCGGAGTTCAAATGACCGCGCGCATGCGTGCGCAAGCGGGCAACGCGATGAAGGCGGCGCCCGATCAAGGCAAGTCCGTCAGCGAGCGTCTGGTCGATTGCGTCGCGGCGCTCAACACCGAGCAGATTCCGGCGACGGTCCGCGCGCGCGCCGAAGAACTGCTGATCGATATCGCGGGCCTGTGCGTCGCCGCGCGCAACACGGATTACGTCAAGGCGCTGATCGCCAGCGTCGATCGCGGCGGCGCGTGCAGCGCGATCGGCCATGGCGGCGAATTCAGCGCCGAGGACGCGGCGATGATCAACGGCACCGCGGGGCACGGCGAGGATTTCGACGATACGTTCGAAGGCGGGCCGGTGCACAGCAGCACGGTCATCGTGCCGGCGGTGCTGGCGGCGTGCGAGCGTTTCGGCCGCGGCGGGCGCGCGGCGTTGCTCGGCATGACGGTCGGCATCGAAGCGATGTGCCGCCTGAGCCTCGTGATTCCCAAAGCCATCCACAAGGCGGGATTTCATCCGACCAGCGTGATCGGCGCGATGGCGTCGACGCTGGCGGTGTCGGCGACGCTGGGTCTTGAATCGCAAGCAGACCGTGGACGCGCTCGGCATCGCCGGCAGCATGGCGGGCGGCATCATCGAATATCTCGCGGAAGGCGCATGGACCAAGCGGCTGCACGCCGGCTGGGCGGCGCGCATCGGCCTGCATGCCGCGCGCATCGCGCAGCACGGTTTTCTCGGCCCGCGCACCGTGTTCGAAGGCACGCACGGTTTCTTTTACGCATTTGCGCGCAATCCGGACGGCGATTACGACGCGGTGACGCGCGATTTCGGCAACGTGTGGCTCATGAATAACATCACGTTCAAGCCGTACGCGACGGGCACCATGAATCAACCGTACATCGACTGCGCGCTGCGTCTTGCGCGCAAGGGCTTCAAGGCCGACGACGTGGCCGACGTGCTGTGCGAAACCGCGGAGGGCTACGTGCACCGCCTGTGGGACCCGCTGGCCTCGAAGCAAAAGCCCGCCAACGATTACGCGGCCAAATTCAGCGCGCCGTTCAACGTCGCGGTCGCGTTCGTGACCGGCAGCGCCGGGCTCGAGGCGTTCAGCGAGAAAACGGTGCGCGATCCGCGCATCCTCGGCCTCGCGGCCAAGGTGCGCTACGTCGTCGACCCCGACAATCCGTATCCGAAAGCGTTTACCGGGCACGTCAAAATGACGTTGAAGGACGGGCGCGTGTTCGAAGAGCGCCAGCCGCATATCCGCGGCGGCATGCACGACCCGTTGTCGCGCGAAGACATCGAGCGCAAGTTCCGCGGCAATGTCGCGTACGGCGGCTGGAGCGACAGGCGCGCGGACGAATTTCTGCAATTTGCGCAGAGCGTGTTCAAGGGCAAGCTCGATCTGACGCCGTTTCGCGGTTGACGTTACCGCCCGGGGCGTAACGTAAGAATTATGTCGGCCACACGAATCACCGGGCGCATAGAGAAACCGGCACAACACGGGATTCCGGTTCGCGCTTGATCGCGCGCTCGAGAGTGTGTTCCGGCGTGACTGATTTCCGGGTGTGGTCGTGCGGGAGGGGGAAGCGATGCAAAGCACGATGATGAATTTTCCGCTGACGCTCGCGCATATCCTCGGGCGCGCGGGCAAGCTCTTTGGCGCGTCCGAAATCGTCTCGCGCCTGCCCGACAAATCGCTGCATCGTCATCACTACCGCGATTTTCACCGCCGCGCGCTGGCGCTGGGCGGCGCGCTGCAGGCGGCCGGCCTGCAAGAAGGGCGACCGCGTCGCCACGCTGATGTGGAACCACTACGCGCATCTGGAGGCTTATTTCGGCATCCCGTGCGCGGGCGGCGTGCTGCATACGCTCAACCTGCGCCTGCATCCCGACGATATCGCGTACATCGCGCAGCATGCCGGCGACCGCTTCCTCATCGTCGACGACGTGCTGCTGCCGTTGTACGAAAAATTCCGCGACAAGGTCAGCTTCGAGCGCGTGATCGTCGTGCCGCTCACCGGCAGCCCGGTTGCCGCCGGTTACGACGATTACGAACGCTTCATCGCCGGCGGCGTCGCGATGACGGTTCCGCACGCTCGACGAAAACGATGCCGCGGGCATGTGCTACACGTCCGGCACGACGGGCAAGCCCAAAGGTGTCGTTTACTCGCACCGCGCGATCGTGCTGCACTCGATGGCCTGCGCGATGGGCGACACGCTCGGCTTGAAGCAAAGCGATTCCCTGTGTCCGGTGGTGCCGATGTTTCATGTCAACGCGTGGGGCCTGCCGTTCACCGGCGCGATGATCGGCTGCAAGCTGGTGATGCCGGGCCCGCATCTGGACGCGGTGAGCCTGCTCGATTTATATCAGTCGGAAGCGGTCACGTTTACGGCCGGGGTGCCGACGATCTGGATGGGCATTCTGCAGGCGCTGGAAAAAAATCCCGCGCAATGGAAGCTCACGCCGGGCATGCGCATGGTCGTCGGCGGCGCCGCCGCACCCGAGGCGATGATCCGCGCGTTCGACCGCTTCAATCTGAACGTATTGCACGCGTGGGGCATGACCGAGACGACGCCGCTCGGCACCACCGGTTATCTCAAGCAGCCATCTGCAGGCGCGGCCGGCGGACGAGCGCTATGCCTATCGCAGCAAGCAGGGCGTGCCGGCGCCGTTCGTCGAGGTGCGCGCGATGACCGACACGGGCGAAGCGCCGTGGGATGGCGCCACCCTGGGCGAACTGCAGGTGCGCGGGCCGTGGATCGCCGCCAGCTACCATCAACTCGCCGCGGAAGCGGACAAGTGGACGCCGGACGGCTGGTTTCGCACCGGCGACGTGGCGACGATAGACGCCGAGGGCTACGTCAAGATCACGGACCGCATCAAGGACCTGATCAAATCCGGCGGCGAATGGATCAGTTCGCTCGATCTGGAAAACGCGCTGGTCGGACATCCGGCGGTGCAGGAGGCCGCGGTGATCGCGATCGCGCATCCGAAATGGGACGAGCGTCCGCTGGCCGTGATCGTGTTCAAACCCGGCCAGACGGCGAGCGCGCAGGAACTGCGCGATTACCTCGCGCCGAAGTTCGCCAAGTTCTGGCTGCCCGAAGGATTTGCATTTGTCGCTGAAATTCCGCGCACGTCGACCGGCAAGATGATGAAAGCCGCGCTGCGCGAACAGTTCCGCGACTGGCGCTGGACCTGATTTGCGGCGACGCCGGATTTGTCGCCTGCGAACCGGGGCGCCCGCACCCACCTAGTCTTTGGTATAGGTTGTTGTGGTGCATGCGGACGGGTGGATTTTCTGTCGCGCTTGACAGATGGATGCCGCATAATCATACGTATCAGATTCAACCGCTTGCCATCGTCGGCAGGCGTTTATTGGTGAGGGTCGGGGATCGCCGTAGTGGCCGAAGACGCGAAATACAGTAACGCGCTGCCGTTGAACTCGAACCTGCAGGAGTACCGTCTCGAAGCGGTGCTGGGAGCGGGCGGATTCGGCATGACCTATCTCGGCTGGGACACTCATCTCGAGAAGCACGTCGCGATCAAGGAGTATCTGCCGGGCGACGTCGCCGTGCGCGCGCTCGACGGCAGCGTGGTGCCGGTCACCACGGAGCAGGAAGCCGATTACCAGTGGGGGCTGGAGCGTTTCATCAAGGAGGCGCGCACGCTCGCCAAGTTCAGTCATCCCAACATCGTACGCGTCAATCGCTTTTTCGAGGCGAACGGCACCAGCTACATGGTGATGGATTACCAGGCGGGCGAATCGCTCAATCAGCATCTGAAGCGCGCGCCCATGCCTGACGAGGCCACGCTCAAGAATATCCTGCTGCCGATACTCGATGGACTGCAGGCGGTGCATGAGGCCGGGTTCATGCACCGCGACATCAAGCCGTCGAACGTGTTTCTGCGCGAAGACGGCGCGCCGGTGCTGATCGATTTCGGCTCGTCGCGGTTGCTCGTCCGGGCGCACGTCTACAAGCCTGACCGCCATCGTGTCGCCCGGTTATGCGCCGCTCGAGCAATATTCGAATGACGGCCATCAAGGCCCGTGGTCCGATATCTATGCGCTGTCGGGCGTCATGTATCGCGCGGTGACCGGTGAGAATCCGCCCGACGCGGTCAAGCGCATGAAGTCGGACAGCGTGCCGGCCGGCCTTGCCGCTGCGCGCACGCGCTACGACGAGCGCTTCCTGCGCGCCATCGAGTGGGGGCTCAAACTGGACGAGAGGGTGCGCCCGCAGTCGGTCGCGGAGTGGCGCGAACTATTCAGCGGACGCATGCCGATGTCGGCGCTCAATCGCGGGACCGTCGAGATCCGCGACGGCGGCCATCGCGCACAAGGCGCCGGCGCCGACGGTCGTGGTAAGCCAGCGCGCGGCGCGCTCCTCAAGCGTCACGCCCGGGCGCTGGAAATGGTTGCGGCGAAGCGCGTTCGTCGCGGTCGCTGGCGTTGGCGCTGGTGGTTGTTTTAAAACAACGCGCGACAGAGCGCGAAATGCAGAGGCAGGCCGCGCAGCAGGCGCCGCCGTCCGCGGAAGTGCAGCGCCAGGTGACGCAGAGCCTCGAAGCGGCGCGCGACCGACGGTGGCGGCGATCTGAATCGCGAAGAAATGGCCAAGCGGCTGCCGCGCTTTGCCGGTCGCTTTGACGAAATCGACGCCAATCACGACGGCGTGGTGTCGCTGCGCGAACTCGAACAATTTCTCGAAAAAGAGGGTGCGACGGAGGAGATGAAGCAGCCGAATGCACCGGCGTCGGCGCGGACCGGCGCAGCGAGACGCCCGCGCCGATGCTGCCGGCGCCGCCCGCGGCGCCGGAAGGCCGGCCTCGCCGGCGATGCCGCCCGAATCGCGGCGCGATGGCGGCACGGGCGCGACGGGGGAAATACCGGCCATGCTGAAAAAGGAATTTATGGCGGCTGACCGCGACGCCAACGGATTCCTGTCTCGCGACGAGGTGCGCGGCCGTTTCCCCGCGGTCGAGGCGAATTTCGCGGAGGCCGACAGCAACCACGACGGCCGCATATCCCTGGACGAATTGTGGCAATTTCGCCGGAAAATGTTCGGCGGCAGGCCGCCACGGCCCTGATTGCCGCGGCGCCCGTAGCGGTTCGCCGCTGTTGCCGCAGTTTACCGGCGCAGGACGCGCTGCCTCGCTTGGATTTCCCCGCGAATTCAGCGATGATGCGTTTAGGCGCATCACGAATGACACGGTGCCGGGTCAGCGTATACCTGACCGGGCGCATCGAATATGGTCGAAATCTTAAATTACCGCAATTCGCTTGCCGCTGGACTCGATGTTGCTCGAGTACCGGCTCGAGTCCGTGCTGGGCGCGGGCGGTTTCGGCATGACTTACCTTGCCCACGATACGCATCTCGAACTCAAGGTCGCGATCAAGGAATACCTGCCGGTGGAACTCGCGGTGCGCGCGCCCGACGGCTGCATCGTGCCCGTCAGCAGCGGCACCGAATACGACTATAAATGGGGTCTCGACCGCTTTTTGCAGGAAGCGCGGCTGCTGGCCAAGTTCAGACACCCGAACATCGTTACCGTTACGCGCTATTTCGAGGCCAACGGCACGGCCTACATGGTGATGAATTACGAATCCGGCCTGTCGCTAAGCCAGATGCTCAAGCGCATTCCCGCGCCCGACGAGGCGCTCTTGATGCGCATCCTCCTGCCGCTGCTCGACGGGCTGCACGCGGTGCACGAGGCGGGATTCCTGCATCGCGATATCAAGCCTTCCAACCTGTTCATTCGCGACACCGGCGTGCCGGTGCTGCTCGATTTCGGCGCGGCGCGGCTGGCGATGAGCGGCGCGACGCACACCAACACGTCGATCCTGACGCCGGGTTACGCGCCGCTCGAGC
>CAVZWF010000014.1:0-63471 GCA_963778865.1 uncultured beta proteobacterium | reverse complement strand
ACGCGCGACCCGGTTGTCGCCGGCGGTTGGTTGGACTAAGGGCGTGCGCGCTGAATGCCGCAATGGCATGGCTGGCCGCCCTCTTGAGCCCGCGAATCGGAACGCCATCGCCGGTTACACTGCCACTTTCAAGTTAGACGGTACTTTGCTAAAATCAAAGCCCTTTTTGCAGTGGGCTGGGGTGGGCTATATGCCCATTTTTTATTTGTAGTTAAGAATTTACATGGATTTCGGGCAATTATTGGATACCACGGTCAACGGGCTGGGCTACGAGCTGGTGGCGTGGGAACGCTCGGGCAGAGGCGCGTTGCTGCGCATTTTCCTGGACAAGCCGGGCGGCGTCGAAATCGACGATTGCGCACGCGTGAGCCAGCATTTGTCGCGCGTGCTCGAGGTCGAAGGTGTGGCGTACGACCGGCTCGAAGTTTCGTCGCCCGGCCTCGACCGGGTGCTGCGCAAGAGCGAGGACTACGCGCGATTTGCCGGCGAAAAGGCACGATTGAGATTGCGCCTCGCATTGAACGGACAGCGTAATTTCGTCGGCATATTGCGCGCGGTGAACGTGACGGGCAAGCTGGAATTGGAAGTAGACGGCAAATTGCTGGCGCTGGATTTGAGCAACATCGAAAAAGCACGTCTGGTTCCGAACATTTAGGAGGCGAATATGAGTCGCGAATTGTTGTTACTGGTCGACGCGTTGGCGCGCGAGAAGAACGTCGACAAGAACATCGTAATCGGTGCGCTGGAACTGGCGCTCGCGTCGGCGACGAAGAAACGCTTTCCGGACGATGTCGACGTGCGCGTCGAAGTCGATCCGGCGACCGGAGAATTCAAGTCATTCCGCCGCTGGCAGGTGGTTGCCGACGAGGCGCTGGAAGCGCCCGAGCGTCAATTCACGCTGGAGCAGGCACGCGCGCGCAATCCCGAAATCGAGCTCGAGCAGTTTATTGAAGAGCCGCTGCCGGCGGTGGCATTCGGCCGCATCGGAGCGCAGGCCGCGAAGCAGGTCATCCTGCAGAAAATACGCGATGCCGAGCGCGAACAGATACTGAGCGATTTCCTCGCGCGCGAAGAGCACCTGGTAACGGGTGTCATCAAGCGCATGGAGCGGGGCAGCGCGATCATCGAGTCGGGGCGCGTGGAGGCGCTGTTGCCGCGCGACCAGATGATCGCGAAGGAAAACCTGCGTCCCGGCGACCGCGTGCGCGCCTACCTGTGGAAAGTCGATCGCGTCAGCCGCGGGCCGCAAATCGTTTTGTCGCGCATCACGCCGGAGTTCCTGATCAAGCTCTTCGAACTTGAAGTGCCGGAACTCGAGGACGGACTGCTCGAGATCAAATCAGCTGCGCGCGACCCCGGCTCGCGGGCCAAGATCGCGGTGAAGTCGAACGATCCGCGCATAGACCCGATCGGCACTTGCGTCGGCATGCGCGGCTCGCGCGTGCAGGCGGTGACGTCCGAATTGGGCGGCGAACGCATCGACATCATTTTGTGGTCGGCCGATCCCGCGCAGTTCGTGATCAATGCGCTGGCGCCGGCCGAAGTCAGCAAGATCACGGTCGACGAAGAAAAGCACAGCATGGACATCGTCGTCGACGAGGAAAACCTCGCGCAGGCGATCGGGCGCACCGGCCAGAACGTGCGGCTCGCGAGCGAACTGACGGGCTGGGAGCTGAACCTGATGACGCTCGAGGAATCGCAGAAGAAAAGCGAGGAAGAGTCGGCGACCATCCGCAATCTGTTCATGGAAAAGCTCGACGTCGACCAGGAGGTCGCGGATATTCTCGTGCAGGAAGGCTTCGGCACGCTGGAGGAAGTCGCCTACGTGCCGGTGGCGGAAATGCTCGAAATCGAATCGTTCGACGAAGATACGGTCAACGAGCTGCGCAGCCGCGCGCGCAACGCGCTGCTGACGCAGGCGATCGTGACCGAGGAAAAGCTCGAGCACGATGTCGAGGATTTGCTGACGCTCGAAGGCATGGACAATCAGACCGCGCGCATGCTCGCCGAGAAGGGCGTGATCACTAAGGAAAATCTTGCCGACCTTGCAATGGACGACCTGGTCGAAATGACCGGGATTGACGCCGAGCGCGCCAAGCAACTCATCATGACCGCTCGCGCGCCATGGTTCGCATAATTACACCCGGAGTTCACCATGGCACAGATCAACGTCACACAGTTCGCAAAGGAACTCGGCCTGCCGATCGAATTGCTGATCGAGCAGTTGCAGACAGCCGGCGTCAAGAAAAAGCTCGCTGACGACACCGTCCTGACCGAAAAGGACAAGACGCAGCTGCTCGACTATCTGCGTCAGTCGCACGGCGCGCGCGAAACCAAGAACAAGATCACGCTGACGCGCAAGCAGACCACCGAGATCAAGAAGTCCGACAGCACGGGCAAAGCGCGCACGATCCAGGTCGAGGTGCGCAAAAAACGCGTGCTGGTCAAGCGCGATGTGGTCGCGGAGGCGGCACCTGTCGTAGCCGCGCCGGAGGCGCCTGCAGCGCCAGCGCCGGTGGTCGATGCCGCGCAATTGGCGAAGCGCGAAGCCGAGGCGAAGAAGCAGGCCGAGTTGATCGCGCTGCAGAGCGAAGAGGTGCAGGAGAAGCAGTCGCGGGCGCGCCGCAAGAAAGCGGAAGCTGAACCGGTCGAGGCGCCGCCGCCGGTGGTTGCCGTCACCAGCCGCACCGGCCGTGGCGCCGCTTGCCGAGGGCACGCTGCACAAGCCCCAGCCCAAGCCGGGGGACAAGCCGAAAACCGAGAAAAAAGCCAAGAAGACCGTCAAGGAGGTCGTGTGGCGCGACGAAAGCGTCAAGCGGCGCTCGATCAAGACGCGCGGCGACATGGGCGGCGGCATGGGCTGGCGCACGCGCAAGGACCGGCATGCCAAGCATGAAGGGGACGAGGCGGCAGGCGAGCACGCGTTTGCGGCGCCCACGGAACCGATAGTGCGTGAAGTCAGCGTGCCCGAAACGATCACCGTTGCGGCGCTGGCGCAGAAGATGTCGGTAAAGGCTGCGGAGGTCATCAAGGCCATGATGAAACTCGGTACCATGGCTACGATCAACCAGGTGATCGACCAGGAATCCGCGATGATCGTCGTCGAGGAGATGGGGCACAAGCCGGTGCGCGCCAAGCTCGACGATCCCGACGCGTATCTCACCGACAGCAACCCAGCCCGAGCAACTGATACTCGCGCCTCGCGCGCCGGTTGTCACGGTGATGGGGCACGTCGATCACGGCAAAACGTCGCTGCTCGATCATATTCGCCGCACGCGCGTCGCCAGTGGCGAAGCCGGGGGAATCACCCAGCATATCGGCGCCTACCACGTCGAAACTCCGCGCGGCATGATCACGTTTCTCGATACGCCGGGCCACGAAGCATTTACCGCCATGCGCGCGCGCGGCGCGAAGGTTACCGACATTGTCGTTCTGGTGGTCGCCGCCGATGACGGCGTGATGCCGCAGACGATAGAAGCCATTCATCACGCCAAGGCGGCCAAGGTGCCGATGGTGGTTGCGCTCAATAAAATAGACCGCCCTGAAGCCAACGCAGACCGCATCAAGCAGGATCTCGCGGGGCAGGAAGTGGTGCCGGAAGAATGGGGCGGCGACACGATGTTCGTGCCGGTATCAGCGAAAACCGGGGAAGGCATCGACAAGCTGCTTGAAAGCGTGTTGCTGCAGGCCGAAGTGCTTGAGTTGAAGGCAGCGAAGGACGCACCGGCCAAAGGTATCGTGATCGAAGCGCGTCTCGACAAGGGACGCGGGCCGGTGGCGACCGTGCTGGTGCAATC
Source organism: uncultured beta proteobacterium (assembly GCA_963778865.1). Classification (GTDB taxonomy): domain Bacteria; phylum Pseudomonadota; class Gammaproteobacteria; order Burkholderiales; family SG8-41; genus PALSA-1004. Next base: position 59,674 of record CAVZWF010000014.1, on the reverse strand, counting down.
GGGAACGCTCAAGCGCGGTGATGTCGTGCTGGCGGGCGCGGTCTTTGGCCGCGTGCGCGCGATGCTCGATGAAAATGGCAAGTCCGTCGACAGCGCGGGCCCGTCGATACCCGTGGAAATTCAGGGCATGTCGGACGTTCCGGCGGCGGGCTCGGACGTGCTGGTGCTCGGCGACGAGCGCAAGGCGCGCGAAATCGCATTGTTCCGGCAGGGCAAGTTCCGCGACGTCAAACTTGCACTGCAGCAGTCGAGCAAGAGCGAAAACATGTTTGAGCAGATCGGCGAAGCGGGCAAGAAGACGCTGTCGATCATCATCAAGTCGGACGTGCAGGGATCTTACGAGGCGATGGCGCACGCACTGCCCAAGATTTCCACCGACGAGGTCAAAGTCAACATCGTGCATTGCGGCGTCGGCGGCATCACCGAATCCGACGTGAATCTTGCGCTGGCGTCGAAGGCCGTGATCATAGGCTTTAACACGCGCGCCGATGCCATGGCGCGCAAGCTCGCGGAGTCGGCGGGCGTGGACATCCGCTACTACAACATCATTTATGAGGCGCTCGACGATGTGAAGGCGGCGCTGTCCGGCATGCTGACACCCGAGAAGAAGGAAAGCGTGCTGGGCATGGTCGAAGTCAGACAGGTATTCAAGATCTCCAAGGTCGGTACCGTCGCCGGCTGCATGGTGCTCGACGGCCTGGTGCGCCGCAGCGCCAAAGTGCGCGTGTTGCGCGACAACGTCGTGATCCACGACGGCGAACTGGATTCGCTAAAGCGCTTCAAGGACGACGCGCGCGAAGTCAAGGCGGGTTTTGATTGCGGCCTGTCGGTCAAGAATTTTGGCGACGTCAAGGTCGGCGACCAGCTCGAAGTCTACGAGGTCGTCGAGGTGGCCAGAACCCTGTGAGGACGTAAGGAGTGAGGCGTGAGGGGCGAGCAACGTCCTTCTCGCCTTACTTCCCACGTGTCATGCCTCACGGCGTAGCCCATGCCTCGCGACTTTTCCCGCACGCTGCGCATAGCCGAGCAGATTCAGCGCGACCTCGCTGAATTGCTGCGTCTCGAAGTCAAGGACCCGCGCATCGGCATGGTGACGCTGACCGGTGTCGAGGTCACCGCCGATTACGCGCACGCCAAAGTGTTTTTCACCACGCTGGGCGATGCCGACCAGGTTGCGGCGGCCGCCGAGGGGCTCAACCGCGCGGCGGGTTTTTTGCGCCACGAACTCGGGCACCGCATCAAGCTGCGCAGCATTCCGCAATTGCATTTCATTTACGACGACTCGGTCGAGCGCGGCGTGCGGTTGTCGCGATTGATCGACGAGGCGGTCAGCGACGCCGGTTCCCGCCAAGAAAAAACGTCGCTGACCTGTTGCGGCCCCGATATTGCAGCGGATGGCCCAACCTGCGCGACGCCGGTCGACGGCGTATTGCTGCTCGACAAACCGATCGGCATCACGTCGAATGCGGCCATCCAGCGCGTCAAGCGCGCGTTCAATGCGGCGAAGGCCGGCCATGTGGGCACGCTCGATCCGCTGGCGAGCGGCCTGTTGCCGGTGTGTCTGGGCGAAGCGACCAAATTCTCCACCGACGCATTCAGTGCCGACAAAAGCTATGCAGCGGAAGTCTTGCTCGGCGTGACCACGACCACCGGCGACACCGAGGGTGAAGTGACCTCGCGCCAGACGGTGGCCGTCACGCGGGATGCAGATTGTCGCGGTGTTGGCCCGCTTTACGGGCGCATTGCAGCAGACGCCGCCCATGTATAGCGCGCTTAAAGCGCGACGGCAAGCCGCTCTACGCTTATGCGCGTGCCGGACAGACGGTCGAACGCGCGCCGCGCAGCATTACGATACACAGCATCGATTTGCTGGATTATTCCGCCGATCGATTCACGATCAGCGTCCGCTGCAGCAAGGGAACCTATATTCGCGTGCTGGCCGAAGACATCGGCCGCGCGCTCGGCTGCGGCGCGACGCTGGCGGGTCTCAGGCGTACGAGTGTCGCTGCCTTCGGGCTGGAAAGCGCGGTGACGCTCGCCGCTCTCGAAGGGTTGCCGGCGGCGCAGAGAGCGGCGAGTTTGCTGCCGGTCGATTGTCTGGTGTCCGGGCTGCCTGCCCTCGTGCTGTTGGACGGATGCGGTGGCGCGCATCGTGCAGGGCCAGGCGGCGCTGGTCGACACGCTGCCCGGAACCACGGGTTTGGTGCGCCTGTATGACCAGGCGCGGCGGTTTCTGGGGCTGGGAGAACTGCAGGCAGGCGGGCGCTTGCTGCCGAAGCGATTGGTGGCGTCGCCCAAGCCGGCGTTGCGCGGGGTCGCGGGACAGGCTGCAAATGCCTAAAATTGCTTGAGAAAGCCGCTAGTTACAGGGTAAAATAGCCGACTTTGCAAGTGGAGACAAGAATGCCAACCAGCGGTACCCAAAAAGCCCAGATCGTCAAGGACTACCAGCGCAAGCAATCCGACACCGGTTCGCCGGAAGTACAGGTTGCATTGCTGTCCGCCCGCATTACCGAATTGACCGAGCATTTCAAGATTCACGTCAAGGATCATCATTCGCGCCGCGGTTTGCTGCGCATGGTGAGCCAGCGGCGCAAGCTTCTGGATTATCTGAAACGTTCGAACGTGGAAAAATATCGCGCGCTGATCGATCGCCTTGGTCTGCGCAAGTAATCCTGCCGCGGTCGTCGGTGGTAGATGACTGCGATTGCATGAGTGGCCGGCCCGGCAATGCGTCCAGGACGGCCATGTTTGTTTTAGCACCTGAATTTTGATATCCCAGTCCGCGCGCAAACGCGCGGGCCAACCGTGGCATAAAGGACAAGACAGTGAACCCAATCAAGAAAACCCTCATGTGGGGGCGTCACAAGCTGACGCTCGAAACCGGCGAGATCGCGCGCCAAGCCAGCGGCGCCGTCATGGTGAGCCTGGAAGATACGGTGGTGCTGGTGACAGTCGTCGGCAGGAAATCCGCCGATGCGGCCAAGGATTTTCTGCCGCTGACGGTTGATTACCAGGAACGCACCTACGCCGCCGGCAAAATTCCCGGCGGCTTTTTCAAACGCGAAGGCCGTCCTTCGGAGAAAGAGATTCTGACGTCGCGCCTGATCGACCGGCCGATACGCCCGCTGTTCCCCGACGGCTACTACAACGAAGTGCAGGTCGTCGCGACCGTGATGTCGTCGAACAACGAGGTCGATTCCGACATTCCGGCGATGATCGGTACGTCGGCGGCACTCGCGGTGTCCGGCATTCCGTTCAACGGGCCGATCGGCGCCGCGCGCGTCGGCTATGCGGATGGGCAGTATGTGCTCAATCCGACCGCCACCGAACTGAAGACCAGCCAGCTCAATCTGGTGGTCGCGGGAACGCAGCAGGCCGTGCTGATGGTGGAGTCGGAAGCGCAATGAACTCACGGAAGACGTGATGCTGGGGGCCGTGGTATACGGTCACGAGCAGATGCAGGCGGTCATCGAACTCATCAATCAACTCGCCGACGAAGTGAACAACCCGGTGTGGGACTGGGCGCCGCCCGCCAAAGATCGAGGCGCTGGCCACGCGCATCGCGGAAACCGCGGAGAGCGAATTGAATGCCGCGTTCCAGCTCAAGCAGAAGCAGGCCCGCTCCGAAGCGATCGACAATATCTGGAAACGCGTCTTCAACGAGGTTGGCGTCGGCACGGAGGGCGGTCCGGACGGCAATGCGGTCAAGGAAATCTGCTTTGCGCTGGAATCGAAGATCGTGCGCGGGCAGATACTGAATGGCGAGCCGCGCATCGACGGCCGCGACACGCGCACGGTGCGCCCGATTTCCATTCGTTCGGGCGTGCTGCCGCGCGCGCACGGCTCCGCGCTGTTTACGCGCGGTGAGACGCAGGCGCTGGTGGCGGCCACTCTCGGCACTTCGCGCGACGAGCAGCGCATAGACGCGCTGATGGGCGAATACACCGACCGCTTCATGCTCCATTACAACATGCCGCCCTATGCCACCGGCGAGACCGGCCGCGTGGGCTCGCCCAAACGCCGCGAAATCGGTCACGGCCGGCTTGCCAAGCGCGCGTTGCTCGCGGTGTTGCCGACGGCCGAGGAATTCGGCTACTCAATGCGCGTCGTCTCCGAAATCACCGAATCCAACGGATCGAGCTCGATGGCGTCCGTGTGCGGCGGTTGTCTGGCGCTGATGGATGCGGGTGTGCCGCTCAAGGCGCACGTGGCGGGTATCGCCATGGGGCTGATCAAGGAAGGCAACCGTTTCGCCGTGCTGTCCGACATCCTGGGCGACGAAGATCATCTCGGCGACATGGATTTCAAGGTGGCCGGCACCGAGCAAGGCATTACCGCGCTGCAAATGGACATCAAGATCACCGGCATCACCAAGGAAATCATGCACGCGGCGCTGGTGCAGGCGCGCGAAGGCCGCATGCATATTCTCGGCAAAATGAAGAGCGCGCTGGAAACGCCGCGCAGCGAACTGTCGGCCTACGCGCCGCGCATGATCACGATCAAGATCAAGCCCGAGAAAATCCGCGACGTGATCGGCAAGGGCGGGGCGGTCATACGCGCGCTGACCGAGGAAACCGGCACGTCGATCGATATTTCCGATGACGGCACCGTGACGATCGCCTGCGTTTCGTCCGAAGGCGGCGAGCTTGCGCAGGCGCCGGATCGAGGAGATCACGGCGGATGTCGAAGTCGGGCGCATCTATGACGGCACGGTGCTCAAGCTGCTCGATTTCGGCGCCATCGTCAGCGTATTGCCGGGCAAGGACGGTCTGCTGCACATCTCGCAGATCGCCAACGAGCGCGTCAATGCGGTCGCCGATCATTTGAAGGAAGGCCAGCAGGTGCGCGTCAAGGTAATCGAGGCGGACGACAAGGGCCGCTTGCGCCTGAGCATGAAAGCCGCAGCTGCGGAAGCGCAGCAGGCACAGCCGCAAACCGTGCAATAACCACCGGGTATCACCAGAAAAAAGGGCAGCTTGAGCTGCCCTTTTTTATTGCCTCGAGCGTAGATGATTACTTGGCGACTTGCTTCTCTCTCAATTCGTCGAGCGTCTTGCAATCGATGCACAGCGTTGCCGTGGGGCGCGCTTCGAGGCGTTTGAGACCGATTTCCACTCCGCAACTGTCGCAGTAGCCGTACTCGCCGGCGTCGATTTTTGTGATCGTTTCGTCGATCTTCTTGATAAGCTTGCGCTCGCGGTCGCGGTTTCTGAGTTCGAGCGACATGTCGGACTCCTGGCTCGCGCGGTCGTTCGGATCCGCGAATATGGTCGCTTCGTCCTGCATGGTATGGACCGTGCGGTCAATGTCCTGTGACAGTTCGCGCTTCATGTTGCGCCAGCATGTTTCTGAAATGCGCGAGCTGCTTGGAATTCATGTACTCTTCCCGCGCCTTGGGCTTGTAAGGCTGGTGCGGCTTGTGCAATTCTGCTGCCATGAGGCTTTTCCGATTCTCTAAAAATGGTGCGTTTTATAGCAGAAATACAGGGGATCAGCAAGTAATTCGGCGCGGTGCCGGTTTACATTGACCCTTGGTGTGCGCCGGGGTTATATTACGCGCCTTTGGTGCCGGCGTAACATCGGTGTGCCGCCGGTGCGGAGACTACACCAGTATCGTAGCATTTCGGGGTGTAGCGCAGCCTGGTAGCGCGCCTGGTTTGGGACCAGGATGTCGGGAGTTCAAATCTCTCCACCCCGACCAGATTTGAGTATCCGCGGGAGTGCCCGTAGCTCAACCGGATAGAGCACCGGCCTTCTAAGCCGGGGGTTGTGGGTTCGAGTCCCGCCGGGCGCACCAGAAAATGCCGCGCCGTATCGTTTTGATGGTGGCCTTAGCTCAGCTGGTAGAGCATTGGATTGTGATTCCAAGGGTCACGGGTTCGAGCCCCGTAGGCCACCCCATCTTTTTCGCGGCTCGCACATGAGTCGCGCCGTGCCGTGCGTCGGCGCCTAGAAACGCTCGTCGCTACGCAGGTAGCGCCAGTGACCCTGGGGCAGGTCGCCTAAAGCCACCTTGCCTATGCGCACGCGCTTCAGTCCGGTGACTTTCAGGCCGACGAGTTCGCACATGCGCCGGATCTGGCGTTTTTTGCCTTCGCGCAATATGAAGCGCAGCTGATCCTTGTTTTGCCAGGTCACCGCCGCGCGTTTGAGCGGCGCGCCGTCGAGGACAAGGCCGAAATTCAGCTTGGCCAATTCTTCCGCGGCGAGTGCTGCCTTCGACGCGCACCAGGTATTCCTTGTCGATGCCCGGAGTTCTCGCCGATCAACTGTTTCGCGATACGGCCGTCCTGGGTGAGGACCAGGAGCCCGGTGGAGTCGATGTCGAGGCGGCCGGCGGGCGCGAGACCGCGCAGGTGCGCGGAGTTAAAGCGCAGCGGCGAGCGATCGCCTTTGAAATGCGACTGTGCGGTGATGAGCGTAACCGCCGGCCGGTAGCCTTGTTCGGCCTGGCCCGACACAAAACCGATGGGTTTGTTCAGCAATATCGTCACGCTGGCCGCTTGGTGCGACTGCGCGGCTTTCGCCAGCGTGATGCGCTGGTTTGGAAACGATGCGCGTTCCGAGTTCGGTGACCGGCACGTCATCGACGAGCACCCACCCGCGTTCGATATAGCTGTCCGCTTCGCGGCGCGAGCATAGGCCCTGCTCGGACATCAGTTTGGAGACGCGGATTTTTTCCATGAGTGAACGTCGATTGATCGCGACGCGGACGATCGCCGATTATGCCGCGGCGGCTGCTGTCATGCTCAATGCGACCGCTTCGGCCACCTCGATACCGTCGACCGCGGCGGACAGTATGCCTCCCGCATAACCCGCGCCCTCGCCGGCAGGATAGAGGCCGCGAACATTCAGGCTCTGATAATTCGCATTGCGCGTAATGCGCAGCGGCGACGACGTGCGTGTTTCAACACCGGTCAATACGGCGTCTGCCATCGCAAAATCCGCTGATCTGCTTGTCGAAGGCGGGCAGTGCTTCGCGGATGGCGGCGGCGACGTAGGCGGGAACGCAGTCGCTCAAGTCTGCCGGCCGCACGCCCGGAGTGTATGACGGCATAACCGAGCCGAGCGCGGTCGACGCGCGGCCCGCGATAAAATCGCCGACGCGTTGTGCCGGCGCGCAATAATTGCCGCCGCCCGCCTCGAACGCGAGCGTTTCCCAGTGGCGCTGAAATTCGATTCCGGCGAGCGCATCTCCCGGATAGTCGTCGGGAGTAATGCCGACGACGATGCCGGCGTTGGCATTGCGCTCGTTGCGCGAATACTGGCTCATGCCGTTGGTGACGACGCAGCCGGGTTCCGACGCGGCGGCGACGACCGTGCCGCCGGGGCACATGCAAAAGCTGTAAACCGAACGGCCGTTGCCGCAATGATGCACCAGCTTGTAATCGGCGGCACCCAGCAGCGGGTGGCCGGCATGCGTCGCCGTAGCGCGCGCGGTCGATGATCGATTGCGGATGCTCGATGCGAAAGCCGATTGAAAATGGTTTTGGCTTCGAGATGCACGCCGCGCTCATGCAGCATTTGAAAAGTATCGCGTGCGCTGTGGCCGACGGCGAGAACCACATGATCCGCGGCGATGTTTCACCGCCGGCCAAGCGTTACGCCGCGTACTTGTCCGTGGTCGATAGCGATGTCCGTGACCCTGCACTGAAAACGGATTTCACCGCCGAGCGCGTGTATCGTCGCGCGCAGGTTTTCAACCATGCCAACCAGCCGGAACGTGCCGATATGCGGCTTGCTTACGTACAGGATTTCCGCGGGTGCGCCGGCCTTGACGAATTCCGTCAAGCACCTTGCGCCCGAGGTGGCGCGGATCCTTGATCTGGCTGTAAAGCTTGCCGTCGGAAAAAGTGCCGGCGCCGCCCTCGCCAAACTGCACGTTCGACTCGGGATTCAGTATCGACTTGCGCCACAGACCGAAGGTGTCCTTGGTGCGCTCGCGCACCGCCTTGCCGCGCTCCAGAATGAGCGGGCGAAATCCCATCTGCGCCAGCATCAGCCCCGCAAACAATCCGCACGGGCCCGGTGCCGATGACCACCGGACGCAGGGATGGCGCATGCCGCGCCTGCGCGACGAACCGATAGTTCGTATCCGGCGTTGGCGCAACGTGCCGGTGGGCCTTAACGCGCGCTGAGTTAAATTCGCCTCGTCGATGACCTCGACATCGAGCGTGTAGATAAATGCGATCGCGGATGCGCTTGCGCGCGTCGACGCCGCGCCGGAAAATGGCAAAGCGCACGAGTTCAGCCGCGCTCAATGGCGAGGCGCTCGAGTATGCTGTCCCTAAGCGCGGCATCGTCATGGTCGAGCGGCAGCCTGATTTCCGTCAGTCTCAGCATGTTCGCGGGGTGGTTCCGTTATCGATTGTGGCGAACCGCGCGCGCTTCGCACGGCGCGTTAGTTTGTCGACACACGCCGCTGCGCCGGCGCCGGGAGAGTCATCCAAGAAAGGGGTGGCGTGCGCAGATGCCGGTTCTCTCGTCAGCGCACCTTCAGGACGCGCTGCTTCTCGCGTGCCCATTCGCGTTCTTTTTCCGCCTGCCGCTTGTCGTGCTGCTTCTTGCCCTTGGCGAGCCCGATCTCGAGCTTGATGCGCCCGCGCTTGAAATGCATGTCGAGCGGGAGCATGGTGTACCCGGCGCGCTCGACGCTGCCGATCAGGCGGTTGATTTCCTCCTTGTGCAGCAGCAGTTTTCGCGTGCGCACGGGGTCGGGCTGAAAATGGGTCGACGCGCTGGACAGCGGGCTGATATGGCAGCCGATCAGATAAATCTCGGCGCCGCGCACGATGACGTAGGCTTCCTTGAGCTGAACGCGGCCCGCGCGTATCGATTTGACCTCCCAGCCTTGCAGCTCGATGCCCGCCTCGAATTTCTGCTCCACGAAATAATCGTGGAAGGCCTTCTTGTTTTGCGCGATGCTCATGTCGAGGTATAGTGGCCGTCAGAGCCCGAATTGTAGCAGCAAGCATCCGGCGTTCACCGGCATGCTTTATCACGGTTGGCGACGGATCATGGCGCAGGTAAATAAATCGGTATTGGTTGCGCACTCCGCATCTCGCATGTTCGAGCTCGTCGATGCGGTGGAGAAATATCCCGAGTTCCTGCCGTGGTGCGGTGGCAGCGAGTGCAACTTTCGTGATGCGCGAAATTACCCGCGCGACGCTGCACATCAATTACCGCGGTATCCGTCAGAGTTTCAGCACCGAAAACGCCAAATCCCCGCCGCAACTCGATGCAAATCAAGCTGATCGAAGGGCCATTCAGGATGCTCGAGGGCGGCTGGCGGTTTACCGATCTCGCGGGTGCCGGCTGCAAGGTCGAGCTCAGTCTGCGGTATGAATTTTCGAGTCGCCTGCTGGAAAAGCTGGTCGGCCCGGTATTCGGTTACATCGCGAACAGCATGGTCGACGCGTTCGTCAAACGCGCGCGCAGCATATATGGCTGACGTGTGCCGCGGGAACGATCGAGATCGAACTGGTTTACGCGCTGCCGCACGCGCAGATCGTGGAAATCTTGCGGGTTCCTGCCGGCACCACGCTCGAACAGGCCGTCAAGCAATCCCGCATCGTGGCGCGCCATCCGGAAATTGCCGCAGGCTCGCTTGTCCTCGGCGTCTACGGACGGCGCGCAGTGCCAACCACCGTGCTGCAGCGAATACGACCGGATCGAATTTTACCGGCCGCTTGATGGCGGATCCGAAGCAGGCGCGGCGCGCGCGCGCGCAGCGGCGGTAAATCAAAACGCTGAACTTTGAGCGGCGTCTGTTATTTCTTGTTGCACCACTGGTCGACTGATTTTTGCGCGGTGGCCAATTCGTTCGGCCGGTCCTTGTCGTCAAGAACGACGCGCTCGCCGGTCTTGGGATCGATGCGCATGATGCGTTGCCCGTCCTGTAGCGCGCGCAGCTGGGAGCGCGCATCGAGGCAATTGCGCTCGTTGTCCTTGGCGTCCGATTTTTCTTTTGTCGCCTTGGTTTCCGCTTCCTGGCGTTCGAGGTTACGTTTTTTGAACTCGGCATCGCGTTCCGCCAGCGACTTGGCGGGAGCAGTAACGCTGGGGCTGCCCGTGCTGGCGCCGCTTTTCATCCGTTTATTTTCCGTAACCGTGTTCGGCGGGCAGTATTGCGCGTAGGTCTTGGTGCCCTTGGCGTCGATGCATTCCATCACTTGTCCGGACGCGGCGCCCGCTGCCAGCAATAGTAAACAGCCCGTGAAGAGTCGTCTCATCGAAATTCGCCTTTACCGTTGTGGCCGGCGTGGCCTGCAAGTTGTGCGCCGTTCACGCATCGACACGCTAGCGATTTTGCGGCGGCTCGTCAATGTTCCAACTCGCTTAACGTCTGGCGTTGCTTGGCGGTTTACGCCGGTTTGCGTATAATGCCCATTTGCGGGGGAACACCCGATGCGCGTGGTCCAAAAAGCCCTGACCTTCGACGATGTTCTGCTGATTCCCGCCCATTCCACGATCCTGCCCCGCGATGTCAGCCTGAAGACCCGCCTCACGCGCACGATAAGCCTCAATCTTCCCCTGGTGTCCGCCGCGATGGACACGGTGACCGAATCCCGGCTGGCGATTGCGATCGCGCAGGAAGGCGGCATCGGCATGATACACAAGAACATGACGGCGCGCGCGCAGGCGGCCGAGGTCGCCAAGGTCAAGCGCTTCGAGAGCGGCGTGGTCAAAGACCCGATCACGATTACGCGAAACATGAAGGTGCGCGACGTGCTGGCGCTCACCAATCGGCACAAAATTTCGGGATTACCGGTGATCGATGCGAACGGACGGGTGGTCGGCATCGTCACTAACCGCGATCTGCGCTTCGAAACCAACCTCGGACAGCCGGTCAAGAACATTATGACGCCGCGTGCGCGGCTGGTTACCGTGCGCGAGGGCGCGACGCGCGAAGAGGCGATGGCGCTGATGCACACGCACCGGCTCGAGCGCGTGCTGGTGGTGAACAAGAATTTCGAATTGCGCGGCCTGATTACCGTCAAGGACATTCAAAAATCGACCGAGCACCCGAACGCATGCAAGGACAAACTCGGCCGCTTGCGCGTGGGCGCAGCGATCGGCGTAGGCGAGGGCACCGCGGAGCGCGCGGAGGCGCTGATTGAAGCGGGGGTAGACGTGATTGTCGTCGATACCGCGCACGGTCACGCGCAGGGAGTGCTCGATCGCGTCAAATGGATGAAGAAGAATTATCCGAAAACCCAGGTGATCGGCGGAAATATTGCGACGGCCGACGCGGCCAAAGCGCTGGTCGATCAGGGCGCGGACGGCGTGAAGGTCGGTATCGGGCCGGGATCGATCTGCACGACGCGGATTGTGGCGGGCGTGGGTGTTCCGCAGATCAGCGCGGTGCAGAATGTTGCCGAGAGCACTCGCCAAAGCGGATGTTCCGCTGATTGCCGACGGCGGCATCCGGTTTTCCGGCGACATTGCGAAGGCGCTTGCAGCCGGTGGGCATGCGGTCATGATAGGCGGACTGTTTGCGGGAACCGAGGAGTCGCCGGGCGAAACCGAGTTGTATCAGGGCCGTTCCTACAAATCCTATCGCGGCATGGGTTCGCTCGGTGCGATGCAGCAGGGTGCCGCCGACCGATATTTTCAGGATGCAGAGGAGGCGACCGAGAAACTGGTACCGGAAGGCGTCGAGGGGCGCGTTCCGTACAAGGGCGGGGTCGTGCCGCTGATCCAGCAACTGATGGGCGGGTTGCGCGCCAGCATGGGCTACACGGGCTGCAACGCGATCGAAGAGCTGCGCAGCAAGGCCGAGTTCGTCGAGATCACGCATGCCGGCATACGTGAATCACACGTGCACGACGTGCAGATCACCAAGGAAGCGCCGAATTACCGTGTCGAGTAGGGTGCGACGGCTGGGATTCAGGATTCTGGAACAACTGCCGTGACCTGCCGAACCTGTTGCTGAATTCGTGCCGCCTGAAATGTCGCATCAAAAAATCCTTATTCTCGATTTCGGTGCGCAATATACGCAGTTGATCGCGCGCCGCGTGCGCGACGCGAGCGTCTATTGCGAGTTGCATCCGTACGATGTCAGCCGACGGTTTTATCCGGGAATTCGCACCCGCTGGGATCATACTTTCTGGCGGCCCAGCATCGGTATGGGAGGGCGGCACTCCGCGCGCACCCAAGGCGGTGTTCGAGGTCGGCGTTCCCGTGCTTGGCATCTGCTACGGCATGCAGGCGATGGCCGGATCAGCTCGGCGGCAAGGTCGAAAGCGGCAAAGTGCGCGAGTTCGGCTATGCCGAGGTTAGGGCGCACGGGCATTCTGCATTGCTTAAGGATATCCAGGACCGCGTGAACGGCGACGGGCATGGGCTGCTTGACGTGTGGATGAGCCATGGCGACAAGGTGACCGCGCTTCCGCCCGGCTTCAAGGTGATCGCCAGCAATCCGAGCTGTCCGATCGCGGGCATGGCTGACGAGAGACGCCGTTTCTACGGCGTGCAGTTTCATCCCGAGGTTACGCACACGCTGCAGGGCAAGGCGATCATCAGGCGCTTCGTGCGCGATGTCTGTGGTCTTTCCGGCGACTGGAGCATGCCCGGTTATGTGGATGAAGCGATAGGCAAAATCCGCTCGGAAGTCGGCGCGGAGGAAGTGCTGCTCGGTTTGTCCGGCGGCGTCGACTCAGCGGTCGCGGCCACATTGATACACCGTGCGATTGGCGCGCAACTAACCTGCGTGTTCGTCGATAACGGCCTCTTAAGGCTGAACGAAGCAGAACAAGTGATGCAGACCTTTGCCCGGGGACTCGGCGTGAAGGTGATACACGTCGACGCAGCGCGCCAATTCCTTGGCGAGCTGGCAGGGGTGGACGAACCCGAGCAGAAGCGCAAGATCATTGGTCGCGTTTTTGTCGAGGTGTTCCAGCGCGAGGCGGCTAAATTGCCGGGCGTGAAATGGCTCGCGCAGGGCACCATCTATCCCGACGTGATCGAGTCGGCTGGTGCGAAAACGAAAAAAGCGCATACGATCAAATCCCACCACAATGTCGGCGGCTTGCCCGAGTCCCTTCATCTCAAGCTGCTTGAGCCGTTGCGCGAGCTGTTCAAGGACGAAGTTCGCGACTTGGGGCTGGCGCTTGGGTTGCCACGCGACATGGTGTTCCGCCACCCATTTCCGGGGCCGGGGCTGGGCGTGCGCATACTGGGCGAAGTTAAGTCCACGTACGCGGATCTCCTGCGGCGTGCGGACGCCATATTCATCGACGAATTGCGCGCGGCTGGCTGGTACGACAAAACCGCGCAGGCGTTCGTAGTCTTCCTGCCGGTGCGCTCAGTCGGCGTCATGGGCGATGGCCGTACCTACGAAAACGTCGTGTCGCTGCGTGCCGTACAAACGAGCGATTACATGACCGCGCAGTGGGCGGAGCTTCCATATAGTCTGTTGTCCAGAGTGTCAAACCGCATCATCAACGAAGTGCGTGGTATAAACCGCGTCGTCTACGACATTTCGAGTAAACCGCCGGCGACAATTGAGTGGGAATAGCGTTGCGCGCATGCGAGACGGGCTGGGAGTAAGAGCGTGCGTCTATACGTAAGTTACACTTTCACGCGTTGCACCCAACGCGTTGTAGCTGCATGACGGCTGAAGACTTCATGCGCGAAGCGGTGGCGCTGGCTGCGGAAGCGCAAACCCGCGGCGAGGTGCCGGTGGGCGCTGTCGTTGTCAGGGACGGCGCAATTATCGGCCGCGGATTCAACCAGCCGATTTCAGGTTGCGATCCCACCGCGCACGCGGAGGTCGTCGCGATGCGGGAGGCAGCGAGGCGAACGGGCAATTACAGGTTAACAGGCTGTGAACTCTACGTGACGCTGGAGCCCTGCGTTATGTGCGCCGGCGCTATTATGCACGCCCGGATCACGCGGTTAGTGTACGGCGCGCGTGACCCGAAAACCGGGGCTTGTGGAGGCAGCGTCGATCTGTTTGCGGACACCCGGCTCAATCATCATACGACGGTCGTGCGGGATGTGCTCGCGGATGAATGTGGCGGCCGGCTCCGCGCGTTTTTCGCGCAACGGCGCCAGGCTGAAGACTAATGCCCTGGCTTGAAATAAAGCTGTCATCGCAAACCGCCGAGTTGTTTGACGTGCTGGGCAGTTGCGTTCGGCGTTACACGGTGTCCACCTCACGTTACGGCGCCGGAGAGCGCAACGGCAGTTTCTGCACGCCACGCGGCAGGCATATTATTCGCGCTAGGATAGGCGCAGGCCAGCCGCCCAACACGGTTTTTGTCGAACGGCGTCCGACCGGCGAAATTTATAGCGAAGAACTGGCGCAGCAATTTCCCGGTCGCGACTGGATTCTGACGCGCATCCTCTGGCTGTCCGGCTGTGAAGTGGGTTTTAACCGATTACGCGAGGTCGATACCATGCGCCGTTACATCTACATTCATGGCACGCCATCGAAGGTAGCTTTGGGTACGCCGGGTTCTGTTGGATGTATTCGTATGTATAACAATGACTTGGTCGACCTTTTTGAGCGCGTGAAAACGGGCGATGAAGTACGCATTTTTGAGTAAGTCCCCGCGCAAGCCCAGTTGAGCGAGATTTCCTGCACGGTTGCTATCGCTCGTCGGCATGTTAGTCGTGCCGTGCACGGGGTGTTCGCTATTGCGAAAGCATTGTGCAGTGCACTAAAATGTTTGTGCGATGCACTAAAATATTGTGCGGTGCACTAAATTGATATTATCGTGAACTGCCACGGCAGTGCCAAATGCTTAAGTATTAATTAATTATTAAGGGAAGGCGCCTTATGAAACTGAATGAAAAAGTTGCAATTATTACGGGCGCAGGACGCGGTATAGGACAGGCGACTGCCGTCAAATTTGCGACCGAAGGCGCAAAGGTGGTGGTGTGCGACCTCACGCCGGAGTCGATAGTCGAGACCGTCGAGATGTGCAAAGAGACCCGTGGGGACGCGATGGGCTATGCCGCGGACGTGCGCGACATCAAATCCCTCGAGGCCATGGTGGCGGCCACCATGGCACGGTGGGGGCGCGTCGATTGCATCGTCAACAATGCAGGCATTGTGGCCGACGCGCAGATGAAAAACATGAGCGAAGACCAATTTGACCGCGTGATCGAGGTTAATCTAAAAGGCGTATTTAACTGCACCAAATCCGTCGTCAACATCATGCTTGCGCAGCAATCAGGCGTGATTCTTAACGCGTCTTCCATTGTGGGCTTGTCGGGCAATTTCGGCCAAACCAATTATGCGGCCGCCAAGTTCGGCGTTATCGGCATGGTAAAAACGTGGGCGCGCGAGCTTGGCCGCAAAGGTATCCGCGCCAACGCGGTATGTCCCGGCTTTATCGCGACCAGTATTCTTGGTTCCATTCCTGAAAAAGTGCTGCGCGCGCTCGAAGATAAAGTGCCGATGGGGCGGCTGGGCAGACCGGAAGAAGTCGCCAATACCTTTGCGTGGCTTGCTTCGGACGAAGCAAGCTATATCAACGGCGCCGTAATCGAAGTCAGCGGCGGCCTGACGATTTAAGGCGCGGGTCCCCACTTAGCAGTTCCCTGATCTTGCCGGTGCCCGGCGATCGTATCACGCCGCACTCGGTAATCAGCGCGGTCACCAGTTCCGACGGCGTGATGTCGAACACCGGATTGCGCACGGCGACGTGCTCCGGGGCCCACCGTAGTGTAGCGTAACCTGTGACTTCATCCGCGCTGCGTTCTTCGATCCGGATATCGGCGCCACATGCGGCCGCGGCGTCAATGGAAGAGAGCGGCGCCGCGACATAAAACGGAATATTGTGCCGGCGCGCGAGAACCGCGACCTGATAGGTGCCGATTTTATTGGCAACGTCACCGTTTCCCGCGACCCGGTCGGCGCCCACGATCACGGTATCGATTTCTCCGCAAGTCATCAGATATCCGGCCGCATTGTCGGCAATCAGGGTCACCGGGATATCGTCCTGCATCAGTTCCCACGCGGTTAGCCGCGCGCCCTGCAGAAAAGGCCGCGTCTCGTCCGCAATCACGCTGACCGATTTTCCCGCTTCGACGGCTGACCGGATTACGCCGAGCGCCGTACCGTGCCCTGCTGTGGCGAGCGCACCGGCATTGCAATGCGTAAGTATGCGGGCGCCGTTGGCGATCAGCGCCGCACCGTGCCGGCCCATGCTCCGGTTGGCCGCAATGTCCGCGGCAAAAATTTCGTGCGCTTCCGCAAGCAGCCGTGCGGCGCTCCGGTCCGGAGTATCGTCAACGCAGGTTTCCCACGCGCGCCGCATGCGCGCGAGCGCCCAGAACAGATTGACGGCGGTAGGACGGCTGGCGGCGAGCACATCGAACGCGCGGTCCATTTCCCGGCTGAACTCATCACGTGGCCGATGTTGCAACCGCAGCGCGTCGAGCGCAACGCCATACGCGGCAGCGCAGCCGATCGCCGGCGCGCCGCGCACCACCATACTGCGTATGCCATCGGCAACCGTCAGCGCCGATTCGAATGGCACATAACGTACCGTCGCCGGCAACACGCGCTGATCGATCATTTCAAGGCGTTCATCGCGCCACCGCAGTGTATCGAATCGGGAAACGAATTCGGCCATCAGATCACGCGCTCATTGCCGCCGTCTACCGGTAGCTGCGCGCCAGTGGTTTTGGAAAATAGCGGGCCACACACCTCCGCGGCAAGTTCGGCGACATCGCGGCTCGTGACTTCCGTGTGCAAAACGTTATTCTTCTTGTATTGCTCGACACTGAGCCCGTAGTGCGCGGCGCGCGTGGCGAGCACTTCATCGCTCCAGATTCCAGTGTCGAATACCGCGTTAGGATGAAGCGTATTGACCCGAATATTGTCAGCGCCCCATTCGAGGGCGGCAACGCGCGCGAGCTGCGTGAGCGCGGCCTTCGATGCCGAATAAGCCGCGGCACCGGGGCCCGGCGCCGGCACATTTTTCGACCCGATCACCGCCACGCGCCCGCCGCGTGGTGCACGCTTGAGCAGGGCATGGCATTCGCGCAACAGCATCAGGTTCGAGTCAAGATTGACGCTCATCACGCTGCGCCACGCCGCATCGTCAAGGCTTGCGATCGCGCTGCCGCCGGGGAAGATGCCGGCATTCAGTATCAGGATATCCAGCCCGCCGTAGGCAAGCACCGTGGACTCCAGCGCTTCACCCACCGCGTCGCGCGACGTGACGTCGCAACGCAGGCCGAGAAAATCCTGCCGCTTGTGCAAGGATTCTATTCTGTCGTCGATATCGAGACCGACGACCGCCGCGCCGCGCGCCAGCAGCGCATCGACGCAAGCATTGCCGATGCCCGACGCCGCGCCGGTCACCAGCGCAACTTCGCCGGTGAACGGCGGTGGCGTGCCGGCCGTGCGCAGTTTCGCCTGCTCAAGGTCCCAGTATTCGACCGCGAAGATGTCGCGCGCTGGCAGGGCCTGATAACCACCGAGCAGCGTGGCGCGTTCGATTACGTCCATAGTATGCGCGTAGAGTTCGGCGACGATTGCCGCGTCCTTTGACGGTGCGTCCGACGGCGCACAGCCCGAATTGCGCATCAAGCACGACCCGGGGCGCGGCATCGAGTATCGTCTTGGCGTTTTTTGTGAGCCGCGCGTTTTGTGCGAAATAATCTTGATACGCGAGCGCGTAGTTTTCGACGTCCCGACCAAGCAGCGGCAGGCGTTTAGTGCGTATCACGTGGTCGGGAGTTGCCGGGCCCTGTTGGGATATCGTTGCAAGGTCTGCGCGACGAACAAACGACGCGGTGCGTTTGTCCGCATGTGTCACCACGAGCAGCGGGCCGCCGGCGCAATGCGAAATGTTTTTGCGCAATTCGGCGATGTCCGTAAGCGGCGGCGCAGGTGTCGTGTCACCGGTTGCGGGCGCGAGATTGCCAGGCGCCATGGCGGTCAAGATAACGTTCGGCCATGGTCGACCAGCCGGATCATGCGTTCATAGGACTCGCGCGCGGTTGCACCAAACGAAAAAATACCGTGGTTAAGCAACACCATGCCGATGGTGTTCTTGTCGGCGTGCTTCGGAAACAGTTCAGCGCATAACCGCGCGAGATCAAAGCCTGGCATCACGTAAGGAATGATCACGACCTGCCCGCCATAAATCTCGGCAATGCGCGCGGCGCCATCCGCGGTGTTCGTGATTGCCAGCACCGCGTCGGCGTGCGTATGGTCGACGTATTTATGCGGCAGCAGCGCATGCAGTATGGTTTCGACCGAGGGAGCTGGCGCCGAAGCACGCGTCATATGCGTGACGAGCTCGTTGACCATCTGCGGATCGCTTAAGACGTCAAGCCGCGCAAGCTTCTGCAAGTGCGCCATGCGCACCGGCGAGAACCCGGCCGCCTCGATGAATTCGAGGTCCCAGCCGCTGCCCTTGACGTACAGGATGTCTTCCTCGTCGCCGACCACATTGCGCTCGCGAAGCTTGACCGAGGTGTTGCCGCCGCCGTGCAATACGAGCGACTTGTCGCGGCCCAGCAATCGCGACGTATAAACACGTTGCGCGAGGTCGCCGCGAAAGTTCGCGGCTTCGTCGTCCTGCCATAAGCTCTGCATCGATCGTAATCCCGGGTTTATTCGTTCGTTAACCGTCGGCTACGATTATAATTCAATGCCATGTCCCGCCCTTCGCAAGTTACGGTTCGCCGCGTGAGCTGGCACGAGGCGGGCGTGTTGTTGCGCGAAATCCGCACGTCGGTGTTTGTCGACGAACAACGCGTTCCCGAGGAACTCGAGTGGGACGGCGCCGACGAAAGTTGTTTGCACGTTGTGGCGGAAGCCGCACCGGGCGGGGCGGTCGGTACCGGTCGGCTCCTGCCTGATGGTCACATTGGCCGCATGGCGGTGCTGCAGGGGTGGCGCAGACGCGGGGTCGGCGGCAGATTACTCGCGGAATTAATCACTATTGCGCGCGAGCGTGGACACGTCATGGTTAAGCTCAGCGCACAAACGCACGCGCTCGGATTTTATCGGCGCTTTGGATTCGAAGCCGCTGGCGAGGAATACCTGGAGGCCGGCATTCCCCATCGCGCCATGCGCTTGACTCTGCTCAAACTGCCGCTGGAATAGGTGCGGATTCGAGAGCAAAGCGTCCCGTCACCGCGTGCCCGGGCAATCCACCATCGCCGAAACTGCGCTCGATGAACGCAACCTGGCCGTGTTTGTCGATGAGTATTACGGTAGACGACCGCGTGCCATAAGCGGGCGAGACGATAAAGGCGGAAGACAGCACGCGTTCACGCGACAAGCCGACGCCCGTGTGCGGCAATGCATTGTCCGGCGCGGTGGTGCGGTCGGCCAGCATGGCGAACAGTCCATCAATCAGCGTCTGCGTGCTGCCGTGCAGCAAATCTAAAAGGATGGTTTTGCCGCGCTCAACCTTCGGCCACGGTGTATTGAGTAGATGATTGCTCAGTCCGTGTACGCCGGGTACCATAGCTGTAACATGGCCGCCGCGATTTGAGAGGTAGTAAAGGTCGTTGCAGTCGCCCACGATCAGGTTAAAGCCGTTATACGCATGGGCATCGCAGTTTACGCGCGCGAGGTAATCCGCCGGTCGGTGGCCAGCGCGCAAATAGCCGGCGACCAATTCGCCGCGTGTGCGCGCCGATCTGCGAACGGTATTGCCATCGCGGAAGTTGGTCACTGCAGCGATGCTCCCCCCGCGCGTGATGCCTAGCCAAGTGCCGCCTTGCTCCAGATCGCGCCCGCCATACACGTGCGGATGATCCGTCCAGAATCCGGCGGGCGCCGTCGGACGCGTATAGGATTCGTCGCGATTTGCCGCGATTACGAGCGGGTAATCGGAATGGGCCTTGTGGGCGAGCAGTATCAGGCACATCGCGCAGCGATCAGCGGTTGGTCAGGTCGGCAGGTCATAGGGCAATACCATGAATTTCAATCGCTTCCCGGCGGGCGATTTCAAACGCACATCGCCGCCGCGAAAGCTCGCAATGTGAATTACGGCAAGCACATCGTGACCGCCATGCGGGGCCGGCGCGACATTCATAACTAGGCCCGTGGCCTGTTCGCCCGTGTCTGGACTGTACAGTTTGTCTCCCGGTTGCGGTACATCGTCTCCGGCGATGTTCGCAAGGTACATCCGCTGCTTGAGTTTGCCCAGGTAATGCATGCGCGCGACAATTTCCTGTCCGGGATAGCAACCTTTGTCGAAACTCACGCCGTTAATCACGTCCAGATTCGCCATTTGCGGCACGAACTGATCCTGCGTCGCGGGCAGCACGTAGGGGATCCCTGCACGGATAGTTCATCCAGTCCCAGTTCGCGGGACTGATCGGTGCGAATTTTTGGCTTAACTCAACGGACAACTCGCTCGCCTTCTGCGTTAGGTGCCACGATCTGCACGCGTCTGGCGTCTAACCGCAGCAGGCGGTAGCCGCCGCTTAGAACTACGGACAGCGGTGTTGAAGGCAGCGCCTCGAAAAGCGCCCGCAGCGCAGATTCAGTATTTTCGTCAGCCACGCCAAACCCGCAGAATTCGTCGCTGACATCGCGGACGCTGACTTTCGAGCGCAAGATATACATGGACAAACGTTTGCAGATTACGGCGCACAGCACGCGCGGCAGATGCATGAAATACCCCGTATCGTCACGCCACAACAGGAAGCTCGCGAGCATTCTGCCCTTCGACGTGTTATAGCTGCCGTATTGCGCGCGTCCGGCCGCGAGTCCGGCGACGTCGGAACTGAATTGCCCATGCAGGAAAGTTTGCGCGTCGGCGCCTGAGATGTGAATTAATCCAAAGTGCGAGAGCTCCGCATAACCATACGCTGCCGGCGTGCGCGCGGGGAATCGTTCACCAAGGGCGTCGTTAAGTCCTGTGGACATCAGAATTCGATTGCCTTTTTGAAGCCGGTTTGACCGGACGGGACGGACAGTAATTCACGCTATAGTGCAGATTTGTATGTCATTTTTCGATGTTTAAATTTAAATATGATAAAAATCATGGTATTACATAGAACTTGTCATTTCAATAGTATTGACATTTTATTAAACTTTGATTCTAATACCGAAATAGAACTTTATTCTGTAATTTTTGGGCCCAGGGGGAGCTGCAAATGTTACACGATGAATCCGGCCTCACCGTCCAAGCAAGCCGGCAGTTCGTCTGCCATGCTTTCTTGCGACTCGCACACAAATTCGATTCCCAGACCCCCAAGGATAGGTGCAATCCTTACGCAGTCGCCCAATCGCGGACTGTGCGCGATGCATATTGCACGTTCTGCGGTGCGGATTTGCGCCGGAAATCTGACCAAAGTTTGCACCGCACAATTATGACGCCGCGCGTTCGGAATGCGCGCGCATTGTGCGATGCGAATCTGACGAGACCAACCGTGAGGTGCCCATGAAAAGAACTTTCTACGAACTGCTCGAGATCGACCGCGACGCCGACCAGGCGCAGATCGACGCCGCGTACCAGTCGGCGGTCGCAAAATTGAACGTGGTCACCCGGCGTGGAGTAGCGGAATCGCTCGCCGAGGAACAACTACTGCGGGATGGCTATACAATTCTCTCGAATCCCGAAAAGCGCGCGCTCTACAATGCGAAATTGCACGCCGAAGAGAATGGTGAAACACCAATATCCTCGACGCTCAATTCAGTGCGCCGCGACTCAGCCGCCAAGAACTCTACATTTACGGTGTTCCCGGCAGTGCTCGCCGCAATATTTGTCGCAATCGCGGCAATAATTGGCGTTTCCGTTTATCGTAACACGGCAGTCAAGATGGACGAGGTAAAAATCGAACACCTGCAGGCGGTGGCACGTCAGAATGAAGAGCCGGTCCAAGGTCATAGTTATTGAAATGCCGCACGCCAAACCGGCGATCGCGAACGCGCCCAACGATGCCCGGAAGCAATAGCGGGCAGCTGCACTAAGGCCGGCCGAACCTTGCCTCGCCTGACCCGCTACGCGTAGCACGTGCTGAAAATCGGCCTGCGGCCGTCGCGGCTGCTGGCGGGAATTCTGATCCTCGCGCACGGCGCGGCGATCGCGATCGTAATGCTGGTTGCGATTCCGCTCTGGGCCAAATTCATCGCGACGGCGGTTTTACTCGTTCATTTGCCGATCAGTCGTCAGGCGGCATGCATTGCTGCTTGCGCCAGATGCGGCGGTGGCAATTGAAATCGGCTCCGACCACGGCATCAGCGTGCAGACGCGCGTCCGGCGAGTGGGGCGAATGCGAAGTCCTTGGCAGCACCTATGTCATGCCCTTTTTGACGATATTGAACCTGCGCGACGGTGACAGCGGCGCGCTCAGACGGGTCACGCTGCTTCCGGACAGTCTGGAGGCCGACGACTTCAGGCAGCTTCGCGTGTGGCTGCGCTGGAAGAAGGACAGCGCGCAATCCTGAAGGCGTGCCGCCAAGCAATAAAGCCGGTAAAATTACGGTTGTTGTCGGCGTTTGCTGCGGCTCGCTGCGCAGCATCTCCGTGATACATTCACCGCAGGAAATTCTCTCCACATGAACCAGAAAATCAGCATGGCAAAAGGCGCGGACCCGTCGGAAACGCTGGCGTGGAACATGAAACTCATCTCGCACCACGAACTGGGTGGCTTCGGCGGCATGGGCGAGGGCATGAACATGCAGCTCGCGCCGGACGGACGGCGCATTCTGTGGCTCGCCCACGAATCGGCGCCGAAGAATTTTACCGGTGTCGACGTCAGCGATCCGCGCAAGCCCAAAGTCGTGGTGCAAACCGAGTTGCCGCATCGCGGCATGCGCTCCAATTCGCTGGATGTCGTCGGCAACACGCTGACCGTCGCCTATCAAACGACCAAGGTCGGCGAAAAGCCCGCCGGCTTCGATATATTCGACATCAGCCAATCCGGAGCAACCGAAGCTGATATCGCACTTCGACGCGTCGGGTGCCGCATTCGCGCGGCGTGCACGTGCTGTGGTTCGCGGACGGCGAGTACGTGCACATGAGTTCGGGCGCGCCGGATTTTCAGCCGCGCAGCCCGAAGGACGACCAGTGCTACCGCATCATCGACGTGCGCAATCCGTCGCGCCCGCAGGAGGTCGGCCGCTGGTGGGCGCCCGGCACGCGCGAAGGCGATGCCGAGCCGTCGCCGCGCTGCAAGGTCGGCGAGTTCCCGGTCGGCTACGCCGGCTTCCGCGCGCACAACACCAACGTCTATCCCGAGCGGCCGGACCGCGCTTACGTCGGCTATCTCGATTACGGCGCGGTGATACTGGATATCAGCGACAAGGCGCGGCCGCAGGTCGTATCGCGCTGGAGCAACTGCCCGCCGTACCTCGGTTTTGCGCACACCATGCTGCCGTTGTTCAAGCGCAATCTGCTGGTGATGACCGACGAGTCGGTGGTCGATGGTGCGGGCGACTGGCCGAAACTCGCGTGGGTGCTCGATGCGCGCTGCGAGACGCACCCGGTTTCGATCAGCACGCTGCCGATGCCGTCGATGGAGGCCTTTGGCAAGCGCGGCGGGCGTTACGGCGCGCACAATCTGCATGAAAATCTGCCGACGCCGACGTCGTGGAAATCCGACGATATCGTGGTCGGCACGTTCTTTAACGGCGGCGTGCGCGCGTATGATCTGTCCAACCCGTATCAGCCGCAGGAAGTCGCCTATTACGTGCCCGGGCGCGCCGAAGCTGTCGCCGGCGGGCGCGATACAGCTCAACGACGTGTTCGTCGACGATCGCGGCATCGTGTTCACGGTGGACCGATTTGCCGGCGGTCTCTACGCGCTGGAAATGACGCTCTAAGCGGCGCGTCGACGCGGGCGGCAGATGGCGAGCTCCAGCGCTGCGGGATCCGCTCGCCGGCAAAATTCCCGTGACCGTCGTTACCGGATTTCTCGGCAGCGGCAAGACGACGCTGCTCAATCATCTGCTCGCGCAGCCGGCACTCGCGCGCAGCGCGGTCATCGTCAACGAGTACGGCGAGCAGGGCATCGATCACGATCTGATCCGCTTCGCGCAGGAAAAAGTGCTGCTGCTCGAAAACGGCTGCGTGTGCTGCGCGTTGCGCGGAGATCTGCAGCAGACTTTGCGCGATCTCTTTCTCGCGCGGCGGCAGGGCGAGATCGGCGATTTCGAGCGCGTATTGCTGGAGACGACCGGGCTCGCCGATCCGGCGCCCGTGCTGCAGACGCTGTTGTCGGACACGCTGCTGCTCGGGCAGTTCCGCTTGAACGGCGTGGTGACCTGCGTCGATGCTTATCATGCGCGCGAGCAATTCGCACTGCATACGGAGGCGGTGAAACAGGCGGCGCTCGCCGATCGCGTGATCATCACCAAAGCGGATCAAGTCAGTGCTCGTGCGCCTCGCCGAGTTACGCGAAACACTGGCCGGGCGCGCGCCGCTCGCGCATAATCGCGGTTGCGCTGCATGGCGTCGATCGATCCGGCGTTCGTGACCGACATAGGGCTACACGACGCGCAGGCCGATGCTGCGCGGATCGAACGCTGGCTGGGAATGGCGCAAACCGGGCGCAACGCCGGCGATCATTTGCACGATACGCGCGATCACATACGTTTACGCTGCGCTTCGAGCAGCCGTTTTCCTGGCGCGCGTTCGAGCAATGCATTGAAACGCTGACGGCATTGCGTGGCGCCGATATGCTGCGGGTCAAGGGGCTGATCAACGTTGCCGGTGAAGCGGGGCCGCTCGTGGTGCAGGGCGTGCAGCATATATTTTATCCACCGGTGGCGCTGGCGCGCTGGCCTAGCAGTGATCATGCGTCAAGACTGGTGTTCATCACGCGCGGAATTTCGCGCGATGTCATCGCCGCGCTGTTTTCCGCAGTTGCGGCGGTTGCAGCAAAGCCCGCGCACGGCGGATAGCGGCGGGCTCATTTGCCGCCGGAGGCGGCACCTATGCGTACCATGCGTGCGGTCGGCCCAGCCGCTGGCGTGGCGGCCGCGGTCATTTCGCGTGCGAATCGCATCGATTGCCCCGAAATAACCGTTCAAATTGATTGACGTTTACAAAGTTCGGGCGATAATCTCGCCAATCTCCACCAGCTTACGGGCGTCGGGCATGCGAATTCAGGACAAAATTTATATTTACGGCAACTGGATAGCATCTCAGTCGACGCGCACCATCGATGTGATCAATGCGGCCACCGAAGGGGTAATGGGCAAAGTTCCGGACGGGACTGCCGGCGATGTCAATGTCGCGGCGGGAGCGGCGCGCGCCGCGTTTGATGGGTGGGCTGGCGACCCCCGTCGAAACGCGTGCCGCATATCTGGAAAAAATTGCCGCCGGGCTGACTGCGCGCAGTGACGAGATCGCGCGCAGCATCGCAGGCGAAGTCGGGATGCCGCTTAAGATGTCGCAACGCATCCAGGCCGGCCTGCCGCCGCTGGTCATGGGCAGCTATGCCAAGCTGGTGCGCGAATATCAGTTCGAAGAGAGAATCGGCAATTCACTGGTCATCCGCGAACCGGTCGGCGTCGTCGGTTGCATTACGCCGTGGAATTATCCGCTGCACCAGGTTGTTGCGAAGGTCGCGCCCGCGCTGGCGGCAGGTTGCACGGTGGTGTTGAAACCGAGCGAAATCGCGCCGCTCACGGCATTCATACTGGCGGAAGTCATCGACAGTGCGGGTTTGCCCGCCGGCGTATTCAACCTGGTATCGCGGCACCGGGCCGGTAGTAGGCGAAGCGCTGGTGCGCCATGCCGAAGTTGACATGATTTCGTTCACGGGTTCGACGCGCGCCGGCAAGCGCGTCGCGGAACTTGCCGCGGCGACGGTCAAGCGTGTCGCGCTCGAACTGGGCGGAAAATCGGCGTCCGTATTGCTGGACGATGCAGACTTCGGCAAGGCGATACAGGCGACCGTCAATGCGTGCTTTCTGAATTCCGGCCAGACGTGCACGGCGCACACGCGGCTGCTCGTGCCGCAGACGCGCTACGCGGAAGCCGCCAGGCTAGCGGTCGAGGCGGCGCAAGCGTTTGTGGTGGGCGATCCGTTGGCCGCTGATACCAAGCTCGGACCGTTGATTTCGGCACGCCCAGCGCGAACGCGTGCGTGGCTACATCCGCAAAGGCGTTGCCGAAGGCGCTCGAACTGCTGCTGGGCGGGGCCGACGCACCGGCGGGATTCGACACGGGCTATTACGTGCAGCCCACAGTGTTCGGACGCGTCAGTCCGGATATGACCATTGCGCAGGAAGAAATATTCGGACCGGTTATCAGCATACTCACCTACACGGACGAGGACGACGCGGTGCGTATCGCCAACGACACCGTTTACGGTCTCGCCGGCGCGGTGTGGTCGCAGGATGAAGCGCGTGCGCAACGCGTGGCGCGGCGCATACGCAGTGGGCGCGTCGATATCAATGGCGGGGCGTTCAATATGCTGGCGCCATTCGGTGGCTACAAGCAATCGGGCCATGGCCGCGAACTCGGGCGTTATGGGCTGGAAGAGTTTCTCGAAGTCAAGTCACTGCAAATGCCGCAATAATCGCGGTCATGCGTCCTGTCGTGGCATGGCTGTTACTGCTCCACGTCGCGTGGTCGCAAGCGGCGTATCCCGAGCGTCCGGTGGAGCTGGTACTGCCGTTTCCCGGCGACCGGCTCGACCGACATCTCGGGCATTCCGCGCATCAGCAAGCTGGTGCGTATCATGCAGAACATGTCGACGCCGTCGCTCACCGACAACATGGTGCAGCAGCTGCAGCAGACGCTGGCCGGCGCGCTCGGTCAACCGGTCAATACGCTGCGGCGCGTCAGGGGCAAGAGCAACGCCGGCACGCGCTACGTCGCGCAGTCCGCGGCGGACGGCTACACCTTGTTATTTGCCGACAATCCAACGATTACGGTGTTCCCGGTGTTGAATCCCACCCCGTCGTTCGACGCGGCCAGGGATCTCGTGCCGGTCGCCATGTTCGCGCGCATGCCGATCGCGTTGATTACGGTCGCGGACCGTCCGCGGGAAAGCTTGCGCGACATAATCGAGCGCGCGCGGCGCTTGCCGGGCAGCATCAACTATGCGTCGGCCGGCGATGCCTCGACGTCGCACCTGACGGGAGAATTATTTGCCGCGATGAGCGCAGCGCGCATCGTGCACGTCAATTACAATGGCAGCCTGCCGGCGATGAACGCAGTGCTGACGGGGCAGGTGGAACTCGGTTTCGTGCCGTTGCCGGCGGTGCTGCCGTATGTGGGCGGCGGCAAGATCAGAATCGTCGCCATGGCGTCCGGCACACGCCATCCCGCCGTTGCCGAGATCGCGACGATCGCGGAAGCCGGCGTGGCGGATTTTGAGGCCAGCGGCTGGTTCGGCATCTTCGCGCCTGCGCGCACGCCCAGCGCGATCGTGTCGCTGCTCAATTACGATATCAACCGCGCGTTGTCCGAAGACTTGTTGCAGCGCACGTTGATCGCGCAGGGGTTGTTGCCGGCGCCGGGTTCCGAGCGAGGAGTTTCGCGCGCAGGTCGAGAGCGACCGCGAACGGTGGGCGAGGGTACTGAAAACCATCGCCTTCAGACGCTGATCAGACTCTTGCGTTTGCGCGTCGATACCGTGTTGGCGAGGATGCCGATGCTTTCGATTTCGCATTCGACGCGATCGCCGTGTTGCAGATACCAGGTGCCGGGTCCTTTGTAGCCCATGCCGGTGCCGGCCGGCGTGCCGCTCGAAATCAAATCGCCCGGTTCGAATCCGGCATGCGAATACCAGGCGATTTGCGCGGGGATATTGTAAATCTGGTTGCTCGTGTTGGAGTCCTGGCGCACTTCGCCGTTGACGCGGGTGACGATGCGCAGGTTGTGCGGGTCCGGAATTTCGTCCTTGGTCACGATCCACGGCCCGAGCGGTGCCGCCGTCGGGAAATTCTTGCCGATGCAGATATTGCCTTCCTTGCGCTCCGCGAACTGCACTTCGCGGCACGACAGATCGTTCATGATGGTGTAGCCGAATACGCAGTCGTAGGCCTGCGCGGGCGGCACTTCGCAGCATTCGCGGCCGATCACGATCGCCAGCTCGTTTTCATAGTCGAACGTTTCGGTCCACGCCGGTTTGCGCACCGTCGCGCCGTGCGGCACGACGCAGCTCGTGAGCTTGACGAATCCCGCGACGCGCGAATAGACCTGTCCCGCGCCTTCCGCCGCGTGGTCCGCGTAGTTCTTGCCGACCGCCATGATCTTGCCCGGTCTCAGCGGCGCTTCGAGCGTCACCGCGTCCAGCGCGAACACCTGCGGCAACTGCTCGCCGCGCTTGAGCGCTGCGCTTCGGCATCGGCGACGGCGGACTTGACGGCGGCCAGTCCGGCTTCGCCTTCCTGTATGCATTCGAGCAGCGTCGCCGGCAGCTTGCGGCCCGCAGCGCGGTGATGTCGAGATCCGGTTGTCGGCGAGCAGCACGCCAAAGTGGCCGCTGCGCGCGCGGGCGGGACGGAATGTCAGTAGTTTCATGGCTTCTCCTGTGGGGCGATCATCAGTGTTCTTCGGGCGGCCGCACGCGGCGGAACATCGCGAGCAATATCAAATCATAGACGATTTTGAGCCCGCCGCAGATCACGAGCGGCCAGCCGAACGACGACAGCGCCAGCAGCCATCCCGCACACATCGGGCTCACCGCGGCGGCCAGACTGCGCGGCACGGCGGTCACGCTCGCGGCAGCGGCGCGTTCGCCGGGCGTAACCACCGCCATCACGTAAGACGAGCGCGTCGGCACGTCCATTTGCGACAGCGCCGCGCGCAGCATCAGGAACAGCAGCGCAAGGGGAAGGTTGGGCATCAGCGGCACCAGGATCAGAAAAACGTTGGACGGCAGATGGGTAAATACCATCGTGTTGATCAAGCCGAAGCGGCGCGCCAGTCGCGCGGCGGCGAGCTGGGAGAACGCGCTCAATGTCCCGGTCCAGAAAAATATCGACGCTGCGGCCACGACCGAAAGCTGAAAGCGATCGAATAGCCACAATGCAAGCAGCGATTGCACGGCAAATCCGCCGGCGAACGAATCCAGACTGAACACCGCAGCCAGCGCGTAGACCCGGCGTTTCGACGGGCCGAGCGGGGTACTCGGCGCGGCCGCGTGCGGCTCGATCTGCGGCGACAGCCGCCGGTAAAGCAGCAGGCACATGAAGCCCAGCGCGGCGTAGCCCAGAAACATCATCTGCACTGCGAACTTGGTATCGATCGCGAGCCACTGCTGCCCCAGCGCGGGCAGTGCCGCGGCCTGCGCGCCGAGCGCGCCGATCAGCGCGCCGGCCAGCGTGTAACGCGCGAACAAGGCCGTACGCTGTTCGGCAGCGACCGTGCGCGTGAGCAGCGCATGCTCGAGCGGCCCGAATACGCTGACATCCCCGGTCGACGGATTGATCGTGCCGACCGCCGCGATCAACTAGCAGTGGCCAGAAGTCCGTGGTAGCGACAAATGCGATGCCCGTTGCGATCATGAGCAGCGCGGCCGATTCGAGCAGCGTGCGTTGCCGGCAGCGATGGGCAGATATAGCCCGACGCCGAGCGTCATGCACCCCGAGCCCAGCAGCGTCGCGGTAACGATGGCGCCGATTTCCAGCGCGCCGTAACCGAGCAATGTCAGGTAGTACGGCAGCAGCAGGCTGACATAGCCGTCGCCAAACGCGCGCAGTCCGCGCGCCGCCAGCAACAACTTCGCATCGGGCAGCACGCCGCGCGGCAGGAACTGCAGCGGAAATGGGGGTTGCCGCATGAGATATCTTGTGCGCGAGCGTAACAAGCAATCGACGCGCGATACGAGCCGCCGCGTGGTTTGCCGCCGCGCGATGTTGTTGGTAGTATCGGGAGGTTCTGGAGGAGAGCGCAATGATCGACGTCTACAGCTGGCCGACACCCAACGGCCACAAAGTACATATCATGCTCGAAGAATGCGGGTTGCGCTATCGCGTGCATGGCGTAAACATACGCACGGGTGAGCAGTTCACACCGGAGTTTCTTGAAATCAGCCCGAACAACCGCATCCCGGCGATCGTCGACAGCGCGGGTCCGGGCGGCAGGCCGATTTCACTATTTGAAACTGGCGCTATCCTGATATATCTCGCCGGCAAGACTGGAAAATTTCTGCCCCGCGACCTGCACGCGCGTTACGCCGCATTGCAATGGCTGATGTGGCAAATGGGCGGCGTCGGCCCGATGTTCGGGCAAGCCAACCATTTTCGCGCCTACGCCGTCGAGAAAATTGCCTATGCGATCGAGCGCTATACCAACGAGGCAAACCGGCTGACCCACGTGTTGAACAAACGTCTCGCCGAAGCGCCGTACTTGGCTGGCGACGAGTATTCGATCGCCGACATGGCGGTATTTCCGTGGATGCGCAATGCCGACAGACGCGGCATTAATCTGCCCGAGTATCCGCACGCGCAGCGCTGGTTCGACGCCATCAATGCACGGCCGGCCGTGGTGCGTGCCTTGCAGGTATTGTCGGAAGTGAACAATACCGCGCCCCACGACGATAAGTCGCGCGATATCCTGTTCGGCAAGACACAGTTCGCGCGGCGGTAATCCGATAGCGGCCAGCGGCTGCCAGTTCTGCTGACACGTAGCGGCCATAGCACTCGCTCAAGCCATTGGGAGCTTGATTTCGCGTACCGGTGGTGCCGCAACGCCGGGGTTGTGATGAAAATATGTGCAATCCCAATCCCGCGCCTTCCGACGACCGCCATATGTCTGTTCACTTGCCTTCGGAGCAGCCTTGAGTCATGCACTTAACCTGTTGAATTAATAACGGTTAATATTTTTAGCGGAGGACTGGCTGGAAGGCTGTAATCGGGTGTCGAATTGCGGTAGAATTTTCGTCCTTTGTCGCTCACGCATAAGTGGGCGCGTCATCTAAGCATCTGGTCGATAAAAAGAATCAGGTTGCCGACAGGAGAAGGCAGGTAATGAAGCAAACGGCCACCGCAGCGCGCATTCCGGAGCCCATGCAAGCCCCGGCATACGTGCATCATGCGAAACTCAAAGCCTGGGTGCGCGAGATTGCGCAACTCACGAAGCCTGCCGAAATTTACTGGTGCGACGGGTCGCAGGCCGAATACGACCGCCTGTGCGAAGAGATGGTGCGCGCCGGCACGCTGATCAAGCTCAACGCCAAGAAACGACCGAACTGTTTTCTCGCGCGCTCCGATCCCGACGACGTCGCGCGCATGGAAGATCGCACGTTCGTGTGCAGCAAGAGCCAGGACGAGGCCGGTCCCAACAATAACTGGATAGCGCCCGCCGAGATGAAGGCGACGCTGGACAAACTGTTCGACGGGTGCATGCGCGGCCGCACGCTCTACGTGATCCCGTTCAGCATGGGGCCGCTCGGCTCGCATATTTCCCATATCGGCGTGGAGATCACGGATTCGCCCTACGTGGTGGTCAGCATGCGCATCATGACGCGCATGGGGCGCGCGGTGCTGGACGTGCTGGGAGCGGACGGTTTCTTCGTTCCGTGCGTGCACTCGGTCGGCATGCCGCTGGCGGCAGGGCAGAAGGACGTTCCGTGGCCCAGCAACAAGACCGAGAAATGGATCGTGCATTTCCCGGAGGAAAAATCGATCTGGTCGTTCGGCAGCGGCTACGGCGGCAACGCGCTGCTCGGCAAGAAATGCTTTGCGTTGCGCATCGCGTCGATCATGGCCCGCGAGCAGGGGTGGCTTGCCGAACACATGCTTATTCTCGGTATTCAGCCGCCCACCGGGGAGAAGCACTATATCGCGGCGGCGTTTCCAAGCGCATGCGGCAAGACCAATCTCGCCATGCTGATACCGCCGCAAGCGCTCGATGGCTGGAAAGTAACCACCATCGGCGAAGACATTGCGTGGATCAAGCCCGGCAAGGACGGTCGTTTGTACGCGATCAATCCCGAGGCGGGTGCATTTGGCGTGGCGCCGGGAACTTCGCTCAATACCAATGCCAACTGCATGGCGGCGCTGGGCAAGAACGTCATATTCACCAACGTTGCGCTGACTCCTGACGGCGACGTATGGTGGGAAGGCATGACCAAGACCCCGCCGGAGAAGCTCATAGACTGGCAGGGCAAGGAATGGACGCCAGACTGCGGGCGCAAAGCCGCGCATCCGAACGCCCGTTTCACGGTCCATTCGTCGCAGATTCCGTGCGCGGATCCCGACTGGGAAAATCCGGCCGGCGTGCCGATATCCGCGTTTCTGTTCGGCGGACGTCGCAGCACCACCGTGCCGCTGGTGACCGAAGCACGGGATTGGACGAGCGGGGTGTACCTGGCGGCGACGATGGCATCCGAAACCACCGCCGCCACCACCGGCGCGCAAGGTGTCGTGCGCCGTGATCCATTCGCGATGCTGCCATTTTGCGGCTACCACTTCGGGGATTACTTCAGGCATTGGCTGGACATGGGCAGCAAAGCTTGCGCATCCGCCGCGCATATTCGGCGTGAACTGGTTTCGCCTCGATGAGAACGGCAAATTCATGTGGCCGGGGTTCGGCGAAAACATGCGCGTGCTCAAATGGATCATCGAACGCTGCGACGGTCGCGCACAAGCGGTCGACACGCCGCTGGGCCGCGCGCCGCGCTACGAGGATATCGATTTTGCAGGCATGGATGGCATGAGCCGGGAGCGTTTCGACCAACTTATGTCGCTTGACGCCACGCTATGGCGCAAGGAACTGCAGGATCACGCCGCGCTGTTTGAGAACCTGCACGAAACGCCTGCCAGGTGCACTGAAACTCGAGCGTGAAACGCTCGCGACAAGTTTTCGGTAACCCACGCTAATTCTCCTTACGAGTGGTTACCACCGCCCACCGGCATTGCCGGTGGGCTTTTTTTTGGTCGCGCGCGGACGCGCGGCCGCGCTCAGGGGTAGTTTTTCCAGAACTCCGGCGTAAACGCGCGAACTTCCTGGCGCTGCTCGCCGAGTCCGCGCACGCCCAGTGTCATCACGTCGCCGGGTTTGAGAAAAATCGGCGGCTTCTTGCCCAGACCGACACCGGGTGGAGTGCCGGTCGCGATGACGTCGCCGGGGAGCAGGGTCATGAAGCGGCTGATGTAACTGACCACGTGCGCGGCGCCGAATATCATGGTGCGCGTGTTGCCGGTTTGCATGCGCTGGCCGTTCAAGTCGAGCCACATGTCGAGCGCCTGCGGATTCGGGATCTCGTCGGTGGTGACGAGGTAAGGTCCGATCGGCCCGAAGGTGTCACAGCCCTTGCCGCGATCCCACTGGCTGCCGCGTTCGAGCTGGTAATTGCGCTCCGACACGTCATTGACGACGCAATAGCCGGCGACGTATTCAAGCGCGCGGTCTTCCGGCACGTAGCGCGCCGTAGTGCCGATTACGATACCAAGTTCGACCTCCCAGTCGCCTTTTTTCGCGTCCATCGGCAGAACCACGGGATCGTTCGGCCCGGTAATTGAGGTCGTCGTCTTCATGAACAATATCGGCTCGGTCGGCACTGGCATGCCCGCTTCGGCTGCATGGTCGGAGTAATTCAACCCGACCGCGACGAACTTGCTGATGCCCGTGAACGGCACGCCCAACCGCGGCTTGCCTTTGACCAGCGGCAGCGACTCGGGCTTGATTGCGCGCAGTTTCTTGAGCCCCGCCGGTGATACGGCCTGGGCAGTCCAGATTGCCGATGACGCCAGACAAATCGCGGATCTGGTCCGCGTGGTCGAGCAAACCGGGTTTTTCGTAACCGTTTTTTCCGTATCGGAGCAGTTTCATAGGGTTGTTCCTGCCTTTCTTTCATGCATTAATTGGAGGCGCAGTGGATACACTTCAGCGCCCGGTTAAAGTCCTGCGCGGCTTTTGCCTTTTACGGCACGATTCACGACATTAACTGGCCAGTCGCCCGAGAGAACGCGCCGGACCTCGCCCGGTGCGCCTGCCTGCAGGCCGACCATGGCTTGCTCACTGTACCAGGCGACATGTGGGTTGATTATGACATTCTCGCGCCCGCGCAGCGGATGTGGGTTTGGCAGCGGCTCCGGATCTATCGTATCCAGCGCGCAACCGGCGATTTTCCCGCCGTCGAGCGCGCGCACCAGGGCGTCGGTATCCACGATAGGACCGCGCGCGCAATTGATGAGGACTGCGCTGGGCTTCATACGCGCGAACGCATCATCATTGATCATTTTGCGGGTCTGCGCCAGTCAGTGGCGGGTGCAACGAGACAAAATCCGCTTCCGCGAGCATCGCCGGCAGTTCCATCTTCTTGCCGGGTTCGCCGAACTGGCCGTCCTTGATAAACGGGTCGGCGAACAGCACGCGCATGCCGAAAGCCGCTGCGCGCACGGCCACCTGCCGCGCGATATTGCCGAAACCCACCAGCCCCAGTGTGCTGCCGGACAGGCGGAAAAGCGGCTTGCCGGGGGTCACCTCCCAGCGCCCAGCCGCGCACCATGCGATCGTAGAAGGCGATTTTGCGGGCGGCCCCCAGCAACAGGGCCATGGTGTGCTCCGCGACTTCCTCGATGCAATAGGTCGGATTGTTGGTCACGATGATGCCGGCCGCAGTCGCGGCGTCAAGATCGATCGTATCGACGCCGATACCGTAGCGCGCGATGATTTTGCACTTGGGCATCTGCGCCATGACCTCCGCGGTAATCGGGCCCGCATAGGTATTCAGTAATGCGTCGCAATCTTTGGCCGCGTCCAGAAAACCGTCGGGTTGCTTGGTTTGCAGCGCGACGAGGTCAGCCAATCCGGCAAGCGTCTGCTTTTCCACGTCGAGGGACTCCCACACGTAGTCGGTGAGGACCACTTTTGCCTTGCCTGCCATGCCCGCTCCTTTATCCATCGCTTTGGCGCGCCATTCGCGCCCATTCCAGCTACGCCGGCTGCGCAGCGAAGATCTCGTTGTTCCAGCAATTCGGCGGCTGCGTGCCGTCGAGCACCGCTATTATATTATCCACTACCACATTGGCCATGGCTGCCCTCAATTCGACGACCGCGCTGCCCGTATGCGGAGTGATCACGGTATTCGGCAAACCGAGCAATACGGGATCGATGCCAGGCTCGTGTTCGAACACGTCGAGCCCGGCGCCGGCAATGCGGTGCTCGATGAGCGCCCTGACCAGAGCCTGCTCGTCGACGATAGGTCCGCGCGACGTGTTGATCAGACAGGCGGTCGGTTTCATCAAGCTGAATTCACGCGCGCCGATCAGGTGGCGTGTCGCAGGGGTCAAATTGGCGTGCAATGAGACATAGTCTGCCGTGGCAAGCAGTTCGTCGAATGCGACCCACGTGAGTCCTAGCGTGCGCTCTTCATCCGCCGCGAGGCGACGCGGGTCATGGTAAATGACGCGCAGCGGAAATCCGCGTGCGCGCTGGGCAACAGCCCGTCCGATTCCGCCCACGCCAACCAAGCCGAGCGTCCTGCCGGAGATACCGGTCGCCGTGAGGTAGTTCGATTGCGAACCGGGAATGATGCCGGCGCGCGCCAAGCGGTCGGCCTCCGTGATCCGTCTGCCCACTGCGAACATGAGCGCCCAGGCGTGATCCGCAGTTGCATCGTTCAGCAAAGACGACGGTATTACCGTGACCGGGATGCGGTGCGCAGTTGCCGCGGCGGTGTCGATATCAGCCGGTGTGATGGTCATCGAGGCGACCATGCGCAGCTTGGGATTGGCGGCGATCACATCGCAATCGACGCGGTCGTGCAGAAGGCAGAACAGGATGTCATGTGTGCGTACGGCCGCCAGCAGTTCATCTTTGCCTGGAATGTGCAGGGGGTCGGGATTGAGATCGACCTCGGCGACTTCGCGCAGGCGCGCAATGGCGACTGCCGCCACCGGCTGAGTAAGGTATACGCGCGGGCGCATCAGGCCATCCACCGCACGACGCCCGCGACTCCGTCTACGGCCACCGTTGAGCCGTCTGGAATGCGCTGCGTGGCGTCGAGTACGCCAAGCACCATGGGAATTCCGCGCTCGCGCGCGAGCGACGCCATATGCGAGGTGCTGCCGCCGCGTTCGGCAACGACGCCGGCGACACGGGTCAGGATGTGGCTCAAAGCGGGGCCGGCGACTTTGGTCACCAGGATGTCGCCGGGTGCCACGCGCGAAAGTTCGCATTCGCAGTTGATCACGCAAGCGCGCCCCGTGCTCCAGCCGACACCGGCTGCATGGCCGTTCAGGCGCGGGCGGTGTTCCCACACCGCGTCCGCAACCGCGGCGACTTCAGTGTGCAGCGGCCGCGACTGCAGCAGTTTGAACCCGCCCTCATCCATGGCCCATTCGATTTCCACCGGCATGCCCATCAGGTCTTCGACCTTGCGCAGCAGAGAACCGAGTTCAACTGCCTGCGCAGTGGTTAGACAGGGTTCGGTCGAGCGTTCGCGTGAGACGATACGGGTGGTTGGTTCTGCGCGATGCACGCATCCGACCTCGTGGTCCTTGCGGCCCGGCGTGACGCACAGCAGATTGCCGTCGCGGCTTAATTCGTAGCGGTCGGGCGTGACCTCGCCCTGCGCAATCGCTGAACCCAGTCCCCACGTGGCGCTCAATACCATGCCGCCTTCAGCAGACCGGCTCAATCCGCCACCGGAGGCGCGGGCGGACACGAGCGGCTGGATCAATATCCCCATTGCCGTGTCGGCCGGATCGATATCGTGGGTCGCCATGTAACGCAAAGCGCGCGTCATCCACAGCGCGCCCCAGCAAGAACGGATGGCCGTGATGAAGTCGGATTCGGTTTCCAGCCCGAGAAAACTTTCGAACTGTCCGGCAAAGCTGGAGCCGAAACGGTCTTCCACCAGCGCGGAGGAACGCACGACGGTCAGCGCGCCGGTCCTGTCCTTGAGCGCCTGCCACGCCGCAAGCAACGGCGCGAGTACCGCGGGCGCGATCGATTTGTCGAGCAAGCCCAATTTCATGGCTAGCGCATGCTTGCGAGCCTGCGGACTTTCCTGCGCGCCGAAAACGCCGCGCGCATCGGCTTCCAGCCCCAACGCGCTTATCTGATATCGGTAAGCTGACGCGTCGAGGCAAAAACCGTCCGGTATGGGCAGGCCTGCTTGTCCCATGCGCGCTACGTTGGCAGCCTTGGGGCCGCAACGATCAGCGTCGACTGCCTCGATGCGAACTTACGGGAAAGACAAATTGTTGCATGTTCCTTAGTGATAGCCGTGCGAGTCGATCACGATGCGCAATACCTTGCCTGGATTGCGTTCGTATTCTTCGAAGGCGTCGGCGTGTTCTGTTTAACGGATAGGTTGCCGAGACGAAATCCGACACGTCGATCTTGCCGCTGGCGACGAGTTCGATCGCACGGAGCCATGTCGTCATCGGTCAGTGCGCGCGAGCCGATAATGCTGATTTCCTTGAAGTACATTGGAAACGTCGTGAATCCCGTGCAGCACTCATGGCTGATCGCATACGGCGCGAGGCGCCCGCCGGGCCGCAGCATGTCGATGGCTGCCATGAAGGTGCTGGCACCCCCGGCGGTATCGATCACCACGTCGGCCCCCGACTCGCCGGTCAAGCGCAATACTTCGCCTACTGCTTGCTCGGCACCCGACGTCGATCACGTGATGCGCACCCATGCGGCTGGCCATGTCCAGTTTCCAGCGGGTGCGCGAAACCGCGATCACCGGATTGGCGCCGGCGAGCACGGCGAGTCGCGTGTGCAATAGCCCGGTCGTGCCTTGTCCAAGTACAACCACGGATTCGCCTGCTTTAAGACTAAGCCGTTCCTGCGAGTGGCGCACCGTTGCCAGCGTCTCGATCAGCGTGGCGTTGGCAAGCGGCAGTTCGGCGGGCAGGGGATGCAGGTAGCGCGCAGCCAGGTGAACGTATTCGCTCATCGAGCCTTCAACTTCGCGTCCGAAGAGGCCGGCGTTGCGGCATAGATGACCGGCTCCGCGCCTGCATGAGTCGCAGTGCCCGCACGAGATGATGGGATTGATGATGACCGGTTGGCCCGGCTTCAGACCGGTAACCCCGGGCGCCGATCGAGTCGACCACCCCGGTCGACTCGTGGCCCATTACCACCGGGTAGCGCACGCCGGGATGCTCGCCCGTGTATATCGCCAGGTCCGTATGGCAAACGGCCGTGGCTGCGATTCTTACCACCGCTTCGCCGCGTGCGGCGGCCGGCATAGGCCGGCTCGCCATGTCAAAACGCCGCGGCGCTTTGAGCACCGCGGTGCGCGTTCCCGTTTGCATCAGCCGCCGCGCCTACCGACCAGGCAACTTGCCGTAATCCGAGTAGCCGGGCATCGGGTCAACAACGGTGATCTGCTCGACCGGGAAGTTGGATACGATTTCTATGCTGTCCTTGTGCACAATCAGCATCTCTTCGATGCGCACCCCCCACTGGTGCGCCTTGCCGTGCTGCGTTTCCAATGCGAATACCATGCCTTCCTTGATATCAATCGGATGGTCGAGCGACCAGATGCGCGAAATGACCGGTTGGTCGTACTGGGCGAAGCCCGAGGCCATGGCCCCACAAGTTGGCTGCGGCCTGGTCTTCTTCCTCGTAACCCCAGGTCTCCTTTGCAGAGGGCCACTTCGACGCGATGTCGCGGGTCGTGGCGCCGACCTTGACCGCTTTGATCGAGTCGTACAGCCACTTCAACGCGGTCGCGTAGTAGTCTTTTTGCTCCTGATTCGGTTCCCGACCCACCATGTAGGTCCGGTAGTAGCACGACTTGTAGCCGTTCCAGGTGAGCGCGGCCAGATCCATGAAAACCATGTCGCCCGGCTTGATGATGCGGTCGGAGAAGTTGCGCCAGTTAGGCCAGGTGTTCAGGCCCGAGGAAACGATTACGTCCTCGACGTCTTCCATGCCAGGCACGTTGTAGAGAAACTCCATGATGTGCGCCGTCAACTGGTTTTCGGTCAGGCCCGGCTTCAGGAACTTCATGAACTCCCAGTGCGCAGCGTCGCCGATGGCGCCGACCTGGCGCATGCATTCATGCTCGTCCTGAGTTCTTGACGGCGCGCGCTTCCATCATCGGCGTCATGCCGTCGGTCCACTCGATCTTCGCGTCCTTGAAGATCTGAATCATGTTGATATCGACGAAATCGACACCGAGTTTCATGCCTTGAACGCCGCGCTTCTTCATCTCCTGCTTGATGGCGTTGGTGAACTTGGTTACCTGCGAAAGCGAAGCGGGGCCGGCAGCGCCCTTGATCCACGCGTAGGAGTAGCGGATGTTTTCCTTCGGGATCCACGGCGAATGTTTCTGGATGTGCACGCCGATGTCGCCCTGTTCGAACAAAACCGGTGCATCGTCGCCGCATAACAGCGCGTAGCGTAGGCCGGGTTTCAGGCGGTTCCAGCCGGGGGTGAGGGTGCTGGTGACATAGCGGACGTTCTCGTCGTACATGAGCAGCATCGCGCCCAGTCCGTGCGCTTTCATGCGCTCGCGCGCGCGCTCGAGCCGGTATTTGCGCAGCCGGTCCCAGTTGACGCGCTCCTGCCAATCCAATCCTACCATGCCGACATTGGCCATAATTTTCTCCTGTTCATTTATTGATCGACAAATTACTTCCGCG
Organism: uncultured beta proteobacterium; assembly: GCA_963778865.1. Classification (GTDB taxonomy): domain Bacteria; phylum Pseudomonadota; class Gammaproteobacteria; order Burkholderiales; family SG8-41; genus PALSA-1004. Next base: position 20,223 of record CAVZWF010000014.1, on the reverse strand, counting down.
ATGTAATGCGAAAAACGGGCAAGTGCTTAACACGACCGACGCACGTTACAGCTGTCGCGCGGTTAATTCATGCAATGGATTTCAGCGCAGAATTCCTCGACCATCCACGTCGCCCGCGGCCAGCGTATTCGCTAAACTGCCGATCCAGAAGGCAACAAATCGGGTGCAAGTTTAACATGGTATTTCTTGCCGGTTCTAGCGCTCGGCCTTGATACACATCAAACGGTGTGCAATCACGGCGGCGCGGGATTAGTTCCCGCGCTGCCGCTATTTCTTCGTGCCCGCTTTCGGCGGAATCACCGGCAGCAACAGGTAGGACGAGGTCTTGCCACCCGTATGGACGATGTTGATGCCGGAATTGTAGTCGGCGCTGTAATGCGTGTAGGGCGCCGAGCCGACGCCGTCACGCGGCTGGATGTCGAGCCGGATGCGATGGCCCTTGCCGAATACCATGCAGGTCGGCCAAATTTCGACCTCGACGCGAACGATTTCGCCGGGTTTGAGCGGCAAGCGTTCGTCGTGGGTATGCCAGGGGCGGTAAGGTAGCGATTTCTTGGCGTCGAGCTTGCGGTGCGACACGCGCAGCCAGCCCTTGGCCACCGGCACGGGCTGTTGCTGCTGGCCGACCTCCCAGACATCCTTGCCGGCCGGATCGATGTTGCGAAGGGTGGCGAAGATATCCATGTCCTCGGTCGTGCTCGACACCCACAGTACGAGATTGACCGGCCCGGTGATTTCGAACGGCTCAGTCAGCGGATCGGTCTCGAACGACACCCCCATGCGCGGCAGGCTTCCGGGCAGCGCCGTCGATGTCCATGAAGCCGAGGCGACGCCGGCCTTGCTCATGCCGCTTGCCGGGTAGGCAATCGTGGCGCGTTTCGTTGAGGCGCGCGTCGACAACGCACCTTCCGCCAGCTCGCCGCCGGGTGGCCCCTGCTTGAGCGGGCGCAGGAAAAACTTGTTCCACTTAGTGCGCGCCAACGGCCATTCATTCTCGTAGCGGAACTTGTAGCCCTTGCCGCCGCCGGTACGGATCAGCAGCTTGACCGGCGGTTCGTCCATCACGCCGTTTTTCCTGCCCTTGAGCCAGTGGTCGAAAAATCGTATCTGATCGAGACGTGCTTCTTCTGCGTAGAACGGGTGGTAATGGGTACCGGCGTGAATGCGCAGTTTCTTGTGCTTCGATTTCGCCTGCGCGAACGCTTCGGTGTTGCCGCGCAAATGCAGGCCCATGCCGCTCCAGTTGCCGACTGAATAAAGCGGAATGTCTATCTTGTCCCACTCGGCCTGGCGGCCGCGGTACTGGCCGCGGTCGAGATTGTCGCGTAGGTAATGCCACACCCAGTTCTTGGAAAAGGTGTCTGGATTGCTCTCATACGGCTTACCGAGCATGTGGTGCGCCATATGATTCATGTACCAGTTGTTGACGAAGCCGAAGCAGAACAGGCCGCCGTGATAGGCAAAGTCGCGGTACATGTCGGCCGCACCTTCCCACGGAATGATCGCTTTGAGTGACGGCGGCTTCAGGTTGGCGACGAACCACTGGGTCATTGCGAAGTAGGAGATGCCGAGCAGTCCGATGTTGCCATTGCACCACGCCTGACGCGCCGCCCATTCGATCGCGTCGTGAAAATCGAGCGCTTCCTGCAGAGAAAACGGGTCGGTCTGTCCGGGCGATTTTCCCGAGCCGCGGCCGTCGACACGCACCGCGATGTAGCCGCGCGGTACCCACCACAGCGGGTTGACCGTCTCCCAGTTCATGTAAGGATTGTCTTTTTCCTCGAGGTCCGTCGGTGGCGTCCAGTGCTTGTCCTTTTGGTAAGAACCGAGGCTGATGATGACGGGGAATTTGCCGGTGCCGCGCGGACGGAACACGTCGGCCTTGAGGCGCATGCCATCGCGCATTTGCACGTCGAGGTCTTTGTCTATGTGCAGGCGGTACTTGGGTTGGGAGACTTTTTCCATGTTTAAGCGCTGGTTTCGGTACTGGTTTAGTCGAGCGCGATATTGTTGTCGCGGATGACCGCCGCCCATTTGGCGACGTCTTCATTGACGAATTTCGCATACTCGGCCGGCGTCTTGCTGGTGACGACGTAAATCAGTTGTTTGCCGAGCGCATCCTTCATTTCCGGCGACTCCATGACTTTCAGCGCCGCAGCATGGACCTGCGCCAGCAGCGCGGGGGACAGCTTGGCGGGCGCGAACAGGCCGTTCCAGGCATTGGTGCCGATGCCCGGGTAGCCGGCCTCGGTCATGGTTTGAATGTCCGGAAATTCGGGGCGCCGCGTCGGCCACGTCGTCGCCAGCGGCTTGATGCGGCCCGCGCGCAGATGCGGCAGCGAGGACGCCAGATTGAGCATCGTCAACTGCACCTCGTTACTGATGATCGCCGGAATGATCTGGCCGGCGCCGCCCTTGTACGGGATATGCGTCATCTCAATGCCCATTGCCTTGACCAGCCGCGCGGCGTCGAGGTGAGGGTAGGAGGCGATGCCGGCGGACGCATAGGCCATGCGCGGCGCGGTCTTCGCGTACTCCGCGAGCTGCTTGAGGCTCGTCACCGGCACCGTGGGATTGACCATGAACATGTGCGGGATTTCGATCAGGTTCGTGACCGCCGCGAGGTCGCGTGACGGCTTGATCGAAAGCGTTTTCGCGAATGCGGACTCCGCGATGGCGTTGGTCGAAACGTTGCCGACGAGCAGCGTGTAGCCGTCCGGTGTCGCGCGCGCGACGGTTTCCAGTGCGATGGCACCCGAGCCGCCGGCGCGGTTGTCGACCACCACCTGGTAGCTCCAGTGTTCGGATAGGCGCACTGCGAGCTGGCGCGCTACGATGTCCGTGGCGCCGCCGGGCGAGTACGGCACGATCAGACGCACTGGCCGGTTCGGAAATTTTTCGGAGGGCTGCGCCGCCACGGCAACGGTGATTGAGGAAACGACCGCGGCCAGCGCCAGTGCCACACTTATCGAGAGAGATTGCATTATGATCCCCTCCTATAGGAAATTAATCTTGTCGCCGGGCTGCCGGTCCGTACAAACTAGCGCCCGCGCCTTTCGTCGTCAGGCGTGATCGGCAGCTTGACACCGGCTCTTTGAGCCGCGCCGACAGATCGATCGCCTTGGTGAGCATCAACCGGTTGTGCCCTTCGCGCGCGGTCGCGTGCTGGGTCGTGACGCCCAGCGCCACGCGATTGAGCCAGGAATTGGTTTCTTCGCGCATCGGGCCGCGCAGTTCGCCCAACGCCATGTCGCCGACCGGGTAGCTGGTGAGAAAGTCCACATGGCGCCGCTTGTCCGGCGCGTAACCTTCGCCCTGCACGAGATTGGTGGCGAGCACGATGTCGCGATGCGTGTCGTCGATCGTCAGCACGCCTTCGGTGCCGACCGCGCCCACTTCCAGACTGTAAACGGCGCCCGGCCACACTTCAGGCAGGGCCCATGAAATCACGCCGTGGTAAATGGCACCGTCGTTGAACGTGATCATGTAGCCGGTGCCGTCGATGCCGTGCCACTGTGGGCCCAGCGCCTTGTCGACCGAGCGCGCATAGACTTCGACCGGGGTCTTGGCTTCCATCAGCCACATGACGACGTCGAGCGCATGCGTGCCCGAAATCACCATCGGCGAAATTTCGGACGGATTGTCTGAGCGCTTGTAATTGTCGATCGCGACCAGCCGGTTCATGAATGCGCGCGACGTGACCATCGTCACTTCGCCCAATGCGCCGGTGGCGACTTTTTCCTTGGCGACTAGCCAGCGGCGGCGGAAGCGCTGGGTATAACCGATGACGGCATCGATTTTCGATTTTTCGATCGCATCCATCACCATCTGCGATTCGGCAAGATCGGTCGCGAGCGGTTTTTCGATCAGCATCGGCACGCCGCGCTCGATGCCGGCGAGCACGGGGTCGACATGCAGATGTTCGTCGGTTGAAATGATGGCAGCGCGTGACTTCGGGGCGCTTGAGCAATTCGCGGTAATCCGCGGTCACGAATTCGGCGCCGACTTTGTCGGCGACCAGTTTGGCGCGCTCGGGATTTTTCTCGGCGATTCCTATCCACGCGACCTCGGGGTGGCGTGCGGCGAGTTCGCCGCGGATCAAGCCCGACGCGGCCGGCGCCGACGATGGCGAGTCCGATTTTCTTCGGCTTGCTTTCTCACCTTGCGCCTCCTGCGACAGCGACCGGGCGCGATTCCGGCAGCGGCAGGTTGACGGGTTCATTGCGTTCGGCCGAAATATCGGCGGCGATGTAAACCTCCATGACCTGGCGCGCCTGCTCAGCGGTGACCAGCACGGGGCGGTCGCACGCGACGGCTTCGAGAAAATGCACCGTTTCCGCGGACATCGGGCCCGCATAGGTATGCTCGACGAATTCGCCGGGCATGGTCGACATCGGATGCACGATACCGGTCTTCATGGTGGTCAACAGGGTATCGCGGTGCGTATCGTCGATGATGAGCGCGCCTTCGGTGCCGACGAACTCTATCCACGTCATCGAAAAATTCGGATAGGCGGGCGGCAGGCTCCAGCCCGCGCAAATCACGAACGACACGCCGCTGTCCATGGTGACGGTGATGTACTGCGTATCCGGCACGTCCGCGCCGCTGGCGGCTTTCATCGCGCCGTAGTTGACCTGCGAATACACGCGGATCGGCTTGGCGGGCTCCAGGCACCAGAGTATGAAATCCAGATCGTGGGTGGCTTCCATCGCCGCCGGCGAGAGCTTGGTGCGGCCGGTGATCTTCTTGCCGAGACCGCGCCCGATATGGCGGCTGACCAGCGCGCTCACCGGTTTGCCCAGCGTGCCGTCGGTCGCGCATTTTTTGACGTAGGCGAATTTCGGATTGAAGCGCTGCGAGTAGCCGATCGTGAACTTGAGCGCGTTTTTGCGCGCAATCGCGATCAGCTCGTCGGCTTCGTGCAATTCGATGGCGATCGGTTTTTCGAGAAAGACGTGCTTGCCGGAAGTGAGCGCGTCGCGCGCCATCGGGAAGTGGAGCACTTCGGGGGTCGCCGAGATCATCACGGCGTCGATCGCGTCGTTGCGCAGTATCTGCTGGTAATCGGCGGTCGCCGTTTGCGCGCCGGTGGCCTTGGCGACTTCAGCCAGCCGCTCGGGGCGCGTTTCCGCGATATGCAGGCTTTTTACCAGCGGGTGCGTGGCGCAAGTCTGGGCGCGGATGCCGCCGCACCAGCCGGTGCCGATGATGCCGACATTGATTTGCTTCAAGGGGAATTCCTCTGCGTGAATGCCGATTGGGGCGAAGGCGGGCATTGTAGCAATGCGCGCACGTGCAAACAAACCGGATAATGTTTGTTTTGTCACCAACCGGCCGGCTGCGTTAGCATAGGCCGCAGAATAAGACTCGCGAATCGAATCCGCGGGAGGCGCAGCGCCATGCAATTTGAAGTCGACATGATGGCGCCGGGAGTCGAGCGCATCATCGGCAGCGATCACACGCTGGAAGTCATTGCGGACAACGTTATCTTCGGCGAAGGGCCGGTGTGGGACCCGCGCAGCAGGCAGTTTTTTTATCACGGATATCTGCGGTGACACCATCTGGAAATGCCGGCCGCGCGGCACAGCCCGAAATCGTCATGCGGCCCAGCGCGCACGCGAACGGGATGTGTTTTGACCGCGAGGGCAGGCTGCTGGTCGCAGGCTGGGGCGGGCGCACGGTGTTTCGCTTCGAGACAGACGGGTCGGTCGTCACGCTGGCGTCGCATTACGAAGGCAAGAAAATCAACAGCCCGAACGACATCGTCGTGCGCTCCGACGGCCAGATCTATTTCACCGACTCGCCCGGCGGCATGCTGAACGTCGGCATGGTGGGCGACGACCTGCAGAAGTATCTCGATATTCAGGGCGTTTTTCGCATTACCCCGCCGGTGAACTCATACTGGTCACCGCGGACTTCGTCTATCCGAACGGCCTGTGTTTCTCGCCCGACGAGAAGCTGCTTTACGTGAATTGCAGCCGCGAGCGCCTGATACGCGTCTACGACGTGCGCGCCGGACGGCAGTGTCGGCAAGGGACGCCTGTTTTTTCAATACACGAATCCCGACCGCGGCAATCCGGACGGACTTAAATGCGACATCGAAGGCAACGTGTATTGCACGGGCCCCGGCGGAATCTGGGTGCACGATCCGCAGGGCAGGGTGCTCGCGCGCCTGAAAGTGCCGGGCCATCCGACCAACCTCGGCTTTGGCGACGACGACTGGCGCTCCATCTACGTGACCACTGTCGGCAATGTCGTGCGCACGCGCACCAATATTCCCGGTGTCGCGGGCTGGTAACGGGAAGGACGAGTTCATGACCTGGAAATTCGAACGCGTGGCGGGGCCTTACAAGGGCGTCACCGGCGGCGTGGCGTGGGACGGCAAGTGCATGTATTGTTCAGCGCGGTGCAAGAAGAGCGCATACTGAGATTCGATCCGGCAACCGGCATCGTCGATAATTTTCAGAAAATACACCGGGCGCACCAACGGCATTGCCGTCGGCCCCGACGGCGCCGTCTACGGCGCCCAGGAAGGCGGGCGGCGCGTCATACACTTCAAGGCGGACGGCTCGACTGCGCAGACCTGCGACCTGCTCGACGGATGTCATCACAATCAGCCGACCGATCTCGTCGTCGACCGTCACGGCCGGGTTTGGTTTACGGATCCGCACAATGCCGTTGCGCCGTATGGGCCGCCGGTGTATCCGTTTCTCGAACGCGGTTCCGTACTGCGGCTGGCGCGCGACGATCAAGCGTGCGTGGACCTTGCAGCGTGTGACACGCGATACGCAGAGAGCCGCGCGCCGTCTTGCTGTCCGCCGACGAGAAGACTCTCTACGTGGCGGAGGGCAATGCTGAAATGGGCGGGCAGTGTGATTTGCGTGCTTACCCGGTCGCGGCCGACGGCAGCGTCGGTGCATGTCGCGTATTGCATGCGTTTGGCGCGGGCGAGCGCGGCATCGAGGGCATGTGTCTCGATAGCGCGGGCAATATCGTGGCGTGCGGCGGCTCGCCAAAGAACGGCGCGGGACCGCTCGTTTATGTGTTCGCTCCCACAGGGGCGTTGCTCGAATCGCACGCCGCACCCTGCGATCTGCCCATGCGCTGCGCGTTCGGCGACGCCGATCTCGGCAGCCTGTATTTGACCAGCGGTGACGGATATCTGTATCGCGCGCAGGATACCGGCCGGCGCGGTGCCGCGCGCTTTTAAAACGAGGACTAAGGAACAGTATCATGAAAAGCAGCAAGCAGCGTGGGTTGGTTGGCGTAGTGGGTCTCGGCATCATGGGCGGCGCTTTTGCCAAGCATCTGCGCGCCGCCCGCTTCAAGGTCGTGGGCTATGACGTCGCCGCAGCGCGGCGATCGGCGCTGCGCAAGCTGGGCGGTATCGCCGCCGACTTCATCGGCGGAGGTGGCGGCAACCACGCGAATTCTGATTACGTCATTGCCGTCGTTGGCTGCATTCGAAGCGGCGCTGTTCGGCAAGGACGGCGTTGCCGCCGGCGCGCGCAAGGGAACGATCGTTATCGAGGCGAGCACGCTGCCCCTGGAAGTCAAGGAAGATGCGCGCAAGCGCCTGGCGAAACCGGCGTCATACTGCTCGACTGCCCGATCAGCGGCACCGGCGCACAGGCCGCGGTGAAAGACATCGTGATCTACGCAAGCGGCGATCGACGCGCGTGCGCCCGGTGCAAGGCGGTATTCGCGGGCTTTGCGCGCAACGCCTATTACTGCGGCGCGTTCGGCACCGGTTCAAAGCTCAAATTCATCGCCAATCTGCTGGTCACCATACACAATCTGTCGACCGCCGAAGCCTTCGTGCTGGCCGAGCGGGCGGGTGTCGATACCGAATTGATGTACCGCGTCATCAAGGACGGCGCCGGCACATCGCGCATGTTCGAAGTGCGCGGGCCGCTGATGGTCAGGCGCAATTACCTGCCGGCGACAATGAAGATCGATGTCTATCAGAAAGACATCGCGATCATCAAGGCGTTTGCCGCGAAGCTGGCCTGCCCGACGCCGCTGTTCTCACTGAGCAAGCGTTACTACGACAAGGCATACGCGGGCGGATACGAGAAGCACGACACGGCCGCCGTGCATGCGGTTTTGCGGAACATGGCGCGTACGCGGCCCACGCGCGGGTGACGCGCAAACTTGCGGAGGTCATGATGAAAGTTGCTCGATACACTGTAGCAATGGTGGCGGCGCTGCTAGGCGCCGGATTGACGCAGGCGCAGCCGGCAAAATATCCGGTGAAACCGATCCGAATGGTCGTCGGTTACGCGCCGGGCGGCGGCAGCGATATCATGGGCCGGTTGATTGCCCAGCAAATGGCGGAAGGTCTGGGGCAACAGGTCGTCGTCGAGAACCGCGCGGGAGCCGCGCAAAATATCGCCGCAGAATTCGTCGCCAAATCGCCGGCCGACGGGTATACGGTTTTCCTGAGTTCGGCGGCACTGGGAATCAACGTCAGCCTTTATCCCAAACTCAACTACGACCCGGTCAAGGATTTCGTGCCGGTCGCGGTTTTTGCCACGAGCCCCAATTTGCTGCTGGTGCATCCTTCGTTTCCGGCCAAGAATGCGCGGGAATTTATCGTGGTGGCCAAAAAAAATCCTGGCCAGCTCAATTTCTCTTCGTCGGGCAGCGGCAGCTCGCAGCATCTTTCCGGCGAAATGCTGAAGATCCAGATCGGCGTCGACATGACGCATATCCCGTATAAGGGCAGCGCGCCGTCGATGACCGCGCTGGCGAGCGGGGAGGTCGATTTTTCATTCAACAACATTCCGTCGGCGCAGCCGTTGATGACGCCGGGGCGCATTCGCGCGCTGGCGATTACGAGCGAAAAACGCTCGCCATTGCTGCCCGGATTGCCGACCATGATAGAGGGTGGCCTCGCTGGTTTCGTCACGCAGACCTGGTATGGCGTATTGGTGCCGGCGGGCACGCCGGGCGAGGTAGTAAATGCGCTGAATGCGGCGATCGTCAAAGCCGTGCAAAAGGAAGATTTTCGCGCGCGGCTCGCGCAAACCGGCGCCGACACCATCACGGAATCACCGGATTATTTTCGCAAAATGCTGCACGACGAAATCGAGCGCTGGGGCAAGGTCGTCAGGGCGTCCAAAGCCAAGCCTGAATAGTGCAGGCGCTAGTCCCGTACGTCGCGTGGAGGAGATGGCCGCAGGCGAGGCGTCTGAAACGTCATCGCGGACTGTGCCATTTTTCACAGCTGTCTCTTACCCGCAACAGTCCAGGCTGGATTTTCTGAGCACCGGCTGCGAGCGCTTGACTTTAATAAGCATCTGTATGACTATGATAATTAAATAGTTAAGTAAATATATTAAACAGATATATCAATTAGAACTGATCCAATCAGGTATTGAAAAAAATTGATTTCAAGTGAAGAAATATTAACAAAAACAGGTATTTCCAGAGCAACCTTAAATAGTTACATTGCTCTTGGTATACTGTCTGGACCACTCGTTAGACAACTCGCTGCAGGGGAAGGCGACGGGGCAGCTTATGGCTATTTCCCGGACGGGGCGCTGGAGCGGATCGAGCAGGTCCAACGCATGAAAACAGAGGGATTGACGATGGCTGAAATTGCCGCACGCGTAACGGGCAAGCAGGAGGGCGGGAGTGCAGAACCCGCGCGGGAAGTTCATGCGGTTGCCGCGATTACGGGCGAGAAACCCGCAGGGTCGGAAGGCCGCAGTCTGCAGTTGACGCTCGATGACATCGTGCATCCCGCGTATATGGTCAATTACAACTTCGAAATGACCTGGTACAACGAAACCGCGCGCAAGGAAATCCTGGGGTTTGAGACACCGCCGCCCGGCAGCGAGTCGCGCAGCATATTTCTGTTGCTGCTGGAGGCGTTCGCCGAGAGCAATGTGCTGAGGCTCAATCCGCTGTTGCAGTCTTCACCTAGCGTTCGCCAAGGCCCGCCTGTCCAAGTCCAGCGTGCTCGGCCTGCTCAAGAACATCACGCCTAAGCATGCCGCGCTCATCGCCGATATGTATGACGATTCCGCGGCGGTGACCGGTCAGCCTGTCGTTGAACTCCCGTATGCCTTGCACGACGACGGCGGCGAGGTCACCGCCTGGCAGGCCTACGGCATCTACTTCCGGGAAGGAATATTGATCGTGCACATCCCGGCGGGACAGGCCGAGCCCGGATTGCTCGAATTCCTGTCGCGCCGCGATATCGTGATTCGCAACCTGCTCAAAAAACGCCTGCCGGTACTGACGCCGCTGGCGGTGATCGTGACGGACCTGCAGAGCTCGGTGAAGATCTGTTCGGAACTGCCGCCGGAGGAATACTTCGAGCTGATCAACGAAATCTGGGCGACCATGGCGCCGGTTTTCCGGAAATACTATGCCACGCACGGCAAGCATGTCGGCGACGGGATGGTTTATTATTTTTTTCCGCAGCCCGACAGCAATTATATTTTCAACGCGCTCGCGTGCGCGCACGAAATCAAGCAGGAAATGCGCAAGATCAGCAAGCAATGGCAGTTGCGGAAAAACTGGCTCAACGAGCTTTACCTGAACACCGGTCTGCACGAGGGGCAGGAGTGGCTCGGGACATTCCAGTCGGCGACCAACGTCGAATTCGCCGTGCTCGGCGACACCATCAACCACGCCGCGCGGCTCAGCGATTTCGCGCGCTTCGGCGCGATCTGGGCGACCAAGAACTTCGTGAGCAAGCTGACAACCGACGAACGCGCACGCATTGAGTTCGGCATTACGCGGCGCAGTGAAGAGGGTCGCGAGCATTTCGTCGTGTCGTCGTACTCCCAGCTCGGCACGTTGCTCGATCTGAAGTCCGAGCGCTACGAGAAGCTGCGCGACATCGCGAACATGCCGATTACGGAAATCCGCGAAGTGCGCCTGGACTGACCCGGCAGCCGACGGCGTGATGCGTTCAGCGCATTGCGCCGGAAGAAATTTTGATCGGCATCAATTCCACCGGCACCGTTGTCTTCTCGTCTGCGAGCCAGATATGGCCGTCCTGGATCGTGCAATTCAAATGCATGTTGCGGTTGGCCAACCCGGCGAGCGCTTTGCTCGATGATGCCGCGAGGGATTTTACCGTCAGGTTACGCGTGCGTTCGAGTTTGTCGCGGACTTGATTCCACCATAACGTGCCTGCGTGCCCCGCATAGGTATATACGTATACCTGATCGGCGCGGCCACAGGCCTTGCGCATGCGTTTGTCGTCGGGCTGGCCGACATCTATCCAGGCCTGAATCGAACCCGTCAGATCTTTTTGCCACAGATCGGGCTCGTCATCGGCGCTCAAGCCTTTACCGAACGACAAGGTGTCGCTCGCGTGCAGCGCAAATACCAATACCCGCATCATCATGCGCTCGTCGGTTTCCGACGGATGGCGCGCGATAGTGAGCACGTGGTCGTGATAGTAGCTGCGCTCCATGTCGGCGATTTGCAGCAGCGCCTTGCAGATAGTTGCCTTGAGAGCCATCGTGTGCGCGGGAAGGGTGTGCCGTGTTAACCGCAATTTGCGGCGGTGCGAGTTTGGCCGATGGCATCGATCGATGCCGTCCGGGAATTTCGGATTGTCCGCGTCGACTATGCCGGCGCGGCTTCCTGCGCGAAGGTGCGCAGCAGCCGCCCGTATCCCGGGATGCTGCCTGCGTACCCGATTTTTCTGAGCGCACCCCAGATGCTGACTTGTGTCGTGCTCAGGACCGGTTTATCGAGATCCTTTTCCAGGCGCTCGATGATATCCATGCTCTTCCAGTTGGTGCAGGCGAGGACCACACCCTGCGCATCGGGCCGGTCCACCTTCCTCCCCAGATCGTAGGCCGTTTCCACATCCAGCCTCCCGATTTGCAGATTGTCGATGACGTTGAGCCCGTCTTTCGCCACGACCTGGTAGCCGTTGGCGGCAAGGAAATTGGCGCAGATTTCATTCACTGCCGGACTGTACGCCGATCCAAGCGACAACTTTTCGATGCCGAACGTCTGCAGCGCCTGCAGCAGCGCCGTCGATGTAGTGGTGGCCGGCTTGCCGGTGGCATCCTCGATACGCTTGCCCATCTCCCTGTCATAGCCCAGGCCCTTGAGAAAACTGGGTGCTGTCGCGCCGAGCACGATCACGTCGACATCGGCCGAAGCAAGCAGTTTGGATTCGGTTTCGAGCGTCTGCACCATCTTGCTGATGGATTCGGGCGTCACCGTCTCGATGAACAGACGCGCGACATGCAGCGTCACGCCTTTGGGCAGCGCTTTGAAGAACTCGGTTTCAACAGTGGTGTTGGACGACGGCACCAACAGACCGATACGACCGGTAAACGACATGCGGATACTCCTGATTTCAGGTGGGACGAATGCGGCGGCGTGGTCGAGGTAACTTTAGCATTTTATGCGTGCCCGCGGGTGCCGAGATAAAACAAGGGCACGGTAGGTCAGAAAAATTCAAGGCAAAACGTTAGCAGCTGCGCACGAAGGATTTATACTTGCCCCCTCGCGGTGCAAGAGCGCAGCGCGACAGGCCCGGCTCGCGCGCAAGTCGCGCAGCGCATTCCCAGGAGAATTAAATGGAAACCGGCGCATTTATCAGGAACGCTGCTGAATTTCTTTGGGAACAACCCGATGCCGGACACCAGAATGGCGCGTACTCCAAAAAGCTGGTGACGCCCGCCAATGCGCCGACCCGTCATTTTGACTATCGCATCTCGACCTACCAGCCGAAAGCGCACGTCGCGCCGCACCGGCACAAAATACAGGAACAGATTTACCACATACTGGAAGGCGAGGGCTTGATGGCGGTCGACGGCAGGCGGCAGGTGGTACGCAGGCACGATGTCATTTTCATACCACCTGGCGCCGAGCACGCGCTCTACAACACGGGCTTCACGGACTTGACCTTCATCGTCGTCACTTCTCCGCCCTCCGATGGATAATTGCGCCATGTTTCGTTACAGCGAGCGGAATGCCGCACGCGCAAACACTAGCGGTCTTGAAGGCCGTACCGGTGGCGGGCTGATTAAGGGTATCTCTTACGGCCTGCGCGCTGCGGAGCATGTTGCGGCCCGACTGAAGCAATGGCCGGTTCGAGAATTTTGGCTCCCCGACCTGGGCAAAAGTGGGCTTCGTAATAGAGATCCCTCTAAGCTAATGAGCCCCAAATTCCTGATGGGCATTGGACAGGAGTATTCTCTCAATTCAATGCATCGCAATGCATCGCGCTGTCGCGGTGTCGATCAACTAAACGTTATATCGCATAGGACGCCACCGTGGCCCAAGAGTATCTAGACCGACTGCGCGCACTGGTGGAAAAACTGGGGCCTAGCACCTCCAAGGGCGTGAAGCTGGAGTGCAAACATTTTTTTAGTGGTGCTGCAGCCTATGCGAACGGGAAAAGTTGTATGTCTTGGACACCTATGGGCTTCGCCATAAAGCTACCCGAAGCATCGCGAAACATCTTGGTGAAACAACAGGGCGCAAAGCATCTTCGCTATTTTCCACAAGGTCCCATCAAGAAAGATTACGTCATCTTACCAGAATCCCTATTGCAAGAAATAAAAGCACTTCGGCGTTGGGCAAAGGTAAGCGTTGCGTACGTGCTCTCGCTGCCTGCGCCGGAAGGAAGAACGAAAAGCCATATAACTCGTCGCTCAACGCGGACGCACGCAAAAGTGGCGCGCGCCGGTTAGCTTTACCTTGAAGGCGTGAAAAGTCACCATTCGTATTCGTCCCTGAAAAAGTATTTTGTTGAGGGTGTCCAAAAAAGGGACCCTCGCGCGTCATTCCAATGCGATGCCTTTGCACGCTAACAACCAAGGAGTAACTCGATGTCACAGCGCAAATACCTGGTCCTCTTCCGCAGCCAGCCCGGTCAGGGGCAGGCGCCGTCCCCGGAACAGATGCAGAAGATGTATGCGGCCTTCAACGCGTGGAAGGAGAAATACAAGAACGAAATCCTGGACATGGGCGGCAAGCTCAAGCCTGAGGGCAAGGTGTGGAGGGCGTCCGGCGTGTCGGACGGTCCATTTGTGGAGGCCAAAGAAGTCGTGGGGGGATTCATGATTGTAAGCGCGAAGGACTACGAGGGCGCCATCCGCGTGGCCGCGGAAGGTCCAGCCGGCCATGCGCCCGGGGCGTCCCTGGAAATTCGGGAGATGGCGACGTTCTGAGCCCGCCCTCCGACCCGCGCGGCCGACCGTCTCCGGCATCCCCGCCGGAACTCGTCGAGCATTATTTCCGGCACGCGTACGGCAAGCTGGTGGCCGTGCTCGTCCGCCGGGTCGGTGTCCAGCATCTTGGATTGGTTGAAGACGCGGTCCAGGGCGCGCTGATGGCGGCGCTCACCGCGTGGGTGGCCAAGGGCATCCCCCAGGAGCCGGAGGCCTGGCTGTACCGGGTAGCCCACAACAACCTGATGGGCGACCTGCGGCGAGATGCAGCGCGGGCCCGCATTCTGGCAAGTGCAGGGGACCACGCGGAGGAACCCGCGGAGGAGGATGCCTCCGCGCACTTCGACGGCGAGGTGCGCGATGAACTGCTGCGCATGCTGTTTGTGTGCTGCGATGAGGCGCTCCCGCAGGAATCCAGGCTGGCGCTGGCGCTGAAGACATTGTGCGGGTTTGGCACCGGCGAGATTGCACTCCGTCTCTTCACCACTGAAGCCAACATTCACAAACGCCTGGCGCGCGCGCGGGAGAGACTGCGCCAGTTCCCCGTGAACACCCAGACGCCGCCGCTGGAAACGCTGAAGAGCCGTCTGCCCAGCGTGTACGCGGTGATCTACCTGTTGTTCAACGAGGGATACCTCTCCGCTCATCAAGAGCACGCCATCCGGCGCGAACTGTGCGACGAGGCCATTCGGCTGGCGACGCTTCTCGCGACACATCCGGTGGGCGCCACGCCGGAGACTTTTGCCCTGCTGGCGTTGATGCACTTGCACGCCGCACGGCTGGCCGCGCGCCAGGACGCCACCGGGGGCCTGCTGCTGCTGGAAGAGCAGGACCGTTCGCGCTGGGACCAGGAGGGGATTCGGCTGGGGATCGAGTGGCTGGCCCGTGCAGCCAGCGGGGAGAGCTTCACCCGCTACCATGCGGAGGCCGGCATCGCGGCGGAACACTGCCTTGCGCCGTCGTTCGCGGAGACACGCTGGGGTGAGATTGCCGACCTCTACGTCATGCTGGAACGCATTGACCCGTCTCCGCTGCATACCCTGAATCGCGCCGTGGCTGTGGCCGAATGGAAGGGGCTCGACGCAGCGCTGGTGCTTCTGAAGGATCTTGTTCCGCCGAGTTGGCTGGAGGGCCACTACCTGTGGGCCGCGGTGCTTGCGGATTTGCACCGCCGCGCCGGTCACGTGGAACTGGCGGGCGGCTACCGGGAACAAGCGCTGGCCGCCGCACCGACGGACAAGGTGCGCGATGTACTGCGGCGGCGTTTGTTTCCGGCGGAGACGTGACCCGGCAGGTCGGCGCGTGGCCGTTGACAACTTCGCCTAAGCTCGCTTGTCCTTGCGTGGTTTTGGTGGCAGGGCTCCCACATATGCGACACCCGATTTGGTCCAGGACTTCAACGATGAATCGCTCCTGGTTCCGGGCGCGCCGACAAATACGTAGCCCTTCATCGCTCGCCCCGTAAAGTCCATCTCCCGCACATGCGGCTGCTTCAGGGCGTCGTCGTATTTGTCGGGTCCTACACGGACCATGAGATCCGTGCTGACGACACCGCAGACCATGTTGCCGTTGAGCGTAAAGCAGACACCACCAAACATTCGCCGCTCGGCTGTACCACGGGTACGCTTTAGCGCCGCGCGAACACGCGCGACCAGTTGTTCATCGCACGGCATGGATACCTCCAATCATGCCAACACTGAGGCCAGCGAGGCCCATGCCGCGTGAATGCTCATCACGATGGTCACCAACCAGCCCAGGGTAAACGCATCCCTCCGCAGCCGTGCCTTTTGCTTCAGATAGGCGAACGTGTGCGCATATCGAGCCAGAAGAAATACGCCAAAGTACGCCGCACCTGCCGTTGTCGCTGCGCCACTGAGGATATATAGGGTGCCACCCACGAAGAACGGCAGCAGGTTTTCCAGATCATTTCGGTGGGCGCGAAAGATCCGCTGAACCCGTTCATCATCATTCTGCGACGACCGCGGCCCGATGTTCGAACTCGCCCGCGCCTACATGGACGTCGCGGCCGCAACGAAGGCCTCGGTCCGGGTCGCCGCCTTCACGCCCGGCCGGCAGGGCCGCGAGGCCGGCGCCATGGTGTATTTCGTCCGCGCCGGCGGCCTGACGGTGTTCCTCGACGGGAAGCCGACCAAGGACGAGGAAATCCTCACCCTCGCCCGCCGGCAGGTGAAGGCCACCCAGGCCCAGACTCGCCCGCCCCGACGAATTCCTCGCCGAGCCGCGCGAGGGCGTCGTCGGCCTGGCGCTGGGCGTTCAACGGCCCGGCGGCCAACCCACGGTTCGAGAACGAGCACGGCGTGCACCTGTTCGCCGGCGGCAAATCGCAGTCGCGCTGCATCGTGTCGGCGTTCGACGGCAAGCTGGACGGCTTCGTCCCGCCGCCCGGCATCGAGCGCCGCGGCGGCCTGCTCATTTCCGCCGAGCGCCGCCGCACCTACAACTCCGAGACCGCCGAACTCGCCGACCCGGTTCTCGACGACACCTTCGCCTGGACCTCCGCCGGCCTCGGCAAAGCCGTCGCCGACCGGTCTCGCCCGGGAGGCGGAGATGCTGGTGGAGGAATAGGCGGGCGGATAAATCACGCCGGGCTCACCATCCATTCCGAGGGTCGTCATGTTGAAGAATGAAACGGCGGTCGATGCCCGCACGTTGTCCATTCTGGATGGCATGCGCCGCTATGGAAAAACATGGGACGAAATGGCCGCGATCTACGATGCGCGGCCGACCGCCGACGTTCCGCTCGAGGAATTCGCAAAGGACCCGCTCGAAAAGCCGCGGGGGCGGGCCGACTACGAATTGATGCGGGCGGAAGTCGTGAAGATGGGGCTGCATCCGGACGCGATCGGACACCGCCGCGGCTTTCGACGGGAAACGGCAGGAGCGATGCCGAGAAAACGAAAACGCTCCGAAACCGCAATTGCCGCAGGCGGCGACGTCCGAGCCGTCCGGCGGCCGCGAGCCGATGTTGCCGCTCCGCGGTCGGCAACTGATCAATTCGATCGACGATCTGGTTGCTTTCCTCTCGAATTTCCACCGAACGTGCCCACTGAAGAAGTTCGGCGTCGACCCAGCCGAAATTCCCGCCGCCGCAACGCCCGGATTGGCGAAAATCTATCGGAGCTTGGGACGGCTGATCGAATACGACCGGAATGGACGGGATCTCTTCAGCGCCCAAGACCATCTCATTTCGGCGCGCGGCCCTGAAGACCGAGGGCGGCATGGTGGATATTGCTTGGGAGAACCAAGGCAATTGGACCGCATGCTTCCCTGTGGGGCAGGATGACCCGCCAGTGTATTCAAATGCGGCCGACGTTTGGCGCGAGCCACGCAAGGGCACGTCGTTGTTTGCAACTCGCTAAATCACTTTCTGACGACGCTCTGTCTGCGGAGGCGGTGCACAGCTCGTTGAATCTCGGCTGCCTACGGGATGCAGATGACGCCGCGAACGCGTTGAATGAACCGCTGACCCCGGTTTGGCTCTTCGGCCAATACGTCCACGACGAACCGTCCCACCACTTCTACACGACTGCCGACAGAGATGTCCTCGTCATGTCCTGGGCGGGGACGTCGATCGGCTCGCCGCATCGATCGATTTCCGGCCTAATGCATCCGGGCGCCGACCTCCACCTGCTCGAAGGTGCGTGACTGCCGCGGCCGCGCGCGTCGTTTCGGGTTGTTAGAGGATCCGGTCAAGTCGCGCGCACCAGATCGGAGGAGCCATGACGGATCAGCATCGGGGCGTGCAATCGGCGGGAACTGTTGGCGGCCGCCGGCGCGGCGGCTCTGGGCGGGGCGGCGATGGCGGCCGCGGCGCCCGCACCTGCACCGGCCATGCCCGAAGGCAAGGTCTACCGCATCGGCGTCATCTCGGCCAGCATCCGCGGCAAGCCGCAGCCGACCAACGGCCACACCTGGCACTTCGCCCAGTACCTCCATCCCGACCGATCGACCTCGACGCCATCAAGAAGTACCTCGATCCCGGCTCGGCCGACATCTTCGACGACGTACGTCCGCAATCCGAAGCTACAACTTCGACCTGCTGCCGTTCCCCGACACGCGCATCACGCACTACTACGACGCCGACCCGGCCGAGCGCCGCCATGTTCGCCGAGGCGTTTCCCGGCGTGCAAGGTCGGCGCAGTCGCTGGAGGAGATGGTCGAGGAGGTCGATGCCGTCTGGCTGGGCGACGCCTCGGGCTGCGGCGAGGACCACTTCGACCTGGTCGCGCCCGGCCTGGAGCAAGGGCCTGCCGACCTTCTGCGACAAGCCGATCGGCGGCACGCGTGGCGGGGACGCAGGAAGATCCTGGAGTTCGCCCGGAAGCACAAGGCGCCGATCATGTCGTCGAGCCTGTTCCGCCACGAGTGGGGCATGGAGCAGGCGCTGCGCATGCGCGACGCCGGCGAGTTCGGCCCGCTCCAGTACGTCATCGCCAGCCAGGGCGGCGGCTACACGCCCGACGGCTGGTTCGTCTACGGCCAGCACCCGGTCTGGACGGTGATGACGCTGTGCGGCCCCGGCGTCGAGGCGGTCAGCATGTACGCCCGCGAGAACGCCTGCCACGCGCTGGTCACCTACCCCGACCGCATGCCGGCCGAGGTCTGGTACGGCCGGCCGGACGTCGCCGGCGAGTACTGCTCGACCGTCGGTCCACTTCGCGAAGAAGACCTACGAGTACACGCCGGCCATCGAGGGCGACTTCTGGTACGGCCACCACTACGAGATGTTCCGCATGGCCGCAGACGTTCCGCGAGATGGTGCAGACGCGGCAAGGAGCCGGTGCCGCACCAGGAGATCCTCGAAGTGACGGCGATCATCCACGCCGGCGGCGAAGTCGCTGAAGGAGAAGAGCCGGCTGGTGGAGCTGGCGGAAGTGATGGGGTGATTCCGTCCGAGCCCCGACCGGCCAAGCGCGACGTTGCCTTGTGGGATCAGAATCCTGGGAGGGGACCGGATGCAGACGGACGTTCGCCTTGTTGCATCCCGTCCCCTCCCTGGATTCTCATCATCGCGCACCGTTCAGGATTTGGCCGGTCGGGGCTCGGACGTGCGGTGCATCCTCCCGTTGCCCGTCATTTGGCGGGAGCGGGAGCCGGCTTCACGACGATGCTTCCGGCCATGACTTTGCCGTTGACCTTACAGTGATACTTGAACTCTCCCTCGGCGTCGAAGCGGACCGGCTGCGACGACTTGCCCGGCTGGATCTCGCCGGTGTCGAACGTCCGGCCGTCGTCGTCGGAGGTCGCTGGTGTGAATCGTGCGGGATTGGTTCGCCCACACCACGGAATCACCCATGTGGACCTGCAAGACCTTGGGGTGATACGCCTGGCCGTGCATCTTGACGGTCTGCGGCTTGGCGGCCTTTGCATCCGCGCCAGCACGTCGCCGGAGACGATAAGCAAGCCGAGCAGACCGAATGGCGCCAGGCGACAGGAAGCAGATACCAGCGTTTCATAAATGACTCCGTGGCCGGCTTGACGAACAGAATGGGGGCGGCCGAGGCGGAAATCCGCCCTCGACCGCACCGGCGGTGCAACAACGCAAATGGCGAGCGGAGCCCGGCACAGCCAAATCGGCACGGTTGACGTTGGCGCGATCGCCGGTGCCCCGACACCCCCGCCCCGTTCCCCGGGGTTCCATTCCCGCCGCCCGGCCGGGTAAGCCGGGCGGCTCCCTTCGCAACGAGGTCAGCAATGAGCACAAACAAGGGCGTCTCCCGGCGGCAGTTCGTCAAGGCCGCGGCGGCCGCCGCCGCGGCACCGTGGATCGTTCCGTCCATCGGCCGCGGGGCGGCGGCGCCCAACAACCGGCTGGGGCTGGGCTTCATCGGCATGGGCACCATGGCCCGCGGCCACCTGGGCGGCTTCCTGGGCAACAAGGAAGTCCAAGTGCTGGCCATCTGCGACGTGGACACCACCCGCCGCGAGGCCGCCAAGAAGACGGTCGAGGAACGCTACGCCAAGGACGTGAAGGACGGCTCGTACAAGGGCTGCAACGTCTACAACGACTTCCGCGAACTGCTGGCCCGCAAGGACATCG
>CAVZWF010000013.1:0-190105 GCA_963778865.1 uncultured beta proteobacterium | reverse complement strand
TCCGAATCGGCGGGTGCGCAAACCAATCCGGACATCATGAGGCAGCGTGAGGCCGCCGAGAGCGGCGATGCGGGAGCCCAGTTGAAGCTGGGCGACGCGTATCGGGACGGCCAGGGTGTCCCCCAGGACGATGCACAAGCGCTGCTGTGGTATCGCAAGGCGGCCGAGCAAGGGAGCGCCGAGGCGCAAAATCATCTCGGCGAGGCCTACCATCGCGGCGACGGCGTCACGCAGGACTTTGCAGAAGCCCTGCAGTGGTATCTCAAGGCAGCCGAGCGCGGCGATGCGCAGGCGAAGTCGAATCTGGGCTTCATGGCCCAGCACGGCGAAGGTCAACCGCGAGACGATGGGCAGGCGATTCGATGGTGGCTGGAGGCGGCGGCACTGGGCAGCGCGACGGCGCGGTCACAACCTGGCCGTGGCCTACTACAACGCCACTGGCGTGACCCAGGATTACGTGGAGTCGCTGAAGTGGTCGGTGATCGCCGTCACGGTCGCCTCGGACGAGAAGCGGGAGAAATACGCCGTCCTGCGCGATGCGCTCATCGGGAAGATGACTCCCGAACAAGCCACGGACGGTCAGGAACGGGCGCGCGCGTGGTTGGCGGCGCGCGATCAGGAGCAGCGATGAGCGACGAGATCGAG
The DNA here is from genome assembly GCA_963778865.1 of uncultured beta proteobacterium. Taxonomy (GTDB): domain Bacteria; phylum Pseudomonadota; class Gammaproteobacteria; order Burkholderiales; family SG8-41; genus PALSA-1004. Next base: position 189,460 of record CAVZWF010000013.1, on the reverse strand, counting down.
CGGCGGGCATTCATCAAGGGCGCGGCCGTCGGCGCGGTGACGATCACCGTTGGCGGCGTCGACGCATTCCTCGATGCGCGTGCCGCCTTCGCGCAGGGAGCGCCGTCCAAGGTCTTCACACCGGCGGAAGCCCGCACCGTCGAGGCGCTGGGCGAAACGCTCGTTCCCGGCGCCCGGTCGGCCGGGCGTCGCCCACTTCGTCGAATCGGCAGTTGTCGCGGCCGCCAGGGAGGCGCTGCTCGAAGCGCGCATTCTCAACGTCAAGCCTCCCTTCGTGAACTTCTATCGGGCGGCCATCGGCGCCATCGACGGCACGCATCCGGCCAGTGCGGGGATCCTCGTTAATCAGCAGTATGACGAAGATGGTTTGGACTACCTGAGCGGAGCTCTCAGATCCGGGGTCGCGCCGGTGGCAGGCATGTCATGCATATGCCCATGACCGCGGGAAAGAACAAAAGGAAATTGGGGTGGCTCAGGGGAAAAATTCTTGCGAACTGGTACCGTAAACATCATTATCGATTGATTTTCGTCTCGGCAGGGTCGCAACAGGAGTTCGAATCGTATTATGACTTCCCGCGTCCGACTGCTGTTGTGAATAGCGGCATTCCGCTTAATCCGGCGAACCCGGAGAAATGTCTGCACCACATTTTCCCCGCCGGTGTCCCGGTGGTGGGCTTTGTCGGCCAATTCGTCTTTCAGAAGAATTTACCGTGCATCGTTCAAGCCTGGCTTGCCACCAGGAAAGCGGGGGTCGATTGCCGCCTTTTGCTCGTTGGCGACGGCCCGGAAAGAACTGCGGTCGAAAGAACCCTGCTCGAATCAGCTCCTCCAGGGACGTGGCATATTACAGAATGGACTGACAGTCCTGAAAATTTATTCAACGAGATCGATCTCTTCGTGCTCGCGAGTCATTTTGAAGGGCTTCCTTTAAGCCTGCTGGAAGCGGCAGCGCGGGGCATACCATCAATAGTGGCTCCCTTCAACGGGGCCACAGATGTTTCGAGATACGCGCCGTGGGTGAGAATTGCCGGGAACAATTCCGTTAATGAGATTTCCACCGTTATGATCGAGACACTTGTTTCGCGACAAGCGTTGAGTCAGCCAAGTAGTGCGGAGTTGGACAACTTCCGGCGCTTTTTTTCATTGGGCAGGATGGCTGCCGATGTTCTCACCGTGCTGGGGCTCACGAAGCGCCCATGCACAAAGTCGTATTTTTTGTAAACATGGGTTTTTACCATGCTGCTCGTCTGCGGGCGGCGACCGCTGCCTGTGACCGGCTCGGGTGGCGACTGAGGTCCGTGCGGCTTGGGTGGAGGGAAATGTTCGCTTTTTCCGTCTCCAAGAAAAAGGGATTTTCGTGAACAAAACAGATCACTTAATCGTTGCGGCAATTGCATTCATAGGAATTTGGTTTGCGGTTTCATTTTCGGTGCGCTTCTCGCTAGAGTCGGCCGTCACCGATCCGGATCCAGAATCATGCATACCATTTATATCCAAAAGAGGTCTTACAGAGAGCATTTGCAGCCATCCAGAGCTTCTAAATTCGGCATGGGGTGATTCACTCCATTACTTCTCCATTGCGGCAGGAGAGGGCTCAAACCCACCATACTCACTACGCCCGTTGATTCCAAAATTCATCGGCACCACTACGCAATTCGCGATGGATGCTTTAAATATTCCCTACTCTAAGGACAACTTCTTTAAAGCGACCTCACTGTGTTTTCAGGTATTCAATGGCGCTTGCATTCTTGCTCTTCTTCTGATACCGCTGATTCACTTCAGGAAAGGGCTACTTAATTCTCCAATTACGATGCTTTTGATATCTCTGAATGCCGTTAATATCGGTGTTTTGCAAACGGCGCCCTTTTTCATGCTGGATGTCCCGTCTTATGTGGTCTTCACCCTCGCGGCAAGTGCATTCTTCATGCGCAGACTCGTACTCTTGGGTCTGATTGCCGCATTCGGCATTTCTATAAAAGAGATTACGATTATCCTGATTATTCCACTGATTTACCTCTGGTGGACCAGCGGCGAAAAAAGAATCCAATCACTCTGGGTGGTTGCCCTGCCCGTGGCGGTGTTTATTTCGATCCGCTATTTAAATGAGATTGATTTATTAAGCGTTCAATATGGATGGAATATCTCAAAAGGCGAGATCAAGTTACATGTATTGGCCGCGCATCTTGCGTCTTTTAAACACGCTTTGTATTTCTCCATGAAAGTCCTTGCCGCCGTGGGCGCCCCTTTGATAATTTCCGTGTTTTTGTACAGGAAATTCAAGACGGGTAGGGGAAACTTTTTTACTTGCCTGGCGATGTTATTAGCCGTTGTTCTAGCAAACCTACTGCTCGGAAGCAGGGTTCCTCGTGTAGTTGAGAGTGTGTCATCATTTTTTATTTTTTATGCATTATTCGTAATTACCGGGACCGAGAGAAGTTCTGACCTGCCCAGGTTTTCAGGCCCAAGCGCGAGCGCCAGTCTTTGACGGTGACCGAGCGCATCTATGCGCAGCGGGCACTGGACTTAACGCTCATGATTGAGACGCTCGCCTCGCTACGCGAGTTGAAGCAGCCAGGCGCGATAGAGTCGGAAAATTTCAGGCGCTTCTTTTCAGTAAACAGGATAGCCACCGAGGTTCTCACGATTGTGGGGTTCGAGAAGCGCGCATGCACATAGTCGTATTTTTTGTAAACATTGGTTTTTACCACGCTGCTCGTCTGCGGGCGGCGTCTTCGGCGTGCAGCCGGTTGGGGTGGCGTCTGACGGCCGTGCAGCTTACCGATGACACGCTGGATCACCCGTGGGGCGACACGGAAAGGATCATGAATTTTCGTCTCGAAACCCTCGTTCCGGCCGGGAATGGGGCGAAGTGCGCGACGCGGTTACCGCAATTGCCAGACCAGGTAGTTGAACGTTGCCTTGAACAGCTCAAACCTGATGTCGTTTTCCTGCCGGGTTGGTCCTTTCAACTCTCGGTCAGGGCGCTAAGGTGGTGTAACAAGCGACGAATTCCGGCGGTAGTCATGAGCGAAAGCAAGCACGACGACGAAGTGAGGGTTTGGTGGAAGGAATGGTTAAAGTCTTGGTTTTACGTGCGAAGGTTTGCGTGTGCGCTGGTGGGCGGTGAAATTCACGCCGAGTACGCAAGTTCCCTCGGCATTTCCCGCTCCAGGATTTTTTCCGGATACGACGCAGTGGACAATACTCATTTCCAACAGTGTGCCGATTTCGCGCGTGGACATGAAGAAGTCGTCCGCACCCGCAATCCGGAGATACCGAAACGGCCTTATTTCATTGCAGTCCTCAGGTTAATACCCCGGAAAAATATCGCCCGTCTGCTCGATGCTTACATCCGATACCGATCTGAAGTAGCCGCCACGCCATGGGATCTAGTGGTGTGCGGCGATGGCGATCTGAAACGATTTCTGAAGGATGAGGTGCATCTTCAAAGATTGCAGGATTCAGTTCATTTCCCCGGTTTTCTGCCCTATCAGGAGGTCGGCTATTGGTACGGGCTGGCTGGCGCCTTCATTCATCCGGCTCTCAAGGAGCAATGGGGATTGGTTGTCAACGAGGCATGTGCTGCCGGGCTGCCAATTCTTTGTAGCAGAACGGTGGGAGCTCGCTACGACCTCGTTCAAGAGGGGGAAAACGGTTTCGTCTTCGACCCTGAAGATCCCGCTGACATTTCAAGATGCCTGATTCGGGTACACTCGATCGATCCGGATATCAGGCACCGGATGGGGGCGGCGAGCAGGCGCATTGTGGAAACGTGTTCGCCTGACGTTTTCGCGGCCGCGGTAGTTTCCGCTGCCCGTGCCGCAGTCACCGAGGATTAGGATAGGAACGCGATAATGCGTGTTCTGCACGTTTTGCCAACCCGGGCAGTTGAATACGGCGGGCCGGTAACGGTGGCCGGAGAGATTGTCGGAGCATTGCGCCGCCAAGGGATAGATGCCTCAATCTATCCATTAAGAGACGATACATCCGATGGGAAGCGGCGGCTTTTCGCAGAGGCGGCGAATGCATGGCGCAACGTCGAAGATGCGGTATCCGGGTGCGATCTATTACACATCCACGGTCTTTGGAACATTCCAGCGACTCTTGCTGCCCAAGATGCGCGGAAGCGCGGAATCCCTTATGTGATTACAACGCATGGAATGCTCGATCGCTGGTCGCTGGCGAAAAGCAGATCAAAGAAAACGGTTTTTAGCCTGCTTTTCGAGCGAAAGAACCTGGCACACGCCGCCGGACTTCATTTTTTGAACGTCGAGGAGATGGAGGAGGCAAGGGACTACGGGTTAACTGCGCCCTGCTTTATTGTTCCCAATGGGGTCCGCGCCGATCAATTTGCATCTCTCCCGCCGCGTAGTGCGTTCGAGGTGCACTATCCGCAGTGCAGGGGAAAAATTCTCGCGTTATTTCTTGGCCGTCTGCATCCTAAGAAAGGGTTCGACCTGTTACTGCCGGCGATTACCCGCGCAGCTGCAGTTGTCCCTGAACTGCACCTGCTGATAGCGGGCCCCGACGAGGGGGGATACAAAAATGTGTTACTTGAGATGGTGCCGCGAAACAACCTAGGCGAGCGCGTAACATTTACGGGAATGGTCCAGGGAAATACAAAGCTGGAAGCGTTGGGGGCTGCCGATTTGTTCGTCCTGCCTTCGCATCAGGAAGGTGATTCTATCGCGGTGAAAGAAGCGATGGCCAGTGGTCTTCCGGTCATAATCACCTCCGCGTGTCACTTTCCCGAGGTCATGGCTTTCAACGCCGGACTTGTCGTACGTCCCTGCGAGGGTGAGTTGTGCAACGCGCTGAAATCGCTTGCTACGCGTCCGGACGAGCGCAAGCGGATGGGTGACAACGCAGCGCGGTTAATTGCCGACCGCTACACCTGGACAAAAATTACTGAACGGCTGGTTCAGGTCTACGACGATGTCGTCGCAGGGAAAATGACTTCGTGCGATTGGAAAGTCTGATGCACCAGTCCGTCGCCTACGCAAGATTGCCGCGGGCAGGTCTCGGCAACAAGATGTTAGTGTGGGCTCGTGCACTCGTTTTTGCGCATCTAAACGATATGCCATTGTATGTTTCGAGCTGGGCCGAAATAAAGATAGGGCCGTTCCTGAGGAATGAGAGGAACAAGCGCCAGGTACCTGGGGGTACTTCAAGAGCCGGGAGACCCCGACATTTCTGCAAAAACTTCTTTTTCATTTTCAGTTCGAAAAAATACATGAACCAGCGATTGCGAAAATCGACGTCCCGGCTGGGAAAAGAGGTCTTTTTCTGTTTGAAAAAACACCTCCGTGGTCAGATTATTTTCAGGACATCAGGGGTTACCGAGATCTGATCAAGACCGCGCTTTATAATATCGTCTCGGAGAAATACCTCGCAATTGTTGACCGCGAAGAGTCGCCTGTCGTCGGTGTTCACATCCGTCGCAGTGATTTTAGAGAGCTGCAGGCCGGCGAGGATCCGGGCCAGACGTGTAATATTCGTACTGCGCTCGATTACTATACCCGAACCATTCAGGTTATAAGGCAGGTATCCGGCAATGACCTGCCCATAACTATTTTTACCGACGGTCGCGAAGACGAGATTGCGGATTTGCTTGTGCTCCCCGCAATTCAAATTGCACAACCAAATCCCGACATAGTGGATCTTCTCCTGCTATCGCGTTCGAAGTGCATCGTTGTTTCTGCGGGAAGCACATTCAGCTACTGGGCGGCTTTTTTATCGGACAGTCCGGTTGTGATGCATCCGCGGCATCCGGATCCGATTCGTCCGGAAATCATGCGAAGCAATATCTTCGAAGGGCCGGTTTCTGATTCGGAAAATTTGACTGAATTGTTTATCAGGAGCATACAATCAATCGATCCCTGAGAATCAGGTTTTCGCAGTCGACAGGTGCAAATTGATAATATTAGGGCTTAATGCCTATCATGCCGATTCTTCCGCGTGCCTGGTGTTCGACGGCAAGCTCATTGCGGCGGCAGAGGAGGAGCGATTCCGCCGCATCAAACATTGGGCAGGTTTTCCCTCCGAGGCAATCCGGTACTGCCTGAGGGAGGCAGGAATCGGCCTCGATGATTTGCACCACGTCGCGATAAACCAGAATACGAAAGCCAATTTTGGGCGCAAGATTGCCTACACGCTTTTTCGGCGTCCAGACCTCGGCTTGGTGCTTGACCGGATTCGTAATAAGCGAAAACGCTTGCGCATCGATGCGGAATTGGAACCGATGTATCCCGGGCAACATTTGCGTGCCGAGTTGCACCAGGTTGAACACCATCTTGCGCATCTTGCCTCCGCGTTTTTCGTGTCACCTTTTCAGGAAGCCGCTGCCGTTTCCGTGGACGGTTTCGGGGATTTCTCCAGCGTGGCGTGGGGGATCGGGCGCGGTAACGCCATCGAACTTGCGGGGAAGGTGTTTTTCCCGCATTCCCTCGGAGTTTTCTACGAGGCGTTGACGCAGCAACTCGGTTTTCCGCATTACGGTGACGAGTACAAAGTGATGGGGCTTGCTCCGTATGGCGAGCCGCGGTACCTCACGCAGATGCGGCAGGTGGTGCAGCTCAAGGATGGCGGAGGCTTTGAACTAGACTTGAAATATTTCAGGCACGCCCGGGAGCGGGTTGAATACGAGTGGCACAATGGGGAGCCGGTTGTGGGGACGCTGTACACGCCGGCGCTCGAAGAACTTCTCGGGCCGGCACGGAAGAAGTATGACGAACTGACGCAGCGACATCGGGACATTGCGCGTTCGGTGCAGGCCATGTACGAGGAAGCGTTCTTTCATTTGCTTAACGCGGTGCATGCGCGGTACCGGGTCGATGCGCTGGCGTTGGCGGGCGGTTGCGCGATGAACTCAGTCGCCAATGGGAAGATTTACCGGCAGACTCCGTTCAGGCACGCGTATGTGCAGTCGGCGGCCGGGGACGCGGGCGGCGCGATCGGCGCGGCATTCGTGGTGTGGCACAAGCTCAATGAAAAAGCGGGGAGCGCTGCCCTGTCGGAGTCGGTTTTGTCAAGTGAGGTTGCGTCGTCACCGCGATCATCTCTCGTTGGAAAAGAGGGCGCTGGCGGGAGACGGCGATTTGTAATGGACCATGCGTACTGGGGGCCGGTGTTCAGCGATAGGGAGATCGAGATACTGATCGAAGCCCGGCGCGGCGACGTAACGAACCAGGGATGTCAGGTGGAGCGCCAAGACGATGAGGATAGTCTCTGCCGCATTGCCGCACTGGCGGTCGCGGATGGGCTGGTGCTTGGGTGGTTCCAGGGCCGCATGGAGTGGGGGCCACGCGCGTTGGGCAACCGCTCGATTGTGTGTGATCCCCGGCGCGCGGACATGAAAGAAATATTGAACGTCAAGATCAAGCGGCGGGAATCGTTCCGCCCATTCGCGCCATCCATACTTCGCGAGTCGGTCGCGGAGTGGTTCGAGACGGACGACGATGTGCCCTTCATGATGCAGGTCTACCAAGTCAGGCACGAGAAAAGGACGCTGATCCCGGCCGTCACGCACGTGGACGGTTCGGGTCGCTTGCAAACGGTGTACCGTCAAACAAATCCGCGGTATTATCGGCTCATAGAGTGCTTTAAAGATCTCACCGGAATTCCCATCGTACTCAATACGTCCTTCAACGAAAACGAACCGGTCGTATGCCAGCCCGAGGAGGCGTTGGACTGTTTTCTGCGCACGCGCATGGACCTGTTGGTCATGGGTAGCTGGTGTATACGGCGCACGAAATAAGATGACGTCACGCGCGCGGGCGTGGCTCGCCGGTTTTCTTGGCTTCGCTGTTCTGACAATGATCTGGCTGACGAGTCAGGCGGGGTATTATCTCGAAAGCGCGGCCCAGACGCCCGAGCGTGCGGAGCTGCTGGTTGCGCTCGGGGGCGAGGCAGGCGATCGGTCCATAAAAACCCTGCAACTATATGAAGCGGGCTATGCTCCTCGTATCCTGCTCACGGGCATCGAAGACAGCCCTTTCGCCGTGAGGCCGGCTTATCTCAACTGGCGTGCACAGGTGTTGATTGACTACGGTGTGCCGCGAGCCGCGATATTATTGGATACCCAATCCAGCAATACCATGGAAGAAGCGGTCAATACCAGACAACTCATGATTGAACGCGGTTGGCAAAAAGTGTTGGTCGTGACCGATCCTCCGCATTTGAGGCGAGCACTCTGGGCCTGGCACAAGGCATTTAGCGGCACCGGGCTCGAGTTTCGCATTGTCGCCTCCAACGCCAATTGGTGGCGGCCCGGTTCATGGTGGATGCACGAGAAAATCGCGCCGGCGGTAATTACGGAATATATTAAGCTGTTCTATTACATAGTCACCAAGTAGGAACGGAATGAAACTAGGAATAGTAATCCCTTGCTACAACGAGGAAGAAGTCCTGCCCGAAACCATCCGTCAAATGACCGCGCTGATCGGCCGGCTCGTCTCTCTGGAAAAAATCTCCGACGACAGCAAGCTATTCTTTATCGATGACGGCAGCAACGACCGCACCTGGGCACTGATCGAACAATTTGCCGCGCAGACCCATTATGTGGCCGGTGTCAAGCTGTCACGAAATCGCGGACATCAAAACGCTTTGATTGCCGGCCTGTTTACCGCCGAAGGCGATGCACTGGTTAGTATCGACGCCGACCTTCAGGACGACGTTAATGCTATTGAGGAAATGTTGGATAAGTTTCTCGCCGGCGCAGAGATCGTCTACGGTGTGCGTAAACGGCGCGAGACCGATACTGCGTTCAAGCGTCTTTCTGCGGAGGGTTTCTACAAGCTGATCGCCACGCTGGGAGCGGAGTCGATTTACAACCACGCGGATTACCGCCTGATGAGCAGGCGCGCCATCGAGTGCCTGAAGCAATATTCGGAAGTCAATTTATTCCTGCGCGGAATCGTGCCGCTGATCGGGTTCAAATCTGAGATCGTCTACTACGATCGCACCAATCGCTTTGCCGGTGAATTGAAATATCCGCTGAAAAAGATGATTGCACTGGCGCTGGATGCAGTCACCTCATTCTCAGTGGTGCCTCTTCGTATGATCACGCTGGCCGGTTTTGCCATCTTCGTAAGTAGCATGCTGGTTTCACTATGGGCATTGTGGGTAAGGTTCTTCACCAACGATGCCTTGCCCGGCTGGACTTCCATAGTTCTGCCGATGTATTTCCTCGGCGGCATCCAGATTTTCTGTATCGGCATGCTGGGAGAATACCTCGGCAAGACCTATGCCGAGGTCAAGTCACGGCCGCGTTTTTTTATCGAAAAGACCGCGCCGGGCTTGGTAAGCGAGCACGACGCCGTCGATCGTTCGCGAAAACCAGCGACCGCCGGTGCCTGACTCGCGGCAGCAGCAGCGCCGTTTCCAGCCCATCGGATTTACGTATGGATAAGGCCGACTTCGACAAGTTCGCAGAGGAGTATCGATCGCTGCACGCAGCGAATATCGCCGCCTCCGGCGAAGGCCTAGATTATTTTTCAGACTACAAAACGCAACTCACGATTCCACTTAAGTTCGCTTTCGTAGGAATCGCGAATACGCTGGTAGGCTTGGGTTCCATATACCTTTGCAAATGGCTTTTCGGCATCGGCGACGCGCTTGCAAACATTTGCGGTTACGCAATCGGACTCGTTGTCAGCTTTTCCTTAAACCGACGTTGGACATTTAGCCGCTCGGGGCCCGTGCTTCCTGCACTGGCGCGCTTCCTGGCTATTTTTGCGGTGGCTTACACGCTCAATCTTGTCACCGTACTCATTTTGTTACGGAACTTCGGCGTGAACTCGTATTTGGCGCACGCAATCGGCATCGCCCCTTACACGATTTTTTTCTATCTCGGCAGTCGGTATTTCGCTTTCAAATCCCCTCCTTGATCTCTATTGAACGCTGCAACAACTGATCTTCCTAGCAGGGGATAATCGAATAGGAGAAATAGCGTCATTTTGCAACGAACTCGGCACACCTCAGATGCTCACTGGGGCAGGCCGCCTCCCGTTAAGCCATTCTCTCTAGATGGATAAATGACATGGATATAGGAGTTGTTTTTCAATGAAAGTAAAAGCTTTAACGATTATTGGAGTGAACATTCTGGTCTTACTTGGCTTCTTGCTCCTGATTGAGGCGACAGGACAAGTTATTGCCTTGATTTTTCCTTCCTATGACGTGCTTTTCTTACAGCCCGACGAGGTAGTAGGATGGAAGCAGGTTCCGAATTTCCGCTGGACTTGGGCGGGGCGTTATTGGTATGCCGCGGATTTTAGTGTTGAGATCGAAACTAATCCTCTTGGGTTCCGCGATATTGTAAGAGATTTTGCAAAACCCCCCGGAGTGACACGCGTGGCAATCCTGGGAGATTCTTTTATCGAAGCTATTCAGGTTCCTTTTGCAAAGACGGCCGCGCAACTTTTGGAGCAGAGATTAGATTCTGCACTCGACCGAAGGCCGGAGCACTTCCAGCGATGGGAAGTGCTTAACTTTGGGATTTCTAATTTTGGAATTGGCCAGTATTTACTGACATGGGAGCAATATGCCAGTCGATTTCATCCAGATTATGTTGCGATATTTGTCGCTAAATTTCATATGTTCAGAACTATCAACAAGTATAGTGATGGACCATCCATCGCATCCGAAACGGAGAAATTGTGGATAAGACCAACATTTGGAATTGAAGCGGGTTCACTGATACGGGAGCCTGCTAAGGATTACGACAGGTTTGTCAAGATCCAGAAAGATTTGATACGGGCTGAATTTTCTGGAAAGAGATTTCGCAGAAAAGAAATGCGACTGCTTACGCTGTATTACTGTAAAGAACTGATTAGAAGATTGGTACAGCGCTTTAACAAACCTTCAACCCCGGATTACGATTCCGCCCAAAAAAAAATAGGTCTAGACACGGATGGCGAATTATTTTCCGTCAACCTGAAGATTATTGAAGAGTTAGGCCAAAAAGTTCATCACACAGGCAGTAAACTGGTAGTAGTCGATGTATCAGAATATTTTGGAGACGATCAGATTGTATCCAAGACTTTGCATGAGTTTTGCGCCGAGCATGGCTTGGGGTACATTCCATTATATAAGAGCCTATTAGAGGCAAACCGGAATGGGGTCTCGACACGGTGGGCTTATGATGGCCATTTCAACGAGGCTGGAAACATGATTTTGGCTCAAGGTCTTTATGACTGGATTGCACAGACTGCAAATGCAAGCGAATCACGGTAGGCGGGCCATTTAACAAGCGTCTGAGCCAGGGCCGGAACCATAAGCGTGTGTATCTGTTTTATCGAGAGCCGGGGCTGACACTGTGGCGACGCAAAGCGCAAACGCATCATCCGAATGGAGGCATGAACGAACTCCGTGGTGAAAATTGTTTTTCTGAATCGGTATTTTTTCCCGGACCATTCGGCGACAAGTCAGTTGCTCTCGGACCTTGCGTTTCATCTTGCGTCCGCAGGGCACGATATTCACATCATCACCAGCCGGCAGCGCTATGACGAGCCCGGCGCGTTATTGCCGCCGCGCGAGGCCGTGCGTGGTGTGACGGTCCATAGAGTATGGACTTCGCGGTTCGGGCGCGGGAATCTGTTCGGCCGCGCTTTTGACTATCTCTCGTTTTTTATTAGCGCAGGGTCTAAGCGAGGCGCAACGTCGTCGGATCCGGGAGATGTTGTCGTCGCCATGACGGACCCTCCGATGCTGTCCCTGGTCGCGGTACCGGTGGCGTGGTTAAGACGCGCGAAATCGGTCAATTGGATGCAGGACCTGTTTCCCGAGGTTGCGGGTGCCGCCGGTATGACGTGGGCACAGGGACCCGTCGGTCGCTTGCTCGCCGCGGCGCGGGATTGGTCGCTACGCAGCGCTGCCTGCAATGTCGTGGTGTGCGAAGCGATGGCACTTTACTTGATATCGCGGCGCGTACCGCGGCAACACGTGTCTGTCATTCCGAACTGGGCTGATGGCGATGCGATTCGCCCAATCGATGCTGCCGTGAATTCGCTGCGCAAGGCGTGGGGAGTTGAAGGAAAATTTGTGATCGGTTACTCGGGCAACATGGGCAGGGTGCACGAGTTTGACACCATAATTGGGGCGGCGGAGGCGCTCAAGGGCGATGACAGAATTGTTTTTCTGTTCATCGGCGGTGGCGCGCAGCGGGACGGGATTGAAAGCAGAGCGCGGGAGCGCGGGCTTTCCAACATACATTTTCAACCGTACCAGCCTAGAGAGAACCTGGCGGAGAGCCTCTCGGTACCGGATGTACACCTGGTTTCCCTGCTTCCGGCGGTCGAGGGATTTGTCTTTCCGAGCAAGTTCTACGGGATTCTGGCTGCGGGCAGGCCGGTCATTTTCGTCGGGCAGCGCGACGGAGAAATCGCGCGGCTGATTGAGGCAACACCGTGTTAGGCGCGTGGCAATTGAAATCGGGCAGTCTGAATCGCTCGTCAGTGTTGATACGCGATCCTGGATGGCCAACCCGAAACTCGGTAGCGGAATTCGGTGTGCACGCACGCCAGATTTTCGCACAACAATACTCGGCGGAGATTGCGCTGAGACGGTGGGCTGCGGTCCTGCACGAAGTTGCGGCGCAGGACTGACGGTTGCCAAATGCGGGCTCACGCGGATTCGCCCAAGCTCATTTTGTATTCGTGTTCAGAATCATCATCCAGGTCGGAGCACGCCAGCGAACCAGATCTGACGTACAGCCACACATATGCAGTGCAGAAAAGAAATGCGAGCAGCATCAGCATCAGGCGTGTATCGCCATACGGCAAGCGCCGGCAGGCTGAATAACGGCGGTTCCGATCCAGACGTAGCGTGCCACCCTGCTATTGCGACGGGTAATGTCTTGCGCGTCATGCGAGCCGACGGAAACGCGGACAAGTCGTGAATAGATCAGCTGATGCAGGTGCAAGGCGTCGGGATGGCCGGGATGTTTGCCGCGCAAAAACATTCGCCGGTAAATCGAAAACAACGTTTCGAAAACAGGATAGGCGAGCAACACGAGCGGAAACCACGGAGATACCTCCGGGATTGCGCGACGACCAGTAGCACCGACATTTCCGCAAGCCAGAAGCCGAGCAGATAAGCTCCGCCGTCGCCGAGAAAAATTTTTCCTCGTGGGATAGTTCCAGAAGAGAAAGCCGAGCAGGGCGCCGGCCATCGTAATGCAGCCCATCAGCACGAGTTGGTCGCCCACTTGAAACGAGACGGCAGCGAGCGCGGCGAGGACCAGCAACGAGAATCCGGCCGCCAGGCCGTTGTAGCCGTCGATCAAGTTAAGCGCGTTGGCGACGCCGCCGACCGAAAATGCCGTAAAGATTACGGCGAAAATCGGGTATTGCAGGAGGAGGTCGAGTCCCGGGACATCCGCGCGGCGGAGTGTCGCGCCGACAAGGAACGAAGCAAAAGCGCCGGCAGAGATGGTCAGCATGAAGCGTGTCAGCACGCTCACGCGCTTGGTGACATCGTCGCCAAACCCGCTGGCGAATGCGGGTACGCCAGCCAGGAGAAGACCGATTGAGCGCGTAAAAATACCACCATTCCTGTGTTTCAAGTACCAAATGTGCAACCAATCAAGGCGCACGCAATGGCCAGCCCGCCGACTCTCGGTGTCGGTAAGCGTGAAATTTGTTGGGGCCGGTATCGATACGGTCATCGCTGAATCTGCCGTGCAAATGTTTCTGAGCGGATGACGCCGAAAGCAGGTCAGAAAAGCTAATCGTAATCGCGAGCAGTGTGATGCCGAATAACGCAAGACTGTCGGCATTTCGGCTACACGCGTTAGCCTGGTCATGCCTCTACAATGGCTGCACGAAATTCTGCCAGGTCCGTTGACGCACTTGACGTCGGACGCCGACAATGCGCGAGGTAGCTGGTACGCCTTCCGGACACGCGTTCATCGCTGCTTCCGGTGTCTGCTGCAATGAACGCAGCGGAACCGTCGGGTAAATGTATCAGCGGGAGCTCCAGTTCCAGACCGTAGAGTATCTTCCGTTGTTGGGGGTCAAGTTCGCCGAGGCAGCGATTTTCCACTACGCGGCAGGTGGCGCAGCCATCCGATAATTCCTTGCGGCGATACGATTCAGTGTCGCTTCGCATTTTTCGCGCTGAAACCTGTTCGTTGCAAGTAGGCAATTTGAGTCGCCGGGGCGGACTCAAATACCAGGTAGGGATGAAATTGCTGTGCTTGCGGCAGAAAGCGTTATGCCGAGCAGAATGAACAGAAAAGGATCGCAACGGCGATGCGAAATGCGTTTATGCGACGCTGGCGCCCGGCCAATCGATCGCTCTTCGCATCAGGATTCAAGTCTGGTTGAATTGGTTTTGACGGTGATTTCATTGACATGCGCCGGATTGCAAACTGACTGTGCAGAATCAGGAGAACATATTCGGATTCCGGAACTGCCGGTTTGTCGCGGCAGGAAGTTACCCTATAACGATATTGTGCGTAAATGACAATTTACGCCAATTTTCAACTTAATTTTCGGTGCATCGAATGTGTCAGTTTTTCTTATATGAGTCAATGATATACGGAAACCCGTGCTAGGTATTCGAAAGTTTGCCCATGCGGCGGTGTTTAGCCCGCCGGCGAGACGTTCGAACAATTCTGTTGATTCTCGCCTCCAAGGATGGTATTTTTACGCCAGTATCTACACAAATATGAGGGAACACATGAAGACATTAGCGATGGTTTTATCGGCGGTTCTCATGGTTGCTAGCCCGGTGTTTACGGGCGCCCAAACAACTACGACTCCGACGCCAACGGCCACGAGTCCGGGTGCGGCCGCAGCGGTTCAGGCGGCGGGCAACGAATTTAACTGGGTGCCGCTCGCTATCGGTGCGGCAGTCGTAGTTGCGCGCTATCGTAATTCATAACAACAACAACGATGATAATCCGGCTGTGCCGGCATCGGGCACTACAGGGACCTAAAACGCCGTCGGTCTATTAAACCGTATTAATTAACTCGGCCGGTCGAAATGACCGGCCGAGTTGTTTTTTGCGGGCCTGAATTTTAGCCACTGAATGCTGATTTGAGTTTCCCGCGGGGGCGCAGGTTCCTTGCGAGTTCCGACTCGGGTGGCGGTGAAGTAAACTTGCACTTTCCCGATTCGATGTGGGCCGCGATTGCGGTCCGGGCATCTCCTCATGAAGTTTCGAACTCTGGCTGCGCTGGGCATGGCGATAGGTGCGCTTACCGCGTGCTCGTCCGACACGAATGCGGTGTGGCAGACCATGCGCGACGTGGCGCCCGGCAAGCGCGATTCTGTCCCGGCCAGCCTGAATCCAAACTTTCGTTACCTCAGGATCACGGTCGACGGCCGGTCGGGTCTCGTGGCGCTTGGCAATGAAGACGGCGACGAAAAAAAACTGGTCGAGGTGTGGTACGGCGGCCAGCGCGAAGTGTTGAGGTTGCAGGCGGGCCGCGTGGCCGGGGTAACCGGCCTGCCGACCGAGTGGCGCAGGGTGGAATTGCCCGAGATTCCGCCGTGGTCGGCAGTTGCGCGCAGCAAGGATCCCGTCCGCTGGACGCGCACTCGCGATGTGATGCCGGGCTATCGCTATGGCGTGCGCGAGGAGATCGTTCTGCGTACGATCCCCGTTCCGCGAAAAAGCGAACTGGTGGAAGTGGATCCGCAGCAACTGGCATGGTTCGAAGAACGCGTCGAGCGTGCAACGGGGGCCGACAAGCTGTTGCCGCCTGCGCGCTATGCCGTTGATCTTCGGGATGGCAAGGAGCTGGTGGTATTTCGGGGAGCAGTGCCTCGCGGTAAATTTGTGTTTTGCGTGGCAGCGGTGGCCGGTGCAGAAATGAATCGCCGCTAATGAACTCATTTGACCTCAGGTGGATTGCAGGGTACGGCCGCGCGTGCTTATTGAACGTTGCGTAATTCGATGACGCCTGCCGGTAGTTTCGACGCAGAAGCCTACGCGTGCCCCCATCCTGCCTTCCCCCGCAAGCGGGGGAAGGGGACTAATTTCTCCCTCCCTTGCGCGCAGCGCGGGGGAGGGTTGGGGAGGGGGCAGAACGTCGAATATAGTGAGGCATGCTTGCCCCCATCCCAACCTTCCCCCGTGCTACGGGGGAAGGAGAATTTAATAGGACCTTCCTCCGTGCTACGGGGGAAGGAGAATTTAATAGGACCTTCCTCCGTGCTACGAGGAAGGAGAATTTAATTTGGCCTTCCCCCGCAATCAGAGTTGTCACTTCCGGCGCGATCTTGGTAGCGCTCGTGCTTGCGTCGGGCGCCGCGTACGGACAGGCGGCGCCGAAGCGCCTGAGCGACTGGCTGCTGGAGCAGCCGGCTGCGGTGAACGCGTATCCGCTGGGGTTGAGCTGGCGGGTGCCGGATGAGGTGCCGGCGCAGAATGCGCTGCGGCTCGAACTGCTCAAGCAACTCGCGTCCGCGCGGGAGGTGAGAGCCGACAGGGCGGCTGTCGCGCGCGTGCGCGATTTTATCATTGGTCTTCCCGTGACCGGCCGCGTGCCGGTGGCGGTGGCGGATGTGCGGTGGCTGCAGGCCAATCCGCGGCGCGATCCCATACTGCTGGAAGGGCACCGCGTGGTGCTGCCGCAGCGCCCGGTTACGGTGACGGTGATCACCGGGCGCGGCGAGCTTTGCGCGGTGCGGCATCAGGCGGGCGTGGAAGCGGGCGGTTATCTTAAGGCGTGCAGTATCGTCAGTGCAGACTGGGCGTGGATCGCGCAGCCCGACGGACGCGTTCAACGCTTCGGTGTCGCGATCTGGAATCGCGAAGTGCAGGATGATCCCGCGCCGGGCGCATGGATCTGGGCGCCGCCGCGCGACAGCGGATGGCCGGAAGCCTTCTCGCAGAATTTGATTTCTTTCCTGGCGACGCAGGGTCCTGCGCCGGATCCGCGAGGCTGGGCCGATCGCCTGCGCGGGAGCGCGAGGCGATGCGCGCGGCGCGTCGGCGCGTCGGGAAGTTCGGCGACAGGATTCGGATTCATCGATCCCGATGCCGCTGTACGCGGCGGCTCCGCGCCATGCGACGACGCGTTCCGCGACTGCGATCGGAGCGACCGCTGCTGAACTGCCGGCTCCGCCATGGCGCCCCGAGGTCGCGCAGCCTTGAAGTCACTGCGAGCGATTGGGGCAACGTCGGGCTCCTGCAAACGCCGACCGCCCGCATGCACAGCGCCGGGCATTTCTCGTTCAACGTGAGCCGCGCTCAGCCCTATACCAATCTGAATGTATTCTTGCAGCCGTTCGATTGGCTAGAGGCGGGCTTTCGCTATACCGACATTAGCAATCGTCCTTACGGCGCAGCCTCATTGAGCGGAGGTCAAACCTACAAGGACAAGAGCGTTGACGTCAAATTTCGATTGTGGCGCGAATCGGCCTACGTGCCGCAGATCGCCGTCGGCCTGCGCGACGTCGGCGGGAACGGGGCTTTTTTCGGGCGAGTATGCTGGTGGCAAACAAGCGCACCGGCGCATTCGACTGGAGCCTCGGCTTGGGCTGGGGTTACGTCGGCGGCCGCGGCAATTTGCGCAATCCATTGAGCAATTTTTCCTCGGCATTCGACACGCGCAGCGGCAAGTACTGGCCAAGGCGGCACCTTGCAATTCAACACTTATTTCAGGGGACCGACCGCATTGTTTGGCGGCGTGCAGTATCAAACGCCATGGGAGCCGCTGACCCTGAAACTTGAATACGACGGCAATGACTACCAGCACGAGCCGCTCTCGAACAATCAAAAGCAGAGCACGCCGTGGAACGTCGGGCTCGTCTACCGCGCGGGGCGCCTGGCGGACGTGAGTCTCGGCGTCGAGCGTGGCAACACCGTCATGCTGGGCCTTGCATTGCATACGCAGCTCGAATGCCATGACCACGCCCAAGATCAACGATCCGCCGCGTCGTGGGGGTCGCGCCGGGACGGCCTGCAGCAGGCGCCGGACTGGTCGGTGACGGCGAAGGAGCTTGCGCGCCAGACCGCTTGGCCGGTCCGCAGCATCGAGCAATAGCAAGCGCGAGTTGCGCGTGACGTTTGACAATGCCGACGCAGTTTACTGGCGCGATCGCGTCGATCGTGCCGCCGCGGTGCTGCACCGGGATGCGCCGGCCTCGGTCGATCGTTTCACGCTCGTCTACCGCGAGGAGGGCATGGACGTCGCCGAGCACGTCATCGACCGCGATACCTGGGTCACGCAGCAAACGCAGGACGCTGCCGCCGAGCGAGCAGCGCGACGCGATCGTCGCGCGCGCGCCAGAGCCGGCCGATGCAGGGGATGTCGTGGTCAAGAATCAGCGACCGCGACTTCGAGACGGGTTTCACACCCGGCTTTACCTATTCGCTCGGCGGTCCTGATGCATTCGCGTTGTATCAACTTTACGTGCAGGAACAGGCGAAGTTGCGGCTCCGCGACGATACGTGGATCGAGGGCGCCGTGCGGTTGCGACTGATCGACAATTACGACAAGTTCACTTACATTGCGCCAAGCGATCTGCCGCGGGTGCGCACATATATTCGCAACTACGTGACGACGTCCCGCGTCACGCTGCCCTATCTTCAGTTGACCAACGTCGGCCAGTTCACGGACAACCAGTACTACAGCCTATACGGCGGCTATCTCGAGGAGATGTTCGCGGGTGTGGGCGGCGAGTGGCTGTACCGGCCGTTCGCGAGCCGGCTTGCGATTGGCGTCGATGTGAACGAAGTTCAGCAGCGCGATTTCCAGCAGAACTTCGGCTTCGGCAACGCAGGAACCCAGACCGGATATCACACGGCCACCGGTCACGCGACGATGTACTGGGACACCGGCTGGCAGGACGTGCAGGCGCGCGTGAGCGCCGGGCGCTATCTCGCGGGCGACATCGGCGCAACGGTGGAGTTGTCGCGCGACATTCAAGAACGGGGTCGCGATCGGCGCGTGGGCGACCAAGACCAATGTGTCGGCCGAGCAGTTCGGCGAGGGCAGCTTCGACAAGGGCATTTTCATTCGCATTCCGTTCGACGCGATGCTCACCAAGACCAGCGGCGGCGTCGGCTATTTCGTCTGGCAGCCGCTCATACGCGACGGCGGCGCAAAACTTGCGCGCAGGGTTACTCTTTACGGCATCACGACCGCGCGCAGCGACCGCACCTTGCAAACCGAGCCGGCGCCGCTGCCCAACGAGCTCTCGATGCCGGAGGACAGGCGCGAGGCATGGCAACCGCAGATCGCAAAACCCGCGACCTACACGCATGTCACGCCGCGGCCGGATGCCGCGCAGTGGAATCCGGGCACCACTTATGAATTCCGCTTGATCGAGGCGTTGAGCCGGCAGGAGTTTCGCAACATAGAGGTCAATTACGATCGCTACCGCCTGACGGTTACGCTCGCGAACGACCGCATCCAGCCCGTAAGCCGCGCGGTCGGGCGCGCGGCGCGCACCGCGTTGAATCTGGCGCCGCTCGAGACGCGTGAAATCCGCATCCGAATCGCGCAACGCAGCGATCCGGTCGTGATTTACGATTTCATCGATCTCGCGCGGCTCGCGCGCTACTTCAACGGCGCGCTCCAGCAGTCCGAGCTCGCGGAATACGTGGCGGTCGAGTACCTCAATCCCGCCGCGCGCGAACCGAATCCGCTCGCGCAGCTGGATGATCTCCAACCCGGAGGGCGAGACCCCGATTGTTGCCCAACTCGTTCCGGAAACCTTCTCATTCGGCCGTGTAGCGAGGGATGTTTCCAGCGCGGCACGCACCGCAAAGGAAACGAACTGGCTGCGGGCGGGTGCAATCGGCGCCGGACTTGGTGCTCCTGAGCAGCACGCTCGATCGGACGGCAGACACTTTCGCGCAAAACCATGCGCAAAGCCGCTGGCTCACCAACGCGACGAATGTCGGCAACGCGATCCCGTGGCTCGCGCTCGCGGGCTCCGCGGTCGCGGCGATCGACAACAGCAATCCGGTGCGCTCGCGCACGGGCTATGCGGCGCTGGAGGCGGGCGGCGCGTCGTTGCTGGTCGTGAACGGGCTCAAGTATGCGGTCGGGCCGCGCGCGCCCGACCGAGGATGTCGGCAACCACAGCTTCAAACCGTTTTCCGGCCACGAGCGGCTACGATTCATTTCCGTCGGGGCACACGATCGTCGCGTGGGCGGTCGCAACACCGTTCGCCAAGGAATACGATGCGCCGTGGCTGTACGGTGTCGCGGCCGTCACCAACCTCGCGCGCGTCGCCAGCCGCAAGCACTGGCTGTCGGATACCGTCGCGGGAAGTTTGCTCGGCTACGGGATCGGCAGCGTCTTCTGGGAATCGGCGCGCAATCCGCGGTCTGGAGAGGCGCGCGTGTCGGTCGGACCATCGGGCGTGCGGGTGGGCTGGGAATATTAAAGCGGGCTTGACCATGTCACCGATCATTATTTTCCTTACCGGAATCGCGCTGGCAGCAGCAAGCGACGCGTGGGCGAATTGCACCGTGCTCGATCCGGAATTGCAGGGCAGTTACACGGGTGCTTGCCGCGATGGCATGGCGGATGGCATCGGTGCGGCAACAGGTACGGCCGAGTACAAGGGCGAATTCAAATCCGGCCGCAAGCATGGCAGGGGAGTGAAGACGTGGCCGTCAACGGGCGACCGTTACGACGGCGATTTCGTCGCCGACCGCAAAGAGGGCGCCGGCGTCTACGTCTGGGGCCCGCGCTCGGCGTGGGCGGGCGAAAAATATGTGGGCGGATACGTCAACGACAAGCGCGAGGGGCGCGGAGTTTACGAGTGGCCGAACGGCGAGCGCTACGACGGACCGTGGAAGGACGATGTTGCGACCGGCGTGCCGACCGGCAAAATGCTGGCGCGCGCGCGTACGCTGGACGAACAGGCCGCGGCGGTCGGCAAGCCCGGTGTCAGGGTGTGCCGCGAAATGACGGTCGGCATCGGCACGCGGGACTGGGTGCGCGGCACGGTCACGACGGCTGCGGCGCGGGAAATCGCGGTGCGCATCGACGACGCCGGCGCAATATCCAGACGCGATCAGTGATCGGGCAGATTCGCCCGGTCGTGCGAAATGAGCGCGTTATGCGTTCGCAAGTCGATTCCGTCCAGTGCATTGGATAGCCGCTGGTGTGCAACTAACTCAATGAAAAACCCGCCGCTACTCGCCCGCTTCAGGCACGCGGCCGATGGCTTCGCCGCGGCGCTTAGCCGCGAGCGCAATTTCCGCATTCAGTTCGTGCTCGGATGCGTGGCGATCGCGGTGACGCTCGCGCTGGATCCGCCGCTGATCTGGACGGCTCTCGTCGTCGTCATGACGGGCGCGGTGCTCGCCGCCGAACTCATCAACACCGCGCTCGAACACGCGCTCGACGCCGCGCATCCGGAGCCGTCGCCGCTGGTCAAAATCGCCAAGGACTGCAGCGCGGCCGCGGTGCTCGTTCTGTGCGTTGCCGCAGTGGTGGTGTTCGTGCTGATGATGCTGGCGCTCGCGCGTGGCAGCTGAGAGCGTCGCCGTGCAGCCCGCATTGCGGGCCCGCAAGTTCTGGCTGGCGATAGGCTGGGTTCTGGTCCTGCTGGTAATCTACCTGTCGCTTGCGCCGGTGGCCGTTGAAATTCCGGTGGAGGAGGGCGACAAGTTCGGACACGTGCTTGCCTATGCCGCGCTCATGGTTTGGTTTGCGAGTCTTTACGATCGGCGCGGGACGACGAGCGCTGTTTGCGCTCGGTTTCGTGGCGATGGGAATCGCGCTGGAGTTTGCGCAGCGCGAGACCGGTTACCGTACGTTTGAAGTGGCGGACATGATCGCAGACGTCTTGGGTGTGATTGGCGGGTGGGCGCTTGCCCCGCCGCGATTGCCGAATTGCCTGCAACGGTGGAAAAGCTGTTGTGGGGCCCGGCGAAGGGCTGACGCACGGATTCGATCGAATTTGCATCAATTTCAGTTTTGCTTGTCGGAGTTATTGTAAACTCAGAAAAATAATTACAAGTGGTGTTGCCGACCTATTGACAGATTTGTCGAAGCGAGTGGCGGCCTTGTCAAAAACGTGACCGCCGGCAGGACCAGTCCGGATTCTCGGTATAGCCGCCGCAGTCGCTCAGGGTTCGAACTTCCACGTTATACGTCGCGCGCTTCCCAAGGATCGACAATTGGCACTTTCAGTTCCGCAAAGTGTCGCACGTTGCGGGTGGCAAGCGTGGCATTTCGCGCGAGCGCGATGCCCGCGATCTGCGTGTCGCGCATGTCCACGGGGCGTCCGGCTTTCTGCCTCGCGGCCGCCAGTGATGCTGCTTCGGTCGCGGCAGCGCTGTCGAAATCCAGCACGCGGTTTTCCAGATCTTCTTTTAGCAATCGGTCAAACGCCAGTTCCAGTGTCTGCCGCCGCCGGCCTGCCGGCAACAATGCCAGGCCGAGACGCGTTTCGAACAGCGTGATGCTGGTTATCCAGATGGATTCGGCGGGCTGGCGGTCCAGCCATTTCACCACTGGGGCCTCGGGCGCCGTGCGCATCAACGCCGACAGCACATTCGTATCGAGGATGATCATTTATCGAATTTCGCCGAGCGCGCGGGCTGACCGCGCAATTCCGGCAGGTCTGAGGTCAATCCTGCTTTCGCGAAACGTGCCGCGATGCGCGACCCCAGCTTGGGCATGCGCTGATTTTGTTCCCTGACCGCGTTGCGTAAAATGTGCCGGACTTCCTCTTCCATGCTGCGCCCGTGATGCGCGGCGCGGCGTTTTAAGCGCGCTTTCACGTCGTCTTCCAGGTGCCGGACAATAAATTGGGCCATCGACAACTCCGCCTGTGGTCAATATTGATATCATGATATCATTACGTTGACGGCGGGCTGCAAGTTCGCCTGTGAGTTCGCCTATGTGAGGCAGGATCTGGCACGGCACGATGCGGTGAGGCACGAACCGCATTGCTCGCGACTGACGCGGTTCCTTTGTCACCGCATCCTACAGACTGCAGAGTGCGCTAAACTGTTGCATTCAAGTCAGTACAGCCTGCCCTGCTTATTCCAAGTCAGCGGTATCCGAACGGTAATCAGCCTTCGCATATGACCCACAACGATAAAATTTACGACGCATTAATGCGATTGCCGATCGTGGCTTGCACGCTGTTTCTCGCCGGCAGGGAGGTGCTGGGGATAAGGGCGTTGGTGGCGGCGCATCCGTATTTCGGGGGCGACTGGGCGTTTTTTGCGACGCTTGCGGCGCGCGTTTCCATCGTCATTTTTCTGCTGCTGCTGGTGGCGCTGCATCTCGCGCGCCGGCGTCCGGTCGGCAAGTACGAACAGTGGGGTCCGAAGATCACGGCGCTGCTGGGGTTTACGGTCGCCTATCTCGTGTTGCTGCTGCCGCGCGCGGCCGTCGATCCCTGGTGGGATAGCCTTTCCATGGCGCTGATCGTGGCCGGCAACACGTTGTGCGTTCTCGTGGTGCTGGATCTCGGCCGGTCGCTGAGCATCATGCCGGAAGCGCGCAAGCTCGTGACGAGCGGGTTCTACGGCCGCATCCGCCATCCGCTTTATCTCGCCGAGGAGATCGCGTTTTGCGGGCTCTTCCTGCAGTTCCGCTCGTGGCAGGCGGCCGCGATCCTGCTCGTACAATTTTATTTCCAGATCCGGCGCATGGACTGGGAAGAGGGAATCCTCGCCCGCGCGTTTCCGGATTACGCGGCCTATCAAGGCCGCTCGCACCGGCTGGTGCCGGGACTATACTGAGACGGGAGAATCGATGCCGCGCAAAATTATCCTGCTGGCCGTCGTGGCGATTACCGCGGGGTTGACCGCGGCTGCCATTGAATTTTTGCCGCAGACGGTGTATTTCCCGGTGCTGGAGCTGTCCGCGCCCGGCGGCTTGCAGGTAACTTTTCTGCAGCCCGGCCGCATCGAGCGCGGCGCATGCGAGAAGATCGTGACTGAACTTGAGCGCTCCTTTGGAGCGAACTGCCCGGGCTGCAAGCTCATCCATGATTGCGCGCGGAGCCTGTCCGCCGAGCAGCGCCGGGCGTTGTCGCGCGAGCCGATCGCGCAGCCCTCGGCCCGCATGGAGAGCGGCGCGCTGACGATTACGTTTGCCGCGGCGGATGTGAACTTCGCGATGGCGGCCTGCCGGCAGAGCGAGCAGCAGTCGGCGGCGCAGGCGGCCGGCGCGCATTTGCGCTGCTTCCCGGCGGGCGCGCCGCGGTAGTCCCGATTTGGAGCATCGCCGATGGCCCTCTTGCAGATATCCGGCATCGACCACATCAACATGTGCGTGACGAATCTCGAGCGGTCGATTGCCTTTTACCGCGACACGTTTGGTTTCGAGGTGAAGGAAGACCACCGCGACTTGAAGAAATATCCGTGGGTCAACCTGGGAATTCCCAATGTCGGGTATCTGGTTCTTTACGAAACGGACGAGGCCAGGACCGCGCGCGACCGCCGGATCATTCATTTCGGCTTCGCGCTGAAAACCACCGAGCGGATGGACGATCTCATCGCGCGGCTCGGCAAGGCCGGCGTCCAGCCGAAGACAAACCGCGACGGCAGCCCAATGGTCGCGCATTACGAGAAATCGAGCTCGGTCTATCTCAGCGACCCTGACGGCTACGAACTCGACATCTCGCTTAAGTTCGGCGGCGGCATCGGCGGAGAATAGAGTGCGCGCTGGATTGATCTGAGTCACGCGGTTCGCGGCATCTCGTTCGTACAGTTTTCAATTAATTTCCACCGGTGAAGGGACCTCAACGTGGCTCAGGTATCTAAGGAAATGGGTGTTATCGCGGTGCTCGCGAAACGCATGGTCGAGGAGCGGCTGCCGAAAGCGCTTGCGCTGAAGGAAAGGGTCGACCGCGGCGAGGTGTTGAACGATCTTGATCTTGCGTTCCTGGAACAGGTCGTGACCGATGCCACCAAGGCGCTGCCGCTGGCAAAAGACAATCCGCGCCTGCGCGCGATGATAGAGAATCTCACGCATACGCTGCCCGAGCAGCGTCATGCGGCGTTGCAAGTGGAGCTGGATCTCCTGAATCGCGCGATCGCGCGGCATTTCTCGTTCAGCGAGGACCTTGCACTCGCCCGCATTCCGGATCCGCAGGGGCTGGGCGCATCGGTGCGCCTATGACCGGGCGGCGGTAAGACGATGGTGGATCACGCCACAGACAGCCCACTCAGCGCAGACGAGGCGCTCGCGCGCCTGATGGAGGGCAACGCGCGCTTTCTGCGCGGCGAGCCGCGGAATTCGCGCACCCCGCGGGAAATACTCGCCGATATGGCCAAAGGCCAGCACCCGTTTGCGACCATCCTCGGCTGCAGCGACTCGCGCGTGCCGCCGGAGCTGCTGTTCGACGCGGGTTTCGGCGAGCTGTTCATCATTCGCGTGGCGGGCAACGTGATTTCACCCGAAGTCGTCGGCAGCATCCAGTACGCGGGCACGCACCTCAAGACGCAGTTGTTCGTGGTGCTCGGGCACGAAGGCTGCGGCGCCGTGCAGGCCGCGCTCGCGGCGAAATTTCAGGGCGCACGGGAGCGCTCGCGCATCGAGGTGCTGCTGCAGAATTTATTGCCGGGTCTTGAAAATATCGACCCGCAGCTTCCGCCACAACAACAGCTCGCGCACGCGGTCGAAGCCAACGTCCGCTGGTCCATGCGCCAGCTCTTTGAGTTGCCCGAAGCCCGCGCGCGCTTGGAAGAGGGCCGCGTGAAGCTGGTGGGGGCGGTGTGCGAAATCGCGACCGGGCGCGTGCGAATTCTTTCGTGACGCCCGAATACAACGTCGTCGCCATTACCACCGTCCTGCTCCTGAAGGAGCGCGGTATCTGGAGCACTTCATCCCCGCGTTCCGGGAGCACGGTGGAATAGTCGAAGCGCACCAGCACCTGTTGGGCGAATTCGTCTGGCGGCGCTTCGTGGCGATTCAGATCTGGCTCCTGGTGCTCTTCATGTTCTACGCGGTGCTGGTCGAGCTTGTCCGCGCGCTGGGCACGGAACGCGTCATCAAGATGTTCTTTGGTTAAGCTAAAGCAAGCGGCGCGCCCAATCCAGTTGACATGGATCAATGTGCGGGTGCAGCATCGGGATAAGCTTTTTAATCGATTATTTTGCCGCCCCTTTTTTGACCGGGAGAAAACGAGCCATGGACGCCGGAACCCAACTCGCGCGCAGTCACGACATTTCCACCAAGGTTTCTCTGCTCTACCAGAAGCGCGCGAAACTCGCGCAGGAACGCTACGCCGAGCGGGTGCAGAACGCGGTGAAAAATGCGGTGACCGATTTGCAAGCGCAGCCGGTCATGCCATGGGACGCATGGACGCGGTGGAGCAACTATGCGGTCGACGTGGCGCAGCGCTCGGTGCTGTTTCTCGACACGCTGCGCGAGCGCGGCAACAACTTCGTCGAACACTCGCGCGAGGGGTTGAAGCCGGTGCTGCACTTCGAGTACGAAACCGTGCTGGACGCGCGACATTTCGCGCGTCCGGTCAATTACGCGCTGGTGCGCATCGTGCCGCCGGCAGGCGTAACGGTCGATTCGAAGCGGCGGCCGTACGTGATCATCGATCCGCGCGCAGGCCACGGGCCGGGCATCGGCGGCTTCAAGGACGATTCCCAAGTCGGCGTCGCGCTGCACGAAGGGCATCCGGTCTACTTCGTGATTTTCTTCCGCGATCCGGAGCCGGGGCAGACGCTGCCCGACGTGTGCGCGGCGGAACAGGAGTTCGTGAAGAAGGTACGCGCGCTGCATCCGGACAGCGCCAAGCCCGCGATTATCGGCAACTGCCAGGGCGGGTGGGCGGCGATGATGCTCGCGGCGTCCGATCCGGAAGACACCGGGCCGATCGTGATCAACGGCGCGCCGATGTCCTACTGGGGTGGCGCGTGGGAAGAAGGCGAAGTCGACAATCCGATGCGTTACAGCGGCGGCATGCTCGGCGGCTCGTGGCTCGCATCGTTCAGCGCCGACCTTGGCAACGGCATTTTCGACGGCGCCTACCTCGTGGAGAACTTCGAGAAGCTCAACCCGGCCAACACGTTCTGGGACAAGTACTACAATCTGTTCGCGAAGATCGACACCGAGCCGCCGCGTTTCCTGGAGTTCGAGCGCTGGTGGGGCGGGTTCTATTTGATGAACCGCGAAGAGATCGAGTGGATCACGAAGAATCTGTTCGTCGGCAACAAACTGTGGTCGGGCGACACCAGGGCGAAGGACGGCAAGGCTTTCGACCTGCGCGACATCAAGGCGCCGATCATCCTTTTCGCTTCGATGGGCGACAACATCACCCCGCCGCAGCAGGCGTTCAACTGGGTCGCCGACATCTACGGCAGCACCGAGGAGATCAAGGCGCGGGGACAGGTCATCGTCGGACTCATGCACAAGAATATCGGCCACCTCGGCATTTTCGTGTCGGGGACGGTGGCGAAGAAAGAACACGCGCAGATCGTCTCGGTGCTGAAATCCGTCGAACTGCTGCCGCCGGGACTCTACGCGATGAAGATCGACACGCGCAAAGACAGCGCCGGCAAGGACGAATTCACAGTCAGTTTCGAGGAGCGCCGGCTGGAGGATGTCGTCGCGCGGCTCAATCGCTTCCAGCGCAACGACGAAAAGCCGTTCGAGGCCGTCGCCGCAATATCGGAATTCAACCAGCGCGCGTACGAACTCTTCGCGCAGCCGCTGGTGCAATCGATGTCGAACGACATGACGGCCAAACTGGCGCGGGAATTTCATCCGCTGCGCTTCCAGCGCTGGGCGCTGTCCGATACCGTCAACCCGTGGCTGGCGTGGGTCGCACCCGTGGCGCAAGCGGTGCGCTTGCACCGCAAGGCGGTGGCGGGCGACGATCCGGCGCGCAAGGCAGAGGCCGCGATGGCCGAGTTGATGAGCGCGTCGCTCGATCATTACCGCGCGCTGCGCGATGCGGCGAGCGAAGCCGCGTTCTTCAGCACCTACGGCAACATGTTTTCGCTCTACCTCGCGGACAAGCACGAAGCCGAAGGCCGCGCGGCGGTCGGTGCCACGGATCCGCGCGAACTGCCGTTCGTCAAAGAAGCGCTGGAATCGATGCGCGAAGGCGGATATACGGAGGCGTTCGCGCGCGCGGCATACTTGCTCGCGCGCAAGAACGAACCGTTGCCGCTGTCGCGGCTCACGATGCGGCAGGAACTGGTCAAGGACTATGCCGATCTGCTGCCGAAGCTGAGTCTCGCGGAATGGCGCCGCATTCGCGGCGAACAGGAGATCATCGCGCGCTACGAACCCGATCGTGCAATCGATACGCTGCCGGACTTGCTGGCCGACCCCGCGGATCGCGAGCGCCTGTTGATGCTGATCGAGCGCGTGCTGGCGGATAAACGCGTTCAGGACGACAAGCCGACGGCCGGACAAATGGCGATGCTCGACCGCATTCGCACCGCATTGAATGACAAGCCCGCCGGCGGGCGGTATCTGGTCGCCGTTTAGGCGAACGCGCGAAACTCTGCGCGCGAACCCGGGAGTATGCCAAATGACGCCCGACGGCGAGGAACCTATCATGGATATTGCCAAGCATGCAAGATATGAGATGCTCCTGGAGCGCTGCAAAGCGCTGCCGCCAACGCCCACGGCGGTTGCGCATCCGTGCGACGAGAGTTCGCTGCAGGGCGCCGTCGATGCCGCCAAGGCCGGGCTGATCGCGCCCATTCTGGTCGGACCCGCGGCGCGGATCCGGGAAGTTGCCGCGAAATGCGGTCTGGACATTTCCGGCTACCCGATCGTCGAAGCCGCGTTCAGCCATGAGTCAGCGGAAAAAGCGGTGGAACTCGTGCGCGCGGGCAAGGCGGAAGCACTGATGAAAGGCAGCCTGCACACCGACGAATTGATGGGCGCGGTGGTCAGCCGTGACAAGGGGTTGCGCACGGCGAGGCGCATCAGCCATTGCTTCATCATGGACGTACCGGGCCACGCAGACCCGCTCATCATCACGGATGCCGCGGTGAACATCTCGCCCACGTTGAAGGAAAAAATCGACATCGTGCAGAATGCAATCGACCTCGCACGCGACCTCGGTTCCGCCGAAGTGCGGGTGGCTATCCTGTCAGCCATGGAAACGGTCAATCCGGACGTGCCCTCGACGCTCGAAGCGGCCGCACTGTGCAAGATGGCGGAACGCAGCAGATCACCGGCGCGATACTAGACGGGCCGCTCGCGCTCGACAATGCGATCAGTCCGGAGGCCGCGAGGATCAAGAATCTTGATTCACCGGTGGCGGGCCGCGCCAACGTGCTGGTGGTGCCGGACCTCGAGGCCGGCAACATGCTCGCCAAGAGCCTGACGTTTCTCGCCGGCGCGGACGCCGCCGGCATCGTGCTCGGCGCGCGCGTGCCCATCATACTGACCAGCCGCGCGGATTCGCTGATCGCGCGGCTGGCGTCGTGCGCGGTGGCGGTTCTCGTTGCACAAGCCCGCCGCCCGGGACTCGGCAAGGTCGTTGCGTGACACGCTGGCTGACGAAATCCATGTCTTCCATGCAGGGTCGATCCACCTAACGCGGCGCGCGGCCATCCTCGCGGCGGCGCGCACCGCGTGACGCGGATCGTTGCTCAATCCTGTCATCCCTTTCCGGCGCCTGCACTGCGCGCGGCGGGCAATTTAGCGATTGAACGTATGGCCGGTTACGCGCAAAATCAGCCGTCGGCGCTTATTGGACTATGGTCCAACTGCACAGGCGCGCGCACTGGGCGAAAATCTCTTACGGCGGCGGGGACACGGGCGGCTTGGAATCGCGCGGGGAGCGGTTGTCAGCGACTGGCAAATTCGGGATGAATGCGTCCTCAATAACATCTCCGCACGACGCGGCGCAGTCATTTGATCGAGGGGGCGGATTGTGTTGAAACGTGCTGCCGCGATACTGGGTCTGGCACTGCTCGCGCTGGCAATTGTCGCTGCCACGGCGTGGGGCGCGCTCGCCCTCTATTATTCTGACATCGCCAGCGAGACGCTGCGCACGGTACTCGCCTGTGGATACGCGCTGGCCGGTCTTGCTGCCCTCGTGGTATTGGCGATACCGCACTGGCGTTGGCGAGGTGCCGGAAGCTTCGTCGTTCTACTGATCGCGCTCATCGCGTGGTGGAGCAATATCCAGCCGTCGAACGACCGCGACTGGCAGACGGATGTCGCCGTGCTGCCGTACGCGACGATAGACGGCGACCGCTACACGGTGCACAACATCCGCAATTTCGAATACCGCAGCGAATTCGACTATACCCCGGCTTACTACGACCGCACTTACGATCTGCGCGAGCTGCAATCGGTGGACATCGTGGCGTCGTACTGGATGGGGCCGGCGGTCGCGCACATCTTCCTGAGCTTCGGGTTCCGCGACGGGCAATACCTCGCGGTCTCGATCGAAACGCGCAAGGAGCGCGGCGAAGAGTACTCGACGATCAAGGGGTTTTTCCGGCAATACGAGCTTTATTACGTCGTCGCCGACGAGCGGGACGTCATACGGTCGCGCACCAACTATCGCAAGGACCCGCCCGAGGACGTTTACGTTTATCGCATCAACGGACCGATCGAGAACGGGCGCCGCGTGTTCGCGGAATACATGCGGGCGATCAATTCGCTCAAGGTCCGCCCCGAGTTCTACAACACGCTCACCACCAACTGCACGACCACCATCTGGATGAACTCCCGGGTCAATCCCGATCACGTGAAACTTTCGTGGAAGGTGCTTGCGAGCGGCTACGTTCCGGATTACCTCTACGAAATAGGGCGGCTGGATACGGGCGTGCCTTTCGAGGAGTTGAGGCGGCGCGGCCACGTCAATGCGCGCGCGCAGGCGGCGGACAAGACGGCGGATTTTTCCGCGCTGATACGCGCGGCGGCGAAGGGGACCCAATGACGGCGCAGCCCATTGGACATGCGCGGCCGCGCCTGCGCGCCGCCGGCGGATTGCGCAGCCGCGGCGTGCTCGCGGTCGCGCTTGCCGCGGCGCTGCATGCGGCCGGTGCAGCGGATGCGCCGTCGATCCCGCGCGAACCGGCGGCGCGCCCGCGCATCGGCCTCGTGCTGGGCGGCGGCGGGGCGAAGGGCGCCGCGCACATCGGCGTGATCAAGGTGCTCGAGGAATTGCGCATTCCCGTTGACTGCATCGCCGGCACCTCGATGGGTTCTATCGTCGGCGCCGCTTACGCCACGGGGCTGTCGGCGCAGGAACTCGAGACGGTCATCACCGCGGTCAACTGGAAGGAGACGCTCGCGAGCGCGCCGCGCGACGAGGTGCCCGTGCACCGCAAATTCCTCGATTTCATATTCACGCTGGGCCTAGAGTTCGGCTACAAGGACGGCAAGGTGGTGCTGCCGACAGGCATCGTGCCTACCCATCAAATAGAGGCGCTGTTCCGCCGCATCGTCGCGGGCGCCCGCCAGACTTCGAATTTCAACGAATTGCCGATTCCGTTTCGCGCGGTCGCCACCGATCTCGAGAGCGGCCAGGTGGCGGTCTTCGACAAGGGCGATCTCACGATCGCCATGCGCGCGAGCATGGCGGTACCGGGCGCATTCGCGCCGGTGGACTACAACGGTCACCTTTATGTGGACGGCATGCTGGTGCGCAACCTGCCGGTGGACGTCGCGCGCCAGACCTGCGCCGACGTCGTGATCGCGGTGCCGGTGGCCAACCCGCCGGTCAAGCGCGACGAGTTGGGAGGTGCCCTCTCGGTTGCGGGGCAGGCGATGAATATCGCGATCGAAGCCAACGAGAAAGCCCAGCTCGCGACACTCACCGCGAGGGACGTGGCGGTGCCCGTCATCCTGCCGGGCATCACCTCGGGGGATTTCCACAAGGTACCCGAGGCGATTCCGCTCGGCGAAGCGGCGGCGCGCAAAGTCGTCGCGGCGCTCGCGCGCTACAGCCTGCCGCCGCGCGAATATGCCGAGTGGCGCGAGCACCTGAATAAAGTGGCGGGGGCGCCGAAGGTGAAGATCGACGAAGTGCGCCTCGCCGGATTCAAGGTGACGAACCCCGAAGTCATGAAGACTTTCATCGAGACCAAGCCGGGCGACACTTTCGATCCGGTCAAGGTCGACGCGGACACCACCAACCTCGTCGCGCGCCGCGACTTCACTTCGGTGAACTACCAGCTTACCGCCGAGGCGGAGCGCAACGTGCTGACCTTCAACGCAACGGAAAAGCCATGGGGCCCGGACTACCTGCTGTTCGACGTCAACCTCAACACGGATTTCAAGGGCGATACCGCGTTCGGCCTGCGCCTGGATTACGAGAAGCGCTGGCTCAACTCGCTGGGCGGTGAATGGCGCACCTCGGTCCAGCTCGGCCGCCCGAATATTCTTACCAGCGAGTTCTACCAGCCGCTCGACGTGCACCAGCGTTTCTTCATCGCGCCCAGCGTGTACGCGAGCCAGACCCTTCAGTACTATTACATCGGCGACACCACGGTCGCGCAGTTTGACGTCCGCCGCTACGGCGTGAACCTCGACGGCGGCATTGCCATGGGGTCGTGGGGAGAATTCCGGCTCGGGCTGCAGCGCGGCGCGCTCGATGCTACGACCACGGTCTCCAACCCCGCCATTCCCGAGCCCAACTTCAACTCGACCGGCGGGGTCACGACGCGGTTCATCTACGACCAGCTCGACAAGCGCTTGTTCCCCACCAAAGGCAGTTTCGTGCAGGTCAACGGCTATTCATCGCAGGGCGGGCTGGGCGCGGACTCGACGTATCACACTCTAAGCGTCACCGCGAACACGATCTACTCGTGGGGCCGCAATGTATTCACGTTCGGGCTGCGGGGTGCAACGGATTTCAACACCAATCCGCCGGCTTTCGATCAACCGCGCGCCGGCGGGCTGTTCATCATGTCGGGCTATCGCAACGGCCAACTGGTCGGGCGCGAATTTGCAATGGGCGCCGTGACGATGCGCCGCCGGATCGCGGATCTTTCGGAGACGTTCGGAACGGGTATTTACGCCGGCGCTTCGCTGGAAACGGGCAACGTGTATCAGCGCATCGACGGCACGCCCGCGCGCGGCGTGCTGACGGGGGGATCGCTCTTTCTCGGCGTCGATTCGAAGCTCGGCCCGATTTATCTCGCGTACGGCCAGTCGCAGGGCGGCCATTCTGCGATGTACTTGTACATAGGTTCGTCGATCGAAGCTTTCCGGCCGTAAGCGCAGGCGTGCTTGTTCGCGTCACCGCGCTTATTGTTTGGAGCGCCGCGGCAGATGGTTGGGTCCTACTGTCGGGATCGGCCAATGATGAGAAAGCCGCGCTTGGCTTTCGCATTCGCGTCGACCGTATTCATGGCGTCCCACAAGTCCTGCGCTTTCACCCAGAATGGCGGATACTTGTAGCGCGCGGTATCCAGCACCAGGAAACGGTCGCTTTTTGCGTCGTAGGCGGCGAGCGGCGAGAAATGCCCGCCGCCTTCCTGCGTTATGCGGGACCGCAAAAAATTCACCACGACGTAGCGATCCGTCGACTTCAGGGCCGCGACGGTCAACTGCCGGAAGTCATTCACCGATAGCGTATCGGCGTGATGCACGGCGATCGTCAGGTCGAACGCCTTCAGCATGTCGGCCAATTCCGCCAGATGCAGTCCGTCGCCGGCGATGTCGCGAACCTTCTGCTTCTCCAGCACACCCCGCGTGAAGAAAGTTTCCTCGTCGAACTTGCTGTAGGGATACGTCATCCTAGAGACGGGGGACGGCACCTCCAGCGCATTGAGTACCATGACGCTCGATGCCACGGAACAGAACGTGTCGATTCTCTGCGAAATAAAGTAGCGGATGAGGGTCCAGAACTGACCTTTGACTTCCGCCTGCGCGAACAGCTTCGCGCTTTCGGGTTGATCGAAATAAACGAGCTTGCCGCTGTCGGCTGCGCCGGCGAGACCTGGCAAAAAAAGAACAAGACACAGCGCGCGGAGAATTTTCCGAAGTTTCATGCGCAACCTCCCCGGGTATCAGGAATCGCCCGCAAAGGCACTTTGCGCGGGCGTTCCGAAAACCGATGGTACTGGAGGCAGGCGGCGGGCGCACTTGGACCAAAGTCCAATTCCGGCTAAGCTAAGGTTGTACCCGACCCGCGCGGCTGCGCTGCCAGGGCAGCTCTCCGGTCGTTTGATAACGACTGTTCAGCTTGGCGAAAATGGACATGAAAAGTGAGCACGGAGCACTCATCCGTAGGCGGTCCCTGGCGCACGGTTGCCGGAGCAGCGCCGTGCCCGCGCACAGGTTGACGACCGCGTGAACGGCGGAATCGCAGCCGCAGGACGCATGCGCAGCGCGCGCTTATTTTTGACGGAATGGGCACGGTGGCTCGTTCTGCTCACCCTCGTCATCGGCCGGCTCGTGCAGGGCGCGGACCCGGGCGCAAGCGTGTTGTCGCCCGCGAAAAAGACAGTCCTGGTGTTGAGTGCCGAGCGCAACGAGCTGCCGGCGACGGCGGCCTTCGATGCCGGGCTGCGCGCGGGACTGGCGGGCGAACCCGGGACGATCGAGTTTTTTGTCGAGTATCTTGATTTCGGCCGCTTCCCCGACAAGCGCTACGAACAGGAATTCGTCCGTCATCTTGTCTTTCGCTACTCCGGGCGGAAAATCGATGTGCTCGTGCCGCTATATGAGTCCGCACTCGAACTTGCGCTCGCCTACCGGGCGCAGTTGTTTCCGCAGTTGCCCATCGTCGCGGCGGCGATCGACTGGCAATGGCTCGCAGGCCACGCCCTGCCGGCGGGAGTCGCCGCCCTGCCCATTTCGTACGATTATGATCGCACCATCGGGTTGATGCGCGCGCTCAATCCCGGGTTGCGGCAGGTCGTGGTTGTCCACGGTGTCGCCGATTTCGATCTGCGCCGGCGCGACGAGGCACTGCGGGTTCTGAAGAAACTCGAGCCCAAGCTGGAATACCGCACCATCAGCGGGGTGCCATTGGCAGCAATCGAAGATGAAGTGCGGCACTTGCCTCCCACGAGTTCGATCCTGCTCGGGTCGATGGTGCGCGACGCCGAGGGCAAATCGTACGTAGGCCGCGATGTCGCCGCGCGGCTCGCCGACGTTTCACCGGTGCCGATCTACGGCACGTTCGAGAGCCATCTTGAGCGGGGCACGCTGGGCGGTGCTATGCCCGACTTTGCGGCGATAGGCCGCGCGACGGCCGCCATTGTCACCAAGGTCTTTGCAGGCGATTCTGCACCCGGTGTGCGCAACGTCGAGGCACCTGCTGCGCCGTTACGCGTGAATTGGCAGGCGTTGCAGAGGTGGCACATTCCAGAGGACCGTGTCCCGCGGGACGCGCAAATTCTGTTGCGCCCGCTCACGCTGTGGGACCAATACCGCCACCAGATCCTGGTGGCCGGTATTGGTTTGATCGTGCTGTTTCTGCTGATCGCGCTGCTGTTGCTCGAGCTGGCGCGGCGCCGGCGCACGGAGGCAACGCTGCGCGAGAGCGAAGCCCGCTTCAGGAGCCTAGCGGATACGGCACCGGTGATGATCTGGATGTCGGGACCGGACAGGCTCTGCACTTTCTTCAACGAGCACTGGCTCGAATTCACCGGCCGCACCGTCGAGCAGGAGCTGGGGAACGGCTGGGCGCAGGGCGTGCATCCGGCCGATCTGGAGCAGTGCTTGTCGGAATACGGCGTTTCGTTCGATGCGCGGCGGAAATTCGCGTTTGAATACCGATTGCGCAGGCACGACGGTGAATACCGCTGGATCCATGACGACGGCGTGCCGCGCTACGCAGCCGATGGCGAATTTCTCGGCTACATCGGCTCGTGCATCGATGTCACCGAGCACCACGAGCTGCTGCGCAGCCGCCAGGAACTCGCCCACGTTTCACGCATTTCGGCAATGGGGGAACTTGCGGGTTCGCTCGCGCACGAGTTGAATCAGCCGTTGACCGCGATTCTGTCCAACGCGCAGGCGGCCCAGCGCTTCATGGCCGCGGACGCGATCGACTTGACCGAGGTGCGCGAGACCTTGCGGGACGTGGTGCGGGAGAGCAACCGCGCGGGCGAGGTCATCCGCCGTATGCGCGCGCTCGTCAGGAAAGGCGTGCTGGAACTCGCGCCGCTCGACCTGGAGAGCGTCATGCGTGACGTCGCATCGCTGGTCCACAGCGATGCCATCGTGCGCAGCGTGCGCGTGGAAATGGAAGTCGAACCCGGCCTGCCGGCCGTGCGCGCCGACCGCGTCCAATTGCAGCAGGTGATGCTCAATCTGCTGCTCAACGCTTTTGACGCGATGAAGGACCGCACGCGCGACGAACGCCAGGTCGCCGTGCGGGTGGCGCGCGACGGCGGCGACGGGGTGCGGATTTCGGTGCGCGATCGCGGCACCGGGCTCACCAGCGACAAGCTCGACAAGATTTTCACGCCGTTTTTCACCACCAAGCAGGATGGGCTCGGGCTGGGACTGTCGATCAGCCGTTCGATTCTTGAAGCGCACGGCGCGCGCCTGCGCGCCGAGGACAATGCGGGCTACGGCGCCACGTTCTACTTTACGCTGCCCCTCGATGCCGCCTTGCGCACGAAGCCGGCAGGTCAACCGGCATGAGCGGCTCGTTTCCGGTCGTCTATCTCGTCGACGACGACGCGTCCGTGCGCAAAGCGGTAGCGCGGCTCATTGCTTCCGCCGGCTACCGCGTCGAGGTCTACGAGTCGGCGCGCGCATTTCTCGACCGCAGCCGCGACGGCGAAGGACCGGCCTGCCTGGTGCTCGACGTGCAGATGCCGGAATTGAGCGGCCTCGATCTGCAGCGCGAGTTGAACTCTGCAAACTTGCTGCTGCCGATCGTTTTCATCACCGGACATGGCGACATTCCGATGAGCGTGAATGCGATGAAGGCCGGTGCTGCTGACTTTCTGACCAAGCCGGTGCAGGACGCGGATCTGCTGGGCGCGATCGGGCGCGCGATTGAGCGTGCCATGCGCGAGGGCGCCGAACAGGCGGAGCTCGATGCGATCCTCGATTGTCTCGGCAGTCTGACGCCGCGCGAGCGGCAGGTCATGGATCGGGTCGTCGCCGGCCGCCTGAACAAGCAGATCGCGGTCGAGCTTGGCACGGTCGAAAAAACGGTCAAGGTTCACCGCGCCCGCGTGATGGACAAGATGCGGGCCGCCTCGCTGGCCGACCTGGTGCGCATGGCCGAGCGCGCGGACAAGCCGCGGCGCCGCGGGAAGTAGAATCCGGCCCGGCGCCTTGCGAGGTGCGCGTTCCGCCGCGAGAGCGTATGGGTTGGACCTAGGTCCAATATCGCGCGCGCCGGGACCCCCGTATTCTAGGTAAGGAGGAAGTTGCGTCCACGCTGCGCGTTGGTTGTGCTGGAAAGTTATCCACAGTGAAAAAAGACAGGCCCTTAGTCGCCATCGTTGATGACGACGAAGCGGTGGGGCGCTCGACCAAGCGGTTGCTGCGCTCGATCGGAATCGAGGCGGAGTCGTTTTTGACGGGCGACGATTTTCTCGAGCTGCGCGCCGCGATGCCCTCGTACCACCCCGATTGCGTGATTCTCGACGTGCAGATGCCGGGCTTAAGCGGACTGGACGTGCAAACGCGGCTGGCGGGCAGCGGTCTGCCCGTCATTTTCATCACCGCCCACGATGATATCGGCGTACGGGAACAGGCACTGGCGGCGGGTGCGGTGGCATTCCTGCGCAAGCCGTTCAACGACGAAATTTTCATCATGGCGGTGCGTACTGCGTTGCAGTCGGCCAAGGAAGCTTGAATAGCCCGGA
This sequence comes from uncultured beta proteobacterium, assembly GCA_963778865.1. Lineage (GTDB taxonomy): Bacteria > Pseudomonadota > Gammaproteobacteria > Burkholderiales > SG8-41 > PALSA-1004. The sequence goes on along the minus strand of CAVZWF010000013.1, from coordinate 151,799 downwards.
AAATCCATTGTTCCTGCAACGATACGCGTTATTGGACCATAGCCCAATTGCCCCGCCCGCGCCCGCGGCTTATTTTGCACGGCGGGCGAGACTTGATCAAGATGAAGTGACCGGGCGCCTCTTTCGCTATAATTCGCCTTCCGCGCGTTTTCGGAATACGCACATTGTTGTCGACTGAAATGGAGCATGCATGATGTTAAAACACATTCGATACCTGCAAGCCGCACTGATCCTCGCGCTGACAGCTCTCGCGGCGGGTCCGGCCATGGCGGCGTCCGCCATCGACCGGGATTCGCAAGCCGCGCTGGATTCCCTCTACGCGAGCTCCCCGGGGGCCAAGGCGCTCGGCGAAAAAGCCAAAGGCATACTGGTGTTTCCCAGCGTCACCACGGCCGGCTTGGGGCTGGTGGGCCAGAAGATCTCCAAGAAGAAGTAACGGTCCGATCAAACGCGCGGCGCCGAACACAGGAAAGGAAAAAGTATGATGTCGAGATGGATGATCAACGCGGTGGTGGCCGCGATGCTCGCCGGCGCACCGGCGCTGCGCAGCAGAACTTCGTGTATCCCGGCAAAGGGCAAAGCCCGCAGCAGCAGCAGAAGGACGAGTTCGAATGCCACCAGTGGGCGGTGCAGCAAACCGGTTACGATCCGGCCAATCCGCCGCGACAGCAGGCGAGTGCGCCGCCGCCCTCGGGATCCGCCCAACCGGAAGCGGGATCGGGCGCGAAGGGCGCGGTGAAGGGCGCAGTGGTCGGCGGACTGATCGGCGGCATCGGCGGACGGGGCGGCGAGGGTGCCGCAGCGGGGGCGGTGGTCGGCGGAATCGCCGCTCGTCGGGCCAGCGCCAAGGAACAGCAACAACGGCAGCAGTACGAACAGCAGCAGTATGCGCAGCAGCAGGCCGCGGCGAATGCGGCCGGGCCCAATGCTTACAACCGGGCGCGTGCGGCGTGCCTCAGCGGTCGCGGCTACACCGTCAACTAGGAGCCACCATGCAACGATTTATACTGAATTTATTGGCGGCGGCGTTGTGTGTCGCCGCAGCGCCCGCGGTGTGCGCCGATTTCGACGGTTCCAAGGCGCTGATCTGTTCCGCCATCGAGGCGCACGATTGCGCGGTCGGGACCACCTGCGAGAAGGGGCTGGCGGAGGACATCAACGCGCCGCAGTTTATCCGTCTTGATTTCGCGGCGAAGACGATGAGCGCGCGCGGCCGCAGCACGACGATGAAAAACTTATGCGCGCGGCGACGGCATGCTGGTGATCCAGGGGTTCGAGAACAAACGTGCGTTCAGCATCACCATCAGCGAGCAGAGCGGCAAATTGGTCGGCGCGATCGCGGCTGACGAAGCGGGTTACCTGCTCTTCGGCGCGTGCACCCCACTATAAGCCGCGCGGCGGCGAATTTTCGGAAAGAAGAATCTGACATGATGGCCACGTTTTCTAGCGCGATTGCTTCGCCGGCCCGCGCGCCGGCACGCCGCAGGGGCTGGTGGTTCGCCTATGGCGCAACCCTAATCGTCGCACTCGCCGGCTGCAGCAAGCCGGAGGCGCCGGCGCCCGGGCCGGTGGAAGTCACCGTGCTCAAGATCGAGCCGCGCGACACGCCGATCATCTACGAATACATCGCCACCACGCAGAGCCCGCAGCAGGTCAACATCGTGGCGCGCGTCAACGGCTTCCTCGACAAGCAACTGTACACGGAAGGCCAGATCGTCAAGGACGGCCAGGTGCTGTTCCAGATGGACCAGAAACCGTTCATTGCGTCGCTCAACGAAGCGCAGGCGGGATGGGACAAGGCCAAGGCCGCGCACGATACCGCAGTGGCCAATCTGAATCGCGTCAAACCGCTGGCCGCGCAGAATGCCCTGTCGCAGAAGGACCTCGACGACGCCAACGGTTCGGAACAATCGACCGCCGCATCGCTGGCGGCGGCGAAAGCCAATGTCGAAACCGCGAAGCTCAATCTGTCGTACACCACGATCGCGTCGCCGCTCAACGGCATCTCGGGCGCCGCGCAGCAGAAGGTCGGCGCCTATCTCAACCCCGCGAACAGCCTGTTGACGACGGTGTCGGCGCTCAATCCGATGTGGGTGAATTTCAGCATTTCGGAAAACGAAATCGTCAGTATTTCGCGACCAGGTGGCGAAGGGCCTGATCGTTCCGCCGAAGGACAAGAACTTCGCGGTCGAAATCGTGCTGGTCGACGGCACGATGTTTCCGCAGACCGGCAACATCACTTTCACCGATCCGTCGTTCAATCCGCAGACCGGCACCTTCACGCTGCGCGCGACGTTCGCCAATCCGAAGGGCGCGCTGCGGCCGAATCAGTACGTGCGCGCGCGGCTCAAAGGCGCGCTGCGCCCGAACGCGGTGCTGGTGCCGCAAGCGGCCGTGCAGCAGGGCGGCAAGGGCCATTTCGTGTGGGTCATCGACAAGGACGGCAAGGCCGAGAACCGCCCGGTCACTGCCCGGCGACTGGTACGGCGACCAGTGGTTCATCAACTCAGGGCCTGAAGGCCGGCGAGCAGGTGGTGGTCGGCGGCGCGCTGCGGCTGCGCGCCGGCGCGCCGGTGAAGGCGACGCCGTACGAGGCGAAAGCGCCGGCGGGACCGCAGGTTGCAAAGCCGGCGGCCGAAAAGCCCGCGAGGCCGAGGCGAAAGACGCGCGCGAAGGCCGCGGAACCGGCCGCGGCGCGAAGAAATAACCGGGGCGCCGACGCATGTTCTCCAAGTTCTTCATCGAACGGCCGATCTTCGCGACGGTCATTTCGCTGCTGATCTGCGTGGCCGGGCCTGGTCTCGATGAAAGTGCTGCCGATCGCGCAGTACCCGACGATCACGCCGGTGCAGGTGCAGGTGACGACCACCTATCCCGGCGCCGATTCGAAGACGGTCGGCGACTCGGTGGCGGCGCCGATCGAGGCGCAGATCAACGGCGTCGACAACATGCTCTACATGACGTCGATCAGCTCGAACACCGGCCAGCTCACCATCACGGTCTATTTCACGCTCGACACCGACCCCGACATGGCGCAGGTGCAGGTGCAGAACCGCGTCAACCTCGCGCTGCCGCAACTGCCGTCGGCCGTCACCCAGTACGGCGTGTCGGTGCAGAAGAAATCGGCCAGCATCCTGATGATCGTCGCGCTCTTCGACAAGGAAGGCCGCTACACGCCGGAATACGTGACGAACTACACCAACGTCTACGTGCTCGACACGATCAAGCGCGTCAACGGCGCGGGCCAGGCGCAGATCTTCGGCGTGCCCGACCAGGCGATGCGCATCTGGATGAATCCGAACCGCATGGCCTCGCTCGGCATCACCACCAGCGACATCGCCAACGCCGTCTCCAACCAGAACGCGCTGGTCAGCGCCGGCCAGGTCAACGCGGAGCCGAACAACGGCAACGTGCAGATGACGTTCCCGGTGGTGACCGAGTCGCCGTTCGTCGAGCCGTCGCGCTACGAAAACATCATCCTGCGCGCCAATCCGGACGGCAGCGCGATCGTGCGCGTGAAGGACGTCGCGCGCGCCGAAACCGGCCGCCGCCAGTATATCGACGACAACAAGTTCAACGGCAAGCCGACCACCCCGATCGTCATCTACCAGCAGCCCGGCGCCAACGGCCTCGAAGTGTCCGCGGCGGTGCGCAAGACCATGGAGGAAATGAAGAAAACCCTGCCGGCGGGCATCGAATACGCGATCGCGCTCGACACCACCGACTTCGTGAAGCTGTCGATCGAGGAAGTGATCCACACGCTGTTCGAAGCGATCGTCCTGGTCGTGCTGGTGGTCTACCTGTTCCTGCAGAATTTCCGCGCCACCGTCATCTGCACGGTGGCCATCTTCGTCGCGCTGATCGGCACCTTCCTCGGCATGCTGGCGCTCGGTTTCTCGATCAACCTGCTGACGTTGTTCGGCCTGGTGCTGGCGATCGGTATCGTGGTCGACGACGCGATCGTGGTGGTGGAGAACGTCGAACGCAACATGCATGCGCATCACCTCGCGCCCAAGGACGCCTCGATCAAGGCGATGGAAGAGGTCGCCGGGCCGGTGATCGCGGTGGTGCTGGTATTCGCCGCGGTGTTCGTGCCGGCGGGCTTCCTGCCCGGCACCACCGGCCAGCTCTACAAGCAGTTCGCGCTGACGATCGCGCTGTCGGTGGCGATTTCGGGCTTCGTCGCGCTGACGCTGACGCCGGCGATGTGCGGCCTCCTGCTGAAACACACCACGCCGCCGACCAAGGGCCCGTTCGCGTGGTTCAACCGCCAGTTCGACCGCCTGACCAAGGCCTACGGCCGCGCGACGCTGTTCACCATCAAGCGCATGTTCGTCGCCTTCGGCGTGTTCGCGTTCATGATGTACGGCATCGTGCATCTGTTCAAGACCATTCCGACCAGCTTCGTGCCCAACGAGGACCAGGGCTACACGTTCGCGCAGATCATCATGCCCGACGCCGCCAGCATGAAGCGCACGATCGAGACGTCGGACAAGATCGACGCGCTGTTCTCGAAGAATACGGCGGTCGCCGACCGCACGATCATCAACGGCTACAGCTTCATCGACGGCCAGTACAAGCCGAACGTCGCGGCGATGTTCGTCACGTTCAAGGACTTCAAGGAGCGCTACAAGTCGATCGAGACCGCCAAGAAGGAAAACGTCAAGGCCATTCTGACCGGCGTCTATGCCGGATCGCAGCAGATCGACACCGGCGTGTTCATTCCGATCGCGCCGCCGGCGATTCCCGGCATCGGCACCGGCAGCGGTTTCGAGTTCTGGATCCAGGACAAGACGAGCGGCGACCCGCTGCGCCTGAACGAAGTCACCCAGCAGTTCCTGGCGGAGGCCAACCAGCGTCCGGAACTGGGGCGCGTCGCCACGACCTATCGCGGCATCTCGCAGCAGATGCGGGCGACGGTCGACCGCTCGAAGGCGGTGCTGCTCGGCGTGCCGATCGCGGACGTCAACAGCGCGCTGCAGGCGCAGTTCGGCTCGATCGTGGTCAGCCAGTTCACGCAGTACAGCCGGGTCTGGAACGTGGTGCTGCAGGCCGACTCGTCATACCGCGAGAAGCCGGACGACATTACCAAGCTCTACACGCGATCGACCAACGGCAAGATGGTGCCGCTGTCGGCGGTGGTCAACACCGAGTACGTCGTCGGCCCCGATCTGGTGCCGCACTTCAACGGTTTCCCGGCGGCGCAGTTGATCGGCGCCGCCAAGGAAGGTTACAGCTCGGGCGACGCGATCAAGGCGATGCAGGAAGTCGCGGCCAAGGTACTGCCCGACGGCTACGGCTACGAGTGGTCGGGCATGGCCTATCAGGAGATCAAGTCGGGAAATTCTTCGGCGATCGCGTTTGCGTTCGGCATCCTGATCGTGTTCCTGATCCTGTCGGCGATGTACGAGTCGTGGACGCTGCCCGGCGCGGTGCTGACGGCGGTGCCCTTCGGCCTCGATCGGCGCGCTGATCGCGACCTGGGCGCGCGGCCTCGAAAACGACGTTTACTTCCAGATCGGTCTGCTGGTGCTGGTCGGTCTTGCCGCGAAGAACGCGATCCTGATCGTCGAATTCGCGGTCGAGCTGCGCCATCAGGGCAAGTCGCTGCTCGACGCGGCGGTCGAGGCCGGCGAGATGCGCCTGCGGCCGATCATCATGACCTCGCTCGCGTTCATCTTCGGCTGCGTGCCGCTGTGGATCGCGATGGGCGCCGGCATGAACGCGCGCCACTCGCTCGGCACCGGCATCATCGGCGGCATGATAGGCGCGAGTTCGCTCGCGCTGCTCTTTGTGCCGCTGTTCTTCTATCTGTTCGAACAGCTGGCGGAGCGCGGCAAGAAGGAAGAGGGCGGCCACGCGCCGGCGGCCGGCGGCGGCGCGCGCGGCGAGCGCGCCGCATGCGAAGCGCGAGGACGACTGACATGCGCAGATCGACTGCGCTGTTGCTGGTTGTACTGTGTGCGCTCGCCGGCTGCATGCTCGGGCCCGATTACAAGCGTCCGCCGATCGACGCGCCGAAAGCGTTCCGCTTCGAAGACAAGGCCGCCGAGCGACGCTCGCCAATACCGCGTGGTGGGAGCAATTCAAGGACCCGGTCCTCGAACGAGCTGATCAAGACCGCGCTCGCCGAGAACAAGGACGTGAAGATCGCGGCGGCGCGCGTCGAGGAATACCTCGGCAAATACGGCGTCAGCCGCTCGCAACTGTTCCCGCAGGTCGGCGCCGATGCCAACGCGTTCACGCAACCGCGCCTCGCAAGCCGCTGTGCCGGTGCCGCTGCCGGCGAGCGTCGACCCGCAGTACACGAACATTCAGGCGACGATCTATGCGAGCTGGGAAATCGACGTGTGGGGCAAGATCCGCCGCCTGAACGAAGCCGCGCGCGCCGACCTGCTGTCGACCGAGGAAGGGCGCCGCGCAACCGATCCTGACGCTCGTTGCCTCGGTGGCAGCCACCTACATCAACCTGCGCGATCTCGACCGCCAGCTCGAAATCGCCAAAGCCACCGCCGTGAGCCGCGGGGAGTCGCTCAAAGTATTCGAACTGCGCTTCAAGGGCGGCGTGGTGTCGGAACTGGAGCTCGCGCAAAACCGGTCGGAATACGAATCCGCGCTCGCCAGCATTCCGCAGATCCAGATCCAGATCGCGCAGCAGGAAAACGCGTTGTCCGTGCTGCTCGGCCGCAACCCGGGGCCGGTCAAGCGCGGCCGCGAGCTCGGCAAGCTCGAGGTGCCGGGGGTGCCGGCGGGACTGCCGTCCGAACTGCTCGAGCGCCGGCCGGACCTGCGGCAGTCGGAGCAAAACCTGATCGCCGCCAACGCGCGCATCGGCGCCGCGAAGGCGCTCTATTTCCCGACCATTTCGCTGACCGCGCTGTTCGGCGGCGTCAGCACGCAGCTGTCGAGCCTGTTCTCGGGCGCGTCGCGCGTGTGGTCGTATGCGGGCGACGCGTCGATGCCGATCTTCACCGCCGGCAGAATCGCCGGCGTGGTGCAGCAGGCCGAAGCGCAGCAGAAGCAGGCCCTGCTGCAGTACCAGAAATCGATCCAGACCGCGTTCCAGGAAGTCGAGGACTCGCTCATCGGGCTGCAGAAATCGCGCGAACAGGTCGCGGCGCAGGGCCGCCAGGTCGACGCGCTGCGCACCTACGCGCGGCTCGCGCGGCTGCGCTACGACAACGGCTACACCAGCTACCTCGAGGTCGTCGACGCCGAGAGCCGGCTGTTCAATGCGGAACTCAGCTACACCCAGACGCAGGGCAATGTCTTCGCGTCGCTGGTCGGATTGTACAAGGCGATGGGCGGCGGCTGGGTGGTCGATGCCGAGCGCATGGCCGGAACGGACGGCGTGCCGGCCAAGGGCAAGGGTCCGTGATCCTGCCCTCCATTCAATCAGCTAAGGAGCAACGCGTGAGCGAAATTTCGAACAAGACGGGTGTCATCGCGGTGCTGGCGAAACGGATGGTCGAGGAGCGCCTGCCGAAGGCGCTTGCGCTCAAGGAGCGGGTCGACCGCGGCGAAGTCCTCAACGAGCTCGATCTCGCGTTCCTGGAGCAGGTCGTCACCGACGCGAACGCGGTGCGCCCCCTGATGAAGGAGAATGCGCGCGTGCTCGAAGTCGCGGGGCGCATGCTGCAGCTGTACAAGGAGATCACGACGAAGGCGCTGGAGAATGAAAAGGCCAAAAAATAGTTTCTGTCCGGAGGTCTTGCGCATTTTCATTTAATTGATGCGCGGACGGACACGGACTTGCGCTCGCTCGGGGTGCAACCGCTGTCTGACCGGGAACTGGCAAATATTCAGGAGACGATGATGGGTGACAAGGCGGCGAAGAAAAATGGTTCAGAGCAGAAGGAGAAGCTGAAGGGCAAGCGCTACGACGCGGAAATGAAAAAGCTGCACGTCGAGCTGGTCAAGCTGCAGGAGTGGGTCAAGCACAAGGGTCTCAAGGCCATGATCGTCTTCGAGGGCCGCGACGGCGCGGGCAAGGGCGGGGCGATCAAGGCGATCACCGAGCGCGTGAGCCCGCGCGTGTTTCGCGTGGTGGCGCTGCCGGCGCCGACCGAGCGCCAGAAAAGCCAGATGTATTTACAGCGTTACATGGACGCACTTCCCGGCGGCCGGCGAAGTGGTGATCTGGGACCGCAGCTGGTACAACCGCGCGGGTGTCGAGCGGGTGATGGGTTTTTGCCCGGAAGAGCGGGTCAAGCGCTTCCTGGAACTGGCGCCGATGTTCGAGAAGCTGATGATCGAATCGGGCATCATCCTGATCAAATACTGGCTCGAAGTGAGCGAGAAAGAGCAGACCCGGCGGCTCATGGCGCGCATCGACGACGGGCGCAAGATCTGGAAGCTCTCGCCGATGGACGTCGAGTCGTACAGCCGCTGGTACGATTATTCGCGAGCGCGCGACGACATGTTCAAGGCGACCGACACGTCGTGGGCGCCGTGGTACGTGGTGGATTCGAACGACAAGCAGCGCGCGCGTCTGAATCTCATCACGCATCTGCTCGGCAAAATTCCGTACAAGAAGGTCCCGCGCGAGAAGGTGGTGCTGCCCAAGCGCGGCAAGCCGCACGGCTATAAAGAGCCCGATTATCCGTACAAGTATGTGCCCGAAAAGTATTGAGAACGCGTTGCGCAGCGGGCGATCCGCGAGCAGGACAGCATCGCTACTGGGCGTGCTGTGTTTGTTCTGCGCGAGCGCGCACGCCGCGTGGCTGAAAGAGGGCGCGAGCGCGGAAGACCTCAAGCGCGACCAGTCGGAGTGCGAGCGCAAGGCGCGCGCCGACACGGCTTTCAACAGTCCCCAGCCGATGCGCGGCGCGGGCCCGCTGTCCGGCACGCGCGGCGCCAACACCATGGCGAAGGAAGACCAGGCTTTCCGCCTGTGCATGAAGTCGAGGGACTACACTGAAACGACCGGCAAATGACGCCGCGCCGCCGGCAGAGGAATTCGGTCCCGTCGAAGTGAAATTGCGGGACGGGCGGCGGTTGACGCTCCGCGCGGTCCGCGCCGACGATGCGGAGCGGCTGCAGGCGGCGTTGCGCGCGCTTTCCGCCGAATCACGTTACTCGCGATTCATGTCCGCGCTGCGCGAACTGTCTCCCGCCATGCTGGAGCATGCCGTCCGTCCCGATCCCCACCGCGAGTTGCAATTGGTCGCCGTCGCGGGCGTAGGCGCGGACGAAACGATCGTTGCCGGGGCGCGCTATGCGGCCGCCCCTGGCAGCCGCGACTGCGAGTTCGCGCTGGCGGTGGTCGACGACTGGCAGGGGCAAGGCCTCGCGCGGCAGATGCTGGAGCACTTGATGCGCGCCGCGCGCGAACGCGGCTTCGCGCAAATGGAGGGTTACATACTCGCCTCCAACGCATCCATGCTGGGCCTTGCGCAGCGGCTCGGCTTCGCGCAGGTCGAAAGTCCCGAGGACCCGGGTGTGCGCATGGTCCGCCGCGACCTCGCCAGCGCGGCGGGCGGTTAAGCGCGGCGCAGGCGGACTAGATTGCGGGCTCCCGCAAATTGGCCCCCGCCAGCTTGGCGCCCGCCGCAGGACAGCGACCAGCCGTGAGGATGGTTAAATTGTAATAAGGCCGCAATGATTCCCCGTCAAAATTAATAATTGTCAGTCCGCCGAGCGAACACGCGGGTTATTTTTAATCGATGCCGAAGCCGCGCTGAGCGGGCTCGGTTCGCTGCCTGAAGCCCCCGCATGATTGGACCAAGGTCCAATAGGCACGCTCAATGCATACGGCAGAAAATCAACGTAAGTCAGATACGGAGTCGTACGTCTGCCTGTCGCGCGCATTTCATTGATCAAATTGCCGGGGCGACGCCGGCATATCTCTGGTGCCGACGCGGGCTCCATTCAAAGAATGCTTGAGCACAGATCACCCAGGAGACAACATGAATACCGCCGCCCAACTCGCCCGCAGTCACGATCTCTCCACCAAGGTTTCCGTGCTGCTGCAAAAGCGCGTGAAACTCGCGCAAGAGGCGTACAACGAACGGGTGCAGAACGCGCTGAAGAACGTGGCAGCCGATTTGCAAGCACGGCCGGTGATGCCGTGGGAGGCGTGGACCCAGTGCAGCAATTACGCGATCGACCTCGCGCAGCGCTCGGTGCTGTTCCTGGACACGCTGCGCGAGCGCGGCAACAACTTCATCGAACACAACCAGAAGGGCCTGCCGCCGCTGCTGCACTTCGACTACGAGATGGTGCTCGACGCGCGCTCGTTCGAGCGCCCGGTCAATTACGCGCTGGTGCGCATCGTGCCGCCGGCAGGCGTGACGGTCGATCCGAAGCGGCGGCCCTACGTCATCATCGATCCGCGCGCCGGCCACGGGCCGGGCATCGGCGGCTTCAAGGACGATTCGCAGGTCGGGCGTCGCGCTGCGCGAGGGGCACCCGGTCTACTTCGTGATCTTCTTCCGCGAGCCGGAGCCGGGGCAGACGCTGCCCGACGTGTGCGCGGCGGAACAGCAGTTCGTGCACAAGGTGCGCGAACTGCATCCGGACAGCGCGAAGCCCGCGATCATCGGCAACTGCCAGGGCGGCTGGGCGGCGATGATGCTCGCCGCATCCGATCAGGACGACACGGGGCCGATCGTGATCAACGGCGCGCCGATGTCCTACTGGGGCGGCGCGTGGCAGGAAGGCGAAGGCGACAACCCGATGCGCTACAGCGGCGGCATGCTCGGCGGCTCGTGGCTCGCCTCGTTCACCGCCGACCTGGGCAACGGCATCTTCGACGGCGCCTATCTCGTGGAGAACTTCGAGAACCTGAACCCGGCGAACACGTTCTGGGACAAGTACTACAATCTGTTCGCGAAGGTCGACACCGAGGCGCCGCGCTTTCTCGAGTTCGAGCGCTGGTGGGGCGGGTTCTACCTGATGAACCGCGAAGAGATCGAGTGGATCACGCAGAACCTGTTCGTCGGCAACAAGCTGTGGTCGGGCGACACCAAGGCGAAGGGCGGCAAGGCCTTCGACCTGCGCGACATCAAGGCGCCGATCATCCTGTTCGCCTCGATGGGCGACAACATCACGCCGCCGCAGCAGGCCTTCAACTGGGTCGCCGACATCTACGGCAGCACCGAGGAGATCAAGGCGCGCGGCCAGGTCATCGTCGGCCTGATGCACGAGGACGTCGGCCACCTCGGCATTTTCGTGTCGGGGAAAGTGGCGAAGAAGGAACACGCGCAGATCGTCTCGGTGATGAAATCGGTCGAAATGCTGCCGCCCGGCCTCTACGCGATGAAGATCGACACGCAGAAAGGCGCCGACGGCAAGGACGAATACGAGGTCAGTTTCGAGGAGCGCCGGCTGGAGGACGTCGTCGCGCGGCTCAATCGCTTCCAGCGCAACGACGAAAAGCCGTTCGAGGCCGTCGCCGCGGTGTCGGAATTCAACCAGCGCGCGTACGAACTCTTCGCGCAGCCGCTGGTGCAATCGATGTCGAACGACATGACGGCGAAGCTCAGGCGCGAATTCCATCCGCTGCGCGTCCAGCGCTGGGCGTTGTCCGACACGGTCAATCCGTGGGTGGCGTGGCTGGCCCCCATGGCGCAAGCGGTCAGGGCGCAGCGCCAGGCGGTCGGCGGGCGACGACCCGACGCGCAAGGCTCGAGGCCGCGGTGGCCGAGTTGATGAGCGCGTCGCTCGATTACTACCGCGCGCTGCGCGACGCGGAGAGCGAGGCGAAGTTCTTCAGCACCTACGGCAACATGTTCTCGCTCTACCTCGCGGACAAGCACGAGGCGGAAGAGCGCGCGGCCGTGCGGCGTGACCGATCCGCGCGAGCTGCCGTTCGTCAAGGAGGCGCTCGCATCGATCCGCGAAGGCGGCTATGCCGAGGCCTTCGCGCGGGTGGCGTACCTGCTCGCGCGCAAGGGCGACGCTGCCGCTGTCGCGTCTGGTCATGCGGCAGGAACTGGTCAAGGACTACGCCGACCTGCTTGCCCGCGCTGCCGCTCGACCAATGGCGGCGCATTCGCGGCGAGCAGGAAATCATCGCGCGCTACGAACCGGACGCAGGCGATCGACACGCTGCCGGACCTGCTGGCCGACCCCGCGGATCGCGAGCGCCTGCTCATGCTGATCGAGCGGGTGCTGGCCGACAAGCGCGTGCAGGATGTCGAAGCCGACCGCCGAGCAGATGGCGATGCTCGACCGCATTCGCGGCGTACTGAACGACAAGCCCGCCGGCGGGCGCCGCCTGGCCGCCGTCAAGGCGCAAGCGCGATAGCACGCGCAGCGAAGCATGGGCTCGCAATGCCGACGCGAGATAATCATGGAACGAAATGCACGCAGATACCAGCGCTGATCGAGCGCTGCAAGGCGCTGCCGCCAACGCCGACCGCGGTCGCGCATCCGTGCGACGAGAGTTCGCTGCAGGGCGCGGTCGATGCCGCCAAGGCCGGGCTGATCGCGCCCATCCTGGTCGGTCCCGCGGCGCGGATCAGGGAAGTTGCCGCGAAAGCCGGGCTCGACATCTCCGCGTTCCCGATCGTCGATGCGGCGTTCAGCCAGGAGTCGGCCGACAAGGCGGTGGCGGAGGTGCGCGCCGGGCGCGCGGAAGCGCTGATGAAAGGCAGCCTGCACACCGACGAGCTGATGGGCGCGGTGGTCAGGCGCGACACGGGGCTGCGCACCGCGCGGCGCATCAGCCACTGCTTCGTCATGGACGTGCCGGGGCACGCCGATGCGCTCATCATCACCGACGCCGCGGTGAACATCGCGCCGACGCTGAAGGACAAAGTCCACATCGTGCAGAACGCGATCGACCTCGCGCACGATCTGGGCGTGAAGGAGGTGCGGGTGGCGATCCTGTCGGCGATGGAAACGGTCAATCCCGACGTGCCCTCGACGATCGAAGCGGCGGCGCTGTGCAAGATGGCGGACCGCGGCCAGATCACCGGCGCCCTGCTCGACGGCCCGCTCGCGCTCGACAACGCGATCAGTCCCGAGGCCGCGAAGATCAAGAAAATCGACTCGCCGGTGGCGGGGCGCGCCAACGTGCTGGTGGTGCCGGACCTCGAAGCCGGCAACATGCTCGCCAAGAGCCTGACCTTCCTCGCCGGCGCCGACGCCGCCGGCATCGTGCTCGGCGCGCGCGTGCCGATCATCCTGACCAGCCGCGCGGATTCGCTGATTGCGCGGCTCGCCTCGTGCGCGGTGGCGGCGCTGGTGGCGCAACGCGCGGCGCGCGAGCAGCGGCAAAGCGGTCGGGTGATGCCGATGGCCGATGCGATTCTGCGTTCTCAACGCCGGCTCGTCGAGCATCAAGTTTTCGCTGTTCGTCGCGCGAGGCCGACGCGCTCGAGCTGCTGCTGCGCGGCCAGATCGAAGGGCTCTACACGGCGCCGCGCTTCGCCGCCAAGGACGCGGCCGGCGCGAGCTCGGCGCGCGCGAGTGGGGCGCAGGGCACGCGCCTCGGCCACGACGGCGCGCATCGATCACCTGATCGAGTTTCTGCGCGAGCATCGCGGCGACCACCGCCTGATCGCGGTCGGCCACCGCGTCGTGCACGGCGGGCTCGAGTTCGCGCAGCCGACGCTGGTCGACGCGGAGCGTGCTGGCGAAGCTGGAGAAATTCATCCCGCTGGCGCCGCTGCACCAGCCGCACAACCTGGCGCCGATCCGCGATCGTGGCCGAGCGCGCGCCGCAACTGCCGCAGGTCGCGTGCTTCGACACCGCGTTTCATCGCGCGCAGCCGGAGCTCGCGCAGGCGTTCGCGCTGCCGGCGGAAATCACCGAGCGCGGCGTGCGCCGCTACGGTTTCCACGGCCTGTCCTACGAATACATCGCGAGCGCGCTGCCGGCGCTCGATGCGAAGGCCGCGGCGGGGCGCGTCGTCGTCGCGCACCTCGGCAACGGCGCCAGCATGTGCGCGATCAAGGCCGGCGCAGCGTGGCGAGCACGATGGGCTTCACCGCGGTCGACGGCCTGCCGATGGGCACGCGCTGCGGCGCGCTCGATCCGGGCGTGATGCTCTACCTGATGGACGAACTGAAGATGGACGCGCGCGCGATCGAGAAGCTGATCTACCAGCAGTCGGGCCTGCTCGGCGTGTCGGGCATCTCGAGCGACATGCGCGCGCTGCTCGCGAGCAGCGAGCCGCGCGCGAAGCTGGCGGTCGACCTCTTCGTCTACCGCATCGGCCGCGAACTGGGCTCGCTGGCGGCGGCGCTCGGCGGGCTCGATGCGCTGGTGTTCACCGGCGGCATCGGCGAACGCGCAGTGGCGATCCGCGAGCGCGTCTGCCGCGACGCCGGCTGGCTCGGCGTCGAACTCGACGCCGCGGCCAACGGCAAGGACGGGCCGCGCATCAGCACCGCGGCGAGCCGCGTGCCGGCGTGGGTGATGCCGACCAACGAGGAACTGATGATCGCGCGCCACACGCGGCGCCTGATCGCCAAAGCAGTCTGAAGCAATTAATCCAAAGGAGGATTACATGACAGCCAATCTGAAAGTCGCACAGGATAAATGGGAACACGCATGGCGCGGTTTCGCGCCGGGGATCTGGCGGAGCGCGTCAACGTGCGCGAGTTCATCCAGCGCAACTACACGCCGTACGAGGGCGACGGCACCTTCCTGCAAGGACCGACCCCGCGCACGCACGAACATGTGGCAGACGCTCGCGGCCGTTGCTCGCCAAGGAGCGCGAGAAGGGCGTCCTCGACGTCTCGCAGGTGCCGTCCGGCATCCTCGCGCACGGGCCGGGCTACATCGACAAGGCGAACGAAATCATCGTCGGCCTGCAGACCGATGCGCCGCTCAAGCGCGCGATCATGCCGTTTGGCGGCTGGCGCGTAGTCGCTGCGAGCCTCAAGTCCTACGGCTACAAGCCCGATGAGCGCGTCGGCGAGATCTTCACCAAGTACCGCAAGACGCACAACGACGGCGTGTTCGACGCCTACACGCCCGACGATCCGGAAGGCCGCGCTCGCCGGACATCGTCACCGGCCTGCCGGACGCCTATGGCCGCGGCCGCATCATCGGCGACTACCGGCGCGTCGCGCTCTACGGCGTCGATTTCCTGATCGAGGACAAGAAGGCCGAGAAGCGCGAGCTCGACGACCGTCATTCGACCGAAGACGTGATCCGGCTGCGCGAGGAACTTGCCGAGCAGATCCGCTCGCTCAAGGAACTGAAGGAGATGGGGAAGAACTACGGCTTCGACATCTCGGGGCCGGCGACCAACGCCCGCGAGGCGGTGCAGTGGACCTACTTCGGCTACCTCGCCGCGATCAAGCAGCAGAACGGCGCGGCGATGTCGGCCGGCCGCCTGTCGACGTTTCTGGGACATCTACTTCGAGCGCGACCTGCGCGAAGGCAAGCTGACCGAAGCGCAGGCGCAGGAAATCATCGACGACCTCGTCATCAAGTGGCGCATCGTGCGCTTCCTGCGCGCGCCCGAATACAACCAGCTGTTCTCCGGCGACCCGGTCTGGGTGACCGAGGTGGTCGGCGGCATGGGCGAGGACGGCCGCACGCTGGTCACCAAGACCGCCTTCCGCATGCTGCACACGCTGAACAACCTCGGACCGGCGCCCGAGCCGAACCTGACGGTGTTCTGGTCGCCGCGGCTGCCCGACGGCTTCAAGCGCTTCGCGATCAAGGTCTCGATCGACACCAGTGCGATCCAGTACGAGTCCGACGACCTGATGCGGCCGAAGTGGGGCGACGACTGCTGCATCGCCTGCTGCGTCTCGGCGATGCGCGTCGGCAAGCAGATGCAGTTCTTCGGCGCGCGCGTGAACCTGCCGAAGACGCTGCTGTACGCGCTGAACGGCGGGCGCGACGAAGTGAGCGGCGAGCAGGTCGGCCCGAAGCTCGCGCCGATCACGGGCGACGTGCTCGACTACGACGAAGTGATGGACCGGCTCGATCCGATGATGGACTGGCTGGCCAAGACCTACGTCAACGCGCTCAACGTCATCCACTACATGCACGACAAGTACTGCTACGAGGCGGTCGAGATGGCGCTGCACGACCGCGACGTGCTGCGCACGATGGCCTGCGGCATCGCCGGCCTGTCGCACGCGGCCGACAGCCTGTCGGCGATCAAGTACGCCAAGGTGAAGCCGGTGCGCGACGAGCGCGGGCTGATCGTCGACTTCGAGGTCGACGGCGAGTTTCCGTGCTTCGGCAACAACGACGACCGCGCCGACGACATCGCGAAGATGCTGGTGTCGATGATGATGAACAAGATCCGCAAGTACCCGACCTATCGCGACGCGGTGCACACGCAGTCGGTGCTGACGATCACGTCGAACGTCGTCTACGGCAAGGAGACCGGCAACACGCCGGACGGCCGCAAGAAGGGCGAGCCGTTCGCGCCCGGCGCCAACCCGTCGAACGGCCGCGACACGCACGGTGCGCTGGCGGCGCTGATGTCGGTCGCGAAGATCCCGTACGACGATGCCGAGGACGGCATTTCGCTGACGCTCTCCGTGGTGCCCACGGCGCTCGGCAGCGAAGCGGAGCGGCTCGCGCGCGGCGCCGGCGCGCTCGACGCGTATTTCTCGAGCGGCGGCTTCCACGTCAACATCAACGTGCTCAACCGTGAAACGCTGCAGGACGCGATGAAACACCCGGAGAAGTACCCGCAGCTGACGGTACGGGTGTCGGGCTACGCGGTGAACTTCGTCAAGCTCACCAAGGAACAGCAGCTCGACGTCATCAACCGCACCTTCCACGGCGCGATGTAATGCCATGACGCCACGAACCGTCGTCGGCAGCCGCTACGACCTTCACATCGCCGGAAGGGCGCGACGGAGAGCAAGACGGCGCACGACTACTACGCCGATCCATCCGGGCGACATCGAGAGCGAAGCGCAGGAGGGCGACGATATTACCGGCTACGTGCACTCGTACGAGGTCGGCAGCACCGTCGACGGTCCCGGCCTGCGCTTCGTCGGCTTTCCTGACCGGCTGCCTGCTGCGCTGCCAGTACTGCCACAACCCGGACACCTGGCACAAGTACAACGGCAAGCCGGTGACGGTCTCGCAGGCGATGCAGGCAGATCGGCAAGTACGCGCAGGTGCTGAAGATCAGCAAAGGTGGCCTCACGCTCTCGGGCGGCGAACCGCTGGTGCAGCGGCCGTTCGTGACGCAGATCTTCCGCCGCTGCAAGGCGCTCGGCCTGCACACCTGCATGCGACACCTCGGGGCGGCTCGGCGACAAGTTCACCGACGAGCATCTGCTGGACATCGATCTCAATCTGCTCGACATCAAGTCCGGCGATCCGGCGATCTACGAGAAGAGTCACGCGCCAGCCGCTGCAGCCGACGCTCGACTACGCGCGCCGGCTGTCGGCGCTGGGGCGTCCGCTGTGGGTGCGCTTCGTGCTGGTGCCGGGGCTCACCGACGGCCAGGACAACGTCGAAAAAGTGGCCGACATCTGCGCCGGCCTGAAGATCGTCGAACGCGTGGAGATCCTGCGTTTCCACCAGATGGGCAAGGACAAGTGGCAGCAAGCTCGGGCTCGAATATCCGCTCGAAAACGTCGAGCCGCCGACCGCTGAAGCTCACCGAGCGCGTGCGCGGCCAGTTCCGCAGCCGCGGCTTGACCGTCTACTAGATAAAAAAGGGAGGCAGTCATGGACGAGTTCAGAACGTTTCTCGAACAGCAGCCAGATGCTGGCGCTGTTCCTGACCATCGCGATCGGCTACCTCGTCGGCGAAATCAACGTCAAGGGCTTTTCGCTCGGCGCCGGCGCGGTGCTGTTCGTCGCCATCGCCATCGGCTGGTTCGCGCCGAAGTCGGCGCCGGCGCCGATGATCGGCTCGCTGGGTCTCGCGCTGTTCCTCTACGCGGTCGGCATCCAGTACGGCAAGCAGTTCTTCATGGGCCTGACGAGCGCCGCAGGGCATCCGCGCCAACCTGATCGCGCTCATCGGCGTGCTGTGCGCCGGCGCGGTGAGCCTCCTGTTCGTGCAGTGGGCGGGCATTTCGTCCGGCACCGCGCTCGGGCTGTTCGCCGGTTCCGGCACCAGCACCGCGACGCTGCAGGCGGCGCTGGCGGCGGCCGGCAACAAGGACCCGGCCACCGGTTACGCGGTCTCCTATCCGTTCGGCGTCGCCGGGCCGATCCTGTTCCTCTACATCATTTTTCTCGTCCTCAAGCCGAAATTCGAGGCGGTTTCCAGCGGCGTCGAGTTCCACGAAATCGCGGTGCACAACCCGGATTACTTCGGCAAGACGCTCGCCGAACTCATGACCGCGCTGCCGGCCGGCGTGCAGATCACGGCGCTGCGCCGGGCGAGCCGCAACGAGCCGGCCTCGCCCGCGTTCGTGATTGCGGAAGACGACGTGCTGTTCGCGGTCGGCCCGAGCAAGGACGCGCTGGCGCAGGCGAGCCAAGATCATCGGCGAGGCGGCGACCGGCCGCTTCGTCAAGGACCGCAGCAACCTCGATTACCTGCGCGTGTTCGCGTCGCGCCCGACCGTGGTCGGCCGCGCGCTCGGCGATATCGAGTTCCCGGGCGAGAAGGCGGTGGTCGTGCTGCACGTGCGCCGCGGCGATACCGATCTGCTGTCGCGTCCCGATCTCATCCTCGAATTCGGCGACCGCATCGGCCTGATGGCCAACCGCGGCGATTTCCCGGCGCTGCGCAAGTTCTTCGGCGACTCGATCAAGGGCACCGCGGAAGTCAGCTACATCTCGGTCGGCCTCGGCATGGCGATCGGCTTCGCTGGTCGGCGCGATCAGCATTCCGATTCCCGGCATCGGCAAGATGGCGCTGGGTTTCATCGGCGTGCTGCTCGTCGCGCTGATTCTCGGCAACGTGCGCCGCACCGCCGGCATCAACTGGACGATGCCGCTGTCGGCCAACAAGGTGCTGTTCAATCTCGGCCTCACGCTGTTCCTCGCCAACGCCGGGATGTCCACCGGCGCCAACGTCGTCGCCACGGTCGCCCAGAACGGCGTGATGATACTCGTGCTCGGCGCGGTGGTGCTGGTCGCCATCGTGCTGCCGGTGATCGTGCTCGGGCTGTTCGTGTTCAAGATGTCGTACGACGAGATGGCGGGCGTTCTCGCCGGCGCCACCGGCAATCCGGCGATCCTCGCCTATGCGAACAAACTGGCGCCGACCGACCGGCCCGACGTCGGCTACGCGATGATCTTTCCGAGCATGACGATCCTGAAGATCCTGTTCGTCAACATCGCCGCCGCACTGATGTGACCGCGGTTTGAACCGGGCCCCGCGGGATTTGATGTCGTGATTTGTTTGAGTGGTCAACGTGCAAGAGGCTTTAGTGCAACCGAAGCCGGATGAACCGTCCCACGGCAAGACAGAACGCCGCAGGCGGTCACCATCGATACCATCATGCCGCCCGACATGGCGGTACGCGCGGAGCAAAGCGGGGTGCGCCGCGCGGCGATGGATCACCTCACCGTGCTTGTGTTGAGTGTCATGGCCGGCGCGTTCATTTCGTTCGGCGCCGTATTTGCGACGACGGTCAGCGCGGGAACCAGCGCGCTGCCGTACGGCGTGGCGAGGCTGTTGACCGGGGTCGTCTTCTCCGTGGGGCTCATTCTGGTTGTCGTCGGCGGCGCCGAACTGTTCACGGGCAACAACCTGATCGTCATGGCGTGGGCAAGCGGCAAGGTGAAGACGCGCAATCTGCTGCTGAACTGGCTCGTCGCCTTTGTCGGAAACTGCGTCGGCGCGGTCGCGACGGCGGGACTGATGTTTTACTCCACGCAATACACCTTCGGCGCCGGCGCCGTGGGATTGGCGGCGTTGACGACGGCCAACAGCAAAGCGGCGCTCGCGTTTGTTCCCGCATTGACGCTGGGCATCCTGTGCAACGCGCTGGTGTGTCTCGCGGTGTGGATGTGTTTCAGCGCCCGCACCACGGTCGACCGCGTCGTCACCATCGTGCCGCCGATTGCCGCGTTCGTCGCCGCGGGCTTCGAGCACAGCATTGCGAACGTCTATTTCATTCCGATGGGGCTTTTCATCAAGGCGGGCGCGGGCGACACATTCTGGAATTCGATCGGCAAAACTGCCGCGGATTTTCCGGCCCTTACCTGGAGCAACTTTCTGTTCGGCAATCTCATACCGGTAACGGTCGGCAACATCATCGGAGGATCGGTGCTGGTCGGGGCCGTCTATTGGTTCGTCTATTTGCGCAAGCAGAAGGCGCCATGAGAACGTGGTAGTGTCGGCCGTGACGCGATGACTTGGATTTTGCGATTGACTGCCGCGCCGCCGGTGGACGGCGGTTGGCCGGCACGGTAGCGGCAATTTGACAATAAAGGACGCAGCAGAGATGCAGACCATCACATTGGACAAGGCAGTGGCGATGATACCCGACGGCGCCAGCCGTCATGATCGGCGGCTTCATGGGCGTCGGCACGCCCGAGCGCCTGATGGACGAACTGGTGCGCCAGGGCAAGCGCGACCTGACGGTCATCGCCAACGACAACGCGCTGCCCGGCGTCGGCATCGGCAAGCTGGTGAGCGCCGGCGTGGTGCGCAAGACGATCGCGAGCCACATCGGGCTCAATCCGGAAACGCAGAAGAAAATGATCGCCGGCGCGATGGAAGTCGAGCTGGTGCCGCAGGGCACGCTGATCGAGCGCATCCGCGCCGCGGGCTTCGGGCTGGGCGGCATCCTGACGCCGACCGGTGTCGGCACCGTGGTCGAAGAGGGCAAGCGCAAGATCGAAGTCGACGGCCGCGACTATCTGCTGGAGACGCCGCTGCGCGCCGACTTTGCGCTGGTGCAGGCGTTTCTGTGCGACTACCTGGGCAATCTGACCTACGCGCTGACCACGCGCAACTTCAATCCGCTGATCGCGATGGCCGCCGACGACGGTGATCGTCGATGCGGAGCACATTGTTCCGGTCGGCGTGATTCCGCCCGACCAGGTGGTGACTCCCGCACCGCTGGTCGATTACCTCATTGCTCACGAGTGACCGCCATGGACGCACAAACCATCATCGCCAAACGCATCGCGCAGGAACTTCGCGCCGGCATGCTGGTGAATCTCGGCATCGGCATTCCGACGCTGGTCGCCAATTATGTGCCGGACGGCATGCACGTCTTCTTCCAGTCCGAAAACGGCCTGATCGGCACCGGCCCGGTGCCCGAGGAAGGCATGGTGCAACGCCGCCTGACCGACGCGGGCGGCCGCCCGGTGAGCGCGCTGCCGGGCGCGTGCGCGTTCGACAGCGCCATGTCGTTCGGCCTGATCCGCGGCGGTCACCTCGACATGACCGTGCTCGGCGGACTGCAGGTCGACGAAGGCGGGCATCTCGCCAACTGGATGATCCCGGGCAAGATGGTGCCGGGCATGGGCGGCGCGATGGACCTCGTGTGCGGCGCCAAGCGCGTCGTCGTCGCCATGCAGCACACGGCGAAGGGCAAACCCAAGATTCTCCGGAAATGCACGCTGCCGCTGACGTCCGTGCGCCCCGTCGATCTGGTGGTCACCGAAATGGCGGTGATCTCGTTCGCGGGCGGACACGCAACGCTGATCGAAACAGCGCCCGGCGTGTCGGTCGAACAGGTGCGTCGCCGCGACCGAGGCGACGCTCGTCGTGGGGAAGCACGTTCCGCACATGCAAATTTAAGGAGAATCGAAAATGTCACTCGAAATTCCGCGCCCGCCATTGAAGGGCAAAAAAGCGCTGGTGGTCGGCGTCGCCAACGACCAATCGATCGCCTACGGCTGCGCGAAGGCGTTTCACGAACTCGGCGCCGAGCTGGCGATCACCTATATCAACGAGAAGACGAAAACCTACGTCGAGCCGCTCGCTGAAAGACCTCGGTGCGACGATCTTCATGCCGCTCGACGTCGCGAACGCCGGGCGAGCTCGAAGCGGTGTTCGAGAAAATCGAGAAGAAGTGGGGCAAGCTCGACATCGTGCTGCACTCGATCGCGTTTGCGCCGAAGGCCGACCTGCAGGGCGGCCTGCTCAATTGCTCGGCCGAAGGTTTCAAGGTGGCGATGGATATTTCCTGCCATTCGTTCGTGCGCATGGCGAAGCTCGCCGCGCCGCTGATGAAGGACGGCGGCTCGCTGTTCGCGATGAGCTATTACGGCGCGCAGAAGGTGGTGCCGAACTACAACGTGATGGGGCCGGTCAAGGCGGCGCTCGAAGCCTGCTGCCGCTACCTCGCCTACGAACTGGGCCCGCAGAAAATCCGCGTGCACGCCATTTCGCCGGGACCGCTCAAGACGCGCGCCGCCGGCGGCCTCAAGGACTTCGACCTGCTGCTGGCCAAAGCCGCGCGCAAGGCGCCGATCGGCGAACTGGTGGACATCATGGACGTCGGATTTGCCTGCGCGTATCTGGCAACGCCGTACGCGCGGCGCCTGTCGGGCGAAACGCTGTTCGTCGACGGCGGCGTCAACATCATGGCTTGATTACCGTATGCCGTTTGCGACTCTTTTCTCAAACGTCGCGGCGAAACTGTTCGGCGCCGCGCCGGCTGCCGGTGCGGTCGAGCCGGAGCTGGTGCATTTGGCCGTCGAAGCGGTGGTCGACGCCGTGGACCCGCGGCTGCGGACCGTTTCCGGCTACGCGCGCAAGATCGCGCCCGGTATGGCGAGCACCATCGTCCATTTGCGGACACTCGCCAGGGACATGCCGGAGCCGATTGCGCTCTCGCGCAGCGCATGGGCAACCGATCCCCTGTTGAATGCGCTGTTCGCTACCGCCGACGACGTGCCGGTTGCGCTCGGCGCCAGCGAGGAACTGAGGACGTTTTTCGGGGCGCCGGCCCATGCCGCGCTGAATGAAGCTCATGTGCTGCTCGGCATGCTGAAGGCGGAACGCAACGTATTCGCGCCCGCTATCGTCGATGGCCAATTGCGGCATGACGTCGCGCAGACCACCGTGAACTTCTCCGGCTACAAATTAATTGCGCCGGGCGCCGATTTGCCGGCTAGCCGGCGCGAGGTCGGCATGCGCATCCTGCGGCGGCTTGCCGAGCTCGCGCTTGGGCGCATTGTCGCAGTCGGCGCGCGCGCGACTGCGCTCGAGCAGCGTAAGGCGATGTTAGGCGTGCGGTTGCGCATGCTGAATTTGCGGCGCAACGGCCTGCAGGACATCGCCGGCGGCGCCGACGCCGCGGCCGAGATCGCATCGATCGAAGCCGAACTGAAATCGACGGTCGACGATTACGTCGAAGCCAAGGCGAGCCTTGCCACGCTGGAATCGCGTCTCGATCACATCAACGCGGTGTTCAATGCGCCGGCGGACCATGTAAGCTTCGCGCGCGTCGGATTGCGCATCAACCGCATGGGCTACAAGGTTGACGCGGGCTCGGTGGAGCAGGCTGCTGATCTTACGCTGGGCGAGTTATCGATCGGCGCCGGGTTGAAGGCCGTGATCACCTTTGTGCGTTGCCAGCGCGCCGAGATGCCCGCGAGGGAAAGCCTCAGCGCCCGCGCAGCGCGGGGCGTGCTGTAATATGCGGTCATGATAATCTCCGGCATTGATTTCGCGCGCACCAAGCGGGCGGCGCAACGCGGCGCTGAATCAGGTCGCGAGGATTAAGCCATGCCCTGGAATCGCTGGTACAGCTTCAAGAGCTACGTCAGCTCCGCGCTGTGGATCGTCCCGCTCATCGCCCTCGTGGTTGCGTTGGTGGTGAAACGCCTGGCTGAAAGGCTCGGCGGCTGGATGGTGAAGCAGGGTTTTTACGACCTGACAACGGGTTTTCTCGCCATGAAACCAGCCGAGGCGCAGGGGGTTCTCGATCGCATATTTACCCTCAACTTGTCGTTCCTGGTGTTCACATTCGGTTCGCTGCTCGTTGCAATCCAGGTTGCCGGCGGCCAGTACACGCCGCGCATCATTGCGACCACTCTGTTGCGCGACAACGTCATCCGCTACATCGTGGGATTGTTTGTATTCACGATGCTGTGGGCCAACCGGACGATGGTTCAGTTGGGCGAGGCGCAGGTGCCGCAGTTTCAGGTTTTCCTGGCATTGATGTTCGGACTGTTTTCGCTCGTTGCGTTCCTGCTGCTGATCGACTACTCAGCGAAGTTATTGCGCCCGGTGAGCCTCGTCGCCCGCATCGGGGAGAGTGGCATCGCGGTCATCGAAAGCGTTTATCCCCAGATCGTCCGGGGCGTCGTCGCCCCGCCGGCGTCCGCCGCGAAACGCAAGTGGCGACTGCTGTCGTGGGGATCGCAGCAGGTGGCCGCCGCCGCCCCTGCGGCGGCGAAACGCGGCCCGCCGGACCGCACCGTCAACCACCATGGTACCTCCGGTATCGTGCTGGCCGTGAACGTGCCGGCGCTGATAGCCGAAGCGCAGCGCGCAGACTGCGTCGTCGAGCTCGCGCCCCAGGTGGGGGAT
This sequence comes from uncultured beta proteobacterium, assembly GCA_963778865.1. Taxonomy (GTDB): domain Bacteria; phylum Pseudomonadota; class Gammaproteobacteria; order Burkholderiales; family SG8-41; genus PALSA-1004. The sequence continues at coordinate 127,457 of CAVZWF010000013.1, read as the reverse complement.
TTCGTCGCCGTCGACGAGCCGCTTGTTCTACCTCTATGGCAATGCGGGCGCGATCGACGATCGCAGGCTGCGGGCGCTGGTCGCGTTCGGCACCGAACGCACGATGGAGCAGGACCCGCTGTTTGCGTTCCGCATCCTGGCCGACATCGCGTTGAAGGCGCTGTCGCCGGCGATCAACGATCCGACCACCGCCGTGCTCGCCATCGACCAGCTGCACCGGCTGCTGCGCCTGGTCGGCCTGCGCAGCCTGCGCACCGACGAGTTCGCGGATTACAGTGGACACCTGCGGTTGATATTCCGCACGCCCAACTGGGAAAATTTCGTGCACATTACTTTCAGGGAAATCCGCCAATGCGGCGCAAACAATCTGCAGGTCGCGCGCCGCCTGCGCGCGATGATCGAGAATCTCACGCAGACGCTGCCCGAGCGAGCGTCATGCAGCGTTGCAAGTGGAGCTGGATCTCCTGAATCGCGCGATCGCGCGGCACTTCTCGTTCAGCGAGGACCTGGCACTTGCCCGCATTCCGGACTCGCAGGGGCTGGGCGGATCGGCGCGCCTATGACCGGGCGGCGGAAAGACGATGACCGATCGCCACGCCAATGACGTTCCCCTAAGCGCAGACGCGGCGCTCGCCACGCGCAAGGAATTAAGGAAGCTCTGATTAAGTATGGTTTCGTCATTCCCGCGAAGGCGGGAATCCAGGATATTCAGGCAATTACTGGATCCCCGCCTACGCGGGGACGACTTAATCAGAGGCTCCTTAAGAGAAAACGCGACAGGCCGATCGTCGCGAGTCAAATGTATCGGCGTTTGAAATTCAAACCGACGGGAGAATAGCAATGAACGCATCACGCACCGCAGTCTTCGTTTTCGCACTGGCACTCGCCATGCCGCTCGCCGCGCAGGACAAAAAGGCGGCGCCGGCAAAATCCGCCGACACCAACATGCAGATCATGTCGGAGAAAATCAAGGCCGACAAGAAACTGGTCGTCGCGCACAACATGAAGCTGTCGGAAGCCGACGGCAAGAAGTTCTGGCCGCTCTACGACGGCTACCAGAAGGAGCTGGCGAGCATTTACGACCGGACCGCCAAACTGGTGGTCGATTACGCCGAAGCCTACAACAGGGACTCCGTGAACGACGACGTCGCGAAGAAGCTTCTGCCCGAGCTGTTGTCGATCGAAGAGGCACAAGTGAAGCTGCGCCGCACGTACGCGGACAAAATCACGAGTGCATTGTCGGCAAAAGTGGCCGCGCGCTACCTGCAGATCGAGAACAAGATCTGGGCCATGGTTCACTACGCGCTTGCCGATAGCATCCCGCTCGTGCCGTAAGCGGGCATGCCTGCCGTCCGTCTCGAGCGGGAATAGGTCGCGGTATGACCATCGACATGCAATCTATGGCCATGGCGGCCGGGATGCGTGCGGAAATGTCCCGGGAACGGCTGGCGACGGCAGCTAAATTGATGGTCACGGGCCGGTAAAGAATTTGAGGAAGTGGTAGAGGGGGTGGTAGACACGGTATAATCGCAAGGTAATTTTTGACAATTGACAAGGAGTAAAGCATGAACCGTTACATTCGATTCTTCAGCACATTGTTTGCATTTGCAGTTATTGGACTGCTCGGCGCGCAGCCGGCGCTGGCGGCGAGCGGGCATTTGCTCGACCAGGACGCCGAGGCCGCACTGAACGCTTTGTACTCCAAGCATCCGGGAGCCAAGGCGCTGGGCGCAAAAGCCGCGCGGCATCCTGGTGTTCCCGAGCATCACCAAGGCCGGCTTCATCATCGGCGGTCAGGGCGGCGACGGCACGCTGTTTGAAAAGGGCAAGCCCATGCCGGCCACTACAACTCGGGCGCGGTTTCAGTCGGCCTGCAGGCGGGCGTGCAGACCTATGGCTACGCGTTGTTCTTCCTGACTCCGGAAGACCTCAAATACCTGAAGACGAGCAGCGGCTGGTCGCTCGGCACGGGCCCGAACCTCGTGATCGCGGACGCCGGCTTCGGCACGGACGCTTCGACCACGACCGTGCGGTCCGGCGTCTACGCATTCATCTTCGATCAGAAGGGTCTGATGGCGGGTATCGGGCTCGTGGGCCAGAAGATCTCGCCCGATCAAGTAATCTTTCGCGCGGCGCTAGCCGAGGGCGGGCGCCGCAATCCGTTCTGCTGCACTAACCCAAAGTATAGTGCAGCGGACTCGCCGCATCTGATAGATTGATGATTTGCTGCGGACGAGCGCATGACACCACGAACGGCCCTCATCGCCTGTCACGAGTGCGATCTGCTTCAGCGCGAAGTGCGCGCTGCCGCGAGGGCGGCGTCGTGCGTTGCGGGCGCTGCGGCGCCGAGCTCTACCGCAGCCATCCGGACAGCTTCGAGCGCACGCTGGCGCTGACGGCGGGGGCGATCGTGCTGTTCGTGATCGCCAACTCTTTTCCGATCATCGGGCTGAAGCTGCAGGGGCAGGTCATCCAGACCACCCTGTTTCACACCGTGCAGACGCTGTGGAACGACGACATGAAGTCGGTCGGCGGCGCTGGTGTTCGTGACGACCATGCTGATGCCGGCGCTCGCAACTGCTCGCGTTGACCTACCTGTTGCTGCCGCTGCGGCTGGGGCGGGCGCCGCCGCACTTCGCGTTCGTGTTCCGCATGCTGCAGGCGGTGAAGCCGTGGGGCATGGTCGAGGTGTTGATGCTCGGCGTGCTGGTCTCGCTGGTCAAGCTCGCGAATCTGGCCGGCGTGGTGCCGGGCATCGCGCTGTGGTCGTTCGCCGCGTTGATGTTCGTGATGGCCGCCGTTGCGGCGGTGTTCGACCCGCGCGATTTGTGGGCGCGCGTGGGTGCCGCGCGATGACGTCGCGTGGCGCCATGACGCCGTCACCGCGCGCGAGCCGGGGCCTGCTCACCTGCCATGCCTGCGGCCTGCTGTCGCGCGCGGCGCCGCACAGTCACGACGCGTGCTGCCCGCGCTGCGGCGCGCCCCTGCACGTGCGCAAGCCGGACAGCATCGCGCGCTCCTGGGCGCTGCTGATCGCGGCCGATGATCTGCTACATTCCGGCCAACCTGCTGCCGATGATGTACACGAGTTCGCTGTTCGGCTCGGAATCCGACACCATCATGAGCGGCGTCGTCTACTTCTGGACGTCGGGCGAGTGGTACCTCGCGCTGATCATCTTTATCGCCAGCATCATGGTGCCGCTGCTGAAGATGATCGCGCTCGTGCTGCTGCTGGTGTCGGTGCAGCGGCGTTCGCGCTGGCAGCTCGAGCAGCGCACGCGGCTCTACCGGCTGGTGGAATTCGTCGGCCGCTGGTCGATGCTCGACATCTACGTCGTCGCGATCATGGTCGCGCTGGTGCAGTTGAAGGCGCTGGCGACCATCGTGCCCGGGCCGGGCGCGATCGCCTTCGGCGCGGTGGTGGTGCTGACGATGTTCGCGGCGATGGCGTTCGACCCGCGCCTGATCTGGGATCCTGTGGAGGAACAACGTGGCTGAGAATCTGCAAGACGATACTTCCCGACGGCGGTCGCGGTGCCGAAATCGCGCCGCACGGTGCAACTGGTCTGGCTGATCCCGCTGGTTGCGGCGCTGGTCGGCGGCTGGCTCGCCGTCAAGTCGATACTCGACAAGGGGCCCGTCATCACGATCACCTTCAAGACCGCCGAAGGCCTCGAGGCCGGCAAGACCAAGATCAAGTACAAGGACGTCGAAATCGGGCAGGTCGAACAAAGTCGCGCTTGCGCCGGATCTCTCAGAACGTGATCGTCGACCGCGGAACTGGTCAAGGAGCCGAGACGCAGCTGGTCGAGGACACGCAGTTCTGGGTGGTGCGCCCGCGCATCTCCGGCGGCAGCGTGTCCGGCCTCGGCACGCTGCTGTCGGGCTCCTATATCGGCGTCGGCATCGGCAAATCCAAGAAGCCGCAGCGCGAATTCACCGGGCTCGAAGTGCCGCCGGTTTTCTCCACCGACGCGCCGGGCCGCGAATTCGTGCTGCAGCAGCGCCGATCTCGGTTCGCTCGACTATCGGCTCGCCGGTCTTTTTCCGGCGCCTGCAGGTCGGGCAGATCGCGGGCTATGACCTCGACAAGGACGGCAAGGGCGTGACGCTGCAGGTGTTCGTCAACGCGCCGTACGACCAGTACGTGAACGCCGAACACCCGCTTCTGGCACGCCAGCGGCGTCGACGTCACGCTGGATGCGAGCGGCATCAAGGTCGACACCCAATCGGTGGTTTCGATCGTGCTCGGCGGGCTCGCGTTCGAGACGCCCGCCACCGCGGCGGTATTGCCGCCGGCGGAACCGAACGCGGCGTTCGAACTGTTCGCCAACCGCGACCGAGGCGATGAAGCACCCGGATAGCGATCGTCGATACCTACGTGATGGTGTTCAACGAATCGCTGCGCGGGCTCGCGCCGGGCGCGCCGGTCGATTTCCGCGGCATCGACGATCGGCGAAGTGGTGTCGATCAATACCCGGATCGACCTGGCCAAGGGGACGATCGCGCTGCCGGTCGAAATCAAACTGTTCCCCGAGCGCCTGGTTTCGCGCCAGGTGTCGGGCGCGCAAGACCGGAAGAATTGCGCATGATCCGAAGGCGAATATCAACATGCTGGTCGCGCGCGGCCTGCGCGCCCAGTTGCGCACCGGCAACCTGCTGACCGGCCAGCTTTACATCGCGCTCGATTTCTTCCCGGATGCGCCCAAGGCGAAGGTGGACTGGAACGCCAGACCCGCCCGAGCTTCCGACCATACCGGGCAGCCTGGAAGATCTGAAGGCATCGATCACCAGCGTCGCGAAGAAGCTCGACAAGATGGACTTCGAGGCGATCGGCACCGACCTGCAGCAGACGCTGAAGAGCACCACCAAGATGATGAAGGGGCTCGATGCCACCATCGCCGAGCTTACGCCGGAGGCGAAAGCGGTGATTGCGGAGGCGCGCAGCGCCCTGGCCTCCGCCGACCGCGCGCTCGCGGTCGACTCGCCGACGCTGCAGGACGCGCGCGCGATGATGTTCGAGATTTCGCGCGCGGCGCAGGCGTTCCGCGTGCTCGCCGATTATCTCGAGCGCCATCCCGAGGCCCTGATCAGCGGCAAGAAGCGGACGACAAGACAGACGCGGGCAAGCAAGAGGAAAGCAAAAAAGAGGAGAAGAAGTGATGCGCAAATCCATACAGCTTGCCGCTTTGCTGGCGGTCGCGGCGCTCGCCGGCTGCGGCAGTTCGCCCAAGTCGAATTTCTACACGCTGAGTTCCGGCGCGCCGGCCGCGCAGGCGGCGTCGAGCGCACCGTTCAGCGTCGCCATCGGGATGGTGACGATACCGGACGTGATCGACCGGCCGCAGATCGTCACGCGCTCCGGCGCCAACCAGGTGACGATCAACGAGTTCGCGCGCTGGGCCGAGCCGCTGCAGAGCGAGATCCCGCGCGTGATCGCCGACAATCTTACGCGCGAACTGAATGGCGCGCTCGTATCCACTTATCCGCAAAGCGCGAACATCAATGCCGACTGCAAGGTGCTGATCGAAGTGCAGCGCTTCGATTCCGCGCCCGGCGATGCGGCCACCGTCGAGGTGCTGTGGACGGTGCGGCCGGCCAAAGGCGAAGCGAAAAGCGGCCGCTCGGTCGCGCGCGAAGCGACCGGCGGCGCGGGCTACGACGCGCTGGTGGCGGCGCACAGCCGCGCGCTGGCATCTGTCAGCCGCGACATTGCGGCGGCGGTGCGCACCGTGCGCGCAAAACCGTAAACGGGAAACGAACCCGTTGATCCTGCTGGAACCCGCGGCAGCAAGTAGGATGCGGTGAGGCAGGAAGCGCATCGCTCGCGACTGCTGCGGTTCCTTCGTCACGCATCCCGCAGGCCGCCAACAACGCGACCGTGGCCGCTGCCGCAATTTGAACCCAATGAACGGTTCGTTAGTCCTTTGCCGGCGATGACGTCACCGTAGAGCAATGAACCCGAGAATGGAAAGAAGTAGTAATGGCAACATCAAATAAGCGACACCCATGAGCAGAAAAAAGAAACGACCCGGCAAGAGCAGCGTTAAGCCTTCGGCGTTACCGCCGGCAGTCAATGCTGCGCAGCCGTTGCCGGATATTCGTACGCGCACGGGCTACGGCCGGTGGATTGCGGCCGGCGTAATTATCGTTGCCGTAATCGCAATTGCCGGTTACTTCGTGCTCGCGCCACGTGCGCCATCGCCCACGCTTGCCGCCGCCAAATCAGGCGCGGCGCAGCCGCCCGCGGATTACGTCGGCGCCGCCGCCTGCAAGCAATGCCACGAGAAGCGAATACAAGGCGTGGCAGGGCTCGCACCACGAGCTCGCGATGCAGGAGGCGAACGACGCCACGGTGCTCGGCGATTTCGACAATGCGAAGTTCAAGCACTATGGCGTCGAGTCCACGTTCTTCAAGCGCGACGGCAAGTTCATGGTGCGCACCGACGGCGCGGACGGCAAGCTCGCCGACTTCGAAATCAACTACGCCTTCGGCGTGTGGCCGCTGCAGCAATACCTGATCGGATTTCCCGGCGGGCGCTACCAGACGCTCGGCATCGCGTGGGACGCGCGGACGAAGGAGGAGGGCGGCCAGCGCTGGTTCCATATCTATCCGAACGACAAGATGGATCACAAGGACCAGTTGCACTGGACCGGGCTCTATCAGAACTGGAACCTGCAGTGCGCGGCGTGCCACTCGACCAATCTGAAGAAAGGCTACGACGCCGCCAGCAACACCTACAAGACCACCTTCAGCGAAATCAACGTCGCCTGCGAAGCCTGCCACGGCCCGGGCTCGCGCCACACCGAGTGGGCGAAAGAGGCGAAGGCGCCGTACTCGCGCGGACGGCGACAAGGGACTCGTGGTGCTGAAAACCAACTGGAAAGACGCGTGGAAGTTTCGCGGCGCCCGACGACAAATATGCGAAGCGCGACAAGCCCGCCGATGCGGCCGCCATGAACACCTGCGCCGCCTGCCACGCGCGCCGCTCGACCATCACCGAAAGCGTCACGCCCGGCGCGCCGCTCGAGGACACGCACCGCCTGGCGCATGCTGACGCCGCCGAACTACTACGCCGACGGGCAGCAGCGCGAAGAAGTCTACGTCTGGAACTCGTTCCTGCAGACGGAGATGTACCAGAAGGGCGTCACCTGCATGGACTGCCACGAGCCGCACTCGCTGAAGCTGCGCGCCGAAGGCAACGCGTTGTGCACGCGCTGCCACAACGCCGCGGTGTTCGACACCGAGAAGCATCATTTTCACAAGGCCGGAACGACAGGGCGCGCAATGCGTCGAGTGCCACATGCCGGCGCAGAACTACATGGTGATCGACGCGCGGCGCGATCACGGCATCCGCGTGCCGCGGCCCGACCTGTCGATGACGCTCGGCAGCCCGAATGCCTGCACGCAATGCCACGCCGAACCGCAAGCCGGAATGGGCGGCGGCGGCGATGGACAAGTGGTACGGCAAGGACTGGCGCGCGCGAAGCGCATTACGGCACGACGCTGCACGCCGGCGACGACGCAGGGCGCGAAAGCGCTGCCGTCGCTGCTGGTGCTGGCCGACGATCCGGAGCTGCCGGCGATCGTGCGCGCGACCGCGGCGACGCTCGCCCAGCCGCTACGTGCGGCCCGACGCGCTGCCCGCGGTGCGCAAGCTGCTGGCGAGCGGCGAGCCGCTGATGCGCATCGCCGCGCTCGGCCAGCTCGAAGCGTTCGACGCCGCCGTCCGCGCGCAGGCGGCCGCACCGCTGCTCGCCGATCCGGTGCGCGGCGTGCGCATCGAGGCCGCGCGCGTGCTCGCCGACGTGCCGGACGCGCAGATTCCCGCCGATCGCCGCGAGGCGCGCGAACGCGCGCTGAAGGAATACGTCGAATCGCTGCAGCAGGACGCCGACTGGCCGACGGCCAACGTCAATCTCGGCAACCTGCGACATGCGCCAGGGCCGCGCCGAGGACGCGATCGCGGCGTTCCAGCGCGCGCTCTCGCTCGACGCGCGCTTTGCCGGCGCCTACGTGAACCTCGCCGACGCCTACCGCGGCTGAAGCGCGACGGCGACGGCGAGAAAGTGCTGCGCCGCGGCCTCGCGCTGCTGCCGCGCGCGGCCGACCTGCACCACGCGCTGGGCTTGCTGCTGGTGCGCAAGGGCGACAAGTCCGCGGCGCTGCCGGAACTTGCGCTGGCCGCGAAGCTCGCACCCGACAACGCCCGCTACGCCTACGTCTATGCCGTCGGGCTGCACTCCGCCGGCAAACGCGCCGAGGCGCTCGCCGTGTTGCGCGCCGCCGACGCGCGCCATCCGTACGATCTCGAAATTCTGAGCGCGCTCATTTCCATGAATCGCGAAGCGGGCGACGGCAAGGCCGCGCTGCGCTACGCGAAGAAGGCCGCCGAAGTGCTGCCGAATGACCCCGCGGTCAAGAAACTGGTGACGGAACTGGAGGGCGCGAAGTGATGCCGTGCAGGGGCAACCCGGTGCGACTCATGGGCGACTGCTCCATTGAAGTTAATATTCGGAGACACTACGGTCCGGTCGGTGCCGGAAATGGATGCGGTGTTGGACTTTAGTCCAATTGCCGTTGCCAGTACCGTGTAACATCATAAACCGCAATGCTTTTGGCCTGGCTTTGTTGATCTCGGTCAAAAGCTCCGCGTGCCGCCAACGGTATCTTGCAGCCGTGCCGGAATAATTTCCTGTGCTTGAACGCGCGCCGGCGGCCGCGATGCCGGCGCAGAAATTTCAGTACGGTAAGATGCGTTGAGGCCACGTGCCGCAGCGTTCGCGGCCTCATGCGATTGATCGAGCGATAAACGAAAGGACGTAAACATGCCTGCCCCCATGACCATCGCCCGCACCGCCGAATTCCAATCGTGGTGGCGCTGGCCTGCGCCGTGGCATTGGCCGGGCAGCCGCTGGCGCTCGCGCAGGTGACGCCGGCCGCGCCGGCATCTGCGGCGCGCGGCACCCGCCTACTCCGCGGCGGAACTGGAGAAACTGGTCGGCCCGATCGCGCTCTATCCGGACGACCTCGTCGCCATCATTCTGCCGGGCGAGCACCTATCCGCTGCAGATCGTGCAGGCCGAGCCGCTTTCTCGACAAGCGCAAGTCGAACCCGCAACTCCAGCCCGAAGCCGCGTGGGACGATTCGGTGAAGTCGCTGCTCAACTATCCCGATGTCGTGAAGAAGATGAGCGACGACCTCGATTGGACCGAGGCGCTCGGCGAGGCGGTGGTCGCCAACAGTTCGGCGGTGCTCGATGCGGTGCAGTCGTTTCGCCGCCGCGCGCAGGCCGCCGGCAATCTGAAGAGCGACGCCAAGCAGATGGTGGTGGTCGAGAAGGAAGTCATCAAGATCGTGCAGGCCGATCCGCAGGTCATCTACGTGCCGCAATACCAGCCGAGCACCGTGGTGGTGGTGGGTTCGCCACCCGTGGCCTACTATCCGACGCCGTACCCGGTCTACTACTACCCGTATCCGCCCGGTGCCGCGATTGCGACCGGCATCATCTGGGGCGCGGCGCTCGGTGCGGCGTGGAACGGCGGACGCTAGGGCACGAATTATTACGGCGGCGGTGGCAGCTACAACGTCAATAACAGCAACAACATCACCGTCAATCGCGGCGGCAACACCGTCAACACCGGCGGCAATCGTCCCGGGCGGCGGCTCGGCAGTGGAAACCCAGTCAGAAACCCGGACAGGTGGGCAGGCCGTCGACGCGGCCCGGAAGCTCCGTCGCGTGTCGGCGATGCGCGGCGGCGTGGCGGTGGCGGCGGATATGGCGCGGCGCGGATGGTGCGCGGTCGCGGCCGTCGACGCAGCCGGCGATGGGCGGGCAGGGAAATTTCGGCGGCGGTGGTCAGCAAGCAGGCCGTGGCGGGGCGGCGGTGCGACTAGCGGCGGCGCGTTCGGCGGCATGGGTTCCGGCGGCGCGGCGCAACAGGCGAGCATGCGCGGCCAGAGCAGCCGTGCGTCCGGCGGTGGTTTCGGAGGTGGCGCACAGGCGGGCGGTGGCTCGAGTGGCGGCGGTTTCGGCGGTGCCGCGGGCTGGCGGTGGTGCGCCGTGCTGGCGGTGGTGCCCGCGGTCGGCGGTGGCGCGCGGCGGCGGCGGCGGCCGCGGACGGCGGTAATCGAGCATGAGGATGAATCGTATGCACGCAATGAGCGTAACAAGAATGCTGATCGAGCTGGTTGGTTGCGGCGGCAATGCTTGCCGCGTTTGCCCAGCCCGCCGCCGCACAACGCACGTTCGACACGCCGGAGGCGGCGGTACAAGCGCTGGTCGCCGCGGCGAAAGCGGACGACGAAAATGCGCTGGTCGAAATTTTCGGCGCGAAGCACCGCGACATCGTCGTCACCTCCGACAAGGTGCAGGACCGCGAGGGCCGCGCGCGCTTTGCCCGCTTCGCCGCGGAATATCAGCTGCTGCGCGCGGAAAACGACGGCCGTATCACGGTCGTGGTCGGCGCCGAGGCGTGGCCGCTGCCGATTCCGCTCGTGAAGTCCGGCGCCGGCTGGAGTTTCGATATGGCGGCGGGCGCGGAGGAGATCATCAACCGCCGCATCGGCAGAAACGAACTGTCGACGATCGAAGCGATGCGCTTCTACGTCGATGCGCAGCGTCAGTACGCAGCCAAGCCGCGCGACGGCACCAAGGTGCGGCAGTTCGCGCAGCACCTCGGCAGCACGCCCGGCAAGAAAGACGGCCTTTACTGGGACGCCGATCCGGTCAAGGGCGAGGAGTTGAGCCCGCTCGGGCCGCTGGTCAAGAACGCGACTTCGCGGCAGCAGCGGCACGCCCTATAACGGCTACTACTACAAAATTCTCAAGAGCCAGGGCGCGGCGGCGCCCGCCGGCCGCTACAGCTACGTGATCAACGGCCGCATGGTTGCGGGCTACGCGCTCATCGCGTATCCGGCAGACTACGGTATTTCCGGCGTCAAGACGTTCATCGTCAACCACTACGGCGACGTCTACGAAAAAGACCTCGGTCCGAACACCGCGCAGCGCGCGGCGGCGATCAGCGAATACAATCCGGACTCGACGTGGAAGCTGGTCGCGGATTGAGCGCCTGATTCAGCCGGCGGATGCGTTGAGTTTCGGGAAACCAATCAGGATCACGACGACGAAGTGCTATAAAATCTCCACTTCCTCACGGTCGGAGACTGACCCGGTGCAGCAGTGGAGTGCCGTCTGCGGGCGTGGGCGTTGTGTTCGCCGCGCTCATGTTCGCCGCAGCGGGCGCGCATGCGCAGTCGCTCGAACCGCGCTCGTTCACGAACTCGCCGGTCGGGCTCAATTTCCTGATCGCGGGCTTCGGCTACCAGGAAGGCACCATAGCGTTCGATCCGTCGTTGCCGATTGCGGACGCGCAATTTCACTCCACGACCGAGGTCGTGGGCTACGTGCGGACGTTCGGCGTGTGGGGCAATTCCGCCAAGTTCGACGTGATAGTCCCGTATACCTCGTTCGCGGGAAGCGGCGTGTTGGCGGGGCAGCCGCGACAGCGGGTAATGTCAGGCTACAACGATCCGCTGTTTCGTGTCTCGATGAACTTCTACGGCGCGCCCGCGCTCTCGCTGAAGGAGTTTGCGGGTTACCAGCAGGACCTTATCATCGGCGCGAGCCTGCAGGTGTCGGCGCCGCTGGGCCAGTATGACAACACCAAGCTGATCAACCTCGGCAACAACCGCTGGTCGTTCAAGCCCCAGCTGGGAATCTCCAAGGCGTGGGGCGCGTGGACGCTTGAAGTCGCGCCGGGCGTCACTTTTTTCACCGACAACACCGATTTCAACCAGGGCGGCACGTTCGAGCAGGATCCGGTTTACTCGGTGCAGACGCATATCATCACGCATTTTTCAGTCCGGCGTGTGGCTTTCGTTGGACGGCACCTACTTCACGGGCGGCCGCACGACTGTCAACGGCGTAGCAGGCGCTACCTTGCAGACGAATTCGCGGCTGGGGATGACCTGTGCGCTGCCGATCGACCGGAATAACTCGGTCAAGCTCTACGGCAGCACCGGCACCTCGACCCGCACCGGCGCCGACTATCAACGGCGTCGGCATCGCGTGGCAGTACCGCTGGGGCGGCGGGATTTTAGGGTCGGCGGGCTAAAGTCGGGGTGCATCCTTTCGCGCCTGCCATTCGGCAGCGGGAATTGGGCCAGCGCACTACCAAAGTATAGTGGGCCTGATGTTGTGTTTATGCGACAATGTAAAGGTGCAAGCTTGATTTAGCTCAATATTGCTCCCTTTAGATATAAGACGGTGGCGAAGCTGTGTTAAAATTCACGGCATTGAACGCTTTCTCCCTGCGCGTATGGTGCGTGTCAGGATTCTTTTCCAGGTAATGTAAGGATATTATTATGCAAACCACTACTATCAAATCCGGCTTGGGATGCGCCCTGATCGCCGGCCTCGCGCTGGGCACTTCCGTCGCAATCGCCCAGATCGTGCCTCCGATGGAAAGCCAGGAAGGCGTCAATATTCATCGGCCTCGGCATTGGTGCCGCGCCGGACTACATGGGTTCCTCGCACCGGAAGGCGGGCGGGGCTCCCGATATTTCGTTATCAGTTTGAAGGCACGCAGCGCTATTTCCTGCTGCTCGGCCCGCAGGCGACGTTCAATGTACTGGACGACGAAAACTGGCAATTCGGCCCGCTGGTCAACTACCGTTTCGGCCGCGGCAGTTCGGTCAACGATGCGACGGTGAAGCAGATGGTCGGCATCAACGGCACGGCCGAGGCTGGCGTGTTCCTGACCTACAAGATGAAGCTGAGTACCGAGAAGATGCATCAAATCAATTTCAGCGGCGACGTCGAAGGCAGCAGCAACGGCACGGTCGGCAACCTGCGCATGATGTGGTGGCAGCCTTTAGCCCAGGCGACCCTGATGAATCTCGGTCTCGGCACGACCATGGCCAGCAGCAAATGGATGCAGACCTATTTCGGCGTCACCAATGCGCATGACATCGCGCTCTATCCGACGACTTGACGGCCTGCCGTTTAACGCGGGCAGCGGCGTGAAAGGGGTCAACATCCCGTTCGGCATCACGCAGGCGTTGAGCAAAGAGTGGCTGGTGTCGGTCGGCGGCCGTTACGAGAAGCTCATGAACGATGCCAAGAACAGCCCGGTCACGTCCGTGAGCGGGAACTCCAACCAGTGGATTGTGCGGCGCTGGCATCTCTTACCTGTTCTAGTACTACTTCAGCGTCGCGCGCCGAACCGGCGCCACGTTCAGTGTCAAGAAATCCAGCCCGCAACCGCGGGCTGGATTTTTTTTGGCCGGCTACAGCCCGAGATGCGCGACCGCCGCGCGCAGCGGCGCGGCCGGAATTCGGATAAACCCGTCGAGCGGACGATCGAGTTCGAGGATCAGAAAGATCGCGGCCGACGCGCAAAGAGAACACACGAGCAAGGCACCGATGGTCGTGTAATTGCGCGGGGCGCACAGGCCGAACGCGGCGAAGATGATGACGAGCCACGATACCAGCGCCCCCAGGAGCGGCATCGGAATCGAGCCGTCTTTTTGCAGGAGTATCAGCGTGCGCGTGGAAGCAAGTTCGTTGACGAGTTGCAGCGCCCGCGTGCGCAGCCCGCGTTGCGCCTCGTCGCGCGGCGCGAGTTGCCACACTTTCGCGTGCAAGTGCTCGGTCTCGCTCATCGCCTCCGGCGTGTCCAGTTTCGCCAGTTGCGTCGCGTCGCCGGAAGTCATCAACTCGACCTTGATGGTGAAATTGCGTTTGATGAGATCGCGCAGGTCGCGCGTCTCCGGCCCGTAGTCGGCGAGCGCGCGGTCGAGCGACACGACCCTCGCGGCGGTCTCGACGAGCTCGTTGTTGATGCGGTCGAACGAACCCTTGGCCGAGGAGATCAAGAGGCCCAGCACCAGCGCGGACATCGTGGCGATCAGGCCGGTCGCGAGTTTCACCGTGCTCAGCGTGTCGTCTTTCAGGTGGTGATCGGGCAGGTTGGCGCGCAGATACAGGCCAAACAGCGCGCTGCTGAATACGCAGGCGAACGCGATAAATGCGATGGCCGATGAACTCATGGTTTTACTTTCCTCGTGTGCGGCGGATAGGGTGATGAGTAATGAGTAAAGTCACTTCGGAAACAGAAATTGAACCGTCAGCTCGAACGTCCAGTCGGCAGCGTCGGCTGGCTTGACGACATTATAGTAGGCGCTCGCCTGAAAGTTCACGGACTGGTTGCCGATTTTCACGACCTGGCCGATGCCCAGCGTAACCGGCACGGTCCAGCGCTCGCCGCCGCTCGCTTTCCAGTTCGCGGTAATGGTCGGTGCAAAGGTGAGGTAGCGGTCCGGATTGTTCTTGAAGTTGTAAGTGATTTGCGGCTGCAGCTCCATCTGATTGACCGCCGGCCGGCTGTGGTCGCCGGCAATCGACCAGATGTTGTTGATCAGCGTACCCACGGTCCACTGCTCGCCCATCCACTGCACGCCGGCGGCCGGTCCCGCGCCCCACTTGCCCTGGCCCAATGCTTCGTTGCTGGCGCTCGGAAGCTGAAACACCGGTCCGACACCCCACACCAGCTGGTCGGCGCGGGTGGGCGAAAGAAACAACGCCAACTGGGTGTCACCCGGGCCGCTGATCCAGCCTTCGCCGGGGCCCGCGCCCGGCTGCGCGATCAGCGGCAGAACCGTGCGCGTGATGATGCTCCAGTCGGGAGTCACGCTGAACGGAATCACCGGCTGCAACGTCAGCATGTGCTGGGTCTGGTTGCCCGATCCCATGCCGGGGCTGGCGTCGTAGATGAATTGCAGGTTGACCACGTTCGAAAACGGGTTCTTGGCGGCGCGCGCAAGCGACGGCGCGTCCTGCGCAAACGCGGGCGCGCCGCTGCCGGCGACTGCGGCCAGCAAGCCGAGCACTGCCATGCCTGCGCCAGCGTCGATTCGGATAGTGCCGGCTCTCATCGCTGCATTTCTCCGGGCAACATAGCGGTACCGGCTTCGCCAGCGGGGCCGGCGCACAGTAGCGTGATTCTTATCCGCCAAGCAGCTTGATCGCGATCACGAGCCCCGTGCCCAGCCCCACCATGATGAGCCCGGCTTTCCAGCTGCCGTAGCCCGCGTAACGCCCGAGCGCGAGCCCGCCGAAGAACAGCATCGCCAGCGCGATGCCGCGCGATACGTTCTTCGCCACGTCGACATCCTCGATCAAGAGGAAGGGCAGCACGACGGGAAGGGTCGAGGTGACCACGATCAGAAATATTCCGAGGCCGGCGAGCAAGTCGTCCCGCCCCAGGGTCGGCCGCTCCGGCAGCGGGGACAGCGCGACGATACGCCCGCGGATGGCCTCGATTTCCGCCGACGAGAAAAGTTTCGCCGCGGCCTGCGACATGGAACGCTCGATCAGCCTGCGCTCGACCAGCCTGCGCCCGGCTTTCCGCGTCCGTCGGCGGCCTGTACGTCGCGGATGAATGCGAGCAGACCTGCCGCGATCGGTCACCGTGCGAACCAGGTACATGACCGCAGTCGACGAGACCCCAGGCGAGGTTGCAGCCGAGAGCGGCCGCAAACATCGTGCGGACTTCCTCGCGCCCGCTCGTCGCCGCGGACATGGCCCCGACGAAGGTAAGCGCCATGAAGAGGCCAAAGAGCATCTCGGAAATCCGTTCCACGGGACTGAGTACCGGCTCACGGCTGTTCTTCCTCGATGATGTTCATCTTTCTCATTGGTGCTTCATGACGTTGGCGGGTGCGCGCGCAGGCGCTACGAGGCAGGCGCGGCGGGAACTGCCTGAGCCGCCGCAACCGTGACGCCGTGGAACTCGTCGATGGCATCGGCCACCGAGATGCGGCGGCCGAAGTAGCCGACGCGCTCCTCCAGACCTTCGGCGCGCAGGATATCGCGCGCCGACGCATGCGCCGCGACGAGCCGCAGGCGTATGCCCGCCGCCTGCAGTTGCGCGTGCAGCGTCGCCAGCATGCGCGCGCCGGCGAGATCGACGATGGGCGATATGGACAGATCGCATACCACCAGCTTCAGCGGCCCGGCGGTCGAGCGGATTTTCTCCCACACCGCATCGCGCACGTGCTCGACGTTGAAGTAAAGCAGCGACGGCTTCGACGCGGAACACCAGCACGCCCGGAACGGCCTCGTTGTCCGGGTTGCGCTCCATGTCGGAGAAGCCGCGCGTGCCGGGGATGCGGCCGAGGAAGGCCACATGCGGGTGCGCGGCGCGCCGTATGAGCAACAACATCGAGACCAGCACCGCCACCATCACGCCTTTCAGGATGCCCAGCAGCAGCACCGCGGCGAACGCGACCATCGATACGCATGAATTCGTAGCGGCTGACCCGCCACACGTGGCGCATTTCGCCGATGTTGATCAATCCCTTGACGGCAACCAGCACGATGGCCGCGAGCACCACGTTGGGCAGGTTGGCGAGCAAGCCGGTCAGGTACATCAGGCACAGGCCGATCGTGATCGAGGCGAACACCAGCGCGAGCGGCGTTTTGGCGCCGGCCTTGTCGTTCACCGAGGACTGCGACAGGCCGCCGGCCACCGGGTAGGCCTGGAAGAATCCCGCGGCCAGATTCGCCGCGCCCAGGCCGAGCAGTTCCTGGCGCGGATCGATTTCGTAGCCGTTCTGCTGCGCCAGCGCGCGCGCCGCGGAAACGCTTTCCACGTACGCGAGCAACAGGCACGCGAACGCCAGCGGAATCACGCCATCCACATCGCGCACCCGCAACCCCGGCAGGCGGAACTCGGGCAGGCCCTGCGGCAACGCGCCGACGACCTTGAAGCCGAGATCGATCAGCGGCGTCACCGACAACACGACGATGGAAGTCACCACCACGAACAGCGCGACCGGGCGGCCCGGCAGAAATTTTTCCCCGAGCAGCAGCACGGCGAGCGCGGCAACGCCGAATGCCAGCACGGCGAGGTTGGTATCGGGGAGCTGGCCGCCGAGGATGACGATGCGCTCGAAGAAGTCCTCCCCGCCACCCTTGACGCCGAACAGCTTGGGCAACTGGGTCATGGCGATCGTCAGCGCAGCGCCGGCCTTGAAACCGAGCAGTATGGTTTCGCTGATGAAGTTGACGAGCGAACTCAACCGAAACAGCCACGCCAGCACGCACATGGCGGCGATGACCACCGCCGTCAGCGCCGCAATGGACGCAAAGCGCGCCGGATCGCCGTCTGCCATGCCGGCGACCGTGACGCCGACCAGCATCGAGATCGCCGAGGTGGGCCCGATCGCAAGCTGGCGCGACGAGCCGAACAGCGCGTAGAACAGGCCGCCGACCAGATAGCAGTAAATGCCGACTTCCGGCGGCAACCCGGCGAGCGTATGCGTAGGCAAGCGACACCGGAATGCCGTAGGCGGCGAGCGTCACGCCGGCGATGGCGTCGTGCGACAGCCACTGCGGCCGATAGGCAGCGAGCCACTGCGCCGGGGGAAACGCCGCGCGCCATCCGCGCGGCGGTTCGGCGATCACAACAGCGCCGTGGGAGCGGGTTTCTTCAGTCACGATGTTGTCTCCTTGGCGACAGCCGCCTCACACTCCGAGCGTCGCGTCCGACTCGATTCGTTTCATGGCGAACTCTTGTCACTTGGCGAGGCTTTACTGGCCGTCGCGTTGACGACGGGCTTTTTATCCGGCGCGGCTGTTTTCGCAAACGCCCGTCCCGCGGCGCCGTCGGAAGTGGTAGCGTCGATCAAGATGGATTGCGATGGCACTGCAATCTGAATTCCAGCCGCTTCGATGCACTCCATGATGCGCAGGAGCAGGCTCTCCTGGATCTCGAGGAATCGCCGCGCATCACCGGCGGGGACGTACGCGACCACCTCCACATCGAGCGAAGACGCGCCGAAACGAAGAAGATTCACGCGCACCGAACCGGGCTCGATCTGCCTGCTTTCCTCGAGCAGGCTGCGGATGCGGTCGAGGACGGTGTGCATTTGCGGCGCAGTGGTCGCGTAGCTTAGAGCCAGTATCGGATGGAACCAGAACTTGTCGCGCGTGGACACGTTCTCGAGGGTCATGGTCGCGATCTGCCCGTTGGGAACGCTGACCACGGTTCGGTCGGAAGTCCGGATCCGCGTCGATCGCAGGCCCAGATCCTCGACGGTTCCCTCAATGCCGCCCACCTTTAACGTGTCGCCCACGCGCACCACCTGGTCGAGGATGAGAGACACGCCGCCGATGACGTTTTCCAGCGTCTTCTGCGCCGCGAGTGCCACGGCAATTCCGCCGACGCCGACGCCGGCCATGACTGCGGTTGGATTTACGCCGAAGTAGTAAAGAATTCCCACCACTCCCGCGAAGATGGCCACCAAGTCGACCACTCTGCGCGCGAGACGCAGAATCGCAGTGACGCCCGTGATGTCGTGCCTACGCGCAAGTCCGTGGGTGTACTGTTCGGTCCATTTGTTCAGAAGTATGAACAACCAGACGCCGGCGGCGATGGCAATGACCGTGGCGATGCTGGTCCAGATTTGCCGTCCCAACAGTGGCAGGCTGACGCTGGAAATAATCCAGTGTATGACGTAGGCCAATAGCAGCAGGCGAACCGGTACAGGCAGGAATTCGGGGTCGGGCAGACCGGGTTGCCCGTACAGGCGCCGGCGCAGCCGGCCGACGAGGGGGCTCAGGAAGCGGCCCAGCAGAAGCGTAAGGTAGTAAAACAACGGCATGCCCACGAAAACGGCGAGTAAATGAAAGAGCGGTATCCCGAGGACCCGGGTATTAATCACGAATTCGGGGAGTACTTCGTCGAGCGACGCCTGGTTGATTTCTTCATCCAGATCCGGAATGGCGTCGAGAGTCTTGCCGGAAAAGAGCCACAGTAACCCGGACTTCCCGCGATCCACGCGTTCGAGAACGATGTCCACATTGCCCTTGTCGCTGCTGATGGTTCCCACACGATCCTCGTTGGGCCGCAAAGGATCTGCGAGCGAGCCCTCGGGCTTTTCACTCAACTGCGGAAGCCGCGGCGGCAGGCGACGGTCGAGTACCGTGAACAGTTGCTGGGCAAGCGCTAAGGCCGCTTTGCCGCGCAGGCGGGTGTTCAGATATTGGACGGCAATTTCATCCTGTCCCGTGCGCGCGGCAATCAGGAAACCCAGTACCGTACCGCGGGGAGTATTGCGGCCAAGCGAGTCCTGGGCAACTTCGGGTTGAGCGGCAGCGGGTGCGGCGGCAGCGACGACGAACCGTGGCCATGCCGGTAGGCATAGCAGTATGCACAGCGCCAGGAACAATGCGACGGCGCCACAGCAGGCGGTGCCCTGCTTCAGGAAAAAAAATGGCCGGTTCATAATAACTCTGACTTTACAGTAGCGCTCTCCCAGAGAGTCTAATTGATCTGGGGCAATCTTGGTTCAGCGCTTGCGATTGAATTGAACAACACCTTCCCCCTTGCGGGGGAAGGACGGGATGGGGGGCTAGCGAAATTGCTTGACGGCATCGAGGATGCTTTGCGCCACGGCCTCAGTATTTGCCAACACGTCGTTGTTCCAGAATCGAAAAACGCGATAGCCTTGAGCCTCCAGCCAGCCACTACGCTGTTCGTCGTAGGCAACTTGCTCCGCGTGCTGACCGCCATCCACTTCGACAATGACCCGGTGTTCGAAGCAGACAAAATCCACAATGTATGGGCCGATAGGCTGTTGGCGGCGAAACTTCGCGGTGGCGATTTGACGGCGTTTGAGTTTTTGCCAGAGACGCCGTTCCGCGTCCGTCAGGTTCTTACGTAGATCTCTCGCGTTTCTGGTATTCATTCTCCCCCCATCCCCGCCTTCCCCCGCAAGGGGGGAAGGAGCAGACTACAACAGAATCCGTAAAGCGTTGGATATCACCGCAGGCGCGAAGGAGCAGACTACAACAGAATCCGTAAAGCGTTGGATATCACCGCAGGCGCGAAGGAGCAGACTACAACAAATTCTTAGACGCGGTAGTTGCCTGCGCCAGGGACGGCGTACGTAATTTCCGATTGGTTTGAACAACCCGCTCCCACGCGAGGGGGAAGGAACGGGATTTTGATTTGATTGAACAACCCCTTCCCCCCTTGCGGGGGAAGGACGGGATGGGGGGCAGAGTAGCGCTCTTTGCTACGCGACTATTTTCCGAGCGAAGTCGCGCACTGATTCGGATTCGACGCCGTTTTCTTGATCAGCCGTCACAGCACTTCGAGAAATTCCTGCCACGGCAGCGCTCTTACGCCGGGAGCGACAGCCGCCGTTTGCGTTCCCGTCCGCGGTGATTGATGGACGAGGAACATCTCAGCCTTCGCGCGTTTTCGTTTCAGCGCCGCGGCTAGGAAGCCTTTCGCCGCGCGCAATACCTTCTTATCCAGTTGACGTAGGATGTAATGCATATATGAGAAATCTAAACTGCTACTTAAGATTTCTCAAGTCCGAAGTGAAGCAGGAGCGGCGGCGATGGCCGGGTTTATCTTCACAACCCCTTCCCGCCTCACGGGGGACGGGATGGGGGACACAACTTGCGGCGCGTCTATTTGCGCGAGCGCCGTCGCGCAGGGATTCGGATCGGCTGCCGCTTTCCTGATCAGCGTGTCGGCCAGCCACCACGTCCCGAACGTTGCAAACGCGGCGCCGACCGATGCGGCGGACTTCGCGACGGCGCCGACCGCATCGACGCTCACGGTCGGGGCGGCCAGCGAACCGTGCACCCGCACGACCGTGCTCACCTCGCCCACGCCGACTCCTCTCGTCACGATGGGCGTCACGGCGGCGTCGATGAGTTCGGTGCGCAGGTTCAGCGTGCCGCTCATCACTGCGTTGTACTTGGCCGTCTCGGCCGCGATGTTGCGCGCGGAGGTGATTACGCCGTTTTTGATCGGCACGCGCGCGGTGAAACACTTGACCTCGGTGTCGGGGTCGGTCTTGCCGGATGGGTTCGCCATGCCGAACATGCGCAGAATAATCGGCGTGTCCAGATCGACGTTGAAATTGTGGACGCGATGCGGGCCGACCTTCATCCGCGCCTCGCCGTTGAGCGAACCGAGAATCGCCCGCAGGGATTTGCCCTGGCCCTGGAGCTGCAGGTTGAGATCGGTGCTGCCTCCCGTCACCATCCCGGGTTCGCCGAAGCGGGCGAGCATTTCACCGAAATCGATGCCATTGCCTTCGAGGCGCAGCACCCATGCCGTATGCGCAGCGTCGACCGTTCCCGATACGCTCAACGTCTGGCCGGCGCGCATGGCGAGCTGCACCGACTCGGCCTTGAGCAGGCCGTCGGCAATGGTCGCACGCACGAGCAATGCGCCGAGCGGCGTCGCATCGCCGAGCTTGACCTTATCGAAGCGCAGGTCGACGTCGGCATCGACTGACGCGCAGCACGTCAAGCGGGAGCGGCACGTCCGGAATCAACGCGCGTGCCGGGAGCAACGGGTTTTGCAGTGCCGCCCGCGGGGGCGGGACGCATGAATTCGGAGGCGTCCAGCAATGCGAGAACTGGTCTTCGCGCTCACCTTGAGCCGTTTGGCGCCGCGCGTCACGGCAACGTCGCCGGCGATCGTCGCCGCCGCGGTAGCGAGCGTGAGGCCGGCGAGCGCATAGCCGTTGGGTACGTCGGTCAGCTTGCCGCTCGCCGTGAATGCCGGCAGGTTTTGCAGGCGCAGTCCGGTGAAAGCGGAGAGGCCCGTGCCGCGCGTGAGCTTCGCGTTCACCATGCAGGTCGATTCCCGCCGGTGTCAGCGGGTCGTTGATCCTGCCGTCCAGCGTTGCGCTCGCGCCGTCCACCGCAAGAGTGAACTGCTTCAACTCGACGGCGCCCGCCGCGAGCCGCACGCTGCCGCTCACCGGGCCGAACGCACGCCGGTCGCG
The DNA here is from genome assembly GCA_963778865.1 of uncultured beta proteobacterium. Lineage (GTDB taxonomy): Bacteria > Pseudomonadota > Gammaproteobacteria > Burkholderiales > SG8-41 > PALSA-1004. The sequence goes on along the minus strand of CAVZWF010000013.1, from coordinate 105,633 downwards.
GAGCACCACGCGGTCGAAGCGGACGTCCGCGTCGACATCGGCCGCGAGCAGCGGGCTCGTCGCGCCGGGCTTGGTCTGCACCGGCGGCAACTCGGAGAGATCCACCAGCGATCCGCTGAGATTCGCCGTCACGCGCGGACGCGGCTCGCCGGGCGCGAAGACGACGCGCCCCTGCACCGACGTGCGTCCCAGCGCGAGCTTGAGATCGTCGAACACGTATCCGTCGTGCGGTCCGGTAAGGCGTGCCGTGGCGCGCAATGCGGGCAGGCGCGGCAGCTCGGCGCCGAACAGGCGGCCGGCGGCCACGCTGTCGCTGATGTTCGCCGTGATCGCAAGCTGGATCCCGCGCCAGTTCGATCGCATCTTCGATCTGCCCGGTGGCGCGCACGCTCTGTCCGGGACGGCCGGCGGTGGTATCGATCTCGGTCATGCCAATGGCATCGAGCGAGCCGTGCACTTGCGCGCGGCCCTGGTAGGGGCCCGCCGGCGGGATCGATTTGCCGAAGAACTTGAACAACTCCGCGAGTTCGCCGCCTTGCAGCGCGACCTTCAAGTCGAGCCCGGCGACGTTCTGCGGGTCATTGATGCTGCCGTCGAGTTTCACGTTCGCGCCGCCCAGCGTGGCCTGCAGCGCGTTCGCCTTCAGCCGCCCGTTGTCGAGCGCAAGCCGTCCGCTGCCCGCCTGCAACTGGCGGCCGTCGGGGAAGACGAGCCGCGCGATCTTCAGATCGAGATCCACGTCCGCGAGCTTCCAGTGATCGGATGCGCGCGGCGTTGCGGCCGCGGCGGCGGGCGCAGTTGCGCGCGGCGGGCGCGGGCGGCAGGCGCGCGAGATCGATCAGCGGCGATGATGCCTTGCCCGTGACGCGCAGCCGCGGCCCGATACGCGCTACCTGCAGCGAGGCGCTCACGCTGCTGTCGGCGATTTTTATCTCGAGATCGTCCACGCGATAGCCCTGTTTCGCATCGCGCACGCGGGCGCTGGCGCGAAACGGCGGCAGGCGCGGCGCGTCCGCCGCCGCGCCGGGCCGCCACCAATTGGCCGCCGCCGCCGTCAGCTTCAAGTCGACACCGCTCGCTGCGCGCACGTTGGCGATCGTCGCCGCGCAGTTTGATTTCGGGCGCGCCGCGCCCGCCGAGCGTGGCGTCGATCGCGGACAAAGCAGGCGCGCTCGTCGATCCGGCCATGCGCGCGGCGATGCGGTACTGGCCCCACTGCGGGCAGCGGTTTGCCGAACCAGAGCGCGAGATCGCTCATTTGCGCGCCCTGCAGCACGAAATCGACGCCGTTGGTTTTCCATTCGTAGGCGCCGCTCGCGGCCTGCGTGCCCGCGAGGTCGCCGCGAGCCGTGAGTCCCATCCGCTCCGGAGTGCCGAGTTCGATCTCGATCGCGGAAAACACCGGTGCAGCCTGCGTGCCCGTCAATTGCGTCGCGCCGCGGAAGGGTCCGAGCGGCGGCACCTTCGCGCCGAAGAGAGCGACGTAGTCGGCGAATTCCGGCATCTGCGCGCGCAGCGCAAGCTTGAAGCCGCCGAACGTCCCGGGGTTGGTCGATGGTGCCGTGCACGCTCAGCGCTCGCCGCGCCGAACTTGCCTTCGATGTCGACGGGATAAGCCGGTGCGTTCGCAATCAGCGCGGACAGAGCGCCGATCGTGCCGGTCACTTCGATGCTCTTGCCATCGAACGTTCCGCGTGCGCTGACGTGAATCGGGCCCGACGTCGAGTCGGCGGCGATGCGCGCGGAGTCGATCTGCACCGACGTCGCCTTGCCGGTCGTGCCGTCCCGATAGGTAAACGCGAGCGCCTCGAGCGCGATCTCGTCGATCTCGAGCGACTTGAGCCATGCGGGCGCGCCGTGTCCGCCGATGCCCATCACCCAGTTGCCGGTGCCGTCGCGATCCGTCTCGAGCAACACGCTCGCGCCGGTCACCGCAATGTGCTTGATGCGCACGCGGCCCGTGAGCAGCGCGAGCGCGTCGATGTCGGCGCTCACGCGGTCGGCCTGCGCAAGCCACGGCTGCGAACCCCACGCCGCATTGCCGAATCGCACCCCGGACAAAACAATCGCCGGCTGCGGCAGAAACTTGACCCCGACGTCACCGAATTGAAGTTCGCGCCCGGTGTCCGCCTTGACGGACGCGGCCAGCGACGTCGCGAGCGAGCGCGGATCGAGGTAGTGAACGGCGATGGCGATCGCGGCCAATGCCGCAACCAGCAATACGCACGCCGCTACTGCCAGCTGTTTAACGCGCAACGATAAACTCCGATTGGGTGAGCCCGACATGCGCGCAGCGTAGCCAAAAGCTGTGCGCTGCTAGCTGATGTCCGCTCTCAGGGATGTCGTTGTGACGGGTTTCAGTTTTAAGCCCGGGTTGGCGAGCGATTTCCCCTAGTCTCGGTATTAGACCACGGTTTGATTTTCGCCAGCTTGGCGCCCAACGTTCGCTCTGCGACTTCCGTGTCGTGGATTGCCTGGGCGCGCAGCCAGTAGCCGTTTGAAAGTCCAAAATACCGGCACAGACGCAAATCGGTATCGGCAGTAATCGCGCGTTTGCCCGCTACGATTTCACCAATGCGCTGCGCAGGCACGCCGATCTCCTTTCCGCCAGCCGATACTGGCTGATGCCCATTGGTCTGAGAAATTCTTCCAGCAAGAGTTCGCCGGGAGTTACAGGCTTGAGTCTGCGCATCATCATTCTCCGTCAGTGATAGTCCACGATCTCGACATCTTCGGCGCCTGTATCAGTCCAACGAAAGCACACGCGGAACTGATCGTTAACACGGATGCTATGCTGTCCTGCACGATCGCCTTTCAGGGCTTCCAGCCGATTGCCGGGCGGCACCCGCAGATCGTCCAACCGGCCCGCGATATCCAATTGCCGCAGCTTGCGCCGCGCAACGGCCGCAATATTTGCAAACCGCCTGACCTGTTCGCCGCTGGAAAGAGCCTGCGTCTCGGTGCATCTGAATGTCTTGATCACAGAGCAATAGTAACGCATCACGTGATTAACGTCAAGCGTGACTACGGTCCGACGGAAGAGGCGCAGTAGCACGGTAGGATGTGGTGAGGAACGAACCGCATCGCTCGCGAATTGATTGATGCGGTTCCATTGTCAACGCATCCTGCTGACGCATACTCCTTCCCCCTTGACGGGGGAAGGTTGGGATGGGGGTGAAAGCAGTTTGTCACGTTGTGCTCACCCCCACCCTGGCCCTCCCCCGTCAAGGGGGAGGGAATCAATTTTATCAAGAGGAAAAGAGCACGGTAGGATGCGGTGACGAAGGTACCGCATCGCTCGCGATTGATCCGGTGACACAGAAACCGCTTCCATCATGGGGTTTTCGCAGAAGAGATACAATGTTTCCGTAGCTTCTCTTCGCCGTTAAAAACCGCTTGCACGAACCACCCGCGCATGAAGTCGAGTTGCAACTGCCGCCGCAGGAGGTCAAGCGGCGCGATGCCGCATCTGCGGCTGCGCGCTTGACGCCGCAATCGTTGGCCGCGACAACGCGCCTATGAGCTGGACGACCATCGCGTGGTCGATGATGGCGTCCGCGGGTCTCACCCTCGGCCTGATCAGTTTTGTCATCTGGGCGAAGCAGCGCACACAAATCGCCCAATTGGCGTTCTTCGCACTCGCCGTCGCGGCGTCCGGCATGGCGGGCTGCGAATTGCTCATGATGCACGCGCAGACCGCCGCCGAATTTGCCGCCGCGCAGCGCTGGCTGCACGTTTTTGCGTTCGTCGCCGTCGTCTCGATAGCCTGGTTTGTGCGCAGTTCTCTCGGCGCCGGCCGCCTGTGGCTGGCCTACACCGTTTGCGCGCTGCGCCTGGTGTCCCTGATCGCCAATTTTTCCACGGGCGTGAGCCTCAACTACCTGCAGATCACGGCGCTGCGCCATCTCGAACTGTGGGGCGGCGAAACCGCCACCGTCGCCGAAGGCATATTCAATCCGTGGACGCGCGTGGGTCAATTGAGTCTGCTGCTCTTGGTCACCTATGTCGTCGATGCGGCGCTCACGGCGTGGCGCCGCGGCGATCGCGATGCGCGGCGACGCGCCGCCGTGGTTGGCGGCAGCATAGCGGCTTTTGTATTGGTGGCCGCGGGACAGTGGGCGTTGGTGGTCGAGGGCATCATCGTTTCGCCGTTCATGGTCACGCCGACATTTCTGGCGGTTGTCGTTGCAATGGGCTACGAGCTGGGCCTCGATATGTTCCGCGCCAATCAACTTGGCCGGCGCTTACGGGTCGTCGATACCCAGTTGCACAAGAGCGAGCAGCGCATGGACCTCGCGGCGCAAGCCGCCGGGCTCGCCCTGTGGGAGTGGGATATCGTGCGCAACGAGGTGTGGCTCAGCCCGCGGGGCCGCGAAATGTATGGCTATACGCCCGATGAGCGGATCGATTTCGACCGCTTCATGGAACGCGTACAAGCCGAAGACCGCGAGCGTGCACGCGAAGCTCTCACCAGCGCCCTGCGCGGTGACGGCATTTCGGAAATCGAGTTTCGCGCCGCGCGGTCGGACGACGGCACGCATTGGGTTGCGGGGCGCGGCCGCGTCGAATTCGACCGGGAGGGCAGGCCGGTATTGATGCGCGGCGTTTCAATCGACATCACCTCGCGCAAACGCGCCGAACTGCAGATCGCGCAACAGCGCAACGAGCTGGCTCACGTTGCCCGCGTCTCCACGATGGGCCAACTGGCCTCCTCGCTCGCGCACGAATTGAACCAGCCGCTCGGCGCCATCCTGCGCAACGCCGAGGCAGCGGAGCTGTTTCTGCAAGATCCGTCGCCAGACCTTGACGAACTGCGCGCCATCCTGGCGGACATCCGCAAGGACGACCAACGCGCAGGCGAGGTGATCGATCGAGATGCGCGCCTTGATGAAGCGGCGCGAAGTCGAACGCCGCCGCCTCGATCTTAACCTGCTGGCGGGCGAAGTCGTCGCCTCGTGCGCACCGGATGCCGAGAAGCGCCAGGTGCGGCTGGCGCTGGAGACCGACCCGGCCCTGCCGCCCGTGCATGGCGACCGGGTGCAATTGCAGCAAGTCTTGCTGAATCTGCTGCTCAACGCCGTGGACGCTCTGGATGACATTCCACCGGCAAGGCGCCTCGTTACGGTGCGGGCGCGGCCCGTCGGCGCAACGGTCGAGGTCGGCGTGAGCGACACCGGCCACGGCATTCCGGCGGACAGACTCCTGCACGTATTTCGAGCCGTTCTTCACGCTCCAAGCCCGAACGGCCTGGGGATGGGGCTGGCGATCTCCCGCGACATCATCGAGGCGCACGGTGGGCGGCTGTGGGCGGAAAACAACGCGGGCGGCGGTGCGACGTTCACCTTCACGCTGCCGGCGGAGGGAGGCGACGCGAAGTGAACGCACCCGCTCCCATCGTCCGGATCGTGGACGACGACGCCTCTTTTCTGACGGCGGTCGCACGAATGTTGCGTGCATCCGGTTTCGCGGTGAAGACATTTGCTTCGGCGGCGGAGTTTCTGGCCCAACCGGAACTTGATGTGCCGGGGTGCGTCCTTGTGGATTTGCAGATGCCTGGCTTGAGCGGGCTGGACCTGCAGGAAGCACTCGCGAAAGAGGGGCACACGGTTGCCGGTCATCTTTCTCAGCGGTCATGGAGATATTCCGACCACCGTGCAAGCGATGCGGCGGGGTGCGGAAGATTTTCTGACGAAGCGCGCGCCGAAGGAGGATTTGCTCGATGCGGTGAAACGCGCGCTCGACCGCGATGCCCGCGAGCGCGCCGAGCGTGCACGCGCTGGAAGCGTTGCGTGCGCGCTTCGCCGCGCTCACCCCGCGCGAACGTGAGGTGCTGCAGCACGTCGTGCAGGGAAAGGCTGAACAAGCAAATCGCATTCGACCTCGGCATCCACGAACGCACGGTAAAACTCCATCGCACCGCCATCACGACCAAGCTTGGTGTGCACTCGGCCGCCGAGCTGACGAAGTTGTGGATGGAGGTCGGCGGCCTCGAAGTGTAGCTACGACTTCCCATCCGCGTCTCGTCACGTTCCAGACCTTCCCTAAAGGGCAGTAGACAGTCCCGTATGCCCGGTCGCTACGCTGTGTTCGATGAGCAGCACCCGAAACATCTATATCGCGGTCGTTGATGATGACGAGAGCATTTGCCGCTCGATGAGCCGGCTGCTGCGGGCCGCTCACCTTCAGCCGATCACTTATTCCTCCGCCGAAGCTTTCCTCGCGGACACGAAGCGTCCGAAGTTTGATTGCCTGGTGCTCGACATCCAGCTCAAAGGGATGTCCGGGCTGGATCTGAGCCGGAGACTCTCCGCGGTCAAGGATGCCACCCCTGTCGTCTTCATCACGGCGCACGACGATCCCGCGGTGCGGGCGCAGGCGGAGGCATCCGATTGCGCCGGTTACTTCCGCAAGACGGACTCCGGTGCTGACGTCCTTGCGGCCATCCGTCGCGCGATCGGCGTGGAAGATTCCGATTCCCCGGGCACGCGCGGGAAAGCCGCCGACCTGAAACGGGGCACATAGTGAACACGGCAATGGACATAGATCAAATAATAGCGGGGCCATCCGGCGCAAAATGCGCCGCATTTTCCACAGTAAGGTTGCAAACATGAAGACCACTCGCGAAGGTCCATCCATTGCCGCGGACGATCAAGAGACTTTCACCCTTCTGTCGCGCGAAACGCTCACGCGCCGCGAGTTTCTCGCCGGCGCAGCGGCAATCGGCGCAACGATCGTCTGGCCGGGAGAATCTGCCGCGGCGGCGGATGGCAAAAAAACCTTCACCATCCTGCATACCAACGACATGCACGCGAGCTTTATCGGCATGGGCCCGGCTTCGGATTACACGCCGTTCAAGCGCAACGACGACCAGACGCGGGGCGGCTATGCGCGCCTGTCCGCCTTGATCTCGAAACGCAAGGAGGCGCGCAAAAGTCAGGGCCAGGTGCTGGTGCTCGACGCGGGCGACTACAGCATGGGCACGGCGTTCAGCGCCGCGACGCGCGAGACCGGCGGTGAACTGCGGCTCATGGGCCGTATGGGCTATGACGCCACGACCTTCGGCAATCACGAATTTGATCTCGGGCCCGACGGCCTGGGTAAGTCCATCAGCGTCGCCGCCAAGGCCGGCCGGATTCCGGCAGTACTCGCTGCGAATGCCAGTTTTACCGGGAGCGACGCCAAGTTGGCTGATCTCCAGCGTCTGACCAAAGAAGGCGTGGTCCGCCGTTACCTGGTCATCGAACGCGGTGGCATTCGATTCGGACTGTTCGGGGTACTGGGCAAGGAGGCGCTGATCTACACCAGTGGCGGCGCTACGACTTTTGCCAGCGCGGTCGAGACTGCGAAGGAGATGGTCAAGACTCCTGCGCGAGACGGAGAAGGTGGATGTGGTCATCGCGCTCAGTCACGGTGGTGTGGAAAAGGACAAGGACGGGCGCTACACCGGCGGCGAGGACGTGCAGCTTGCGAAAGACGTGCCGGGCATCGACGTCGTGATCAGCGGCCACAGTCACACCGAGTTGCAGGAGGTGATTCTCGTCAACGGCCGCACGCCCGTGGTCCAGACCGGCAAGGAAAGCAATAACCTCGGCGAACTGGTAATTTCTCTCGACGGCGGCAAGCAGACGGTCGTGGCATACCGGCTTCATCCGATCGACGACACCATAGCCGGCGATCGCGCTATCGCCGCCGAGATCGAACAACTGAAGAAGTCTGTGTCCGCAGCCGCGTTCGCATCGCGCGGGTACCGCGTCGATCAGCCACTGGCGATCGCGCCGCGCGACTTGCCGAACACCTACACGGACATCGCCGCCGGGACCATCCTCGCCAACCTCGTCACCGATTCGTTTCGCGCAGCCACGACAGGCCGACATCGGCTTCACCGCCAACGGCATGATGCGCGCGGGTCTTTCCCGCGGGAAGACGGGTGTGCAGACCGTCTATGACATCTTTGCCGTGGCACCACTCGGCGCCGGGGTGGTTGATCCGACACCGGGCAGCACGCTGGTGACGGGTTATTTCACCGGCCAGGACCTGAAGACTCTGCTCGAATTCTTCCTTTTGGACAATCCCGCTCATCCCGGAGAGTATTTCCCCCGAGTTTCCGGCATGCGGTTCCGTTATGAGCAATCGCGCCCGAAGTTCGACATCGTGACGGCCATCGAACTGGGCGATCTCGATCGCGGCTACAAGGCGATCGACATCACCGGGAAGGATGCGCGCCTCTACAGCCTGACGTGTCCGCTGATGCTCGGCCCGATCATCGTGGCGATCCCCAAGTACACGAAGGGCAAGCTGGCACTGGTGCCCAAGAAGAAGGACGGCACGCCCCTCACGTCGAAGGTCGATGCGCTCGAAATGCCCCGCGAAAACACGGGCTACCTGCTGCCGCCGCCGGGGACGACAGACGCGGCCAGTGTCGCCACCGGCGGTGGGCAAGAACGCCGGCCGCGAGATCAAGGAATGGCAGGCGATCATGGACCACCTGCGCAACCTGCCGGTCAAGAACAAAGGCGAACTGCCGGTGATCCCGGTCGATGAACGCGCGTCAGAAGTGCGGGCGATCAAGGCGGGTTGAGCGGCAGCTATACCAAAGGTTAGTAGCCAATGCGGGGCGATTAGCGAAAACTCGCGGCGGCGCCGAGTGTGGATCGTAGGCAAATCAAACGGTAGTTCAGCAGCAGGGAATCAGGTAATAGATTCAATTTTAAGTTAACGCATGGAAGGGAAAACTATGAACGCAATTGAGAAACCATCGATGTGGGATGTATTCAGGAATCTGCGCAAGTCGAAACGTTTGCTATCAACGCTGACCATCGCGGCTGGACTGGTGTTCGCCGTGAGCGCGTTGCCGACGGAAGCGCTGGCACAGGCAGCCAAAAAGAAGCCCAACATCCTCATCATCTGGGGCGACGACATCGGCTACTGGAACGTCAGCGCCTACAACCACGGCATGATGGGCTACAAGACGCCCAACATCGACCGCATCGCGAAAGAAGGCGCGATGTTCACCGACTGGTACGGCCAGCAGAGCTGCACCGCCGGCCGCGCGGCGTTCATCACCGGCCAGACGCCGTTCCGCACCGGCCTGCTCAAGGTCGGCCTGCCGGGCGCGAAGGAAGGCTTGCAGAAGCGAGACGTGACGATCGCCGAGTTGCTCAAGGCGCAGGGCTACATGACCGGCCAGTTCGGCAAGAACCACCTGGGCGACCGCGACGAGCACCTGCCCACCGCGCACGGCTTCGACGAGTTCTTCGGCTCGCTCTATCACCTGAACGCCGAGGACGAGCCGGAGCATCCCGACTACTTCAAGGACCCCGAGCTGCGCAAGACGGTTCGGCACGCGCGGCGTGATCCACACCTGGGCCAACCCGGACGGCACGCAGAAGATCGAGAGCACCGGGCCGCTGACCAAGAAGCGCATGGAGACCATCGACGAGGAAGTCACCAAGGAGGCGCTGCGATTTCATGAACGACGCGAAGAAGGCCGACAAGCCGTTCTTCCTCTGGTGGAACTCCACCCGCATGCACGTCTGGACGCGGCTCAAGAAGGAGAGCGAAGGCAAGACCGGCCTCGGCATCTATCCCGACGGCATGGTCGAACACGACGGCCATGTCGGCCAGGTGCTCGACGAGCTCAAGGAGCTGGGCCTCGACGAGCAACACCATCGTCATGTACTCCACCGACAACGGCGCGGAGAAGTTCACCTGGCCCGATGGCGGCGCGATCGCCGTTCCGCGGCGAGAAGAACACCAACTGGGAAGGCGGCTACCGCGTGCCCGCCGCGATCCGCTGGCCGGGCGTCATCAAGCCCGGCACGGTGCTCAACGACATCTTCGCGCACGAAGACATGCTGCCCACGCTGCTGGCCGCCGCGGGCGAGCCGGACGTGAAGGAGAAGCTGAAGAAAGGCATGAAGGTCGGCAACAAGACCTTCAAGGTCCATCTCGACGGCTACAACATCACCGATGCCCTCGCCGGCAAGGCGCCCAGCCCGCGCAAGGAGTTCTTCTACTTCAACGACGACGGCTCGCTGGTGGCGCTGCGCTACGACCAGTGGAAGCTCGTCTTCGCGGAGCAACGCGCGCACGGTATGGACGTCTGGGAGAATCCATTCGTGACCCTGCGCCTGCCGAAGCTCTTCAACCTGCGCTCGGATCCGTTCGAGACTGCCGACCATGAAGGCATGGACTACAAGCGCTGGCGGATTGGAGCACGTCTTCCTGCTGGTGCCGGCGCAGCAGTACGTCGGGCAGTTCCTCTCCACGTTCAAGGAATTCCCGCCGAGCCAGAAAGTCGGCAGCTTCTCGCTCGACAGCGTGCTGAAAACGCTCCAGCAGGGCGGCGACAAGTAACGTCACGTCGATATTACGCTGACGCAACACACCGGGCCGCACCCGATTCATTCGAGTGCGGTTCGTTTGTTTAAATTGATCATGAAATTGTTATGTGACTCTTTAGCATGTCTTTCAGCCCCATCCGCCACTGGGAGTTCGCTCGCATGGATTCGTGGCATGATGAAAGGGCGGGTCAATAGAGACTTGCTTTTTGATGAGCTGAATGGAATTGCGTATGAGACACAAAAAGTTGATCGTTTTCGCAGGTGTTGTGGCGGCGCTGCTGCTCGCGGGATGTGCATCACCTCCGGAACGGGTGCTTTCACAAAAGGCTCCGGCATATGCCACGCTGCCGAATGGATACGATCCGCTGAATCCGGACCAGCTTTCGCCCATTTACGCCGCGGCTGCGGGGGGAGACGCGAAACTTTGTCCGTCAGCTGGAGCGCAAGCGCGGGCACGCGCTCAATATTCTGTCCCTCTCGGGCGGCGGCCAGAACGGCGCCTTCGGTGCCGGCCTGCTGACCGGTTGGCGCGAAAGCGGTCAACGGCCCGAGTTCGATATGGTCGGCGGTGTGAGCACCGGTGCTTTACTGGCGACCCACGCGCTGCTCGGCACCCCGGCCGACGATGCGCAGCTCGAAGAGATGTACACGCAAATCACCAAGAAAGACATCCATAACGAAAGAGGGATCTTCAGCCTCGCGTTCGGCGCTGATTCGCTGTCGGACACCGCACCGCTGCGGGCGCTCATCGCCAAATTCATTACCGCGGAGACCTTGAAACGCGTGGCTGCCGCGTACAACGACAACCGGTTCCTGTTCGTAGGCACGACCAACATCGATTACGGCCAGACCTGGGTCTGGAATATGTCGCTGATCGCGAAGGACGGCAACCTCGAGCTTTATCGTCAGGTGTTGCTCGCCTCTGCATCGTTCCCCATCGTCTTTCCGCCGGTGGAAATCGATGGTCATCTGTTCGTCGACGGGGCCGCCCGTTCGAATGTCGTCATCGCAGGAATGGGCGGGACCAAGCGCCCCCCGCCTCCGCTGTATGGGCCGGGCAACATATACCTGGTCGACAACGGCAGGCTGCATAGCCCGCCCGAGGCCTTGCGCAGGGCCCTCGGTGACGTGGCAGCCACGACCGTCAGCGTGATGATGGACCAGTCCATGCTGACGGCGATGACGCGGTCCTATTTCGGCGCCAAGGTTCTGGGCTACAACTTCAAAATGGTTGCGATTCCCGACGACGTAAACATCGGCAAGGACCCGCTCGCCTTTGACCCGAAACAGATGCGTGCGGCATTTGATGCGGGGCGTGCGATTGCGAAGAAGCCCGACCATTGGTTGAGCGTTCCGCCGAACACCGGCGATATTCCGAGCTGGGCGTTCGACCAGATAAAGTAGCGTTACTAAGACGGAAATTCCCTATGTTGTTATCTCGTATCTCGAATCAAAATTTCGCAACACTTGATTGTTAAAAAACCAAGGAAGTCATATGACGATGCTGATAAACAACACCGTACTGTGCCGCGCGCTGGTCGCAGCCGTCGCACTGGCAATAGCGGGCACGGCAGCCGCGCAAAACTACGAGACTATGGGCGAACTCAAAGCCGGCGAGCTCGCGCCGGCCGCATTGCTGAAAGGCCCGTTCCACACCGTCGACGAGAAAGTCATGTTCGCGGGCGCGCAGCCGAATTTCACCGATCCGCTCGAAGTACGGCACGTGGGAAGCGCGCGGACACGAGATGCTCGGCGTCCGCGTTTCCGAACTGCCGGCATTCGAGCAGCTCGAAAAAGTCAGCAAGTCGGATGAATTCGTGAAGTCGGCCGGCAAAGCCGTCGCGGCGCCGGTCAAGGCCGTGGGCGAATTTCGTGGAGAGTCCGATCGAAACCACCGGCAACGTCTTCTCCGGCATCGGCCTCATTGCAAGCCGTATCGGCCGCACGGCGGAACAGTCGGTGATGGCGATGGGCGACAAGGTTGCCGGCAACGCGCCGACGGAGAAAGCAGATACTCAAGCCGGTGCCGCCGCCGCTGGGCACGATGGCGCCGCGCTCGATCATCGGCGATCCGCTCGGCTACAACGACCAGCGCCGCCAATGGGCGCAGCGTCTGAAGGTCGATCCCTACACCTTCAACGGCAAACTGTCCGACCAGCTCGGCCAGGTCGCCGGCGTCACCTTTGTCGAGCAGCTTTCCGGTCAACATGGTGCTCGGCTCGGTGATCGCGCCGCTGTATTACGCGCAGCAATTCAACGAGCAGGCAACGCTCGAGGCCTGTCAGACCCCGCCCATCGACATCGGCATGAAAAATGAAGCGCGGCTCAAGAAAATGGGCATCGAAGGCCTGCCGGTGCGCACTTTCTTCCGCAATAATTATTTCACGCCGACACTGCAGACGGCGCTGGTGCTGGCGCTCGAATCGATGGGCAACATCGCGGGACGCGATGAGGTGATCGTATTCGCGGCGCGCGCCGCCTCCGAAACCGAGGCGCGCTACGTCAACAACTCGGTCATGATGCTCGCGCAGTTCCATCGCACGTCGCCGCTCGCGAAGATACGCGGCGCCGACAACGTGATCGCCGGCGAAACGGCCGACGGCAAACTGATCGTCGCGGCGCCGCTCGATTACCTGCCGTGGATCAAGCCGGTCGATGATTTCGCGCGACGCCCGGATTTGAAAGGCACCGAGCGCTGGCTGCTGGTCTCGGGCAAAGCGACGCCGCGTGCGACGCAGGAACTCACGACTCTGGGCTGGCGCGTGAGCGACAATCTCGCCTCCGCCAAATAAGCGACTGCGAGCGAAATCTCAGCAGGAGAAAACAGCGCGGTAGGATGTGGTGAGGTACGCCCCGAAGGAAGTCCCCTGGGGGGACGAACCGCCTCGCTTGCGATTGATGCGGTACCTTCGTCACCGCATCCTACGAATTCCTGTTGAATGCCGTAAACAGACTATTTTCTACAGGGGGAAACCGGGTGAACGGAAAAGGGCTCTGTAACTCTCTTATCTCTATTTCTCCGGTTTCCTACTTTGCAATCTGCAATGAAGAGTGAAGTGATATGAACAAAATTCTGCAAAAGATCAAGCACGAATTTCTCCAAGTGCTGCCGCCGACGATTTTTTTCCTGTTCGCCTTCAACATCGTCGCCATCACGACTATCCTGTTGCTGAAAGAACGCGGAGTAGACGTTCCCCCCGTGCTCGTGGCGACGTTCCTGGCGCTGGTCGTGGGCAAGGTCATCCTGATTGCCGATCACCTGCCGTTCATCAACAAGTTCCCCGACAAACCTTTGATCTACAACATCGCGTGGAAAACGTTCATCTATATGGTGGTGGTTTTTGTAGCGCGGTATATCGAACACTTCATTCCCGCCTTCAGGGAGCTCGGCGGAATTGCAGAAGCCCATCAGCACCTGGTGAGCGAATTCGCCTGGCGGCGCTTCGTGGCGATCCAGATCTGGCTCTTCGTACTGTTCGTTTTCTATTCCGTTTTGGTCGAACTGGTCCGCGCACTGGGTAAAGAACGCGTGGTCAAGATGTTTTTTGGATGAATTGAGAAATGCGATTCGGGATTCGGGATAGTCGAAAGGACACAACCCAGACAATCACGCGTATCAAAGCACCGTAGAATGCGGTGAGGTATGAACCGCATCGCGCGCGATCAATGCGGTACCTTCGTCACCGCAACAGGGCACGCATGGCATGCCTCAGCGGCCGTGGTTACAACGTCAACCAAGGTAAAAATTGACCGCCTGTTTCAATGTGTTTAAACTCACGTTTATACATTTGCGCAAGGAGTGGTGTCATGGCCGAAGCCGTCCTGGATATCAAACAGTGGGGTAACAATCTGGGTGTGCGCCTGCCGGCTGCGGTGGCGCGCGAAGCGCGCCTGCATGTCGATCAGCGCGTGCGCGTATCGGTCGAAGGCGATCAGGTCGTCATCACGCCGGTTGAGAATTCGCGACTTGACCCTGGAGCAACGCGTGGCTGCCTATGATGCAAAGCGCCACGGCGGCGAGCAGATGGCCACGACAAAAACACTGGGAGCGGAACGTTGGTAGCTGCCAGACCAGCGGCGTCGGGCAAACGTAAGCCTTGGGTGCCGGACCGGCAGGACATCATCTGGATCGATTGCAATCCGCAGGTCGGGCGCGAAATGCGCGATGTCCACCCGTTTCTGGTGCTCTCGCCGCGCATCTTCAACGAGAAGACATCGCTGGTCATCGGCTTGCCCATGACGACAGCGGAATACAACTCGGACAACCCCTTTGCAGTTGCCGTGGGCATGGTGTCAGGACGAAAGTCCGGACAAACCAGCTATGTGCTTTGCCACCAACCCAAGTCGTTCGACTGGCGCTTGCGCAAAGCCAAGCCACATCCTCTCGACGCTTTATCCAACGTTTTGTTTGTGCAGGTCTGCGAACGGCTCAACCAGATCATTCAGGTCGGCTGACGAGGCCGGCGATGAACAATCGGTAGCGCGTGTTGCGGCGGCGCAGGCTCTTAGCCGGTCGTCACGATAAGGAAACTGTCTTTTCCCTGCACGGTCGATACCGTCGCGCCCGACTGCTCGGCCGGATTGAAGTAGGTCGCCTGCTTGATGCTGAACTCCAGCATGAGCGGGCGGAAGACGTCATTGTGGTTGACTCCGCTCGCCGTGCCGATGAGATGGACCTCGTTGCTGTTCGGCGCCGGATTTGCCCTCCAGATCGTCGCTGTTGAGCAAAGGCCGTCTGCCGCTCAGGGAATCTTCGAAGATGCGCAGGTTGGGACGGATCACGATGCCGCCCGCCGGCGGCGGATCGATGTCCAGCCGCAACCAGAGATCGAGCTGGACCGACACGTCGCCCGGCGCGAGGCGGTCGATGTTGCGAAACAGCGGGCGCGCACCCGCACCGAGTTTCGAAAATGTCATCGGGATCCGCGTCGACTTTCGCGCGTCACTCGCGGCGGCTTGAGCGCCTGACTGCGCGCACTGCCACAGCGAAGGCAGCGCGATGGGCGTGACGAAAAATTCTCTGCGGTGCATGGCATCCTCCGTTAACAATTCGCCCGCTTCACTTGGCCGCTTCGCGCAGTTTCGCGACCATCGCCGCGGTCGCGTTCGCCGCCGCGGTATTGCCCCAGCTCGTGCGCACGTAGTTGGCGATATCGGCGATCTGCTGGTCGCTCAACTGCGCGGCGAACGACGGCATCGGGATATAGCCGCCGCGCGCGGGGATGCCGTCGAGCACGACTTTGAATATGTTCGCCGGATCAGGCGCGATGACGGCGCCGTTGCCGGCGAGCGGCGGAAACACGCCGGGAATTCCGCGGCCCCTCGACTGATGGCAGCCGCCGCAATGGTCCAGGTACAGTGCGGCGCCGCGCTGGCGTGATTCGCTGGGGACCGGCGTTCCGGTGCGCAGCGACGAGTTCACCGGTATCGACTTCAGATATTCGGCCATTGCGTTCAGGTCGGCGTCGGTCAAATAACTGCAGGCTGTTTTGCACGACTTCGGCCATCGGGCCGAACGTCGTCGTCTTGCCCTTGATCGCACCGGTTTTGAGGTAGGTCGCGATTTCCGCGGCCGTCCAGCTGCCGAGGCCCGTGTGCAGGTTCGACGTGAGATTCAGCGCGAACCAGCCGTCGATCGTCGCGCCGGTGAACGCCTTGTCCTTTTCGATTCCGCCCAGCGCATTGCGCGGCGAATGGCACGAGCTGCAATGGCCGAGCCCCTCGACGAGATAAGCGCCGCGATTCCACGTCGCGGTCTTGGTCGGATCCGGCTTGAACGTGCCGTCGTTGAAGTACAGCTCGCGCCACACCGCCATCGACCAGCGCTGGTTGAACGGAAATCGCAGGTGATTGATGTCCACGGCGTTGCGCACGGGTTTCACGCGTGCGCAGATACGCGTAGATCGCGTCGCTGTCCTCGCGCGTGACCTTCGTGTAGAAGTCGAACGGCATCACCGGGAACATGTCCTGACCGCGCTTGTTGACGCCGTCATGCATGGCGCGGTAGAAGTCGTCGCTCGACCAGCGGCCGATGCCGGTCTCCGGGTCGGGCGTGATGTTGGGCGCCAGCAGATAGCCGAACGGCGTGTCCATGCGCAGTCCGCCCGCGATACGGCGCGCCGCCTTTTGCGGTGTGGCAGGACACGCAATCGCCGGCGCGCGCCAGATATTCGCCGCGCTGAAGCTTGGGTTTGCTGTGCGTCGGCCGCCGTTCCCAGACTGGACGGCGGTCAGGACGGCGAAGACGCAGAGCGAAAATTGCGTTCGACATGTTCAGGTTCCTGCGTTAATACCGATGCGCCCCCCATCCCATCCTTCCCCCGCAAGCAGGGGAAGGTGATACCGGCGTACCGACCTGGACCATCTGCAAGCGCGGTACGCCGGAATCCAAGTGCTCTGTCCCCCGCATTATGCGGGAAGGGGATACCGCCCTGATCCGGTGGTCGAACTTGATCGATGCTTCCTAATTCATGAACCAGCCATGGCTGACGACGATGGACTGGCCGGTCAGCGCGTTGGAGCCGAATGACGCGAGGAAGAGGGCGGTCTCGGCGACGTCGTCCACCGTGGTGAATTCGCCATCGACCGTTTCCTTCAGCATGACTTTCTTGATCACGTCGTCTTCCGAAATGCCGAGCGCCTTGGCCTGCTCGGGGATCTGCTTCTCGACCAGCGGCGTGCGCACGAAACCGGGGCAGATCACGTTCGCGCGCACACCATGCGCCGCGCCCTCCTTGGCGACGACCTTGGCGAGCCCGATCAGGCCGTGTTTGGCCGTCACGTACGGCGCCTTCAACACCGACGCTTCCTTCGAGTGCACCGAGCCCATGTAGATGATGCTGCCGCTCTTCTGCTTGTACATCTGGCGCAGTGCGGCGCGCGTCGTGAGGAACGCGCCGTCGAGGTGGATCGCCAGCAGCTTTTTCCATTTCGCGAATTCGAAGTCGACGATGGGCGCCACGATCTGGATGCCCGCGTTGCTGATGAGAACATCGAGCGCGCCGAACGCTCGCGATCACCTTCGCGATCCCCGCATCCACCTGCGCTTCGTCGGAGACGTCCATGGCGACGCCGATGGCGCGCTTGCCCGAAGGGTCGATTTCGCGCGCGGTGGCCTCGGCCGATTTCAGATCGAGGTCCGCGATGGCGACCTTCGCGCCTTCGCGCGCGAAGATGATGGCGATTTCCTTGCCGATGCCGCTCGCCGCGCCGGTGATTACGGCAACTTTGTCCTGTAAGCGCATGAGTGTTCCTTTCGATCGATTGACGGAGGATTACTTCAGGTAGTCGTGCACAACTATTCCGAGGCCGAGCGTGAGATCGGCGACGAGATGGGTGCCCGACACGATTTCCAGCACGGGCAGTTCGGCCAGCGGGGCCAGCGCGTGAGAAAAAAGAGTGAGCGCGGCGGGCCCGGTCCACGCACCTTTGAGGTTGACGTCTTCGAGCCGGTATTCGACCAGCTCGCAAATGCGCGGCGTGCCGTCGACATGCGGAATGATCTTGAGCAGGAAATTGGGCATGAGCAGCGACGCCTTCACGGCGGCGAGGTCCAGCGCCTTGTGCTTGTAACCCATGGTGCCGCACGCGATGCGCAGCGATCCGTACTCGAGCGTGCCGATCAGCGTGTCGATTTCGGCGCGCAGCGTCGGCTTGGCGAGTTTTTTCGGAAATCCCCACAGCTCGCGCCCGCCCGCGATCGGCGGGTGGTCGTCCAAGAACATGCAATGCGTGTAGTTGCCCTTGCGACCTTCGAACGTCACGGGGATGACCTGTCCGCTCTCGGTGTAGTCGCCGAAGCCGGTCGAGTCGGGCATGCGGATGAATTCGAATTTCACCAGCGGGTCTTCAACCTCAAGCGGTTCCGGCACCAGCTCACGCAGCTTTTTGGGATCGGTGCGGTACGTGATGATCAGGAACTCACGCTGGTAAAAGCGGTACGGCCCTACCGGGTAAGCCGGGCTCGTCAACGGCATCGCGTATGCGGTTCTCCGGACGTCAGCTGCCTTCATGATAGATTGCCTATTCGGATTGATTGAGTGACGACATTTGATTCGCGGCGTCTTTACTTCCGTCCGTCACGCGCGAGATCGAAGGTGCGCACTCCCGACGCGTTGTCGGGGCGCTGCAGCACCTCCGGATGGCCGAGCGTGCGGACGGCATCGGTGTAACCGGCCTGCCAGTGTTCCTCCATCGTGCGCCGCGAGAACTCAAAGTCCTTGGTGGTGCCTTCGTAGCTCTTCGCGTGATAGATCATGTGGATGATGTTGAAGACGTGCTCGTCGGCCTCCTTGGCGAGCAGCCGCGTGTGCGGTTCGTTCAAAAGTTTGGCGGGAAGCTGCTTAAGAAGCTGCACGCAAGCCCGGCGCAACATCTGCGCTTTTTGGAACTGATCGGTTCCCGCCCGCGTGCGGCTGGAGAAGCGGATTTCCTTCTGGCGCAGATCGGCCTCGTTCAGATCGCGTGGCAGCGCTCCGCGCGCGTTCCACAAATCGACCTGAAAGGCGAGCGTGTCCTGCCGCGGACTGCTGTCGAGCACCCACTGCAGCGGCGTGTTGGAAACGATGCCGCCGTCCCAGTAATGCTCGCCGTCGATTTCGGTCGCCGGGAATCCGGGCGGCAGCGAGCCGCTCGCGACGACGTGCGCCGGGCCGATTTTATGCGTCGTGGTGTCGAAGTAGGCGAAATTGCCGGTGCGCACGTTGACCGCGCCGACGCTGAAACGCATTTCGCCGGCGTTGATCCGGTCGAAGTCCACCAGGCGTTCGAGCGTGGCCTTCAGCGGGGCGACGTCATAGTAGCTAAGCGCCTCCGCGCTGCCGGGCGGATGCATGAAAGGGCGGAAGCAAACGCGGCGTGAAGAAACCGGGCGCGCCGCCGAGCAATGCGCCGAATGAGCGCAGCTGATTGACGAAGCGGTGAATATGCGGATCCTTGATGGCGACCGCATTGAGGGTTGGAACGCCAAACGGGGGCTTGGTGATCGTTTCCCAGAATTCCCGCAATTTCCCGACGCGTTTTTCCGGCGCATTGCCCGCGATCAGCGCCGCGTTGATGGCGCCGATCGAAATGCCGGCGACCCAATCCGGGTGAAGGTTTGCTTCGGCCAGCGCCTGATAGACGCCGGCCTGATAGGAGCCGAGCGCGCCGCCGCCCTGCAGCAGCAGCGCGATGCGTTCGAACGGCGGACGTTGCGCGTTGCTAGCGGAATTGTGCGGGGCGGAGCGGGGCGCTGTTGTCACGGGGCAGGCGCATCAATCCTGGATCAAAACTTCCAGTTGAAGTTGGCCGACATGAAGAACGCGCCGATATTGCTGTACGAGCCGACGAGATCGCCGCGACCGCCTGCCACGACCGGCGCGGAGCCGGTCTTGTTCACGTCAAGCGAACCGCCCGAAACGTATTCGCCCGCGAAACCCCAGCTGAAACTCTTGCTCACCTGGTTCTGCCCGCCGACGCCGAAGCGCCACGCGGCGTCCGCGGGCAAGAGGGGCGACACGTTGCTCGAATTCTGCTGAAAGCCCGAATCGTAGGCCATCCCGAAATTAAGCCGCCACGGATCGCTGATGCGGTATTGCGCGCCGATCGCGCCGTGCCACGTATCCTTGAAGGGAATACTGGTGGTGGTGCCTTGGGGATTGCTCGAGTCGATGCTGATTTCAACTTCGCCGAACTTCGACCATTGCTGCCAGCCGACGTTGCCCATGATCGTCCACTGGTCGTTCAGCGTGTGGAAGAAACTTCCCATCAGCTGCTGCGGCACCGTGATATTCATATTGATCGGGGCGTTGAGTATCCCGCGGTTGCGAAGTACCTGTGGTAAGTATCGGGCCGGTGCCCGAAAACTGCGCAGGCGAGGTGAAATCCAGTTTGACCTGTGAACTGTAGGTGAGCCCGAAACGCGTGGTTTTTGTCGGCTCGTAAAGTATGCCCACGTTGCCGCCCCAGCCCCATGTCGTGTCACGCATCTGGAGTTTGCCGTCCGTGCCGGCATCAAGCACATTATTGATCGCCGTCACGCTTTTGAAATAGCCGTACATCGCGTTGATGCTCGCGCCGATCGACCACTGCTCGTTCACGCGATAGGCGATTGACGGCAGGAGCGACGCGCCCATAACATCGTCGCCTGCTGCACGTAATAGCGCCCCACCCAGTTGTCGTCGTATTTGAGTCCCAAACCGAAATTGCCGGTGGATGCAAAGCCCAGCTTCAGGTCGGGCGAGACGCTGTAGGTGTAGAAGAAGCCGCCGCCCGGAAACCAGCCGTTGTTGCCCACGGCATTTCCGCCGTCGCCCGTGCCAAGTCCCAGCGGGGCGGGCCGTGTATCGGTACCAGCGCCCGGCGAGAATTTCAGATTGCTGTAGAGGACCTGCGTGCCGAGCAGAATCTGCTGGCCGTCGAGACGCGTCATGCCGGCGGGATTGGTCAACACCGTCGATGCATCCTGCGCGCGCGCGGCATAACCCGCGGCGGCAAGACCCACGTCTTCCGTGCCGACCTCGTACAGGGACAGTCCGCCGGCGGCTGCTGGCGCGGACACGAGTGCGCCGGTGAACAGCGCAAGGCCCGCAAGCACGGGACGTTTCGCTGGTTTCATGTTCCGAAGATTACTCATGTGAAGTCCTGTTGATCGATTACGGTTTCGTAAAATTCTAGCGGAACTTCTTCCCCATTGAGGTGGAAGGTATTAACAACAACTCCTTCCCCATTGAGGGTGAAGGTATCAACAACAACTCCTTCCCCCATCGATGGGGGAAGGTTGGGATGGGGGTAAATAAGTTGCACGACACGGTAACTCTCGCCCCCACCCTGGCCCTCCCCCGTAAACGGGGGAGGGTATCGCTAGAAAGTTCTCCCCCGTCAAGAGTGGGACGGCGGATCCGCACTTTGGATTCGCTGAATCGTATTCTAACGAAGAATGCCGCATCACGGCGCAGCCACCACGCGGTAATACACGCCGTTCGCGCCGTAGGCCGGTGCGAAAAATGTATTCCCGTTCAGGTAATACGTGTTGCCGTTCTTGTTGATCGGCATGGAGCCGGGCGGCAGCACGGGATAAATCGCGTTCATCGCGTACGCAATCGGCGGGTTGGCGCCTGTAGCCATTGCGGCGCCGGTAGCAACACCCGCGTTGTAAGCGCCGGCGGTAGATGGCCGCTCCGACGGCGACACCCGTGTTGTACGCGGCGGCGGTGTTCGCAGTGTTGGCGCTGCCCGCAACGTAGCCCGACGTGTACGCGTTCGAAGTCGCGGCGGCGTTGTTGGACGAGGCGATTGCCGCGCCTGCCGCCATGCCGACGATGGCGCCGGCTGCCGCGGCGCCGCCGGTGGACCAGCCGCCGCAGTTATAGCAGCCCGAGCCGTAGACGTTCACCGTGGTCGGCGGATGGTAAGCGGGATAGACGACCGCGCCGCCGTAGTAGGGTGCGTGGTAGGCCGTCGCGGTCGCGCCGTATGGAGTGGTTGCAGTTGTATAGCCCGAACCTTGCGCGTGGTATGCGGTGCCGCCATAGGCGCTGGTAGCGGTGGTGCCTTGCCCCGCAGTAATGCGTTGCGCTGCCGCCGTAGGCGTTGGTTGCGGTCGTTTGTCCCGAACCTTGCGCGTGGTATGCAGAGCCGCCGTAGGCATTGGTCGCCGACGTGCCTTGCCCGGCGGTGTGCGTTGCAGAGCTGCCCCAGGAACTGGTCGCGGTAGTGGATCCCTGGGAGTGCGTCGTCGTGCCGCCGTACGGATTGCTGCGGCTCTGCGGACCCGGAACTGCCGCCGTAGGAGTGGCTGGCCGATGAGCCGCCGCTACTGCCACCGCCGACGCGCGAAGCGCCGCCTCCGCCGCCGGCGTGACTCCAGGCGAGGACTTCTCCAGCCATAAAGCGCGGCGATCAGTGCACCGCATCAAACCAAATTCAATCTTTGTCATGATTCGTCTCCTTACTGGGTTTTGGCCGGTTTGCGCTTCACGGGCGGCTTGGCGCCCGGCGACCGGCGCGGTTCGGGGATGCTCGAATTTGATGCGCGTCGCTTTGTCGGCATTCGCCGTCGCAAAGGCATCGGCCGGCACTGCAACGTCGAGCTTCCAGTTGGAAAATTCCATCTGGTGGCGCAGTTGCGCGCGATCGTTGCGGTAGACCGCGCGCGCCATGCGCGGCAGCTTGTCGTCGGCGCCGATCCAGATCTGCACGAACACATTGTCAGCGCATAGGCCACGATGTCGGTGGTCGCGCCGCCGACGACGGTCGACTGGCCGATGTAGAATGCCACGCGCAATCCGTCGGCGATGTCGGCGTAGGGATCGGCGACGATCACGTCGGTGAACGGGAAGTAGATCGCGGCGGTGTTGTACGCGGCCAGCAGCGCGGCGTCGATGGTGGGCGGCGCATCGGCGACGGCGAGCAGATTCTCCGCCGGCGCGTAGGCCATCATCAGCTTGCCGTCGTAATAGAACTCTGAGGCAGGGCCGTCGCCGGGCGTGATCACGCGCAGCTTGTCGGGCCGCTGCAGCAACACGTCGGAGCGCGTCGTGTAGACGAGCGGCGGGCCGAGGCGGCTCGGATTTTCGTAGCTGACCACCGCCGTGAACGACATGCTGCGCGCGGCGGCGAGGCGGGCGCTCGCGGCCTTCAGGATTTCGATCGCTTTCGGCTCGAGCGCGATCTGCGGACCGGGCACGACCGGCCGCCGTGGCGCTGCTTTTTTCTTCGGTGCGTCCTGTTTTGCCGCATCCGGCTTCGCCGCCGGCGCGCGGCTTCGCGTCCTGGGCGTACGCCGCGGTCGCGAGCAGTGCCAACGCGAGCGTCAGCGCTGCAGGACGCCTGAATGGTGCGCGTGCCGTTCATCACGGAAGCATCCCGCATTCGAACATCTTGTTGACGACCGGTCCCGCGATCTTGTCGATGAAGTAGGTGCGCATCTGTGGATTGCTGCGCAGCATCTGCAGTTGCTTCCTGCTGCTGCGGGGTTTTCGGCTTGCCTTTCTCCTCCCACAACTGCTCGCAGGTCGCCATCTGGTATTTCTGTACGACGTTGCTGGCGACCATGTCCACGATCGGATATTGCGCGTGGGCGGCGGCCCGCAAAGAAGAGCGGCGGGCAGGCAGTGCGAACAGAAGGTTGCGTTTCATCGTGGCATTTCCTTTTTCGGAATTGATTGAAGGATTTTACGCTTTGTCTTTCGTCTCGCGGATCAATAGCGGACGTAGTTGTAGTTCTGCACCTGCACGCTTAACTGCTTGTCGGGAACCGTGGCTTCGGCCATGGACGCGTAGTTAAGACCCGTGCCCGGAACCGAGGCGAATGTCGCGTCGAGCTGCACGGCGCTGCCCTGAAAGGTCGTGCTGACTGTCATGCGCCGCACGTGCTGGGTCCACGGATTGACGAATATCGTCAGGTTGTCGCCCGGCACCACGACGTTGTTCCCCGACATGCTGATAAAGCCCGTTCGCATCCGGGCCGGTAGGCTTGGCCGACGTCATGAAGTCGAGTATCTTGCCTGCGGTGGGCAGCGTGTACTGTTCGAGCATGCCTTTCAATCCCGTCAGGAATGTTTCCAACTCCTGCTTTTCGTTGTCGGCGATGGCGCGGCGCAGGAACCCGATCGGCGTCGGCAGGTAAAAAGCTGCTGTCCTTCTGATCGTTCACGCAGCGTGCGCTGCAATTGCCCGTTGGGATTGTAGCTGACCTGTTCGATGCGCGTGTCCTTGACCTGGCCGCCCTTGATGATTTCGGTGCGGCTGCTCCACTGTACTGATGCATCAGCGCGGCATTGGCCTGGCGCGCCTGCGCGATCTGCATCGCACGGTTCATGGGAGGCGGCGCTTGTCCGGGTGCGGGAGCGCCGGGATATTGGGCGACGGCAGTCCCCGCGCTGATCGCGCAAACGGCGATCAATGCGGCGGTCACGACTAGTCGTTTGCATGTGTTCATGTGTTTGATCCTTTCGTTGATGATACGTGCGTTGCAAGAAACCGCATCAGGAAGCTCTGATCAAGTATGGTTTCGTCATTCCCGCAAGGCGGGAATCCAGGATATTCAGGCAATTACTGGATCCCCGCTACGCGGGCGATTAATCGAGCTCCTTAATTGCAAACGATGCGGTTGAAAACTCACCGCATTCCGCATGGCTACATTGCGCCGTCATCCCCGCGGAGGCGGGGATCCAGGATCCTTTGCTCTGGGTTCCCGCCTTCGCGGGAATGACGAATGCTGAGAAATCGCGTTGCATACTGATTAATCTATTACTCGCTTACTGTCTCGCCCGCGCGACTTTTTTCCGCGCGTCGGTTTGCTCCGCGACCGGCATCTCCTTCGGCCCGAGCTTGAACGTCAGCTTGTTCAGCTTGCCGGTGAAGCGGAACGGCGTCGAATACTCGTGCTCGACGAACGCGACCGGCGTGCCGGTGTCGCTGCCGATGTCGAAGGTCTCGTCCCACTGGAAGATGAACGGCGTGGTGTGCTCGACCTTCTTGGTTTCGGCCACCTTGCCGTCGATGCTCAACGTGCCGGTGCCGCCGGCGCCGAAGGCGTTGCCGTCCTGCTTGAATTCGAACACCAGCGTGTGGCGGCCGGGCTTCAATTCGTCGCCGACCCACAGCGTGCGCTTGAAGTTGAACAGGTTGTACAAAAACACCGGCTTGCCTTTGCCGACACCCGCAACACCCGTGGTGAGGTAGAACCCCCAGCCGCCGAAGCGCCCGCCCTGCGTCACGATCATGCCTTCGGCGCCGCCCTCGGGAATCGTCACGTCGGCGGTGATCGAGTACGAGCGCTGAATGATGCTGGGCGCCGCACCGTGCGGGATGCCGGCTGACCGGTGCGTTGTAGGAGAACTCGGTCTTGCCGGCCAGTAGGATTGGGCCGCGGCTGCCAGCACGCGCGACACCACCGAATTGTCGAGCGGCAGAACCTGGTACTTCTTCGCCTCGGCCATGAAGAGCTTCTGCAACTCGGCGAGCTTGGCCGGATTCTTGGCCGCAAGGTCGTTGGCCTGCGAGAAATCGTTGCGGATGTCGTAGAGTTCCCACTTGTAATCCTTGATCGCCGGCATCTTGGCATGGCCCATCGACCACGGCGCCGCCGGCGGCGTCGTGGCAGCGACCCAGCCGTCGTTGTAGATCGCGCGGTTGGCGAACATTTCGAAGTACTGCGTCTTGCGCATCGACGGCGCATTGGCGTTTTTCGCGTCGAACGTGTACATCATGCTCACGCCCTCGATCGGCTTTTGCGGTATGCCGTTGAGCGTCTTCGGCTGCTTGATGTGCGCGGCTTCGAGGATCGTCGGCACGACGTCGATCACGTGATGGAACTGGGTGCGGATGCCGCCCTTGTCCTTGATGACCTTCGGCCACGAAATCGCCATGCCCTGGCGCGTGCCGCCGAAGTGGGAGGCGACCTGCTTGGTCCACTGGAACGGCGTGTCGAACGCCCACGTCCACGGCACCGCCATGTGCGGATAAGTCTGGTCCGAACCCCAGAACGGATACCACGGCAACTGCTCCGCCGGCGTAAGGTGCACGCCGTTCAGTCCCGCGACTTCGTTCGGCGTGCCGATCATCGAGCCTTCCGCGGAGGAGCCGTTGTCGCCGCTGATGTAGATGATGAGCGTGTTTTCCAACTGGCCCGCGTCCTCGACCGCCTGGATCACGCGGCCGATCTCATGGTCGGTATAAGCAAGGTAGGCCGCGTAAACTTCGGCCTGCTTGATGAAAAGTTTTTTCTCGACTTCGCCCATCGTATCCCACTCGGGCAGCAGGTCCTTCGGCCACTTCGTGAGCTGCGTGTTCGCCGGCACCACGCCGAGCCGTTTCTGGTTGGCGAGTATCTGTTCGCGCAATGCATTCCAGCCCTTGTCGAAAAGATTCAGCTTGCCGATCTTCTCGATCCATTCCTTGGTCGGGTGGTGCGGCGCGTGCGTGCCGCCGGGTGCGTACTTGATCAGGAACGGCTTGCCGGGCGCGACCTGATTCAGTTCGTTGATGTAGCGGATCGCGTCGTCCGCCATCGCGGTGGTGAGATTCCAGTCGGAGTTGCCGACGTACGGATAGATCGCCGTGGTGTTGCGAAAGAGATTCGGCTGCCACTGGCTGGTGTCGCCGCCGACGAAGCCGTAGAAGTACTCGAAGCCCATGCCGACCGGCCAGCGGTCGAACGGCCCGGTCGCGCTCGCTTCCCACGTCGGCGTGTTGTGCTCCTTGCCGAACCACGCGGTCGCGTAGCCGTTGTTTTTCAGGATCGCGCCGATGGTGCCGGAGGCCGGCGTGATGACGGAGTCATAACCCGGAAAGCCGGTGGAGGTTTCGGAGACCTGGCCGAAGCCGACCGAATGATGGTTGCGCCCGGTGATCAGTGCCGCGCGCGTTGGCGAGCACAGCGCGGTCGAGTGAAACTGCGTGTAGCGCAGGCCGTTGTTGGCGATGCGATCGAGCGCGGGTGTGGGAATCACGCCGCCGAACGTGGAAGGCGCGCCGAAGCCGACGTCATCGGTGATGATCAGCAGCACGTTGGGCGCGCCTTTCGGCGGCACCACGCGCGGCGGCCACCACGATTTGGAATTCGGTGGCGGTTTCCTTGATGACGCCGCCGAATTTCGGCGGCGGCGCCGGCAACTGGCTGCCTTCGACGGTGATCGTCATGTTGGGCTGCGTGCCGGTGATCTGCTGGGCTGACGCAGTTACGGCGGTGGTCCGGCGAGAGCGAACAATACCGCCGTCATGAAAAGTTTTTTAAGGCACGCCTCTGATCTAAGGCGTCCCCGCGTAGGCGGGGATCCAGTAATTGCCTGAATATCCTGGATTCCCGCCTTCGCGGGAATGACGAATCCATACTTAATCAGAGCTTCCTTAAGTGTTTGCATTATCGTGACCTTTTCTATCGTGAGCGATGCGGTTCGTACCTCACCACATCCTACCGTGCTGCTGTACTTCAACAATCGTATACCCGTGGAACCGTAGGATGCGGTGACAACGGTACCGCATCAATCCGTCTAGCGTTTCTCCGCGGCTTTGGCCTCTGCCGCTGCCGCTTGTTGCGCCGCCTCCGCCTTCGCTTTCTCCTCTGCGGTAAAAGGCGTGAGCTTGAAAGTGAGCTTGTCGATATTGCCGGTGAACTTGAACGGAACGTCGTAGCGCTGCTCGAGCAACGCGACGCCGCTGCGCGTGTCCTCGCCGATGTCGAAGGTTTCGTCCTCCGGGAAAGTGATCGGGGTGGTGTGTTCCATCGAATTTCTCGCCACTTCCTTGCCGTCCACGGAGAGCACGCCCGTTCCGCCCGCGCCCAATTCCGCGCTATCGGCCTTGAAGTCGAAGACGACGGTGTGCTTGCCGGCGCCCAGCGTCGGGCCGGTCCAGATCGTGCGCTTGAGATTGAGCAGGTTGTAGACGAACACGGGCTTGCCTCTGCCCAGATCGAACGCCCGCGTGGCCAGCAGCGCAACCACCCACAGCGAGCCGAGCGCCAGCATGCCGCGGCCGATCCACCGCTTTTCGCCCGACCACTTGCGGCTTCTGCCGACCCAGAGTCAGAAGAATGCCGACGATCAGCAACACGAGGCCGCCGGCCTTGATCGCCTCGTTTTCGAGCCAGTAGTTGTAGCTCCTGCTCAGCAACAGCGCGTAACCGCCGAAGCGCCCGCCGTCGGTGACGATCACGCCTTCGGCGCCTCCTGCGGGGATGTCGAGCGCGGCGGTGATGGTGTAGGATTTTTGCAGGATGCTCGGAGCGCCGCTGTTGGGCACGCCGCTCAATGGCCCCGCGTAATTGAACTCGGTTCGTCCCCCCGTGAGGTTCGGCTTCGGCGCGTTCCAGCGCGCGAGCGTCGTGTTGTCCATCGGCAGCACGTTGTACTTCTTCGCCTCCGCGTAGAACAACGCCTGCATCTGCTTCAACTTGTCCGGCATTTTGGCAGCGAGGTCGTTGGACTGGGTGGGGTCCTCCATCACGTTGTAGAGCTCCCATTTGTAGCCGGTAATGATGTCCGGCGGTTTGGCGCTGCTGAGTACCCACGGGATGGTCGCCGGGGTCGTTGCCGCCACCCACCCGTCGTGATAGATGGCGCGGTTGCCGAGCATCTCGAAGTATTGCGTGGTGTGCCGGGTGGGCGCGCTGGCGTTCGCCTTGTTCCAGGTGTACGCCATGCTCACGCCTTCGATCGGGAGTTGCTTGATGCCGTTGATGGCATCGGGCGCCGGGATGCCGGTCGCTTCGAGGATGGTCGGCACGATGTCGATGACATGGTGAAACTGGCGGCGGATGCCGCCAACGTCGTTGATGTGGCCCGGCCACGACATCGCCACGCCCTGCGCCGTGCCGCCGAAGTGCGACGCCACCTGCTTCGTCCATTTGAACGGCGTGTCCATCGCCCACGCCCAGCCAGCCGAGAAGTGCGGGAAGGTCTTGTCGGACCCCCAGAACGGGTACCAGAGGTATTGGGCTTTAACCGGTACTTCGACGCCATTAAAGGTCGTGAACTCGTTCGGTGTGCCGTTGACCATGCCTTCGGGGCTCGCGCCGTTGTCGCCGCTGATGTAGATGATGAGCGTGTTGTCGAGCTGGCCCAGGTCTTCGACGGCCTTGATGACGCGGCCGATCTCGTTGTCGGTGTAGGCGAGGTAGGCGCCGTAGACGTCGGCCTGTTTGATGAAGAGCTTCTTCTCTTCGATGCTGAGCGAGTCCCACTTGGGCAGCTTCGCGCCGCCATACATTTCCTGCCCGTCCGGCCACGGGGTGAGCTGCGCGTTCTCGGGCATGATGCCGAGCTTCTTCTGGTTGGCGAAAATCTTCTCCCGCACTTTTTCCCAGCCATCGTCGAAGAGGTGCATGTCGCTCACCTTCTTGATCCACTCCGGCGTCGGATGATGCGGGGAGTGCGTGCCGCCCGGCACGTAATAGACGAAGAACGGTTTGTCGGGCGCGATTTCCTTCAACTGCTTCATGTAATGGATCGCATCGTCGGCCATGGCGGTGGTCAGGTTCCAGCCGGGATTGCCCTGGAAGGGGAAGATGGCCGTGGTATTGCGGAACAGGTTCGGCTGCCACTGGCTGGCGTCGCCGCCGACGAAGCCGTAGAAATACTCGAAACCCATGCCGATCGGCCACTGGTTGAAGGGCCCGGCCTGCGTCGCCTGATAGAACGGCGTGTTGTGGTTCTTGCCGAACCACGAGGTCGCGTAGCCGTTATCCCGCAAGATCGTGCCGACCGTGCCCTTCTCAATCGGGATGATCGAGTCGTAACCCGGATACCCGGTGGCGATTTCGCCCACCACCCCGAAGCCCGCCGAATGATGGTTGCGTCCGGTGATGAGCGCCGCGCGCGTCGGCGAGCACAGCGACGTGGAGTGGAAATTCGTGTAACGCAGCCCGGCCTTCGCGATGCGATCGAGTGCCGGTGTCGGCACGACGCCGCCGAAGGTGCCCGGCGCGCCGAAGCCGGCGTCGTCGGTCATGATCAGCAGCACGTTGGGCGCGCCCTTCGGCGGCACCACGCGCGGCGGCCACCAGGGCTTCGACTCCGAGGCCTTTTCCTTGATCACGCCGCCGAATTTCGGATCGGGCGGCGGCAGCTGTTTTCCGCTGAGCGTGGTGGTCGCGCTGGGCGACCCCAACTCGCCGGTCACTTGCTGCGCGGCGGCCGGCAGAGGAGCGGTAGCGTAAACAGCGGCGATTGCCGTGGCGAAAAACAATTGTCTGAACGCGATCATCGTCGTCTCCAATTTTCTTGCGCGTGATGCGGTTCGTGCCTCACCACATCCTACCGTGTTACCGTACTTCATTCACCGACAGAATCGTAGGATGCGGTGACAAGGGAACCGCATCAATCAATCGTGAACGATGCGGTTCGTGCCTCACCACATCCTACCGTGTTACCGTACTTCATTCACCGACAGAATCGTAGGATGCGGTGACAAGGGAACCGCATCAATCAATCGTGAACGATGCGGTTCGTGCCTCACCACATCCTACTGTCTCATGTTCAAAGCCTTACTTGACGGCGGGTTTCGGCGCGGCAACGCCGCGCGCAACGTCGAGGCTGTTGCGCAAACCGTTCGCCCATTTGTCGGTGATGGACTGCAGCTCTTTCCAGGTGATGGACGCTTTTTCTTCCACTGTTTTGTCGCCCGTGCCGGTCGCCACCGCCGCCGCGACGACGTTGTTGTTCGGATCGAGCGCCTGCATCTCGCCGGTCAGCACCACGTCTTTGGCGGACATCGCTCCGGTCGCGGCTCTGAACACAAAGACGACGGCAGAAAATCCGCCGGGTTGGTGGCAGGTGCGACGAGGTTGATGCCGGTGATCGCAATCTTAATGTGCAGCACGCCGGGACCGGGCTTGTCGACCAGCGTGTAACCGGGTTGCAGCGCCTTCTTGAACGAATTGGTGAAACTGTCGCCCATGCGCTTCAATGCGTCGGGTGATGCGCCCTTGTACTGGCTGGTCGGGCTCACCCAGATTTCAACCGGATCGAGCAGGATCTGCGTGTACGGTTTGAAATCGAAATTCTTGTTGACCCAGCGCCTGGTCTTCGGATTGTCGGGATTGGGCGTCAGCCTCGCATAATCCGCCAGAAATCCCGAATTCTGCGGCGCGGCGGCTTTGTCCTGCGCGCCGGCCGGGCAGGCAAGCATCGAAAGCGTGAGGAATGCTGTTGCGAGTTTAATGGTGACGAACGGTTTCATGTGTCAGTCCTTTCTTTCGTGGGAACGAAAAGTCGAATACGCAACGACGCGCGAATACGCAAGACGGGAGGCGGGGACGGCGTGCTTCCGGGGAACAAAATAATATATCTTATGGTGTCATAGCGGAATCATGGTGGTCAATTGTGAAAATGTTTTTTTCGCTTGAAAAATCCTTCGGATGCCCGGGAGCTATACCAAAGTTTAGTGATTGCAGCCGGGCAGTCCGGCGCGTGCGGGACAGAGCGCTAATCTGCCGACATTGTAGGCCCAAAAAAATACTTTCGACGTCGTGAATTGACGTGTCCGTCGTAGCGCAGCGCCGTGACGGATTGATGACACGTTTTGCAACCGTCCCGCGCGCGGAGTCGTGACCTTCGTTGCCAATCCGCGTATTGCGGCGCGGTTCCGGTGCATTTTCCGAGGCGAATTTCGTGTGGAATTCGCTTTATGCTACATTGGGTTTTCAGTGCTTCCCGGGGAGGACGTCGTGATCAGGTCGATGCGGGCGATGGCTGGTACTTTCGTCGCCGCGCTTGCGCAGATTCGCAATGCGTAGAATCAAAATTCGGCATCCGCCAGGGGAAGCGCGCCGGCGCGATGCCGCCGCGGTGGTGTGCCGGATGGCGGCGCGCCAGTTGCAACGACTGCTTGCCGTGTCGTGGCTTGCGTTCGCGGCGGTCGCGATGGCGGCCGAGACATCAATGCCGGATGGCGTGCTGATCGTGCACAGCAACCAGCGCCCGCTGCCCGCCGGCGTCATCCTCGATGACACCTTGCGCAAGGTGGTGACCGGCGGCGTTGGCCGTCCGGTCGAGCTCTACTCCGAGTTTCTCGACACCGAACGATTCACGACGGCGGGCTACGCCAAGTTGCTGACTGAAGTCCTGCGCCGCAAGTACAACGAGCGCAACATACGCGTCGATCGTTCCGGTAGTGCCGCAGGCATTTCAGTTCGTGCTGGAGCATAGGGACCGGGCGCTGCCGGGCGTGCCTATCGTTCACTTGTCCATGCCGGGCGATCTGCTGCCGAAGCGCGGGCTCCCGCCGGATGTCGTCGGCACGACCATCGATCTCGATCCGACCGCTACATTCGAACTGGCGCTGCGCCTGCAACCGGACGCCAGGCGCCTGGTCGTCGTCGTCGGCGCCGCCGAGCGCGATCGCGTGTGGGAGCGCAGGATCCGTGACGCGGTCGCGCGCTTCGGCAAACGTCTTGAGGTCGAGTATCTGAAGGGCCTGCACACCGAGGAAGTGCTGCGACGGCTGGGCGCATTGTCCGGGGATACTATCGTTTACACGCCGGGCTATTTCGCGGACGGCACCGGGCGCGTGATCACGCCGCGACTATCGGTGGAGCAGATGGCGGCCGCGTCGAAAGCACCGATCTACGGTCCCTACGACACTTTTCTGGGCACGGGCGTCGTCGGTGGCTATATGTCGCCCTATGAGGATCAGGCGAAACATGGCCGGTGCGGTCGTGGTGCGGCTTGCTGAACGGTACTGCGCCGGCAGGCGATCCCGGCATCCTCGATGCCCAACGTTCCCATCGTGGACTGGCGCCAGCTCGACCGCTGGGGAATGGACGAGCGCCGGCTGCCGCCGGACGCCGTCGTGAAATTTCGCGACCACTCGGAATGGAGCGAGCATAGTCTCGAGATCGTGCTTGGCATCGCGGCTATTCTGCTGCAGTCTGCGATGATCGCCGCCTTGCTGTTGCAGCGCACGCGCCGGCGGCGGGTCGAAGCCGAGTTCAGGGAGAGCAGGCAACTCACGGAATTGGCCACCAGTGCCGGCGAACTCGGGATGTGGGCGCGCAATCTGTCGACGGATCGGGTGTGGGCCAACCCGGCACTGCGTAGCCTGTTCGGCCTGGGCGACAAGGACGAGTTGCACTGGAGCGATCTCGTTGCGCGCATTCATCCCGATGACAGCGCGCGCGTCGTTGCCGAGGTGAGGGGAGCGCAGGATCGCGGTCAACCCTATGAAATCGAGTTTCGAATTGCAGTCGCCGATGGCAGGCAGCGGTGGGTGTTGTCGAAGGGGCGGCCCGCGACCGATCCCCGTATCGGCCGAGATCCGGGCAGGATGGGTGTCGTCATCGACGTCACTGAGCGCAAGCGGATGGAGGAGACGCTATTGCGGGAGCGGGCCTATCTCAGACAGGTGATCGACATCGACCCCAATCTGATTTTCGCCAAGAACCGCGAAGGCCGGTTCACCTTGGTCAACCAGGCCGTGGCCGACGTCTTCGGTACGACGGTCGAAAATATTGTCGGCAAGACGGATGCGGATTTGAATCCCAACGTCGCGGAAGTCGAGCACTTTCGCCGCGTGGACCTGGAGGTGATGGACACGCTGCAGGAGCGATTTGTCGCCGAAGAATCGATTACCGATGCCAGCGGGAAAACGCGCTGGTTGCAGACGGTCAAACGGCCCATCATCGGACGAGCACGGGACCGCAAACCAGGTGCTGGGGTCGGCCACCGACATTACCCGGCGCAAGGAAGCGGAGATCGAACTGGCGCGGCAGCGCAACGAACTCACGCATCTCGCACGGGTGTCCGCGCTGGGGCAGCTTTCCGCCTCCATTGCGCACCAGTTGAACCAGCCGCTGGCCGCGATCCTCGGCAATGCGGAAGCCGCGCGAACAATGCTTGAACGCGAGAAGGTCGATCTCGCGGAGCTGCGGGAAATCTGCGACGACATCGTGACCGAGGACCAGCGCGCCGCGGAAATCATCCGCGGGCTGCGCGAGCTTTACAATCGCGGCGAATTGAAACTGGAACCGCTTGATGTCAACACATTGGTCCGCGAGACGCTCGATTTCCTGTGGCATGAAATGCTGACCCGCCACGTCACCACCGTCACCGATCTCATGCCTGCGCTGCCGCCGATCCACGGCGATCGCGTGCAGCTGCAGCAGGTGCTGCTGAACCTGATTCTGAACGCCACCGACGCCATGAGCGCGAACGCCGGGGAGGACCGGATCGTGACGATCCGCACCGAGCTGGCTGGCGCGGAAGTCCGGCTGAGCGTGGTTGATCGCGGGCCGGGCATTGCGGCGGGAGATTTGAAAAATGTTTTCGATGCGTTCTGGAGCACCAAGGCCGGCGGCATGGGCATGGGGCTCGCGATCTGCAAAGCGATCGTCGTCGCGCACGGCGGCAGCATCACCGCCGTCAACAATCCGGACGGCGGGGCGATCTTCTGCGTCGTGTTGCCGCTGAGGGCGCCGGCATGAACCGACCGCACGCCGCGGCGCAAACGGTTTTTCTCGTCGATGACGACGCCGGAGTGCTGAAGGCCCTTGCGCGCATGCTGCACTTGAGCGGGTTGCGCGTCGAGACGTTCGAGTCCGCCGAAGCGTTTCTCGATCGGCGCGGACACCGGTGCGCAGGGTTGCCTCGTGCTCGATGTGAACCTGCCGGGCCTCGACGGACTGGAACTGCAGCGGCGGCTGGCGGAAGCGGGGCGCACGTTGCCGATCGTTTTTCTCACCGGGCATGGCGACATTCCGATGTCCGTGCGCGCGATGAAGGCCGGCGCCGCGGATTTCCTGACCAAACCGGTCACGGCGGAGGCGCTGCTCGCGGCCGTGCGTGCGGCGCTCGATCAGTACGAATCGGCGCGGCTGGCGTCGGCCGACACCGCGGAGCTTCAGGCAACGCCTCGCCAACCTGACCCCGCGCGAGCGTGAAGTGCTCGCCGCGGTGACCGCGGGCAAACTCAACAAAGAGATCGCCTCCGAATTGGGCATCGTCGAGCAGACCGTCAAGTTTCATCGCGCCCGCATCATGGAGCGCATGCAGGTGAGCTCGGTCGCCGAGTTGATGTTCGTCGCGGCGAAGCTCGGCATCGGGCGCTAGGTGTATACGATGGATGCGGTTCCGTTGTCACCGCATCCTACATTGGGGCATACACCGTAGGATGCGGTAAGGCACGTACCGCATCGCTTGCAATTGATGCGGTTCGATTGATGCGGTTCCGTTGTCACCACATCCTACGTTGGGGCATACACCGTAGGATGCGGTAAGGCACGTACCGCATCGCTTGCAATTGATGCGGTTCGATTGATGCGGTTCCGTTGTCACCACATCCTACGTTGGGGCATACACCGTAGGATGCGGTAAGGCACGTACCGCATCGCTTGCGGCGCGATCGGTCCGCACCCTCCTACGTTGGGCATACACCGGATGCGGTAAGGCACGATCGCTGATGACGCGGTTCCGTTGTCACCACATCCTACGTTGGGGCATACACCGTAGGATGCGGTAAGGCACGTACCGCATCGCTTGCAATTGATGCGGTTCCGTCGTCACCGCATCCTACATTGGGGCATACACCGTAGGATGCGGTAAGGCACGCACCGCATGGCTCGTGAAATTGACAATGTGATATCAGGGCTAATGTCATGACGGACTACCGGCGTGCTCGCGTTGCTGGTGCGACATGGTTCTTCACGGTGAATCTTGCCCGGCGAAAGGGCAATGACTTGCTCATCGAGAGAATCGACGATTTGCGCGCCGCGTTTCAACATGTTCGGTCGCGTTACCCGTTTCGCATTGAGGCGATCGCGATCCTGCCCGAACATCTGCACTGCATATGGACATTGCCGGCGGGCGACGCCGATTTCTCCGTCCGCTGGAGCTTGATCAAGGGGCGCTTTTCCAGAGCGGTCGAGAAAAGCGAGCGGATTTCACAGAGCCGCGCCAAACGGGGTGAGCGCGGAATTTGGCAGCGTCGTTTCTGGGAGCATCTGATCCGGGACGACGAGGACTTCAAACGGCATGTCGATTACATTCACTGGAATCCGGTGAAACACGGATGGGTAAGTCGCGCAGCGGAGTGGCCGCATTCCAGTTTCCATGATTACGTACGGCGCGGAATCTACCCGGAGAATTGGGGTGGCGGCGACATTGCAGAGATCGAGACGGGGGAATAACGCGATTAATGCGGTTCAATCGATGCGGTTCCGTTGTCACCACATCCTACGTTGGGGCGGACACCGTAGGATGCGGTAAGGCACGCACCGCATCGCTCGCAATTGATGCGGTTCCGTTGTCACCACATCCTAGTTTGGGCGACACCGTAGGATGCGGTAAGTACGCACCGCATCGCTTGCGGTAAGGCACGCACCGCATCGCTCGCAATTGATGCGGTTCCGTCGTCACCACATCCTACGTGTCGATCGTCACGATATCGCGCAACACCGTAGGATGCGGTAAGGCACGCACCGCATAGCTCGCAATTGATGCGGTTCCATTGTCACCGCATCCTACGAGTCGGTCGTCACGATATCGCGCAACACCGTAGGATGCGGTAAGGCACGCACCGCATCGCTCGCAATTGATCCAGATCAACCGTCGTGTCATCACGCGGGTTCGACCGCATTCCCGGTCGGCTAAACCAAAGCCTAGTTACGGATCGCATCGCGCACCTGTATGGTGCGCTGATGGCAACCGCGGTTCCGTGCGTCGCAGTGGTGGACGATGAAGCTCCCGTGCGCACCGCACTCGCGCGCCTGTTGCGTCTCGGCGACTATGACGTCGCCATCTTTGCATCCGGCGAAGAATTTCTCGCCTCACTCGATGCGCGTCGCCCGGATTGCGTGGTGCTCGACATCCACATGCCCGGTCTTACCGGCTTCGACGTGCAGTCGCGGCTGCATGCCGCGCACATCAATGTTCCCGTCGTATTCATCACCGCGAGCGACGATTTCGAGCTGGGTCCGCGCGCGCTCGAGGCGAGCGGCACGCGGCTCTTGAGAAAGCCGTTCTCCGGCGACGAATTGCTCGCCGCGATCGGCGCGGCGCTTGGTGACCAATTCGGCAGGATGCGATGAGCTTCGCCCCGAGGGAAGTCCCCTTGGGGGACGAATCGCATCGATCATAATTGATGCGGTTCCTGCGGCACCGCATCCCATGTGTGTGATATCGAAGAGGTGAAATGAACCGCGACATAATCCTGGAAAGAGCGCACCCATGAAAATCACCACTATCGGAGCATTGACGCTGTCAGCCGTGGCGACAATCGCGTTCGCGTTGCCGGCCATGGCGGAGGAGACTCAGGAAGAGCTCGCGAAGAAAACCAACAACCCGGTTGCCAACCTGATCAGCGTGCCGTTTCAGCTCGACTACGACAAGAACATCGGTCCCATAGAGCAGGGCAACAAATATCAGTTGACCGTCAAGCCGGTGATCCCGATCTCGATCGGCACCGACTGGAACCTGATCTCGCGCACGCTCGTGCCGCTGATCGACCAGCAGAACGTCGTGCCCGGCGCCGGCACGCAATCGGGGCTTGGCGACATTACGCAACAGGTTTACTTCTCGCCCAAGGCGCCCAGCGCCGGAGGCTGGATCTGGGGCGTGGGACCGCAGGCCCTATTGCGCACCGGCGGCGACAACCTGTCGTCGAATAAATGGGGTGCCGGCGTGGACGCAGTGGCGCTCAAGCAGGAGCACGGATGGACCTACGGCGTGCTTGCGACACACATGTGGTCGTTCGGCGGCAGCAGCCCGACGAATTTCAGTGCGAGCTATGTGCAACCGTTCCTTTCCTTCACGACCCCGCACTTCACGACCTTCGGCATTAACACCGAATCGACCTACCAATGGAACACCAAACAATGGTCGGTACCGGTCAACTGACCGTCACCCAGTTGCTCAGGATCGGCCACCAGCCCCTGACCCTGCAGGCCGGCGTGCGCTACTGGGCCGATACCCCCAACTGCAACCGGTCCGCAAGGCTGGGGATTCCGGTTGGCGGTGAACTTCCTGTTTCCGAAGTGACGTCCTGTCATGAAACTGCAACACCTCACCTATTAAATGCATCACGTAACGTCAATCGCGAGCGATGCGGTGTGCGTTACCGCAAGCGATGCGGTACGTGCCTTACCGCATCCTACGGTGTTGCGCGATATCGTGACAGATCGACTCGTAGGATGTGGTGACAACGGAACCGCATCGCCGCGAGACGATGCGGTTCGTTACTACACCGCATCCTACGTTTTACGGCTTCGTTAACGGAAACTATACCAAAGGATAGTGGCGCCTGCGGGGCGATTCGGATGAGAATGATTCTCCGTTCGGAGTGTCCGTCGTTTTAATGCAGGTCAAGTATTTGCCCGGCGTGTTTGATGCGTCGTTCGCGCAGTTCAATCCAAGGGAGTCATACCGTATGCAATTATTTCGAATGAAAACGACCGCTGAATCTTCGTGGTTCACCGGCATGTCGCGGGCGTTGATTGCGCTGGCGCTGCTGGCGTTCTTCCTGCCGGCGTCGCAGGCGCTGGCGCAGGGCAAGCAGCCCAACATCGTCGTCATCATGGGCGACGACATCGGCATGTGGAACATCGGCGCCTACCATCGCGGCTTGATGGCGGGCAGCACGCCGAACCTCGACAAGATCGCCGCCGAGGGCATGCTGTTCACCGACTACTACGCCGAGGCGAGCTGCACGGCGGGTCGCGCCAACTTCATCACCGGCGAACTGCCGATCCGCACCGGCATGACCACCGTCGGTCAGGCGGGCGCGCCGACCGGCCTGCCGGCGCAGGCGGCGACCATTGCGACGGCGTTGAAGTCGATGGGCTACGCCACCGGCCAGTTCGGCAAGAACCATCTGGGCGACAAGAACGAGTTTCTGCCGACGGTGCACGGCTTCGACGAATTCATGGGCTACCTCTACCACCTCGATGCGATGGAAGACCCGTGCCATCCGGGCTATCCGCAGGAACTCAGGAACGACGTGGGTCCGCGCAACATGGTCCACTCGTGGGCGACCAACGTCGACGACCCCACCGTAGACAAGCGCTGGGGCAAGGTCGGCAAGCAGAAGATCGAGGACGCGGGCGAACTGTGCCCGAAACGCATGGAAACCGTGGACGACGAAATCCGCGATCTTGCGTTGAAGTTCGTCGACAAGGCGATGGCCGACAAAAAGCCGTTCTTCCTGTGGCTCAACCCGACCCGCATGCACATCGTCACGCACCTGTCGGACAAGTACCAGAAGATGCGCAACTCCAAGAACGGCTGGTCGATTCATGAAGCCGGCATGGCGCAGATGGACGACGACATCGGCATCGTGATGAAGAAGCTGAAGGACCTCGGCGTCGACGACAACACCATCGTCATCTTCACCACCGACAACGGCACCGAAGTCTTCACGTGGCCCGACGGCGGGCAGACGCCGTTCGCGCAGTCCAAGGGCACGGTCATGGAAGGCGGCTTCCGCGTGCCGGCGATGATCCGCTGGCCGGGCAAGGTTCCCGCCGGTAAAGTCGAGAACGGCCTCATCTCCGGTATGGACTGGTTCCCGACGCTGGTCGCCGCGGCCGGCAATCCGAACATCATCGAAGAGTTGAAGAAGGGCAAGACGATGGGCGACCGGACCTACAAGAACCATCTCGACGGCTACGACCAGACTGGCCATGATCACCGGCAAGGGCCCGTCGAATCGCAACGTGATCTGGTACTTCGGCGAAAGCTCGCTCGGCGCGGTGCGCATCGGCGACTACAAATTCCGTTTCATCGACCAACCCAACGGCTGGCTGGGTGACAAGACCAAGCCCGACGTGCCGTACATAACCAACCTGCGTCTCGATCCGTTCGAGCGCACGGGCTGGCCCAACAACGGGACCAAGGACGGAGCGCAGCAATACTTCGACTGGTTCAAGTACGAGTTCTGGCGCTTCGTGTTCGTTCAGCAGGAGGTGATCAAAGCTCGTCTCGACTGCGATCGAGTTCCCGCCGATGCAGAAGGGTGCGAGCTTCAACCTCGATGCCGTGAAAGCGCAAATCGAGGCGGCGCAACGGGCGCATTTGGGCAAGTAAGCCGGCGACACGTTTGATTACTGTTCGTGGTGGGCGGCCCCGATGTGGGTCGCCCGTCTGTTTTTGTGGCGCCAGCTTGGTTGCGAATAGATCAGGCGTAGAATTCGATACGCTCTCTGGCGCGCTGGCTCGGTTGCACGCGAGATCGCGGCCGGATTCAATTCGATTGAGGGGCTCGTGAATAATGAACACACCGCAAATTGTTTTCGCCGGAAGCGATGCGACGACCGCGGACTTCCAATCGTGACGCGCGCGCATCTGGTTCGTTTCGTGTCATCGATCTCGCGCCGGCGCTGCGCGTCATCGGCATCGTCGCGCTGTTCGTTGCTGGCGGGCGCGCTGTCGTACCGCCGCTTTCGGCGCC
Source organism: uncultured beta proteobacterium (assembly GCA_963778865.1). Taxonomy (GTDB): domain Bacteria; phylum Pseudomonadota; class Gammaproteobacteria; order Burkholderiales; family SG8-41; genus PALSA-1004. The sequence goes on along the minus strand of CAVZWF010000013.1, from coordinate 65,428 downwards.
AATCCGCTCGAAGAGATGAGTAAAGGCGGAACAGCCGTCACCGGCGGCGTGGATCCGCACGGCGATTCATGGCAGTCGATACACAACAGTCTCGTGCAGTTCGGCCAACCGCAATTCGTGCTGCGACTGCTGCTCAGCTTCCTGCTCGCCGTGGCGTGCGCCTGGGTGGTGGGCTGGCATCCGCGCCGTGCGACATTCGGCGATCCGCTGGCCGACAACGAGGAGCGCAAGACGCTGCTCATCCTCGGCCTCGTCGGTGCGGTCGTCGCGGAATTGAGCGCGGGCAGCCCGACGATGGCGTTCGTCATCTTCGGCATCGGCGCGCTGCTGCGCTTCCGGACCGCGCTCGACAATCCGAAACTCACCGGCAAGGCCATCATGGTGGTGATCATCGGGCTTGCCTGCGGCATGGGGTCGTGGGTGATGGCGGTCTTCGTGACCGCGTTTACCTGGATTCTCATCTACTGGATCGAATCGCAGCCTGGGTTGCCGGATGAGGATCCGGCTTGACGACGACGTGGATCCGGAAACGGTCTTCGGCGCGGTGCAGTCGTTGCTCGTGTCCCGCGGCTGCCAGATAAAAAGTTCGGAGCTGAGCAAGGGCAAGAAGGGACAGATGGTTTTCCTGATGCTCGTCCCGTCGGGGCTCGACCCGAAACAACTGGAGGCGGACGTGCGGGCCAAGTTGCCGCAACCCGACGACGCGCGGATCGATATCGACGAGGTGTAAGTTCAGGTGATGCGGTTCGATTGATGCGGTTCCGTTGTCACCACATCCTACGGGCTCGCGTGTCCGGTATAATCGTGAGAAGGTTTCGCCATTAATTTATCAGTCCGCAGGGAGCATTCATGAGCATCGCAAGACTCGCGCGGCACGCCGCCGCATTGATCGTTTTGTTTTTCGCCGGCGCGGCGTTCGCGCAGCAGCCGTTTATCTATCCCACGCGAGGGACAGACGCCGCAGCAAACGGAATTCGACAAAGGCCAATGCTATACGTGGGGCGTGCAGCAGTCGGGCTACGATCCCGCGAATCCGCCGCCGCCCCCCGCGCCGCCGCCGTACTCGCCCCCTCCCCAGAGCAACGCTCCAAAAGGCCTGTTCGGGGGCGCGTTGCTTGGCGCCGGCCTCGGCGCTATATCGGGCAACGCGGGCGAGGGTGCGGCGATCGGCGCCTTGTTCGGCGGCATCATGGGCGCGCACAAGGACCAGCAACAGCAGCAACAATCGCAGCAGCAGCAGGCGGCCTATCAGCAGCAGCAGGCGGGCATGCAGGCGCAGGGGCTCGGCAATTATCAACGGGCGTTCAAGGCCTGCATGAACGGTCGCGGCTACAACGTCGATTGAATCGTCGCATGTTGCCCGCTTAATTTCCGGATTGGAGAAATTCGATGAAGACGTTTAATTCTGTTCCCCTGCTGCTGGCGGCAGCCGCGATTTGCAGCGCGCCGGGTCCGGCCGCGGCGGCAAAATTCGACGGCTCGGCGGCGATGATGTGCGCCACCGTGCTCGTTCACGAGTGCGCGGCGAGCGCGCATGTGCCAGACGCGCGCGGCGGAGAGCGTGAACATGCCGACGCTGTTTCGCGTCGACGTGAAAGGCATGCGCATCCATAACGCGGAGACGAATCGCGAGTCACCGATCAAAACCGTCGAGCACTGCGAGCGGCAAACTTTTGATGAGCGGGCATCAGGCCGAGCGCGCGTGGGTCGTGATCGTGAACGAGACGACCGGCAGAATGTCGGGCGTGGTTTCCGCGGACGGCGAAGGCTACGTCATGTTCGGGCAGTGCGCGCTGCCGTAGGGCGCATTGCCCGCGATTGATGCGGTTCCGTCGTCACCGCATCCTACATGTCGCCATTGCAGGCATCGTAGCATCGTAGGATGTGGTGAGGCACGAACCGCATCGCACATGGTCTCAGGGGGGCACCGATGAAATCCCTGCTCGCAATTACCGCCGTACTCGAGGGTGCAACCGGTATTGCACTTCTGCTGTCGCCGCCGCTCGTTGTCTCTATTCTTCTTGGCGCAGCGCTCGATGCGCCGGCTGCGCACGTTGCCGGCCGTATCGGCGGTGCGGCGCTGTTCTCGTTGGCGATTGCATGCTGGCTGGCCCGTGATCACGTTACGAGCCATGCCGCGCGCGGCGTGGTCGCGGCGATGGTGGTGTACAACGTCGCCGCCACTGCGGTTCTCGGGTATGCGGGCGTTGTCCTCGGCTTCTCCAATCTGATTCTGTGGTCGGCGGTCGTGTTGCACGCGGCGCTCGCGGCGTGGTGCGTCGCGTGTCTGCGCGCGGTGAGCCGCGCGCGCTGCCGCAAATTTATCGGGCTGGCCTATTCGTCGATGCTGTGCGCTTTCTGCACGACAGTCGCAAGCACGGCCGTCGACCAGCCGAACATCAGCATGGCGGTGATCGCCTCGAAGCCGTCCAACCCTTTCCAATGCTCCGGCAGCGCGACATCGGCCGCGCCCAGAGTGGTGTAGGCATTGATCGAATAAAACATGGCCGTCTTGAAATTAGGCAGCATGTGCGTTAAGTAATAGAAAGACGCCCAGATGCAGACCTCGAGGTAGTGCGTGGAAAGCATGATGGCGACGATCGCGATCACCACGAACACATGCGGACCATGGCGCGGGCCGCGCGCGCCAAACTTCTTGAAACATCGGCCGGCGAGCCCCATGCCGTAGCCGTGCAGGACCACGGTGAGGACCATCGGTATGAGCGCTGCGACGAACTGTTCCGTATACTGAAAATGCAGTTCGCGGAAAGTTTGTACGATGTCCGCCAATAAAGTATCCATCGTGATTTACGTCCGAACTGTGCAGTAACGAAGATTTTTTTATTAGCGCGCCTCGCGGCGCACCGTCGCGCGGTGCGCGTAGAACGTGATCGGCGCGGACTCTATCAGCACGGCGCCGGACTTGTCGACGATCGCGCTCTGCAGAGTGTGCTCGGTATTGGCGGATGCGGCCGCCTGCCAGGCCGCGGCGGTGACGCGGGCGCTGGACTTTTGATAGCGCGCGGCGAGCAGGTTGCCGTCGAGCTTGAGTTGCAGACGGTCGCCCGCGCTCGCGCGCAGCGCAGGTGTCGCTTTTGTGCTGACGGTGAACTCGCCGGTATTGCTGTGTATCGTGCCGCCGTTCGCCGGAGCTGAAATGACAAGCGCGGTGTAGGGCGCGGGCGCGGTCGCAGGCGCGCTCTGCGGTGTCGAAGGTAAACCCTGGTACAGATTCGGCGGCGGCACTGCAATAGGCTTGGCTGTCGACGGCTGGTCGGTGTACGACGGCTGGCCCGAAAACACCGGCCCCGCCTTGTCTTTTGACTCGTAGACGGTGCCTTGCGCAGCGGCGAGCGTGCCGACGCCGGCCAGAACCCACGCTGCAAACAGTCGAGCGTTCATGACTAAGCTCCAGGTAAAATTGCACGCGAGCGGCGCGCCGGTTGGAAGAAAGAACCGTTCAATAGCGAATATTTCCGCCTAGAGTATATGCCCGGCACGCGAGGCACATCAAGCGGCGGCGTGTATAAGGCGTTGCGGTGCGCGGTTGTATTACAATGGTGGTGACCATGGTATTGACGCTGGTCATGAAGTCGCCACGAAAGATCGCCACCATTCCGTTTCGTCGATTCTCCGCCGCGTTGCGCGCGCTTCTGGGCGCCTTGTTCGTCATCGCTAGCACGTCTGTCCATGCGGCCGCCGGCGAAACGCTCGCCCACATAAAATCGCGTGGCACGCTGCGCTGCGGCGTGAGCGAGGGCATCGCGGGATTTTCCATACAGGACGCCGCCGGCCGCTGGTCGGGAATGGATGTCGATTTCTGCCGCGCCGTGGCCGCGGGCGCGCTGGGTGACGCCGACAAGGTGACCTTGGTTCCGCTGCGTGCTTCCGCGCGGTTTCCCGCCCTGCGGGGAGGCCTGATCGATCTGCTTGCGCGCAACACGACCTGGACGATGTTGCGCGAGGCTGCGCTCAAAATGCAGTTCGCCGGCGTGCTCTTCTATGACGGGCAGGGTTTCATGGTGCCGGTGAAAAGCGGCATCAAGACGCTGATGGCGCTCAAGGGCGCGACTGTCTGCGTCGAAAAGGGCACCACGTCGGCGCAGAGACTCGCCGATTACTCCGCGGAGCGCGGCCTGGGCATCAAACCGCTCGTGATCGATTCCGCGGTCGACGTTGCCGACGCTTTTTTCTCCGGCAAGTGCCGCGCATTTACGTCGGACGCCTCGCAGCTCGCCGCCGCGCGCCTGCGCGCGCCGGGCGGCGCGCAGAGCATGGTGATACTTCCCGAGCGCATATCGAAAGAACCGCTCGGGCCGGTGGTGCGCGCGGGCGACGACGACTGGTTGACGCTGGTGCGGTGGGTGCTTTTTGTCATGATCGGTGCTGAGGAACACGGCATTACGCGCGACAACGTTCACAAACGCATGAACGACCCGGCCGTACGGCGCGCGTTCGGCGCAGATGATGAATTCAGCAAGATGCTCGGCGTCGAGCCCGGCTGGGGACTGCGCGTGTTGCAGAGCGCCGGCAACTACGGCGAGATGTTCGAGCGCAACCTCGGGCGCGCGAGCCCGCTCAAGCTCGAGCGCGGACTCAACCGGCTGTGGACGCAGGGCGGGCTGATGTATGCCCCGCCCCTGCGCTGAAGCGAGCGGAGCCCGCGCATGAGCGAACTGCAAATCTACATCACCCTTGGCGTGTTCGCGGGCGTGATCCTGGCGATCGCGTGCAACGTGATCGACATGACGCTGGCGGTGATGCTGGGGGCGAGCATCCTGATCGTGCTGGGCATACTCACGCAGCAGGACATCCTGAACTCGCTCAGGCAGTCCGAGGGCATGCTGGCGCTGCTCTTCGGCGGCATGGTGGTGGCGCGCACGTTAAAGCCGACGGGAATATTTCGAATTCGTCGGCGTGCGGTTTCTGCGCGCGACACGCGGCAGCGGCAAGCGTTTTCTGCTGTTGCTGATCGCGCTGGTCGCGCCGATCTGCGCGGTGCTGCCGAACGCCACGACCGTCATCCTGGTGGCGCCCATCATCATCCGCGTCGCGCTCGCGCTGGAAGTGGACATCGTCGGCCCGATGGTGTTGACGGCCATCGTCAGCAATTCCGCGGGATTGCTGACGCTGGTGGGCGACCCCGCGACATTCCTGGTCGGCAGCTCGATCGGCATGACGTTCACGCAGTACCTGGCGAAGGCGAGCCTCGGCGGGCTGCTTGTCGATACTTGATCATCATTCCGCTGCTGCCGAAGGTGATGCCCGAGGTGTGGAACGTGCAGCGCACGCTGCCCGCCGACCTGCGCCCAGAACCGCTCGCGCGGCCCGGATTGTGCGCGGCGGCGTTCGTGGTCCTCGGACTGATGATCGCGATGTTCGTGTTCGGCGAGGATCTGCCGTCGCGACGTGGTGCCGCCCGCGGTTGCGATCATCGCGGCGTCGCTCGCGCTGCTGGTGATCTACGTCGTCGAAAGTGGAGTCGGTCGAGAACGTATTGAAGGACGTCGACTGGAAGACGCTGATTTTCCTGCTCTGCATGTTCTGGCTGGTGGAGGCGGTCACCAAGACCGGCATCATCCAGACCTTGTCGCACGCAGATTCACACCGCGTTCGGCGCCGAACTGATGCTGGTCGCCATGGTGATGCTGGCGGGTATCGCGCTCGCTTCCAGCGTGCTCGCCAACACGCCGGTGGTCGCCGCTTCGATTCTGCTGATCAAGGGCTATATGGTGATAGCGGAGCTCGTGCCCGAGCAGGCGCTGGGACCGACGTTTACCGCCTGGCCGGAGGCGACGCTGCCGGTTTTCATCGCGATGATGTTCGGCGCGACCCTCGGCGGCAATTCGACCCTGATCGGCGCCGCGGCGAACGTCGTGAGCGCCGGCATCTGCGCGGGCCACGGCAAACCGGTCACGTTCATGAAGTTCCTGCGCTACGGCGTGCCGATTACCTTGTGCCAGCTGGCGATGGCGGCGCTCTACGTGGCTGGTGATGTTCAGGCTAGGTTGAAAAGGTCGCGCCCTTGATGACGCCGGCGTCGGCATGCTCCGCGGCCGGGAAAACGCTCATGTACTTGACGTTGTCGAGCGGGATGAAGTGTATGCCGCCTTCGGCCTCGACGATCAGCATGCGCTTTTTCAGAAGTTCGTCGATCATGACCTTGCGCCGGTACAGGTCCTCGGTCTGCATGGGGAACGAGATCTGCATCGTGCTGCCGTCCATGAAATGGATGTTGAGTCCCCGTTGCGGTGTTTCTTCCATCGTTTGCTCCGTTGCAGGTTGGAATCGAAATATAATAAGCGCATGATCATTATGACATCCTCGCTGGCCGTGCGAAACATTTTCTCTCAGGGAACGTGAATGAGCCACGAAGTGGAAATGCTGCTCGGTCTCTTCGTCGTTTTCATTTCCGCGCAGATCGGCGCCGAAATCGCGCAGCGGCTGAAAATGCCGGGCGTGGTCGGCGAAATCGCGGCCGGCTGCCTGATCGGTCCCTCGGTGCTGAACTGGATCCACATCGACAGCCGGCTCGAAGTGATCGCCGAGATCGGCGCCGTGCTGCTGCTCTTCGCGGTGGGGCTGGAAACGCGGCTCGACGATCTGAAGAAAGTCGGCCGCGTCGCGACCACGGTCGGGGTGCTCGGCGTCGCTGCTGCCGTTCGTGCTCGGCGGCGTGTGGGCGCACATGAACGGCTTCGACACGCCCAAGGCGCTGTTCGTCGCCGTCGCCTTCGTCGCCACGTCGGCCGGCATCACGGCGCGCGTGCTGCAGGAACTCGGCGTGCTCGACCGCTTGGAGAGCCGGGTCATCATGGGCGCCGCGGTGATCGACGACATTCTGGCGATGCTGCTGCTCGGCATGGTCACGGCCATGCAGGGCGAAGGCGGCGTCAACATCAGCCATCTGATACTCGTGTTGCTGCAGGCGGTGGGCTTTGTGGTGCTGATCGCGGTGGCCGGCACGCGGCATCATGCGCCGCTCGTCGAATCTGCTCGAGGCGCCGATCAATCCGCGCTCGCCGCTGACGTTGAGCCTCGCGCTCTGCCTGGGCCTCGCCGCGGCGGCGGCCTACCTCGGTCTCGCGGCCATCATCGGCGCGTTCCTCGCGGGCATGGCGGTCGCCGAAACGCGGCAGCGCCACGCGCTCGAGCAGCAGTTGAAGCCGATCGAAGCGCTGCTGGTGCCGTTCTTTTTCGTGGTCACCGGCGCCAACATCAAGCTGGCGGAGCTGGCCAGCGTCGAGGCGTTGACCACGCTGGCGGTGGTCACGGTGCTCGCGATCGTTTCCAAGCTCGTCGGTTGCGGCATCGGCGCGTGGTCGATGGGCACGCGCTCCGCGCTGATCGTCGGCGTCGGCATGGTGCCGCGCGGTGAAGTGGGGATCATCATCGCCGGCATCGGCAAGCAGGCCGGCATCATCTCGGACGCGATGTTCGCGATTCTGATCGCGATGGCATTGCTGACGTCGGTGGTAGCGCCGCCCGCGCTGACCGCGCTCTTCGGGCGCTGCGGCCGAAGGCCCGGATGCCGCAGGCCAAAGAATGATGCGGACGCGCACGAGTGAGTGGTAAAATTGCGCGCATTCTCAACCGTCCATCACGCAAGAATATCCCATGACCAGTTTTCTGAATCTGCGGGAACTGCCCCGCATCGTGCTGGCGGTTTTGTTCATCGCGCTGATGATCATCGCGAGCCTGTGGATATCTGCAGCCGTTTATGCCGGCGCTGATCTGGTCGACGCTGATCGTGGTCTCGACGTGGCCGCTGATGCTGGCCGTGCAGAAGCGGTTGTGGGGGAAGCGGAGCCTGGCGGTGATCGTGATGACCATCGCGCTGCTCCTGATCGTGATCGTTCCGCTCGCGCTCGCCGTGATGACCATCATCGAAAACGCCGATGAAGTCGGCGAACGAATGAAGACGCTCGCCCACGCGAGCGTGCCGGCGCCGCCCGACTGGGTCGAGAAGATTCCGCTCGTCGGACGCAAACTCGCGGCCGATTGGCAGGCCATCGCAGCGCTCAGCCCCGACGATCTGCACGCGCGCGTAGCACCCTATGCGAAGGACGCCGCGCGCTGGATACTGGGCAAAGCCGGCAGCCTCGCGGCGTTCTTTCTGCACCTGTTGTTGACGGTGATCATTTCGGTGCTGCTCTATGCCACGGGCGAGGCCGCCGCCGACGGCGTGCGCGCATTCGCCCGGCGGCTGTCCGGGCCGCGCGGCGAGCAGTCGGTCACGCTCGCGGGACAGGCGATCCGCGCGGTTGCGCTGGGTGTCGTCGTCACCGCCGTCGTGCAGGCCGTGCTCGGCGGCATTGGTCTCGCCGTCGCCGGCGTGCCGCTCGCGGGTTTGCTGACGGTCCTCATGTTCGTGCTTGCGGTCGCGCAGATCGGCGCGGGGCCGGTGCTTATACTCGCGGTGATCTGGCTCTACTGGACCGGCGACTCGTTGACGGCGACGGTGTTTCTCGTGTGGTCGCTGTTCGTGGGCAGCATCGACAACGTGCTGCGTCCGATCCTGATCAAGAGCGGCGCGGACCTGCCGCTGGTGCTGATATTCTGCCGGCGTCATCGGCGGCCTGCTTCGCGTTCGGCGTGGTCGGGCTTTTCGTCGGTCCGGTCGTGCTGGCGGTCGCCTATACCGAGCTCAGCCACTGGACTCACGACACCGGGTCGGGTGACGGACACTCCGACGCGACTGCGTGAGCGGGCGGGGCGGCCGCATAGCACAATGCGAGTTTGTTGCACGCAAGCCGGCGTGCTTCGCGTTTTCATGACCACGGACTGCACCTGATGAGCGAAGCGACGCGCGGCTACCCCGATCTGCACGAGCATCTGGAGACGCTCAAGCGCGCCGGCCTGCTGCTCACCATCGACCGGCCGGTGGACAAGGACGCCGAACTGCATCCGCTCGTGCGCTGGCAATTCGTCGGCGGCATCGAAGAACACGAGCGCCGCGCGTTTCTGTTCACCAACGTGATCGACGGCCGCGGCCGCAAGTACGCGTTTCCCGTGGTGGTCGGCGCGCTCGCGGCCAATCGCGAGATCTATTGCATCGGCATGCGTTGCACGGCGGCAGAAGTGCAGGCGCAGGTGGGACCAGCGCAATTGCAAATCCGATTGCGCCGCGCATCGTCACCGCCGCCGCGTGCCAGGAAGTCGTGATTGAAGGCGACGCGCTGCGCGGCGAAGGGCACGGGCTCGACGCCCTGCCGATCCCGATTTCCACGCCGGGGTTCGACAGCGCGCCGACGTTGACCGCCACCAACGTCATCACGCGGGACCCCGAGACCGGCGTGCAGAACCACGGTACCTATCGCGCTGCGTTAAAGGCGCCGGACCGGCTGGTCGTGCGCATGGCCACACGGGTGGGCGGCGCCGGCGGTTACCGGCATTACGTCAAGCATCAGGAGCGCGGCGACGAGACGATGCCGTGCGCGATCGTGCTCGGCGCGCCCCCCTGCGTGGCCTTCGTCGCGCCGCAGAAGCTGCCGGTCGACGTCGATGAAATCGGCGTTGCCGGCGGTCTCGCCGGCGCGCCGATCAATGTCGTGCGCGCGCGCACCGTCGATCTGATGGTGCCGGCCGAAGCCGAGATTGTGATCGAAGGCTACCTCGATACGGTAAACGTGGAACCTGAAGGGCCGTTCGGCGAGTCGCACGGCCACGTCGCGCTCGAGGAATTCAACATTCCGATGCGCGTGACCGCGATCACGCATCGCAAGCACGCGATCGTCGCTTCGTACTTGAGCCAGGTGACGCCCAGCGAATCGAGCGCGATGAAGCGCGTCGCGTACGAACCGATGTTTCTGACGCACCTCAGGAACACGCTCGGCATACGCGGTGTCAAGCGTGTCACGCTGCACGAGCGCATGACCGCGCTGAGGCGCATCTGCATCGTCACGCTCGAGAAGGGCACGCCGCGCACTGAAGTCTGGCGCGCTCTGTACGGCGCGACGTCGCTCAGGGCCGACTGCGGCAAGATCTGCATCGCGGTGGACGACGATATCGATCCCGACAATTCGGACGCCGTGTTCTGGGCGATCGCGTTCCGCATGAATCCCGCTGACGATCTGCAGGTGTTGCCGTACCGCAGCCCAGGCCACGGGCCGGAGCGCGAGCATGAGGCGGCGCGCGAGGACGCGACGCTACTGATGGACGCGACGATGAAGGAAGAGTTGCCGCCGCTCGCGTTGCCGCGGCAGGAATACATGGAGCGCGCGCGCAAATTGTGGGACGAACTGGGTCTGCCCAAGCTGCGCCCTCAATCGCCGTGGTTCGGCAGTCCGCAAGGCGACTGGCTGCCCCAGTGGGAAGAGGCTGCGCGACGTGCGGTCGCCGGCAACTATCTGGAAAACGGCCGCATTTACGCGGCCCGCGCCCGCATTGTACGAAGCGAAGGCGAACAGCGCCTTGTCGAGCTGCGTCATCGGCTCCTTCTCGTAGTACTGGTCGATCATGAAGCGCATGTACTTTATGCCGGCGTGGATGTTCGCTTCGGTCTCGGTGATGTCGCCTACCTTCATGTCCTTGCCGGTGGCGGGCATCAGCTGCATCACGCCGATCGCGCCCACCTTGCTCTTTGCGTTCTGATTGAGTTGCGACTCCTGGTAGCCCTGCGCGGCCATCAACACATAGTCCACGTTGTACTGGTCGCCGTATTTCTGGAAATACTGGCCCAGCGCCATGAGCTTCTTGCGCTCTTCATCGGCCGCCGCGTTCTTCACGTATTTGACGCTCTTCAGATAGCGCGTCAGGACCTGGTTGCCCGCCGAGGTCCCGCTCTTGTGGCGCGCGACGAATTCGTCCAGCGCTGCCTTCAACTGCGGGGTGTTCTTGCGGATCGCCCACGCGATTTCGCCGCCAGCGTGAAGCACGATGTCGTCGTGCACGACGAGCGCCGGGAATATTTGTTTCCAGAAATTTGCAATGTGGTCGTCGACGACGACGAGTGATACGAGCCCGGCGTTAAGCATCTCGATCAGGTCCTCGTCTTCCAGCGTCTCCGGGGCCTCCTTGATGATGACCGGCGGCTTCTTCGCGGCCGCAAACTTCTTGTTGAGTTCGAACAGGCTCTCGTAATAGCTCGACGTTCTGCGTACCAAAACTGTCTTGTCCGAGAGATCGTCCAGGCTGGCGACTTTCGGCGACGCCGGGCCTGTCACCACGACCTCGCTCACGTTGGAGAGGCCGGCCGCGGTAAAGTCCACGAGCTTCCAGCGCTCGGGCGTGATGGTGAGATTGCCGGCAGCCGCGTCACCCTTGCCGGCGGCGAGCCCGGTCAGCAACTGGTCGCGCCGCACGGGGATGAATACCACCCGCACCTTGAGGTACTTGTGCTTGAGTTTGATTTCGGCGGCAAGCTTTTTATTGAGATCGTTCTCAAGTAGCCGGCCAAAATCGACCGCTGTGCCGCGCTCTACGCCCCTGTCGACGAAATAGATGGTTTTGCTGTTGACGGTAAGCACGCGGATGACCCGCCGCTCGATCATTCCGTCCAGATCGCCGCTCCACGGCTTCTGCATCTCCGCGGGATCGATGGTGAGTTTCCCGCCGCCAGCCTTCTGTGGAGCCTTCGTCTGGGCGAGCGCGGGGCTCCCGGAAAGAAAGCAAAAGCAGGCAAGGCTCGCAGCGAGGGTCGACGCCAGTGTGGCTTTCATCATTGTCGTCCTCGTCGATTCGTTGTTTCCTATTATGCTCTTGCCACGCGAAAATGTTGAATAGTCACGCTCGGCGCGGCCCACTTTATTACGTTGACATGTTCCCGGTTAAGGGTCAACGGGAACGTCGGCACTTGGCGCGACGCAAAGACCCGGCGGATCCGTCGCCACTACTGTACCGGAATACCGGCGTCCTTTACGACCTGCGCCCAGCGCGTTGCTTCGTCACGCATGAACGCGGCGAATTCGTCACGGCTTTGCGGTGCGGCCTCGACCACCATATCGGCGAAGCGCTGCAGCACATCCGGCATCTGTAGCACCTTCACCAGATCGGTATGCACTTTGTCGAGGATCGGTTGCGGCGTGCCGGCTGGCGCGCACAGGCCGTACCACGAGGTAACGTTGAAGCCGGTAAACCCCGACTCGATCATGGTTGGAACCGATGCGAGTTGCGGCACGCGCTTCGGACCTGTCACCGCGAGCGGGCGTATCTTGCCCGCCTGCACGTACGGCAACAACTGCGGGACATTGCTGATCATCACCGGAATTTGCCCGCCGATCAGGTCGGCAAGCGCCGGGGATGCACCCTTGTAGGCGATGTGCACCACATCAATATGGGCTATCGATTTGAAGAGTTCCATGGACAAATGCGGTGAAGCGCCCACGCCGCCATGGCCGTAACTGATCTTGCCGGGATTTGCCCGTGCATAGGCGACGAACCAGCAAAGGCGCAACGCAAAGGCTTGAAACCCGAGACCAAGTTCAGGCCCGATCAGGAGTGACGGCGAGGCGCGATGCGCTGCCGCTCACTTCTGGTGTTCGCAACCGGGTCTGCAGGGCGGCGTCTGGTTTCGGAAACCGCCGTTCATGCGCGGCACTATTCGATCACCGTGTCCGCGCGCTGCACCACCGCAGCGGGAACCACCACGCCGAGCGCTTTGGCGGTCTTTCGATTGATCACCATGTGAAACACGCTGGCCTGCTCGACGGGCAGGTCGCTGGGTTTCGTCTCTTTAAATATCCTGTCTATAAAGTAAGCCGCGCGCCGGAATAGTTCCGGAAAGTTTACGCCATACGCCAGCAGGCCGCCCGCCGCCGCATACGCTTCTCCACCAGCAGAAAGGATGCGGTGCTTCGCCGCAAGATCCGCAATCGCCTTCAAGTTGACGTTGAACATCGCGTCCTCCTGGATCACCAGCGCGCCGGTACGGTTCTTCGCCATCGCGGCAAAAGCGCGGCCAAATTCTTCCGGGCCCCGCGCTTCGAAAGGCTGAAACTCCATCTTGAATTGTTTGGCCCTGATGCCGGCCGCCGATATCATCGGCCGGCTCGCGGGGTTGCCCGGATTTACGAGCGCACCGGCGTGGGTGACGCGCGGCAAAATCTCCTTGAGCAACTCAATGCGCTTCGCCGCGAGCTCCGGGCTGAAGAACGTCGATCCGGTGATATTTCCGCCGGGCCGCGCGAGACTGGCGATGATGCCTTCGGCTATCGGGTCGCCGCCGATTTCCGCCATGACGATGGGAATCGTCGTGGTCGCGCCCTTGGCCGCGCGCGCCGCGGGCGTGCCCGAGGTCACAATGACGTCGACTTTGAGACGCACCAATTCCGCCGCCAACTCCGGCAGCCGCGCGTACTGGCCCTCGGCCCAGCGAAATTCCGTGACAAGGTTTTTTCCCTCGACGTAGTCCAGGTCGCGCAGGCCCGCGCGCAGGGCTTCCGTGCGGCTTTCATATCCGACTGCTGCAGTTGGTCCAAGGAATCCGATCCGGTGGACTCTGGCCGGCGGCCGTTGTGCGAACGAACCTAACGGCGCCGCAAGCGCACCCGCGCCAAGCGCGGCAAGAAGTTTTCGGCGATTATTCATTAGCTTCCCAGTCGCTTATTATGCCCGCCAAGGGCGGCAGTCCGGTGAACTATTACCATTAGGCAGGGGCAGAGCGACGATCAATTGTCAAAACGCAATGTAACGACGAAGGCCCGCTTGGGGCCGGAGCGGCCCTGTTTCCAGGCTACAGCGGCTTGATCATCACCTTGCGGAATTTGATGGTGCCGGCGTTGTACTGAAGCGCGATCGGCCCGGTGGGAAACGACGTATCGTTGACGTCGACCGCTTGCTCGCCGTTCATCTTGACGGTCATGCGCGGCCCCTTCGCGGTGATTTCAAACGTATTCCACTTGCCGGCGGCTTTGAAAGTGGGCGACGCTTTGGCCGGGGGCATCAGGGATGCGGTAGCCATGTTCGGGCTCTTGTCCCAGATCTGTACTTCGTACGCAGCTTTCGTGTTAACGACCTGCTGATTCATGACACGTATGTAAATGCCGCTGTTGGCATCCTCATCCGCCCAGAATTCGGCATAGATCTCGAAATCCGTGTACGAATTCCTCGACAGCAGGATACCGGTTTCTTTGCTGTCTTTTCTATCGGCCTGAATTGCGCCATTCATCGCCGTCCAGTTTGCATGACCGAGGCGAGTGAAGTTCTGCAGCCCGTTCTCGCCGTCGATCAACGTTATCCAGCCGGGTCCGGACGGCGGGCTGGCGCAGCCGAAAAGAGCGCACGCAGCAACGAGCAGTCCTGCCGCAATAGCGGAAATTCGCTTCATGATGAACTCCTGTTTAGTGGATGAGCGGACGCTGGCAGGATAGGCCGCGCCGCAACCAACCGTCAAGGTTGGCCGTTGCGCGAGCTCGCGCAGCGTATCGCTACTCCCGCGTTGGCACTGCCCTCAGCCTTCACCCCTCACCGCTTACCGCTCACTCGCTTTTGATGCCGGCCGCCTTGACGACTTTCATCCAGCGCGCGACCTCCGCTTGCATGACCGCGTCGAACTCGTCAGGCGAGCTGCCGACGGGTTCCGACGCTTCGGCGGCAAGAATGGCTTTGATCTCAGGCGTGCGTATCGCCTTCACCGCTTCGGCATTCAGGCGCGCGATGATGGCCGGCGGCGTCTTTGCCGGCGCGAGCAATCCGATCCACGACGAGTAGTCGTAACCCGCTACGCCGGCTTCCGCGATGGTCGGCACTTCGGGCGCGGCCGCCGCGCGCCTGGCGGTCGATACCGCGAGCGCGCGCAGGCGGCCGGTATTGACGTGCGGGAGTGCGGTCGAGATGGTCGAGAAATTCACCTGCGTTTCGCCGCCGATCAGCGCGTTCACATTCAGCGAGCCGCCTTTGTACGGGACGTGCACCATCCGGATCCCCGTCATGTACATCAGGAGTTCCATCGACAGATGGGTGCCGGTGGCGACGCCGCTCGACCCGAAATTGAGTTGTCCCGGCCGCGCTTTGGCGAACGCAATCAGTTCCCTGACCGATTTGACCGGCAGCGACGGATGCACGACGAGTATGTTGGGCAGCGACGTGAGCTGGCTGATGGCTGCAAGATCGCGCAGCGGATCGAACGGCAATTTGATAGAGGCTGGGGCTCATGGTCACGGACGCCGCGACTGCCAGCAGCGTGTAGCCGTCGGGCGCTGACTTGGCGACGAGATCGGTGCCGATGACGCTGCCGGCGCCGGGGCGGTTTTCCACGACCACGGATTGACCGAGCGCATCGGCGAGTTTTTGCGCGAGCGGGCGCGCGACGAGATCGGTGGAGCCGCCGGCGCTTTGCGGCACGATGATGCGTACGGGCTTCGCCGGGTAGTTCTGCGCCGCCGCCGGCAGCGCCTGCGCCGCCGCGGTGACGAGCGCCGCAAGTACTGCCGCAGGTGGGGCGCGCAACGCGATCAATCGATGCGCGCGCCGGATCGCTTGATCACGTCGGCCCATTTCACGAGCTCCGCTTTGATATAGGCGGCGAACTCACGGCGCGTGTTGCCGACCGGCACGATGCCGTCGTCGTGCAGGCGCTGCTGCATGTCCGCGGTCTGCATGATTTTGACGACATGCGCGTTGAGTGCATTCAGTATGTCTTCCGGCGTTCCCGCCGGCGCCAGCACGCCGTACCACTGGCTCGATTCGTAACCCTTGAGCCCCGCCTCGGCGACGGTGGGCAGCTCCGGCATCGACGGCAGGCGGCGCGTGCTGGTGACCGCGATCGCGCGCAGCCGTCCCGACTTGACATGCGGTCCGGCGTTGATCGCGGGCAGAAACATGACGGGCGTCTCGCCGCTCAAGAGTCCGATCATGGCCGGGCCCGAACCGCGATAGGGCATATGCACCATCTGCACACCCGGCGAGCGTATTGAAAAGTTCTCCCGCGAGATGCGGCGTGCTGCCGCTGCCGGAACCCGCAAAGCCGATTGCGCCGGGCTTGGCTTTCGCCAGCGCGATCAGGTCCTTGACCGATTTCACCGGCAGCGAAGGATGCACGACCAGCACGTTGGGGCCCAGCGCCATCAGGCTGATCGGGTCGAAATCCTTCAACGCGTCGTACGGAATCTTCGCGTAGAGGCTGGGATTGGTGACGAAGCCGGCGCCCGTGAAGAGCAGCGTGTAGCCGTCCTTCGGCGACTTGGCGACGACTTCGGTGCCGATGTTGCCGTTGGCGCCGCCGCGGTTCTCGATGACGAAAGTCTTGCCGAAGCTTTCGGTGAGCCGGGTGGCGAGCAGGCGTCCGGCGCTGTCGACGCCGCCGCCGGCGGGAAACGGCACGATCACGCGCACCGGTGAGGCCGGATAGCTTTGCGCGAGCACCGCGCCGGCTGAGCATGCAATTAGAGCGCCGAACAACGCTGTGCTTGGAGTAGCACCATCATGGTCTCCGTTATGAATGCGTGGCGCGCTGCCACGCCGACAAGAGCGCGCGCGCCGCGAATTCGACCGCCATCTCGCGCTTGTAGGCAATCGAGCCGCGCACGTCCGCCATCGGCTGCGCAAGCGCGCGCACGTTTTGCACCGAGCGGCGCACGCAGCGCCTCGTCCAACGGCTGGCCGATCAATTCCGGCGGTTCGAGGATGATGGGCTTCCAGCTGACGGAGCCGACGACGACGCGCGCATGCGTGCAGTGGCCACTCGCATCGACGGTGACTGTCGCCGCGGTGTTGACGGTGGGAATTTCCAGCACGTTGCGCGCCATGTATTTGAAAAAACTCGACCCGCTGCGCGGCGGCAGCGGATCGACTTCGACGCCGACCACCATTTCATGCTTGGCGAGGCGCTTGCTCGAAAAGTTCGGGCAGCGCGACGACGCGGCGCCCAGCGGGGCCGGCGACGTCACACGCGTATCAAGCGCCAGCAGCGCGACCGGCAGATCGAAGCCGCCGATCAGCGGGCCTATGCTGCCGCCGACGGTGATCATGCGGCGCAGGCGCACGATGCCGACCGCTTCGAGCGCTTCGTCGATGGCCTGCCAGCTCTTGCGGATGCGCATGTCGTCGTACAGCGCCTGCAGCGGCACGGCCGCGTTCGCTTTCAGTGCGCCGCGCGCATCGAGCGACAATTCCTTCAATTCCGCGACGCGCGCCACCGCGATCAGGCGCTTCGCCTGCGGAAAACCCGTGCGCTCGCGGCGTATCGCGTGCGACATGCCGCCGGACACGATGGCCGCATCGCCGGCGGCGAGTGCGGTGACGATTTCATCGACGCTGTGCGCGAAAATGAATTCGACTGCGGGCGGACGCGCGCCCGACGGCTTGCCGGCCATGAGCCGCGTCCACACCGAGCCTTTGGGCGCCGCAGGCGGCGTTGTGTCTTCGTTCGCAAACGCTTCCGGATGCAGCGCGCGATAGATTTTCTCGGCGGTGATCGGCAGTTCGGTGATGCGCACGCCCACCGCGTCGGCGATCGCGTTGGCGATGGCGGCGGGCATGGCGTCGAGCCCGATTTCGCCGAGGCCTTTCGCGCCGTACGGTCCCGACGGTTCGTACGAGTCGGCGAACGCAACGTGGATCTTCGGCATCATCGCCGCCGACGGCAGCGGATAATCCTTGAGATTGGGATCGGTCGGCACGCCGTTATGCCAGTCGAAGTATTCGGTGACGGCGAGGCCGAGACCCTGCGTGACCGCGCCGGTGACCTGGCCTTCGGCCGCGGCCGGATGGATGACGGTGCCGCAATCGACGGCGCACGCGAGTTCGAGCACGGTGACTTTGCCGGTGGCGGGATCGACTTCGACTTCCGCCGCCTGCGCCGCGAAATTGTAGGCGCCCGATTCGTTGCCGAAGCGGCTGTGGTCCGGAAACTCCGACGGGTTGTCGAAATTGCCGACGCCTATGATCGGCTGGCCGTTCGGCTGATAGATATGCGCGCGCACGACCGCGGCGACCGGTTTGAATTCGGTTTCGCGTCCGCGGCGCGGGCCGACTTCGCCGTTGATGACGGTCAGGTCTTCCGGCGGCAGCTTGAATTGCGCCGACGCGGCATCGAGCAGTTGTTTCAACGCCGCCGCCGCGGCGCGCTTGACCGCATTGCCGGCCACGTAGGTCACGCGGCTGGCGAGCGCGCCGAGCGCGTAGGGGTGAACGTCGGTATCGGGACGCGTGATGTCGACGTCGTCGTAGGGCAGTCCGAGTTCCTCGGCGGCGATCTGGCGCAACACGGTCAGCGTGCCCTGGCCGATTTCGCCTTCGCCGGTGATGATGGTCGCGCGGCCGTCGTCGTTGATGCGCACGATGGCGGAACTGCCGTCCCAGTCGCCGAAACTGCGCCGGCCGTTGACGTGCACGCTGCAGCCGATGCCGAGCCCGCGGTTGGGCGTGCGGTGCCGGCGTTTCTCCTTCCAGCCGATCATCTGCGCCGTTTTATCGATGCATTGCTTCAGCTCGCAGCTCGTGATCTTGTGATTGTGCGGCGACACGTCGCCGGGATCGACCGCGTTCAGGCGCAGCAGATCGACGACGTCCATGCCGAGTTTTTCCGCGGCGAGGTCCCAGCATTGCTCCACCGCCCAGTCGGCGGACGGATTGCCGAAGCCGCGAAAGGCGCCGGTGGGAACGAGATTGGTGTAGACCAGCGTCGAGTCGGCGCGCGCGCACGGATATTTGTAGAGCGCGTCGTGGCGCACCGTCGCCGCGCCGAGGATGGCCTGCGACTTGCCGGTGTAGGCGCCGTTGTCGGCGAGCATTTTGATTTCCTTGGCCTTGATGCGGCCGTCGCGCGAGAAGCCGAGGCGCACCCAGTAGCGCATCGGCATGCGCGGATGGCTCGCGAGAAATTCCTCCTCGCGCGTGTGGATGAGCTTGACCGGCTTGCCGGCCTTCTTCGCGAGGATCGCGCAGATCACGGACGCATTGTCGTCGCCGGATTTGCCGCCGAAGCCGCCGCCGACTTCGGTCTGCACGACGCGCACCTTGCTTTCGGGCACGCCCAGCGCGATCGCATAGCGTCCGCGCGCGAGAAACGGCGTTTGCGTATTGCACCACAGCGACACGCGGTCGCCCGTCCATTGCGCGACACAGCCGATGGTTTCGAGCGAGGTATGCCACTGGCGCGCGCTTTCCCACGTGCCTTCGACGATGACGTCGCTCGCCTTGAAGCCGCCATCGACGTCGCCGCGCTCGAACGCAAAGTGATGCGCGACATTGCCCGCCGCATCGTCGTGCACGAGCGGCGCGCCGGGTTGGAGCGCCGCATCCATCGACAGCACCGCCGGCAATACTTCGTATTCGACTTTGATCTGATCGACCGCCGCGCGCGCGGTTTCCGCGTCGCGCGCCGCGACCGCCGCGACTTCGTCGCCGACGTAGCGCACTTTGTCGATGGCGAGCGGGTAGAGATCGGGACGGAAGCAGCCCCATTTCTTGCGCGCGGTATCGGCACCGGTGACCACTGCCTTGACGCCGGGCATTGCGGCGGCGGCGCTCGTGTCGATGCTGAGGATGCGCGCGTGCGGATGCGGGCTGCGCAGCACCGCCGCGTGCAGCATGCCGGGCAAATGCAGGTCGGCGACGTATTGCGCGGCGCCCGTGACTTTCGGTACCGCGTCGGTGCGCGGCACGTCCTTGCCGACGACCAGCAGGCCGGCGTCGGGTCGCACGTTCGAGTCGCGCTGGTTCATGCGTTCGCCGCCTTGCGCGCGAGCGCGACCGCTTCGCGATACGCTTCTTCGATGCGCACGTAACCCGTGCAGCGGCAGTACACGCTTTCGACGCTGGTGCGGATTTGTTCGTCGGTGGGCGCGGGCGTTTTTTCCAGCAATGCGCAGGCGGCCATGACATGGCCCGGCGTGCAGATGCCGCATTGCAGGCGGCCTTGTTGATGAAGGCCTGTTGCACGACGTGCAGCGCTGCAGCGCCGGCGAGCCCTTCGATCGTGCGCACATCCGCGCCGTCGACGAGTGCCGCGAGTTGCAGGCAGGACGCGACCGGCAGACCGTCGACGATGCACGGTGCAGGTGCCGCAGGCGCCGATGCCGCAGCCGTGCTTGGTGCCGGTCAGTTGCAGATCTTCGCGCAGCACGTCGACGAGCAGGCGGTCGCCGCTCTTGAGCTTCACTTCAACGGGGTCGCCGTTGAGCGTAAATTTGATCAGCACGTCGGTGGATCCTTGCGGTATTCGTGTTGCTGCAGCCGGGCGGTGAATTATAAGCTATCGCCGGCGGCTGGCAGCGTGGCTTAACGTGCGGCGCAGAACAACGACGGCAGCGCGTGTATCATCGCCGCTTCGGTCCAGTGTATCGCTGAGGATTTCCTTAGAGTGCCTAACATAATGAAACGCGCGATGCGCTGTCACGATTTTGGCTCAGAACGCGAAGCAAGACACGCGGCTTAGTCATTCTAAGCAAGTGGCTTGCGACAAAGTTATGGGCCAAAACTCGTGCCAGCCCGAAGGGTTGCAGCCAGAATCGGCGCCGGCGGCGTTGCTCGTCTTGGCAATAGAATGACTATTGCCTGCGCCGGGCGCCTTGCCACCACCAATTCTGGCTGCAACGCACACGTGTTTCATTATGTTAGGCACTCTTAATGTCACAAGCTTCCAGTCTCAACGCGGCACCGGGTGCATTGCTCGATGCCGATACGCCGGACACCGTGCGCATGTCGCCGGCGGATGCCGCGCAACTCGCCACGGGCGCCTTGCGGCGCATCGGCTATTCCGACGAGGATGCGCGGATCATTACCGATCAGTTGATCGACAACGCGCTGTGCGGTTATCGCTTTGCCAGCCTGCCGCGCATACTGGCGATCGCCGGCGACGAGAAGACGCGCAAGGAACGGCGCCCGATCAAGATCGTGCATGAAACGCCACTGTCCGCGTTGATCGACGGCGGCAATAACGTCGGCTATATTTCGGTTTACCACGCAACTCAGATTGCGATCAAAAAAGCGCGCGCCAGCGGCATTGCGTCAGTCGGCGTCTACGACAGCTATTACAGCGGACGCAATGCGTATTTTGTGGAAATGATCGCGCAAGCGGGTTTGGTCGGGATACACGCGGCGAGCGCGCAACCGCGCGTGCTTCCCATTGGCGGCCTGAAACCTGCGTTTGGCACCAATCCGTTGTGTTTTGGATTTCCGTCGACCAATGGTCCGGTTATCTACGACATCGGCACCGCATCCATCATGGTCGGCGAGATACAGCTCCTTGCGCATATCGGGCAGGAACTGCCCGAGGGCATCGCGTTCGACGCCGACGGCAATCCGACGCGCGACGCCAATGCCGCGTTGAAGGGCGGCTGGGTGCCGTTCGGCGGGCACAAAGGTCATGGGCTGTCGTTTGCGGTCCAGGCGCTGGGTCTCCTGGCGGGTGCGGCCTTGGCCCACGGTAAAGTCCAGGACTACGGTTTTCTGTTATTCGTGATCGATCCCAGTTTGATGCTCCCCGGCGGCGAGTTCCCCGGCCAGATGGCGGAACTCGTCGCCTCGATCAAGGCGACGCCGCGCCGGCCCGGTGTCGATGAAATTCGCATTCCATCGGAACGCGCGTATCGCGAGCGCGAACGGCGGCGCGCGGAGGGCCTGGTATTTGACCGCAAAGTCGTCGAATCGCTCAAAGCGCTATAGGAGCAGTCACCCGTAGCGCAGGGCGCATGCTGCGCGGACAGGTGGACGGGCCCGCGCAACGCGACGTCGCCGGGAAGCCGCCGGCCGACGGCGCCGAACTCATCGACACATTGCAATTGAGTCCGATTACAATCGGCGCATGCCTTGCCAGTGGTTGGATGCGTTGAAGTATCGCGCGGCGCGCGCGAGCATTTTTGCCACGGTGTGCGCGCCATTGATGCTGTGCGGCGGCCATGGGCACGCCGCGGCGGCCGTGCTCGATCCGGCGATCGTTGAATTTATCGACGAGTTCTCCGCCCGTCATGAGTTCGACCGCCGGCAGTTGCGCCGCTGGTTTGCGCAGGCACGCGTGCAGCACGGCGTCCTGCGGTCGATCGCTCATCCCACTACCGCGCTGCCGTGGTACGTTTTCCGCGCGGGGCATGTGACCGCGGCGCGCTTACGCGGGGGTCTTGAGTACTGGCAGCGCCACGCCGCCACGCTGGCGCGCGCGAGCGCGGACTCCGGCGTGCCGGAGGAGTTGATCGTCGCCACGATCGGCATCGAATCGTTCTATGGCCGGCAGGCCGGCACGAACATCGCTTTTGACGCGCTGGTGACGCTCGCGTTTCATTATCCGCCGCGCGCGGAGCGCTTTCGCGGCGAGCTCGGCGAATTTCTGTTGTTGGCGCGCGAGTTGAAATTCGATCCGCTGCGCGTCAAAGGCTCTTACGCGGGAGCGCTCGGCGTGCCGCAGTTTTTGCCGAGCAGCTATCGCCGCTACGCCATCGATTTCGACAACGACGGCAGGCGCAACCTATGGAACGACAGCGATGCCATCGGCAGCATCGCCAATTACTACAAGCGCCATGGCTGGCAGCTTGGCGCGCCGGTCGTGACCGCCATCGAGCAGTCCCCTGATGCGCCCGGCGACGAGTTCAAGGCGCTGCTCGAGCGCGGCCTCATGCCCCACACGCACCGTCGCGGCGATCAGGGACGCGGGCGCGTCCCCGGCCTATCCGGTTGCGGACGAGACGATGGCTGCCGTATTCGCGGCGGAAAGCGAGACCGGCGTGCGCTACTGGATGGGCTTTAACAACTTCTATGTGATCACGCGCTATAACCGCAGCGTGAACTACGCATTGGCCGTGGATGAGCTCGCGCAGCAGCTGCGTGAATTGCGGCGCGTGACGCGTTAGCGGCGAAACGCCACCAGGTGAGCGATTTCCAGGCGGATGCCGATTTTTTCGCCTATCGCGTGATTGTGATGGCTGGGCACCAGCGACATGACGCGCCCGCCCGCGGGCAGCCGCAGGGTGTACAGAAATTCCGCGCCGCGGAATGACTTGTGCAGCACTTCCGCCTGCAACGCGCTCGCGTCGTCATGCTGTATGTCGTCGGGGCGCAGCAATACATCGACCGCGGCGCCGCGCGGCCAGTCCGCCGGAAACGTCGCCTGAAACGTGCCGAGTTCGAGTTGCACGAGCTGTTCGCCGACTACCGTGCCCGGCAGCAGCGTGCCCTGGCCGACGAAATCGGCAACCAGGCGGGTGGCCGGTTCATGGTATAGATCGTACGGCGCATCCCATTGCTCGATCTTGCCGTTGGCCATGATGCCGACCGCGTCGGCGATGTTGAATGCCTCGTGCTGGTCGTGAGTGACGAGAATCGCCGTGGCGTTCTGGTGTTTGAGGATATCGCGCACTTCAAGACTTAAGCGTTCGCGCAGTTCGACGTCGAGGTTGGAGAACGGCTCGTCGAGCAGCAGCAGTTCCGGCTGGGGCGCCAGCGCGCGTGCGAGCGCGACGCGCTGCTGCTGTCCGCCGGACAGTTCGTGCGGAAACTTGCCGCCGGAATTTTTAAGACCCACGGTCGCCAGCAGATCGGCGACGCGCAGGCCGCGCTGTGTTGCTTCCATGCCATGCAGTCCGAAAGCAATATTGGCGGCGACATCGAGATGCGGAAACAGCGCGTAGTCCTGAAACACCATGCCGACGCGGCGCTGCTCGGTCGGCACATTGACGCGCGGGCTGCTGACCAGCGCGCCGTTCAGGCGGATTTCCCCGGCGGATACTGGCTCGAAGCCGGCAATACAGCGCAGCACGGTGGTTTTACCGCAGCCGCTGGCGCCGAGCAGGCAGCCGATTTCGCCACGCTGCAAGGCAAAGGAGATACCAGTCAGTACGCGGTGTGCGCCATAATGTTGCTCAACGCTGTCGAGGGCGACCAGCGCGTAAGGGTGATCGGGTGGATGAGGAGGTTCGCGATTCATCTCTCTCGGATTATAGCCGCTGGCATCAGGGCCACGCGCGCCCGCGCCGTTTTTGCCGGCAGGAAACGGCTTTGCTACACTGCA
The DNA here is from genome assembly GCA_963778865.1 of uncultured beta proteobacterium. Lineage (GTDB taxonomy): Bacteria > Pseudomonadota > Gammaproteobacteria > Burkholderiales > SG8-41 > PALSA-1004. The sequence goes on along the minus strand of CAVZWF010000013.1, from coordinate 41,547 downwards.
CCGTGCATAACGAGGCCAGTAACAAAATGAGAAATTCGGTTTGGGCGTGACTGCATCGGTGGCGATATCCGGAGCCGGCGCCGCGCGCGGCCGCCTGGACCTCAGGGGAGCCGGCGTGTTGCCGGCGATGACGACATTGATCGCGGCATTGCTGGCGGTACCGGTGGTGGTCGTGCTTGCCAACGTATTTATGCCGGGCCAGGGTACCTGGGCGCATCTCGCGGGCACGGTATTGCCGGAATACATCGCCAACACGCTGTGGCTGCTGGCCGGCGTCAGCGTGATGGTGATATTCGGCGGAGTGTCCACGGCGTGGTTTGTGACGACTTGCCGTTTTCCCGGGCAGCGCATGTTCGAATGGACGCTGATACTGCCGCTCGCCATGCCTGCGTACATCATGGCCTACGCGTATACCGACCTTCTGCAGTTCACCGGGCCCGTGCAGACGTGGCTGCGCGGGGCGACCGGTTGGCAGGCGCGCGAATACTGGTTTCCCGAAATTCGCTCGGTTGGCGGCGCGATCGCCATGCTGGGGCTCACGCTATATCCCTACGTTTACCTCGTCGTGCGCGCCGCGCTGCTTGAGCAGTCGGTCGGTATCACGGAAGTCGGACGCACGCTCGGCTACGGCGCATGGCGCAGTTTTTTTCGCATCGCCCTGCCGCTGGCGCGGCCGGCGATCGTGGCGGGCACATCCCTTGCCCTGATGGAAACGCTCGCCGACTTCGGCACGGTTTCGTATTTTGCGGTGCCGACATTTACGACCGGAATTTATCGCGCGTGGCTGTCGATGGGGGACCGTGTGGCGGCAGCGCAGCTTTCGGCATTGTTGCTGGGCTTCGTGGTGCTCGTGCTCGCGCTCGAACGCTGGAGCCGCGGCCGCGCGCGCTATTACGACGGCCGCGGCCGCCGTCGCGACGCGCGTTATCAGCTGCGCGGCGTCGCGGCGTGGATGGCTGCGCTGATCTGTTGCGTGCCGTTGGTGCTCGGCTTTCTGCTGCCGGCCGCGCTGCTGCTACGCATGACGCTGGTCGAAGGCGACGCGCACTTCGGGGCGCGCTTTGTCGCGTTGACGCTCAACAGCTTCACACTCGCGGGCGTTACCGCGACCGCAGCCGTCGTACTCGCGCTGATCATGGCCTACGCGATGCGACTGCGTCCGGGGCCTTTGGTTGTGGCCGCGAATCGTCTCGCGGGACTGGGTTATGCGATCCCGGGGGCGGTCATCGCCATCGGCATCCTGGTGCCGGTGGCGCGGCTCGACAACGCGATCGATGCGTGGATGCGCGCCAATTTCGACATCAGTACCGGATTGCTGCTGACCGGCAGCATCGTGGCGCTGGTCTATGCATACCTCGTGCGCTTTCTTACGGTCGCGTTGCAGACCGTGGAACCGGGGCTCGCCAAGATCACGCCCAGCATGGACGAGGCCGCGCGCTCGCTGGGCGTCGGGGCGGCGGGGACGCTCGTCAAAGTGCACGCGCCGCTGATGCGGGGCACGCTGCTGACAGCCGCGTTGCTGGTATTTGTCGACGTCATGAAAGAGCTGCCGGCAACTTTCGTGATGCGGCCGTTCAATTTCGACACGCTCGCGGTCCACGCGTACAACCTCGCGGCGGATGAACGCCTTGCCGAAGCCTCGACCTCGGCGCTGGCGATCGTTGCGGTCAGCCTGTTACCGCTGATCGTGCTGTCGCGGCGCATCGCGGTTTCGCGTACCACCGCGAAGGACGCGCAGGACCGCGCTTAACGCATAGCTCCATCCACTTGAAAATCGTCGCAGGCCCAAGCGGCTGCGGATGACTACTGGTAGCCGACGCGATCGAAAATCTTTTGCGCGGTCGGCTGGTTGCTGCCGATTACCGCGATATTGATGGTTTCCGCCTTGAACGAGCCCAGCGCTTTCAATGCCGGGTTGTTGGTGACGATGTTCGGGACCACCGGCCATTCGTTGTTGCCGTCGGCGAAGTAGATCTGCGCTTCGTTGCCCGCCAGGTACTCGAGAAACTTGACCGCAGCTTGCTTGTGCGGCGCATGTTTGAGCATACCGCCGCCCGAAATATTGACGTGCGCGCCGCGCCCACTCTGGTTGGGCCATACCACACCGAGTTTCGCCGCCACCTGCCGGTCTTCGGCCTTGTCGGAGCGCATCAATCGCGCGTAGTAGTAGGTGTTGCTCACTGCAATGTCGCATTCGCCCGCCGCGGCGGCGCGCAACTGGTCGCTGTCGCCGCCTTTAGGTGGGCGTGCGAGATTCGCCACCACGCCCCGCGCCCACGCTTCGGCTTTTTCCTCGCCAAGCGCGCCTATGATGGAGCCCATCAGCGAGAGGTTGTAGACATGGCTGCCTGAACGAGTGCAAATCTTGCCTTTGAATCTGGGATCGGCGAGGTCCTCGTAACTTGAGATATCTGCAGGCTTCAACGCGTTCTTGTTGTAAACGATGATGCGGGCGCGGCGCGAGTAGCCGAACCAGTTGCCCGCGGGATCGCGATAATTGGCCGGAATGCGGCTCTCGAGCACCCTCGACTTAACCGGGGTAAACAGTCCCATCTGCTCGGCGCGCCATAAGCGGCCGACATCGACGGTAATTAACACGTCGGCGGGGCTGTTGGCGCCTTCATTTTTGATGCGCTCCAGCAGCGTGTCTTCACCGCCCTCGATGAGATTGACCTTGATGCCTGTTGTTTTGGTGAAATTGGCGTAGAGCGCTTCATCGGTCTGGTAATGCCGCGCGGAGTAGAGGTTGAGGACGTTATCCTGCGCGCAGGCGGTCGCGGCCGTGCCGGCGGCCAAAACGAGGGACCACACCATGGACCGGCACGCTGCAGCCAATAGCGCTATCACCCGCAAAGTATATTGATAAAAGAGATTAGATAACATATTTAATAGTTTGTTTATAAAAAAGATAGTTGAAATATACTAAATGAGAAAAAGGCTGCTCGTGAGCTATTAAATGATAATGATTATCATTTGTCAAGCGTCAGGTGGGAGCTAAGTGTGCTGGTAAAGGAGGTTCCCGGGTCTGGCCACTGACCGTTTCGCCGCGATTCCGGGTGCGATTTTCGTGGTCATGAACCCATCCAAACTGCAACGCAATAGGCTGTCGTAGATGGCGAATTGGATGGGGGTGCCCTGCGGGGCGGGACACTCAAGCACGCCACGCTGAACTGACGATACAATCCGTCGGTCACAATTTCTTTGATTAAGGTCAACTCCCCCTTTGCGTATTGCCACGGTCGTTTTGTTGGGTGCGCTGGCGGGTTGCGGTGTGTTGCCGCGGGGTTCCGATACCGCGCCCAAACCGGCACCTGCCGTCGAGCCCGCGCCGCAACCTGAGGTGCGGCGCATTGCCGCCCAAGATCGCGCTCGCCCTGGGCGGCGGCGCCGCGCGCGGTTTCGCGCACATCGGCGTCATCAAGGCGCTCGAAGCGCACGGCATCGTGCCGGACATCGTCGTCGGCACCAGCTCGGGCAGCCTGGTCGGCGCGTTGTACGCGGGTGGCTACGGCGGATTCGATTTGCAGCGCGTCGCGCTGCAGCTCGACGACGCGGTGATCGCCGACTGGTCGCTGCCGGACCGCGGTTTCATCAAGGGCGAAGCGCTGCAGAATTTCGTCAATCAGGCGGTGCAGAACCGGCCGCTCGAAAAGCTCAACAAGCCGTTCGCGGCGGTGGCGACCGATCTGCAAAGCGGCGAGTCCGTGGTGTTTCGCACCGGCAATACCGGCATGGCGGTGCGCGCCTCGAGCAGCGTGCCCGGCGTGTTTCAGCCGGTCGCGATCAGCGGGCGCGAATATGTCGACGGCGGCCTCGTCAGCCCGGTGCCGGTGCGCGCCGCGCGCGGCATGGGCGCCGACCTCGTGATCGCGGTTTACATTTCCAACAATCCGCGTTTCGGCAAGACCAGGGACAGCGTGGACGTCATGTTGCAGACGTTCGCGATCATGGGCCAGAGCATCGCCGGCTACGAATTGACCGAGGCCGACATCGTCATTCGCCCCGATACCGGCCGCATACGCAGCACCGGTTTCGAAGACCGGCACCTCGCGATCATCGAAGGGGAGAAGGCGGGACTGGCGGCGATCGCCGCGATCAAGCAGAAGATCGCGGAAAAAACGGTGACGGTTACAGTTGGCCGGTAATCAGAAATTCACGCGGCGCGCGCCGTTGTAGCGTTTGTTCCAGTAGCGGCCCTGCATGTCCGCGACCTCGACTTCGCCGCCGCGCCTGGGTGCGTGCACGAACCGCGCCTCGCCGATATAGATTCCGACATGCGAATACGGCTCGTCGGCGCGTGTTGAAGAACACGAGGTCGCCGGGCTGGAGTTCGGATTTGTCGATTTTCTCGCCGACTTTGCTCATGCCCTGCGAATTGCGCGGCAGCGCGATGCCGGCAACCTGCTGAAACACGTGGCTGACGAGCCCGCTGCAATCGAATCCGCGTCTCGGGCGAGTCGCTGCCCCATTTGTAGTGGACGCCGATCAGCGCGAGTGCATGTATCGTCACTTCGCGCGCGCGCTCCCAATACCCGTCGGTTGCGGGTGTCTCGGCGGCGGCAACCGACGCAGCGTCCGCGGTGTTTTCAGCAGCCAGCGCGGGCAGGGCGGCGCATGCAATGCAGGCGGCTATCAGTGGCGTCGAAAATTCTCATCGGCGCGACTATAGGGGATAGCGGGCTGATTGTAAATGCTTTTATTGTGTGTACCGACGTTAGCTACACCGGATAAGATTCCCGCGATATTCCGCCTTGTGGCGCCGCGCGGCATCATATTGGCAGCGTATGTAGGCTCGCGCTGATCCGGCCGCCGGCAATTTCGATGAAACCCAGCGAGATCGGCAGCGCAAAACGACGCGGTCCCGCGCTGCCGGGATTGACGAACAGCACGCCGTCGCGCTCTTCGATCAGCGGCCGATGGGAATGTCCCGAGATCACCGCCTGCACGCCGGCGGCGCCGGGATCGATATCCAGTTCGGCGAGGTCGTGCAGCATGTAGATCGAGACGCCGCCGATTTCCACCCATTCGGTTGCGCGCAAGCCGCGCGCCCACGCGCCGTGATCGTTGTTGCCGCGCACCGCGGTGACCGGCGCGATGGTCGCAAGTTCGGCCAATACGTCCTGCCCGCAGATATCGCCGGCGTGCAATATCCGGCCGACGCCGGCGAGTGCGCGCCTCGCCTGCGGCCGCACCAGGTCGTGGGTGTCGGAGATAAGCGCCGATTCTGATCGACGATGAAGCGCCGGGCATACGCCGGTCAGGACCGCCGCTTGCGCGCAAACATTTCCGGCAGCATGCGTTGCATGACGTCGTCCTTCTTGAGCCAGAGATGATAGAGGGCGCCGATGACGTGAATGATGATCAACGCCGCAAGCGTCCACGCGAACAGGCTGTGCGCCGACTCCAGTTGATCGTGCAATGCGCGGTCGGTGACGATACTGGGGACCGGGATGAAGCCGAACAGCGTGGCGTCGAGCGGGCGGCGCATCGCGCCGGCCAGCGCCCAGCCGCTGATCGACGCGGCGAAGATCAAGAGGTAAAGTCCCGCGTGTCCGGCACGCGCTGCGATAACCTCCCAGCGCGCGGCGTCGGCGGGAAGCGCGGGCACTGCGTTGGTCCACCGCCATAATAACCGCACTATCATCAACGCCAGCGTGGCGTAGCCGAATGAAGCGTGCCAGCTGTAGTTGTCGAAACGCATTTCGCGCGGCAGACCGACCATGATCCAGCCGTGGATCAACAGGAACAGGATCAAGGCAGTCGCCAGCCAATGCAGGGCCTTGGCGACGCGCGCCCCACGCCGTCGCGGTATTATTGAGCATGGCAGGTGTATCCTTGCGACGATAAATATTTCGCAATGATACCGTGAGTCCGGGCGCAGTGCGCCGGCACCGGCAAATATTCGCGCCACGCAAGAACACTCCGGGCGGGCATGCAATCCTGGGTGGTGCATGCGTAGGCGGATTAGGAGGCCGCCACGGCGATGCTCTATACTCTCGCGCTTTAATTGTCAGGCGCGGCGCGTCGGGCCGGCCCTTTTTGCACGGGATCCAGATTGCAGGACCTCGATTCGATATTTTCCGGCGACGGCGCGCTGGCGCATGCGGTAGACGGTTTTCGCGTGCGCGAAGGGCAGCTCGAAATGGCGCGCGCGGTGGCGGACGCGATCGAAAAAAATTCGGTGCTGGTCGCCGAAGCGGGCACCGGCACCGGCAAGACGTTCGCGTATCTGGTGCCGGCGCTGCTGTCCGGCGGCAAGGTCATCATATCCACCGGCACCAAGACCCTGCAGGACCAGCTGTTCGACCGCGATATCCAGGTGGTGCGCCAGGCGCTCAAGGTGCCGGTCACGGTCGCGCTCTTGAAGGGCCGCGCCAATTACGTTTGTCATCATTACATCGAGCGCGCGCAGCACGAGGGACGCTTTCCGACGCGCGACGATGCGCGCTACCTGCCGGTGATCGCCAGTTTCGCGAAGAACAGCGCGACCGGCGACAAGAGCGATCTGCCGGCGGTGCCCGAGAACGCGGCAATCTGGTCGTACGTGACCTCGACGCGCGAGAACTGCCTCGGCTCGGAATGCGCGCACTACGCGAAATGCTTCGTCATGGAAGCGCGCAAGCAGGCGCTGGCGGCGGACGTCGTGGTGGTCAATCATCATCTGTTTTTCGCCGACGTCGTGCTGCGCGACGAGGGCGTGTCGGAACTGCTGCCGGCGTCGAACACCATCATATTCGACGAGGCGCACCAACTGCCGGAGACGGCCAGCCTTTTTTTCGGGCAGACCGTATCGACCGTCGCAATTGATCGAACTTGCGCGCGATGTGCGCATGGAAGCGGCGGTTTCCGCGAAGGACTTTGCGCGCGCTGCCCGATGCGGCGCACGCGATGGACAAGGCGGCGCGCGATTTGCGGCTCGCCTTCAAGGAAGACAGCGGACGTTTTCCGTTCCAGGCGCTCGCGCGCAATCGAGAATTCGAGCCGGCGCTGAAAGCCCTCTGCGACAAGCTCGATGCGCTGGCGGCCATGCTCGAAACACAGGCCGAGCGCGGCGAAGGCATCGAAAAATGCCGGCAGCGCGCGCGGCTGCTCTGCCGGCGATCTCAAGCGCTGGCGCGACCATGACGATCCGGAATTCGTGCGCTGGCTGGAGCTTTTCAACCACGCGCTGCACCTGAATGCGACGCCGCTGTCGATCGCGGAGATTTTCCAGGCAACAGATCAACGATCGCGCGCGGTCGTGGATATTCACCTCGGCGACCCTGTCGGTGGGCGGCGATTTCAGCCATTACTGCGCGCAGATGGGATTGGCCGAGGCGCAGGCGCAGTCGTGGGAGAGCCCGTTCGATTATTCCGCCAACGCGTTGCTTTACGTGCCCAAGGGCATGCCGGAACCCAATACGCCCGATTACACGCCAGCGGTGGTCGCGGCGGCGCTGCCCGCGCTCGAGGCGAGCGGCGGCCGCGCGTTCATGCTGTTCACGAGTCTGCGCGCGATGCGCGAAGGTCACGCGTTGCTCAAGGACGCGTTTGCCCGGCGCGGGCTCGAATTTCCCGCTGCTGATGCAGGGCGAGGGCTCGCGCACGGAATTGCTCGAGCGCTTCCGGCGCATCGGCAATGCGGTGCTGGTCGGCAGCCAGTCGTTCTGGGAGGGCGTCGACGTGCGCGGCGACGCGTTGTCGCTCGTGGTCATCGACAAGCTGCCGTTTGCGTCGCCCGACGATCCGCTGCTCGCCGCGCGCATCGAGCGCATCAACCGCGACGGGCGCAATGCGTTCGTCGAGTTTCAGCTGCCGCAGGCGGTGATTACGTTAAAGCAGGGCGCCGGCCGCCTGATCCGCGACGAGACCGATCGCGGCGTGCTGATGATTTGCGACCCGCGGCTCTTCAGCAAGGGTTACGGCAAGCGGATACTGCGGAGCATGCCGCCGATGAAGGGCACGCGCGACGTGGCGGATGTGATCGCGTTTTTCGAGCGCGCCGGAGCGCGGATCACGCGGGTGCCACTCGGTGACGAATGATGCGCGCGCTCAGGCGCGCGCTGAACCACCGGATCACGCTGTCGCCCCAGTATTTCCATAGCATCCAGAAAAACGCCATCCACAGCAGCATGATCACCACGGCGGCGGTGATGCTCCTGGGCGTCGGCTTGTGCTGGGCGATCCAGACTTCCGCTTCGACGCGGCATTCGATCAATACCGGCTGCGGGTATCAGCTTGAGAATGAAATAAATGCTGACCGGCAGCAGGATGAGTTCGTCGAGGTAGCCCAGCACCGGGATGAAGTCGGGAATCAGGTCGATCGGGCTCAGAAAGTAGCCGACCACCAGCAGCGCGAGAATCTTCGGCAACAGCGGCATGCCCGGGTGCCGGCAGCAGAACCACAGCGTAAGCCCGTCGCTTTCCAGTGGCACGCGCCCAGCGCTTTGAGACGTTCCCACATTAGGTCGCCACCACACCTCGCAGGTCGTGTGCGTCGGAACCCGTGATTTTTACGCGCGCGAACTCGCCGGCCTTGAGCGAGGCGTGCGCCGCGACGTGCACCACGCCGTCGATTTCCGGCGCGTCGGCGCTGCTGCGGCCGATGGCGCCCGTGGACGCTTGCTTCGTCGATCAGCACGGTCAGGGTCTTGCCGATTTTGCGCTTAAGGCGCGCGGTGCTGATGGTTGCCTGCGTCGCCATGAAACGCGCTTTGCGTTCTTCCTTGATTTCTTCCGGCACGTGGCCGGGCAGCGCATTGGCGGCGGCGCCATCGACCGCGGAATACGTGAAGCAGCCGACGCGGTCGAGTTGCGCGTCTTCGATGAATTCGAGCAGCTGCTCGAATTCCGCCGCGGTTTCCCCGGGAAACCCGACGATGAAAGTGCTGCGGATCGTGAGATCGGGGCAGATTTCGCGCCAGCGCCGGATGCGCGCCAGATTGTTTTCCGAACTGGCCGGACGTTTCATCGCTTTCAGTATGCGCGGGCTCGCGTGCTGGAACGGCACGTCGAGATACGGCAGTATTTTGCCGTCGGCCATCAGCGGAATGACTTCGTCGACGTGCGGGTACGGGTAGACGTAATGCAGCCGCACCCACACGCCGAGACCGCCGAGTGCTGCCGCGAGTTCCGTCATGCGCGTTTTCAGCGGCCGCCGCCCCAGAAGCCGGTGCGGTATTTGACGTCGACGCCGTAGGCGCTGGTGTCCTGCGAGATCACGAGCAATTCCCTGACGCCGGCCTTGACCAGGTTCTCGGCGTCCTGCATCACTTCGCCGACGGGGCGGCTGACGAGATCCCCGCGCATCGACGGAATAATGCAGAACGTGCAACGGTGATTGCAGCCTTCCGCGATCTTCAGATACGCGTAATGCCGCGGCGTCAGCTTGATGCCCTGCGGCGGGATCAGGTCGATGTGCGGATCGTGCGGTTGCGGCAGGTGGGCGTGCACCGCGCGCATCACTTCGTCGGTGGCGTGCGGGCCGGTGACGGCGAGCACGCGCGGGTGGGTATCCCGAACGACGTCTGCCCTTGGCGCCCAGGCAACCGGTGACGATGACCTTGCCGTTTTCGGCGAGCGCCTCGCCGATCGCGTCGAGCGACTCCGCGACCGCGCTGTCGATGAAGCCGCAGGTGTTGACGACGACCAGATCGGCGTCTTTATAGGTCGGCGCGACGAGATAACCCTCGGCGCGCAATTGCGTCAGGATGCGCTCGGAATCAACCAGTGCTTTGGGGCAGCCAAGGGAAACGAAACCGACTTTGGGAGCGGCGCCGCGCCGCGGGCGCTGCTTTCCGGCGCCGCTTTTGTCGCCTTCCGTTGCTTTCAGGCGCCGTTTTTTTCGCCGTCTTCATCCTTGGGCGCGGGGTTGCTTGCGGGTTTGGCCGGCTGCGCTCGTCGCGCGCGGCGGCGCGAAGGGATTGGGAGCGACGAAGTTGGGGAACGGGAAGGTGCCGAACAGATTGCGCGACTGCTTTCTGCATCTGCTGCTGCATCTCGAGGAATGCGTTCGCACTTTGCTCGAGATAACTGCCCATGAGGCCCTGGATCGCGGGGCCCTGCATCTTCAGAAACTCGCTCCATGCGTCGGCGTTGGGCATCGCCGTGCCGCCGTAGATCGCGCTCGACTGCGCCTGCAGCTTCTTCTGGATTTCAACGAACGTCTGGATGTTCTTTTCGAGATAATTGCCCATCATGCCCTGCATCGCATTGCCGTAAAAGCGGATGATCTTGGACAGCACGTCGCTCGAAAACATCGGCACGCCGTCGCCGCTTTCTTCCTCGAGTATGATCTGCAGCAGTATGCTGCGCGTCAGATCGTCCTTGGTCTTCGCATCTTCGACCTTGAAGTCGACATTTTCGAGCACCAGTTTTTTGACGTCCGCCAGCGTGATATAGACGCTGGTGGTGGTGTCGTAGAGCCGGCGGTTCGGATATTTTTTGATTATTCTGACGGCTTCACTCATGACCAGGCCCCCGGTGTGCGCTGCGATATCCAGAATCACTCGAAAATTATCGTCGCGTCCGGCCGCAGTAGTCGTCCGCGACGCATCCGCGGCTGCCGCATTGGCGCTGACGACGCAGCGCACTGCGTCGCAAGCGGCCTGCGGCCGGGTAATCCATGTTGCAATGCTCATTATAGCGCGGCGGGAACGCAATGCCGGGCCGGCTGGCCGGAGCCGCCGCCTATTGCATGTGCTGGCCGCCATTGATCGCGATATTGGCGCCGGTGACGAACGCCGCTTCGTCCGAGCACAGGTAGGCGACCAGACCGGCGACTTCCTCGGGTTTGCCGAGCCGGCCCACCGGGATTTGCGGGATGATCTTGCTGTCGAGCACCTCTTTGGGTATCGCCATGACCATTTTCGTGCCGATGTAGCCGGGCGATATGGTGTTGACGGTGACGCCTTTTCTCGCCACTTCCAGCGCGAGCGCCTTGGTGAAACCGTGCATGCCCGGCCTTGGCCGCGGAGTAGTTGGTCTGGCCGAACGCGCCTTTCTGCCCGTTGATCGACGAGACATTGATGACGCGGCCCCAGCCGCGATCGACCATGTCGTCGAGCACGGCCTTGGTCATGTTGAACACGCTGTCGAGATTGGTGTGCATCACGGCGTCCCAGTCGACTTTGCCCATTTTCTTGAACGTCATGTCGCGCGTGATGCCGGCGTTGTTGACGAGCACGTCGACCGGCCCGACTTCCGCTTCCACCTGCTGCACCGCTTTCGCGCAGGACTCGAAGTCGGCGACGTCCGCGGGCACCGCGTGAAACGCGTAACCCTGCTTTTTCATTTCCGCGAGCCACTCCTGCGACTTCTTGTTGCCCGGCGAATACGTCGTGACGACCTGGTAGCCCATTTTCGCGAGCTTGATGCAGATCGCCTCGCCCAGTCCGCCCATGCCGCCGGTGACGACGGCTACTCGTTGTGCCATTTTTATTCTCCTCGACAAGAAAAAAACCAGCCTAGCACGAAGTTGCGCGAGGCGCTTTATTAATCGCAACGCTCCCGCACGTAGCGGCCCGGCGCCGGTTCTATCGCCGGGTAGTTCGCGTTGCCGGCCTGCGCGCGGCGCCGGCACCTGTGCCGCGCTGCGTTCGGCGAGCCACGCGGCCCAGTCGGGCCACCAGCTGCCGGCGCAATGCCGCCGCGCCGGCCAGCCACGCGTCGGCGTCCGGCGGCATCGTATTGCCGGTCCAGTAGTTGCGGCGGTTTTTGCCGGCCGGATTGATCGACTCCCGCGATATGGCCGCTGGCGGCCAGCACGAATTTTATCTCGCCGCCGAGGAGTTGCGTGCTTTGATAAGCGGTTTTCCACGGCACGATGTGGTCTTCGCGGGTGGCGAGTATGTAGGCGGGCAGCGTGATGCGGCCCAGATCGACCGGCACGCCGCACATGGTGAGCCTGCCGGGAACGCGCAGATTGTTTTCCAGATAGGTGTTGCGCACGTAGTAGGCGAACATGGCGCCCGGCAGATTGGTGCTGTCGCTGTTCCAGTAGAGCAGATCGAAGGCGTCGGGCGTGCCGCCTTTCAGGTAATTGTTGACGACATAATTCCAGATCAGGTCGTTCGCGCGCAGGCTGGAAAACGTCAGCGCGAGTTCCTTGCCGCGCAACACGCCGCCGTGCGCGAAGTCCTGTTCGCGCTGCTTCACGTAGGCGTCGTCGACGAACACCGACAAGCTCGCCCGGTATCGCTGAAATCGAGCATCGTCGCGAGCAGCGTCACGCTCGCGGCGAGCTGGCGGCCCTGCGCCTGCAGGACCGCGAGTGCCGCGCCCACCAGCGTGCCGCCGACGCAGAAGCCGAGCACATTGACCGCTGTGACGCCGCAGATGTCGCGCGCGACTTCCATCGCCTTGATCACGCCGTCGTCGAGGTACTGGTCCCACGTCACGTGGCCCATGTCCGGCGGCACGTTGCGCCACGACACCATGAAGACCGTGTGGCCCTGCGCGACCGCGTAGCGCACGAACGAGTTTTCGGGCTGCAGATCGAGGATGTAGATACTTGTTGATGCACGGCGGAACCATGACCAGCGGCCGCTCGAACACCGACGGCGTGGACGGCTGCGTATTGAATCAGCTGCATCAGCGCGTTTTCGTAGACGACGGTGCCCGGCGTCACCGCGATATTGCGGCCGATTTCGAACGCCGCTTCGTCGGTCATCGAAATGCGGCCTTTGCTGATATCGGCGCGCAAATGCTCGAGCCCGCGCATGAGGCTCTCGCCCTGGGTGGCGGCGGCAAGCTTGATCACTTCGGGATTGCTGGTCGCGAAATTCGCCGGCGCGGCGGCGTCGGTCAACTGGCGCGTGAAAAAGCGCAGCTTGTTTTTGGTGGGCGCATCGAGGTGCGCCGCCTCGACGAGTTCGGCGAGCCAGCGCGAATTGAGCAGATACGCCTGCTTCACGTAATCGAAGTAGGGCAGTTGGCGCCATTCCGGCGCGTGAAAGCGGCGGTCGGTTTTATCCGGCACGGCGACGGGCGCTGCCGGCGGCGCGCCTTCCGTCGAGCGCGCGACATTCATCCACAGTTCGAGATGCTGCCGGTAGTAGCGCTGCTGGATTTCGGCGCAACGTCCGCCGTCCGCGTGCAGGCTCGCCGCCAGCGCCTTGATGATTTCCGAACTGTCGGCGCCCGGCTGCACGGACAGCGAGCCCATCACGTCGTCGACGAACTTGCGGCCTGCAGCGCTGAATTCGTCGAACAATGCCTGCGCTGACGCGGGCGGCGAATTCTTCGGGCGGGAGCCGTCTTGTTCCATGGCGGGCGGCGTGCGGGGATGAAGTTGATTCTGCGGGGCGCGCCATGGAGTGTCAAGCGCAGCGCATCAGTGCAGCCACGCGCCGACGCCCCAGATGGTCGCGACGCCGGTGCAGATCAATCCGACCTGCTGGATGGAGGCGTGAATTTCCGGCCTGCGGTGCAGTCCCGGAATCAGGTCCGCGACCGCCACGTAGAGCATGCTGGCGGCGGCGAGCGCCAGCAGCGTTGGAATCGATTGCTGCATGGATTGCAGCGCGAAATAAGCGAGCACACCGCCCACCAGCATGGCGAGGCTCGAAGCCGCATTGAAGGCGAGCGCGGCACGCTTGCTGTAACCGGAATGCAACAACACCAGAAAATCGCCGACCTCCTGGGGAATTTCGTGCGCGACGATGGCGATTGCGGTCACCAGGCCGAGTTTCACGTCGGCGATAAACGCCGCGGCGATCAGGATGCCGTCGACGAAATTGTGGAAAGTGTCGCCGATCATGATCATGAGGCCGCTGCGACCGTGGTCGTGCTGCGCCGGCTGCGCCTCGTGCGCCTCGCACTGCTCCTCGTGGCAATGGCGCCATAACACCAGTTTCTCGAGCACGAAAAAAAGCAGAATGCCGGCGAGTATGGTGGCGGCGGTTTGCTCGGGGTTGCCGGAGATCGCGAATGCATGCGGCAGGATATCGAGAAACACCGCGCCGAGCAGGGCGCCGACCGCGTAGCTGATGAGCATGGGCACATGCGCGGTGCGCGCCTTGAGCGCGAACGCGGCTGCCGCCGCGACGCTCAGCAGGCCGCCGGCGAAACTGGTGACGATGATCCAGGCGAGTACTGACATATCGGTCAGACGGTGCAAAGGCGCGCATTATAAACGACGCGCCGTGGCGCGCAGTTTATATCGTCATCCGAGCCAGATCAACGCCGCCATGCGGCCGGTCGTTTTGTCGCGCCGGTAGGAAAAAAAACGCGCCGGGTCGCGGTAAGTGCACAGTCCGCCGCCAAACACCTGGCGCACGCCGCAGCGCGCCAGCCGCCGGCGTGCAAGCTCGAAGAGATCGGCCAGCCACTTGCCTTCACGATACGGCGCGAACGCGGCGCCCGCGCCGGAATCCGCGGCGACGAACGCATCGCGCACATCGGCGCCCACTTCGAACGCATCCGGGCCGATCGCCGGGCCAAGATAGGCCAGGATTTCCGCCGGCGCGACACCCATTGCCGCTACCGTGTTCTCGACGACGCCAGCGACGAGCCCGCGCCAGCCGGCATGCGCGATACCTACCGCGCGCGCGCGCGCGTCGCACAGCAATACCGGCAGACAATCGGCGATCATGACCGTGCACACGGTCCCGGCGTCGCGCGCCACGCTCGCATCGGCCTCCGGCGTCCCGGTCAGTCCGTCTGCATTCACGACGCACGCGCCGTGCACCTGCCGCAGCCACTTCGGTTCCTGCGGCAGATGTGCGCGCAGCAGCGCGCGGTTGGCATGCACCGCCGCTGCGTCGTCGCCCGCGTTCAGTCCCAGGTTCAGGCTCGCGTGCGCGCCGCCGCTTACGCCGCCCTCGCGCGTGGTAATCAGGCTCTTCACGCGCGGTGGCGCCGGCCACGCGGGCACGATCCAGGCGTGCGCCGCAGTCATGCCGGAGCCTGCGCTTGCAACGCGGCGAGCAGCGTGCGCAGTCGGCGGGCGGCGGCGCCTTCCAGGCGACGGCTGGCGGCGTCGACGGGTGCTCGAATTCAAGCCGTTCCGCGTGCAGCGCCTGGCGGCGAAATGCCGCGAGCAGCGGATCGGGGCTGCGTTTTTTTCCATAGACGCAGTCGCCGACCAGCGGATGGCCGAGCGACTGCATGTGCACGCGTATCTGGTGGGTGCGGCCGGTTTCGAGGCGGCAACGCAGCAAAGTCGCGTGCGCGAAATTGCTGCAGCACCGCGTAGTGCGTGGTCGACGGCCGGCCGCGCGCGGCCACCGCCATGCGCGTGCGCTGCACGGGGTGACGTCCGATCGGCGCTTCGACCGTGCCGTCCCGCCTGACCCGGCCGTGCACGAGGGCGAGATATTCGCGCCTGACCGTGCGCGCCTGCAACTGGCGCACGAGGCTCGTTTGCGCTTCGAGCGATTTGGCGACGACCAGCAAGCCGCTGGTGTCTTTGTCGAGGCGGTGCACGATGCCGGCGCGCGGCACGGCCGACAATTGCGGTGCGTGGGCGAGCAGCGCATTGAGCAGCGTGCCGCTCCAGTTGCCGCGGCCGGGATGCACGACGAGTCCCGCCGGCTTGGCGATCACCAGCACCGCTGCATCCTCGTACACGATATCGAGCGCGATCGCTTCGGCGGTGGCGGCCGTGGCCGCGGGATCCGGCACCGGGTGGAGCGCAATGATTTCGCCGCCCCAGACTTTGGTTTTGGGCAGCGCCGGGCGGCCGTCAAGCTCGACGCGCCCGTCGCGGATCCATTGCGCAAGCCGGCTGCGTGAAAATTGCGGCAACAAAAGCGACAATGCCTGGTCCAATCGTTGTCCGGCGCAGCGCGGCGGCAACACCAGCCGCACGCGGGTCGGCGGCGGGCAGGTTGCGTTATAATTCAGAGGATTTCCGCGCGAGGGTCATGGTATGCGTTCAAGTTTAGCGGTAATTCTGGCGCTGTGCCTGGGGGCGTGCGGAATGCTGCCCGAGCAGGTCGACGAAACCAAGGGCTGGTCGGCGAACAAGCTCTACTCCGAGGCGAAAACCAATCTGAACGACGGCAATTACGAGAAAGCGATCAAGCTCTACGAGAAGCTCGAGGCGCGCTATCCGTACGGCCGCTACGCGCAGCAGGCGCAGCTCGAAATCGCCTACGCCTACTACAAGGACAAGGACGTCGCCTCTGCGCTCGCGGCGGCGGACCGCTTCATCAAGCTGCACCCGAATCATCCCAGCGTCGACTATGCGTATTATCTGAAGGGGCTCGCCAACTTCAACGACGATCTGGGCATGCTCGGCAAGCTCGCGAGTTCGTTCAGCGGGCAGGACATGACCGAACGCGATCCGAAAGCAGCGCGCGAGTCGTTCGACGCGTTCCGCGAACTCGTCACGCGTTTTCCGGACAGCAAGTACACGCCGGATTCGATCGAGCGCATGAATTATCTGGTCAATGCGCTGGCGTCGCACGAGGTGCACGTCGCGCGCTACTACATGAAGCGCGGCGCCTACGTTGCGGCGGCGAACCGCGTGCAATACGCGCTGAAAACCTATCCGAAGGCGCCCGCCAACGAGGAGGGGCTGCTGATCCTCGTCCAGGCCTACGACAAACTGGGCATGACGGATTTGCGCAATGACGCCGAACGCGTGATGAAAACCAATTTTCCCGACAGCAAGTACCTGACCGGCAAGGTCGTGAAGAACACGCCCGTGGTGGCAGATCTGGAACCAGTAGGCAGGCGCCTGCATTAGCGCGCGAATTTCCGCATCAACTGCATGAGTTCGCCGATCGCGGGTTCGCCGCGGTTGGACCGGATCGCCGATTGCACGCACCCGCGCGTGTGGTCCTCGAGCAGATGCAGCGCCACCGCGTCGAGCGCGGCGCGCACCGCCGCCAGCTGCGTAATCACATCGACGCAATAACGGTTGTCCTCGATCATGCGCGCCACGCCGCGCACCTGGCCTTCGATCGCGCGTGAGCCGTTTCAGCAGCGCCTGCTTGTGCGGCTGCACGACTTTTTTGCTTCGTCGCCGCGATCACGCCGCTTCAAAGCCGGCCTCCTCGATCGCGCGCCTGAACTGCGCGGGCCCGGCGCGCGCGCGTCGTAGACGACAGTCGCCTGCGCCGGCTCCAGTGAAACTTCGGCGGAGTGCACGCCGTCGATCGCATGCAGTACTTTTTTCACGCTGTTGACACAGCCCATGCAAGTCATGCCGGAGACTTTCATTACCGTGGTTTCCATCTGTGACTCCTTGTTGATGTCGAATATTTCTGCGCTGCGCAGGACTGCTTACGCGGGTTTCCTAGTGTCCTTGACGGTGAGGCTGGAAGGCTGCCAGCGTTTGAGCAACAGCGAATTGCTGACCACCGATACCGAGCTCAACGCCATCGCGGCGCCGGCGATCACCGGGTTCAACAAGCCGAACGCGGCGAGCGGGATGCCGAGCACGTTGTAGAAAAACGCGAAAAACAGGTTCTGGCGGATCTTGCGCAATGTCGCGCGCGACAGCGTGATCGCATCGACCACGCTCATGAGGTCGCTCTGCATGAGCGTGATGTCCGCGGCCTGGATCGCGATGTCGGAGCCGGCGCCGACCGCGAAGCTGACGTCGGCCGCCGCCAGTGCCGGCGCGTCGTTGATGCCGTCGCCCACCATGCCGACGACGTGTCCCGCGGCTCTAAGCGCCGCGACTTGCAGCGCCTTGTCGTGCGGCATCACCTCGGCCGTGTAGCGCGCGATTCCGGCCTGCCCGCGCGATGGCGCGGCGGTCGCCGGGATTGTCCCCGGTCAGCATGATCACTTCGATGCCGAGCGCGTGCGAGTGCGGCTACCGCGCGCGCCGACGTCGGGCGCAGCCGCGTCCGCGACAGCGATCAGGCCGATCGCCCGGTCCGGTGCGGCGAGCACGACGACGGTCTTGCCCTGCGCCTGCAGCGCTGCGAGTTGGTTCGCGTCGGCGATCAGCGGCGTGCGCGCAAAGCGACGGCGTGCCGAGCAGAAATTCGGCGTTGTTCACAATGGCGCGCACACCCTTGCCCGGGTGTCGAGTTGAAATTCGTCGCCGGCAGCACGGCGAGGCTGCGTCGCGCCGCGTGCTCGCGAATGGCGAGCGCCAGCGGATGCGTGGATCCCTGCTCGAGCGTCGCCGCGAGCTGCAGTATTTCCGTCTGCGCTGCAGTCCGCCAGCGCGATCACGTCGGTTACGCGCGGGCGGCCCTCGGTCAAGCGTGCCGGTCTTGTCGACGACCAGCACGTCGAGTTTGCCGGCGCGTTCGAGCGCCGCCGCGTTCCTGATGAGAATGCCCGCGCCCGCACCGCGGCCGCTGCCGACCATGATGGCCGTCGGCGTCGCGAGGCCCAGCGCGCACGGGCAGGCGATCACGAGCACGGCCACGGCGTTGATCAGCGCGCCGCGTAAAGTCCTGCTGCCAAATCCACCCGGCGGCGAACGTAACCGCGCTGATCGGCCACCACGACCGGCACGAAAATGCCGGATATCCGGTCCGCGAGCCGCTGGATCGGCGCTTTCGAACCCTGTGCTGCTTCCACCAGCGGATGATGGCGGCTAAGCGCGGTCGCATGGCCGACGCCGGTGGCGCGGCAGCGCAGCAGGCCGTCCTGGTTGACGCGTGCCGGCAAAGACCCGGGCGCCGGCTGCTTTGGCGACCGGCAGGCTTTCACCGGTCAGCATCGCTTCGTCTATGCTCGAATCCCCGGACAGGACCGCGCCGTCGACCGGCACCGCGGCGCCGGCGCGCACTACGAAAATGTCTCCCGCCACGAGCGAACCGATTGCAACTTGCGATCAGTTGCCCCGCGCGTTCGACGAGCGCGGTTTTCGGCTGCAGCTTGAGCAAAGCTTCGATCGCGGCCGACGCATTGCTGCTGCGCGCGCGCTTCCAGCAGCTTGCCCATCAGCACCAGCGTGATGATGGCGGCGCTCGCTTCGAAGTAGACGTGTTGCGGCAAGCTGCCACAGCGTAACCACCGCGCTATAGACGTAAGCCATGCTCGTGCCGAGCGCGATCAGCACGTCCATGTTGGCGCCGCCGCCGCGCAGCGCATGCCATGCGCCGGAGTAGAAGCGGCGTGCGATCCAGAACTGCACGGGTGTCGCGAGCGCGAGTTGCAGCCAGCGCGGCAGCCATTCAGCGTGTTCGCCCGCCAGCATGAACGGCATTTGCGCGATCAGCGGCAGGGAAAACGCAACGGCCAGCCCGAACCGGCGCAATTCATCGCGATACTGGACGGCGCGGCGCGCTTTTTCGGTGGCGGTATCTGTCTGCGCGAGCGGATGGGCGTCGTAACCCGCCTTGCGTACCGCGCCGATCAACGCGTCCACGCTGATGTCCGCGGCCAGCGCGACGTGCGCTTTTTCCGTCGCGAAATTGACGCTCGCCGTAACCCCCGGTACGCGGTTGAGCACCTTTTCGATGCGGCTGGCGCACGCCGCGCAGGTCATGCCTTCGAGGCCAAGATCGAGCGTGGACGGGGCGGTCGTGGACATGGGTGCGGTGCGCGCGTGCGGCAGAAAGTGCGGCAGTATATACCCTATCAGGGTATATGTCGAGATACCCGTCCAGGGTATCTAAAAACGGGCGCTAGTTGCGGGTGAGCCGGCCGTCGACGAAGCGGACTTTGTCGCCCGCGCGAAAACCCGGTTCGACGTCGTAGCTGACGGTGCGCGGGGTGCCGTCGTCCATGCGCACGCTGACCTCGTAGTGGATGACCTTGTTGACGTTTTTTTCGATCTGGTGGCCGGCGTAAGCGCCGCCCGCGGCGCCGACTATGGTCGCGGCGGTATTGCCGCGGCCCTGGCCGATTTGATGACCGAGCAGTCCGCCCAGGAGCCCGCCGGCGATGACGCCGACCGCGCTGCCTTCGCCCGGTTTTTCTAAGGTGCGGACCGCGTCGACCGTGCCGCAGTTCGCGCAGGGCGCAGAGGGTGCGGGGGGCGGCGGGGATGGCGTTGCCTGCTGCTCGACCTGCTGCACGGGCGGCGCGCTTTGCCGCGGCGCATCTGCGCTGCCTGGATAGCGATAGTCCTGGGCGCCGACCGGCAGCGAAAACGCGCACGCAATCGCGACGACGTACGGGAAAACGGGGTTGCGACGCATTGTGGGTTCTCCTTCGCTTACGCCGGTCAGCTCACGGCATCAAGTTTTGAGTTCGGGGCGATCGCGGAACAATTCAAGCGCTTCCGGATTGGCGAGCGCCTCCAGATTCTTCACCGGCCGGTTGTGCACGACGTTACGCACCGCGAGTTCGACGATCTTGCCGCTCTTGGTGCGCGGGATATCGGCGACCTGCACGACCTTGGCCGGCACGTGGCGCGGCGTGGTATTGGTGCGTATCTTGCTGCTTGATGCGGTCGATCAGCGCGGCGTCGAGCGTAAGGCCGTCGCGCAGCCGCACGAACAGCACGACGCGCACGTCGCCGGGATGATCCGGCGGCCAGTCCTGCCCGATGACGAGGCTTTCGACGATTTCGTCGAGCTGTTCGACCTGGCGGTAGATTTCAGCGGTGCCGATGCGCACGCCGCCGGGGTTCAGCACGGCGTCCGAGCGCCCGTAGATGATCATGCCGCCGTGCTCGGTCAACTCCACGTAGTCGCCGTGACACCACACGTTCGGATATTTCTCGAAGTAGGCGGCGCGGTATTTTTTGTCCTGCGGATCGTTCCAGAAGCCCACCGGCATCGACGGAAACGGCGCCGTGCACACGAGTTCGCCTTTGGCGCCGCGCACGCTCTTGCCGTCGTCGTCGAACACCTCGACCTGCATGCCGAGGGTTGCGCACGGAATTTCGCCGCGCCACACCGGCAGCATCGGATTGCCGGTCACAAAAGTTCCCATGATATCGGTGCCGCCCGACATCGACGCGAGATTGATGTCGCGCTTGACGTGCTCGTACACGTAATCGAAGCCTTCCGGCGCCAGCGGCGAGCCGGTCGACAGCATCAGGCGCACGGTATCAAGCCGGTGTGTTGCGGCGGGGCGCAGGCCGGCCTTGGCAAGGGCGTCGATGAATTTGGCCGAGGTGCCGAATACGGTCATGCCGGTGGCGTCGGCGAAATCGAACAACACGTTGCCGCCGCGCAGGAACGGCGAGCCGTCGTAGAGCAGCAGCGTGCAATCGCAGGCGAGTGCTGAGGCGAGCCAGTTCCACATCATCCAGCCGCAGGTCGTGAAATAAGAACATGCGGTCGCCGCGCTTGATGTCGACGTGCAGCACGTGTTCCTTCAGGTGCTGCATGAGCGTGCCGCCGGCGCCGTGCACGATGCATTTCGGCACGCCGGTGGTGCCGGAGGAAAACATGATGTAGAGCGGATGATTGAACGGCAGCTGCGCGAATTCGATTTTGCGCGGCTTGTACGGCTGCCATGAACGCGTGCACGTCGACCGCCCGCGGCACCGCGCCGATGGCCGGCGAGCGTTGCGTGTAGGGCACCACGATCACGCGCTCGACCGACGGCAGCGCTTTGACGATCTCGGTCAGGCGCGGCAGCACGTCGATGGTCTTGCCGTTGTAGAAATAGCCGTCCGCGCTGAACAATATGCGCGGCTCGATCTGGCCGAAGCGGTCGAGCACGCCCTGCACGCCGAAGTCCGGCGAGCATGACGACCAGATCGCGCCTATGCTGGTCGCGGCGAGCATCGCGATCACGGTGCCGGGAATGTTGGGCATGTAGGCGGCGACGCGGTCGCCCGCCTTGACGCCGCTTGCGCGCAACGCCTGCGCGAGCCGCGAGACCTCGTGGTAGAGCTCGGCGTAGGTCACGCTCGACTGCACCCGGTCTTCGCCCCAGAACACGATGCGCCGTCGCGGGATCGCGCCGGCGCAGCAGGTTTTCGGCGAAATTCAGGCGCGCCTGCGGGAACCAGCGCGCGCCGGGCATGCGGTCGAAATGCTCGACGGCGATATCGCCCTGGCGCTCGGCGATGACGCCGCAGAATTCCCACAGGAGGCGCGCGAACTGGGTCGGGCTCGCGCACCGACCACGCGTGCAGCGCGGCGTAATCGGGAAGGCGCAGCGCGTACTTGCGCTCCGCCGCGCGCATGAACGCGGTCATGTTGGACGCGGCGATCGCGGCCGCGGAAGGTTGCCACAGGGGGGCGTTCATGGCGGCGGGCAGGCTTATTCGGGGCGCATTTGCGGGAACAGGATCACGTCGCGGATGCTCGCGCTGTCGGTCAACAGCATGACGAGCCGGTCGATGCCGATGCCGGCGCCGGCGGTCGGCGGCAGGCCGTACTCGAGCGCGCGGATGTAATCGGCGTCGTAATGCATCGCCTCCTGATCGCCGGCGTCTTTCTGCCGGGCCTGTTCCTGGAAACGCTCCGCCTGGTCCTCGGGATCGTTCAGTTCGGAAAAGCCGTTGGCGATTTCGCGCCCGGCCATGTAGAGCTCGAAGCGTTCGGTGAATTCCGGTTCAGGTCGTTGCGGCGCGCGAGCGGGGAAACCTCGGCCGGGTAATGATGAATATAAAGTCGGCTCGAACAACTGGGTTTCCACCGTGTTTTCAAATAGCGTCAGTTGCAGGGCGTAGACGCTGTCCGCGGGACGGAATGCAATCTTATGCTCGTTCAGCTTCGCGATCAAGGCGTCGCGGCTCTTCAGCGTTTCGTCGGTGATGCCGGGATGGTATTTCTTGATGGCGTCGGCGATGGTGATGCGCGTGAACGGCTTTGCGAGATCCATCTCGCGCCCCTGGTAGGTGATCTTGGTGGTGCCGAGCACGGTGGCGGCGACTTCGCGGAACATCTGCTCGATGAACACCATCAGATAATTGTAATCCCTGTACGCGCAATAGAATTCGAGCATCGTGAATTCCGGATTGTGGCGCGTCGAAATGCCTTCGTTGCGGAAGTTGCGGTTGATTTCGAACACCTTCTCGAACCCGCCGACCACCAGCCGCTTCAGGTACAGCTCGGGCGCGATGCGCAGGTAGAGCTGCATGTCGAGCGCGTTGTGATGGGTCACGAACGGGCGCGCCGACGCGCCGCCCGGAATCGGGTGCATCATCGGCGTTTCGACTTCGAGATAGCGCTTGGCCAGGAAAAACTCGCGGATCGCCTGGATGATGCGCGAGCGCTGCACGAACCGCAGGCGCGTGTCTTCGTTGGCGATCAGGTCGAGATAGCGCTGGCGGTAGCATTGCTCCTGGTTCGGTCAGGCCGTGGAATTTCTCCGGCAGCGGCCGCAGCGATTTCGTCAGCATCACGAGGTTTTTGACGCGCACCGTCAGCTCGTTGGTCCGGGTCTTGAACAGCACGCCGTCGACGCCGATGATGTCGCCGGTGTCGTAATGCTTGAATTCCGCGTGCTGCTCCTTGCCCGGGTAGCTGTCGGTGACGTAGAGCTGGATGCTGCCGCTCATGTCCTGGATCATGGCGAAGCTCGCCTTGCCCATCACGCGCTTCAACATCATGCGGCCGGCGACCTTGACCACGACCGGATTCAGGTCGAGCGAGTCGCGGTCGCTGTCTTCGTATTTTTCGATGAGATCGCCCGCCAGATGATCGCGCTGGAACTCGTTGCGGGAACGCGATGCCTTTGGCGCGC
This sequence comes from uncultured beta proteobacterium, assembly GCA_963778865.1. GTDB lineage: Bacteria > Pseudomonadota > Gammaproteobacteria > Burkholderiales > SG8-41 > PALSA-1004. Next base: position 18,057 of record CAVZWF010000013.1, on the reverse strand, counting down.
ATGGCCTTCAGCTTGGCGCGCCGCTCCGCGATGATCTGGTTTTCGTCGAGTTCCGGCGTGGTGGGTTGATCGCTCATGGTGTCCTTGCTGGCGGTGCATTAAATGCCCTGTTTCAGGCTGGCGGTGATGAAATCGTCGAGATTGCCGTCGAGCACGGACTGGGTGTTGCCGATCTCGACGTTGGTGCGCAGATCCTTGATGCGCGACTGGTCGAGCACGTACGAGCGGATCTGGTGGCCCCAGCCGATGTCGGTCTTGGTGTCTTCCAGCGCCTGCTTTTCCTCGTTGCGCTTCCGGATTTCCAGTTCGTACAGGCGCGCCTTCAGCATCGCCATCGCCTCGGCGCGGTTGCGGTGCTGCGAGCGGTCGCTCTGGCACTGCACGACGATGCCGCTCGGCGCGTGCGTGATGCGGATGGCGGAATCGGTCTTGTTGATGTGCTGGCCGCCGGCGCCCGACGCGCGAAAAGTGTCGATGCGCAGGTCGGCGGGATTGATTTCGATCGCGATGGTGTCGTCGATTTCCGGATAGACGAACACGCTCGCGAACGACGTGTGGCGCCGGTTGTTGGAGTCGAACGGCGACTTGCGCACCAGCCGGTGGATGCCGGTCTCGGTGCGCAGGTGCCCGAACGCATAATCGCCGATCACTTTCAGCGCGACGCTTTTCATGCCGGCGACGTCCCCCGGCGATTCTTCCAGCAGTTCGACGCGAAAGCCCTTGCGTTCGCAATAGCGCATGTACATGCGCTCGAGCGTCTGCGTCCAGTCCTGCGCTTCGGTGCCGCCCTGGCCGGCCTGGATGTCGACGAAACAGTTGTTCGGATCCATCGGATTGGAAAACATGCGCCGGAATTCAACGTCGGCGACGGTTTTTTCGAGCGCCAGCGCGTCGGCTTCGATGGTCTTGAGCGACGCATCGTCGTTGTCGGCGCGCGCCATGGCGAAGAGCTCGCCGCGTCGCGCAAATCGTGCTCGAGCCGCGACAGCGTGGTGACGAGCGCTTCCAGCGTTTTTCTTTCGCGGCCGAGTTCCTGCGCGCGCTTGGGATCGTTCCAGACGGCCGGGTCTTCGGCTAGCTTGACGACCTCGGCGAGGCGCTGTTCCTTCGCCTCGAAGTCAAAGATACCTCCGCAGCTCGGCATTGCGCTGGCCCAAATCCTGCAGCCGCCGTGCTATCGCGTTGAGTTGTTCTGCTTCCATGGAGATCCGGGGCAAAGCGATCCGTGCGAAAAAAGCGCGATTATACAGGACGCGTGCCCCGAATTGACGCGCGTCGCCGCGGCAAAACTACGCGGGTTGCCAGTGCTCGACGGTAATTTGCAGCGTTTGCGTGCCGTTCCATTCGTTCACAGCGAGGCGGTAAACGGCGCGTATGCGCGGCGGCAGCGGTGTCGCGTGGGAAAACAGCATCGCATCGACTTCGCGCCCGTCTTTGGCGAGACGCAGCTTCAAGTGGCGCTCGCCGACCACGCGCTGGCGGGCGACCGTGAATTCATCGTCGAACGTCGGCGCCGGAAAACCCTGGCCCCACACCGCGTGTTCGAGCACGCGCGCGGCTTCGAGCGTGAAATGCTCGGCCGGCAGCGCGCCGTCGGTTTCGATGACGCGGGCGAGATCGGGCGGCGTCAGCAGCGTTTGCGCGACGGATTCGAATGCGGCGCGAAAGCGCGCGAAGTCGTTCTCGCGCAGCGTGAGGCCGGCGGCGGCGGCGTGGCCGCCGAAACGCGCAATCAGACCGGGTTCGCGCTTGGCGACGAGGTCGAGCGCGTCGCGCAAATGCAGCGCGCCGATCGAGCGGCCCGAACCCTTGAGTTCGCCGTCGTTCCCGCGGGCGAAGGCGATGACCGGGCGGTGGTAGCGCTCCTTCAGGCGCGAGGCGACGATGCCGATCACGCCCTGGTGCCAGCCGGGATCGAAGAGGCACAGGCTGTAGCCGTCTGCGGGCGCGATCGCGGCGAGGCTCGCCAGCGCGCTTTCATGCATGTCCGCCTCGATCGAGCGGCGCTCGCGGTTCAATTCGTCGAGCGTGCGCGCGATGCGCTCGGCGGCGGCGTGGTCGTTCGTGATCAGGCATTCGATGCCGACCGCCATGTCGTCGAGCCGGCCCGCGGCATTGAAGCCGCGGTCCGAGCACGAAGCCGAGATCGTAGGTCGACGCGCGCGCCGCGTCGCGGCCGGCGATGCGCAGCAATGCGGCGATGCCGGGCCAGGTCCTGCCGCTGCGTATGCGCTGCAGTCCCTGTTGCACGAGGATGCGGTTGTTGTCGTCGAGCCTGACCACGTCGGCGACGGTGCCGAGCGCGACCAGATCGAGCAGCGCGGCGAGATTGGGTTCCGTTCTGACACTTGGCCGAAGGCCGACACGATGCGTCCCTCTCCCTCCGGGAGACGGATTGAGGGTGAGGGAATCGCGTTCGGAAAACCACCGCGCGTGCGCAGCTCGGCGCGCAGGGCGAGCATCAGGTAGAACATCACGCCGACGCCCGCGAGGTGCTTGCTCGGAAAGCCGCAGCCCGGCTGGTTGGGATTGATGATGCACGCCGCGTCCGGCAGTGTCGCGCCGGGCAAATGGTGATCGGTGATCAGCACGCGCATGCCCAGTGCGTTGGCGGCGGCGACACCTTCCACGCTCGCAATGCCGTTGTCGACCGTGATCAGGATGTCCGGTTGCTTGAGTTTCTTGGCGAGCGCGACGATTTCGGGCGTCAGGCCGTAGCCGTATTCGAAGCGGTTGGGCACCAGAAAATCGACATCGGCGCCGAACTCGCGCAGCGCGCGCATGCCGACCGCGCACGCGGTTGCGCCGTCGGAGTCGTAATCGGCGACGATCAAGCAGGCGCTGCCGCGCGGCGATCGCGTCCGCCAGCAGAGCCGCCATGCGTTCCACGTTGTGCAGGCTGGCGAGCGGCACGAGTCCGCCGAGATCGGCGGCGAGTTGCTGCGCCGACGTGATGCCGCGCGCGGCGTAAATTTGCGCGAGCAACGGGTGGATGCCGGCGGCGGCGAGCGCGGAGACCGCCGCCGGCGGCGAGCTGCGCCGGGCTATATTGAGCGGCGTCGCGTCTGGTCATGCATGACCGGCATATTCCGCGAGTGGCCGCGCGCGCCGCCAGAATCGCCACAGGTCGGCGCGCGCGAGGGATGTTTCCAGCAAGCTGTCTTCATTGCACGCGACGAGCGTAAGTTCGCCGGATCGTTTTCGCGCGCAGCGCGCTCAGCAGAGGGCGCAGCCAATTCTCGTCGAGCGCATTCGATCTCGCTCGCGCCAGGCGGCGGCGTCGCCGGCGCGCAAGCGCGGCGGACGAGCGCGTCGATGACGATCAAATGCTGGCCGGCGGACGCCGCGGCGAGCCAGGCCGCGCCGTTCGCCGGCAAGCCGGAATGCGCGATGCCCGCGGCGCCGGCCAATGCGCGCGTCAGCGCATCGTCGCTCCACGTCGCCGTGTACGGGTTGCTGCGATACGGCGCGGCAGGGTGCCGCCGCCCCACAGCCAGATGCTGTTGGCGGGCGGCGCGCCGCGCGCTTCGCGCGCCGCGGTGACGGGATGCGCGTGCATTATCATTTGCGCTTCGTTCATGACGCGGTGCCAGGCGAGCGCGTCATCGCCGCGCGGCAGATGACTGTTGATGCTGCGATTCACGCACGTCTCCCAGCGGTGTCGTGACGAGCCGCGGCGCGCGCGCAGCGCGCAGATACCAGCGCGACGGGGCGGGCGCGCAAAAGACGATGCCGTCAGCGGCGAAATGGCGGTTGAGCGCCGCCATCAGTTCGAGTGTTTCCGCGGCGGTAAAGATCGTCAACGCGGCGCGCGATGATCAGACGACTGCGGTCGACCTTGAGTTCGACCGGATCGGCGCACAGCCAGTAGTGAGCGGCGGGCTCGCCGCCATCGGCTTTGAAGCAGCAGCGCCGCGAGCGGGAGGTCCTGCTGGCGTGTCGACGCCAAAGCGATCGCACAACCAATGTTCGAACGTGAGTGCCGCGCGCGAGGCGGTGCGTCCGCGCGCCAGCATCACGGCGAGCGACGGCGCTGCGCAAATCCGGCGTACGGTTCGGCGCCGAATTCGCGCGGCGGCAGGAGGTCGGGAATCAGCAGGGTGCAATGCATGCGCGGTTCATGTGGTATCGGACTGCAAGTTCAGTTTAGCATTCGCGCCGCCGCGGATTGTGTGCGACGGCGCCCGCATTATGGCAAACTTGCGCCCACACCCGCGGACTTCCCTTTGCAACCGTACGAACTCTTTATCGGCCTGCGTTACACGCGCGCGCGTCAGCGCAGCCGCTTCATTTCGTTCATCTCGCTGGTGTCCGTGATCGGCATCGCGCTGGGCATCACGGTGCTGATCACCGTGCTGTCGGTGATGAACGGCTTTCAGCGCGAAGTGCGCACGCGCATTTTAAGCGTCGCCTCGCATATCCAGATCACGGGCCCGGCCAATACGCTCGCCGACTGGCATGCGATCGCCGACAAATCGCGCGCGCACGAGCAGGTGGTGGCGGCTGCGCCCTACGTGTCGGCGCAGGGTCTGTTGTCGAGCGGCGGCACCGTGCGCGGCGCCTACGTGCGCGGCATCGTTCCCGACGCCGAGGAAAAAGTCGCCGATCTTGCGCAGCATATGAAAGCCGGCAGCCTCGACGGCGTTGAAGCCGGGCGAGTTCGGCATCGTGCTGGGCATCGAACTCGCGCGCGCATTGAGCGTGACGGTCGGCGACAAGGTGGTGTTGATCGCGCCGCAGGGACAGGTCACGCCCGCGGGCATCCTGCCGCGCCTGCGGCAGTTCACCGTGGTGGGAATTTTCGCGGTCGATCATTACGAGTACGACTCCGGGCTTGCGTTGATCGACCTTGAAGACGCGCAGAAACTCTACCGCATGGGCGAGGAGGTGAGCGGCGTGCGGCTGAAGCTGAAGGATCTGTTCGAGGCGCCCCGCGTTGCGCGCGAGCTGTCGACGAGCCTCGGGCCCGACGCCTACATTACCGACTGGTCGCGGCTGAACGCCAATTTCTTCCGCGCGGTCGACATCGAAAAGCGCATGATGTTCCTGATCGTGTTTCTGATCATCGCGGTGGCGTCGTTCAACATCGTGTCCAGCCTCTTCATGGCGGTCAAGGACAAGCAGGCGGACATCGCGATACTGCGCACGCTGGGTGCGAGTCCCGGCAGCGTGATGAAGATTTTCCTGATCCAGGGCACGCTGATCGGTCTGATGGGGACGCTGGCGGGTGTCGCCGCGGGCATCTCGCTCGCCGTCAACGTCGACGTCGTGGTGCCGTTCATCGAAAACCTGCTCGGTTTCAAGTTTCTCGCGAAAGACGTCTACCAGATCAGCGATCTGCCGTCGGAATTGCGCGCGGGCGACGTGCTGTTCGACGGCGTTTTTCTCGTTCGTGGTGAGCCTGCTCGCGACGATCTATCCGAGCTGGCGCGCCGCAAAAATCAATCCCGCCGAGGCGCTGCGCTATGAGTGACGCCGCGCTCGCGTGCCGCAATCTGCGCAAGATTTACCTGCAGGGCAGGGTCGAGGTGCCGGTGCTGCTGGGCGTCAACCTCGCGGTCGCGAAGGGCGAGCACATCGCGATCGTCGGCGCTTCCGGCTCGGGCAAAAGCACGTTGCTGCATCTCCTGGGCGGGCTGGACGCCGCCACCGGCGGCGAGGTCGTAATCGGCGGGCGCAATATCCAGGCGCTCGATGAAGCCGAGCGCGGCGAGTTGCGCAACCGGCAGCTGGGTTTTGTTTATCAGTTCCATCATCTGCTGCCGGAATTTTCCGCGATAGAAAACGTCGCGATGCCGCTCCTCATCCGGCGCATGCTGCCCGACGAGGCCAACGCGCGCGCCGTCGAGATGCTGGGCAAGGTCGGGCTCGCGCACCGGCTCGAACACGCGCCGTCGGAACTGTCCGGCGGGGAGCGCCAGCGCGTGGCGATTGCGCGTGCGCTGATCACCAATCCGTCGTGCGTGCTCGCGGACGAGCCGACCGGCAATCTCGACCGGCAGACCGCCGGCGAGGTGTTCGAACTGATGCTGGAACTCAACCGCGCGTTCAATACCAGTCTGGTGATCGCGACTCACGATGGCGCAATCGCCGCGCGCGCGAGTCGCATTCTGCGGCTGGTGGACGGTGTTTTGACGGGCGTTTGAACGCGTTGTATTGCTGAGTGCTATTCAGATGATCGCGCGGGTGCTCGTGCGCGATTTGCGATCGCGTCACGCCGCGGGCCGCGCGTAAGCGTCGAGCAGGATTGCGATCTGATCCTCCGGCAAGCCATTGAGAAACGCGCCGTAAGCGGCGAGATTGGCGCGCGCCGCCGCGCTGCGCGATGCCGCCGGCGCGCCAAGTGTGGCGACAGGCGCGTGCCGCTCAAGCAATTCCTGCTCGACGCGTTCGGCTTCGAGTTCGTCGCGCTTGATTGCGCTGCGCAGCGATTCGGTGTCGGTGACGGGAACCGGCGCGATGCCCGTCTTGAGTTCGCGCCGCAGCGCGCGCAACGGCAGCACGGCACGCTCGCGCCAAGTCGCGACCATCGCATCGAGGCGCGCGACGTCGTCGCGGCCGACCGCGCGCTCGTGATTTGCGAGGAACAACAGGTAGAGCAGCAAGTTCACATCGACGCCCGCGCGGTCCTGCAATTCAAGACAGGCGCCGGCCACCCGCGGACGCGCGTAGAACTCGAGCGAGAACTGCCAGAACGCGGAGTCGCGATTGCCGCGCGGCGGCGTTCGGCATGACGCATGGCGGGGAGCTTATTTGGCGCGGCGCGCTTTTTGCGCGCGGACGCCGCGGGTGCGGACTCCGTCCAGCGCTTGACGATGCGCGCGTCGATGCCGAAGAGATCGAGCGCGCGGCCGACCGTCTGCATGACGAGATCGTCGACGGTTTGCGGCCGGCTGTAGAACGCAGGCACCGGCGGCATCACGATGGCGCCGTTGCGCGTCGCCTGCTCCATCAGCGCGATATGTCCCGCGTGCAACGGCGTTTCGCGAAAGAGCAGCACGACGCGGCGGCGTTCCTTCAGGCACACGTCGGCGGCGCGCGCCACCAGTTCGTCGTTATAGCAATGCGCGATCGCGCTCAAGGATTTCACCGAGCAGGGCGCGACCAGCATGCCTTCGGTTTGGTACGATCCGCTCGAAATCGACGCGCCGATGTCCTTGTAGTTGTACTGGTGATGCGCGAGCTTTCTTACCTTGTCGACGCTGTAGTCGGTCTCTTCGAGTATCGTGCGCGCCGCGGACGGCGTCAGTATCAGGTGCGTCTCGACTCCCGCCACTTCGCGCAGCGCTTCGAGCGCGCGTATGCCGTAGATGACGCCGGATGCTCCGGTGATGGCGACGATCAGGCGCTTCATGGCGTAGCCTCGCGGTGAATCACGACGATGGATGTTGCGTTGCCCGCCCCCGCATCATCGTGTAGAGTTTGCGGCGATTGTAGCAGAACCGGCGCGCGATTCTCGCGCAGGCCAAACGCTTGCGTAAGCGGGAGTCCGATCCGGTGCGCGCCAACTGAAAGATTAAAACAGCAACCGCGTCTTCATGGCCCATCTCCCGTTTCGCGTCGCGCGGCCGTTGCTGCATCGCATGGATCCGGAGGCGGCTCACGGCGCGACGATGTGGGCGCTGAAGCACGGCCTCGCGGGCACGGTCGCGGATGCCGACGATCCGATTCTCGCCACGCGCGTGTGGAACCTCGACTTCAGCAATCCGCTGGGGCTTGCGGCGGGCTTCGACAAGGACGCCGAAGTGATCGACGCCATGCTCGCGCTCGGTTTCGGATTTGTCGAAGCGGGAACGGTCACGCCGCTCGCGCAGCCCGGCAATCCGAAGCCGCGTTTGTTTCGTCTTGACGAAGATCAGGGCGTGATCAACCGCTTCGGCTTCAACAGCAAAGGACTCGCGCCGTTCGTCGAGCAACTTCAAAAGCGCCGGCGCAGCGCCGGCGCGCGCGGCATCGTGGGTGCGAACGTCGGCAAGAATCGCGATGCCGCCGATGCCGCGGGCGATTACGCGCAGGGCATAGCGGCCGTCTGCGGGCTGGCCGATTATCTCGTCTGCAATCTGTCGTCGCCCAACACGCCGGGGCTGCGCAATCTGCAGGCGCGCGGCCAGATGCAGGAGTTGATCGCGCGCGTGCTGGAGGCGCGCCAACGCGCGGCAGCGGGCAGCGGGCGAGTGCCGCCATTGCTCGTCAAGGTCGGGCCCGATCTTGACGGCGGCGAAGTGCGCGACATCGCCGAAGTCGCGCTGGAGATGAAAATCGACGGACTGATCGTCGGCAATACCACGGTCGAGCGTCCGGCGACTCTGCGCAGCCGCCACGCGCGCGAGAGCGGCGGTCTCTCCGGCGTGCCGTTGCTCGCGAAGGCCAACGCGTGTCTCGCGGAAATGTACCGTTGCGTCGGCGCGCGCCTGCCCATCATCGGCTGCGGCGGGGTGGCGAGCGGCGCGGATGCGTACGCGAAAATCCGCGCGGGCGCGTCGCTGGTGCAGTTGTATTCCGCGCTGGTTTATCACGGGCCGGAGTTGATAGGCCGCATCAAGCGCGAACTCGCCGCGCGGTTGCGCGCGGATGGATTCAAGTCGGTCGCGGAGGCGGTCGGCGCGGATCGGCGCTGATGTAGGTACGAAACAGGACAGAACCGCGGCTATTGCATCGCCGGCGCGGAGGTTATAAAGTTAACGTACACTACCCGCCCGCACTTCCAATTAGAACGAATCGACTGATCCCATGGCACTGACAGTCGCTCGTGCATGTTAAGTATTTCGCGCCGGTTATTCTGTGCGCGCTCGCCGCCGGTCGCGATGTCGGCGCAGGACTGGCCCGCCAAACCGATCACCATCGTGATGGGATTTCCCGGCGGGCTCGGGCGTCGATGTCGTCGCGCGCAACCTGCAGGAAGGCATCGAGAAAGCGCTGAACGCCAAAATCATCACCGATTACAAATCCGGCGCCGGCGGCAATATCGCGTCGGAATTTGTGGCGAGGGCGCGTGCCGACGGCTATACGATACTGCTGGGCACGGCGGCCACCCACGGCATCAACGCGGCGCTCTACCGCAATCTGCCGTTCGACGTCGAAGCGGATTTCACGCCGATCGCGCCGCTCGTCGATGTTTCCAACGTGCTGACCATCAATCCGGAAGTGATCGACGTGAAAACGGTGAAGGAATTCATCGACAAGGTCAAAGCCAATCCCGGCAAATACAATTACGCGTCGACCGGCAACGGCACCGGCACGCATCTCGCGTTCGCGGAGTTCAACACCAAGGCCGGGCTCAACATGGTGCACGTGCCGTACAAAGGCGGGCCCGAAGCGCTGCAGGGCGTGTTGAAGGGCGACGTGTGCTGCATCTTCAACCAGGTGCAGACGGTGCTCGGCCAATACCGCGCCGGCCGAGTGCGCCTGCTCGGCGTCTCGACCAAAACGCGGGTCAATGCGGTGCCGGAAATTCCGACGATAGCCGAGGCGGGGCTGCCGGGCTACGAGAGCTATACGTGGTTCGGCTTGTCGTTGGGCGAGGTGATCGGCGCGCGCAAGGTACGGCGCAAGGTCTCGGCAAACTGAATGATGCGGGCCGGGTCTTTTTCGGAGAGCAATATCAGCGCAAACTGATCGCCGGTGAGACGCGCCAGCGTGTCCTGCGGCTTGAGCAGCCGCCCGAGCCGACGCGCAAGCGTGAGCAAAATCGAATCGCCGACCGCAATGCCGACGAAGTCGTTGACCTGCTTGAAGCGATCGAGATCGATGACGATCACGGTCGGGCGGATCGTAACGTCGGATCGCGCGAGGCCGAGCACGGCTTCCAACCGGTCGATGAAAAGCTGGCGATTGGGGGAGCCCCGTCAAATTGTCGTGCACGGCGTCGTGCAGAAGCCGCTCCTCGGCGGTCTTGTATTCGGTCACGTCCGTCAACGTGCCGACGAGTCGCACCACTTCGCCGTCGGAGCCGACCAGCGGACGCGCCTTGAGCGTGAGCCAAAGATAACTGCCGTCGGCTGTGCGCAGGCGGAAATCCTGCACCAGCCGTCCGCGGCGCTGTTCGAGTACGCCGTCGAGCGAGGCGCGAAAACGATCGCGGTCGAGCGGATGGAGCACATCGAGCCAGCGCGCGGCCGGACCTTCGAGCGCGCCACGCTTGAGGCCGAGCAGATGTTCCGTCTCAGGGCTGGTGAAGATGCGGTCCGTGGTGACGTCCCAGTCCCAGATCATGTCGCCCGCGCCGGTGAGCGCAAGCGCGCGGCGCTCGACATCCGAGACGATGCCGTGGGTGATGCCGCCGGCAAAGGCGTGCTGCATGACCGTGAAGCCGATCAGCATCACGATGAGGACCAGACCACCGAGCAGCGCAGGGCCGATGATGTCGTTGGTCACGAAGCCGATGACGGTCAGTCCGGCGGCGATGGTCCAGACCACCAGCAGAAACCAGGTCGGGATGAGCAGCACCGCACGGTCGAAACCATGGGTCGAAAGATAAACCACCAGCCCGAAGCCCAGGATCGCGACAGCAAAGAGCGAGAGCCGCGCGATGCCGGAGGCGACCGATGGATCGAACACCGCCATCCCGATCAATGCGCCCAGGATCGCAAGCCAGCCGGCCGTGATGTGCATGTAGCGCACATGCCAGCGGCCGAGATTGAGATAGGCAAAGAGAAACACGAGCAAGGTTGCCGCGAGGATCGCCTCGCCCGACGCACGCCAGATGCGTTCGGCGCCGGACGACATGTCGAACACCTTGCCCCAGAAACCGAAGTCGATGCCGATGTAGACCAGCACCGCCCAGCTCAATGCGGCGGCGGCGGGAAACATCACGCTGCCTTTGACCACGAACAAGATGGTGAGGAAGAGCGAAAGCAATCCGGCAATGCCGATGACGATACCGTGGTAGAGCGTGAGACGAATTGACCTTGTCCTTGTAGGCGTCCGGCTCCCACAGATAGAGCTGCGGCAAGTGGTCGGTGCGCAGTTCGGCGATGAAGGTGACGACGTTGCCGGGATCGAGCGTAATGCGATAGACGTCGGCGGTCGCGCTCTGCTGCCGCTCCGGGCGCTCGCCGGAACTTGGCGTGATGGTGACGATGCGCGAGAGCCCGAGATCGGGCCACAGAATGCCGGAGCCGACCATGCGGTAATGCGGCACGACGATCAGGCGATCGATCTGCTCGTCGCCGGTATTGGCGAGCGCGAACACCGCCCAATTGGTCGAGCCTTCGCGCGCGGGCTGCTGCATGCGGCGCACGATGCCGTCGGGGCCCGGCGCCGCCGAAACTTGAATTTGCCCGATCTCGGTTTTGATCAGTTCGGCGATCGTGGTGAGGTCGATCGCGGGGGCATCGTTGCGGTCGTTGCGGATGCTGACGGCTTCGACGGCAAGCGCGGGCCATGTGCCGCACGCAACGGCAAGCGCAACGCCGCGAGCGCGGCGCGCAGCCAGGCCGAAGTGCGGCCGGTCAGTCTCATTCGCTTCTCCCGCAGCCATGCTTGCCGGAAGTTAAGTGCCTAAGATTGTGCCGTTTTCGCGGCCCGCCCAGGCTGATGAGTAGCAGCCGGGGATCGCTAAGAGCAAGGATTTCAGGTTGCCGGAGGCTAATCCGCGCTAACAGCCTGTCCCGCATTGAGACCTGCGGCCCCAACCAACCGGCGATCGCTGCGATCAAGGGCCTCGGATTGGAGGCGGTCCTCGGATTGCGCCTGCAGCAGCGCGTACATGGCCGGATAAAACAGGTCGGGATCGTAGGCGATCAGGATCAGATCGACGCCAGCGTTGAGGGCGGACACGCTCGCTGAGGCGAGGCCTCCGCGGCTGGCGTAAGCCGCGGCCATGCTGAAATCGTCAGTCACCAGTACGCCTTCGTATTTCCACGCACCGCGCAGCAGACCGGAAATTACCGGTGGAGAAAACGACGCTGGCCGCTGCGGGTCGACATCGAGAAGACGTGCGTGCGCGAGCATGGTGAAGGCGCCGGCATTGCTCATGAGCGCTCGGAATGGCACCCAGTCGGTCTGCTCCAGCGTCGCCACCGGCGTGTTCAAGCTGGCCTGTTCGAGATGCGTGTCCTCGAATACGCGCCCGAGCCCCGGAAAATGTTTGAGCGTGCACTGCACGCCGGTCCCACGCAGCGCCAAACAATATTCGCGCGCAACATCGGTCACGACCTGCGGGTCGTTGGAGATCGCACGCTGATAGATGCGGGTGTAGCGATCGTTCGGATTGACAACGCTGTGGTTCAGATCGACGACCGGCGCAAAGTTCAGGTTGAACCCGAGACCCGCCAGATCGCGGCCCATGTCACGCGCGAATTGCCGCACGGCGCGCCGGCGCGCGTCGGCGTCGGGATTGTTGCGCGCAATCTCACCAAGCGAAGGCGGCCGCTGCAGCGGCGGCGACATACGCGAGACACCACCACCCTCCTGGTCGGTCGCGATCAACAGCGGCGGCAGACCTTGCTGGCGGCGAATCGCTTGCAGGGCGGCAATCTCGCCGCGGAGCGCGTTCGCATCCTTATCGTTGACGTTGTGCGCGGCCACGAACACTCCTGCGATGGCGCGCCGTTCGATCAAGGCGCGCAGCTCATCGAGATTGCGGTAGCCGACAATCAAATGCCGGCCGAGCGTCTCCAGGCGAGATTGGTCGGCGTGCAGTACCTGATAGCGCGTCCACTGGAATTGTCCTTCGATTGCCAGCGTCGTCATCAGCGCGGCGAACGCAGAGAGCAGGCTTGCGCCGCTCAGCGCTGTCATGAAACGCGAAGGCGACTTTTGGCGTAGAGTCCAGATTTCCATCGCGATGAGAACCAGCGCGACCACGATGAGGCCCGACATTGCCAGCATGCGGATGCTGGCCAAGTAGGGTGAGCGCCACTCGAACGCAAAGATCACGAGCGAAATGGCGGCGGCCAGCCTGGCCCCGCGCAACGCAAAATTCAGTTTCTGAAACACGGCATCCGGCTGCGGTTCGTTACGCGCCCAGGACACCAAGCAATACCGGCCGCTTTATGTCAGGCGCGAACCCGTCAGACCGTCAGCACGATCTTGCCGATATGCTGGCTCGATTCCATGCGGGCATGCGCGGCCGCGGCCTCTTTGAGCGGAAAGGTGGAGTCGATCAGTGGCTTGATTTTTCCGGCCACAACGAGCGGCCAAACCCGTTCCTCGACGCCGCGCGCGATGGCGGCTTTCTCGGCGACGGTTCGCGGGCGCAGCGTCGAGCCGGTATGGTGCAGCCGCTTCATCATCAATCGCGCGAAGTTCGCGGTGGCTTTCGGGCTTTCAAGGAACGACACCTGCGCGATGGTGCCCTGATCGGCGGCGGCTTCGTAGTTGCGATCGACGTATTCGCCCCCGACGATATCGACGATCAGGTTCGCGCCCTTGCCGTCGGTCGCTTCCTTGGTCTTCGCGACAAAGTCCTCGGACTTGTAGTTCACCGCGACGTCAGCGCCGAGCTTTTTTGCGGCCGCGCATTTTTCCGCGGAGCCTGCCGTCGTAATCACTTTCGCACCGAACGCTTTGGCGAGCATGATCGCGGTCGTGCCAATGCCCGAAGTGCCGCCATGAACCAAAACCCAGTCGCCACTTTTCACGTCGGCGCGCACGAACATGTTTTGCCAGCAGGTGAAGAATGTCTCCGGCACGGCGGCAGCCTCGATCATCGAAAGCGCGGCGGGCACCGGCAAAGCGTGCGATTCATAAGCCAGGCAATATTGCGAATAGCCGCCGCCGACCACCAGCGCGCAAACCTTGTCGCCGAGTTTCCAGCGCGTCACCTCCGGACCAAGCGCTGCCACTTCGCCTGCGATTTCGAGGCCCGGAATATCGGTCGCGCCCTTGGGCGGCGGATAGGAGCCCTGACGTTGCCGCACGTCGGGACGATTGACGCCCGCCGCCACGACCTTGACCAGGATTTCTCCCTTGCCGGGCACCGGCATCGGCCGCTCCTCCGGCACCAGCATCTCGGGCCCGCCGGGGGCTTTGATCGCGATCACGGTCATGCGGGAGGGCAGCGTTGGCATGGCGGCCTCTAAAAAAATGGGGATGGCGCGTCTATCTAGTCGGCTGCCGGCGATGTGACAACCGCCTTGGTGACAGTTATTCTTTCAACCTTCCCCGCGTGGAGAGCGGCAATGGCAGCGATTGACGAAGACGACCGGCCAAAGAAGAAAATCACCCACGAAATCGGGCAGGAACTTTCGCTGCTCTCGGTCGAGGAACTGCGCGAGCGCGTGACCATACTCAAGGATGAGATCGCGCGACTTGAGGCGAACATGACGAGCAAGCGCGCGTCGCGCTCGGCGGCTGAAGGATTCTTCAAGACTTGAGGGCGCGCGATGCCACTAGCTGTGCGGTGTCCCGGCCAATTTAACCATATGTTAAGCTTTCGGCTTCATTACATTAATCGTCCAACTTCTGGACATTGAGTGGCTCCTGTCCACTCTGTTTGACGCCTCCCTGTTATCAACTTCGAGCCGCCGGCAACGGCGGCTCTTTTTTTGGCCCGTTTGCGCGCGTTTTTACGTAATTTGTCCGGCAACTATGTCGCAAGCTTTGTGACAGAGGCGCTGGACAGGCCGAGCCAGCCGGGGCATAGCTTAAGTTTGGTTGAGTGAGGCGTATGTTTATGTCCGATATAACTGCGGACGCGGCAGTACCTGTCTCCTTCGGCGAACGGCTCGCAGGATCGCAAGCGTTTTCCTCCCTGTTTCGCGAAGGCATGACGCTCGTCGAGGAAACCGCAGCCTATCTCGATGGCCCGGGACGAACGGAATCCAAAAGGCTCCAGCGCGGCGCGGCTCTCGCATACGCCACGGAAAGCATGCGTCTGACCACGCGGCTCATGCAGATCGCGTCATGGCTGCTGCTGCATCGCGCCGTCAAGGAAGGCGAGATGTCGCTTGCGCAGGCGAACAAGGAAAAGACCAAGGTCAAGCTCTCGGTGCCGGATTCCGCAGACGAAGAAACCATGCAGGCGCTGCCGGAACGGTTGCGCGAACTCATCGTGAACTGCCGGCAGATCAATGACCGCGTACGCCGGCTCGACATGAACATTTATGCGCCTGCGCCAACGCCAGAAGATTTGCAGCAGCCGAATAATCCGGTCGGAAATCAGCTCGGCATGCTCAAGGCCGCATTCGAAATGGGCGGCCGGCAATAGCGGCTGTGTCGCATCTGCACTTAAACCATTGAGCATGATCTTTTCCGAAAACCGGTATCCACTTTTCGGGATCATGCTCTAAACGAACCCCCCCCGCTTTAGGCGGGGGTTTTCGTTTCAGGCGCGCCGTCTCACTCTTTCTTTTCTTTTTCTTTGATGAAGCCGGCAAATTTCTTCTGAAATCGCGACAGGCGTCCGCCGCGATCGAGCAATTGCTGATTCCCGCCGGTCCAGGCCGGGTGCGATTTGGGGTCGATATCGAGATGGAGCACGTCGCCCTTCTTGCCCCAGGTCGTGCGGGTGGTGAACTCGGTGCCGTCGGTCATTTTCACGGTCACGGAGTGATATTCGGGATGGAGGTCGGGCTTCATGGCTCAATTTCGTCCTGCGCACCTTAAGCGCGCCGCTGGAATGAATTGGAATTGCGCGGTTCTATACAGGACGGGGCGGGCTCGGACAAGCACTCGTTGCGATTGCTTCGATCCGCCCCTGCGGGCATTGTCTGCACCGCAGCAGCACGGGAAACGCCCAAAAGGCGGGGGTTATGAACGATACGACGGAAGGAGTTTCGCGCGGTCCTGAGGTCCCCGTCCTGAGCCACGCGGATATGCCCGCGGAGGGCAGCCGCGGCAGCGTTCTGGAGCCGTTCAAACAGATCATACCCTACGTCGGGCGCTACCGCGTCCGGGCCATCTTGGCGTTCATCGCGCTCGTGGTCGCGGCGCTTGCGACGCTGGCGGTGCCGATCGCGGTCCGCCGAATGATCGATTTCGGATTTCAGGATCGCGCCGCCCAGCTGATCAACAGCTACTTCCTGGTGCTGATCGCGGTCGCAGGCGTGCTCGCGCTCGCGAGCGCATTGCGTTTCTATCTCGTCACCACGCTCGGCGAACGCATCGTGGCGGATCTGCGCGGCGAGGTCTTCGCACACCTGACCACGCTGTCGCCGGCTTTTTTCGATCGCAACCAGACCGGCGAGCTGCTCTCGCGACTTACTGCCGATACGACGCAGATAAAATCCGCCGTGGGCGCCGCGGTCTCGATTGCGCTGCGCAATCTCGTGCTGTTCGCCGGCGCCGCCACGATGATGGTCATCACAAGTCCGCGGCTCTCCGGCTTCGTGATGCTTGTCATTCCCGTGATCGTGCTGCCGCTGGTGGCGTTCGGCCGCCTGGTGCGCCGCCGATCGCGCACGGCGCAGGACATGCTCGCGGACGCGTCCGCGCACGCCGCAGAGCAGCTTGGCGCTGTGCGAATCGTGCAGGCGTTCACCAACGAGCCGCTCGCGGTGGCGCGCTTCATCGCACGCGGTCGGGCGGGCGTACACGACGGCGCGCGACTCCACGCTGGCGCGCGCATTCCTCACGGCCATTGTCATTTTTCTGGTGTTCTCGAGCGTCGTCGTGGTGCTGTGGGTCGGCGCGCAGGACGTGATCGGCAAGCAGATGACGCCGGGCCGGCTTAAGCCAGTTCGTGCTGTTCACGGTGTTCGCGGCGGGCGCGCTTGGGCGAACTCTCGCAGGTGTGGGGCGAGATCACGGCGGCTTCGGGCGCTGCCGAGCGATTGTTCGAAATCTTGGGCGTGCGGCCCGACCGTCGCTCCCACGCGCTGCCGGTGCCTTGCCGACGCCGTCGCGCGGCGAAGTCGCGTTCGAAAACGTGCAGTTTCTCTATCCGACGCGGCTGCAGACGGCCGCGCTCGACGACGTATCGCTGCACATCAAGCCCGGGGAGAAAGTCGCCATCGTCGGCCCGTCGGGCGCGGGAAAAAGCACCATCTTTCATCTCTCTTGCGGTTCTACGATCCGATGTCGGGCAGCGTTCGCCTTCGACGGCGTGCGGCTGCCATCCATACCTTTCCCGCGAGCTGCGCCGGCACATCGCGCTGGTGCCGCAGGACCCGGTGATTTTTGCGGCGAGCGTGCGCGACAACATCCGCTTCGGCCGGCCCGACGCGAAGAGAGGAAGTGGAAGCCGCGGCGAAATCGCGGCGATCGCCGATTCATTCGCAACTGCCGGAGGGCTACGACACCCTCGTCGGCGAGCGCGGCGTCACGCTCTCGGGCGGCGAGCGCCAGCGCATCTCGATTGCGCGCGCGGCGCTGCGGCAGCGCCGCTACTGCTGCTCGACGAGGCGACGTCGTCGCTCGATGCGGAAACGAAGCGCAGGTCGTCGCGGCGCTTGAGCGGCTGATGGAAGACCGCACGACGCTGGTGATCGCGCACGGCTCAACGGTGCAATCGTCGACGGATTCTGGTGATGGACAAGGGCCGCATCGTCGAGGAAGGCAAGCACGACATCTGGTCGAACAGGGGCGACTCTATGCGCGGCTGGCGAAGTTGCAGATTTCAGGGGAGTGAGGAGGGCCAGGTAATCGTGCGCACGGCGCGTCGCGCCTTAGCCTTCCCTACGCTTGCTGCATTCATTGCATTCATGGACTGATTCCCGTCCAACCAGGCACTCCCTAATATTTGTTGCATAATTTCTGTTCCATATTTTCTTCGAAGGCTTTCAATGAAGGTAGGCTCCACAGAACTAACGAAAGAAAGGTATCCTCGTAAATACGATGCATCTAGATAGAGATCGCCCTTCTTAAATCGATAGCAAAGTGTCTTAACTTCTCTCTTCTTTTCCCGACCAATTGATATTTTCCTTTCCGAGGTAAGAACCAAACCAGTCACAGTCCGTCTGCGCTTCTTCGACGTAAATATCGTTTTATCGCTATTAATATTTAACCGTGGAGAATTCTGTTCTCCCAAATATTTTTTTACAACGCTGCAAATTTCAGAAAGCACATTTGGTTCGTTCGTCGAAAATGAAATATCATCAGCATACCTGGTATAGAACACTTTCCGTTTAGCGCTTTCCTTCGATATGAATTCATCAACGCATAAAGAATCGCATT
>CAVZWF010000012.1:0-181354 GCA_963778865.1 uncultured beta proteobacterium | reverse complement strand
GACCTTGGAATCGGTGCTTTTGTAGCGGGCTTGGGTACGGATTGCCATTGCATAAGTATCGCCTAATGTGGATTAGTAGTTAAGTGGGTATTTCCTACTTCAAATTGAGACGCAACTTCCCTCGATTTCCCGGATTCCATTTCACCGCATCCGGGCGTCGCTGGCTTAATTGCAGAATTACCGCATTACCGCTAAAATACCACCATGAAAACCACTCTCACCGTGACCAGCCGCGGCGTGGTGACGCTGCCCGTCAGGCTGCGCCGCGCGCTGGGCCTCAAGACCGACGACCACCTGATCGCCGAAACCACGCCGGAGGGGCTGTTGCTGCGCCCTGCAGTCACCTTGCCAGTGGAAATCTACAACGACAAGCGCATCCGCGAATTCAACGCGGCGGAAGCCGAGCTGGAAAAATTCCTGCGCCGGAAGAAAAAGTCCGTCCGTTGACCGGCCACGGATGCGGATTTTCCTTGACGCGAACATTCTGTTTTCCGCCGCGAAGTCCGATGGCGCGGTGAAGCGGCTGCTGGAGTTGCTGATGAAAGCGGGCCATGAATGCTGCGCCGACGGCTTCGTCATGGAGGAAGCGCGGCGCAATCTTGCAGCGAAAGCGCCCGATGGCCTGGCCATGCTCGATACGCTGCGCTCGCGCATGGACGTGGCGGGTGCGCAATCCCCGGATGACGCTCTCAATGCGACACTGCCGCTGCCGGAAAAGGACCGCCCGGTGCTGGTGGCGGCGATCCGCCTCGGTTGCCCGCTACTCGTCACCGGCGACCGTAAGCACTTCGGTCCCCTCTACGGCAAGACTTTGCATGGCGTGACCATTCATTCTCCACGCTCGCTCGCGCAGGCGCTTCTGCGCTAATCCCATCGCGCGAACCGTCCGGCCGTTTGCCGCCCACTAGCGGCGCGCGGAGGGCGTCAGGGTTTAGCATCGTAGCAAGCGCTGCCCGAATCTCAACGGGTCACCCATCACTCATCACTCCTTACTCATTACTCATTACCCATCACGCTGAAAGCCTTTCCCCGTGATCATTGTCGAAATTTTCCTATGTACCTTGGCCATGACACTGTTGGTGCCGGTGTCGGTGCTTTTCGTGCAGGTGCTGGCGGCATTGCCCGCATATCAGCCGCGCGCGATGCCAAGTGGCCGGCGGCCGTCGGTTGCGGTGCTGGTGCCGGCGCACAACGAAGCGCTGATGATCGCCGATACGCTGCGCGCGATCGTTCCGCAGCTCGTCGCGGGTGATCGGCTGCTCGTGGTGGCCGACAACTGCTCGGACGATACGGCGAAGATCGCCGTCGCGGCAGGGGCGGAGGTGATCGAGCGATTCGACAGCGAGCGTCGCGGCAAGGGCTATGCGCTCGATTTCGGCGTGCGCCATCTGGAGCGAAATCCGCCGGAGGTCGTGCTGATCATCGACGCCGATTGCGCAATCGATAGCGGGGCGATCGATCGCCTTGCCCGCTTGTGTCTTGAGACGGGCCGACCGGTGCAGGCGCTGTATCTCATGCATTCGCCCGAGGGCGCGGGACTCAAGACGCGCATCGCCGAGTTCGCCTGGCTGGTCAAGAACCATGTTCGCGCGCTCGGTTTTCACCGGCTGGGATTACCCTGCCAGCTTATGGGCACGGGGATGGCGTTTCCGTGGGCGGCCATCAGTACTGCGGCACTCGCAAGCGGGCACATCGTCGAGGATCTCAAGCTCGGCATCGATCTCGCGCGTGCGGGAACGCCGGCGCTGTTTTGTCCCGAGGCGCGGGTCACGAGCTATTTTCCGGCGACGGCAGAGGGGATCGCGGGTCAGCGGACGCGTTGGGAGCACGGCCACCTCGGTGTGATTCTTAGCGATCGCGCCGCAATTGTTTCTGCGAAGCGCTGCGCCGTCGCGACCGCAATCTTCTCGCGCTGGCGCTCGACCTGTGCGTGCCGCCGCTGGCGTTGCTGGCGCTGCTGGTGCTGACGGTATTTGTCGGCAGTGCGGTGTTTTTTGATTTTGCGAATTTAGCGTTGCCGCTGTGGTTATCGCGTGGCCGGATTGGCGATGCTGACTTTGTCCGTGCTGTTGTCGTGGCTCCGGTATGGCCGGCAGGTGATTTCGCTCGGCAGCCTCGCGTGCGCCCCGTTCTATGCGCTGTGGAAAATTCCGCTGTACCTGAAGTTCCTGGTGAAGAGGCAAGCCGAATGGGTTCGATCGAAGAGGGATGAATGAACGGTGATGGGTGATGGGCAAAGACCTGCTATAAATGAATCAACAGGTTAGCAGAAAAATTTGAACTATGAGACAACAACCACTATCATATTCATACCACTCCCCCCTCGGCTTCGGTCGTGGGGCGCAAGGCTCCCGCTTCGGCGGGGGCCTTTGCTTTTTTGGCGGACCGTCATGAGAACTTATATCTACATTGATGGGTTTGCGCATAGTCAAACGAGAGCGCCATAAATCTGTTGTTCTTGTTGTGCCTGGCGATCCCGAAAAACGGCGTCCATCAGTCGAGCTTAAACGCTGGGCCAATGCTACTCTAAGAATAAAACCGGCGATGCTCAGTAGTTCGCAGCTTCCGAATCCGATACCGGGAACTACTATTCATAAGCCATCAACTTGGTAGCGTCACTTCCGCCGCCATCGCGCAGAAAGATCATTCTTAACAATCTCTGTGCGCCTCTTACCCACATGTCACTCATCGCTCATCACGCATTGCTCATTACGCATCACTTGCTTGTTGCTCATCACTCTTCACGGATCTTAACCCGTGGTTGATTTCAATCGAGACGTTTATTGTCTGCTTGGCCTGCCGTTCGATGCGGTGGATATGGACGGCGCTGTTGAGCGAGTTAGGAAAGCGGCGGAGCAACGCACGCCTTGCTTTTTGTCAACGCCGAATTTGAATTTCCTCATTGGTTGCCGCACGGATAGCGCATTTCGAGACTCGGTAATCAATAGCGATCTCAGTATTGCCGACGGTATGCCGCTGGTGTGGATTGCGCGGTTGCTGGGTATTCCGATTCGGGAGCGGGTCGCCGGCTCTTCAATGTTCGATCAGCTTCGCAGGGAATCCGGAAAGCAACTGTCAGTTTATTTCTTTGGGGGTGAAGCCGGAGTGGCTGAAGCGGCATGCCAAAAGCTGCGGTCAGAAAACAAAGGGCTGACGTGTGTGGGATATGAAGTCTCCGGGGTTTGGTTCGATCGAGGAAATGAGTAGTGACGAGATCATTCAGCGCATCAACGCAAGCAAGGCGGATTTCCTTGTCGTAGCGCTCGGGCGCAAAGAAGGGGCAGGCGTGGATCGAGCACAACCGCGCGCGGATCGAGGTGCCGGTGATCAGTCACCTTGGGGCCGTGTTGAACTTTGTGGCGGGCAACGTCAATCGAGCGCCGGCGTGGATGCACAACATCGGGCTGGAATGGCTGTGGCGCATCAAGGAGGAACCTGCGCTGTGGCGCCGCTATTTCGGAGACGGGCTGGCTTTACTGACTCTGATGGTAACCCACGTGCTTCCTTATGCATGGTATCTGCGACGCCACACGCCGGATGCGGGTGAGTTGGAGACGGCTACCGCGGAGACGAAGGAAGAAGGACAACACTTCGTCGTTCATTTGCGAGGCGCGTGGACGCAGCGGAATATCGCTCCATTGCGAGATTGTTTCTCCAAGGCGGTGCTGGCCGGGAAGGACGTGCGGCTGGAAATGAGCGGAGTCACCTATGTGGACAGCGCCTTTGTGGGACTCGTCATATTATTGCAGGGCCATCAAACGCAACATGGCAAACGGTTGCTGATTGACTCCCTCAGAAACCGGTTCGCCGGGTAATCAAGTATTGTTGTGCTGAATACTTGTGTTCGGCATTACCTGAATGAGTGAGTCACCGATGAAAATCCAATCCCTCATTTTCTCCGGCAGGTTCGGACATCGAGGGGATCGGCCACATAGACCTTGCAGATGAGCCGCGCCCTCGCGGCCTTGGCGCTGACGTCGAACTCGCAGATGCGTTCCGAACCAAATTACAGAAAGCATGTTGCATTATCTAGGGTACTTCTCTTCATCGTTTCGCGTTGTCAATTGTTAGAAACGGAAATTCTTCCAGGCTCTACCGGGGTCGTTCCGCCGGTACAAATGGGCGATTGCGTTTTGCATGACTTTGAATTCCGTCAACATGTTATCTTCCGTGATTATGCGCAGATCTGTACAGTCGGCGGAATTCTTCGGCTCTATCGCGTAAGTCGCTTGCTACCATATCCTCAAGCACGGATTGCATGGCTGGGTCGCCGTCATCCAAAATGATCCGGGCATCGATGTGAAACTTTAAGAGATTTTGCCTTCGTTCCTCCGCGCTCATGGCAAACGGGCGGTCGCTAGCTGCCACGAAACTGTTATATGTTGCCACATACTTGAAGACGCTAGCTGCAGTGAACGCTACATCATCAGATCCGGTGGCATTAAAGTAAAATACCCCCCCCGCTTTTAAGTGCCCTCTGATCATTTCAAGGAATTCCCTTGAAAGAAGGTTGGTAATATTGCTGCGCCAGTGTTGGGTCGTATTCATGAGGATGAAATCGAATTTTGCGTCCGGGTGGCGCTTAAGCCACCGGCGCCCATCGTCGAAGTAGTAGTGGATCTTGGGATCTGACAGTATGGTTCTGTGATCCGGGTAATTCTTGATCAACTCCACATAGCCAGGATTGATCTCCACAATAGTGAGTTTTTTGACGCCTGCGTGGGCGGCTACCGCCCACGTCCAAGAGCCGCTGCTCAGACCGATTTCCAGAACCTCCTCCGGAGCCGGATGCAGCGCAGCCACCATATAGGCCCTTCGGATATTGTTGGAGTTACCGACCGGGTCGACATTGAAACGCCCGTCATACATTCCCCCACCATAAAGAATGTCGCCCTTTCCTGGCCGATTACGGAAAGTATGCCGCTCCTGTTCTGAACAACATACTTATAGCCATCTTGTCTTAACAATTCTCCTATGGAATCTCGTTGGTAAAGGAACCTCGCCAGCAATTGGCCATACGTCGCGTCTTGCAGGACAACCAGGGCCGGCAACATCACGATACCCGCCTCGGGTACAGACTCTGGTCTTAAAGACTTGGACGCCACGTAAACCGACCGCGCCAGCCATGAGCAAAGTTAGTACCGCTTAGGGTACAGGCTGGTTTGTTCCACGGTCAAGTAATTCAATAATACGAAGCCGGTAACCAGCGTGCCAGCCGTCGATCCGAGAATGTTGGCCATATAAATACCGGACAGTGAGATCCCTACCGCCGATCCGGAGCGGATGCCAAAGTGACACAACACGGGAAATATACTTCCCAGCAGGAAGGCCACAAAAGCCACAGCCACATAGGAGACCAGCATGCCGCCTATCGAGGAAGCCGCAATGATGAAGCTACTTAGGGGAATCGACACGTAGTAGAACAGTGCGGTAGCGAAGAACATCCAGGCTATGAAGGCCAACGGATGTGTTTTGTCCTCATCGCAAATCTTTTTTCCTGCTAAAGCGCCGGCCGCGACTCCGAACAAAAAGAAACCGAGAATATGACCGAAGACTTGAGGCATACCCCCGGAGGCATAGGAAATAACTCTCATCCAGACGATTTCCTGGCTGAGCGATACATACCCGGTTGCGCCCGCAAGGAGCAAAGTCAGAGTGTGTACCAGATGGGAAAATGTCTCCCTTCCCGTTCCGCAGTCGGGAGCAGGCTCGGTAGTAACATCGGGCTTCGCCGTTTGGCGGGATAGTTTCCGGCAATAAGCAAACACCAGGATTGCTACTACCAGATTGAACATGGCCGCTATGAAGACTGTGGCTTGCTGTCCCCAAAACACGAAAAGCACGTCAACAGTTACCAGGGACGCAACTGGCGGAACCCGAAACGGTGTTAAAGAAATACAGGGTCCCAACGGATTTGCCTATATGCTTGTAATTGCTGTGCAGATGGCAGACCAGGATGGGAAGGGTGGCTCCCATAAAAATCGTAGGCAGACAAAGCACAGCATAGGTTACTAGGGAAATACTCAGAAGCGAGCCGTGAACGGTGGCATCAGTAATCCAATTTATCAGGGACAGGCTAGCAATGCCGAAGCAGCCGATGGCCACCTCGCACAGTACAAAGAACAACTGAGGCAGATGGGAGGGAAACCTTTTGGACAATATTCCACCCACCAACGAACCTACTCCCAGTCCAAACATGAAGATTGAGACGATAATCGTCACGGATTCGATATTGACCCCATAGGCCGCAAACAGTAACCGTTGCCAGACGATTTGATAGATCAGAGCCGCAACACCCGACAGCAAAAAAAGAAAGGAAAGCCATCCGAGAGAAGAGAGAAAGAACCCATCGCCTTCCTGGGTATTCTTTAGAAGCAGTAAAGCCAATAGTAACTGCGCAGCTAAGAAGGCAAATCCAAGGTATATAAAAAAAGGGGATAGATAACTGAGTAATCCCGCCAGCGCCGAGCAGATACAACAGAAAGACGGAATAAGTAAGCGTATCGTATCGAGGATAATCCGATTTTATTCGAGACGGCAAAAGGCAGCCGCTGCACCGCCCAGCGCACCGTCGTTCTCAGTGCAAACAGTGCTGCAGTCGAAAGCAGGGCAATCCTTAACAGCGAAATAAGCGAAGAAGGACTTTGGAGGGAATCAAACCAACCTTTAGCTGCCCACCAATTAAGTTGAAAGGCCAGGCCACTAATTGTTCCAATCACGATCAGAATTAGCTGCGGCCATATTCTTGATGCGATCATATCCTTGTCTCCATATTCATTTGTGGGCTAGGCGCATCGAGTCGAGCTGTCCCCTGACCGCCAGTATGCATGAGGCATGCGCTTGTACTTAAACGGCATGGCGTTCAATGTTTCTTAGAACTGCTCGAAGGATAGATGCGCGGTAGAATCACGCAACAGAACCCACCTAGCGCCTCATGGTGTCGCAAGCGCGCGGCGCAAGTGCAAATCCGGTCGAAAGCAGGCTTTCTTTCGGCCGTGGAGAAGGGACACTAAACTGGTAGAGGTCGACTAGCGAGTGAAGGAGCCTGTCCGTCTGGAAGGGGATACCTGCATTTCGCTCAAGATTATCGGCAGGCGCGCCTCGACTCGCGCGGTACCCAGGCGAAATCCAGAACACCAGCGGCACTTCGAATCCCTGCCTCGGCCCCGACGGCATGCTGTTGGTACATCTGCGGGCCATATTCGCCAAGGTTCTGACCATGGTCAGTCAGGAAAGTCACCGTGGCAACGCCATGACGACGTGCGAGAGCCAGGATCTCCGCCACAACATGATCGGAATACAGCGTCGCGTTGTCGTATTGGTCTGACCTTGTCCCTCTCGAAACCCAGGCGACGTGCCGTCGCGGCACAGATTCAGGCACTTCTGCGTCCTCTGCCCAGCGCGCAAAGGGCTCCGTGTATCGCCGCACATAGTTGATATGTGCATTCATCATGTGTACGCAAGATCAATTGCCTTTTTACCAGCTTCGACAGATCAGCCTCGATAGGGGGCAGAAGCTTTTCGTCAAAGGTCGCCCCTTCCTTCCATCCGCGCGAGGTTACGAACACATGCTCGTCGGTCAATCTCGCCCATGCCGACGACAAGGTGTCGGTGTCACCTGAGGCCGCCTGGTTCGAAATCCAGGCTGTGTGTGTGAAACCCAGCCTCGCGCGCCATCGAAATGAGATTTGGCCTGCGCCAAAGTGGTTCGCCCGCGGCAAGGTCTGCGGTCATAATGTCGGCAATCGCAAGGCTGGTGTTGTGCTTCGAGGAGCAGACATCCTTGATTACAACCCGTCTTATAGCCCTGAATCTCACTGCGCATGCGCGGAGTGGTGTCGCGCGAGTAGCCATACAAAGACATATGGCTAGGCGTCAAGGACTCACCGATTATCAGGATATGCCGTGTGACCGTGTCCATGTCACCCGCGAACGTAATGCCCAGCTTCCGTGAAGCGTCCAGCGTGAAGTTGTCCACCAGCCCCCAGACTTGCACGGACCTCGCGTGCGGTCGTGTCAGGAAAAGAAAAGGGTTGTTGAGAGAAAATGAATTGGCACTCGTGAGGCTAAACCCGGAGATAACCCGCCAATCCAACGGCGCCGACAGTGACTGCAAAGCATCTGGCAGCGACGGATTGAATTCCGCGAGACTGCAGTGCACGCCAAGCAGCCCACCCAAGCGTCCGCAGTAGCAGCCAGAACAGATACACTGGATCAGCCATCG
Source organism: uncultured beta proteobacterium (assembly GCA_963778865.1). Classification (GTDB taxonomy): domain Bacteria; phylum Pseudomonadota; class Gammaproteobacteria; order Burkholderiales; family SG8-41; genus PALSA-1004. The sequence continues at coordinate 173,130 of CAVZWF010000012.1, read as the reverse complement.
GGCGACACTGAAGGTGGCTGCGAAAAACTCCTGCGCTTCAAGCGGGTTAGTCTCCAGCGCGGCGATTACCGAAGGAACACCAAGCTGTTCACCGTATGCGAGCAGGTGGTATGCAGAGGTGCCCGTTAAGGCCGCCGCGATAGGCGTTCGCCGGAACAATTACCCAGAATGCCAACTTTATGGGGAGTCCGATCAGCAGCAGCGAGAGGCTGATTCCCCAAATGCCGCCGAACGCGAGCGACGCGCCAAGCCATCGAACCTGATCCCAACTGGCCCCGGCACTGACAGTCTGGTAGAAGGCCAGCGCAAACAGGGAACAACTCCACAAAGCCACGAAAAGATGAACGCGCCAAGGTATGATCGAGAGGGCCTTGAAGCCGTCAAACAGGTCGCGGACCATTTTACCGCGGTTAGTCAAGGATCCTGGTTCGGCCATCTGTTTGCTGCGGGAAGTCTAGAGGCTGTTGACATTCAGATCAACCGCACGAATGAGCCTATCAAGGCGATGAAGGAAGCGAAGCGCCAAACCAGTTTTTTATGGTGCATTGCAGTTCGACGGATATGTTTGATCTGGCAGAAGTGGCGATCAATGAGATGGCGGTGCTATTACATTGAGCGATAGGAAATTCAGTCTCACCCTTTTTGCGAGTCTTGCCGATGGCGACGATCTGCCGCTGACTCGATCGCAATCACAGGCCATCACCATCGATCACCGAACCGAGTTTATTGCCAAGGCTTTCAATGGATGGGTTTGGTCCAAGGGCATCAAGCTGGAAGTATATACAAAGCCGGCAACATTAACACTCACGATTGTGCGAATATTCCGTCATTATTCACGCCGGAATCCTTATCGTTGCTGCGTAGCTGAGAGAAACTTTTCGGCTAGTGATGGGTGCAAATACTTTATGCACTGGAAATTTCAATTACTTCCCTTTTTTCTGGCGAATGCAGGCACATTCTGTTCGCAATCACTCCCGCGTAGTATGTGCAACGAATTGGCCGCCGTGGCCGTTTTATGCGTCCCGCCAACCATTCTGTTGTCTGTAGCAACCAGCCGTTTCGTGCAGATGAGCGCAAACGCCTCAAGCGAATCACAGCGGCAACGGCAATGCACCCGATGCCGCCAGGTTCGACACCCAGCAGGATGTCGACATGGTGTAAGGGGTGCACCGCGCCGCCTCCTACTGCGGTTAAATAACGCTGCTTATCGCTGGAATTGGCCGGCCCGCGTTGCGACAACCCAGCTGTTGATTTTCGAGAAGCGATCGTGCAGCGCCGCGACGCAGTGACTGGGATTCTTTACATCGGCGCCAATGAATCCCAGCCCAAATATCCTTCTGGGGAATCTAACCTAAGTTTGCCGTTGCGACACCCGCCTGGCACACACCGAGATCACGATCATGGCGATCAAGATCCACAAGTCCCACCACCTCTCGTTGAAGAGCATGCCGATGATGTGGTTGGAGATCGCGCTCAGGCAAAACCAGGCTGTCGGAATCGCGAGTGCGCACAGCGCGATCGGCGTAGATTTGTCGCGCTGGGAATTTACGTAGAAGCGGGCCAGCAACACAGCGCTTACGACGGTAACGACTGCCGCGGCGCTGCCGGTGATCAGGTGGCGAATCGCGAAAACGCCGGCCAATCGGATGGCCATTCGACCGACTTCGCCGATCATTTCGTCGAAGTCGAGCTGCATGTTGGCGCCGAAGAAAAACAGCAATATCGCGATCACGCGCCAATGCGTCTGCTGTGGGGCGTTGCGCCGGCCCAGCGCCTTCGAAGCTGAAAGCGCGAAGAGTCCCGCGATCACGTAGAACACCGTGAACAGCCAGTGGCGAATGCTGAACTCGAAGAGACGCGGAGTCCAATTGGGAAAGCCCGGCACTGAGAACGGCTCGGGCGGCGTGGGCGCAACGACAACGAGTTCGTGGCGCAGCCCCTCCTTATCGGCGTGAAAGAGGTAGTACGCGATCGGAGACTGATCGAAACTGCGTGCGCTGCCGGCGGAGACCACGATGTGAATGCCATCGGCGGTATCGGCGGTCACCGTGCGATGCAAATGCCCGGCGAGGATCCACCGCACACCATAATTGCGCGCTAAAGCCAGCAGCCGGCGGCGAGTATCTTTCGGCCAGTTCGCCTCGGCATCGGCTTCATCTTCGGTTTCGACGAAAGGCGGCCTATGTGTTACCAACACGATATGGTCGCGACCGGCACGTTGATGGGTCGCAAGCGCGTTCTCAAGGAAGGCCCATTGGCGGTCGAATTCTTCGCGGGAAATATCTGGATCGCGCATCGTCTCCGAGTTGAGCACGATGAACGCGCAGTTGTTGATAGACCACGTCGAAGTAGTCTTTGCCGTGACGCTTGCGATAGGCCGCGAGCGAGCCTTCGTCGACGATGTCGTGATTGCCGGGTGCGAGCACGACTTGCCGCTGCATGCGCGCAAGCTCCCAGCCGAAAATCCACTCTTGCCAGATGATCCGGTCCTGAACCAGATCGCCGGCGATGATGCTGAGCGGCACCTTGCGCGTGTTGATGTTCTCGATCACCTCACCAAAGTGTCCTGCGTCGGCGTATTCACCACCCCTGCCGTATCCGATCTGAGGATCGCCGATCAGGGCGAACTCGAAAGGCTGCAAGCTCTCGGCGTGCGTGGTGGGTACGACAGCCCAGAAGGCGAGAGCGAGAAGCCATGCACAGGTGAGCGACGCTCGCCGCATGCTTAACCCATGCCGTTGCTCTCTAAGGTTCACCGAATTCGCGCCAAGCGCGGCGATCAGTTTGCGGCGAGTATTCATTCACTCTTCATACAACCGATCGAGCGCTTTGTCCATAACATCGCCGCCGCCCCGATCGCCATTCAGGCGCTGAGGTTGATCCTACACAAAGCGTCGCCCCGGCAATGGGTGATGGCTGGTATTCTACGCAACAGGCGCAGTCGTTCCTGCCTCGCCATTTCCGTCTAAGGAAGACCGTGGCCAACTCGCAACAGGCGGCCTGAATCATGGCAATGCCAGAAATGTTCTTGCAGTCCGTTGCATTTGCCGTAGCGCCGGAAGGCCGCTGGCATCTTGGCATCGGAGATCCGACCGTGATCGGCTGGCTTATCACGGGAGCCTACTTCGTCAGCGCCTATCTCGCGCACACGACGCGCAGAGCCTGTCAGGATGCCGCCCGCAGGCTGAATGCGTCCGATCCGCTCGAAGCTGAGGACCATCGCTTGTTGGCCAGGCTGTGGATGCTGGTGATGACCGTGATGTTGTTGCTCGGCATCAATAAGCAGCTCGATCTCCATTCGTTATTCGGGGAGGTCTTGCGCGATCTTATACGGCACGAGGCGTGGTACAAGGACCGACATCACTACCAAGTGCTCTTTACCGGGGCCACGGTTTTGCTCGGAGCGTTCACCGTGTTAATTATGCTGTACTGGCAGCGGTCCGTCATGCGGCGGGCGCTCGGCGCAGTTGTGGGCCTCGGCGTCGTCGGCGTTTTTGTCATCATCCGGGCTGCGTCGTTCAATCACGTCGAACTCCTATGGAGCGGCGAAAGCATTCTGAATTCGGTGCTCGAGCTCGGCGGCATATGTATCGTAGGGGTTTCGGCGGTTCTTGCGCGGCGCGCCGACTTGCCGTCCTGAAAACAACGATGGGGGCATGGCACGCCGCGTACTATTTTCGCTTCAGTATGGGGCACAGACCGTAGCCGATATGCCTGCTGTTATCATTGGATAACTACGCCGGCAACGTTTCATCGCGGATGCGATTAAAATGCAACGCTTAATCTGATTTCCCGAAAGGGGGTCGAAATGTTCTCGAATCGAATCGCTTTGATTGTTGCAGCGCTGATGATCGCGGCAAGTATTGGTGCGGTGGTGGCGCGGCCCAGTACGAAACTGGCCGACGAGAAGCCTATTTCTCTGGAGGAAATGGTTCCCAAGCAGTTTGGCGACTGGCGCGAAGAGCCGCAACGTTTTGTGCGGGTGGTCAATCCCCAAACGCAGGAATTGCTGGACAAGCTCTACAGCCAGATCCTGAGCCGCACCTATGTGAATGCCGGCGGCTATCACATCATGCTCTCGCTCGCCTACGGCAGCGACCAGCGCGGCTCGCTGCAGGCCCACAAGCCCGAAGTGTGTTATCCGGCGCAAGGATTCAACATTAGCAAAAACGAAACCGCGTCGCTCGCCACCGCATTTGGCGATATTCCGGTGCGGCGGCTGTTTAGCAGCCAGGGGACGCGCATTGAGCCGGTGACTTACTGGTTCACCGTCGGCGACAAGGCGGTGCTGGGTACGACGCAAAAGAAGCTGGTGGAATTGCGCTTTGGCCTAACCGGGCGCATTCCGGACGGCATGCTCTTCCGGGTTTCTTCGATCGACGCGGACCAGGCGCACGCGAACCAAATGCAGGATCAATTCGTGAATCAATTGCTGCAGGCGGTGTCGGCGGCGGGGCGGAAGCGGTTGAGTGGGCTGGGGGAATCGTGATGAGTGATGGGTGATGGGGAACGGTGAGTTGCCCCCTCCCCGGCCCTCCCCCGCAAGCAGAGGAGGGAGTGGTGTGCATTCGCTTCGCGCCTGGTTGCTGAAACTGGCCCCCTCCCCAGCCCTCCCCCGCAAGCGGAGGAGGGGGCGGTATGCATTCGCTTCGCGGCTGGTTGCTAAAACTGGCCCTCCCAGCCCTCCCGCAAGCGGAGGGGGCGGTATGCATTCGCTTCGCGGCTGGTTGCTAAAACTGCCCCTCCCCAGCCCTCCCCCGCGCAGTGCGCAAGGGAGGGAGCTTTAGTTTCCTTCCTCCGCGTGCGGGGGAAGGCTAGGATGGGGGCGAGTTGTTTCCTTTCTCCGCAAGCAGGGGAGGGAGTGGTGAGCGGTGAGGGGGTGAGCGATGACGAGGGACGGGAGGAGCGAGTGACAGGTGACGAAAGAACGGTGAGCGGTGAGGTGCCCCCTCCCCCAGCCCTCCCCCGCAAGCAGGGAGGGAGTGGTGAGCGGTGACGCATAGTCGCTCACGGATGTCCGATTCACGATTCACTGCTCTTTCGCTATAATTCAAACTGGTTGACCAGTTCTCACGAGGACCGCATGAAGACCGTCGGCGCATTTCAGGCCAAGACCCAGTTGTCGCAATTGCTCGACGAGGTCGAGAAGGGTGAGGCTGTCACGATCACCCGTCATGGCCGGGCGGTGGCGGTGCTCACGCCTGTCGCGCCCGCCCGGCCAGCAAAAACCGGCGAGCAGTGGCTCGTCGAAATGAAGCGGCTGCGCAAAGGAATCACGCTGGGCGGCACCGTCACGATCAGGCAGTTGATCGACGAAGGCCGCAAGTATTGAAGCCGCGGCGAGCATCCAGGCTCCGCGAGCCGGCGGCTGTCTACCTGCCGGATGCGTTCGTCGTCGACTGCTCGGTATGCGTGCCTTGGTATATCCAGGACGAGGAGAGCGAGTTCTGCGCTCGATTGGCGGCGACACTTGGCCGTGCCGAAGTGTGGGTTCCCTCGCTATGGCGTCCCGAACTGGTCAGCGCATTGGTCAACGCCGAGCGCCGTAAGCGCATGACCAGCGAGCAGCGCCGTGCGGTGCTGAAAAATGCGGACGGCCTGCCGCTGCGGATCGACCAGGAAATGCCTTCTGTCGTTGAATTGGGCGAGCTTGCGGCCAGCCATGACTCTGACGCCGTACGATGCCGTTTATTTCGAACTGGCCCGCCGCCGCAAGTTGCCGCTGGCAACGCTCGATGCGGCCTTGGTCAAAGCGGCGCGCGCGGCGAAACTCCCGCTTATTACGGATATCTCGGTTTTTCCCGGAACGGTGAGCGGTGAGCGGTGACGAGATACTAGTGACCGGGAAACCGTGAATCGCGAATCGTGAGTCGTGGGTCGTGAATCGGAAATCGCAAGTCGTAAGTCGGAAAGCGGGGGGCGGCGACCGAGTAAACGGTAAATCGTGGATCACGATTTTTTACACGGTAGCTACCGCGAAATGCGGTTCGGCCATTACCCATTGCTACTTTCGGATTGCGCGTGCCGCGGCTTCGAGAGACTTTCTCATACCGATGTGCAGGCTTCCGAGTTTTGGCGTTTGTCCATGGCGAGGATCGGGAGGCACGGCAAAAAAAGTGTCGTTCCACGGTAGTTCGACTATATTGCGCAGATCGAACTTCGTGTCATACGACAGACCGGAAACTTCGTAAGCTGCCTTGTGCTCGGCTTTGCGAATGGCGAATTCGCCGGAAACCAGCCGATCCGTTTTGCGTGAAGTTCCGTAGGCAACTGCGATCGTAATGCCGTCATCGTGTTCGGTGACGGAAATGACCAGAGCCGGTCTGGCCTTGGGGCCGGGAGCATCGCGGGGTCGTTGCGGAAAGCGACACCATACAATGTCGCCGGGGTCCGGTTGCTCCCACATATTCGCTCTTACAACAAAGAACGCTTGTGCAGCACCTTGCCTTTGGGCAGCATCGGCCGCGCTGCTTTGCGAATTCTGGCGACGTCTTCTCGCGTGAGAGGGCCATCGTCCATATCATAAGCGGGGAGCACGTCCCTGGCGAACCGGGAAATCGCCAGATGTACAACCATGGTTTCACTGACGTCCATTTCCGCGGCCAGGGCCTTCAGGGTTTTTCGCGTCACACCGTAACCCGAATCGCGGGATTTGAATTTGATAAGCAGATTGCTCATGATAAGCCTCACATGCGTATATACTTATTATATATCATGTCAGCCTACCCTTTACAACCGTAACGTCGAACGCAATCCTGCAATCCGGGATCAATTTACCTTCCGGGTTGCGGGTGGCCAGGGCCGGCTCTTGTGCGTGTTGGAAGAGTTTTCCAGAATGGTTTGGTTATCTGCGTAATAGCAGGTCGGCGATCACCGGACGATGATCCGATGCGCGTTCGTCACCGACAAAGCAGTTGGTTGAGCCGGTGACTTACTGGTTCACCGTCGGCGACAAGGCGGTGCAGGGCACGACGCAAAAGAAGCTGGTGGAATTGCGCTTTGGCCTAACCGGGCGGATTCCGGACGGCATGCTCTTCCGGGTTTCTTCGATCGACGCGGACCAGGCGCACGCGAACCAGATGCAGGATCAATTCGTGAATCAATTGCTGCAGGCGGTGTCGGCGGCGGGGCGGAAGCGGTTAAGTGGGCTGGGGGAATCGTGATGAGTGACGGGTGATGGGGAACGGTGAGTTGCCCCCTCCCCAGCCCTCCCCCGCAAGCGGAGGAGGGGGCGGTATGCATTCGCTTCGCGGCTGGTTGCTAAAACTGGCCCCCTCCCCAGCCCTCCCCCGCGCAGTGCGCAAGGGAGGGAGCTTTAGTTTCCTTCCCCCGCGCAGTGCGCAAGTGAGGGAGCTTTCGTTTCCTTCCCCCGCGCAGTGCGCAAGTGAGGGAGCTTTAGTTTCCTTCCTCCGCGCAGTGCGCAAGGGAGGGAGCTTTAGTTTCCTTCCTCCGCGTGCGGGGGAAGGCTAGGATGGGGGCGAGTTGTTTCCTTTCTCCGCAAGCGGAGGAGGGGGCGGTACCCTGCTAGCGCAGGGGTGGTGAGCGCGTCAGCGCACGAGCTGGTTGATCTCGATGATCGGCAGCAGGATGGCGAGCACGATCAGCAGCACGACCCCGCCCATCACCAGGATCATCACCGGCTCGAGCAGCGTCAGGAACACCGCCAGGCGCCGCTCGAGCGCCTGCGTCTCGAGGCGCGCGGCGCGCTCGCAGCATCTGCTCCAGCTTGCCGCTCACTTCGCCGCTCGCGACCAGATGCACCAGCAGCGGCGGAAACGCGCGCGTTTCGCCGAGCGCGCGCGCCAGGCTCGCGCCTTCGCGCACGCGCTCGATCGCGCGCTCGACGGCCTCGCGCATCACCATGTTGGTCATCACGCGCGCGCCGGAATCGAGCGCGGAGAGCAGCGGCACGCCGCCGCCGACCAGAATGGCGAGCGTGCTGGCGAAGCGCGAGGTGTTGACGCCGCGAATCAGCGGCCCCAGCCAGGGCATGCGCAGCAGCAGCGCGTGCCAGCGGCGTCTGCGGCGCGTCGCGGCGCAGCGCCATGCGCGCGGCGACCGCAGCGCCGACGACGAGCGACGGCGAGATAGGGCCAGGCCGCGCGCAGGAAATCGCTGAGAGCGCGATCAGCGCGCGCGTGAGCAGCGGCAGGCTCTGCCGCGACTGCTGGAACACCTGCACGACCTGCGGCACGACGTAGACCAGCAGGCCGGTGACGATGCATGACCGCCACGCACGGTGACCAGGGCCGGGTAGAGCAGCGCGAGGCTGGTCTTCTGCTTCAGCGCCTGGCGCGCGTCGAGATAATCGGCGAGATGCTGCAACACCGTCGGCAGCGCGCCCGATTCCTCGCCGCCGTGCACCAGCGCGCGGTAGAAATCGGGAAAACTCTTGTCGTAGGCTGCCCAGCGCGCCGGCGAGCGAGACTGCCCGGCGGTGACCTCGGCCTTGACGCCGGCGAGCACCTCGCGCGTCATCGGCTCCGCGGCCTCCTCGATCAGCGCGTTGAGCGACTGCTCCATGCGTCAGGCCGGATGCGAGCAGCGTCGCCATCTGCCGCGTCACCAGGCTCAGTTCGGCCGCGGAGATGCCGCGCGCCCACGGCTGCCGCGCGCGCTCGCGCGCGTGCACCGGGTCGACCGCCGAGGGCAGCAGGCCCTGGGCGCGCAACTGCGCGCGCGCCTGGCGCGGCGTGTCGGCCTGCACCACGCCGGATACCGTGCGGCCGGCGGCGTCCAGCGCCTCGTAGTGGAATGCTTCCATGGCAGCGGCTATTCGCGCGTCACGCGCACCACTTCTTCCAGGCTGATCACGCCCTGCGCGGCCCAGCGCATGCCGTCATCGCGCAGCGAGCGCATGCCGCGCGCGACGACGTGCGCGCGCAGCACCTGCTCGGAAGCGCGGTCGTGGATCAGGCGGCGCAAGTCATCGTCGACGGTCAGCAATTCGTAAATGCCGGTGCGGCCGCGATAACCCGAGCGGTTGCAGGCGGCGCAGCCCTGCGCGGAATAGAACGTGCCGTCGGTCGGCGCGAATCCCAGCGCCCGCAGCTGCGCCGCATCGGCGGCGAAGGGCTTGCGGCATTCCAGGCACAGCCGGCGCACCAGGCGCTGCGCGCCGACGCCGATCAGGCTGGAGGCGAGCAGAAACGGCTCCACGCCCATGTCGACCAGCCGGGTGACCGCGCTGACCGCATCGTTGGTGTGCAGCGTGGCGAACACCAGATGGCCGGTGAGGCTCGCCTGCACCGCGATCTGCGCGGTCTCCAGATCGCGGATCTCGCCGATCATGACGACGTCCGGATCCTGGCGCAGGATGGTGCGCAGCGCGCGCGCGAAACTCATCTCGATGCGGGTGTTGATCTGGGTCTGGCTGATGCCGTCGAGGTCGTACTCGATCGGGTCCTCGACGGTCATGATGTTGAGCGCGGTCGCGTCCAGCCGCGACAGCGCGGCGTAGAGCGTCGTGGTCTTGCCCGAGCCGGTCGGGCCGGTGACCAGCACGATGCCGTGCGGCTCGCGGATCAGCTGGTCCATGTGCGCGAGCGTCGCGTCGTCCATGCCGAGCCGCGTCAGGTCGAGCCGCCCGGCCTGCTTGTCGAGCAGGCGCAGCACCACGCGCTCGCCGTGCCCGGTCGGAATCGTCGACACCCGCACGTCGATCGGCTTGCCGGCCACGCGCAGCGTGATGCGGCCGTCCTGCGGCAGGCGCTTTTCGGCGATGTCGAGCTGCGCCATGATCTTGACGCGCGAGACGATCGCGCGCGTGCAGCGCGCGCGCCGGCTCGATCAGGTCGCGCAGCGTGCCGTCGATGCGCAGGCGCACCACCGAGCGCGTCTCGAACGGCTCGATGTGGATGTCGGAGGCGCCGTCGCGCAGCGCCTGCGTGAACAGCGCATTGATCAGGCGGATGACCGGCGCATCGTCCTGGCTTTCGAGCAGATCCTCGATCTTGGGAATTTCCTGCAGCAGCCGCGACAGATCCAGGTCCTGCGCCAGATCGTCGGCCAGCGCGGCCGCGCCGGCGTCGGCGCCGTTGTACAGCGCGGCGACCAGCTCGTCGAACTCCTCGGCGCCGATGCGGCGCGCGTGCAGCGGCACGCCGAGCGCGCGGCGCACTTCGGCGAGCGCCCGCGCGTGCGCGCCGTCGCGCACCGCCACCTCGGCCAGCTTGCTGTCCAGCGCGGTGACGACGACGCCGTTGGCCTTGGCGAAGGCGTAGGGACGGCGATGTGGGCGATCATCGTGCTATTAGGTGAGCGGGTAGTGAGCGGCGTGATCATGCTCACTGTCGTTCTTACTGCTACGGCTACTGCACGTCTACTGCGCTTCGCCGGCGGCGGCGACTGGCGCGCGGCAGGGTCGGTGGCGCCATCTCGGGCAGCACGGCACTGGGCGCGGGCTTCGCCTTGCGCTGCTCGCCCAGGATGTAGTCGTAGCGGTCGTTCGTGAGCGGGTCCGCGCCCTGCGCGTTGCGCAGCACCGTCGGCCGCAGGAACACCATCAGGTTGGTCTTGGTGCGCGAGCGCGTCTTGTACTGGAACAGCGCGCCGAGCAGCGGGATGTCGCCGAGCACCGGCACTTTCTGCACGCCGTCCTTGACCGTGTCCTGGATCAGGCCGCCGATCACCACGATCTGCCCGTCGTCGACCAGCACCGTCGATTCGACCGCGCGCTTGTTGGTGATCGACGCCCGCGGGGTTGGTGCGGATGGTGTTGTCGACGCTCGAGACTTCCTGGTAGATCTGCAGGCGCACGGTGCCGCCCTCGGAGATCTGCGGCTTGATCCGCAGCGTGAGGCCGACGTCCTTGCGCTCGATGGTCTGGAACGGCGTCGGCGTGGTCGCCGCGCCGGTCACCGCGTACGAGCCGGTGATGAACGGCACGTTCTGGCCGATGACGATTCTCGCTTCCTCGTTGTCCAGCGTCAGCAGCGTCGGCGTCGACAGGATGTTGGCGTTGGTGTCCGTCTCCAGCGCGCGCACCAGCAGGCCGAGGTTGAGGATCTGGGCGCCGCCCGGGAAGCGTGACCGTGCCCTTGATCACGCCGATGTTCAGGCCGCGGCCGGCGGTGGCCGGGTTCGCCGCGATGCCGAGGATGTTCTGGCCCGGCGCGCGCCGAAATTGGTGCCGCCGAAGCGCCTGTGCTGTCGGTCGTGCCCAGCGCCGCTCAGGTCCTGCCACTGGATGCCGAATTCGGCGGCCTTGTCGGCGGTGATCTCGGCGATCAGCGCCTCGACGTAGACCTGCGCGCGGCGCACGTCGAGCTTGTCCAGCGCCGCGCGCAGATTGTTGTAGATCGCGTCGGGCGCGGTGATGATGATCGAGTTGGTCGCCGCGTCGGCCTGGATGATGCCGGGCGAGCGTGCGGCGGCTTGCGCCGGCGCCGGCGACGCCAGCGGCGAGGTCACCGGCGATGCGCCGCCGGCGCAGTCGTGCCGGCGCGCCGAATGGCCGCGGCGCACGCGGCGCGGCGCGGACTTCGCCCAGGTAGATCGCGCGCAGGGTCTCGGCGACTTTCACCGCCTCGGCGTTCTTCAGATAGACGACGTGAATGTTGCCGCCGGCGCTGGTGGGCGAATCGAGCATCGCCACCAGGCTGCGCAGCCGGGTGAGCCGCGACGGATTGTCGGAGCGCGCGAGCAGGCTGTTCGAGCGCGCGTCGGCGACCACCATCAAGCGCTGGCGTCGGTGTCCGCGCCGCCGCGCCCGCTGCCTGCGGCGCCTCCGCGAACAGGCGGTTGACCGTCTGCGCGACGTCGAGCGCCGAGGCGTAGCGCAGCGGGATCATGATCGGATCGGTGCCGCTCGGCTGGTCGATCGAATCGATGATTTTTTCGATGCGCTGCAGGTTGCTCGGCGTAGTCGGTGATCACCAGCGTGTTGTTGTTCTGGTAGGCGGTGATGGTGTTGTTGGGGGCGATCAGCGGGCGCAGGACCGGCACCAGCTGCGCCGCCGACTCGTACTTCAGCGTGAACACCTGGGTCTGGATCTGGTCGCCGCGCGGCGCGCGGCCTGTCCTGCGGGCCGACGCGTGGGGCCCGGGTGCAGCTTGGCGTCGGCCTCGGGAACGATCTTGACGATGCCGCGGTCCTCGACCGCGGCGTAAGCCCTGCAGGCGCAGCGCCGACAGAAACACGTCGTAGACGAGCGCCCTGGACATCGGCCTGCGCCGAGACGATGTTGACCGTGCCCTTGACGCGCGGATCGAGCACGAAATTCTTGCCGGTGATCTCGCTCACCGCCTTCACCACGCCCTCGATGTCGGCGTTGACGAAGTTGAGCGTGACGACATCGGGTCCGGCGGGACGCGCGGGCGCCGTCGGCGCTGCGCGGCGGGCAGGTCGTTTCGGCAGGCCAGCGCCGGCGCCGCCAGTGCCGGCCGCGCCGAGCCATGCGAGTCGCGATGGATAACCCGCACCGCTTCATCGAACCGGACCTCGAACGCGCGGCCGTGCCCGCACAGCGGATATGACGACGGCGTGTCATTTGTTAACCGGTGCGGCGGCGGATTCGCGCGGCCGCGTTCTTCTGCGGCCACGCGAGCGTTTCGCGCACTCCGTTGCGCTCCAGGATGACGTGATCCGCGATGGACCTCGGCGAGCCGGACGCCGGGATCGATGTCCTCGCCTTCGCGCACCGCGAGAATCTGCTTCGGCGTCGAGCTGCACCACCGCGTAGCCGCGCCGGCCGCCCGAGGCGGCCACGACCCCGAGCAGCCGGATCGCGATCGCCGTCGGCGCGGCACTGCCGCGGTCCCGCGCGCACGCTGCCGAACAGACCGTAGGCGGCTTCCACGCCGCTGCCGCTCTGTACCGCGGCGCTTGCGCGCGCGGCTCGGGGCGCGGCGCGAACCACGCCCAGGTCCAGTACGCGAGCACCACGCCCAGCAACGCCAGCGCGGCGAGCGTCGCCAAAGACACGACGGCCGTTTGCGCAAGACTCGATCGTTCGATGGAAATCTCTCTGCATTTTTTTCCTAGGTGCGCCGCGAGCGAAGGCGGCAGGGCACTCTATATTCAGGCGTCAAACTAAGAAGCGGTCCGAAAAATGCTCCCTCTGCCCCTGAACAGGCGGCGAGGGGATTTTAAAGATGGCTTCCAGGATTCGCATCTATAATAATCCAGATCGCATTCGCGGTGAGGGCGGATTTAAATGACAAAGCCGGCGTGTCGCTGCGGATGGTGACTATATAGTGAATACCCGAGATTCCGAGCGGGCGGTCGCAAGCAACCGCCGGCCGATGCTGATACGCGGTGCGCGGGCAAGCGGCTTCACCTTGCTCGAAGTGATGGTGGTCGTCGTCATCCTCGGCATACTCGCCGCGCTGGTGGTGCCGAAGATCATCAGCCGCCCCGACGAGGCGCGGGTCATCGCCGCGAAACAGGACATCGCGAGCCTGATGCAGGCGCTCAAGCTCTACCGCCTGGACAATCAGCGCTACCCCACGACCGAACAGGGACTGCAGGCGCTGCGTCGTGAAACCCGACCGCCGTCCCGGTTCCGCCCAACTGGAAGGCCGGGCGGATATGTCGAGCGTCTGCCGAAGGACCCGTGGGGCAATCCCTATCAGTACCTGAATCCCGGAGTGCGCGGCGAAATCGACGTTTTCAGCTTTGGCGCCGACGGTGCGCCCGGCGGCGAAGGCAACGACGCCGATATCGGCTCGTGGAATCTCTAGCGGTGAGCGGTGAATGGTGAATGGTGAATCGAGAAACGGTGCGCGGTTAACAATGAAGCACCACGACGGCTGGAGCCGGTCTTGCGCATCCATTGCGTTGCACGCCTCACGCGGTGTCGGGCGCGGGTTTACGCTGATCGAGATGCTCGTCGTGCTGATGATCATGGGTCTGTTGGTCGGCCTGGTCAGCGCCATCACGCGGCCGGACGATCGCGCCGTGCTGCGCGTGGAGGCCGAGCGGCTGGCGCAACTGCTGGATCTCGCCGCGGTGCGAATCGCGCCTCACGGGCAAATCGATCGCCTGGACAGCCGGACGAAGCCGGCTACCGCTTCTGGCGTTGAGTGCGACGATGCCGGCTGGTCCGAAATCCGCGACAGCGATTTGCTGCGCGCGCGAACGCTGCCGCAGGGCATGCGCGGTCTCGGGCCTGCGCGTCGAAAACATGCGCGCCGCAGGAGCGCCATGCGCCTGGAATTCGCCCCGTACGGGCCGGCGCTTGCCTTCACGATCGAGATGTCCCTGGGCGCGGAGCGTTACGCCGTCGCGGGCTCGCCGGTCGGTGACGTGCGGGCGTTGCCGGGCGACAGGAAAACCCAATGGCGACGCGGCGCTGTAGCTAGGCGGACCGGGTTCACGCTGGTCGAAGTGCTGGTCGCGCTGGCCATCGTCTCGATCGCGCTGCTCGCGGCGCTGCGCGCGGCGGGGCAGGGCACGACACAATGTGGGCGAGCTGCGCGCGCGGCTGCTCGCCGGCTGGGTCGCCGAGAATCTGCTGGCCGAGCATCGCGCCCGCGGCGACTGGCTGCCGCTGGGCATACAGCGCGGCACCGGGCACGCAGGGCGGCCTCGAGTTCGCCTGGCGCGAGGAGGTCGTCGCCACGCCGAACCCCGCGTTTCGCCGCGTCGATGTCTTCGTGTTCGCGGCGCCCGAAGAGTCGCGCCCGCTGGCGCACCTCACCGGAGTTCGTCGTGCAGTCGCCGGGAGGCGCCAAGTGAAACGGAACCGGATGAGTATGGTCAGGGTAACGAGTCTTGCATCACCCGTCACTGCGCGCAGAGCGCGGCTTCACCCTGATCGAGCTGCTGATCGCGCTGCTGATACTGTCGCTGCTCGCGCTGATGTCGTACCGCGGTCTCGGCGCGGTGCTCGATGCGCGCGAGCACGTCAGCCAGGAGACCGACAAATGGCGGCGCGTGGCAGCTTTCTTCGCGCGCTTCGAGCGCGACGTGCAACTCGCGGCGCCGCGTCCGGTGCGGTCGGCGGCGGGCACCGCGCCGGCGTGGCGCGGACGCGCCGCGGCGACTGCGGAGCCGCGCCTTGAATTCAGCCGCTTTGCCGTCGGCCGAGGGCGTGGACACCGCGCGGCGGATCGCCTACCGGCTGAACGACAAGCAGGAAATCGAGTTGTGGTTGTGGCCGGGCCTGGATGTCGCGCCCGAACGTGCCGCCCGCGCGCTACCCGTGTACTGGCCGGTGTGACGAAATTCGAATTGCAGTACCTCAATGCCGGTCTGGCGTGGGTGAGCGCGTGGCCCGTCAGCAGCGATCGACCCGCCGCTTCCGCGCGCGGTGCGCCTGCGCATCGTGCTCGCCTCGGGCGAGGAAATCGTGCGCGTATTCGCGCTGCAGTCATGAGAGCCGGACAGCGCGGGGTGGCCATCGTGCTCGCCATGGGCGTGGTCGCGCTGGCCGCGATGGCGGCGACGGCGATCCTGGTGTCGCAAAGCACCTGGGCGCGCCGCAGCGAGCTGACCGCCGATCATGTGCAGGCGCAGCTCGGTATCAAGGCCGGCGCTGGATTGGGCGCGTGCCGTGCTGAGCGACGATCGCCGCGTGAGCAACGTCGATCACCTGGGCGAGCCCTGGGCGCTGCGGTTGCCGCCGATGCCGGTCGACAACGGCGAGCTTGCCGGTTATATCGAGGACCAGCAGGGCGCGTTCAATCTCAACAATCTGGTGAGCGACGGCAAGGTCAATCTCAGGCAACTCGCGCACTTCCGGCGCCTGCTCGCGATACTGGAGCTTGCCGGCCGAACTCGCCGACGCGCTCGCCGACTGGATCGACGCCGACAGCGAGCCACGGCCGCGGGGCGGCGCGGAAGACGGCTATTACCTCGAGTTGGAGCAGCCTTACCTCGCGGCCAACCGGCCGCTGATCGACGTCGCCGAACTCGCGCTGGTGCGCGGCTTCGACGGCGAAGTGCGTGCGCGCCTGCGCCCGTTCGTCACGGCGCTGCCGCGGTTTACCGCAGTCAACGTGAACACCGCGGCGCCGGAAGTGCTGGCCGCGATTGTCGAAGACCTGACTCTGGACGCCGCACGCGCGCTGGTTGCGAAGCGCGAACGCGCGTATTTTCGCAACAACGCCGATTTTCTCAGCCAGTTGCCCCATCAGGCCGTGGCGCCGGCAGAGGACATCGCGGTGAGCAGCGATGTACTTCATGGCGACGATGCGCGTAACCATCGGCGGCGCGGAGGCGCGCGGCACGCGCGCTGCTCGCGCGCGACGACGCGCGGTGGCCCGCCATCGTCTGGCGCAAGTTGCCGTGAGCCTGCTTACGAATCTATGGCTCGCTGCGCGAGCCGCCGCAACAGTGTCGATGGGCGCTGATCAACGAGGGGCGCAAGCCCGTCGTGGGCGCGGGCCGGCTGGGCGAACTGCCGCGGCGCGCCGAACGCGTAGAACTCGTAATTCCCGCGGCACAGGTGTTGATCACGCGCGTAAGTCTGCCGCCTGCGGCGAGACGCCACGCGGGCGCAGTGCTCGCCTACGCGGTCGAGGAGATGATTGTGGGCGAGCCGGATGCCAACCAGGTGAGCTGGCTCGGAGCGGTGAAAGACGCAGCCGGCGATGCCGATGTGCTTGCGGTGGTGGACCGGGAGGGGCTTGGCGCGCTGGCGCGATGCACTCGACGCCGTCGGCATTCATGCGTATGAGGTGCGCTGCGAAACGCTTGCTATTGCCGCGGGCGGCCGGTGAATGGAGCCTCGCGTGGGATGGCCGCGAAGGCTTCGTGCGCAACGGCGAGTTCGAGGGCGCGGCGACCGATTGCGGCGCGCGGGATGTGCCCCCGCTCGCGCTGCGCCTCATGCTCGACGCCGCGCAGGCGACACGGCGCGCGGCCAACCTCGATTGCGCTTTATACGACCGCGCCCGACGCAGCACCCGATATCGCGGCGTGGACGCGCGAACTCGGAATTACCGTGCGCGTGGCCGGCATGTGGGACTGGCGCACGGCGCCTGCCGGCGCCGGTGTCAGCCTCGCGCAGGAGCGCCAACGCTGGCGCGTGTTTACGGGTATGGCCGCGCGCCTGCGACCGGCGGCGTGGATATTGGGCGCCGCGCTGGCGATTCACGCGGTGGCGCTGGTCATCGATTGGACGTCGCTCGCCAGCGAACAGCGCGCCTTGCGCCGGCACATGGAGGCGCAGTTTCGCGCCGCCTTTCCCGAGGCGGTCGCGGTGGTCGATCCCGCGCTGCAGATGCGCCGCAAGCTCGCCGAGGCGCGCCACGCAGCGGGACTCGGCGACAGCGGCGATTTACTGCCGATGCTCGAACAAGTCGGGGCCGGAACCAAGGAGTTGCCGGCGGGTAGCGTGCGCATCGCTGTCTTACGAGGGCGGACGGATCACGCTCGAACTCATTGCAATCGACGAGGCCGCGGTGCGCCGCGCGGTGGCGCGCTGGCGTCAGGCGGGACTGAGTATCGACCCCGCGGCCATCGCGCCACGCGCGGGCGGCGGCACGGTGATCATCACGGTGCGCGCGTCATGAAAGCGCGCGTGCGCCGGCTGTGGGAAGCACGCTCGCCGCGGGAGCGGATGGTGATTGCGGTTCTGGCAGCGGTGCTGGCGGTCGTGCTGTATGTGTGGCTCATGCAGTCGGCGGAGCGCGCGCGCGGCCAGTTAAGAACCAGCGTCACGACGCTGCGCGCCCAGGCAGCCGTCCTCGAACGGCAGGCGGCCGAGTACGCGCGTCTGCGCGCGATACCAACCGTCACTGCGTCATCCACCGAACTGCGCGCGCTGGTGCAGGCGCAAGCCGGCGCCGCCGGCGTAGCGCGCGCGGTGCAGCGCATCGATGCCCCGGATGCCAACCAGGTGCAGGTGATATTGGGCGCGGTGGTGTTCGCGGACTGGCTCAACTGGGTCGCCGGGCTGCAAGTGCAGCAGGTGCGTCTGGACACCTGCCGCATCGAAGCCTTGTCAACGCCGGGTCTTGTCAGCGTGACCGCGACGTTCACGCGCACCAAGCCGTAAGAATGCCTGACACCATGAAACGCGTGGTGCGCTGGCGGTTGCTCGCGTGCGGGTTCGGCGCTTACGCGCTCGCGCTTGTCGTTACCGCACCGGCGACGTTGATCGACGCCGCGCTGCAGGGCAGTGGCGAGGGCCGGCTGCGACTCGGTGAGGCGCGGGGCACGCTGTGGTCGGGCGCGGGGCAGCTTGAACTGCGTGAGGCGGGCGGGCGCAGCGGCATCGCAATAAGTATTGCCTGGCGCGTGCTGCCGGCATCGTTGCTGCGTGGACACCTCGTATGCGAAGTCGAGCTCGACCCGGCAACGAAGCGGATTCCGGTGACGCTATCGTTATCACGCGTCGAGCTTGCGGATGCCGACATCAATCTGCCGGCGGCGGTGCTCGGTCTGGCGGTACCCAAGCTGGCGCCGCTGGGTCTTACGGGTGACGTGCTGATACACGTGACGAGCCTGGCGATCGCGCGCAGCGTCATCGAGGGCAGCGCGACGCTGCGCTGGCGCGCCGCTGCTTCGGCGTTGACGCCGGTCGCGCCGCTCGGCGAGTATGCGATGGAATTCAATGCCGCCGGTTCCGCCGTGCGCGTGGCGCTGCGCACGCTCAAGGGGCCGCTGCAGCTAGACGGTGAAGGATCGTGGGCGAGCGGCGGCGCCCCGGTGTTCGCGGCTATTGCCCGCGCGACCCCGCAGTACCAGCAGCAGTTGGCGCCGTTACTGGGGATGATTGCAGTCGCGCGCGACGAACACAGCTACACGTTTCATCTCAACTGAATGCGCCAGGCGATCGGCCAGGTCGAAGTCCTGATTCCATCGGAGTCTCGGCCCGGCCCTCCGTTCATCGATATGGGCCACCAGAAACCCCGCATTTTATGCGCCGGTTATGGAAGTCATTCGCCGCAAAGCGATCACAATCTCCGCAAGATATGCGGTGATTAAGGTAAATTATCTCCGCGACGGCCCGCGAATCCACAATGTACCGTAACAATAAAACACCGGGTGCAGGCGCTAGCCAAGCGCAGCGATGGGCGGTATCTTCACGGGTATTGCGGAATAAGGTGAATTGAACATGCAAGTCATACCAACGTCGCTGGACGGCGTGCTGCTCATCGAGCCCAAAGTGTTCGGTGATGCGCGGGGATTTTTCTTCGAGAGCTTCAACGCGCGGAGTTTCGCGGAGCTTACCGGCGTCAGCGCGGCGTTCGTGCAGGACAACCATTCGCGCTCGGCCAAGGGCGTGCTGCGCGGACTGCATTACCAGATCCGCCAGCCGCAGGGGAAACTCGTGCGCGTGGTGGCGGGCGAGGTTTTCGATGTCGCGGTGGATCTGCGCCGTGCGTCGCCCACCTTCGGCAAGTGGACCGGCAACCATCTCTCCGCCGAGAACAAGCGCCATCTGTGGATACCGGCGGGCTTTGCGCACGGATTCTTCGTGCTTTCCGCCGCCGCCGAATTTCTGTACAAGACGACCGACTACTGGGCGCCCGAGCACGAACGGTGCATCCGCTGGGACGACCCCGCGCTCGGCATAGCGTGGCCGCTTGACGGCGTGCCGCAAGTCTCGGCGAAAGATGCGCAAGGCGTCGCATTTGATAAAGCGGAGGTATTTTCGTGAAGCGCGGTAAGCGGTAAGCTTACCGCTCACCGTCTTACCATTCACCGATGTTAAAAATCCTGCTCACCGGCTCCACCGGCCAAATCGGCTGGGAGCTCGCGCGGACATTGGTGCCGGTGGGGAGCGTGATAGTCCCTGAACGCGACCAATGCGATCTGGCGAGAGTGGACACGCTGACGGCGGTGGTCGATGCGGTGCAGCCGGATGTGATCGTCAATGCCGCGGCGTATACGGCGGTCGACAAGGCGGAAGAAGAAGCGCGTCTCGCGATGACGGTCAATGCGCGCGCGCCGGGTGAACTCGCGGCTGCCGCGCGCCGCCACGGTGCGTTGCTGGTGCATTACTCGACGGATTACGTGTTCGATGGCCGGCAGGCGGGCGCGTATTCGGAAGCGGATGCACCCGCGCCGGGCAGCGCCTACGGCCGCAGCAAGCTGACCGGCGAGGACGCGGTGCGCGCCGCCGGTGCCGACCATCTGATTTTTCGTACGAGTTGGATATACGCCGCGCGCGGGAAAAACTTTCTCCGCACCATCCTGCGTCTCGCGGGCGAGCGCGAGGAATTGCGCGTCGTGGCCGACCAGATCGGCGCGCCGACGTGGGCGCGGCTCGTCGCGGAAGTCACGGCGTCGGCGCTGCAGCAGGATCTCGCGCGCCGGAAAAATGGCGGGTTCGAGAGCGGCACCTTCCATCTGACCGCTGCGGGCGAGACGAGCTGGCACGGTTTCGCGAGTGCGATCGTTGCGGCCGCGCGCGCGCGCGGCGCGGAGCTGAAATGCCGCACGGTCGTGCCGATCACGACCGCCGAGTATCCGCTGCCCGCCGCCCGGCCCGCCAACTCGCGCCTCTCCGGCGCGAAGCTCGCGCAGCGTTACGGGCTTGAAATGCCGGATTGGGAGAGCGGCATGCGGTTGTGTCTGGATGAAATCTTTAACTGATGTTACGCATTCTCGTCACCGGCGGCACAGGCTACATCGGCTCCCACGCAGTGGTCGAGCTGATGGCGGCGGGCCACGAGGTTTTTGTGGTCGACAATCTGTGCAACAGCAAGGCGTCGGTGGTCGACCGCATCGAGCGCATCGCCGGCCGGCGGCCGGGGTTCGGCGAGATCGACGTGCGAGACCGCGATGTCTTGCGCAAGATTTTCTCCACGCGCCGCTTCGACGCGGTGATGCACTTCGCGGGTTTGAAGTCGGTCGGCGAGTCGATGGCGCGGCCGCTTTTGTATTACGACAGCAACGTTGCCGGAAGCGTTGCGCTGTTCGAGTGCATGCTGGAGGCCGGGGTGAAAACGATCGTGTTTTCGTCGTCGGCGGCGGTGTACGGCGATCCTGCTTCGGTGCCTATCCGCGAAGACTTTCTCGCGGCGCCAGTCAATCCTTACGGCCGCACGAAGCTGATGATCGAGGATATCCTGCGCGACGTGGCGAAGTGCGATGCGGCGTGGCGCATCGCGCTGCTGCGCTATTTCAACCCGGTGGGCGCGCATGTGTCGGGCGTGATCGGCGAAGATCCCAACGGCATTCCGAACAACCTGATGCCCTATGTAGCGCAGGTCGCGGTGGGGAAACTGGCGGAGCTGCGGGTATTCGGCGGCGATTACGCGACACCGGACGGCACCGGCGTGCGCGATTACATACACGTGGTCGATCTCGCCCGCGGGCATCTGGCCGCGCTCGACGCATTGCGCGCGCAAGCGCAGGTGATGACGGTCAATCTCGGCACCGGGCGCGGCTACAGCGTGCTCGAGATGGTCAACGCGTTCGCCGCCGCCAGCGGCAAGCGCGTGCCTTATCGGATCGTCGAAAGACGGCCGGGAGACCTCGCGGAATACTATGCGGATCCGGCGCTCGCACGCCAACTCCTCGGCTGGCAGGCACAGTATGATGTGCATGCGATGTGCGCCGACACCTGGCGCTGGCAGTGCTGGGCGGCGGAAAACCTCGCGTAATTTTCTATGATGACTATGCTCTGCTTAGCGCGTTCGGAACATGTGCCCCGTTTACCAATTCGTTTTGCCCAGCAAACACGGGTAACGGTATTTTTGCGCTGCGCGAGTAAGTGTTGAAGGAGATCGTCGCGCGGGCCGTGATTTGCACCACCGTGTGCCTGGCGGCGCTGTTGCCGCCGGTCGCGCGCGCGCTCGACCACACCCAACTCGCGGTGATCATCAACACGGCGGATCCCGCTGAGCGTGCAGATCGGCGAGTACTACGCCGCGCAGCGCCGGATCTCGTTTCAGAACCTCATCAAGGTCGAGTTTCCGCCGGGGAAAACAGTCCTCACGCGCGAGGAATTCGACGCCATCAAGGCACTGGTCGATGAGCGCACGCTGCGGCACGTGCAGGCCTACGCGTTGACGTGGGCGGCGCCCTACGCGGTCGAGTGCATGTCGATCACGACTGCATTCACCTTCGGCTTCGATCCGGCGTACTGCGCGAGACGGCTGCAAGCCGACGCAGGCCAACCGCTACTTCAATTCGCGCAGCGTCCTGCCGTTCACGCAATTGAAAATGCGGCCGACCATGGCGATCGCCGCCACGACCTTCGAACACGCCAAGGCGCTGATCGACCGCGGCGTGGAAGCGGACGGCACGATGCCCGCCGGCACCGCCTATCTGCTCTCGACGTCGGACACGGCGCGCAACGTGCGCAGCTCGTCGTATCCGCTGGCGGAAAACCTGATCAGGGGCCGCATCTTCGGCCGCACGATGAAACAGGATACGGTCAAATATGCGACCGACGTGCTGTTTTATTTTACCGGCGTGGCGAAGGTCGACGGGCTGGAGACGCTGCGTTTCGTGCCCGGTGCCATCGCCGACCATCTCACGTCTTCCGGCGGCAATCTCACGGACAGCGGCCAGATGAGCGCGCTGCGCTGGCTGGAGGCGGGCGCGACGGGCAGCTACGGCGCGGTCGTCGAGCCCTGCAACTCTGCCGCAGAAATTTCCGTCTCCGCCCGTCGTCATCGGCCACTATCTGCAGGGCGAAACGCTGATCGAGGCCTACTGGAAGAGCGTGTTGATGCCGGGGCAGGGCATCTTTATCGGCGAACCGCTGGCGGCGCCGTTCCGGCGGCAACAGGCGCGGTGACTCGCGTGTGGCACGGTCATCGCCGCGCTTCGGTCATCGATGAAAATAAAAACCCCGCCGCGGCGGGGTCGAAGTGACGCGTGCCGATAGGAGACTACGCGGCTTGGCGGTTCCTGCGGCGCGCCGTGTAACCGATCAGGCCGAGGCCGGCGAGCAACAACGCGTAGGATTCCGGCTCGGGGATCGCGGTAGCACATTCTTTTTCGTCATCGTCATTGCTCCAACTCGAAGAGGACACGCCGGATTTGTGTTCATCGAAACTAAGGCCGTTTAGCGCAAGAGTCCACGAACCGTCGCCGACGGTAGTAAACGAAAACTGACCGACGCCGGTCGTGGCTTCGGTCAATCCCGACAGTGTCACCGGCGTATCCGCACTACCGGAGGCGGGAAGAAATCCGGCGATACTCGCGGTGCCGTCGGCGAAAAACGAAAAGGTGAACGCCAATGACTGGTAGGAGAACGACACCAGATTGGCGGCTGCAAGCTCATCTCCCGCCGTGTAATTTTGCAACGTGAGCGTTGCCGATGCGGGCGTGTCCATCGGGTTCAGCGGGGTGCAATCCGCGCACAATCCATTCCACGTGTACACATCCATCGATTGAGCGGCTGCATTGCCGCCAGCAACAGCAACACAGGCAAATACAAGACCGATCAATGTATTTTTCGATTTGCTTACACGCATATCTGAAGATCCTCGGCTTCTAGAACTGCCACAAGATTTATCACTGCTGAGCATACTGTTCTCGTGCAACGTCGCAGTCAATAGTTCCTTCGAATCAATCATGTGCCACGCTAGATTAAACAACTTTAAAATCAGCGATTTGCGCACGCGCGACAACCTTCAAAGCGCCGCACATCTACGGTGCCGCCGGGCGCTCGGCGGGGCCGGTGTACTTGATGGCGACGGCTTTCAAAGTCTGCACCGTGCCGC
The DNA here is from genome assembly GCA_963778865.1 of uncultured beta proteobacterium. Classification (GTDB taxonomy): domain Bacteria; phylum Pseudomonadota; class Gammaproteobacteria; order Burkholderiales; family SG8-41; genus PALSA-1004. The sequence continues at coordinate 149,553 of CAVZWF010000012.1, read as the reverse complement.
CGCCGACCCACTGGTAATTGTCGTACGGGAACGGTGAATAAGCGTACGGCGGGTAATAGAACGAGCGGTACGGATAGTAATAGCGCGAGTAGAACCCGTAATAGGGATACGCCGGCGCGTAGACGGGCACCGGCGGCAGTATGGTGGAATTGACTTCCAGGCGCACCACCGCATCGGCGCCCAGCGCCTGCGCTTGTTTGCGTGCATCCTCGAGCAACGGCGCTTCGCTGCCGCCGATGCGTGCCGCGGGCTTCGATCAACGCGATCTTCGCGTACGGCCGCGCCGGATAGTCGAGCAGGATCACGGCGTATTCCGTCGGCGCGTATTTCTGCGTCCGGTCCAGCACGGTGACCTCGGTTGCAACCGACGCGCAGCCGGCGAGCAAGGCCGCAGCCAGTGCAATGATCAGACGGAATGTGGCGGGCAGGCGCATATTGGGATTGGACATCTTGCGGCAGCGAATCGTTCGCGATTCATCATACCGCGATTGGCGCGCGCACCAAGTATCATTGCGTCTAAATGCGCTTCGCAAAAATACGACGCCGTGATCATCGGCGGCGGCCACAACGGTCTCGTCTGCGCGTGCTATCTCGCGGCGGCGGGCCTCAAGGTGCGCGTGCTCGAACGCCGCGGCGTGGTCGGCGGCGCCGCGGTCACCGAGGAATTCTTTCCCGGTTTTCGCAATTCGACCGCGAGCTACACGGTCAGCCTGCTGCATCCGCAGGTCATCCGCGATCTGAAGCTGCACGAGCACGGCTTGCGGATACTCGAGCGGCCGATCGCGAATTTTCTGCCGCTGCCCGACGGCCGTTATCTGAAAATCGGGCCGACGCTCGCCGACACCCAGCGCGAAGTCGGCAAGTTTTCGGAGCGCGACGCGGCGGCGCTGCCGCGCTATTACGCGATGCTCGAGCGCGTCGCGGATGTGCTGCGCGAACTCGCGCTCGAAACCCCGCCCAACGTCGGCGGCGGCGTGCGCGACGCGCTGGCGGCGCTCGTTGCGGGCAACCGCCTGCGCCGGCTCGACATGCCGGCGCGGCGCGACGTGCTCGATCTTTTCACCAAAAGCGCGGGGCAGCTGCTCGATGCGTGGTTCGAATCGGATGCGTTGAAGGCCGCCTTCGGTTTCGATGCGATCGTCGGCAATTTTGCGAGCCCGTATACGCCGGGGTCGGCGCTATGTGCTGCTGCATCACGTGTTCGGCGAGGTCAACGGCAAGAAGGGCGCGTGGGGACATGCGGTCGGCGGCATGGGCGCGATCACGCAGGCGATGGCGGCGGAAGCGCGCGCGCGCGGCGTCGAGATCACGACCGGCGCGGCGGTCGAACGCGTGACGGTCGCGGGAGGCGCGGCGCGCGCCGCGGTGCTCGCCGATGGCACCGCGATCGAGGCGCGCTGCATCGTCTCCAACCTGAATCCCCGGCTGCTTTATCTCAGCATGATCGACGCGCGCGAGCTCGACGCGGAGTTCGTCGCGCGCATCCGCAACTACCGGTGCGACTCGGCGACGTTCCGCATGAACGTCGCGTTGAGCGAACTGCCCGATTTCAGGGTGCTGCGCGGACGCGACGTGCAGCCGCATCATCAATCGCGGCATCATCATGGCGCCGTCGCTCGCCTACATGGAACGCGCCTATTTCGATGCGCGCACCACGGGCTGGTCGCGCGCGCCGGTGGTCGAGATGCTGATTCCGAGCACCGTGGATGCAACGCTCGCCCCCGCCGGCCGGCACGTCGCGAGCCTCTTCTGCCAGCATTTCAGCTTTGACCTGCCCGACGGCAGGCACTGGGATGATTGCAGGGAGGAGGCCGCGGATCTCGTGATCGAGACCGTCAACCGCCACGCGCCGAACTTCAGGGCGAGTGTCCTCGGCGCGGAAAATCCTGTCGCCGCTCGACCTCGAGCGCGACTTCGGGCTCGTGGGCGGCGATATTTTTCACGGCGCGTTGACGCTCGACCAGCTCTACAGCGCGCGGCCGGTGTTGGGCTACGCCGCTTACCGCGGCCCGCTCGCGCGGTTGTACATGTGCGGCGCGGGCACGCATCCGGGCGGCGGCGTGTCGGGCGTGCCGGGCATGAATGCCGCGCGCGAGATCGCGCGCGACTGGCGGGCGGGCAGGCTCGCGCAATGACGATGGCAACCGCGCCATTCCGCCATCCGGCTGACCTTGTTGATGTGCGCCGCCGAGGCGCTGAGCATGACCGGCTTTGCGTGTTACACGACGCTCCTGCCGACGTTGATGAAGGCGTGGGACCTCAATAATTCGGAAGCGGGGCTGATCGGCGGCGTGTTCTACACCGGCTACATGCTCGCGGTGCCGGTGTTGTCGAGCCTCACGGACCGCGTCGATTCGCGCCGCATCTATTTCGGCGCATGCATGCTGTCGGCGGCGGGAGCGGCGGGTTTTGCGCTGCTGGCAAACGGTTTGTGGAGCGCGCTGTTCTTTCAGTTCCTGATCGGCGCCGGTCTTGGCGGCACTTACATGCCGGGGCTCAAAACGCTGACCGACCATCTCGAAGGCAAGGCGCAGTCGCGCGCGACGGCTTATTACACCGCGAGTTTCGGCGTGGGTTCGAGCATATCGATCGTCGCGAGCGGCAAAATCGCCACGCTCTTCGGCTGGCAATGGGCGTTTGCATTCGGCGCGATCGGCCCGGTGGTGGCGGCGTTGCTCGTCGTGTGCGCGATGCCGCGGGGACGCGTCGAGAGCGCGCACGCGCGGTCGCCGGCATTGCTCGATTTCAGGCCGGTCGTGCGCAATCGCACCACCATGCTCTACGTGCTGGGCTACTCGGTGCACAACTACGAGTTGTTCGGCCAGCGGTCGTGGATGGTGGCGTTTCTCGTCTTCGTCGGCACTCTGCAGCCCGACGGCCTGCCGCTCGCGGCGGCGACACTCGCCGCCATGATCAACGTGCTGGGCCCGGTGATGAGCGTATCCGGCAACGAGCTCGCGCTGCGCTTCGGGCGGCAGCGCATGATTATTCTCTTCATGAGTTTGTCGGGATCGATGGCGTGCGTGATCGGCTTTACCGCCGCGTGGCCGTGGGCCGTGGTGTTCGTGCTGATGTGCGTGCACTACGGCAGCATGCTCGGCGATTCGGCCGCGCTGACCGCGGGCGTGATCGCCGCCACGCCGGCGCACCAGCGCGGCGCGACCATGGCGGTGTATTCGCTGGCGGGTTTTACGGTGGCGTTTCTGGCGCCGCTGGTGTTCGGCGTGGTGCTCGATCTCGCCGGCGGCAACCAGAACGTGGTCGCGTGGGGACTCGCGTTTGCGAGCATCGGCATATTCGGCGTGTTCGCGCCGGTGGCGCGCTGGGTTTACCCGCGGCGCTGACCGGCGCGCCGCTACTTGTCCGCGGTAATACTGCGGCCAGCGCTCTTTCACCGCGGCGCTGGTGTCGTCGTACATGTGGCAGGCGTTGAGCTGGTAGGGTTTCTTCGTGACGGGCTTGCCCGCATTGCGCTCGTTCGCGCGCGCGGCCGGTGGCCTGGAACGCGGTGGTGCCGAGCGGGCCGAGCAATTCGACGAGATGCGTGCAGCCCTTGATGCCGCCCAGCACTTCGAGCGTTTTCCGGCGCCAGCCGGCGCCTATCGTCACGCCCGTCAATGCCTTGAAGTTGGGCGTGATGTCGCCGCACGGCGAGTAGGGCCCGGCGTCGGTCACCGCTTCGGCGTCGTGTATGAGCATGTCGAGGTCTATCGTGAGCCGCAGCCACATGTCGTGCACCGGCTCGCCGGGCTGGCGCGCGCGTCCCGTATCGCGCGCGGTCGTCGCGTAGGTTTTGGTGTCGACGAGATGGCCTTCGATGTCCCACAGGCCGTCTTCACGCTGGTAGCCGCGGCATTCGATGGCGCGGTTGTGCATGTGCTGGCGGGGTGCGGGCGGCGACAACGGCATGACGGTGGCTCCTGTTACTCGTAAATGATGCGGAAAAGGCGCGCGCGCCTTGCGCCGCGCGAGCTCGTCGAGCAGCGCGATTTTCTCCGCGCGCGTGTAACCCGCCCAATGCGAAATTTCGTCCAGCGTGCGGTAGCAGCCGCGGCACACGTCGCGCGTCTCATCCACGACGCAGATCTTGAGGCACGGCGACGGCACGTCGTCGTCGTTCATGCGGCCTTGCGTTTTCGCCGCGATGGCGCGCGCCGCGCGCGACAGCGTTGCGCGGCCGAGCGCCGCGCAGATGAAGTCGCCGGCCGCGATCAGCTTGCCCATATCGACGCCGGTTTCGATGCCGAGGCCGTCCAGCATGTAGAGCACGTCTTCGCTGGCGACGTTGCCGGTCGCGCCTTTTGCGTACGGACAGCCGCCGAGGCCGGCGACCGAGCTGTCGAACGTGGCCACGCCGCATTCGAGCGCGGCCAGCGTGTTCGCGAGCGCCTGCCCGTACGTGTCGTGAAAATGTCCCGCCAGCTTTTCGACCGGCACGTATTTCGCGACGGCCTCGATCACCGCGCGCGTTTTGCCGGGCGTGCCGGTGCCTATGGTGTCGGCGATCGTGATTTCGTAACAGCCCATCGCGTAGAGTTCGCGCGCCACCCGCGTCACCTGCGTCGGGCGTCACGTCGCCTTCGTACGGGCAGCCCAGGCACACCGAAACGTCGCCGCGCACGCGCAGGCCGCGGGCGATCGCCTCGGCGCACACCTCCGAAAAGCGCGCGAGGCCTTCGGCTATCGTGCAGTTCGTGTTGCGCTTGGAGAACGCCTCGGTGGCCGCGCCGAACACGACGACTTCATCGCACCCGGCGGCGATCGCGGCATCGAGGCCTTTGCGGTTGGGAACCAGCACCGGGTAATCGACGCCGGGCTTGCGGCGGATGCCGGCCATGACCTGCGCATTGTCGGCCATCTGCGGCACCCACTTCGGCGACACGAACGCGGTCGCCTCGACCACCGGCAGGCCGGCGTCGGTCAGGCGGTCGATGAGTTCGATCTTGACCGCGGTCGGCACGTTCTGCGCCTCGTTCTGCAGGCCGTCGCGCGGGCCGACTTCGACCATTTTGACTTTTTTCGGAAGTTCATAAAAGCCTTACCGCTAAGGACGCAAAGGAAACATCGAGGAAGATCAATGCAAACATGGCGAGCCGGTTAATCCTCGATTTTGTTCTCTCGGCGGTTAACGCTTTTTTTTCTTCTTCTGCAGCGCCGGTTCTATCCACGCCGCTTTGCGTTTTTCGAGGAACGCCGAAAGCCCTTCCTGTGCTTCGGCGGTGGCGCGGATGTCGGCGATGGTATTGGCGGTGTCCGCGACGACGGCCGCGGTGATGCCCGCGTGCGCAACGCGGCTGATCTGCTGTTTCGCGGCGACGATGGCATGCGGGCCGCCGCAATACACCTGCGACAGCATGTCCCCGATCCGCGCGTTGAGATTGTCGAGCTTCGACGATATCGTGCAACAGTCCGATGCGAAACGCTTCCGCGGAATCGAATTCCTCGCCGGAAACGAAGTAACGCCGCGCGTAGCGCTCGCCGATGGCCGCGACGACGTACGGGCTGATCATGGCCGGGACTATGCCGAGCCGCACTTCCGAGAGCCGGAACGTCGCGTCGCGCGAGCCGATCGCGATATCGCAGGCGGCGACAAGTCCCACGCCGCCGCCGCGCACCGCGCCGTGCACGCGCGCGATGGTCGGCTTATTGAGCGTATAGAGCGTATGAAAGATCTGCGCCGACGCGAGTGCCGCTTTGAGATTCTGCTCCTTCGTGAATTTGGCGCTCTTCTTCATGTGCTCGATGTCGGCGCCCGCCGAAAAACTCTTGCCCTGGCCCATCAGCACCACCGCGCGCACTTTGGGGTCGGCCTCGAGTTTTTTCAGCGCCGTGATGAGTTGCACGCCCATTTCCGGATCGAAGGCGTTGTGCACGTCGGGACGATTCAACGCGACCGTCGCATTGCCGGCGTCGTCGACCTGGGTCAGTACTTTTTGTGTCATGGTGGTTCCAGTTGTATTGCGAGATGCGACTAACTGCGGATGGTGGCCGAATTATACCCGCAGCCTGTCGCATGCCTGCCGCGTTTCGGTTCTGCCGATTCCCCAACCGCGATTCCCGATTCTTGCCGTCTTCACATCCGGAACACGCCGAACGTCGTTTTCTCGATCGGCGCATTGAGCGCGGCGGACAGCCCGAGTGCCAGCACCTCGCGCGTTGCGAGCGGATCGATCACGCCGTCGTCCCACAGCCGCGCGCTCGCGTAGTAGGCGCTGCCTTGTTGCGCATACTGTTCGAGGATAGTCGCCTTGAACGCGCGCTCGTCATCTTCGCTCCACGTCTTGCCGTTTTTCTCGAGCGCGTCGCGCCTGACCTGCGCCAGCACGTTGGCGGCCTGCTCGCCGCCCATCACCGAGATGCGCGCGTTCGGCCACATCCACACGAAGCGCGGATCGAACGCGCGGCCGCACATGCCGTAGTTGCCGGCGCCGAAGCTGCCGCCGATGATCACGGTGAATTTCGGCACGCGCGCGCACGCGACCGCGGTCACCATTTTCGCGCCGTCCTTGGCGATGCCGCCGGCCTCGTATTTCTTGCCGACCATGAAGCCGGTGATGTTCTGCAGGAACACGAGCGGGATGCCGCGCTGGCTGCACAGCTCGATGAAATGCGTGCCTTTCAGCGCCGATTCCGAAAACAGGATGCCGTTGTTGGCGACGATGCCGACCGGATGGCCCGCGATGTGCGCGAAAGCCGTGACGAGCGTTGCGCCGTAGCGCGCCTTGAATTCGTCGAACTCGGAACCGTCCACGATGCGCGCGATGATTTCGCGCACGTCGAACTGCTGGCGCGTATTGACCGGGATCACGCCGTACATCTCGGCCGGATCGAGCACCGGTTCGTGCGGCTCGCGCATGTCGAGCGGGGCCGCCTTGACGAGATTCAAATGGCCGACCGCGCGGCGCGCGATCTCGAGCGCATGCGCGTCGTTGTCGGCGAGGTGGTCGGCGACCCCCGAAGTCCGGGTATGCACGTCGCCGCCGCCCAGTTCCTCGGCGGTGACGACTTCGCCGGTCGCGGCCTTGACGAGCGGCGGGCCGGCGAGAAATATCGTGCCCTGATTTTTGACGATGATGGTTTCGTCGGACATCGCCGGCACGTAGGCGCCGCCCGCGGTGCACGAGCCCATCACGACCGCGACCTGCGCGATGCCGAGGGCCGACATATTGGCCTGGTTGTAGAAAATGCGGCCGAAGTGGTCGCGGTCCGGAAACACTTCGTCCTGGCTCGGCAGGTGCGCGCCGCCGGAATCGACGAGGTAGATGCACGGCAGGCGGTTGGCCTGCGCGATTTCCTGCGCGCGCAAATGTTTTTTCACCGTCAGCGGAAAATAGGTGCCGCCCTTGACGGTCGCATCATTCGCAATCACCACGCATTCGCGGCCCATCACGCGGCCGACGCCGGTCACGATGCCGGCTGCCGGCACCGCGTCGTCGTACATCCCGAACGCCGCGAGCGGCGACAGTTCAAGCCACGGCGAAGCGGGATCGAGCAGCGCCTTGATGCGGTCGCGCGCGAGGAGCTTGCCGCGCGCGGTGTGGCGCTCGCGCGACGCGGCATCGCCGCCCGCGCGGACCGTCGCGAGTTTGCGGTTGAGTTCGTCGACCTGCGCGCGCATCTGCGCGGCGGCGGCTTTGAACTCGTCGCTGGCGGGTTTCAAGCGGGTTCGAAAGACGGTCATGGCGGCTTCGCAATTCCGGTGGCGCGGTCCGGGCGCGGGACGCGGTGTATGGTGACGTGCAGGGGTGCTGCTTCCTGGCTGCCCGGCGTGCGTATCGGCTTGACCGCCATCATCAGCGTCGCGATCATCTCAATTACCACAAAGCCTTGCGAGCGTATGGCCCATCATGGTCCGGCATCGATAGATAGACGCGCTAGTGTTAGGTGCCGGATATAGAGAGCAGGAAAGCCGGCGGCACGGCGGAATCTCGAACCTTACACCACTTTGCGCAAAATCTGCGTTTTGCCGACGCGCATCTGGTGCCGCCAATGTTTTTCGTCGGCCAGCATTTCCTGAAAAAGCTGCAATACGCCCGGATAATGTTCGCTGGCGTCATCGAGTACGACAAAGCCGTCGACCGCAACATGCGGCGACCAGAGATCAAGGTCCTGCTTGACCGCCGGATAGCGGTGATCGCCGTCGATGAACAGCAGACGGATCGGACCTTTCGTCCAGAGCTGCGCGGCGGCGCTCGATTCGGCGACGACGGGTTCGACATGATCGAACAAGCTGAGCCGCTCTAAATTTTCGGTGAAGCGATGATAGGTCGTGCCCTCGTCACGGATGACATCGAGTCCCTTCAGCATGGGGCCGCCATCGAAGACATCGATGGCATGGATCGGCTCGCGCCCGGCGGCCTTGCTCCCCGCCGCAAGCCAAGCGGTCGAGCGTCCCATCCAGCTGCCGATTTCCACAATCGCGCCCTGGCCTTCGCCGTCGCGCGCCAAGCGGTACAGCAGGTAGCCTTCAGCCGGGCTGAGCCAGCCTTCCACGTCCGCGAAACGCTCCGCGAGTTGCACGAAGTCCGAAATTTTCGCGACGTCCGAGAATAGTTCGTGATTCATTGTTGCAGATGAATGAAGTCGTAAGCCTATGCGATCTGAAAGTTTGAGCCGCTTCAATTCGCCGCATCCACGATGCGGGGATTTTACGGGCGAATGGACGTTAGCCGCAAATGTTGTGTCCAACCGCAAGCAGTCGCCGGGAACGCGCTCATTCCGCAATTGACCGATTCGCCTGCCATGTGAAACACTCATTGTTGGCCAATATGGGCAGTCTAAGATTCTTATTCACACCCGCACGCAGCGCAAAAACCTCGACGGCGTCAATCGCCTTGACAGCAGGAAGTTGCGCGGCGCAGCGCGCGGAAGTGGCGGGCGCCGGCCCAATGCACGCGCTTGCGCGCTTACGCGCGTAAGTTGCCGGACGTTCAATGGACGCCGCGCCGCATGAGCCGGCTGCCGCTGTTGTCCGTTTTCATCCCGACGTACAACGGCGAGAGCTACGTGCGGGAAGCAATCGAGTCCGTGCTTGATAACGGCTTCGCGGATTTGGAGGTCGTTGTCGTCGACGATGGATCGACGGACGCAACGGTTAAGACTATCGAGTCGATTCATCATCCGGCCATACGCCTCTCGCGCAACCCGCGGAATCTCGGGGTCGTCGAGACGCGCCGGTGCAGCGTGCCGCTGTTGCAGGGACGCTACGTTGCATTGATCGACCAGGACGATGTCGCCGTGCCCGGGCGGTTTCAAGCGCAGATAGACCGGCTCGAGACCGCCGGCGGGCCGGACATCGTCGGTGGCGCGATCGAGAATTTTGGTGATTTCGGAGGCGTTAAAGCCGGCTTTGCCAGCGATGCGGAGATACGGGCGGCGCTGCTCTTCAATGCGCCGATCGCCAATCCGGCGGTCTGCATGAAAGTTGAGCCGCTGCGCAATGGCCTGATCGCCTACTCGGTGGAAGCAGGGCCTGCCGCCGACTACGCGTTGTGGGTCGACGCGATTCTGGCGGGCCTGCGCCTGGAGAACCTCGGCAGGGTGGTCACGCGCTACCGCCGGCATGCCGCATCGATGACACGGACCCATATCGACGAAATGCTCGTGTGCGCCTGCCGCGTCCGCAAGCGCGTCGCCGACTGGTATTTTCCGGCTTTCCCGGAAACCGAGCGCACGGCGGTCGTGAATGCGATCGCGGGCGGGTTCGCGACGTTGCAACTCTGGCGCGACGAACTTTATGCACTGTCGCACGCGGCGCTCGTGGCAAAGGACATTCCGGGAATCGACAGCGCGCTGATGGTGCGCATGTTGTCCCAGCATGCCATACGTTCGATCAAAGACGCGGTCACGCGCGGCGCCGTAAACTGCGACACGCTCGAAATGATGGCCGCGGCCAACCCGTATTTCGGACAATGGCGCGCAGCCGACAACGGCGCGCTGGACACACGCATCATGGCGCTCTTCTAGGGACCGCGAAACTCACCGCAAATATCCGTGGTGTCGATACTCAATCGTGTGTATGCCCGGCGAGCCGCGCGAGCTCGGCATTGTAGATCGCCAGCGTCGGCGCATCGAAGCACGCGAAGATGATTTTTTCGAAGCCCGGATGCGCGCCGAGAAAATCACCGGCCGTGCGCACCGCGATAGTCACCGCTTTTTCGAGCGGATAGGCGTAGACGCCGCAACTGATCGCCGGAAACGCCATGGTTTTCAATGCGCGCTCGTGCGCGAGGCTGCAGACTCATCCGGTAGCACGATGCGAGCAGCGCGGGCTCTCCGCGATTGCCGCCGTTCCATACCGGGCCGACGGTATGGATCACGTGTTGCGCCGGCAGGCGGTAACCGCGCGTGACCCTCGCTTCGCCGGTCGGGCAGCCGCCGAGCGTGCGGCATTCCGCGAGCAGCTCGGGCCCCGCCGCGCGATGGATTGCACCATCCACGCCGCCGCCGCCCAGGAGTGTCGTATTCGCGGCGTTGACGATCGCATCGACGTCAAGCGTCACGATGTCGACCTGCCTGGCTTCGAGCTTGTCGCGCATGCGGGCGCGGTCAGAACGGCCCGCGGGCGAGCCAGCGTTCGATCTGGTCGAAACGGTCGATGCCCCAGAACGCCTCGCCGTCGATCACGATATACGGGGAACCGAATACGCCAAGCCTGATGGCCGCGTCGACCTCGTTTTTGAGCTTGTCCTTGACGGCGGCATCGTTCAACGCGGCGAGCACTTCGTCGCGCTTCAGCCCGAGGGTGGCCGCCACGTCAGCCGTGACCGCCGGGCTAGAAATGTCGCGGTCCTCTACGAAGAACGCGTGATAGAGACTCTGCGCGAGTTTCTTCGCCAGCGCGGATCGCGTTCGTGCGTCCAATAGAATGCGCGCGCCGGCGCCTGGCTTGCAATCGGGAATTTCGACGGATGGCGGTAAGCAATGCCGTGAAAGCGTGCCGAACGCGCGATGTCGCGCAGTGCATATGCGCCTTTCAGCGGCAGGCTCGGCAACGGCTGCGCGCCCGTTACCTTGAACACCACGCCGAGCAGGATGGGTTTCCACGCTCACATCACGGCCGTGCCTTGCGGCCAGCGCGTCGATTTTCATCGCCGCGAAATAACCGTACGGCGACGAATAGTCGAAATAAAAATCGATGGGAGCGGGCATTGTGGTCCTTTATTGAATGCGTTCGATCGCCATGGCGGTGGCTTCGCCGCCGCCTATGCACAGCGCGGCCACGCCGCGTTTCAGGCCGTATTTTTCCAACGCGGCAAGCAGGGTGACGACGATACGCGCGCCGCTCGCGCCGATCGGGTGGCCCAGCGCGCACGCGCCGCCATGCACGTTGACCTTGGCGTGCGGCAGGTCGAGGTCGCGCATAGCCGCCATCGTCACCACGGCGAACGCTTCGTTGATTTCGAAGAGATCGACGTCGTTCTTGTGCCAGCCGGTTTGGTCGAACAGTTTTTTAATCGCGCCCACGGGCGCTGTCGTGAACCAGTTCGGCTCGTGCGCGTGGGTCGCGTGGGCGACGATTGTCGCGAGCGGTCTTCAAGCCGCGCTTCTGCGCTTCCGACAGCCGCATCAGCACCAGCGCGGCGCCCCCGTCCGAAATCGAGCTGGAATTGGCGGCGGTCACGGTGCCGTCCTTGCGGAATGCGGGCTTTAATTGCGGAATCTTGTCGAGGTTGGCTTTCAGCGGCTGCTCGTCGATGGCGACCGTGGTTTCGCTTTTGCCGCCCGTGATTTTCAGCGGCGCGATCTCGGCGGCGAACCAGCCCTTGTTGATCGCGTCCTGCGCGCGTTTTAACGATGCGATCGCGAAACCATCCTGCGCTTCGCGCGAAAACTGGTACTTGGCCGCCGTGTCTTCGGCAAACGTGCCCATCAGGCGGCCGCGGTCGTAGGCGTCCTCGAGGCCGTCGAGAAACATGTGGTCTTTGACTTCGCCGTGGCCGAGCCGCAGGCCGCCGCGCGCCTTGGGCAGCAGATACGGCGCATTGGTCATCGACTCCATGCCGCCGGCAATCATCACGCTGATTGGTGCCGGCGAGCAGCAAATCGTGCGCGAGCATCGCCGCCTTCATGCCGGAGCCGCACATTTTGTTGATGGTGGTGCAGCCGACGCCGAGCGGCAATCCGGCGCCGAGCGAGGCCTGGCGCGCCGGCGCCTGACCCTGGCCCGCCGACAGCACGTTGCCCATGATGACTTCCTGCACGTCCTCCGGCTTGATGCCCGCGCGCTCGATCGCGGCCTTGATCGCCGCGGCGCCGAGTTCCGGCGCGGTGACGTTCTTGAAGTCGCCTTGAAACGCGCCCATCGGCGTGCGCGCCGCGCCGACTATGACTACCGGATCGTTTTGCATTTGCAATCTCCAGTCTTAAAGCGAAAAGCTTTGCCGCGAAAAATTTTCTATGTCGTTTCGTCGAACAATTCGCGCCCGATCAGCATGCGCCGGATTTCGGACGTGCCCGCGCCGATTTCGTAGAGCTTGGCGTCGCGCAGCAGGCGCCCGGTCGGATAATCGTTGGTGTAGCCGACGCCGCCGAGACATTGAATCGCCTCGAGCGCCATCCAGGTCGCTTTCTCGGCGGTGTAGAGAATCACGCCCGCCGCGTCCTTGCGCGTGATGCGGCCGTCGTCGCAGGCGCGGCCGACCGCGTACGCATACGATTTGCATGCGCTCATCGTCGTGTACATGTCGGCGAGCTTGCCCTGCATCAACTGGAATTCGCCGATCGGCTGGCCGAACTGCTTGCGCTCGTGCACGTACGGCAGCACCACGTCCATGCACGCCTGCATGATGCCCAGCGGTCCGGCGGCGAGCACCGCGCGCTCGTAATCAAGCCCGCTCATCAGCACGTTCACGCCCTTGCCGATTTCGCCCAGCACGTTGTCGGCCGGCACTTCGCAGTCCTGAAACACGAGTTCGCAGGTGTTCGAGCCGCGCATGCCGAGCTTGTCGAGTTTCTGCGCGGTCGAGAACCCCTTGAAATCCTTTTCGACGATGAATGCAGTGATGCCGCGCGCGCCGGCGCCGGCGTCGGTCTTCGCGTAGACGACCAGCGTATCGGCATCGGGCCCGTTGGTGATCCACATCTTGGTGCCGTTCAGGACGAAGCGGTCGCCGCGCCGCTCGGCGCGCAGTTTCATGTTCACCACGTCGGAACCGGCGCCCGGTTCGCTCATGGCGAGCGCGCCGACGTGCTCGCCCGCGATCAGTTTCGGCAGATAGCGCTTGCTTCTGGCGCGCGTTGCCATTGCGCCGGATCTGGTTCACGCACAGATTCGAATGCGCGCCGTACGACAGTCCGACCGCGGCGGACGCGCGGCTGATTTCCTCCATCGCGACCATGTGCGCGAGATAACCCATGTTGGTGCCGCCGTATTCCTCCTCGACGGTAATGCCCAGCACGCCGAGCTTGCCGAGGCTCGCCCACAATTCATTCGGAAATTCATTGGCGCGGTCGATGGCGGCGGCGCGCGGCGCGATTTCCCGGGCGGCGAAGGCGGCGACCGTTTCGCGCAGGATGGCGATGGTTTCGCCGAGTCCGAAGTCGAGTCCGGGGTTATGCATCGCTGAGGCCTATTGATCCGCGTTGCCGTGCATGGTCATCAGGGTTTGCAGCAGCGACGCGCAGTGCGTTTCTCTGCCGGCTTTCACTGCGAACACGTCGGCGCGCGCGACCACCAGCGAACGGCCGGCGCGTATCACTTCGCCGCGCGCGATAAAGCGTTCGCCGTCGCCCGGCGCCAGGATGTTCATTTTGTATTCTACGGTGAGCACGCTCGCGTCGTGCGGCATCAGGGTGTAGGCGGCATAGCCGGCGGCCGAGTCGCCGATGGTGCCGATGATGCCGCCGTGAAGGTAGCCGTGCTGCTGGGTCAATTCCGGCTTGTGCGGCAGCGTGATTTCGCATTGTCCCGGGGCGAGGTGGGTAAGGCTCGCGCCCATCCATGCCATGACCTGCTGGCGTTCGAAGCTGGCGCGCACGCGCGTCGCGTAATTGGGGTCGCGGGGGGTAAACTTCGGCATTTTAGGCGGTAATTAGTCATTACATTAACGTTAACGTAAGCATTAAGTGCAAGGCAGCAATCAGGTGCTGATCATGAGGCTCGCTTATGAATTCAGGCTGCCGCCGGTTGCTGGCCGCCATGCTTGGCGAGCAGCTTATGGCACTGGCTCTCGAAAAAAGTGATCTCGTTGAGCATGACTTCGATGTCCTCGCGCTGCTGCTTGAGCAGCGCGCGGCGCTTTTCGAGCTTGGCCAGGAATTGCTCCAGCTGCCGCTTTTCGTCCCGCGCCAGGTCGTAGAGGTCGAAGAGCTCGCGAATCTCGGCGAGGCTGAAACCCAGCCGCTTGCCGCGCAGCGCGAGCTTCAGCCGCACGCGGTCGCGATGGCTGAACAGGCGATTCGTGCCTTCGCGCCGCGGCGACAGCAGGCCTTCGTCCTCGTAATGGCGGATCGTGCGGGTGGTGATCCCGAACTCCTTGGCGAGCTCGGTAATGGTATGAGTGTCGGTCATTGTGCTATGCAATATATCCGTGTAAAATAAGAATTCTGCAGTTAATATATAACCTTTACGTAAACGTAATGCAACAAGCTGCTAAAGTCAAGTCGCGCGTCCCGGATGGGCTGCAGTATCCGTTTGCGCAGCCGCCGCCGCCCGGCGCGCTGCAGGAAGTCGCGGCCGGCGTGTACTGGCTGCGCATGCCGCTGCCGTTTGCGCTGGAGCACATCAACCTGTGGCTGTTGGCGGACGGCGACGGCTGGACCATCGTCGACTGCGGCTTCGGCACCGACGAGACGCGCGCGCTGTGGCAAGAAATCTTTGCCGCCCACCTCGGCGGCAAGCCGGTGACGCGCATCGTCGTCACCCATTTTCATCCCGATCACTTCGGGCTCGCCGCGTGGCTCGCCGAACGCTGGCAAGCGCCCGTCCTCATGACCGACGCCGGAGTTTGCCGTCCGCGCAGGCCTGGTTTGCCGCGCGCGATCTTTACAAGCGCGAGGCGATCGTCGCGCTGCTATGCGCAGCACGGCCTCGCTCGCGGGCGGCGCGCAATCCCTCGACCGCGAAAACCTGTTCAAACGCGGCGTGCCGGCATTGCCGTCCGCCATCACCGCGCTCGACGACGGTCAGCAGTTGATCATTAACGGGCGCGCCTGGCGTGTCGTCACCGGCTACGGCCATTCGCCGGAACACGCGGCCCTGTATTGCGACGAACTGGGCGCATTGATCGCCGGCGACATGGTGCTGCCGCGCATCAGCACCAACGTCAGCGTGCAGCCCCACGCGCCGGACGCCGATCCGCTCGGCCGCTTTCTCGATTCATTGACGCGTTACGCGGAACTCGACGCCGACACCCTGGTGCTGCCGTCGCACGGCCTGCCGTTCTACGGCCTGCGCGAACGCGTGGCGACGCTCAAGCAGCATCACGCCGCGCGTCTTGACGAACTGCTGGCCGCGTGCGGCGAGCCGCACAGCGGCGCGCAAATGATGCCGGTCATATTCAAACGCGCGCTCGATGCGCAGCAGACGATGTTCGCGATGGGTGAAACGCTGTCGCACATTAACTATCTGCACCGGCGCGGCCAGCTTGCAACGCGCGCGCGGTGACGATGGAATTTACCGCTATGCGCGTGTTTGACGCGCACGGCCACAAGGAGATAGGGCATGACCGAAAAGCACGCCAAACCCGGCGCCGGATCCGACCGCACTCGCGCAAACCTATGCCGAGATCGCGCAACGCAGCAGCCAGCTCATGGGCGAATTCATCGCAACGCCAAAGCGCGGGCGGCGCGCCCGCGTTCGGCGACGAGTTGGGCATCGCCAAGGCGTTTTACGAAATGACCGGCAAGCTGCTCGCCGATCCGGCGAAATTCGCCGAGATGCAGATGAAGCTGTGGCAGGACTACATGTCGCTGTGGCAGAACTCGATGATGCAATTCTTCGGCCAGCACGCCCAGCCCGTGATCGAGCCGGCCAAAGGCGACCGCCGCTTCAAGCACGACGACTGGCAGCAGAATTTTCTCTACGACTACATCAAGCAATCGTACCTGATCGCCGCCAAGCACCTGCACCAGACGGTCGGCAGCGTGCAGGGGCTCGACGAGCAGACCGCCAAGAAAGTCGACTTCTATACGCGTCAATACATCGACGCGCTGTCGCCGAGCAACTTCGTGCTGACCAATCCCGAAGTGCTGCGCGAAACGGTCGCCTCCGGCGGGCAGAATCTCGTCAAGGGCCTCAACCATCTGCTCGAAGACCTGGAAAGCGGCGACGGCCAGCAGGTGCGCGTGAAGATGACCGATCGCGTCGGCGTTCCAGGTCGGCGGCAATCTCGCGGCCACACCCGGCAAGGTCGTCTACCAGAACGACTTGATGCAGCTCATCCAGTACGCGCCGCTGACCACAGAAGTTTACCGGCGCCCGCTCCTGATCCTGCCGCCGTGGATCAACAAGTTCTACATCCTCGACATGCGCGAGAAGAACTCGTTCGTGCGCTGGGCGATCGCGCAGGGCCACACCGTATTCATCGTGTCGTGGGTCAACCCCGACGCGACATTCGCGCAAAAGACGTTTGACGATTACCTGCGTCAGCGGCCCGCTGGCCGCGCTCGACGCCATCGAGAAGGCGACCGGCGAGCGCGAAGTCGACGCCATCGGCTTCTGCCTCGGCGGCACGCTGCTCGCCGCGCGCTCGGCTACATGGCGGCGACCAGGGACGACCGCATCAAGAGCGCGACGTTTTTCGCCAGCATGATCGATTTCGCCGAACCCGGCGAACTCGAGGTATTCATCGATGAAAAGCAGGTCACCAATCTCGAGAAGAAAATGCTCGAACGCGGTTACCTCGAAGGCTCGGAGATGGCGACCACCTTCAACATGCTGCGCGCCAACGACCTGATCTGGTCGTTCGTCGTCAACAACTATCTGCTCGGCAAGGACCCGTTTCCGTTCGATCTCCTGTACTGGAACTCGGATTCGACGCGCATGCCGGCGGCGATGCACAGCTTCTACCTGCGCAAGATGTACATCAACAACCTCCTGCGCAAGCCGGGCGGCATCACGCTGAACAACGTGCCGATCGACCTCGCCAAGGTCAAAGTCCCGCTGTATTTCGCGTCGACCATCGAAGATCATATCGCGCCGTGGAAATCGACCTATGCCGGCGCGCAACTGTTTCCGCGGCAAAGTGCGTTTCGTGCTCGGTGGCTCCGGCCATATCGCCGGCATCGTCAACCCGCCGGCGGCGAACAAATACGGTTACTGGACCAACGACAAACTCGCCGCCACGCCGCAGGAGTGGCTCGCCTCCGCCGAGCAGCACGCCGGTTCGTGGTGGACCGACTGGGCGCAATGGGTCGCCGCCCACGCCGGCGACAAAGTCGCGGCGCGCGTTCCCGGCAAAGGCAAGTTAAAGGCGCTGGAAGACGCGCCGGGATCGTACGTGAAACTAGCGGCTGGACGCGAAAAAAGCGGCGGCCTGACCGCGGCGCAGCCGCGTTAGAGCGCACTGAATTTCAAACGCAGCGCGCGCCGCAGGCGGCCGAGGTAGGCGAGGCCCGCAATGGCGCGGCTGCCGTACCACGAAGTCATTTCGCCGTCGATCAAATGCACGCTGCAATGCGCCCGGGGCGGCAGCAGTTTTTGCACCGCGCGGATATCGCGCTCGCGGAAGCGGTACGGCTCGCTGCTGAGGAGAACGTGGTCAACGTCGGCCAGCAGTCGCGGCATCCAGTTCAATTTCGGGATAACGCACGCGCGCCGTCGCGGCAGCGTGTCCCAGCCGACGAGCGCCAATGTGCGCGAGATGTACGTGTCGCGTGCCACCGTCATCCACGGCTTGCGCCAGATCAGGTAGAGCACGTTCTGCCGCGGCAGCGCGGCGCACGCGGCGGCGACCCCGGCGTGGACGCGTTCGAACTCGTCACACAACTGCGCGGCACGCGCAGCGCGGTCGAAAATGCCGCCGAGCAAGTGGTAGAGCGCGAGATTGTCGAGCGGCGCCAGCGGATGGGTGACGATGATGTGCGGGACGAAGCGCGCGAGTTCGGCGACGCGCGGGCTGCTCGTTCTCGTCGATGTTGACGATCACGTGCGTCGGCGCGAGTTCGCGGATGCGAGCGAGGTTAACGTCTTTGGTGCCGCCGACTTTCGGGATGCCGCGGACCGCCGCGCGCGGATGGATGCAGAAACCGGTGCGGCCGACGAGCGCGTCAGTCAGGCCCAGGTCGCATACGAGTTCGGTAATGCTCGGCACGAGCGACACGATGCGCGGCGGCGTTGTCACCGTGGCGTGGCGCGTGCCGACGGCGTCGATGAGTTCGTGCGGCGGATGATTTTGCCTTGGTAGAGTCACCGGCGTAAGCTAGCGCAGAGAGTGCGACGATTATGACTGATTTGAGCGTCCAGCAGAGAACCCCGCAGCGCCACGGTGCGGCGCGGCACAAGATACGCTTCGTCACCGCCACCAGCCTCTTTGACGGTCACGACGCGTCGATCAACGTCATGCGCCGCATACTGCAGGCGAGCGGCGCGGAGGTCATTCATCTCGGCCACAACCGCTCGGTCGACGAGATCGTCACCGCAGCACTCGACGAGGACGTGCAGGGCATCGCCGTCAGTTCGTACCAGGGCGGCCACGTCGAGTTTTTCCAGTACATGCTCGATCTGCTGCGCGAGCGCGGCGGCGCGCACGTCAAGGTGTTCGGCGGCGGCGGCGGCGTGATCGTGCCGTCGGAAGTCGCGCAACTGCACGCCTACGGCGTGACCCGCATCTACACGCCGGAAGACGGCGCCCGGCTCGGTCTGCAGGGCATGATCGACGACATGCTCGCCGCGTGCGATTTCGATCCTGCCGCGTTTGCGGCGGTCGATCTCGAAGAGGTCGCAAGGCGGCAACCGCCGCGCGCTCGCCGGCCTGATCACGGCCTTGGAGAACGCGACGCTCGATCAGAATTTGCGCCGGCAGCTCGCCGAACGCGCGCGCGCGGTGAAAAACGTGCCGGTGCTCGGCATCACCGGCACCGGCGGCTCGGGCAAGTCGTCGCTGACCGACGAGCTGGTGCGCCGTCTGCGGCTCGATCAGAATGACCGCCTGAAAATCGCGCTCGTCGCGGTCGACCCGTCGCGGCGCAAAAGCGGCGGCGCGCTGTTGGGCGACCGCATCCGCATGAACGCGATCGCGAGCCCGCATATTTACATGCGCTCGCTGGCAACCCGCGCCGCCGGCAGCGAAATCGCGGCCTGCGTGCCCGACGCGATCGCGGCGTGCAAGCTCGCCGGTTTCGATCTCATCATGGTCGAAACCTCGGGCATCGGCCAGGGCGACGCGGGCATCGTGCCGCTGGTCGACATGTCGCTCTACGTGATGACGCCCGAGTACGGCGCCGCGAGCCAGCTCGAGAAAATCGACATGCTCGATTTCGCCGATTTCGTCGCCATCAACAAGTTCGACCGCAAGGGCGGCGCCGACGCGCAGCGCGACGTGGCTAAGCAGGTGCAGCGCAATCGCGCGGCATTCGGCCAGGCGCCGGACGCAATGCCGGTGTTCGGCACCATCGCCGCGCGTTTCAACGATGACGGCGTCACCGCGCTGTATCAGGCGTTGAAACCCGGCTCGCCGCCGCGGGGCTCAAGTTGCAGCCCGGCAGCCTCGCGCCGGTCACCGTGCGCGCGTCGACCGGCAACGTCTCCATCGTGCCGTCATCGCGCGTGCGCTATCTCGCCGACGTCGCGCAGGCGGTGCGCGCCTACCACCAGCGCGCGGGCGAGCAGGTGACGCTCGCGCGCGAGCGCCAGCAATTGACGGCAACGCAGAGCATGCTGCGCGAGTTGCCGTCATCCCGGCGTACGCCGGGATCCAGTGCGCCCCCATCCCGCCTTCCCCGCAAGCAGGGGAAGGGGATACCAGCCTGAGCGGAATGGACGACATGTGTCCACGCTCGACGCGCTGATCGCCGAACGCGAGGCCGCGCTCGATCCGCAGAGCCGGCAACTCCTCGACGGCTGGCCGCAGGTGCGTGCCGCCTACACGGGCGACGAGCACGTGGCGACGGTGCGCGAAGCCGAAATCCGCACGCAGCTCACGGTCACGACCTTGTCCGGCACGCCGCTGCCGAAAGTCGCGCTGCCCCGGTTCGAAGACCACGGCGAGCTCCTGAAGTGGCTGCTGCGCGAAAACCTGCCCGGCTATTTTCCGTTCACCGCCGGCGTGTTTCAGTTCAAGCGCGAGAACGAGGACGTCACGCGCATGTTCGCGGGCGAAGGCGACGCGTTCCGCACCAACCGGCGTTTCAAGATGCTGTCCGAGCACGCGGAAGCCAAGCGCCTGTCGACCGCGTTCGATTCGGTGACGCTGTACGGCTGCGACCCGCACGAGCGCCCGGACATCTACGGCAAAGTCGGCAATTCCGGCGTGTCGATCGCCACGCTCGACGACATGAAAGTGCTCTACGGCGGATTCGACCTGACCGCGCCCAACAATTCGGTATCGATGACGATCAACGGTCCGGCGCCGACCATACTTGCGATGTTCCTCAATACCGCGATCGACCAGCAGCTCGATGCGTTCGCGCAGACGCACGGCCGCCCGCCGGGCGCGAAGGAGGCCGCGGAAATCCGCGCGCGCACGCTCAACACGGTGCGCGGCACCGTGCAGGCCGACATACTGAAGGAAGACCAGGGCCAGAACACCTGTTTGTTCTCGACCGAATTTTCGCTGAAGGTGATGGCCGACATCGCCGAATATTTCGCGCGCGAAGAGGTGCGCAATTTCTACTCGGTGTCGATCTCCGGCTATCACATCGCGGAAGCGGGCGCGAACCCGCTCTCGCAGCTCGCGTTCACGCTCGCCAACGGCTTCACCTACGTCGAGGCCTACCTCGCGCGCGGCATGCGCATCGACGACTTCGCGCCCAACCTGTCGTTCTTCTTCTCGAACGGCATGGACCCGGAATACTCGGTGATCGGGCGCGTTGCGCGGCGCATCTGGGCGATCGCGATGCGCGACGTTTATGGTGCGAACGAGCGCAGCCAGAAGTTGAAGTACCACACGCAGACCTCGGGGCGCTCGCTGCACGCGCAGGAGATCGACTTCAACGATATCCGCACCACGCTGCAGGCGCTGATCGGCGTTTACGACAACTGCAACAGCCAGCACACCAATGCCTACGACGAGGCGATCACGACGCCCAGCGAGGAGTCGGTGCGGCGCGCGATGGCGATCCAGCTCATCATCAACCGCGAATGGGGGCTCGCCAAAAACCAGAATCCCAACCAGGGTTCCTTCATCATCGAGGAGCTCACCGATCTCGTCGAAGCCGCGGTGCTCGCCGAGTTCGAGCGCATCGCGGAGCGCGGCGGCGTGCTGGGCGCGATGGAGACCGGCTATCAGCGCGGCAGGATACAGGAAGAGTCTTTGCACTACGAAACCATGAAGCACGACGGCACGCTGCCGATCGTCGGCGTCAACACGTTCCGCAATCCGCAGCCGGTCGAGGCGGGCAATACCATAGAGCTCGCGCGCTCGACGCCGGAGGAAAAGCAAAGCCAGCTGCAGCGGCTGCGCGACTTTCACGCGCGCCACCGCGACGCGGCGCCCGCGGCGTTAAAACGCCTGCAGGAGGTCGCCATGGCCAACGGCAACGTATTCGCCGAACTGATGAACACCGTGCGCACGTGCTCGCTCGGCCAGATCACGCAGGCGTTGTTCGAGGTCGGAGGGCAGTACCGGCGTAATATGTAGCGGAATGCCTGAGGGACAACGCCCGGCATCCGGTAAGGATGCTGTAAGTCTTGCTACGTTGCCGCCGATAACCCCATAAGATTGGTTGTCGTGACGGAGGAAGCCGGCGATGCCGGACCATCAAGCACAGCCCGATACTTTTCCGCGTCTGCTCGCCGCCAACGCCGAGCGCCTGCGCGGGCGGCCGGCGATGCGCGAAAAAGACCTCGGCATCTGGCAGACGTGGACGTGGGAGGAGGTCGCGGCCGAGGTCAGGACGCTCGCCTGCGGACTCGCGGCGCTCGGTTTCAAGCGCGGCGACACGCTGGCCATCATCGGCGACAACCGGCCGCGCCTGTACTGGGCGATGGCCGCGGCGCAGTCGCTGGGCGGCGTGCCGGTGCCGCTGTATCAGGACGCGGTCGCCAACGAAATGGTTTACGTGTTCGAAGACGCGGCAGGCGCAATTCGCCATCGTCGAAGACCAGGAGCAGGTCGACAAGCTGCTGGAAATCCTGCCGCGCTGCCCGCAGCTGAAGCACATCGTTTACGACGACCCGCGCGGCATGCGCCACTACCATGAGCCGCAGTTGAGAAGCTACGACGCGCTGATCGAGCAAGGCCGCGCGTTCGATGCCGCGCATGCGGATTTTTACGCGGGCGAAGTCGCGCAAGGGCAGCGCCTCCGACGTCGGCATCATGCTCTACACCTCGGGCACGACCGGCAAGCCGAAGGGCGTATGCCAGACGCACGACGCGTTCATCGTCGCGGCGCGCGGCGGCATCGCGGTTCGACCGGCTCGGGCAGCGACGACAGCATGCTGTCCTACCTGCCGATGGCGTGGGTCGGCGACCATCTTGTTTTCGTACGCGCAATGGCTGGTCGCGGGCTTCACCATCAACTGCCCCGAATCGGGCGAAACGGTGATGACCGACCTGCGGGAAATCGGGCCGACCTACTACTTCGCGCCGCCGCGCGTGTTCGAGAACCTGCTGACGACCGTGATGATCCGCATGGAAGACGCGAGTGCCGTGAAGCGCGCGCTGTTTCATTACTTCACCGGGGTCGCGCGGCGCTGCGGCGCCGATTTACTGAACGGCAAACCGGTGGCCGTCGCCGACCGGCTGCTCTACGCGCTCGGCAATCTCGTGATCTACGGGCCGCTGCGCAACGTGCTCGGCATGAGCCGCATCCGTGTCGCGTACACCGCGGGTGCGGCGATCGGCCCGGATCTCTTCCGTTTTTACCGCTCGATCGGCGTCAATCTGAAGCAGCTCTACGGTTCCACGGAAACCTGCGCCTACGTCTGCCTGCAACCGGACGGCGCGGTCAGGTTCGATACGGTCGGCGCACCCGCGCCGGGGGTCGAAGTCAAAATCGCCGACGGCGGCGAAGTGCTGGTGCGCGGCCCCATGCTGCTGAAGGAATACTACAAGCTGCCGCAGGCGACCGCCGAGTCCATCGATGCCAACGGCTATTTCCGCACCGGTGACGCCGGCTTCTTCGACGACCAGGGCCAGTTGAAAATCATCGATCGCGCCAAGGACGTCGGCAAACTCGCGGGCGGCGCGATGTTCGCGCCCAACTATATCGAAAACAAGCTGAAGTTTTTCCCGCATATCAAGGAAGCCGTCGCGTTCGGCAACGGGCGCGACGGGGTCTGCGCGTTCATCAACATCGACATGGGTTCGGTCGGCAACTGGGCCGAGCGGCGCGCGATTGCCTACTCGGGCTACACCGATCTCGCGGCCAAGCCCGCGGTCTACGAGCTGATCCGCGACTGCGTCGAGAAAGTGAACGCGGAACTCGCCGGCGGAGGATGCGCTCGTCGGATTCGCAGATCCGGCGCTTCCTCGTCCTGCACAAGGAACTCGATCCCGACGACGACGAATTGACGCGCACGCGCAAGGTGCGGCGCGGATTTGTCGCCGACAAGTACGCGGTGCTGATCGACGCGTTGTACTCGGACG
The DNA here is from genome assembly GCA_963778865.1 of uncultured beta proteobacterium. Classification (GTDB taxonomy): domain Bacteria; phylum Pseudomonadota; class Gammaproteobacteria; order Burkholderiales; family SG8-41; genus PALSA-1004. The sequence goes on along the minus strand of CAVZWF010000012.1, from coordinate 125,863 downwards.
CGCACGCAGTGCCACGTCGAAACCCAGGTCAAATTCGAAGACGGCCGCAGCGGCATCGTGCGCGCCGACGTCGAGATCCGCGCCGCGCGCACCTTTGCTCCCGCGCAGTTAAGGCAGGCGGGTTAACACCGGCTACGCATGACTGACGCGCGCGCTATCGGGGAAGTCGTCCTCAGGATCGACAACATATCGCTCGCATTCGGCGGCGTGAAGGCGCTCGCGGAGGTGAGCTTCGACGTGCGCCGCCACGAGATCCGCGCGATCATCGGCCCCAACGGCGCGGGCAAGAGTTCGATGCTGAACGTGATCAACGGCGTTTATCATCCGCAGCAGGGCAGCATCACGTTCAAGGGTGTCACGCGCAAACAGATGCGCCCGCACGAGGCGGCGCGCCAGGGCATCGCGCGCACGTTTCAGAACATCGCGCTCTTCAAGGGCATGACCGTGCTCGACAACATCATGACCGGGCGCAATCTGAAAATGCACGCGGGTTTTCTCGCCCAGGCGGTGTGGTACGGCAAAGCGCTCAATGAGGAAATCGAGCATCGCGTCGCGGTCGAGCGCATCATCGATTTTCTGCAGATCGAGGCGATCCGCAAGACGCCGGTCGGGCGCCTGCCGTACGGCATGCAGAAGCGCGTCGAGCTTGCACGCGCGCTCGCCGCCGAGCCGGACATGCTGCTGCTGGACGAGCCGATGGCGGGCATGAACGTCGAGGAGAAGGAAGACATGTGCCGCTTCATACTCGACGTCAACGACGAGTTCGGCACCACCATCGTGTTGATCGAGCACGACATGGGCGTGGTCATGGACTTGTCGGACCGCGTCGTGGTGCTCGACTACGGGCGCAAGATCGGCGACGGCACGCCCGACGAAGTCAGGAACAACCAGGCGGTGATCGATGCGTACCTTGGTGTTCAGCATTGATGCGCAAAGTGCGCGTGAGGCGTGAGGAGAGAGGAGTGAGGAGAAAATCCGCGCGGCTAATCGCTCTTCCCCGCCAGCGGAGGAGGGCCGGGGAGGGGGCCCACCCTTCACCCATCACTCTTCACCGCGGCGCCGCGGCCTAGCCATGGGATTCTTCCTCGAAGTGCTGATCGGCGGCCTGATGGCGGGGGTGCTGTATTCGCTCGTCGCGCTCGGTCTCGTGCTGATTTTCAAGGCGTCGGGCGTATTCAATTTCGCGCAGGGCGCGATGGTGCTGTTCGCCGCACTCTCGCTGGTGCGGCTGATGGAGAAAATGCCGCTGCCGCTGGCGCTGCTGGCGACATGCGCGATCATGCTGGTGCTCGCCTACGCGATCGAGCGCTGCGTACTGCGGCCGCTCGTCAATCAGCCGGGCATCTCGCTTTTCATGGCGACACTCGGCATCACGTTCTTTATCGAAGGGTTCGGCCAGATTTTGTGGGGCAGCGAAATCTACAAGCTCGATCTCGGCATTCCGAAACAGCCGCTCATCATTCTCGAAAACGTATTCAGCGGCGGCATCCTTGTCGGCAGCGACGACCTGTTCGCGACCGTCGTGTCGGGCGCACTGGTGGCGGCGCTGGCGATATTTTTCCAGAAAACGCGCATCGGCCGCGCGCTGCGCGCGGTCGCCGACGATCACCAGGCCGCGCAGTCGATCGGCATCCCGCTCAACCAGATCTGGCTGATCGTGTGGACGGTCGCGGGCCTCGTCGCGCTGGTCGCCGGCATCATCTGGGGCTCGCGGCTGGGCGTGCAGTTTTCGCTGTCGTTGATCGCGTTGAAAGCGCTGCCCGTGGTGATACTCGGCGGCTTCACGTCGGTGCCGGGCGCGATCATCGGCGGACTCATCATCGGTGTCGGCGAAAAAATGTCCGAGGTCTATCTCGGGCCGATCATCGGCGGCGGCCTCGAGAACTGGTTTGCGTACACTGCTGGCGCTCGTGTTCCTGCTGGTGCGGCCCGAGGGGCTCTTCGGCGAGAAAATCATAGACCGGGTTTGAGAGAGGAGCAAGCAGCAAGGAGCGAGGAGATTACACCGAAGGTTGTAGCAAGCTGCGAGCGGCAGCTCGCGACGCCCCTCTCCTCACCCCTCACTTTTGACTGCAATCGATATGTTCTACCGAGAAGTCGGTCAATTCAAATCCAGCTACCGCGCGGATCAGGTGGCGTTTCCGATCCGCCAGGACCGCTATTTCGTATGGGCGGTCGTGGCTGTTCGCGTTCGTCGGCGTGCCGCTCTTCGCGAGCCCGTACTGGTTCAGCGCGATCCTGATCCCGTTTCTGATCCTCTCGCTCGCGGCGCTGGGATTGAACCTGCTGGTCGGCTACTGCGGCCAGATTTCCCTCGGCACCGGCGGCTTCATGGCGGTCGGCGCGTATGCCGCCTACAACCTGACGCTGCGCATACCGGACCTGAATCCGCTGGTCGCATTCCTGCTGGCGGGCGGCGTTGCCACCGTCGTCGGCATTGTGTTCGGCATTCCGAGCCTGCGCATCAAGGGTTTTTATCTGGCGGTAGCGACGCTCGCCGCGCAGTTCTTTCTCGACTGGATGTTCAGCCGCATACGCGTGGTTCACCAACTACACGCCGTCGGGTTCGCTCAACTCGCCGCCCGTCACGTTTTTCGACTTCACGTTCGATACGCCGGCCAGAAAATATCTGCTGTGTCTTGGGCTTCGCGGTGGCGTTCGCGCTGCTCGCGCGCAACCTCGTGCGCGGGCGTCTGGGGCGCGCGTGGATGGCGATCCGCGACATGGACGTCGCCGCCGAGATCATCGGCATCCGCCCGCTGCATGCCAAGCTGTCGGCCTTCGCGGTCAGTTCTTTTTTCATCGGCGTCGCGGGCGCGCTGTGGGCGTTCGTGCACCTGGGTTCGTGGGAGCCGCTCGCGTTCGACGTCAACCGCTCGTTCAGCCTCTTGTTCATGGTGATCATCGGCGGGCTGGGTTCCATACTCGGCAGCTTTCTGGGCGCCGCGTTCATTACGCTTTTGCCGCTGTTTCTCAACCAGCTGCCGGCGTGGTTCGGCATCCACATGTCGACCGCGCTGCTTTCCCACCTGGAATCGATGATATTCGGCGCATTGATCGTGTTTTTCCTGATCGTCGAGCCGCTGGGGCTGGCCCGTTTGTGGCGTATCGCCAAGGAAAAGCTGCGCTTATGGCCTTTTCCGCACTGAAGCTGGCGGCATTGGGCCGGTTGCGCGACGCTTGCGCGGGACGGAATCAGTCAATACACTTTGCAGTCTGCACATAAGAAGACCAGCGGATTTATCCGTATTGGCGCATAGTTGGGCAAGACCGGCGCGAGTCCGGAACGATCGGATAACCAAAGGAGGCAGTCATCATGGGTAGCTTCTTCACGTGGCAGCGTGCGGTGATACTCGCACTCGCAGCCGGCGCGCTCGCCGGCACGGCGCCGGCGTTCGCGCAGGCGAACGAGCAGTTCATCCCGGTGCTGGTTTATCGCAGCGGCGCCTATGCGCCGAACGGCATTCCGTGGGCGAACGGTTTCGTCGATTACCTGAATCTCGTCAACGAACGCGACAAAGGCATCAACGGCGTCAAGATCGCGTATGAAGAATGCGAAACCGGCTACGCGACCGACCGCGGCGTCGAGTGTTACGAGCGCCTGAAAGGCAAGGGTCCCACGGGCGCCGCGGCATTCAATCCGCTATCGACCGGCATCACCTTCGCGCTGACCGAGAAGGCGCCCGGCGACAAGATTCCGATCATCACCATGGGCTACGGACGCTCGGAATCGGCGGACGGCAGCGTGTTCACGTGGAACTTCCCGCTGCTTGGCACCTACTGGACGGCGGCCGACGTGATCATGCATCAGATCGCCAACAAGCTGGGCGGCTACGACAAGTTGAAAGGCAAGAAAGTCACGCTGGTCTACCACGACTCGCCGTACGGCAAGGAGCCGATCCCGCTGTTGACCGAACTCGCCAAACGTCACAGTTTCGAGTTCAAGTCGATTCCGGTCACGCACCCCGGCGTCGAGCAGAAAGCCGCGTGGCTGCAGATCCGCCAGGACAAGCCCGACTACGTGCTGCTGTGGGGCTGGGGCGTGATGAACTCAACCGTCGATCAAGGAAGCGGTCGCGGTCAATTATCCGCGCGACCAGATGTACGGCGTCTGGTGGTCGGGCGCCGAACCCGACGTGCTGCCGGCCGAAGCCGGCGCGACCGGCTACAACGCGGCGGCGCTGCAGCACTCGTCGGGCCAGACCGCGGTGCACGGCGATATCCTCAAGAACGTCTACGACCGCAACAAGGGCGCGGGCAAGAAGGAGGAAGTCGGCACCGTGCTCTACAACCGCGGCATGATCAACGCGATGGTCACGATCGAAGCGATCCGCACCGCGCAGGCCAAGTACGGCAAGAAGCCGCTCACCGGCGAGCAGGTGCGCTGGGGCATCGAAAATCTCAATCTCGACCAGGCGCGGTTGCGCCAGCTCGGCTTCGGCGGCCTGATGCAGCCGTTGAAACTGTCGTGCAACGATCACGAAGGCGTGCGCATGGCGCGCATCCACCAGTGGGACGGCACGAAGTGGGTGTTACGTGTCCGACTGGATCGAGGGCAACAACAAGCTCCTGCGCCCGATGGTCGAGGACGCCGCGAAGAAGTACGCGAAAGAGAAGAACATCACGCCGCGCGATTGCTCGAAGGTGACCTGAGCGACGTGACGGTGCCGTGAGCGGGTGAAGCGGTAACGCGGTGAGGCAGTCACGCCGTGAAGAGTCGAGGCGTCAGCCGCCCCAGCCCGACGCGGCGCACGCGCTGCTTGCGGTCAACAACATCGAGGTCATTTACGACCACGTGATCCTCGTGTTGAAGGGCGTGTCGCTCGCGGTGCACGAGGGCAAGATCGTCGCGCTGCTCGGCGCCAACGGCGCCGGCAAATCGACGACCCTGAAATCGATTTCGAATCTGCTGCGGGCCGAGCGCGGCGACGTGACCAAGGGATCGATCGAATTTCGCGGACAGCGCGTCGACAAATTGAGTCCGTCCGAACTCGTCAAGCGCGGCGTCGTGCAGGTGATGGAGGGGCGGCATTGCTTCGCCCATCTGACGGTCGAGGAAAATCTGCTGACCGGCGCGTTCACGCGCAGCGGCCGCGGCGACATCAGCGCGGACCTCGAGAAAGTCTATGCCTATTTTCCGCGCTTGAAGCAGCGGCGCGCGAGCCAGGCCGGCTACACGTCGGGCGGCGAGCAGCAGATGACGGCGATCGGGCGCGCGCTGATGGCGCGGCCGTCGATGATACTGCTCGACGAGCCGTCGATGGGGCTGGCGCCGCAGATCGTCGAGGAGATTTTCGGGATCGTGCGCGATCTGAACCAGAAGGAGCGCGTGAGTTTTCTGCTGGCCGAGCAGAACACCAACGTCGCGCTGCGTTTCGCGGATTACGGCTACATACTCGAAACCGGCCGCGTGGTGATGGATGGCAGCGCCGCGGATCTGTCCAGCAACGAAGACGTGAAAGAGTTTTACCTGGGCTCTCCGCGCGGCGCGCGCAAGAATTACCGCGACGCGAAACACTATCGCCGGCGCAAGAGCTGGCTGGCTTGAAAAGCGGTTAACCGCAAAGGACGCGAAGGACGCGAAGGAAAACGCTAAGAAGCTTCAGGCAGGATCCTGAACTCGCGTTTCCTCTGCGCCGTGTTGCGATAGCCGGACATGAATTCACTTCTTGAGTTCCTTGCGTCCTTCGCGTCCTTGGCGGCTCAAATCTTCTGGATTGATAATGGAATTCTTCGACAAACTCGAAACGCGCGACCCGCAGCAGCGCGAAGTCGAGCAATTCGCCGCGCTGCGCGCGCAAATTGCCAATGCGCAGAAGGCGGCGCCGTATTTTGCGCGCGTGCTGGCCGGCGTCGACGCGGCGGCGATCAAGGACCGCGCGGCGCTCGCGTCGCTGCCGGTGACGCGCAAATCCGATCTCATCGATCTGCAACAGGCCGCGCCGCCGTTCGCCGGCATGACGGCGTTGCCGACGGCGGCGCTGGGCCGCGTGTTCATGTCGCCGGGACCGATGTTCGATCCCGAGGGCAAGCGCGCGGACTACTGGCGGCTCGCGCGCGCGATGTTTGCCGCCGGCTTTCGCGCGGGCGAGCTCGTGCACAACACGTTCTCGTACCACTTCACGCCGGCCGGCTTCATGGCCGACATGGGGGCGCACGCCATCGGCTGCGCCGTATTTCCCGGCGGCACCGGGCAAACCGAGATGCAGGTTGCCGCCATCGCGGGCCTGAAGCCGCAGTGCTACATCGGCACGCCGTCGTTCCTGCGCATCATTCTCGAGAAAGGCGACGAACTGAAAGCCGATCTCTCGAGCCTGAAAAAAGCGCTGGTGTCCGCCGAAGCGCTGCCCGCAGCCTTGCGCGCATGGTTGAACGGCCGCGGTGTCGCCACGCTGCAATGCTATGCGATTGCCGATCTCGGGCTCGTCGCGTACGAGTCGCCCGCGCAGGAAGGCATGATCGTCGACGAAGGTGTGGTGCTCGAACTCGTGCGTCCCGGCACCGGCGAGCCGGTCGCTCCCGGCGAAGTCGGCGAGGTCGTGGTGACGACGCTGACGCCCGAATATCCGCTGATACGCTTCGCGACCGGCGATCTCTCCGCGACGCTGGCGGGCGCCAGCCCGTGCGGGCGCACCAATATGCGCATCAAGGGCTGGATGGGGCGCGCGGACCAGACGGCGAAAGTGAAAGGCATGTTCGTCAAGCCGTCGCAAATGGCGGACATTGCGAAGCGCCATGCCGCGATCCGCAAGTACCGGCTCGTCATCGATCACGACGACAAGAAAGCCGACCGCATGACGTTCAATTGCGAAATCGACGGCGCCGGCGACGCCGCGCTCGCGGGCAAGATCGCGGCGACGATACGCGACGTGTGCAATCTGCGCGGCGAAGTCGCGTTCAAACCCGCGGGCGCGCTGCCCAACGATGGTAAAGTCATCGACGACGTCGGAAGTACGACTAATATTGCAACCGCCGATGAACGCCGATGAACGCGGATAAAATCAAAGATTCTGAAAGTCTGCTTGTTTTTCATCGGCGTCTATCGGCGTTTATCGGCGGTTCCCGTAGTTTGGTTTTTTTGAAACCGGTTTCAAGTCCTCATGCAAATCAAAAACAGCGTATTCCTGATTCCCGGCGGCGCGTCCGGCCTGGGCGCCGCGACGGCGCAGAATCTGGTCGCCGCGGGCGGCAAGGTGGTGCTCGCCGACCTGAATCGGGAGGCGGGCGAGAAATTCGCCGCAACGCTCGGCGGTCAGGCGAGATTCGTGGTCGCGGACGTGACCAATGAAGCCCAAGTGCAGCAGGCGGTCGATGCCGCGGTCGCAAGCCTTCGGCGCGCTGCACGGCCTCATCAATTGCGCCGGGGTTGCGCCCGGCGAACGCGTCGTCGGCAAGAGCGGCCCGCACCAGCTCGCGACGTTCAGCCGCGCGATCAACATCAATCTCGTCGGCAGTTTCAACGCGCTGCGGCTGGCGGCAAACGCGATGGCGAAAAACACGCCGAACGCCGACGGCGAACGCGGCGTGATCATCAACACGGCGTCGGTCGCGGCGTTCGACGGCCAGATCGGGCAGGCCGCGTACAGCGCGTCCAAGGGCGGCATCGTCGCGATGGCGCTGCCGATCGCGCGCGAACTCGCGAAGCTCGGCATCCGCGTCATGACGATCGCGCCCGGCATATTCGACACGCCCATGCTGCAGGGCCTGAGCGCGGAAATCCGCGCGTCGCTCGGCGCGCAGGTGCCGTTTCCCTCGCGGTTGGGCCAGCCCGAAGAATACGCGCGGCTCGCCGCATTCATCATCGAGAATCCCATGCTCAATGCCGAAGTGATCCGCCTCGACGGCGCGATCCGCATGACGGCGAAGTGAAAGGCCGTGAATGGCGTCAAGAACGGTAGAATCGTAAATCGTAGAGATCGTGAAGCGTGAACCGATAATCGAGTCTGATACTGCTGTTTGTACAGCTCTGATAATTGCCCAATGCTCACCGTTTACCGCTCACCGCACTTCGCGTACCCCTCACGGCAGTATTCACGATCTTCACGACTCACAATTCACAGGATCTTAAATGACATATCAAAATATCATCCTCGAAACCGCCGAACCCGGCATCTACGTGCTCAGCGTCAACCGGCCGAAGGCGCTCAATGCGCTCAATGCGGAGACGCTCGACGAACTGGCGCATGCGATCGCGCACGTCGCGCAGGACGCCGCGGCGCGCGTGCTGCTGATCACCGGCGCCGGCGACAAGGCATTCGTCGCCGGCGCCGACATCGCCGCGATGCAGGCCATGAGCGCGCTCGAGGCGCAGGCCTTTTCCGAAAAGGGCCAGCGCGTGATGCAGGCCGTGGAAGCGCTGCCGATACCGGTGATCGCGCTCGTGAACGGCTACGCGCTGGGCGGCGGCTGCGAACTCGCCATGAGCTGCGACTGGATCATCGCTTCCGAGCGCGCGGTGTTCGGCCAGCCGGAAGTCAGCCTGGGCATTCCGCCGGGCTTCGGCGGGACGCAACGTCTCGCGCGCCTCGTCGGCCGCGCGCGCGCGCTCGAACTCGTCACCACCGGCCGCCAGGTCAAAGCCGACGAAGCGCTGCGCATAGGTCTTGTCAATGAAGTCGTGCCGGTCGACGCAGTTGACGGAAAAAGGGCGGGCCATGGCGCGGATGATCGCGGCCAAAGCGCCGGTGGCGGTGCGCGTCGCCAAGCAGGCGGTGCAGCGCGGGCTCGATCTCGATCTCGCCAACGGCTGCGTGCTCGAGACGAGCCTGTTCGCGTTCGCTTTCGGCACCTCCGATCGCAAGGAAGGCATGACGGCGTTTCTTGAAAAACGCGCGCCGAAATTCGAGGGCAAATAATATTCACCGCCAAGATTCCTTTCAATACCCCGCAAAGGGGCATTGAAAGGAATCTTGGCGGTTCAATCAGCGTTGGAGAATTAGATGTCCAATCATCCGATCAGCCGTTACCCGGTGCCGAAACTCGCCGACCTGCCGCCGGACATGCGCGAACGCATCGAGAAGGTGCAGGAGAAGGCGGGCTTCGTTCCCAACGTGTTCATCACGCTCGCGCACCGGCCGGCCGAGTTCCGCGCGTTTTTCGATTACCACGACGCGCTGCTCCTGAAGGACGGCGGGCTCACCAAGGCCGAGCGCGAGATGATCATCGTCGCGACGAGCGCGGCCAACCAGTGCCATTACTGCGTGATCGCGCACGGCGCGATTCTGCGCGTCTACGCCAAGAATCCGCTGATCGCCGACCAGGTCGCGGTCAACTACCGCAAGGCCGATCTCACGCCGCGCCAAAAGGCGATGCTCGATTTTGCCGTCAAGGTCGCGCTCGAATTCGCACGCAATCCAGGACGCCGACTTTCCGCCGTTGCGCGCGCACGGATTCTCCGACGAAGACATCTGGGACATTGGCGCCATCGCGGCGCTGTTTGCGCTGTCGAACCGCATGGCGAACCTGATCAACATGCGTCCCAACGATGAGTTTTACCTGCTGGGGCGTGCGCCCCGAAGCAGTAAGATGCGCGCGTGCCGCGGACGCTGCCCTGACGGTGCGAATTGCTGTCGACGCCGATGTTATAATTCCGCGCGACAGGCCGGTCGCCACAAGCGCGTGGCGCCGATCCGACCAAGTCTGCGTTGACCGGGCCGTGCGAACCCCACGAAGGTGATGCCATGGACATGCAGGACATTCCTGACACCGATCCGCAGGAAACCCAGGAGTGGCTCGAAGCGCTCGACGGCGTCCTGAAGCACGAGGGCGCGCAGCGCGCGCACTTTCTGCTCGAACAACTCGTCGAGAAGGCGCGCCGCAGCGGCGCTTACATTCCGTTCAGCGCCAACACCGCGTACCTGAACACCATACCGCCGCAACGGAAGAGCACATGCCGGGCGACGCGGAACTCGAGAACCGCATCCGCTCCTACGTGCGCTGGAATGCGATGGCGATGGTGATGCGCGCCAACAAGCACACCAATGTCGGCGGACACATCGCGAGTTTTGCATCCGCGGCAACGCTCTACGACGTCGGCTTCAATCATTTCTGGCGCGCGCAAAGCGAAACATTCGGCGGCGATCTCGTGTTCGTGCAGGGTCACTCCGCGCCCGGCGTCTATGCGCGCGCGTTCATGCTGGGCCGGCTGACCGCCGGAACAGATGGACAATTTCCGCCAGGAAGTCGACGGCAAGGGCCTCTCGTCCTATCCGCACCCGTGGCTGATGCCGGACTTCTGGCAGTTCCCGACCGTGTCGATGGGCCTGGGCCCGCTGATGGCGATCTACCAGGCGCGTTTCATGCGCTACATGAAGGACCGCGGCATACTCCAGCCGCAGGGCCGCAAGGTGTGGGCGTTCATGGGCGACGGCGAAATGGACGAGCCGGAATCGCTGGGCGCGATTTCGCTCGCCGGCCGCGAGAAGCTCGACAACCTGATATTCGTCATCAACTGCAATCTGCAGCGGCTCGACGGGCCGGTGCGCGGCAACGGCAAGATCATCCAGGAACTGGAAGCCGACTTCCGCGGCGCCGGCTGGAACGTGATCAAGGTGATCTGGGGCGGCTACTGGGATCCGCTGCTTCATGCGCGACACCAAGGGCGTGCTGTTGAAGCGCATGGAAGAATGCGTCGACGGCGAATACCAGACGTTCAAGTCGAAGGACGGCGCCTTCGTGCGCAAGCATTTCTTCGGCAAGTACCCGGAACTGCTGGAGATGGTGTCGACGATGTCGGACGACGACATCTGGCGGCTTAACCGCGGCGGCCACGATCCGCACAAAATCTACGCCGCCTACGCGGCGGCGATGAAGCACACGGGCCAGCCCACCGTGATTCTCGCCAAGACCATCAAGGGTTACGGCATGGGCGAGGCCGGCGAATCGCAGAACATCACCCACCAGCAGAAGAAGATGGGCACCTCGTCGATCAAGTCGTTCCGCGACCGCTTCGCGGTGCCGGTGCCGGACGACAAGCTGGAAGAAGTGCCCTACGTCACGTTCCCCGAGGGTTCGCCCGAACTCGAATTACATGCGCGAGACGCGCCAGACGCTCGGCGGCTATCAGCCGGCGCGCCGCGCGCAAGGCCGCGCCGCTCGAAGTGCCGCCGCTGTCGGCGTTCGAGACGCTGTTGAAGGCGAGCGGCGAAGGGCGCGAGTTGTCGACGACCATGGCGTTCGTGCGCATCCTGACCACGCTGGTGCGCGACAAGAAAATCGGCAAGTACGTGGTGCCGATCGTGCCCGACGAATCAAGAACGTTCGGGATGGAAGGCATGTTCCGCCAGCTCGGCATCTACTCGCACGTCGGCCAGCTCTACACGCCGCAGGACGCCGACCAGCTGATGTTCTACAAGGAAGACCAGCAAGGCCAGGTCCTGCAGGAGGGCATCAACGAGCCGGGCGCGATGTCGTCGTGGATCGCGGCGGCCACCTCGTACAGCACGCACGGCATCTCGATGATCCCGTTCTACATCTTCTACTCGATGTTCGGCTTCCAGCGCGTGGGCGACCTGGCGTGGGCGGCGGGCGACATGCGCGCGCGCGGCTTCCTGCTCGGCGGCACCGCGGGCCGCACCACGTTGAACGGCGAAGGCCTGCAGCACGAGGACGGCCACAGCCATCTCCTGGCGGCGACCATCCCCAATTGCGTGGCCTACGACCCGACCTACGCGTACGAGCTCGCGGTGATCATCCAGGACGGCCTGCGCCGCATGGTACCAGGAGCAGGAGGACGTCTACTACTACATCACCGTGATGAACGAGAATTACGCGCATCCGGCGATGCCCGAGGGCGTCGAAAAAGGCATCCTGAAGGGCATGTATCTCCTGCGCGAAGGCAAGAGCGAAGAAGAACGCGCCCAAGGTGCAGCTCCTCGGCAGCGGCACGATATTGCGCGAAGTGATCGCCGGCGCCGACCTGCTGGAAAAGGATTTCGGCGTTGCCGCCGACATCTGGAGCGTCACCAGCTTCAACGAACTGCGCCGCGACGGCATCGAGGTGGAGCGCTGGAACATGCTGCACCCGGAGGCCGAACCGCGGCTCTCGCATATCGCAACCTGCCTCAAAGACCGCGAGGGCCCGGTGATCGCGTCGACCGATTACATGAAGATGTTCGCCGACCAGGTGCGCGGCTGCCTGCCCACGCATCATTTTCATGCGCTGGGCGCCGACGGTTTCGGGCGTTCGGACACGCGCGAAAAGCTGCGCCGCTTTTTCGAGGTCGACCGCAACTACGTCGCGGTCGCGGCGTTGAAGGCGCTCGCCGACATGGAACGCGTGCCGCGCAAGAAGGTCACCGAAGCGATCAAGAAGTACGGCATCGATCCGGAAAAGCCGAACCCAACAACAGTATGAAGAACAATCCGATTGGGATTTCAGTGCAGACTAATGCGCCGCAGTGCGCGTTATGTCGGAACCTCAATCAAGCCTCTAACCTGACCGATATGAGCAACATACTCGAAGTCAAAGTCCCCGATATCGGGGATTTCAAGGACATTCCGATCATCGAGATCCTGGTCAAGCCCGGCGACAGCGTCAAGGCCGAGGACCCGCTGATCGCGCTCGAGTCGGACAAGGCGACGATGGAAGTGCCGGCGCCGTATGCGGGCACGGTGAAGGAAATCAAGGTCAAGCTCGGCGACAAGGTTTCCGCGGGCACGCTGGTGCTGACGCTCGACGCCGCGCGGCGCCCGCGGCAGCGCCAGCCCGCAATCCGGCGCGCCGCAGCCGGCGGCGGCATCACCCGCAATCGCCGCCGCCGCCACCCGCGGCGCCGCCGCGGCCCGCGCCCGCCGACAGCGGCGGTCGCGCCCGCCAGCCCGACCGCGTCGCTCGAGCCGATCGACGCAGCGAAGCTGAAGCTCGTGCACGCGGGTCCGTCGGTGCGGCGCTTCGCGCGCGAACTGGGCGCCGATCTGTCCAGGGTGACGGGCAGCGGTCCCAAAGGCCGCATTCTGCGCGAAGACGTGCAGGCTTACGTCAAGACGGAACTCGCGCGTCCGCGCGGCGGCGCCGGCGGCGGACTCGGCTTCAACCTGCCGCCCATGCCGCAGGTCGATTTCGCCAAGTTCGGGCCGGTGCAGCTGCAGGCGCTGTCGCGCATCAAGAAGCTGTCGGGCGCGAACCTGCACCGCAACTGGGTCGCGATTCCGCACGTCACGCAGCAGGACGAAGCCGATATCACCGAGCTTGAAGCGTTTCGCAAATCGCAGGCCGACGCGGCGAAAAAAGAAGGCATACGCTTCACCCTGCTCGCCTTCCTGATGAAGGCGGCGGTGGTGGCGTTGAAGCAGTATCCGAATTTCAATGCGTCGTTGTCGCCGGACGGCGAAAACCTGGTCCTCAAGCAGTATTTTCATATCGGCGTCGCGGTCGACACGCCGCTGGGCCTGGTGGTGCCGGTGATACGCGACGCCGACAAAAAGGGGCTGCTCGAACTGGCCAGGGAACTGGGCGTCATCAGCAGCCGCATGCGCGACGGCAAGATCAATCCGGCCGATCTGCAGGGCGGCTGCTTTTCGATTTCCAGCCTGGGCGGCCTGGGCGGCACGTATTTCACGCCCATCATCAATGCGCCGGAAGTCGCCATCCTCGGCGTCGGCAAGGCGGTCATCAAGCCGGTGTGGGACGGCAAGGCGTTCGCGCCGCGGCTCATGCTGCCGCTGTCGCTGTCGTACGATCACCGCGTGATCGACGGCGCGCAGGGCGCGCGCTTTATCGCGTACTTGAGCAGCGTGCTGTCCGATATCCGGCGTCTGGTTCTTTGATGCAACGCTTCACCGCGCAAGGACGCCAAGGAAAGTCCAAGGACGATTTTGTCAAGATTCAATGCGCATGTTGTTGAAATCCGTAACGGGTTCCCTTTGCGTCCTTCGCGTCCTTCGCGGTTAAAGATTTTGTCGTGTCGAGATCGCGGTAAATCGTCCACGTGAACAACCCCATCGGAATCTTCGGCGGCACTTTCGATCCGATCCACTTCGGCCATTTGCGGCTCGCGCAGGAACTCGCCGAGTCGATGCACATGGCCGAAGTGCGTTTCCTGCCGGGCGGCACGCCGCCGCATCGCGCGGCGCCGCAGGTCACATCGCAGCAGCGGCTCGAAATGGCGCGCCTGGCGATCGACGGCAATCCGTTGTTCACGATCGACGACCGCGAGGTCAAGCGCAGCGGCCCCGGCTACACGGTCGACACGCTGACCGAAGTGCGGCGCGAAATCGGCGACGAGCGTCCGCTGTGCCTGCTGCTGGGCGCGGACGCTTTTCTCGAACTTGCGACGTGGCACCGCTGGCATGAATTGTTCGCGCTGGCGCACCTGGTCGTCGCGCACCGCCCGGGTTTTCCGCCGGAATCGTGGCCGGGGCGCATGCCGGAACCGCTCGCGCGCGAGTACGCGGCGCGGCTCATGCGCCAGCCGTTCGCCGTGCACCTGTCGCCGGCGGGCGGCATCGCGACGCAGGCGATCGCCGCGCTCGACATCTCCGCCTCGATGATCCGCGACTCGCTCGCGCGCGGGGTGAGCCCGCGTTATTTGCTTCCCGATCCGGTTCTCGACTATATTCGAAGCCATGGCCTATACGTTACGCAGGAGGTGAATGAGGCTCGATAAACTGGTCAAGGCCGCCGTCGCACGCGCTCGAAGACATCAAGGGGCGCGACATCGTGGTGCTCGACGTGCGCCGCATGACGGCCATGTTCGACAAGGTGATCGTGGTGAGCGGCGACTCGACGCGGCAGACCAAGGCGCTCGCCGAACAACGTGCAGGAAAAACTGAAGGCGCTCGGCGCCACCGTGCACGGCGTCGAAGGCACGGACACCGGCGAATGGGTGCTGGTCGATCTCGGTGCCGTCGTCGTCCACATCATGCAGCCGGCGATACGCCAGCACTACAATCTCGAGGAACTGTGGGGCGACACAGCCGCCGCGCCCAGGCGGCGCGCGGCCGGCAGCACGCGCTGAACGCCGCGGCCGGCCGATGAAATTCCGCATCGTGGCGGTCGGCCACAAGATGCCGGCGTGGATCAACATCGGGTTCAACGAGTATGCGCAGCGCATGCCGCGCGAAGCGCGCGTCGAGTTGATCGAAGTCAAGCCGGCGGCGCGCGCCGGCAGCGGCGAAAAATCCACGCAGCAATGGCTGGCCGTCGAAGCCGAGCGCATACGCGCGGCATTGCCGGCGCGCGCCTGCAAGGTGGTGCTCGACGAACGCGGCACGGCGCTGGCCACCGCGGACCTCGCGCGCCGCATCGAGCGCTGGAGGCGGACGGTGTCGATGTCGCATTCGTCATCGGCGGCGCCGACGGCACGGCGAGCGCGCTGCAAAGAGGAAGCCGCCTTGCTGCTTGTCGCTGTCGCCGCTGACGCTGCCGCACGGACTCTGCCGCGTCATGCTCGCCGAGCAACTCTACCGCGCGGTGTCGCTGCTGGCGGGGCATCCGTATCATCGAGAGTAAGGAGTGAGGAGTGAACGGTGAGGAGAAAAAGGCGCAATGCACTGGGCATTCCGCCCACCCCGCACGCCTGACGCCTCACGGATATATCTTGCCTCGCGCAGTCCGCGGCGGCGCGAATTGCTGCGCCAGCTCGGCGTCGCGTTTGACGAACTGCTGGCGCAGGAACGGCACGGCGCGGACGTCGATGAAACGCCGCTCGCGGGTGAGCCGCCGGACGCCTACGTGATGCGGCTTGCGCGCGCCAAGGCGGCAGCGGGCTGGCGCCAGGTGGCGGCACGCGAATCTCGCCGTGCATCCGGTGCTCGCCGCCGACACGACCGTGGTGCTCGACGGCGAAATCCTCGGCAAGCCGGACGACGCGGAGCACGCGCAACGCCTGCTGCGCGCGTTGTCCGGGAAAACGCACGAGGTATTGACGGCGGTGGCCGTGGCGCGCGAGCAACGCCTGGAAACCGCGCTGTCGTCCTCTGCGGTAGAATTTCGCGATCTTGACGACGCGGAAATCCGTGACTATGTCGCAAGCGGCGAGCCGCTCGACAAGGCGGGCGCCTACGCGATCCAGGGGCGCGCCGCGATGTTCGTGCGCGCGTTGACCGGCAGTTATTCCGGCATCATGGGATTGCCGCTCATCGCGACCGCCGAATTGCTGTGGCGTTTCGGCATCGCATCGAATTTCATGCAGGGCTCGCGTGACTGAAGAAATCCTGATCAACGTCACGCCGCAGGAGACGCGCGTCGCCGTCATCCAGCAGGGCGTGGTGCAGGAAGTGCAGGTCGAACGCGCCACCGCGCGCGGGCTGGTCGGCAACATCTGCATGGGGCGCGTGGTGCGGGTGCTGCCCGGCATGCAGTCCGCGTTCATCGACATCGGCGGCGCGCGCGCCGCGTTCCTGCACGTCGCCGACATCTGGGGCCATCGCCAGGACGGCGCCGACGCGAAGCCGATCGAGAAGCTGCTCGCCGAGGGCCAGAACCTGATGGTGCAGGTCGTAAAGGATCCGCTCGGCACGAAAGGCGCGCGGCTTTCCACCCAGATCAGCATTGCCGGACGCCTGCTCGTCTATCTGCCGCAGGAGTCCCGCATCGGCATTTCGCAGCGCATCGGGGACGAGGAAGAGCGGGTGCACCTGCGCGAAAAACTGCAGCAGCTGCTGCCGCCGGACATCACCGGCGGTTTCATCGTGCGCACCATGGCGGAAACCGCCAGCGACCGCGAGTTGAGCGCCGACGTCGAGTATCTGGGCAAGCTGTGGAAGGACATCCAGGACAAGGCGCGAGGCGGCGGCGCCGGCCGCACTGCTCTACCAGGACCTCAATCTGAGCCAGCGCGTGCTGCGCGACTTCGCCAACGAGGAAACGGCGCGCATCCTGATCGATTCGCGCGAGACATTCCAGAAAGTCGAGGCGTTTGCGCACGAGTTCATGCCGAATGTCGCCGCGCGTCTCGAGCACTACGCGGGCGAGCGGCCGCTCTTCGATCTCTACAGCGTCGAGGACGAAATCGAGAAGGCGCTGGCGCGGCGCGTGGATCTGAAGTCCGGCGGCTATCTGATCATCGACCAGACCGAGGCGCTGACGACGGTCGACGTGAATACCGGCGGCTTCGTCGGCGGGCGCAGTTTCGACGATACGATCTTCAAGACCAATCTCGAAGCATCCCTGGTCATCGCGCGGCAGCTGCGGCTGCGCAACCTGGGCGGCATCATCATCATCGATTTCATCGATATGGACAGCGAGGAGCACCGCAACGCGGTGCTCAACGAGTTCAGGAAGGCGCTCGCGCGGGACAGGACGCGGATGACGGTGAACGGCTTCACGCAGCTGGGGCTGGTGGAGATGACGCGCAAGCGCACGCGCGAAAGCCTCGCGCACGTGCTGTGCGAGCCGTGTCCCGTGTGCCAGGGGCGCGGCGAGCTGAAAACGGCGCAAACGGTGTGCTACCAGGTGCTGCGCGAACTCCTGCGCGAAGCGCGCCAGTTCGACGCGCGCGAATTCCGCATCCTCGCGTCGCAGCAGGTGATCGACATGTTCCTCGATGAAGAATCGCAGAATCTCGCCATGCTGTCGGATTTCATCGGCAAGCCGGTGTCGCTGCAGGTCGAATCGCAGTACAATCAGGAGCAGTTCGATATCGTGCTGATGTAAGGCAGACGACGCGATAATTCTCATGTTTGAATCCGCAGAACTGGGTCACTGCATCACCGACCGCGAATATGACCGCAAGGAGCCGAGGCTGCGCGAAGCGCTGCTCAAGGCCCAGTACGATCTGCTCGAGAACAAGAGCTTTCCGGTCATCATCGTCATCGGCGGCGTCGACGGCGCCGGCAAGGGCGAAACCGTCAACATCCTGAACGAGTGGATGGACCCGCGCCACATCGTCACCCACGCGTTCGGCGAAATGTCGGACGAGGAGCGCGAGCGGCCGCGCATGTGGCGCTACTGGCGCGCGCTGCCGCCCAAGGGCCGCATCGGCATCCTGTTCGGCGCCTGGCACACCGAGCCCATCGTGAATCGCGTCCTCGGCAGGACCGATGACGCCCAGCTCGAGCTGGCGATGGAGGAAATCGTGCGCTTCGAGCGCATGCTGTCCGACGAGGGCGCGTTGATCCTCAAGTTCTGGTTTCATCTGTCGAAGAAAGCGCAGAAGAAGCGCCTGAAGGCGCTCGAGGCGGATCCCAAGACACGCTGGCGCGTGACCGACACCGACTGGGAGCGGTTCAAGCTCTACGACCGGTTCCGCAAGGTGTCGGAAAACGCGCTGCGCGAAACGAGCACCGGCTATGCGCCGTGGATCGTGGTCGAAGGCACGGACCCGAATTACCGCTACCTGACCGTCGGCCGCACGCTGCTCGATGCGCTCACCAAGCGCCTCGCCGGCAACAAGCCCGCCGTGAGCCGGCCCGGCCGCGCTGCCCGAACCCGCCCTCGACGGCCGCAACGTGCTGTCCAGCCTGGACTACGACAAGCGTCTCGCGCGCAAGGAGTACAGCCGCAAGCTCGAAAAATACCAGGGCGAGCTGAATCTGCTCACGCGCCACAAAAAATTCCGCCAGAAATCGATCGTCATCGTGTTCGAAGGCGCGGACGCCGCGGGCAAGGGCGGCAGCATACGCCGCATCACGGGCGCGCTCGACGCGCGTCACTACCAGGTCATTCCGGTCGCCGCACCCACCGAGGAAGAGCGCGCGCAACCCTATCTGTGGCGGTTCTGGCGCAGCCTGCCGCGCCGCGGGCGGGTGACCATCTTCGACCGCTCCTGGTACGGCCGCGTGCTGGTCGAGCGCGTCGAAAAATTCTGCTCCGGAAGAAGACTGGATGCGCGCCTATCACGAGATCAACGATTTCGAGGAGCAGATGGTCGAGGCCGGCGGCATCGTGACCAAATTCTGGCTCACGATCACCAAGGAAGAGCAGTTAAGGCGTTTCCGCGAACGCGAGAAGACGCCGTTCAAGAGTTTCAAGATCACGCCCGAGGACTGGCGCAACCGCAAGAAGTGGGACGACTACGAGCGCGCCGTGTGCGACATGATCGAGCGCACCAGCAACGAACTGGCGCCGTGGGTGCTGGTGCCCGCGAACGACAAATACTCGGCGCGCATCGCGATACTGAAGACGCTCTGCGAGCGCATGGAAGCAGCGTTGTAGGCGTTCGCCCGCGGCAGGCTCGCTCAGGCGACCTGCGCTGCCGGCTGGCCGTGCGGCGGGCTGCGCGGCAACGCGCGTCGCCGTCGAGGTTCTTCTTGATGCCGGTCAGCACGCTCGGCCTGCGCCTGCAGCGCGGCCTCGAGCTTTTTCAGTTCCTTGATGCGGTCTTCGACCGAACGTGATGTTGTCGCGGATTTTCTTGAAGTTCTCGATGCGCTTGGCGAGCACTTTCTCGTGCTCCTTGATCTGCAGGTCGAGCGGATTGCAACGCCGAGTTTCAGCCACGTTTCCGCGTCGAGCCGCGTCAATTCGAAAATCTGGCGCGCTTCGCCGACCAGGCTTTCGTAAAACCGCTTGACCACAAAGTCCTTGTACTTCGCCATGTTGACCGGGTCATGGCAGAACTGGCGCGCCGTTTCCTGCATGCCGGTCATGGTCAGCGTATGCTTTTCGAGGTTCAACGCCGGCGGCGAGAGGCGCGCGAAGCCGTATTTTTCATGAAAATGCACGTAGGTCGCGTCGACGAGGTTCTTGATCTGGTTGGCGAAATTCAGCACTTTCGCCGACACCGCGGTGAAGTGCTGGAACAGCGCCTGCATGTTTTTCCACAGCCCCCCGGTCGTCCACGCGTCCTCGATGAATTTTCGGTCCTTGTTCAGAATTTCCTCGAGATGTTCGTCGTCGAGCTGTTGCAACAACGCCGCGCCCTGTTTGTTTACGGTGTCTGAGCGTCGCGCGGAACGTTTGCACGGTGTCGTGGTAATTCTTGCGGTCGACTTCCAGCCGCGCGACCATCACCTGCGCCATGCTGCGGCTCTTGCCGGACATCGCGGCGAGTTCCTTTAATTCGGTCGTCGTCGCCGCCAGCTGGTTGGCGACCGCGACGCGCGACGCATCGACCATGCTGCCGATTTCGCGCTGCACGGCGGCGCGCAGGATTTCCTGCTTGGCGGGGATGATCTCGGACGCGAGCAGATATTCGAGCTGTTCGATGCCGCTCCTGGCGAGCAACGCGTTGTCGCCGCGCACCCGCGCGAGCAGCGCTTTCTGCGCGGAAATCGCCGATCACGTGCGTGCGCGGCAGGGCGAGCAACGCCGACGTCTGTTCGAGCTGGCGCTCAACGTCGACCGCGATGTCGGCGTCGGATTTCAGGTCGTCCCACATCAGGTCGATCTTGTTCAGCACCGCGATGCGGCGCGTGGCCGCCGGCTGCACGTATTTCTGCCATACGTCGAGGTCGGACTTGGTGACCCCGGTGTCCATCGCGAGCAGGAACAGCACGGCGTGCGCGTTGGGGATCATCGACAGCGTGAGCTCGGGTTCGGTGCCGAGCGCGTTGAGTCCGGGCGTATCGAGCACGATCAGGCCGCTTTTCAGCAGCGGGTGCGGATAACTGATCATCGCGTGTCGCCACGCCGGGATTTCCACCTTGCCGCCTTCCTGCTTCGCACGACGGTCGCGATCATCGGGTCGTTGTCATCCCACAAGCCGAGCGACCTCGCCTCCTCGACGCTGACATTCTTGACCTCGACGAGATGCTTCATCGCTTCGGTCATTTCCTCGCGCGACTCGACGTTGAGCTTCACCTTGATCCACTCGACGTGCTGGCGTTTCAACGCGCTCACGGTTTCCTGCCGGCTGCGCGTCTCGATCGGCAGCAGGCGCATGTACGGCTCCTCGGTCGCATCATAGAGGATCTCGGTCGGGCACATGGTCGTGCGGCCGATGTTCGACGGCAAGCAGGCGCTGCTTGAAGTCGGAGAAGAACATCGCGTTGATGAGCTCGGTCTTGCCGCGCGAAAACTCGGCGAGAAACGCGAGCGTCATGCGGTCGTTGCGCAGGCTTTCGATGAGATCGTAGATGCGCAACGACTGCTGGATATCGGCGTTGCCGTGGGTGTCGAGCCAGGATTTATAGGACTCGATCCCGGTGACCATCTGGTCGCGCCACTCCTGGTAGTGGGCGACTTCTTTTTCGAGCTGACTCGTCATAGTTGATCAAAAGTGGCGGGCGAACGTGTTCGCCGCGGCCGGAGTTCCGGGAAAAGCCGAACTTTTTCCGGCGCTTATGCCCGCCGCGCGACATGATAACGCGGTTTCGGCGGCGCGCATACCCGGCGCCGGCAGCGCTCGTTGCGGGAGCCGGCTGCGCGATTACCCCGACAGCGCGGGTTTGGCCTCGGCCGCGGGCTTGGCCGCAGGCGGCGCGGTCAGCGCGAGATTCGAGCGCAACTGGTCGAGGTGTTCGCCCTGCTTTTTCAATTCCTGCCGCTGCGCGTCGAGCACCTTGATGCGTTCCTGCACCGACGTCAGATTGTCTTTCATGTCGCGCAGGTTTTCCACCCGCTTCAACATCAGTTTCTGGCGTTCCATGATCTGGCCGTTCAACGGCCCCAACGCGCCGCGCAGCCAGTGCTCGGTGTCCAGCCGCGTCAGCTCGAACGTCTGGCGCGCTTCCTCGACCAGCCCGTCGTAGAATTTCTTGACCAGAAAATCCTTGTAAGTGGCGATGTTGATCGGGTCGTGACAAAACGCGCGCGCGTTCGCTTCGAGCGCATGCATGGCCTCGAGGTGCTTCGCCAGCGTCAGCGGCGGCGGGCTCAGTTTCGCGAGTCCGAAGTTTTCGTGAAACTGCTGGTAGATGCGTTCGACCGCCTCCCGCAGCTTGACCGCGTAATTGAGGATTTTTTCGACCTGCGTGCGTGAAATAGCGGAACAACCCCTGGATCGCTTTCCACATGCCGGCGGTGGTCCACGCGCCATGGATGAATTCGCGGTCGTGGGAGAGAATTTCCTCGATGCGGTCGTCGTGCAGCGTGGCGAGCAGTTCCTGGCCTTTGGCGCGTCAGGTTGGAATAAGTGACGTTGAACGCGGCGACGCTTTTCTGGTAGATCTTGCGCTCGGCTTCCAGCCGCGTGAGCATGTCCTGCGCGACGCTGCGGTTCTTGCCCGAGGTCGACGTGAGGTCCTGCATTTCCTTGACGGTCGCAATGAAGCGCGCGGCGACGGCCTGCCGCGCCGACTGCACCAGCGGGCCGATTTCCTTGGCCACCGCCGACAGCAGCAAGGCCTGGCGCTCGGGCACCAGTTTTTCGGCGTGCAGCTTCTCGAGCCGTTCGAACCCGCTCGTTGCGTCGGCGCTCGACGCGTGCGCGAGGCGCCCGGCGACCGCCTGCTTGATGGCGAGCGACAGCACGTTGGATGACGGCAAGCCGAACGCCTGCGCCACCGCGGCTTCGGCCGCCGCGTCGGCGCCGGCGCTGCTGTCGAGCACGGTGAATTTGTGGGCCTGCGAATTTTGCACGTAATGTTTCCACACGTCCTGCGCCGCCGGCGTGAGTTCCTTGCCGAGCACCATCAAGAGCGATTGGGCGCTCGCCGCGATACGCATGGCGACTTCCGGTTCGGCGGCGAGTATTTGCGAGCCCGGGCTGTAGAGCACGATCAGGCCGCTTTTGAGCATCGGGTGGGGCAGGTTGATGAGCGCGTAGCGCCACGCCGGTATCATGACCGCATCGCCGCTGCGCTCGACGTTGGTGAGGCTCAGCGATTTCGCTTCGTCGATGCTGACCGCGCGCGACTCCATCAGGCTCTTGCGTGGCTTCCGCGATCGATTCCGGCGAATCCGGATTCAGCCGCATCGTGATCCAGTCGACCGGACTGCGCCGCAAAGTGGCGATGCTGTCCTCGCGTTTGCGCGTCTCCATCGGCAGCACGCGCACGTACGGCGACTCGCCGGGATCGTGGAAGATTTCGGTTGCGCACAGAAACTCGCAGCCCGGCTCCCTGCGGCAACAATCCGCCGGCCATATCGGCGAACAGCAGCGCGTTGATCAGCCCGATCTTGTCGTCCGCCGACTCGCCCATGAACGCGAGGCGGATGCGGTCGTTGCGCAGGCCTTCCACGAGATCGTAGATGCGCAGCGTCTGCTCGATATCGGCCTGGCCGTAGGTGTCCTGCCAGGCGCGGAACTCGTCGATCGACGCGACGAGTTTCTCGCGCCACTGCGTGAATTGGGCTATGCGTTGTTCGAGTTGGTTGGGCATGCGGCGTCTATGCTGGCGAGAATGGCTGCGATGGCAGGTCCGGCGTCGCTCAGTTCCACGAGCTTGCGCCGGCCGTGCCCACCGTGCCTGATTTTAATGTCCCCGATCGGGCAGCTTAAACCATTGATGTAATAAGTCAATCAGCGCGCGATTTGCCTTGTCGTCGACGGCCGGCGCGGCGATCTTGACTTTCAGCGCGTCGCCATGACGCCCGGCCACGCGGCTCACGCGCGCGTTGGGCTGGACATGCAAGCGTGAGGGTGGCCCGGCGCAGCGCCGGGTCGTAGCGGTACCAGGTCACGTGGCGCGCTAAAGCAAGCGCCCGACCGTCGCTTCCAGCCACACGATCGGAACCGCGAGCAGCAACTGGCAGACGATCAACGACGAACAACGGCGACAGATCGACGTTGGCGATCATCGGCACCCGCTTCTGAAACGGCCGCAGAAAGGGGCGCGTAACGCTGGCGAGCAGCGGAGCGAGGCGCGCTATAGGGACTGACCCAGCTCAACACCGCCTGCAGGATAACGGCGAACATCACCACGTAGATCGTCAGCCGCGCGATATCGATCACGGCGAGCGCGGCCAGCGCCGCCAGCGCGACGCCGACCGCGGAGCCGAGCTCGTAGCCCTTGATCTGCAGCACGAGCCACAGTTGCACGGCCGCCACGAGCCACGCGAGAACGAGCGTTGCGAGATCGAGTCCCCACCAGCCGGGTATCACGCGCCGTGCCGGCCGCACGATGAAGTCGGTGAGCGCGGCGAGGAATTCGGAGAGCTGATTGCGCGCCGGCGCGCGCAGCCATTGCAGCATGAAGCGCAGCAGCAACGCCAGCACGAACAGGTCGCCGACGGTCGTGATCAGGAAAATCAGCGTCTGCGCGAGCACGATTCAGCTCCTTGCCCAGCTCGTCGCCCAGTTCGCGCGAGCGTTGCTCCGCCGCTTTAACGGCGCGCACGATCGCATCTTTGATGCCATCGGCATCCATGCTCGCGAGCGCGGCCGCGGTCGTGCCGCCTTTGGAGGTGACGCGTTCGCGCAGGATCGCCGCGTCTTCGTCGCTCGCGACGGCGAGCTTGACCGCGCCGGCGAAAGTGTCGAGCGCGAGGCGGCGCGCGGCGTGCGGCGCGAGCCCGAGATCAAGCGCCGCCTGCTGCAGCGCCTCGATGAAATAGAACACGTAGGCCGGCCCGCTGCCCGACACCGCGGTGATCGCGTCCAGCTCCTCCTCGCGCGCGACGCGCAGCGTCGTGCCGACCGCGCCGAGGATCGACTTCGGCGCGCGCCAGGTCGTCGTTCGTCGCGCCGGGCAGCGCATAGAGCCCGGTGCAGCCGGCGCCGACCAGCGCCGGCGTGTTGGGCATGGCGCGCACCAGCCGCGCGTAGCCGCCCAGCCAGCGCGCGAGATCGCTGCCGCGTATGCCGGCGGCGATGCTGATGACGAGTTGCCGCGCGACGAACGGGCGCAGCGCGGCGGCGACTTCACGCATGTGCTGCGGCTTCACCGCGAGCACCACGCAATCGCCGGCGACCGCCGCGGCGTCGATGCGGCTCGCACGTGGCGACCGCGTACTGTTGCGCGAGCCGCGCGCGCGCGGCGGCGTCAATCTCGATGACGCGCAACGTCAGTCGCGGCGTAGCCCTTCTTCAGCAAGCCGCCGATGATGGCGCTCGCCATGTTGCCGCCGCCGATAAATGTGATTTTCATGAGAGTGATGGGTAATGAGCGATGAGCAATGGGTAAATGCGCCAAGACCGGATTTTACCCGTTACTCATTACCCATAACTCATGGCCGTCTTCCAAAAATCGCCGTGCCCACGCGCACCAGCGTCGCGCCCTCGGCAATCGCCGCCTCGAGATCGGCCGACATGCCCATCGACAGCGTATCGAGTGCGATACCCGCCGCCGCCAGCTGCTCTTTGAGCTCGCGCAACGCGGCAAAATTACGGCGCTGCTCGACCGGGTCGCGAGATTCCGGCGGAATTGCCATCAGTCCGCGCAGCTTTAAGCCGCGGCAGCGCCGCGACCGCGCGCGCGAGTCGCAGCGCATCCGCCGGCGCCACGCCGCTCTTGGTGTGCTCGCCGCCGATGTTGACCTGGATGCAGACCTGCAGGGGCGGCAGGCCGGCGGGGCGCGCCGCGGACAGGCGTTGCGCGATCTTCACGCGGTCGATGCTGTGCACCCAGGCGAAATTCTCGCGCGATCAGGCGCGTCTTGTTGCTTTGAATCGGGCCGATAAAATGCCATTCCAGCCCGGGGTTTGCGACTGTGCGCGATCTTATCGACCGCTTCCTGCACGTAGTTTTCGCCGAACGCGCGCTGTCCGCATGCGTGCGCGACAGCGACGGCGTCCGCGCCGAACGTTTTGCTGACGGCGACGAGGCAGATGTCGTCCGGGTCGCGCCCGCACGCGCGCGCGGCAGCGGCGATGCGCTGCTTTACGGCTTGCAAGTTGGCCCCGATTGAGGACATAATTTCGTGGAAATTGAGGGATTTAGTCTGGAAGTCCGCGCGCCGCAGCGCGCTCATTCCGCGCACCGGCCCACGGCCACGAGGAAATTATAATGGACATCTCCGAGCTGCTCGCGTTTGTCGTCAAGAACAAAGCGTCCGACCTGCACCTGTCGTCCGGGTTGCCGCCGATGATCCGCGTGCATGGCGACGTGCGGCGCATCAACCTGCCGGCGATGGAGCACAAGGACGTGCACGGCATGGTGTACGACATCATGAACGACGGCCAGCGCAAGTTCTACGAAGAGAATCTCGAGTGCGATTTCTCGTTTGCGATTCCCAACCTCGCGCGTTTTCGCGTCAATGCGTTCGTGCAGCAGCGGGGTGCCGCCGCCGTCATGCGGACGATCCCGTCCAAGATCCTGTCGCTCGAGGACCTGAAAGCGCCGAAGATATTCGCGGAAATCGCCGATCAGCCGCGCGGCATGGTGCTGGTGACGGGGCCTACCGGCTCCGGCAAGTCGACCACGCTGGCGGCGATGGTCAACCACAAGAACGAAACCGAACACGGCCACATCCTCACCGTCGAGGACCCGATCGAATTCGTGCACGAGGCCAAGAAGTGCCTGATCAACCAGCGCGAGATCGGCCCGCACACGCTGTCGTTCGCCAACGCGCTGCGCTCCGCGCTGCGCGAGGATCCGGACGTGATTCTGGTCGGCGAGATGCGCGACCTCGAAACCATCCGGCTGGCGATGACCGCCGCCGAGACCGGCCACCTGGTGTTCGGCACGCTGCACACGAGTTCGGCCGCCAAGACCATCGACCGCATCATCGACGTGTTTCCGGCGGAAGAAAAGGAGATGGTGCGCGCGATGCTGTCGGAGAGCCTGCGCGCGGTGATTTCGCAGACGTTGATGAAAACCAAGGATGGCAGCGGACGCGTTGCCGCGCACGAGATCATGATCGGCACGCCGGCCATCCGCAACCTGATACGCGAAGCCAAGGTCGCGCAGATGTACTCGGCGATCCAGACCGGCCAGTCGTTCGGCATGCAGACGCTCGACCAGAACCTGCAGGAGCTGGTCAAGCGCAACGTCGTATCGGTCGACGAGGCGCGCAGCCAAGGCCGCCAACAAGGACAATTTCAGATAATTCGCGCCGCCCCGGGGCCGCGTATCCGTTCGCGCCGGCGGTGCTGTCACCAGGGCATAAGGAGGTACGATGGAGCGTGATCAGTCGGTACAGTTCATGCACAATTTGCTGCGCGCGATGCTCAGCCAAAAAGCTTCGGACTTGTTCATTACCGCGGGTTTTCCGCCCGCCTTCAAGGTCGACGGCAAGATGACGCCGGTGTCCAACCAGACGCTGACGCCGCAGCATACCGCGGAGCTCGCGCGCGCGATGATGAACGACAAGCAGGCGGCCGAATTCGAGGAGACCAAGGAGTGCAATTTCGCGGTGGCCCCTGCCGGCATCGGCCGCTTCCGCGCCAACGCATTCATACAGCAGCAGCGCGTCGGCATGGTGATGCGCACGATCACCACCACCATTCCCGAAGTTCGACGATCTGAAACTGCCGCCGGTGCTGAAGGACGTGATCATGAGCAAGCGCGGGCTCGTCATCTTCGTCGGCGCCACCGGTTCGGGCAAGTCGACCTCGCTCGCGGCCATGATCGGCTACCGCAACGAGAACAGTTACGGCCATATCATCACGATCGAGGATCCCGATCGAGTTCGTGCACGAGCACAAGAACTGCCTGATCACGCAGCGCGAAGTCGGCGTCGACACGCTCGTCATGGGAGCACGCGCTGCAAAACACGCTGCGGCAGGCGCCGGACGTTATCCTGATCGGCGAGATCCGTTCGCGCGAAACCATGGAGCACGCGGTGGCGTTCGCCGAAACGGGGCACCTGGCGATGGGCACATTGCACGCCAACAGCGCGAACCAGGCGCTCGACCGCATCATCAACTTTTTCCCGGAAGAGCGCAGGGCGCAGTTGCTGATGGACCTCTCGCTCAATATCCGCGCGATCGTTTCGCAGCGGCTGATTCCCACCAAGGAGGGCAAGGGCCGGCGCGCGGCGATCGAAATCCTGCTCAATTCGCCGTTGATTCAGGACCAGATATTCAAGGGCGAAGTGCACGAGATCAAGGCGACCATGGCCAAATCGCGCGAAATGGGCATGCAGACTTTCGACCAGGCGCTGTTCGATCTGTACGAAGAGGGCGCGATCAGCTACGAGGACGCGCTGCGCAACGCCGACTCGGTCAACGAACTGCGGCTCAACATCAAATTGAACGGCAAAGAGTCCAAGGACAAGGACGTGATGTCCGGCATCGAGCACCTCAACATTGTTTAGTCCGGGACGCAGGGCGCCGGACTAAATGCGCCGGTTCGAACGCACGGCTTTGGCCGGCGTTCAACCGGCGTCGTCACGTATGCATATTCCCTTTGAGTTTCACACGCTCGTCATCAGCGCGCTGGTGGTCGGCGCCGCCTACGTCATATTCGGCATCTCGGCGTTTGGCGCGGCGCTGTTTACGGTGCCGGCGCTGTCGTACCTGTATCCGCTCGAATTCGTGTTGCCCGTGTGCGTCCTGCTTGACGTGTCGGCCGCGGTCGCGCTCGGCGCCCGTTTCTCGCGCGAGTCCGACAAGCAGGAACTCGCTGTGGATGGCGCCCGCGTGCCTCATCGGCGCGGTGCTCGGCGTGACCTTGCTGGTGAGCCTGCCGCGGCAGGCGACGCTGATCGCGCTCGGCGCGTTTCTGCTCGCCTACGGCATCTACACGCTGCGCCAGGGCGCGGTCAGCGGCACCGTCAGCCGGCGGTGGGCGCCGGTCGCCGGCTTTGCCGGCGGCGCGATGGGCACGCTGTTCGGCATCGGCGCGCCGCCCTACGCGATTTATCTGACGCGCCGGCTCGCCGACAAGGGCGAGTTGCGCGCGACGCTTTCCAACATGGTGCTGCTCTCGACCTCCATCCGCGCGCTCGTGTTCGCGGCGGGCGGGCTGATGCTGGCCGACCGCCTGATCATGTTCGCGCTGCTGCTGCCGTTCGCGCTCGCCGGCTTGTGGTGCGGCAACCGCATTCACGGCCGCATTTCGCGCGAGCAGGTGGCGCGCGTGATCAGCGGCGTGCTGATGCTGATCGGACTGTCGCTGATCGTGCGCGCGCTCGCGCAGCGCTTAGCAGCGTCACTCGCTGACGACTTACCGCCGGCGCGTGAATTCGCGCAAGTTGGGGTTGAGCCGGTCGATATCGGCCTTGACCTGCGACGCGGCTGCGCTCGTAGACGATCTCGCGGCCCATCATGCTGCCGGCGTAGGCAAGCGCATTGCGGGTCGGCGTCAACGTGCACTTGACGTTGTGCACGCCTTCGCCGAGTCACGACCTCGATGCTGTCGGCGCGCTTGCTGAAGACCACGACCTCCATCAACTGCTCGGTTTCCGTGACGCGAACCTTGATTTTCTCGGCGTTCATAAGGTCATCAGCTCAGGTTGAGTAGCGTCGCCGCGCGTGGGCGGATTGTAATCCAATGCGGCGGTGCAATGGGGTCACCGCTCGCCCTTCACGGGCTTCGCCCTGCGCATGCTGCCCGCCATGAGCTTGTATTCGAGCAGCCGGCATTCGATTGCGCCGTTGAAGAGCGGCGTGCGTTTGGAGGCGGCAAGCCGGATGAGTTTCGGCAGTTGGGCATCGCCGGTGAAAATGTAAGCGCGCCAGCCGCTGAAGCGCTGTTTGAGCGCGTCGCCGAGTTTCGGATAGAACTCCGCGAGGTCGTGCGCGTCGGCGAGCCGCACGCCGTACGGCGGGTTGGTGACGATGACGCCGCTCGCCGCCGGCGCGGAGATTTCGAGCACGTTGGCCTGTTTCAACTGGATCAGGTCCGCGAGACCTGCCGCCGCGATGTTTGCGCGCGCGCTCTTCAGTTCGTCGCCGTAGAGGTCGCTGCCGTAGATCGGCAGCGCGCCGCCGCGCGGGCTCTCGTTGGTTTTCGCCGCGAGCCGCAGCTTGTCCCACTGCCGCGCATCGAAGTTCTTCAGTTTTTCAAAGGCGAAGCTCCTGCGCGCGCCCGGCGCCATGTTGAGCGCGATCATGGCGGCTTCGATCAGGAGCGTGCCGCTGCCGCACATCGGATCGAGCAGGGCTTCGATGCGGCGTCCAGCCGGACAGCCTGACGATGCCGGCGGCGAGGTTCTCGCGCAGCGGCGCTTCGCCCGTCGCGGTGCGGTAGCCGCGCTTGAAGAGCGGTTCGCCCGACGTGTCGATGTACAGCGTCAGTTGATCGGCGGTGAGAAACGCGTGGATGCGCACGTCGGGCGCATGCGTGTTGACGTTCGGGCGCTCGCCGCACTTTGCGCGAAACGCGTCGCACACCGCGTCCTTGATGCGCAGCGTGACGAAGTCGAGGCTTTTCAGCGGGCAGCGCACGGCCGCGAGGTTGACGCGTATCGTGTCGGCCGACGTCGAACCACTGCGGCCACTTGCAGCGCGAGTGTCGCCTTGTAGATGTCGTCTTCGCTCTTGTACGGCGCGCTCGCCACGCGCCACAAAACGCGGCTCGCGATGCGGCTTTCGAGATTCGCGCGGTAAGCTAAGCGCATAAGGTCCCGCGAAATGCACGCCGCCGTCGGCCGTCCTGATGCCGGACGCATCGAGTGCCGCGAGTTCCTGCGCGAGCACGCCTTCAAGTCCGCGCGGGCAGGGGGCGAAGAAATTTTCAGTCAAAGGCAAAATCGTAGCCGCCGATGAACGCAGATAAACGCAGATAAGATCAAGTGCAAGAAATCGCATGTCATTATTCCCGGACACAACGCTTCGATCCTTGAATTTCGTAATCTGCGCTCAATGGTTTCTGCGATTCAAGGTATTGTTTTTCATCCGCGTTTATCTGCGTTTATCGGCGGCTTCAACGTTTTAAAGTCTGACGAATATCTCGAATTCGATGCGCTGCCACGCGTTCGGATGCGTCTGCAGTTTGCTGATGCGCGCTTCGACGCGCCCGCCGCGGTCCATGTGCTGCGCGACCGCGCGGTTTTCGCGGCGCGGCACATAGCCCAGTCGATGACCGCGCCATTCGACGCGCACCGCGCTTGGCGTCATGCGGGATTATCCGCTTCGCGCACGAGCGCCAGCGCGTCGCCGACTTTCATCTCGTCCCACAACGCCTTGCCCTGGTAATACTGGAAGCCCGCGAGCGGCGAACTCTGCACCAGCATGCGTACTTCGGTGCTTTGCGCGCGCAGTCCGCCGCAGGCGAGCGCCAGCGCCGCGACGATGAGCAGCGCCGCGCAGCCTCATTTCAAAACGGCTTGACGACGACAAGAATGATGATGGCGATGAGAAGGACGGTCGGAAACTCGTTCAGCCAGCGGTAGTAGACGTGGCCGTGGCGGTTGCGGTCGTGCTTGAAGGCGATCATCAGTTTGCCGCAATAGACGTGATAGACGATCAACACCGCGACCAGCGCGAGCTTGGCGTGCAGCCAGCCGCCGTTGAATCCGTAACCGCAGCCACAGCCACACGCCCGAAATGATCGTCAGCACCGCACCGGGCGTCATGATGCCGTAAAACAATTTGCGCTCCATCACCTTGAAGCGTTCCCTGCCCGCCGTGTCGGTCGGCCATCGCGTGGTAGACGAAAAGCCGCGGCAGGTAAAAAAGCCCGGCGAACCAGGTCACCATGAAAATGATGTGAAACGATTTTAGCCAGAGCATTGCAATTCCTCCTTTTCTTCGAGACGCCTATTTTTGCAGACGCCGCCGCGTCAAAGCGAGCGCAACATAAAAGCCGCCCGTCGCATAGAGCGCCAGGACCGCGGCATGCGCCGCCCATGCGGCGGGCACCGCGTCGTTCATCAGCGGTCTCGACCAGTGCGACCGCATGCGTGAGCGGCAGCAACGTGGCAGCCTGCTGCAGCGCCTGCGGCAACTGGTCGGCGGGGAAAAATACGCCGCACAGCATCATCATCGGCGTGATGAAGAGCGTGAAGTAATACATGAAGAAGTCGTAACTCGGCGACAACGCGGTCATGATGAGCCCCAGGCTCGCGAACGCGAGCCCGGTGACGAACATCACCGGCAGCACCCACAGCGCCAGCGCCGATTGCGCGAAGCCGAGCGCGGTCGCCACCACCAGCACCGCGCCGCCCGCCATGAAGCTCTTGCTCGCGGCCCACACGAGTTCGGCGACCAGCACGTCGTCGAGCGTGATCGGCGTGTTCAGGATGGCGTCCCACGTCTTTTGCACGTGCATGCGCGAAAACCCGGAATACATCGCCTCGAACGACGCGCTCATCATGGTGCTCGAACACACCGTGCCGGCGGCGAGAAACGCGATGTACGAAGTGCCGAACACGTCGGGCAGCATGCGGCCGAGGCCATAACCGAAGCCCAGCATGTAGAGCATGGGGTCGGCCAGATTGCCGAGCATCGACGGCATCGCGAGCTTGCGCCAGACCAGCATATTGCGCCGCCACACATGCGTGAAGCGCAGGCTCAAGGCGCGGCGGCGACCCCAGATTTTCGCATGGTTCGATTCGATTCGCATGGCATGACGCATCGCGTCATGCTTAATCCGCGCAAGTCGCGGCCGGTCAGCCGCAGAAACACGTCTTCGAGATTCGCCGGGCGATGCAGGTAACGCAGCTCGGGCCGCTCGTCGAGGTCGTGCAGCAGCGGCTCGACGTTGTGCGCGTAGCAGAAGACGGTTTCGCCGGTCTGCTCGCAGCGCTCGCACAGTGCGGCGCCGTGCGCGCCCGCCCACGCCTCGGCGCCGTCGCCGAACACTTCGACCACCTGCGGCTCGATATGCGCGCGCGACGAGCTCGCGCGGCGTGCCGCTCGCCATGATGCGGCCGTGATCCATGATGGCGAGCCGGTGGCACAGGCGCTCGGCCTCGTCCATGAAGTGGGTGGTCAGAAAAATCGTCTTGCCCTGCGCCGCGAGCTGCCGCAGGCGCTGCCAGATCAGGTGCCGCGCCTGCGGGTCGAGGCCGGTGGTCGGTTCGTCGAGAAAAATCAGGTCGGGGTCGTTGATCAGCGCGCGCGCGAGCGTCAGCCGCCGCTTCATGCCGCCCGACAGCGCCCTGATATTGTCGTCGGCGCGGTTGGCAAGGCCCGCAAACTCGAGCAGCTCGGGAATGCGCGCGCTGATGTAGGCGGCGGACAGCCCGAAGTAACGGCCGTACACGAGCAGGTTCTCGCGCACCGTGAAATCCGGATCGAGGTTGTCCATTTGCGGCACGACGCCCACGCGCGCGCGCGCTTCGCGCGCCGCGCGCGGAATCGGCAAATCGAACATGCTGATGGAGCCGGCGTCGGGATCGGTGAGACCGAGGCACAGCCGCAGCGTGGTCGTTTTGCCGGCGCCGTTCGGGCCCAGCAGGCCAAAGCATTCGCCGGGCTTCAATTCCAGGTCGATGCCGGCCACCACTTCGTGCGCGCCGTACGATTTCCTGAGTTCGCGCGCGACGAGGTAAGTCATTTGCAGTACCGCGTCACGATCTCGCGCAAGAGATGCAGGCGGCCGTGAAAAAAATGCTCGCCGCCGGGCACCACCACCACCGGCAGGTTCTGCGGGCGCGCCCAGTCGAGCACCGCCGCCAGCGGCACCACGTCGTCGAGCTCGCCGTGGATGACGAGCGTGCCCGCCGCAACTTGCTCGGCGGGGAAGCGGTTCACCGCCGGCGCGACCAGCACCAGGCGGTCGGGCTGGATTTCCTTCGCGACGCGCGTTTGCACGAAACTGCCGAACGAAAAGCCGGCGCAGGTGAGCGGCAGCTGGCCGTAGGTTTCCTGCGCGTAGTGCGCGACCGCGACGAGGTCGGCGGTCTCGCCGCGGCCTTCGTCGTGCGTGCCGGCGCTGGCGCCCACGCCGCGGAAATTCGGACGCAGCGCGACGTATCCCAGCGCGTAGAACGTGCGCGCGAGAGTCGTCACCACCTTGTTGTCCTTGGTGCCGCCCATCAGCGGATGCGGATGCGCGATGAGCGCGATGCCGCGGCGCGCTGTCGCCGGGATCGCTGATGTCGACTTCTATCTTGCCCGCCGCGCCGTCGAGCAGGCAGCCGGTCTGTCGTTGCGGGTCTCAAATCTTCAGGCGTTCGACCACGCGGCCGTTCTGCAGATGCTCGCTCACGATTTCGTCGATATCTTCGCGGTCGACATAGGTGTACCACACCTCTTCGGGGTAGACCACCATCACCGGCCCCTCGTCGCAGCGGTCGAGGCAGCCCGCCATGTTGACGCGCACCTTGCCGGGGCCGGCGAGCCCCAGCGCTTTGATCTTGTCTTTCGCGTAATCGCGGACGTCCTGCGCGCCGTGATTGTTGCAACACGCCTTGCCTTCATCGCGCTGGTTGCAGCAGAAGAACACGTGGTGCTTGTAGTAACTCATCGATTCGGGTCTTGTGCAAATTCAGGTTAAACGGACGGCCGCGACCGGCGTTCGCATCGATTTCGCGGCGCGGGCCTGTATGGTACTGCAAAAGCGGCCGCGATTGACCATTCGGGTCGCGATGACTGGCGCTATCCGATGTTCGCACCGATTATGGCCTGGCGCGTTCCGCGCATCCCGACGTCACGCTAAGTCAAAGTTCGCTGTACTTGCGCGCGTTGCCTTTCGCGCGCCGCACCGGATATTTGCGTGCGTTGACGCGGATTTTGCGCCGCGCCGCGGCGATGGCATCGATGCCGAGCACGTCCGCGAGCCGCGTGAGATACAGCAGCACGTCGGCGATTTCGCTCGGCGACCGCGCGTTTGCGCCGGGCATCGAGACGCGCGCTTTGCGCGGGCGTGAGCCATTGGAAGTGTTCGAGCAGTTCGGCGGCTTCCACGCTCAGCGCCATCGCCAGATTTTTCGGCGTATGGAATTGCTGCCAGTCGCGCGCGGCGGCGAAGCGGCGCAGCGCGTCGCGCAGGCCGGCCAGGGTGGCGGGTTGTCGGGTCATGGTCGAGCTTTCACGGTGAAAAGTCGGCGGTTCAGCGCGCTGGGACGGGCGCGCGCGAGTCCGAGCAGCAGCATAAGCGGCGGCCAACGGCCAGCACTGCGCAGGATGCGCACGATGTTGCCGAAATTGGTCAAATGCGTCGGTTGCACGCTTAACATGAATGCAGGCAGCGTCTGGTAGGGATTGTCGGGCGTGATGTTGACGACCACCATGCCCGCTACCAGGCACAACGACGGCAATCGCGGTGCGCGCCATGCGGCGCGAGCCACATCAGCGCCCGCCACCAGCGCGCTGCCCGCCGCCAGTCCGGCGGCGACCCCGGGTGTCAGCCACGGCAGCCAGTGGGTGCTGCGCCCCAGTGTGACGGCGGCAATCGATTTGGCGGCCAGCGTCAGCATCAGCGTCAGCACCATGGCGTGCAGCGCGTAGCGCCGGGACTGCATCAGCAGCGAAACAATGAGGCCCAGCGCCAATCACGGCCAGCGCCACGACGGCGGCCTCCGCGAGCACGTAGGCTTGCGACGAGTGCATGAACATCGGCGTGATGCCGAACGTTTCGCGCACGTCGCCGCTGCCGAACGCGAGCGGCGACGGATGAAACTGGATCACGAGCCACAGCGCGATGACGAACAGCCCGCAGTCGCCGAGTTTTCCCGTGCGCACCACGCGCGCGCGCGCCGCGGCCAGCGGATTGTTCCAGAGCGTCAACAGCATCGCCGCCAGCGCGCCGGCGGCGGCACCCGCGCTGTTGGACAGAGATCGACGTTCGAGGCGATGCGCGTAGGCAGGAACATCTGCACGCTTTCGAGCGCGAGGCTCAATGCGGCGGCGAGCAGGGTCGCGAGCACCAGCGCGACGGCCGCCGCGAGCGGCGGGCGCAGCGCGAAATACAGCATGGCGCCCAGCGGCAGATAGGCGACGACGTTAAGCGCGATGTCGCTCGTGGTGATGTAGCGCGGCCATGGCGCGGTGAGAAAACGCAGCACCTCGTCGGGCGGCATGCGCCAGCCCGCGAACGGCTGCAGGCTGGCATACACGATGACCAGTGTGTAAGCTAGCGACGACGCGACATGATCATCCTCGGCAAGCTCTGCGAGCCCGCGCGACATGACGGTATTCTATGATGTTTTCAACGGCGATGCGGACGGTATCTGCGCGCTGCATCAACTGCGGCTCGCCGCACCCCGCGCGAGCGAACTCGTCACCGGTGCGAAGCGCGATATCGCGCTGCTCGAACGCGTCGACGCGCAGGCCGGCGACGAAGTGACCGTGCTCGATATCTCGCTCGCGCGCAACGCCGCCGCGCTGCAGAAACTGCTCGCGCGCGGCGCGCGGCTGCCGTTACTTCGATCATCATTACGCGGGCGGGATACCGGCGCATCCCAATCTCGAGACGTATATCGATACTGCGCGCCGACGTGTGCACGAGCCTCCTGGTCGACCGCTATCTGAACGGACGCGAGCGCATCTGGGCGGTGGTGGCGGCATTCGGCGACAATCTCGCCGCTGCGGCGCTGCAAGGCGGCGGCCGCGCTCACACCTGAACGACGTGCAGCTCGCGCAGTTGCGCGAACTCGGCGAATGCATCAACTACAACGCGTACGGCGACAACGTCGAGGACCTGCACTACCACCCGGCCGATCTGTACCAGACGCTGTCCCGCTATCCCGATCCGTTCCAGTTCATCACCGGCGAGCCGGTGCTTGAGATCCTGCGCGCGGCGCGCGCGGATGACCTTGTACCGCGCGGGCGAAATCGAACCCGCGCGGGCAACGGCGCGCTGCGCGATCTACGTGTTGCCCGACGCCGCGTGGAGCCGGCGCGTGAACGGCACCTTCGGCAATCAGCTCGCGCACGGCAAGCCCCGCGCGCGCGCATGCCGTGCTGACCGCCCGCGGCGACGGTTACGCGGTCAGCGTGCGCGCGCCGGTCGCCGCGCCGCGCGGCGCGGACGCATTGTGCCGCCAGTTCGCGGGCGGCGGCAGGCAGGGCGCGGCGGGAATCGATGGTCTGCCCGCGAGTGAATTCGAGCGTTTTGTGGCCGCTTTCACGCAAGCGTATGGTTAGTTGCGTCCCCGCCGTAGGTCAGCAGGCGGTACCCCGCGCGTGAGCGGCGTTTGCACGGGACGCTGACGAGACGGCCCGTGCCGCTGTCGAGCGTGCGGGCCGGCGTGGTTCAATCCGCCCGGATGCCGGCGTCCTAGATGACCTCGCCGTACTTCGCGTTTTCGGCCCGCATGAATGCGGCGACGGGTTAAGCCATGGCTTTTGGTTGGGGCGTAACGTTGAGCACGTCCATTTCGATCGTCGCGAACGCGATGAGCCACAGCAGCGCGTCATACGCGTCCAGCCATGCGCCCCGCCATCCCCACGCCAACACCAGCACGGCGAGCCCCGCGTAGAGCGTGGCGGCAACCGCGGTAAACCACGCGCGGTAGCGCGCCACTTGCTGCGGGCGGCGTACTTCGAATTCGAGCAGCACGACGATCGCGATCCACAGACTTGAGTTGATGGCATCGAGGCTGTCGCGCTCGATGATATAGCCGATGCCGGCAGCGCACACCGCGGCGGCGGCGGCGAGCCTGACAGCGCGCACGGTGAAGGCGGCGCGCGGCGCGCACAAGCTTCCGCTAAATTCGGTTTCCAGTGCGTAGAGCGCGAGCAGCACCAGCCAGCCCGCCGCGTCGAGGCCCTTGGCGAGCGTGTCGGCGTACAGGTAATACGCGGTATTGCAGGCGAGGAGCGCGAAAACCGCAACTCTGAATGCGCCGTACCACGGCAAGGCTGAACCGGCGGCGGTCACGATACTCGCGCCTGGGCCCGCGACGCTTAGCGGCGCGAATGCGTTAAATGCCGTGCCGGTTTGCGGCGGATGGCGAGCGGCGCCAGCGAGCCTGCGATCATGCCGAAAAGCGCGGCGAAAAAACCGGCAAGCTGCGGCGGGCACGCAGCGTCCGGCGCGAGAATTTCGAGCCAGATCCAGGTCGCGAGGCCCGAGCACGATGGCGGCGAGCGCGCCCTGCTGGTTGGCGCGCTTCCAGTACAGCCCGAACGCGAGAGGCACGAACGCGGAGACCAGCGTCACCTTGTAGGCGTTCTCGACCATCTTGTAGATCGACAGCTGGGAGTTCAATGCAAACAGCGTGACCATCACCGTGAAGCACAACACGACGATGCGCATGAGCCGCAGCAACTGCTTGTCGCCCAGGTGCTTGAAAGCCGGGCGCAGGATATTTTCGGTAAACGTCACCGACGGCGCCAGGAGGGTGGCGCTCGCGCAGCTTTTGATCGCGGAGAGCAGCGCGCCGAAGAACATGACCTGCGCGAACAGCGGCGCGTGATTCAGGATCAGGTTGGGCAGAATCAGCTGGGACTGCTTGTCGCCGTCGATCAGTTTCTGCACCAGATCCGGGTCGATCAGCGTTGCCGAGTACGCAAGGAACATCGGTATGAAGGCGAAACAGAAGTATAAACAGCCGCCGAGTATCGACGCCCGGCCGGCGGTCCGCTCGTCTTTGGAGGAGGCCACGCGCTGAAACACGTCCTGCTGCGGAATTGAGCCCAGCATCATCGTCACCGCCGCGGCGGCGAATCCCAGTATCCCGGCCAGCGACGCCTCCGGCCAGAACGACGAGAACTTGCCGGCGTTCGCCGCGTGCGCGACCACGGAGGTGACGCCGCCCGCGAGCTGGCTGACGTCCCAGCCGATGTAGAGCATGCCGATGACGATAATGATCATCTGAATGAAGTCGGTGATGGCGACCGCCCACATGCCGCCCCACATGGTGTAAATCAGCACGGTCGACGCGCCGACGATCATGCCCGTCGATTGCGACATGGCGCCTTCCGAAACCACGTGGAATACGAGGCCGAGCGCCGAAATCTGCGCCGCCACCCAGCCGAGGTACGACAGCACGATGCAAAGCGTCGTCATCGCCTCGACCGCGCGGCCGTACTTATTGCGGTAGAAGTCCCCGATCGTCAGGAGTTGCATGCGATACAGCGGCCGCGCGAAAAAGAGGCCGACCAGGATCAGGCACAGACTGGAGCCGAACGGGTCGGCAATCACGCCGCCCAGGCCCTCGCGCAGAAAGGTGGCGGGAATGCCCAGCACGGTTTCCGAGCCGAACCAGGTCGCGAACACCGTGGCGGTGACGATGTAGAGCGGCAGGCTGCGCCCGGCCACCGCATAGTCGGCCGTATTCCTGACCCGCAGCGCAGCCCACAGGCCGATACCAACCGAAATGATCCAGTAGATGATTACGAACCAGAGCAGCATGTCAGCGGCGCGCGGGCGGCATTACAATATGGTCTGGACGATGGCACATTATACGATGCGCCGTCGCCGTGGCTAGGCGTCCGGCGGCCACGCCTACCACACGCGCGTAAGCAGCAGTCCGGCGATGGCCGCGAGCGCCGCGGCGATGACCGCGAGCAGCGCGTTCTGCCGCCGGGTCGCCGCGTTGAGCTGCTGCAACTCCCGTTGCAGGTGACGCGCGCCGTCGTTGTTGAGAAACCGCTCCACGAGGCGCGGCAGCTGCGGCAGCAGCGTGCCCCAGTAGGGCGCTTCGGTGCGGATGTGCCGCACGAGCCCGCGCCAGCCGATTTGCTCCGACATCCAGCGCTCGAGGTACGGTTTGGCGGTCACCCACAGATCGAGGTCCGGATCGAGTTCGCGGCCGAGCCCCTCGATGTTAAGCAGCGTTTTTTGCAGCAGCACGAGTTGCGGCTGCACCTGCATGTTGAAGCGGCGCGCCGTCTGGAAGAGCCGCAGCAGCACGCGCCCGAACGAGATGTCCTTCAACGGCCGTGAAAATATCGGTTCGCAAACCGCGCGGATCGCGGTCTCGAAATCGTCGACGCGGGTGTCCTTGGGCACCCACCCGGATTCGACATGCGCCTCGGCGACGCGCCGGTAGTCGCGCCGGAAAAACGCCAGAAAATTCTGCGCGAGATAATGCTTGTCGACCGCCGTCAGCGTGCCCATGATGCCGAAGTCGAGCGCCACGTAGTGCCCGCTCGCCGCCACCAGGATGTTGCCCGGGTGCATGTCCGCGTGAAAGAAACCGTCGCGAAACACCTGCATGAAAAAAATCTCGACTCCGGCGCGCGACAGCTTTTTCAGATCGAGGCCCTGCGCGCGCAGGCTGGCGACTTGCGAGATCGGCGTGCCGTGCATGCGCTGCATGACCATGACCTCGGTCGCGCAGTAATCCCAGAATATTTCCGGCACCAGCAGCAGCGGCGACTTCTCGAAATTGCGGCGCAGCTGGCTCGCATTCGCCGCCTCGCGCATGAGATCGAGCTCGTCGTCGAGGTGCTTGGCGAACTCGGCGACCACCTCGTGCGGGCGCAGCCGCTTGCCGTCCGCCCACAGGAACTCGATCAGGCCCGCGGCGGCGTCGAGCAGCGCGACATCGTTCTGGATGATGGGCGCAATGCCGGGCCGCAATATCTTGACGGCGACCTCGCGGCCGTCATGCAGACGCGCGAAATGCACCTGCGCGACCGATGCGCTGGCGACGGCGACCGGATCGAAATCCGCGAATACTTCCGTGCCCGGCTTGCCGTACGCGCGCGCGAGCGCGGCATAGCGCCAATTCCGGCGCGAACGGCGGCACCTGGTCCTGCAGTCTGGCCAGTTCGTCGGCGATGTCGGCCGGCAGGAGATCGCGGCGCGTGGACAGCAACTGGCCGAACTTGACGAAGATCGGGCCCAACGCTTCCAGCGCAAGCCGCAGCCGCACGGCGCGCGGCGCCTCGAGCCGGCGCCGGAACAACAGCATTTTCACCAGCCAGCGCAGCGCGCGCACGCGCTCGTGGCCGAGTATGAATTCGTCGAGCCCGAAGCGCAGGCTGACGGTGATGATCTTCAGGAGCCGGAACAAACGCATACGCCGATTGTAACCGCCTAGACGCCGCGACCGCCAAGGTTCGTGGGGCGTAGGCGATCGAAGCAAGGGTGAGTATTCCCGCGCTACGGGGAATCGGGTGGCGCGTAGGACGTTTTGCTTAATTCCGGCCCGCAGCGTTGGCGGCATGCGCGGATGAAACCCGCTGAGTATTACTTGGCGGGCTTCGCGGCTTGGCGGTTCAGCAGCTGCTGTATTCTTTTTTCGAGCCGCGCGACGTCGTCGCGCAGGTTGTCGACGTCGCGCACAAAGCGTTCGACGTCCTGCCGGGCGGCGATCAGCGGGCGTTCTTCGGTCCAGTAGGCGGCTGCCGCGCGCGCCAAATTCTCCGCGCTGTCGCGTTGCCAGCGCTTGACCTCGGCGGCGGCCTTGACCATGCGATGCGCCGCGATGTCGCCGAAGACGCGGCTCAAGTCTTCCTCGACATCCCAGCGCAGGTTCTGCGCGATGTACAGAATTTCGCGCGCGAGCGCGGTGTCGCCCGCGACGTCGACTTTTTGCCAGGCATCCGCATCGGTCGCGAGCAGGCGCAGTGCAACGCCGGGCGTGAGGGTGATGCGCACGTCGGGTGCGCTGGCCGCGGGCGCGTAAGCGACTTTGCCGGACTCGAGTATGGCGAGCGAGAGGGTGAACGGTGCGACCTCAAAGCGCGCGATTTTGCCCGCGCACGGCTTGAGCCGCTCGCGCGCCCATGACGCGCCTTCGAGCAGGTGATTGATCGCAGCCGCCGACGGCTGCGCGAACCAACCGGCGAAATCAGGACCGGCGCGCGCGTGCTCCGAGGCCGGTCCGGGACATACGCGAACCGGCTAGTTTTGCTGAATACCGCTGATCAGCCAGCCGGTGCTGCCATCGAGCGGTTTTTCGAGATGCCAGGTTTCGCTGAACGGCGCGGCCGCGGCGTCGCGCTCCTCGCGGATCATGCCGCTGAAATTTACGCTCGCGACGTAGACGTCGCCTTCGGTCACGACCTCGAGCACGTCGGCGTCGAGCGTTACGACCTCGGTTTTCTGCGGTGCGATGCCCGCGCGCCTTGATGTCGGCCTCGATGTGGGCATACAGCTGGGGCGTCATGAAGCTGCGCATGGTCGACAGATCGCATTGGTCGTTCGCGGCCTGCAGCTGCGTGAAATTGAGTTTGGCGTGATGCGCAAACTGCGCGGCATCAAACCCCGGCGGAAAGCGTCTCGCCGCAGCCTGCGCCGCGCCGCCGCCGAAGCCGGTCGCCAGATCCGGCTGCGTCGCCGGGCGCCGCAGGCGCGCCCGCGCCTGCGTATTGCAGTGGTTCAGCCGGCGGTTTCGCGCGCAGCATGCGCAGCGCAAAAATTACCGCGGCGGCGATGGCCAGCATCATCAGGATGCTGCCGAATGCGCCGCCCAGGCCGTTGCCCATGAACAGCGAAGCGAGTCCCGCGCCGATGCGCGAGCCCGGCCAGAGGACCCAGCCATCTGCTCATGCCCGACGGTTGCGGCGCCGGCGTGGCGGGGGTGGCCGCGGGCGCTTGCTGTGCCGGCGGCGTGGCCGCAGGTTGCGTGATCGTGCGTTGCTTGCCGATGCTGGTGCCGCCGCCAAGGCGTTTGGCGTCGGCGTCGGGGGCCAGCAGGCACAGGCTCAACACCGCTGCAATGATCGTCATCAATTTGTTCATGTTTCCTCCTGACCGAGATTTACAGCGGGGCATCATACTACCAATAGCTGCGGGTCGCAATAACGTTACAGATTTGCAAAGCGTGATCCGGAGATCTAATTTGACGCCGCCGGCAGTCGCGCTCGGCCGGTTAACGCCGCTGAGCCTGCTCGATATCGCGCGGGATCAGCGCTTGGGCGCGTTGATTTCGGCGAGTTCGAGAATGTTCCAGTCCCCGCGAAACCACGGACAGCCGCCGCGCGAGCAGCGGCTGGTGTCCTGCCATGAAGATTTGCTGTCGCGTTTTCACCGAGCGGCCGAGCGCCGGCGCGTACCAGTCGATTTCGACGTATGTGGGTTTCGCGCTTGAAGCCGTCCCAATCGCCGGCATAGATGCGGCGCCTGATCTTGATGGTATCGAAGGTGCCGGCGGGCACGGTGACGCGCTCGCTGCCCAGCACTTCGCCATCGACCCGCACGCTCGCGCGCGCGCCGGTCGCCGGATCGAGCGCGTCGACGCGCACCGACCACGATCCGCCGGCGTCGCCCGGCGGCGCGTAAACCTGCAGTGCCTGCGAGAATTCGTATTCGCGCAACTGATCGTGGTTGGCGAGCGGGTGGCGCAGCCAGTTGCCGTCCTTCGTGTAGATCTCGGTGCGCGCGCACCCGCGCTCGGCGTGTCGGTCGTCACCGCGACCTCGATGCGATCGGCGTCGGCCTTGTCGACGCGGTAGCTGATTTTTCCGCGCACTTCGTTGTTATAGCCGTTCGAGATGCGATAGACATAGGTGTCGCCGGTCGCGGCCGCCACGCGCGGTTGCCATGCCTCGCGATCAGGCTGCAGGCGACAATCAACGCAGAAATCTTAAGCATGACGCCCTCCCGTGGTGAGACGGCTCCGTGCGTCAAAACCGGTAGCCGCGGTGCAGCGCGACGACGCCGGCGCTGAGATTGAAGTATTCGACCCGCTCGAGCCCCGCTTGTTCCATCATGGATTTCAACTGCTCCTGGTCGGGATGCACGCGGATGGATTCGGCCAGATAGCGGTAACTGTCGCTGTCGTTGGCGACCAGCTTGCCGAGCAACGGCAGCACCTTCAGCGAATACGCGTCGTAGAGCGGCTGGAGCGGTTGCCACACGCGCGAGAATTCGAGCACCAGCAGGCAGCCGCCGGGTTTCAGCAGGCGGCGCATTTCGGCCAGCGCGCGGTCCTTGTGCGTCATGTTGCGCAGGCCGAACGCGACGCTCACGCAATCGAATGTAGCGTCCGCGAACGGCAGGTGTTCGGCGTCGCATTGCACCGCGGGCGCCGTGATGCCGGCGTCGAGCATGCGGTCGCGGCCGCGCGCGAGCATGGCCGGGTTGATGTCGGTCAGCACGACTTCGCCGCGCGCGCCGACGCGGCGCGCGAACTGGATCGCAAGATCGGCCGTGCCGCCGGCCACGTCGAGCACGCGTTGTCCGGGCCTGAGACCGCTTTGCTCGACGGTGAAGCGTTTCCACAGCCGGTGCAGCCCGGCCGACATCAGGTCGTTCATCAGGTCGTAACGCGTGGCGACCGACTCGAACACGCCGGCGACGCGCCGCGCTTTTTCGTCCTCGGGGACTTTT
The DNA here is from genome assembly GCA_963778865.1 of uncultured beta proteobacterium. GTDB lineage: Bacteria > Pseudomonadota > Gammaproteobacteria > Burkholderiales > SG8-41 > PALSA-1004. The sequence continues at coordinate 82,156 of CAVZWF010000012.1, read as the reverse complement.
TCGAAGCCGAAGTCGGTGGTCTTGGTCATGGCGTCTATGGTCGCAGCGGATGGAGATCGTGAATTGCCGCGCGGGCGTCGCCTGCATCACCGGCCTATTTCTTGTCGCGGCTGGCGCCGGCTTCCGCGAGGCGCTGCAGATAATGCTCCCACATTTCCTGCTGGCGCAGGCCGTAATCGTAAAGCAGGTCCCACGAGTAGATGCCGGTGTCGTGGCCGTCGGAAAAACACAATTGCACGGCGTAGGTGCCGACCGGCTCGATGCGCGTGATCGCGACGTCCTTTTTTCCCGACCTGCAGGACTTCCTGCCCCGGCCCGTGGCCGCGCACTTCGGCGGACGGCGAATGCACGCGCAGAAACTCGCAGGGCAGGCTGAACGTCCTGCCGTCGGCGTAGGCGATCTCGAGCACGCGCGAAGTCTGGTGCAGCTTGATTTCGGTCGGCGTTGGCGTGTGCTTGGTCGGCTCCGGCCATCGGTGGCTACTCCTCTGCGGACATGATCAGGACAGGCATGATAGCCGAGTTGGCGGAACAAGAATATTTCGCGGCGACCGTCACCGCGGACTGCGCCGGCACGGCGTTACACGCGGCTGCGCGGCCCGGGTCAGTCCAGCCTTACCGTGCAGCGGTCGAAGTCGCTGCCTTTCTCGATCAGGTTGCCGAGTTTGGCGACTTGTTTCTGTTCGCCGAAAAGTTCGACGAAACGCCCCGCCTGATACCAACCCGTGGGCAGTATCAGTGTTGCAGGGCTCGGCGGCGACCGCCATTTCGGGCACCAGCAGCGCGCGTTCGAATCCGTTGACGCCCGACGGCGGGATGAAATTCACCGCCCGCGCCATCACCGCGCGGGCAATGCCGGGAAACAGACGCACGCCGACGACCACCTCGCTCGTTTCCTCGACGCGCAGCCATTGCACCAGTCCGAGTTGAAACGACTTGCCGGTGCTGGGGCGCACCGCGACCAGCTGGTTGTGGCCGATGCGCAATTGCGCACCGTGCTCGCGCTGCATGCACATGAATCCGGAATTGCTCTGGTTCACGAGTTCCCACGATTCCACCGCCGAACTCTGGGCGGACACGAGCGCGCGTTCGGTACGCTCGCTGATATGACCGAACAATTGCATGTCGTTTTCTTCCTGCCGCGACAGCCGCGCGCCGGGCGTGCGAAACGTGCGGCCGCCGATATAAAAATGCGCGGCATGCACGCCGAGGCACACCTGGGCTTTTTCCGTCGCTCGCGCTGCGCTCTTCGCCGCGCCCGGTGCCCGCGCGGCACCACTGGATATACAGCAGCATCAGCAGGTTTTCGCAGCCCGGCTGGCGCGCGTCGTCGCCCGAGCCCGAGCTGGGCGGGCGACTGCCCTTGCTTGAGCAGGGTGATGGTCTGGCGCAGCGTGCGGGCGATCTGCTCGAGGTCGAGATAGCGCAGGCTCGCGGCGGGTTCGCATGCGATCCGCGAATGTCGGGCCCGCACTGCCGGCGACATCGACGCACAGCGCCGGGATCGCGGAAGGCGGCAGCGGGTCTCTCGAGAGGCCGACCAGTCCCGACCATTTCTCGATCCAGCGCGCGAAAAATTGCATTTGACGCCCGGACAACGCAAACGGATTCGCGAGATGCGCGAGCAACGCCTGCGCGTAGGCGGCGCGGCAGCTGGAGTCTGATTCCTGGCCGTTCAAATGTGTCCGGTGACCGGCGTATCCGCGAAACCGCTTTGTTCCGCGAACACGTACAGCTGGTGCAGGTTTTTCCACCGGTCGGCGGGAACCTGGCGGTAAATCCGGTAATGCTCGAACATCGCGTTTGCCGATGTAGTGCAGGCAACGCATGACGATCAACGCGCCGTGATTGCGCAGCGCGAGGTCGCCCTGCACGTGGGCGTCGCGGCACACGAGGTAGGCGTCGGTGAATTCCTGCCAGAGCTCGAGCGTGCGCGTCCACAGCGCGATTTCATTGGCGTCCAGCGGCAGCGGCTTGGCGGTGTACTTGCGCGCCAGCTCGCTTTGCACGAAGTGGACCGGCTTCGCGCAGCGATTTCCAGCATGCGCAACAATTCGCCGGGAGCGATAGCCGCCTGGCGGACCAGCGCGATCTGTTCTATCAGCGATTGCTGCGCCGATTGCAGATTGGTGAGCGACAGCGATTGCGATCCAGCGCTTGCAGCCTGCGCTGTCGGTAAACTGCAATCGTGCCGCGTTGAGCGACGTCGCTTGGGTAACCATCTGAGTCCCGCCTCCAGTGAGCGATGAATCCCGCGCCATGCGCGACAGGCCGCCGGTGACCTCCGTTGCACGCGTGGCGGCGCTACGTCGATTCATCAGGTCAATTGTGAGCTTAAACTTCCCGCTTCGCACGGGCAAGCTCTGCCACGACAGGGCAGAACTAGCCGACACCAGCGGGTGCGTGTATGTGATGAAGGTCACGTCCTTGCACAATCTTGCTCAAAGGCGGAACTAATGCACGCACAGGAGGCTGGACCCTGTATTCTCAGAGTAATTTCGCCAGTTCGGCCGCGAGCCGCTTGCGCAATTGCATGGCCGGTCCGGCCGACGGCGTTCCGCGGTGTCGTGCGCAGTTCTTTCCCCCACACCGGATTCGGAAAATGCGCGTCGTGCGGGTCGCGCGGCAATCACGTGCCAGTGCAGGTGCGGCGTCATATTGCCCAGGCTCGCGAGGTTGATTTTGTGCGGGTTGAGCACGTCGCGCAGCGCCCGTTCGACGGCGAACACCACGCGCATGCAGTGCGCCTGCTCGGCAGCGGTGAGATCGGTCATTTCCCTGACATGCGCATGCCAGATCACGCGGCAGAAGCCGGCGTAGTCCGGATCGGCCACCAGCACGACGCGGCACCGCTTGTCGCGCCACAGTAATTCGCCGCCGGTTTGCGCGCACAATTCGCAAAGCGGCGGCGCGACGAGCGGCGGGTCTTCTGCGCGTTGCGTCTTACGCTTCACCCTTCATCCTTCACGTTTTTCACAGCAGCACCCGCTCGATGCCGCCGCGGTTGGCTTTCGCGACGTAATCGGCCATCCAGTTGTCGCCGAGCAGGTGCCTGGCGATTTCGACCACGATGTAATCGGCGGCGGTGCCGCTGTCGTTGTCGTAGCGCGCGAGCCCCTGCAGGCACGACGGGCACGAGGTCAGGATCTTGACCGTGCCGTCGAAACCGTCCGCGCGCAATTTCGCGGCGCCTTTGCGCATTTCCTCTTCCTTGCGAAAGCGCACCTGGGTCGAAATGTCGGGCCGCGTCACGGCGAGCGTGCCCGCTTCACCGCAGCAGCGTTCGTTCAGTTCGACCTTCGTGCCCATCAGCTGATTGACGACCTTGAGCGGCTGCGTGGGTCTTCATCGGCGTGTGGCAGGGGTCGTGGTACATGTAGCGCACGCCGGTCACGCCCTCGAGCTTGACGCCTTTTTCGAGCAGGTATTCGTGGATGTCGAGCAGCCGGCAGCCCGGGAAAATCTTGGCGAATTCGTATTTCTGCAGTTGGTCCATGCAGGTGCCGCACGACACGATCACGGTCTTGATGTCGAGGTAATTGAGCGTGTTGGCGACGCGGTGGAACAGCACGCGGTTGTCGGTGCTGATCTGCTGGCCTTTGGCTTCGTTGCCGGCCGCGGTTTGCGGATAGCCGCAGCACAGGTAGCCCGGCGGCAGCACGCATTGCGCGCCGATTTCATACAGCATCGCCTGCGTCGCGAGCCCGACCTGGCTGAACAGCCGCTCCGAACCGCAGCCGGGAAAATAGAACACCGCATCCGAGTCCTCGTTCACTTTCTGCGGATCGCGGATGATGGGCACGATGCGCGCGTCTTCGATGTCGAGCAGCGCGCGCGACGCCTGCTTCGGCAGTCCGCCCGGCATCGGCTTGTTGATGAAATGGATCACCTGCGCCTTCAATGCGGGCTTGCCCACGGTCGCGGGCGGCTGCCGCGTTTGCGCCTGCGCGAGACCGAGCGCCTTGGCCGCGCGATGCGCGAGGCGCTGCGCCTTGTAGCCCCAGTCGATCATGAGGCTGCGCGCGAGCTTGATCGTGTTCGGGTCGGTGGCGTTGAGAAACAGCATCGACGCCGCGGTGCCGGGATTGAATTTGTGCTTGCCGTGGCGGCGCAGGAAGTTGCGCATCGCGATCGAGACATCGCCGAAATCGATGTCGACCGGGCACGGGTTCAGGCACTTGTGGCAGACGGTGCAATGATCGGCGACGTCGCTGAATTCGTCGAAATGCTCGAGCGAAATGCCGCGCCGCGTCTGCTCTTCGTAGAGAAACGCCTCGATCAGCAGCGACGCCGCGAGTATCTTGTTGCGCGGGCTGTAGAGCAGGTTGGCGCGCGGCACGTGGGTTGCGCACACCGGTTTGCACTTGCCGCAGCGCAGGCAGTCCTTGATCGAATCGGAAATCTTGCCGATTTCCGATTGCTCGAGGATCAGGCTCTCGGTGCCGAGCAGGCTGAAGCTCGGCGTATAGGCGTTCGTCAGATCGGCGCCGGCCAGCAGCTTGCCCGGTTGAAGCGGCCGTGCGGATCGACTTTCTCCTTGTATGCGCGAAAGCTCGCGATCTGCGCGGGATCGAGGAATTCGAGCTTGGTGATGCCGATGCCGTGCTCGCCGGAAATCACGCCGTCGAGCGATTGCGCCAGCCGCATGATGCGCGCGACCGTGTGGCTCGCCTCCTGCAGCATTTCGTAATTGTCGGAATTGACCGGGATGTTGGTATGCACGTTGCCGTCGCCGGCGTGCATGTGCAGCGCCACGAACACGCGGCCGCGCAGCACCGTCTTGTGGATCGCGTCGCATTGCTCGCGCACTTTCTGGAAATGCAGGCCGCTGAAAATATCGGCGAGCGGGGCGCGGACTTCCGTTTTCCACGACACGCGCAGCGTGTGGTCCTGCAGCGCCTGAAATACCGATTGCCGGATGCGGGTTGACGGATCGAATGACCGAAGGCTCGCAGTCTCGATTCTCGGCGCCTCAGCTTGCCGCAAGCGGCGCGTCGAGATTGTCGGCCAGCCATTGCCAGCGCGCGCGCGTTTCGGCGAGCAGCGCTTGCGCGCGCTCGACGCGGTCGTCGATCAGTTCGGTCGGCGTCACCGTGACCTCGGATTGCTGCAGCGGCAGGTCGCCGTGCAGAAATTCTTCGAGCGCCGCGAGCAGCTTGAGCTTGTTGTTGATCGACAGTTCGATGTTGATCCGCTCGATGCCGTCCGAGTAGTCGCCGAGCCGGTCGAGCGGAATGACCACGTCCTCGTTGATCTTGAACGCGTTGGTGTGCCTGGCGATCGCCGCGGTGCGCGCGCGGTCGAGCCAGAATTTCTTGCGCGCTTCGCGCTCACGGCGATGAACCCTTCGCCCGCGCGCGCGTTGGCGATGCGCACGACCTGCGAGGCCGCGGCGGCCACCGCGTTTTCGTCGTCGCCGACGATGTCGCCGATGAGCACCATTTTCGGCCGGCCGGCGCGCTTGGCCTTGGTCGCGTAGCCGACCGCCTTGATATAGCGCTCGTCCAGATGCTCGAGGCCGGCGAGCGTGGCCTGCGGGTGCGCGCGGATATAGTTGACGATTTCGACGATGGCCGGCACCGCTTCGCTGCACCTGGCCGAAAAATTCGAGGCACACGGTGCGGATGTGCGGCGGCATCTTGTGCAGGATGAACGTCGCTTCGGTGATGATGCCGTCGCAGCCTTCCTTCTGCATGCCGGGCAGTCCGGCCAGAAACTTGTCGGTGACGTCCTTGCCGAGCCCGCGCTTGCGAAATGTCGCGCCGGGTATTTCCAGCATTTCCTCCGACAGGCGCGTTTTGCCGTCGATCGCGTAGCGCGTGATGCGAAAGCGCGCCAGTCGCGATATCGTGGATCTTGCCGAGATTGTGGTCGAGGCGTTCGACGTTCATCCATTCGGCGTCCGGCGTCACCATGCGCCAGCTCGCGAGATTGTCGAGCGCGGTGCCCCACAGCACGGCCTTCTTGCCGCCGGCATTCATCGCGACGTTGCCGCCGATGCACGAAGCGTCGGCCGAAGTCGGGTCGCACGCGAACACCAGACCCTGCGCTTCCGCCGCTTCCATCGCGCGCCGCGTGACCACGCCCGCGCCGCAGCGCACGACGGTCACGGGCTTGTCCACGCCCGGCAGCCGCGCGTCCGCGATCAGACTTCCAGCGCGTCGAGTTTTTCCGTATTGATGACCGCCGAGTTCTTGGTCAGCGGAATCGCGCCGCCGGTGTAGCCGGTGCCGCCGCCGCGCGGAATGATGGTGAGTCCGAGTTCGATGCACGCGGCGACGATGCCGGCGATCTCTTCCTGCGTGTCCGGATTGATGACGACGAACGGATATTCGACGCGCCAGTCGGTCGCATCGGTCACGTGCGACACGCGCGCCAGCCCGTCGAACTGGATATTGTCGCGCGCGGGTGACGCGCGCGAGGCGGTTGATCGCCTTGCGCCGCAGCGCCAGCGTGGCATCGAATTCGCTCTCGAACGCGTCGACCGCGGCGTGCGCGGCCGTGAGCAGTGCCGCAACCTGGCCGGTCTGGTTTTGCCGGCGCACTTCGATTTCGCGCAGCCGGTGACGCAGCGCCGCGACCAGCAGCGCGCGGCGCTTGCGATTGTCGAGCAGATCGTCCTGCAGATAGGGATTGCGCGACACGACCCAGATGTCGCCGAGCACTTCGTACAGCATGCGCGCCGAGCGGCCGGTGCGGCGCTGGCCGCGCAGTTCGTTCAACACCTCCCACATCGCCGGCCCGAGCAGCCGGATCACGATCTCGCGGTCGGAGAACGAGGTGTAGTTGTAGGGGATTTCCCGCAGGCGGGCGGTCATGTGTGGCAAAAAAGGCTGGGCGATTCGGCGGATTCTACTGCATTGCACCAACAGCGGTAATGAGTCATCACTCGATCACTCGTCAGCCGAACTCACGCGATGACCGCCGCGATGGCGAGATAACGCGCGAATTTGCCGATCGCCATGAATAGCGCGGCAAGCCACGGATTGACGCGCAGCCAGCCCGCGGCGACGCACAGCGGATCGCCGATGATCGGCACCCACGCCGCAAGCAGTGCGGCGGCGCCGTAACGTTGAACCCATTTGAGGCCCTTCAGTTGCGCGCGCTGCGGAATCAGCCGGCCGATCAGGTACGACGACATGCCGCCCAACGTGTTGCCGAGCGTCGCAATCATGAGTGCCGGCCAGTATTGCCGCGGATTGAAATGCACTACGCCGGCGAGCACGAATTCCGAGCCCCCGGGCAGCAGGGTGGCGGCGAGAAAGCTGCTCGCGAACAGCGTCCACAGGCTCGGATCGTCCATCGCCGATATTGTTGCACGCTGCCGCCGGTTTCGCCGCGGGTTTGACGCGTCACGCGGCTATCGCTGATAATTCGCGCCGCGTTGGCGCATGCGCCCGCGCACGCCACTTTCCCGGGTTATCCGCGCTTTTGATTCCGCGTGCGCACGGCGAGCGCCTCGCGCGGCGTTTTTTGATTATCCAGTCTGGAAAGGCAAGACATGAAATACGTAATCGATTTCCCCGCGACAACGACGTTGCCGGTCGTCGAAAGCAGCGAGGTGTTCCCGGTCGGACGCATTTATTGCGTCGGCCGCAATTATGCCGAGCACGCGCGCGAGATGGGGCACGATCCCGAGCGCGAGCCGCCGTTTTTCTTTATGAAGCCCGCGAATGCGATCGTGCCCAACAACGCGACGATTCCCTATCCGCAGGCGACGCAGGACTTGCATCACGAGATCGAACTCGTCGTGGCGCTGGGCAGGGGAGGCGCGAACATTGCGGTCGCCAATGCGCTCGACCACGTGTGGGGATACGGCGTCGGTCTCGACATGACGCGGCGCGATCTGCAGGGCGAGGCGAAGAAAATGGGCCGCCCGTGGGAGATGGGCAAGTCCTTCGACAATTCGGCGCCGTGTACCGCGTTGGTGCCGGCGGCCAAGTGCGGCCACCCGGTCAAGGGCGCGATAGGGCTCAAGGTCAATGGCGCGGTGAAACAAAAAGGCGATCTGGCGGATTTGATCTGGAACATTCCGGAGACGATTGCGTATTTGTCGGGGCTCATCACTTTGCAGCCCGGCGATCTGATTTACTCGGGCACGCCCGCCGGCGTGGGCCCGGTCCAACCGGGTGACAAGCTTGAAGGTCACGTCGACGGTTTCGCGGATCTGACGATCACTTACGCGAAATAAGTTTTTCCCCCCAATCCGGAGGTCGCAATGCAACAGCGCAAACTTGGACAGAACGGGCCGCTCGCATCAGTGCAGGGCCTGGGCTGCATGGGCATGTCGATCAGCTACGGCGAGCCGAATGACGAGGAGTCGGTGGCGACCATACGCCGCGCGCTCGACCTCGGCATCAATCTGATCGTGACCTCGGACGCGTACGGCGCCGGCGTCAACGAGCAACTCGTCGGGCGCGCGCTGAAGGGCCGGCGCGCGGAAGCACTGATTGCCACCAAGTTCGGCAATCTTGGGCTCGCCGGCGGCAATCCGACGGGACTCTCCGGGGGACATCCCGATTACGTGCCGCAGGCGTGCGAGAAGTCGCTCAAGTGCCTGGGCGTCGACGTGATCGACATTTACGGCCTGCATCGGGTCGACCCCACGGTGCCGATCGAAGACACGGTCGGCGCGATGAAGAAACTGGTCGAGCAGGGCAAGGTGCGTCACCTCGCGTTGTCCGAGGCGGGACCGCAGACCATACGGCGCGCGCACAAAGTGCACCCGATCTGCGCGGTCGAGACCGAGTATTCGTTGTGGAGCCGTGATGTCGAGAGCGACGTGCTGCCGGCGTGCCGCGAGCTCGGTATCGCTTTCATGGCGTACGCGCCGCTCGGGCGCGGTTTTCTGACTGCAACGATGAAAACGCTGGACGCGCTGCTACCCAAGGACCGCCGCCGCGAGCATCCGCGATTCAATCCGGACAACATTATGCGCAACGCCCAACTACTGGCCCCCATCGAAACAATCGCCGCCGCGCGCCATTGCACGCCGGCGCAAGTGGCGCTCGCGTGGGTGCACGCGCAGGGCGCCGACATTTTTCCAATCCCCGGTACCAAGCGGCGGAACTATCTCGAGCAAAACGTCGGCGCGCTCGAAATAGGACTTTCCGCGGACGAGATCGCGGCGCTTGGCAAAGCGTTCCCGCCAGGCGTGACCGCCGGGATGCGGTATCCCGAGAAGCAGATGAAGGCGTTGGGGATTTAGATCGCCCGGCGGCGCGGTTCGAATCATTCGGTTGCGCGCAATCTGCTGCCGAGAGACGAATGAGAGAGTCTTTGTGAACTCGCGGCTCAAAAAACCAATCGACCTTCGTCAATGAGTGCACTGGAGCAAGCCAAACAACTGTATGGCGAGGCGCTCGAATGCCATAACGGCGGTCGCGCGGACCTTGCCGAAACGAAATTTCTGGAAGCGCTCGCGCTCCTCGGCGCAGCACCGCAGCGCGTGCTCATATTGGCCCATTTGTCCGGGTTGATGATCGAGCATTCGAGATTCGACGAGGCGCGCAAATATTGCGAGATCGTAATTCAAGCGGGCGCGGCGAACGAGCTCACGTGGATGCATCTGGGCCTGTGCCATTTGGGACGATCCGACCACGAGCAGGCGCTCGAATGCCTCGGCAAGGCGCTCACGATCAATCCCGAATTCGCCGACGCTCATCTCAATCGCGGCAATGTGCTGGCGGACCTGAAGCGGTTCGACCTCGCGCTCGCGAGCTACGACAAGGCAGCCGCGCTCAATCCGGATTTCGTCGATGCGCATTACAACCGGGCGGGTTTGCTGCAGCAGGATCCCGCCCGGCTGAACGAGGCCCTCGCGAGCTACGACAAGGCGATTGCGCTGGACCCCGCATTTGCCAAGGCCCACAACAATCGCGGTCTCACGCTGGAGAAATTCGGCCGCTACGAAGAAGCGCTGGCTTGTTACGATCGCGCGATCGCCCTGGCGCCCGCGCTCGTCGAAGCGCACAACAATCGCGGGCTGGTGCTGCAGACGCTCGATCGTTTCGACGAAGCATTGGCGACGTTCGAGACGGCCGTCGCGCTCAAGCCCGATTTCGTCGAGACGCTGGACAACCGGGGAAATCTTCTTTTATTTCTTAACCGCTACACTGCAGCCGCCGCAAGTTACGAAGCGGCATTGATGATCGAACCCGCTACCGGACACCCATGCAAAAGCATGCTGGTGTATGCAAAAATGCAATCCGCCGACTGGAGCGCGCATCGCGAAAATGCCGACGGCCTTGTTGCCGACGTGCGGGCCGGGATTGGCAACGTTCACCCTTTTTCATTTTTGGGCACTTCCGATTCGGCGCCCGATCAACTGCGGTGCGCGCAAAATTGGGCGCGTCGCAATCACCCTTCATCGGCACCGTCCGAGTGGAATGGGCAGCGACACCGCCACGATAGGATTCGAATTGCGTATCTTTCCGCCGATTTTCGCGAACACGCGGTTTCCTACCTGCTCGCCGGATTATTCGAGCGGCATGACCGGTCCGTGTTCGAGCCTGTCGCGATTTCGTTCGGCGCCGACTCTGCGAGCGCAATGCGGGCGCGCCTGAGCGTCGCCTTCGAACGCTTTATCGATGTTCGCAAGCAGAGCGACTTTCAAGTCGCCAATCTGATGCGCGAGCTTGAAATCGATATTGCAGTGGATTTGATGGGGTTCACCGCGAGTGCCCGCACGAAGATATTCGCCATGCGCGCCGCGCCGATTCAGGTGAATTATCTCGGTTTCCCCGGGACGATGGGGGCGGAATACATCGACTACATTCTTGCCGACCGCTTCGTGATACCCGAAGATCGGCGCCAACATTACGCGGAGAAGGTTGTCTATCTTCCGGACGTGTTTCAGGCGAACGACTCCGGGCGGCGCATTACCCGGCGCGCGCCGGCCCGCGCGGACGCGGGGCTGCCGGAAACGGGATTCATTTTTTGCGCGTTCAACAACACTTACAAAATCACGCCCCGCCTGTTCGATATCTGGATGCGGCTGCTCGGCAAGGTTGAAGGCAGCGTGTTGCTGTTGCTGGGCATGAACGATGCGGCCCGGCGCAATCTGCAGCGCCATGCGCAAGAACGGGGCGTCGAGCCTGGCCGGCTGGTTTTCGTGCCGCATATCGCTTATGCCGATCATCTGGCGAGATATCAAATCGCCGATTTGTTCCTCGACACTTTGCCTTTTAATGCGGGGACGACGGCGAGTGACGCGTTGTGGGGCGGGCTTCCTCTGGTGACCTGTTCGGGTGACGCATTTGCGGCGCGCATGGCGGGAAGCGTGTTGCACGCCATTGGGCTGCCTGAACTGATCACGCGCTCGCTGGAAGAGTATGAGGCATTGGCGCTGAAGCTCGCGACGGACGCGAAACTGCTGGCCGCGATCAGGGCGAAACTTGCGCGTAATCGTGAGACGTATCCGGTTTTTGATACCGACCGGTTTCGCCGTCACATCGAGGCAGCTTACGTGACGATGTGGGAGCGCTATCAGCGGGGTGAGCCGCCCGAGAGTTTTGCGGTGGAAGCAATCGCGCAACCCAAGTGATGACGCGCATCGTGACGTTACATTGCCAAGCATAAGCCCATGCTGCGCGAGACATTGAAAAAGGCAATGGCGCTCCATCAAGCGGGCAAGCTGGCCGAGGCAGAACGCGCCTATCGGTCGATTCTGAACGTGAGACCTGATCAGCTCGATACGCTTTACTACCTGGGCATGCTCGAAGCGCAACAGGGGCGGCATGAAGAGGCACTCGCGAGCTTCGACAGGTTGCTGGCGAGCGTGCCTGATAATGCCGCGGCAATTTACAACCGCGGAGTCATGCTGCAAAGGCTCGCGCGCTACGCAGAGGCGCTGGCGAGTTACGACCTGGCTTTGGCGATCGCGCCTGATGATGTCGAGGTGCTGACCAACCGCGGTATTGCGCTCTACGAACTACACCGTTACGAGGAAGCCTTGGCAAGCTACGACAGGGCGCTGGCGATCAAGCCGGATTTTGCGGAGGCGTTAAACAACCGGGCCAATGTGCTGCTCGACCTGCAGCGGCCGCAGGAGGCGCTGGCGAGCTGCGAGCGGGCGCTGGCGATCAGACCGGACTACGTGGATGCGCTCAACAATCGCGGTATCGCGTTGCAGGTACTCAACCGGAATCAGGAGGCGCTGGCGAGTTACGACAAAGCGATAACACTTGATCCGGACTCGGTCGAAGCGCACTGGAATGGCAGTCTGTGCAGACTCCTGCTGGGGGACTACGCAAACGGCTGGCGGGAATATGAGTGGAGGTGGCGGGCGGAGGATTTCCTGGCGCTTTCGCCGCAGCGCCGGTTTCAACAGCCGCTGTGGCTGGGCAAGGAGGAAATTGCCGGCAAGACCCTGCTCGTGCACGCGGAGCAGGGATTCGGCGATACGATCCAGTTTTGCCGCTATGCCGAATCGCTTGCACAAGAAGGCGCCCGCGTCATCCTTGAAGTCGAACCCCCATTGAAGTCGCTGCTGGACGGCATGCGCGGCGCATCATTGGTGCTGGCAAAAGGCGAGGCGCTGCCGGAGTTTGACTATCACTGCCCGATGGCAAGCCTGCCGCTGGCGTTCGGCACCCGCCTGGAAAGCATCCCCCGCCGCGTTCCCTACTTAAGTCCGTCGCGGCAACATATCGATACCTGGCAGGCAAAGCTCGGACCGAAACTGAATCCGCGGATCGGACTCGCCTGGTCGGGGCGTATCACCCACAGCAAGCAACACGAGCGCTCGATTCCGCTGGACAAATTATTGCCGCTGGCGGACGCTGGCGTGAGTCTGGTGAGTCTGCAGAAGGACGTACACCCGTGGGACCGCGAGGTCCTCGCGGCGCGCCCGCAGATCGCGCACTTCGGGGGCGAGCTCGCGGATTTTTCCGCGACGGCCGCGTTGCTGTCGCTGATGGATGTCGTGATCTCGATCGACACGTCGGTGGCGCACCTTGCGGGCGCGTTGGGCAAGCCGGTGTGGATCATGCTCCCGTATGTCGCCGATTGGCGCTGGTTGCTCGAGCGCGCAGACAATCCCTGGTACCCGACGGCGCGGCTGTGCCGTCAGGCGGCAGCCGGCGATTGGGACAGTGTCGTGGCCGGAATCATGCGTCTGCTTCGCGACTATAAGACGGCTCAATGTGGTTGATGCTGCTGCGCAACGTTCCGTATCAATGAACATTGAGAAATCACTGGAGACCGCGCTCCAGCATCAATTAGGCGGGGATCTGCGCGCGGCCGAAAAAATCTACCGGGAGATACTCGAGGCAGAGCCGGCGAGCCTGGATGCGCTCAATCGACTGGGGATTATTTGCCTCGACACCGGGAGAATCGACGAGGCCATCGGGCATTTTCGTTCCGCGCTAGCGCACAAACCGGATTTCCACAAGGCCCAGCTTAACCTGGGTAACGGATACATTCTTCAAGGCAAATTTGCCGATGCCGCACGCCTGTTTGCGGAGGTATTGAGCGCCGACTCGAGTAACTCCGCGGCGATACACGGGCTCGGCACGAGTTTTCTGCAATTGGGCGATTTCGACGCGGCGATGCAGTATCTGCAAAAAGCGGCAAGCATTGCTCCGGACTCCACCGATACCCTCAACAATATCGGACTGATCCATCTCAAACGGGGCGAGTATGAGCTTGCGGCCGAGCATTTCAAAAAGAGCAATCGCAATAAATCCCGGTGATGCGAAGGCCCACACCAACCTGGGAACGACATACAAAGCCCGGCGCGAATACCGTCAAGCCGCCGCGCTGTTTCCAGCGGGCGCTCCAGATCGATCCGAATCGTCTGGAAGCCATCAACAACCTGGGCCAGGTTTCCTATGAACAGATGGGTCCGGAGGCGCTTACGGAGGCGATCGGCCACTACCGCCAGGCCCTCCGCATAAATCCGGAGTACTTGCCGTCGCTTTACAATTTGGGTATTGCGCTGCGCGAATGCGGCGAACTCGACGAAGCTGCTGACTGTTATCGAAAATGCCTGTCGTTAAATCCATATGACCACGGCGCGCTCGGCATGGCGCTGGTCGTCCATGCACAGTCGTGCAACTGGGAGGCCGCGCGTAAAGTACTTGGCACCATACGGGACCGTTTCGCGGAAGATGCGAACTTTAGCGTGATCCCGTTTCCCCTGCTTGCCGCGAGTGACTCGCCTGCGCTTCACCGGGAGGCTGCACGGCGCCACGTCAGGACATCGATTGTTGCGCCGAAAATGAAGACTGCGATCCGGACGAAAACCGGGTCCGGCAAAATTCGCGTAGCTTATCTGTCGCACGATTTTCGCCAGCACGCGACGTCCATCCTGATGGCGGAACTGTTTGAGTTGCACGATAGGAACCGATTCGAGATTGTCGGGTTTTCATATGGCCCGGATGACGAATCCGCGATGAGGCGGCGGGTGTCGGCCGCGTTCGATCGCTTCATCGACGCACGGGACCGCAGTGACTCCGAGGTGGCGGCGCTGCTTGCCACGCTCGAAGTGGACATTGCAGTGGATCTCAAGGGCCACACTCAGTATGGGCGTCCCGCGATACTCTCATCGCATCCCTGTCCCATCCAGGTCAACTATCTGGGTTATCCCGGGACCATGGCGGCGGATTTCATCGACTATATAGTAGGCGACAATATTGTGACTCCGCTGGAGCACCAGGTTCATTACTCGGAGAAGATCGTCCAGCTTCCGGATTGCTATCAGGTCAACGACTCAAAACGCGTGATTTCTCCGCATATCCCGGGCCGCGCCGAGTGCGGATTGCCGGAGCGTGGATTCGTGTTCTGTTGTTTCAACAATAGCTACAAGATCACTGCCGAAGTATTCGATGTCTGGATGCGTTTACTGGGGCTCGTTGAAGGAAGCGTACTCTGGCTGCTGGACGATAATCGGAGCGCCCGGGAAAACCTGACCCGCGAGGCGGCGGCAAGGGGAATCGATCCGGCCAGACTAGTGTTCGCCCGGCGAACGTTGCCCGAGCATCATCTGGCGAGGCACCGTCTGGCCGATCTTTTTCTCGATTCGTTTCCATACAATGCCCACACGACGGCAAGCGATGCGCTGTGGGCGGGGCTGCCGGTGGTGACCTGGCTGGGGACGACGTTTGCGGGGCGGGTGGCGGCGAGTTTGTTGAACGCGATGGGGTTGCCCGCGTTGGTTGCACGTTCGCTCGAGGAATATGAGGCGCTGGCGATGAAGCTCGCGACGGACGCCGGGCTGCTGGCCGAGGTCACGGCGACGCTGGTGCGCAATCGCGATCACTATCCGCTCTTCGACACCGATCGCTTCCGCCGTCACATCGAGACAGCTTACGTGATGATGTGGGAGCGCTACCAACGCGGGGAGCCGCCCGAGAGTTTTGCGGTGGCAGCAATCGCGCAACCCCGATGACGATGGTCATCTTGACGTTACATTTCAGACGAGTGCTTTGCCCACCAGCGCTCGAACATTTCGACGTAAGCATTTTCGAGGTTGATGGCGAGGTCGCCGCCATTGCAGAGCGGGGATTGCGCCATACGGCTGCGTTGAGTGGCGCGCAGGTTCTTGCGCAGCTCCACATCGCGGGCAAGGGCGACCACCTTGTCGATATATTCCGCTTCAGATTGTGCAATCCATTCGGGATGACCGATGGCATTAAGTATGGATGCCGTCATGCGCGATGCCACGCGGTCTCCGAGCAAGGTCACGAGGGGTACCGCCATCCACAGCGCATCACAACTGGTGGTAACGCCGCCCATGGCACCGACTGGATCGAGCGCGATATCGAGATGGTCGTAATAAGCCATGTGCGCGGCCCAGCTAGGGGTAATGCTGCCATCCCGCAGATCGATGCGATTCGATGCAATGCCGTGAGCGGATAAGGAATCGAGTATGCGCTGGCGATTGCCGGCGTCAGCAAGTTGCTTGGTCTTCAACAGGAGCCGTCCTTCCGGCAGCGCGTGGAGTACCTGGGCCCACAGCGCGCAAGTCGCGGGCGTGAGCTTGTTGAGACTATTGAAACTTCCCACCCGTATGGTGCCGTCTGCGGCAGGGCGCCAGTCAGGCAGCGGCACATCGGCTTTCCCGTTGTAGCTTACGCATGTCCGCGGCAGGCGCCATACCTGTTCGCTGAAGTGGCGATCGGTCTCGGCGGGCGTCAGGATTTCGTCGCCGATCCAGTAATCCATCTCGGTCAGGCCCGTGCTGGCGAAGTACCCCAGATAATAGGCTTGCACCGGTGCGGCGCGGCGGGCAAACACGCCCAGGCGGTTGTGCGCGGTATGGCCGGAGAGGTCGACGAGCACATCGATATGGTCCGTTTCGATGCGATCCCGGATTGCGGTGTCGTGCAGGCCGACGAGAGGCACCCAGTGTTCGGCGAGGGTCTCAAACCGCGCGGTGACCGCGTCGCGCTGGCCGCGAGTCGAATAGGCGAAAAGCTCGATGCGCGCGCGATCGTGGTGCTTGAAAAGTTGCTCGACAAAATAGCTCACCGCGTGCTGGCGAAAGTCTCCCGATACGTAACCCAGCTTTAGCCGGCGTCCGGCGAGCGGCGCGCGACGAAACGTTCTGTTGCGCGCCGTCTGTCGTTCGGCCGCCGGCACGCACGCCTGTTCCCAGCCGCGCGCGAGCGCCAGATACGCCGGCGGATCGAGCAAGACCTGATAGGCGTATAGGAACAGCAGATTGCTGTGCGCACTCACATAGTCCGGCTTGCAGGAGAGCGCCTGGCGGTAGCTGGCGATCGCATCGTCGAGCTTGCCTTGATCCTGCAGCGCAAGCCCCAGGTTGTTGTGCGCTTCGGCGAAATCCGCTCTGCACGCAAGCGCTTGGCCGTAGCTGTTGACCGCGTCGTCCAGTCTGCCTAGTTCCTTTAGTGCGTTTCCCAGATTGTTGTGCGCTTCCGCTTCGTCAGGGTTTAACGCGAGGGCCTGATGATAACTGGCAATCGCCTCGTCATATCTGCCTTGATCCGTGAGTGCGTTACCGAGATTGTTGTGCGCTTTAGCGTCATCGGGCGTGATCGCAAGCGCCTTGCCAAAGCTGAGGATCGCTGCGTCTAGCCGGCCCTGATCCTTGAGTACAGACTCCGAGGTTGCTGTACGCCATAGCAAAATCCGGCGTGAACGCAAGTGCACGGCGGTAGCTCGTGGCTGCCTCGTCCAACCGGCCTTGATCCTTGAGCGTATTCCCTAGATTGTTGTGTGCCGCGGCATAATCGGATTTACACTTCAGCGCCTGTTGGAAGCTGACGACCGCGTTGTCGAGCTTGCCTAGCTGGTGGAGCAACAACCCCAGGTTGTTGTGCGCCAGTGCGTAATCCGGCTGGTATTCGAGTGCCCTTTCGTAGTTGAACAATGCTTCGTCGAATTTGCCCTGTTCCTTGAGCGCGTTCCCCAGGTTATTGTAATAGAGCGCATTCGACGGATTTGCGTTGATCGCTTTGCCGATAAGTTCGACGGCAGCCGCGTATTTCCCGGTTTGATAGGCGATCACTCCCAAATAGTGCAAAGCCTCCGGGTGGTTGTTTTCCCGTTCGAGTATTCGCCGATATAATTCGTCCGCCTCGCGCAGGCGCCCGGCCTGATGGTGTTCTAACGCGGCTTCTAACGCCTTGGGGACTGGCAACTCCGGCGCGCCGTCCTTTGCCGGGGCAATTTGCATGCAGCACCGCTTGTACTTTTTGCCGCTGCCGCAGGGGCATGGATCGTTGCGGCCGATCTTTTGCGTGTTGATTTGAAATCCCCGGATCCGAAAGCTCTTACCGGCTCTTCTTGGTTGAACCGTCCTTAACCGCCTCTAGGTTGAGACTCATCAGTCGTCCGTCTTCCTTGCGCAAATGCGGTATATAGGCCTGCGAATAGTCGTCAACGCCGGCATGTTCCGTGGTTCGCCAATCCCACCGGCGCACCGCCGAGAAACCTGTTTCCAGGAGATCGAGCCGCAACGACTCCTCGTCGAAAACCATTTTGTGAAAATCATAGCCGTCACGCTGGCCGCCGACCAGGAGGCCGATGAGGCCGCTCAGGCGATCCGTCAATCCGCTTTCGTAATAGAGCGCCGCGCACGCGGCAAAATCGGGAACCGCCAGACGCAATATCGCGCCCGGCGCAAGCACGCGGAACCACTCGGCAAGCACCGACTTGTATTCATTGCGGCTAAAATGCTCCAGTACGTGGCTGGCGTAAATCAGGGACACGCTGTTATCACCCATAGGCAATCGCTCGACCGACCCGACGATGTCGATGTGGGGCGCGGGCAGCAGGTCCACATGTACAAATCCGGGTATGTGGCGCGGGCCGCAGCCCAGGTGCAGTTTCAATCAAACCACTCCTTCCAGCCAGCTGCCGGGGCGGGAAAATCCGGCCGTTTCGCGCAGCGCGCGCGCCGCGGTCTTGCGGCCGCAAGCGAGCAACCGCCCGTTGGCCCGGCGAAAGACCCGCACGGTCTCAACATCGAATCCCGCGTCGACCAGCCAGCGGCCGAGAGCGGTTGCGTTGGGCGCATACCAGTTCCAGCCTTTTTCCTGCGTTCCGGAATAGCTGCAGATACTTCCGTCGCCCGTTACGGCCTTGGTTTCGATTAAGACATCCCCGCCGGGCTTGAGATAGGCAAACAAAATTCGCAGCAACAGCAGGGGGTCGGTAACGTGATAGACCACCCCGGAGCAATAAGCGTAATCGAATTTGGCCGCCCACTTCTGACTATCGGCGTACAGACTGGTTTGCACCACCGGCGCGTCGATTCCCAGCAGTTCGAGCAGCCGGCGCGCCGCTCGGGCCGTGACCGGGTGCTCTTCAATGGCGGTGACGTGACCGCCGAGGCCCGCCAGTATAAGCAGGTCGCCACCGGACCAGCATCCCACATCCAAAACCTGCTTGTCTTTCAGGTTCGTAGGCAGCATCCCCAAACGTAACGCCTCTGAGGTAATCTCGATGTGCCGCGCGCCCATCGCGCCGGCGCGGGTGCAGCCATGGCCGAAATCATGATCGTGACCCCACACAAAAAAATCCCTGAAAGCTCCTGCCGATTCCGAATGCCAAAAATCATCGGGGCGGGCTTGGTCGGGAAATTCCTTTTTCAGCGTAGCCGCAATTTTCCGTGACGCTTCTTTTGTCGGCGCCTGCCACCTGGCAAGAGCCGCGGCCACGAGTTTGTCCGCCGACTCCCTGGACATTACGGGCTGCGGCGCGGAGAAGGTAGCGGGATTATTGGCGTCCCGTATGCGATCTATCTGAGCCATGCGATAGCTTTCTTGGGGTAAACTCCAGCGTGGGCGGTGATTTACTCATGCGTTCATTCTACTAGGGTGCGGCAGTGCGTTCATTTTTCGCATTGAGCCATCGCTCGAACATCTCGACGTAAGCATTTTCGAGATTGACGGCTAGCTCGTGGCCGTTGCAGAGCGGGGATCGCGCCATCTGACTGCGTTGAGTGGCGCGCAGGTTCTTGCGTAGCTCGACATTGCGGGCAAGACCGACCGCTGTAGCAATGTATTCGGCTTCGGATGCCGCAATCCACTCCGAGTGGCCGAGTGCATTGAGCATTGACGCTGTCATGCGCGAGGCCATGCGGTCGCCGGTGAGGGTCACCAAGGGTACGGCCATCCACAGCGCATCGCAGGTCGTGGTGCCCCCGCCAACGGCGCCGACCGGATCGAGCGCGATGTCGAGGCGGTCGTAATAAGCCATGTGCGCGAACCAGCCGGACGTAGTGCTGCCATCCTGTAGTTCGATGCGGTTCGATGCAATGCCGTGAGCGTGCAAGGCATCGAGTATGCGCTGCCGATTGCCGGCGTCAGCGAGTTGTTTGGTCTTCAACAGGAGCCGTCCTGCGGGCAGCGCGTGGAGCACTTTGGCCCACAGGGCGAGTGTTGCCGGCGTCAGTTTGTTCAAGTGATTAAAACTTCCCACCCATACGGTGCTGTTCGCGGCGGGGCCCCAGTCGGGCAGAGGCGCCGCGGCTCTGCCCTCGTAGCTCACCCAGGTTCGCGGCAGGCGCCACACCTGCTCGCTGAAGTGAAAATCGGTTTCAGCAGGCGTGAGGATGTCGTCGCCGATCCAGTAATCCATCTCGGTCAGCCCGGTGCTGGCAAAGAAGCCCAGGTAGTGGGCCTGCACCGGCGCTGCGCGGCGGGCAAATACGCCCAGGCGGTTGTGCGCGGTATGACCGGCGAGGTCGACGAGCACATCGATATTGTCGGCCTCGATGCGTTCGCGCACCGCAGTGTCGGACAGGCCAACGACGGGTACCCAGTGTTCGGCCGCGAATTCAATCCGCGCGGTGACTTCATCGCGATAACCGTGGGTGGAATAGGCGAAGAGTTCGATGCGCGCGCGGTCGTGGTGCGTGAAGAGTTGCTCAATAAAATAGCTCACCGCATGCTGGCGATAGTCTCCCGATACGTAGCCCACCTTCAGGCGCCGCCCGGCGAGCGGCGCGCGCCGGAACGTTTGGTTATGCGCCGCCTTGCGCTCAGCCGCCGGCACGCACGCCTGTTCCCAGTCACGTGCGAACGCGAGATACGCGGTCGGATCGAGCGAGGCCTGATAGCCATGAAGGAACAGCAGATTGCTGAACGCCCCGACATGATCCGACTTCAACGAGAGCGCCTTGCGGTAGCTGGCGATCGCGTCGTCAAGTTTGCCTTGATCCTGTAGCGCGGTCGCCAGGTTGCTGTGCGCTTCGGCGTAATCCGGCTTGACGGAAAGCGCCTTACCGTAGCTGGCGATCGCGTCGTCAAGCTTGCCTTGATCCTGCAGCGCGGTCGCCAGGTTGTTGTGCGCTTCGGCGTAGTCCGGCTTGATCGCGAGTGCCCGGCCATAGCTGGCGATTGCGTCGTCAAGCTTGCCTTGATTCTGCAGCGCATTGCCCAAGTTGTTATGTGCCTCGGCATAAGTGGGCTTGATCGCCAGTGCCTTGCGGAAACTTGCCAGTGCTGCGTCGTGGTGGCCCAGGGCGCGCTGGAGATTGCCGATGTTGACAAAAATGCCGGGTTCATCCGGCTTGATCTTGAGCGCGCGCTCAAAACTGGCAAGCGCAGCTTGATGTCTTTCCAACCGCTTGAGCAAGTCTCCGCGGTTATTCAAGGCGGGAAAGAATTGCGGATCAATTGATAGCGCCGCGTCGTAGCTGCGCAGGGCCTCGTCATGCTGCTGCAGGTCGCGCAGCGCGTTGCCCAGTGCATATAATGCCTGAACATTGTCAGGCTGGATGGCCAGTGCTTTGCGCAAGTACCTCGTTGCTTCTTGCGGGCGACCAGTTTCGAAATACACATTGCCAAGATTGGAGTTGGCTTCAGCCGATTGCGGGTTGATGCTGAGTGCCTGCTGGATAAGCTTGACCGCTTCTTGAGGTTGCCCACGCTGCGCTTGCAGCACGCCCAGATAATGCAGCGCATCGAACTGACGGGGCGAAGCTTGAAGTATCGCGCTGTAATGGCGTTCCGCCTCCGGCAGGTTGCCGGCCTGATGGTGCGCTAGCGCAAGCTCAAATAGCGCGGTCAGGTTTGCGGGATCGGATGGCATGGCGTGTGCGGAGGTGAGCGGCCGGTCTCTTAACGCAATAAAGGTCGTGGCGATACGTTCATCGGTGGCGGGTGCTTGCGTGCGCGATCGCCGACCGCAATTTTACCTTGCCGTAGTTAGCGGCGAAACGTAGCAGGTGCAATTTACGCGAATGCGCGTCAGATAGCTGGAAAAAGGCCGGTTGATGCGCCGTGTGAGCGAGTGACGCGTGTTTTTGCAGCGGGCGCATGCTGATGGTTTCCGCATCAAGCTGCTAATATTGCAGAGTGAATAAGCAAAAAGTGATCTTAACGGTGACACCAGGCGCGACGTGATGAAAGTGGTATGGGTAACGCCCAAACTTGACCTGCGGGAAGGTGCGGAGGGTATTTATTCCCGGATAGCAAGCACTCGTTATCGGGCGCTCATTCCAGCCAAGGCGTTAACCGCACTTGGACATCAGGCGTCGGTTATTGGCTTGGACCGCGATTGTTTTGAAAGTGTGTGCGATCAAATCGTCGGCTCGGACTGCGTTGTGTTCCGCAAAAATTACGATGAGGCGGAATGCACCGCACAGATGCTCCGGAAAGTGCAGACCTTGGGCGTGAAGACCTTGTTCGATATATCCGATGATCGCTTCCAACAGGGTCCCGGGCCACATCTGCGACACATGATCGCGCAGGTGGACTCGGTGGTGACGGCATCCCCTGCGTTGCAGCAAATCGTCAAACAATATACCGGCAAGGATTCTTCCGTCGTGGGCGACCCGTTTGAGGGGGCGCGAGGAGAACCGCGCTGGTCGCCGGATAGCGCCCGCCTCAAGGCCTTGTGGTTCGGCCACGGGTCAAACATTGACGGCCTGCAGCGGGCGTTTCCTGCCCTGCTGCAGGCGGGCAAAAAAAACCCCATCGATTTACGCATCGTGACCAAGGGTATCGACGGCATCGAACGCGATTGCAAGGTATTCAACAGCAAGCACCGGGCCGCTGTAACCTTAAGATATGCCGCTTGGTCTCTAGCGGAGACCTGGAGTTCTCTGGCGGCCACGGATTTTGTCGTTATCCCGTCAAACCAGGACGAACAATGGACGCTGGCCAAGAGTCCCAATCGCATCATCGAATCCCTGTGGGCAGGCCGCTTTGTCGTTGCGCACCCGATTCCCTCCTATATGGAGTTCAAGCAATGGGCATGGCTTGATGACGACCTCGCGGCGGGTATTGCATGGATGATTGATAATCCCGCGGCAATCGTCGAACGTATCCGTTTCGCGCAGGAACATATTTTTTCGTTATATTCTCCGGAACGCATAGCACTGGAATGGGAGAAAGTGCTTGAAAAAGCTTAATCTTGGTTGCGGCGACAAGATTCTTCCGGGCTACATCAATGTCGATGTCGCTGAAAGCCGGCGCGGCTTTAAGCCGGACGTACTGTGCGATTTGCACAAACTGACCGCGTTCGAGGACGACACCGTCGATGAAATCCTGTCAGTTCACGTGGTGGAGCATTTCTGGCGGTGGGAAGTCGTCGCGATCCTCAAGGAGTGGATGCGGGTATTGAAGCCCGGCGGCACCATGATTCTTGAATGTCCGAATTTGCTGTCTGCTTGTCATGAAATGCTGCAAAACCCGGACGCCGCCACCGGCCCGGGGCAGGAGGGGCAACGCACGATGTGGGTCTTTTATGGTGACCCGGCGTGGCAGGATCCGCTGATGAATCATCGCTGGGGTTACTCACCGCGCAGCTTGGCGCAGGTCATGCATGAAGCCGGCATGGTGAATCTGCGGCAGGAGCCCGCGCAGTTCAAGCTGCGCGAGCCGCGCGATATGCGCATCGTCGGCGAAAAGCCCGCGCGCTAAGGGTAAGGGAGCGATCAAGTGAATCCCGCGGGCCGGCAGTATCTGGAGTGGTTCTACGGCACCAACGTCTGGAAGTTTTTGCATTACAGGGGCGTGCGCACGCTCAAGCTGCCGCTCGACATGTGGAACTACCAGGAAATCATTTTCGAAAACAACCTCCACTGGGTGATCGAAACCGGTACGCGCCACGGCGGCTCCGCGCTGTTTTTCGCCGATTTGCTCGCCGCGGGTAATCGCGAGGGTGGTGTGGTCAGCATCGATGTGACGCATGAAGCGCTCGACCGAGCAGCCACGACGCATCCGCGAATCCGGTTTTTGCTCGGCGACAGCGCGTCGGACGAAATGGTGAAACAGGTCGCGGCGCTCATCCCGCCGCAACGCCAGGGCGGATTGCTGCTGATGCTCGATTCCGACCATACGGCGTCGCATGTGTTCAAGGAACTCACCGTATGGGTGCCGCGACTCAGAGCAGGTGATTACCTGATAGTCGAGGACACCATAGTTAATGGACATCCGGTGCGGCCCGAGTTCGGCCCGGGACCCATGGAGGCGATCATTGCGTATCTGGCTGCGAATCCGGGACGATTGCTGGCGGATGATGTACGCGAGGCCAAGTTCGGGTGCACGTTCGCGGCCCGCGGTTACTTCAAGGTTGCTTAGGGATGGGCGGTCAGAATTAACTACTTGACCTTCAGCGCTTCGCCGATTAAGCCGCTGGCGCGATAGTTGAGATCGGCAGTCTGGATTACCGTGTTAGAATTTTCTTCAACTGGATATACCGGTTACAAAAGAGATGCTGGCCAGACTGATAAAGTCAGTGTTCGGTGGGACAGGTCCCCGGCAGCCGCCCGGCGCGGGAGGCGTGCATTCCAGAATCGCGACGCAGGGAGACCCGGCAGGGTTGATCAGTGAGGAATACCGGGAAATGCAGCAGCAGCTGCACCGGAATCCGAAATATGGCGTCGCCTCGCTCGCCTACGCGCCGTTGGTGGCGCAGGTCATCGAGGCAGTCGGCGCCACGGAATTGCTTGACTATGGCGCCGGCAAGGGCCGCCTCGCGCAGGCATTGCTCGAGCACGTAAAACGGCCGCTCAAGATCCATCACTACGATCCGGCGGTTGCGGAGTGGTCGGCGCCACCCCAACCCTGCGGGTTTGTCGCCTGCGTCGATGTGCTCGAACATATTGAGCCCGCGCTTCTCGACAACGTGCTCGACGATTTACAACGCGTTGTCGCCGGCGTTGGAATTTTTACGGTGCATACCGGAGTCGCGAAGAAAGTGTTGCCGGACGGGCGCAATGCTCACCTGATACAGCAACCGCCCGCATGGTGGCTGCCGAAATTTTTCGCCCGCTTCGAACTCATGTCCTTCGACCGGATGCCGTTGGGTTTCTGGGTGGTGGTCGATCGCAAGCAGGTATATAAAGAGGAATGAATGGTTGTTAATAGAATCTGTTTAGTCGAGTTTCATCGACCGACTTTCAAGATTCAAACATTCTCGGAAATTATTGGTGCGTTGTTTACCGCTTTTAATCAGCTCGGTATCGAGGTTCGATATAGGCAAAACCAAATTGATGAAAGCGCGACCAATATCATATTTGGCGGCCACCGGGTTTTTCATTTTGTCGAGAATATGGGGCCGCCCCCGGGAAATTGTATTTTTTTTAATTTAGAGAAGTTAAATAAAGAATCCAATAAGCCATATCATTTAAGGTATCTGAATTTGCTAAAGCGGGCCTTGGTGATTGATTATTCCGATAAGAACTGTAAGCTTCTTTTGAACGAGGGCAATGATAAAGTTCATAGATTCCGGTTTGGCTACACTTCGCTTACACCATTTAAGTTTCCTTCTAGAGGGAACCATCTGTTGTTTTATGGGCTCCTTAATCCCCGGAGAAAAACCATCATTGATAGTTTGTCAAAAAATGCTACCCGATTATTATGCCTGGATGACTCCTGGGGATTTGAAAGAGATTACGAAATATCTACCTCTGGAGCGGTGCTCAATATTTGTAAAGAGGATAACTCTATCGTAGAGATTTATCGGCTGTGGCACAGCCTCTGTCTAAGCACTCCTGTTATCAGTGAAAAAGGGGTGGACCCGGTTTTGGTGGACGAGTGGAAGGATTATGTTAATTTTATCGACAGCCCGCAGCAGATTTCCGCGGAAACCTTAAGCTGGGTTCCGAATGCCGATCTTTACAGGGCTCAGACCTCTTTTCATGCCGAGACCGTCAAGCTTAAAAAATGGATTGAAAATCTGACGTGAGAGGTGGCCTAGGGAAACCGACAGACATCTAGTTGCGGCCGCCAGAAATTATTGAACGGGTTGTCAATCAGGCGTCGGGAAAGGCGGAAGGTTCATGGTATTCCGCGCTCCTCCAACCCTTCCCAAAAGAACCACGCTGCGGATCGGTTGTGCGCAACGCGGACTATGGCTGTTTGACCAGGCGTTACGTGTACCGGAGTCGGGAAACCGTAAAGACATGTCTGCCAGCCGGATGCGGGTGACTTGATTGACGGATGGTTTTCAAACGTGATGGTATCGTCCATTCTTAAACGTATCCATTGCGCTATGCCGTAGCAGAGTCCCGCAACCTTGATTGGTATGCTTAGCGTCTTGTTCTCGGCGGGAAAATAATCGCGCGTGACGAAATCAAATGCAAACGCTTCCGTAGTATCGGTCAACAATTCAATGTCGAGGTCCTCGCGGTAGACTATCCGCCGCGACGAAGAAATTACATTGAATCTTCTCAAGTCAAAGTCCAGAACCTCATCAACCCTTGCGTAATTCCTTATTGCTTCGCCCCCGGCGAGTGCAAATACGATGCTGCCCACCGCAGGTATAATTTTGGCATCGGGCTCAATGAGCCTTCGCTTCGCGTCTTCAATGCTCGACAGGACTCCTTCCCCCAATAATTCGCTGGAAAGGATTTCCGACACCATTAGATTGGCGCGCCGGGGCAGGTCGACGCCAACCGTGATGTCCGTGGACTTTTTGGAGATGACACTGACCGACGACTGCAGTCCATTGGCCGCAACGATATCGCGGGCAGTCGCCGCAATCAGCGGTACCGCTTCGCACGTTACGACTTGATGCGCGCCAAACCGGGCGGCGATCATGGCCAGCAGCCCCGAGCCCGTGCCAATCTCAAGGACATTGCTTGCGGGCGTAACGGCGGCTCTCAGCGCCTCAAGATAGGCCGCATTGCGCCTGGCGTCGTTCATCATCGGGATATGCCACAGCGGCACAAGCTGACTGAGGACCGATGACAGATTGATATTGGCGTCTACCGACGTCGGCATGAGTTCCAACGCGCGGCGATAACATGCTTCCGCCTCGTCCAGCCGGCGCTGAACCGCAAGCGCCTTGCCGAGGTTGCTGTGAGCCTCGGCATAACCCGGAACTAGCGCCAACGCATTGCGGTAACTTGCTTCGGCCTCAGCCAACCGGCCTTGCTCTACCAAGGCAATGCCCAGGTTGTTGTAAGCCGTCGCGGTGTTGGGTTGAAGCTCGAGCGCCCGGCGATAACACGCTTCAGCCTCGGTCGGCCGGCCTTGAACCGCAACCACCGCGCCCAAATTATTGTGCGCCTCGGCATACCCCGGGTTTAGCGCCAGCGCCTTGCGGTAACTTGTCTCGGCCTCGGCAAGCCGGCCTTGATCGCGCAGCGCGTTGCCCATGTTGTTGTGAGCCATCGCCATATCGGGCTGAAGCTCGAGCGCCCGGCGATAACATGCTTCAGCCTCGGTCAGCCGGCCTTGATCCGCAAGCGCAGCACCCAGGTTGTTGTGACCCAACGCGAAATCCGGTTCGAGTTCCACCGCCCTGCGGTAACATGCTTCCGCGTTCACGAACTGGCCCTGATCCGCAAGCGCCTTGCCTAGGTTGCTGTAAGCCTCCGCGTCATCGGGCATTAGTTCGACGGCTTTTTGCATCGCAGTCAAAGCTTCGGAGTACTGTCCCAGCAAATTGAGAGCGGGCCCCAGAATTTTCCAGCCGAATCCATGCAGCGGATAGCGTTGGGTCAGTTCCCGAAGCTGTACTTCCGCTTCGCCATAATGGCCCATGTTGAAGATCTCCAAGATCGCCTTCATCGCCTGGTGGCTTGGACCTTGCGTATCCATTACTGTCTATCTCCTGCTTCGGCGATCTGACTTCCCAGGCGCCAATTATGCAATGGATTACACTGGCACAGGCGGCGCTGTATGTCTTATCATGAGTCAGCCGCCGGTCGCGGACGGCGGGGTATCGATCGGGTTGTGGTGCTCGCCGGCGAACGATCTGAGTAGGCTGGCCTGCCGGCTGATCGTTTTACTTCGCACGGTCTACACGGGCGGGCCAATCGGCGAGCTCATCAGCGTTCGCGTGCGGTTTCATCCGGCTTAGATCCCGCTTAAGTTCGGCGAGCGCGGTGTTCCAGTCGCCCCGCGGCGACTGGCGGTACACCGTGAATCCCGGAAACCATGCGGATGAACGTCCCGCGAACATCCAGCGCCAATCCGGCTGGCTCGGAACGAGCACGCGGCCCGTGCGGCCGACGCTGGCTCGCAAGTGCATGTTGGTGTTGCTGACACCAATGTACTCATCGATCTGCGCCAGCAGCGCGAGCATGCCTTCGAGGTCTTCATTGAGGTCGGTGAAGTCGTGAACCGGCCGGCCCAGCGCATCCGCCAGCATGCCGATCTCGCCCGGCGCAGGCCGGCGTTGCAGGGCGATGAAGGTGCCGGGAATTTCCTTCAATACCTCGGCAAGCGGCGGAATGCCGATCTCCTTGTATAGAGCCCACATCGTCATGCGTTGCTCGCGCGGTGGCGTGCCGCCGCGCCACGTGACGCCCACGTACGGCGGCTTGCCGATGGCCGCGAGTCGCATGCGCAATTCCGCTACGCGCGCCGCAAGCGGTAACAGCGCAAGCGGCGGCGGAACCGGCGGCCAGAACGCCGCGATGCGCACCGGGAAATCCCGCAACCGGAACCTTGCCTCGGTTGCATCGACATCGCGCAGCGGACTCGCGGGAAAGTTGCAGACCACGTGCGGCAGATCACCCGCGATTACGATCGCGTCGGCGTCCGCGGGCGGCGCAGACCCTTCACCGATCACTTGCGCAAGGCTCGGCACGCGCGCGAGCAGGCCGCCGATTTTGTTGCTCGCGCTGTACGTAACGCGCGCGCCGGCTGCGTGCAGTAGCGGCGCAAAGCGCAAAAAAAAGATTTCGTCGCCCAAGCCCTGCTCCCGCATAACGCAGATGTGCGTGCCGCCAACCTCGGGCGGCAGCGAGCGCGCCAGCGCGAGTTCCGGATATTGTTTGCAGAACTGGACGGGTTCCATGCGATGCCGGTACTCGGCCCATCCTTCAGCGAGGCGGCCCTGACCAAGCAGAGCGTAGCCGAGCAGCAGATGCGCCGAGTCGAGCTGCGGATTCAACGCGAGCGCGCGCGCGAACCAGCGCATCGCTTCCTGCAATTGAGCACTGTCCGCGAGTGTCGACGCCACGTTCTGCGCGGCTTTCGCGTCGCCCGGTGCCAGCTCCGCCGCCGTCCGAAAGAATGTCAGCGCGTCGAGGTTCCGGCCTTGGTGCGCGAGCGCCGCGCCGAGCATCGTGTGAGCCAAGGCCTCGGCGGGAGCGAACGCGACGACTTCGCGGCACAGCGCTTCCGCTTCCGCAAAACGGCCCAGGTCCATCACCACGGACGAGAGATTGCAACGTGCGATCAGGTGGCCGGGCGCGTTTGCGAGGCATGTGCGGTACTCGCGTTCCGCGTCCTCGAAACGCAACTGCTTGTGCAGCACGTCTGCCAGATTGCTGCGTGCATCAACGAACTGCGGATCGAGTTCCAGCGCCCGGCGATAGCATGCAAGGGCTTCTTCGCCGCGGCTTTGGTCCCTGAGGACGTTGCCGAGGTTGAACCACGCCAGCGCGTTTTGTGCATACCGTTCGGTGAGTTTGCGCAGCAGGATTTCCGCGTCGCCGAGCTTGCCCGCCAGCGCAAGTGAATTGGCGACGCCCAACTTGAACTGCACCTGGCGGGGGTCCAAGCGGCTCGCTTTCTGAAACGTTGCGTGCGCTTCGTCATAGCGTTTGAGCGTGAAATACACTTGCGCGAGATTGCCGGCGATGGCGGGATTGTTGCGCTGTAAATGCACGGCGCGCCCCAGGTACTCGAGTGCCGCCGCCGGTTGTCCGAGTTGCAGCAACGTCATGCCGTAGAAGTTGAGCGCGTCGGGGTGGTCCGGCGCGATGGCAAGGGCGCGCTGAAAAGCGTCCTGGGCAGCCTCAAAATTGCCACGGTTGTGCGCCTGCAAACCGGCGTCGATACAAGCTCGCAGCAGTCGTTGATCAGCCATGGCCATGCATTATAACAGATTGAATAGTTGAGTGTTTTCGAGTAATGAGTGATCGGTAATGGGTGATAAGCGCAAACAAGGGGGATAGGCGCTGGAGGCGTCGCCCATTACCCGTTCTTCTTTACTCGATTACCCACCGGCCGAGGGCCGGAAACAGACTGTTGTATCGGTGCAACAATTCAATCCGATATCCGCCTGCAAAAGCATATTTTTGTTGAGTTGGGGCATGCCACCTCGTCATACTTCACCTAACCCTTCGATTTGGGGGGAGCGCCGCGTGCCCGTAAAGGGAGTTTTTTCCGGAAACGATGGCATCTAAAACTGAACTGGAGAATTTCATGAACAAGAAAGTGATGGCACTGGCTGTTGCAGGTGCGCTGGGGGCGCCGGCGGTGGCTTTCGCGCAAGCGAGTAACGTGCAGATTTACGGCACGGCGTACATTGAGTATGGATACTTCAAGCAGGGCAGTAACACAAACGGTCAATTGAACAACGTTGACGCGCTGCAAACCCCGGGTTCCTCGATCGGCTTCAAGGGTGAAGAAGCGCTGGGCGGTGGCATGTCGGCATGGTTCCAGTGCGAAAGCTCGATGGATCTGCGCGGCGCGGGCACTCAATCATCCCTTACCGTCGGCAAACCCCCAGAACAGCGGCATCTTCTGCGGCCGTAACAGCGCCCTCGGTCTTAAGGGCAGTTTCGGCAATATTTTTGCCGGTAACTGGGATGCCCCGATGAAGTATTACAACCCCCAAGTCATGGGCACGAACGAAACGGGCGCATTCGGTACTTCGTTCCTGTTGTACGGCAGTTCAACCACCACGATCGATGGCTCGAGCCCGACAGTCTTTGAACGGCGCTCGAACTCTTCGATCAGTTACATGTCGCCAAACTTTAGCGGCTTCTCCGCGGGAGCTATTGTCAGCACTCCGGCAACCGCAGCCACCCTTAATCTTACAAACAATGCGACAGTCGGCAAGCCGCGGATGTTTGGGTTGGGTTTAAACTACACCAATGGCCCGCTGATCGTTCTGGGTAGCTGGGAACAGCACACCAACTTCGCCACGGTAAACGGCACGAACACTCAGAAAGGGACCACGGATAACGGCTATGCGATCGGTGCGGCCTATCAGTTCGGCCCGGTGAAGGTCGGTGGCGTATACGTGAAGCGGAACTTTGACGGTGGTTGCAATACGTATTCTGCAGCCGCGTGCTCGGGAGACGGTTCAGTCAGCACCTACGGATTGAATGTCGACTGGATGATCCAGGGCCCGCATGAAGTTAAGGTTGCTTACGTCAAGGCGAACTCCACGTCCGGCGCAAACGGCGCCAACAACACTGCCGGGTCTTTCGTGGGGAACCTGACTTTCAATCAAGGGGCAGGCCAGACTGGCGCCTCGCTGTGGGAGATCGAGTACATCTACAACTTCTCGAAACGCACCCGCATAAGCTTTGGTTACGTCGCCTTAAGCAACGACTCGTACGCGCGTTACAGCTTGGGTGGCGCTGCGACTCCGCTTGGAGGCACGACCCAAAGCGCGTTTGCAACAAGCTTGAAGTCCACGTTCTAATCGGGCTGTTTCGTGCAACACCAAAACGGGCGCTGCGGCGCCCGTTTTTTTTGATCATGGCTTTTGGGAACGGACTTCCATCAGCTCAAAGATATTCCAGTCGCCATGGAAATCGCAGCCGCGCCGCGTGCAGCGGCTCACGTCATTCCAGCCTGATTTGCTGTCGCCTTTTACCGCGCGGCCGAGCGTGGGAGCATACCAGTCTGTTTCAACGATGTGGGTTTCCTGAAGGAAGCCTTCCCAATCTCCCGCATAGACGCGGCGCCTTACCTTGATCGTGTCAAACGCGCCCGCGGGGGTGCTGATGCGCTCGCTGCCCAATACTTCCCCATCGACGCGTACGTTGTTGCTGCGGCCCGTAACCGGATTGGTCGCGGTGACGCGCAGCGACCAGGACTTGCCCGCTTCAAGCGGGAATACATAGGCGGGATAAAAAGGGGAAAAGTTGTAATCGACCGGTTGATCGTGATTGGTGAGCGTGTGACGCAGCCAGTTGCCGTCTTTGGTATAAATCGCGTTGCGCGGTAATCCCAAAGCGGCAACATCGGCGCTGACCGAGACCGTGACGCGATCCGCATCGATCTGGTCGATGCGGTATTGGGTTTGCCCACGCGCTTCATTGTTGTAGCCGTTATATACGCGAAAGACGAAGGTATCCCCGACCACCGCGGATGCTGGCGCCGCGACGGCCGGAGCGATGCCCGCGACCAAGATTGCTGCGGCGGTGACGGTCAGTGTGCGCATTGATTGGAATAAGCGTATGGGTTTAATCATGATGGTCTCCATGTCAGTTGGCGTGCCTGGCACGCATCCGTGGAAGTGGCGCAACGTAGGTCTTTGAATCGCCAACCCCCGGCTCAAAGAGCGATCGATCCACCGGGCGGACCTCTTCGCTCGCATTTCCCCTTACCCGCCAGCAAACACCCAGGTTCGATAAATATTCCGTATCGGTTATGGTATCTCCGCCGTTCACCGCCGGCCAACTACATCGCTGTAGAGTTGTTCGAGGTCGCGGGTAAAAGCGCGCGAGTCGAATAACGGTGAACCGAGCTTGCCGGATTCGAGCTTCGCCCGCAATATGTTCCTGAACGATACGTCGGTGGCGAGCTTTAGCGCGAGACGCTCGTAATCTTCGAGCGTATAGGTGATGAGTTCCGGCAGATTGCACGCACTAAGTATGCTGCCCGAGACGCGCGAGGCAAACGTCTCGCCGCACAATCCGACCAGCAGGCAGCCCGCCCACAGCGCGTCGCTCGCGGTCGTGTGCGACCCGTAGGGAAAGGTATCGAGCGCGAGGTCGGCAACGGCATAACGAGCGAGGTGCTCTTCAAGCGGCACCTTGGCGGCGAAGATGAGGCGCGCCGGATCGATGCCGTGACTTTGCGCGGCGCGTGTCAGGTTTTCCGATAGCCCAGCGGTTGTCCGCGAGTAGCCACAGCACGCTGTCCGGCGTGCTGTGCAGCAGGCTCATCCAGCACGCGAAAATTTCCGGCATGATTTTGTAGGATTGATTGAAGCTGCAGAAAACGACGCCGCGCAGAGGCAGCCCGTATTCCTCCCGCTTGAGCGGGACCGCGATCGCGCGCTTACGGTCGTTGGGCTGGTAGCAATGCGGCAGCCGTCAGTACGCGCTCCGTATAGGCATTCTCCTGGCCCGGCGGGATGATGAATGAATCGGCGATCAGGTAGTCGATAAAATCGGCCCCCATGGTGCCGGGGTAACCGAGCCAGCTCACCTGGATCGCGCACGGGCGGCGGGCAAGGATGGCCGCGCGCGCGCCCAGGGTATAGCCCTTCAGGTCGATCAGGATGTCGAGATCATCGTCCGCGGATGCGGGACGCGGCGACGTCATCCGGATCGCGCGCGATATCGACGAAATGCTCGCAGGCGGCGCGCAGGCGGGCGCGCATCGGACTGTGGTCCTCGGGGCCGTAGGAATAGGCAAACACCTCGAATCGATCGCGATCGTGCAGCTCGAGCACTTCCGCCAGCAGATAGGCGGTTGCGTGCGCGTAAAAATCGGACGAAAAGTAGCCGACGCGCAGCCGCGCGCGATGTGCGCGCGGCGCCGGCAGCGCGATCGCGGTTGACGGCGCTGAACTGCCCCGACCACCGGCGCGCATAGGCGAGCTGTTGCGCCGCCGACAGGGGCTCGCACAGCAGTGAAAAAGGGCTCACCAGCTCGTGGGTGTCGGGCAACGCGGCCTCGAGTTGCAGCCAGGTGGTGCGCCATTTTTTCCAATCGCACAGCCGCCGCAACATGAAATGCGAGCTTGCCCAGCAAATGAATCGCGCCCGTGTGCTCGACTCCCGATTGAACGCTCGCCGCCATGAGATCGAACTCGCCGCGGACCGCATGAATATCCGCCAGCGTGCTATACGGACCGCTTGCGGCCGGGTCGAGCGCCATGGCGCGCTCTGCCGTGGCCGCGGCTTCGTCCAGTTCGCCGACTTCGAGCAATGCGTCCGCCAGCGCCGCCAAAACACGCCGGCCGCTGAGCGTCGACACGCAATAGCGCCCGCAGGTGCACGATGCCCTCTTTGAAACGACCCAGCGCAATACAGACGGAGGCGACTCCCTCCCGCGCTTCCGTCAAAGCGGGGGCAAGGCGCAGGGCGGCGAGATATTCTGCACGCGCCTGCTCGCGCCGGCCTTGCAGCGTCAGGGTGTGCGCCAGATTGTTGCGCGCCTGCGCCAGCGACGGATCGATTTCGATCGCGCGCCGCAGGTGTGTGATGGCTTCATCCAGGCGCTGCTGTTGTTGTGCGACGACGCCGAGGTTGACGAGGGCATCGACACGCTCGGGCGCGTGGGCGAGAACGCGTTCGAACCATGACCGGGCCTCATCCAGTTGTTGTTCCTCGAGGCAGATCACGCCGAGGTTGAACATGGCGTCCGCGTGATCGGGGTTCAGGCGCAACGCCGCCTCGAAGTGACCGCGCGCCGCGCCGCATCCCCTGCTCGTGGATGCTGGCCTGACCGAGATTGAGATGGATTTCGGGATCGCCGGGATTCAGTGCCAGCGCGCGCTCCAGCGCACGCACGGCGTCCGCGTGCCGGCCCTGATTGAGCATGGCCACGCCCAGGCGCATGAACACCGACGCCGGAGCGCCGGGGATAGCGGCGGCGCTGCTCAGCGCGCGTTCGGCCTCGGCAAATTCGCCGCAGCATCAGACGCGCGAGCCCCAGATTCTCGAGGGTGACGCCGTGGCGCGGCCGCGCTGCCAGCGCCTGCTCCAGCGGCGGGATGGCCTCGCGCGCGTGGCCGGTCATGAGGTGGGTGATGCCAAGCAGGCAGAGCGCATCGGGATTGCGCGGCGCGCGCGCCAGCACCTCCTGACACAGCGCGCGCGCGCCATCGGCATCGCCCGCCTGCAGGCGCTCCTGAGCCTGGCTCAACTTGCGTATCAAGACGGCAGACATGGAGTAAGCGCTGCGGGTGACATTTGAGTTCGCCAATTATGCCGGTTCTGCGGCGGCAGGTCTGCACCATGAATGCTTAGACATCCTGTCGCACTGTCACTACAATTAATATGCCGCGTCGTGACGCTGAAATCCGCGGTTTCCACGTCCGCAACCCATAACATTGTCCGGTCGATGCACCATGGCTGAAACCGATCAAGATCGCCAAAGCGTGCAGGACAGCCTGCAGCAGGTCGTCGGGCTCCTGCGCAAGCACCAGCTCGTCAAGAGTCTGGTGCATCGGCAGGAGATGCCGCGCCACGAGCTCGTCGAGGGGCTGGTGCAGAAGCAGAATCTCGCCGAGCTGCAGAAGAAGCTCGATCAGTCTGCACCCGGCGGACGTCGCGTACGTCCTCGAAGCGTTGCCGCTGGAAGAGCGGCTTGCGGTGTGGAATCTCGTCAAGGCCGACCGCGACGGCGAAATCCTGCTGGAAGTATCCGATGCGGTGCGCGAGACGCTGATCGCGCACATGGAGACCAAAGAGCTGGTCGCGGCGACCGGCCAGCTCGATACCGATGAAATCGCCGATCTCGCGCCCGACCTGCCGCGCGAGGTCATGCAGGACGTGTTCCGCTCGCTGTCGGCCGAGGAGCGCGAACAGTTGCGCGCGGCGATGTCCTATCCGGAGGACACCGTCGGCGGGCTGATGGATTTCGACATGATCACGGTGCGCGACGACATCACGGTCGAAGTCGTGCTGCGCTACCTGCGCCGGCTCGATGAGATGCCCGATCATACGGACCAGTTGTTCGTGGTCGACCGGCAGGAACACCTGCGCGGCCTGTTGTCGGTGAGCCGCCTGCTGGTGACCGACCTCGACGCGCCGGTCACGGCGATCATGGCTGCCGGCAACGGTCAAGCTGACGCCGGATGAGAAAGCGCAGGACGCGGCACTCGCATTCGAGCGGTATGACCTGGTTTCGGCGCCGGTGGTCGATGGCGACGGCAAGTTGATCGGGCGTGTCACCGTCAATTCGGTGGTCGATTTCATACGCGAGGAAACCGACAGCGAGAAGCTCTCGGCCGGCGGCCTGCGCGAGGAAGAAGATTTGTTCGCGTCGGTGTGGAGCAGCGTGAAAAACCGCTGGACGTGGCTTGCCATCAATCTGGTCACCGCGTTTATCGCGTCGCGCGTGATCGGCGTTTTCGAAGGCTCGATCGAGAAAATCGTGGCGCTCGCGGCGCTGATGCCGATCATCGCGGGCATCGGCGGCAATTCGGGCAACCAGACCATCACCATGATCGTGCGCGCGCTCGCCCTCGGCCAGATCACGGTCGCCAATGCACGCAAGCTTTTTGCCAAGGAAATCGGCGTGAGTTTTATCAACGGCCTGATCTGGGGCGGGGTGGTCGGCCTGTTCGCGTTCCTGATCTACCACAAATGGCAACTGGGGCTCGTGATGACCGGCGCGATGGTGCTTAACTTGCTGCTCGCAGCCATTATGGGAGTCGCGGTTCCGCTGTTGATGCACAAGCTTGGGCGCGATCCGGCGGTGGGTTCGAGCGTGATGATCACCGCGATTACCGACAGCGGCGGATTTTTTATCTTTCTCGGGCTTGCCACGTTATTTCTCGTGCCCTAGCGCCGTGCCCGGGCGGCGGTATTGCGGCGCGCCGGAATAAAGCGCGTTAATACGTGTTCACGGGGATGCAGGCGTTTGCCTGTATACCGCGGACGAGGACAAAATAATGATCCGGTTCAAACCAATGATGACAGGTTTTTTGCTGGCGCTCGTGCTGGCGGCGTGTGCCGGCATGGCGTCCGCCCCGGTGAAATACGCGGACGGCGTGATGACGGGCGCCAACGGCATGACGCTATATACATTCGACAAGGATGTGGGTGGATCGGGCAAGAGCGTTTGCAATGGCCCCTGCGCCAAGAACTGGCCGCCGCTGGCTGCCGGTGATGACAAGTCCAGCGGCGATTGGTCGGTGATTACGCGCGATGACGGATCCAGGCAGTGGGCGTATCGGGGCAAACCGCTTTACTTCTGGAACAAGGACCAGAAGCCGGGCGACAAGACCGGCGACGGTTTCGGCAACGCATGGCACGTCGTCAAGCAAGAGCGCCAGGCGCCAGTGAGCGGCGGATACTGAGCATCGTGCAATCGCGCGACCGCGATTTCGTTCAACACATCCCCCGTTTGCGCCGCTACGCGCGCGCGCTGACGGGGGACCGCGGGCGTGCCGACGATCTGGTGCAGGACACCCTCGAGCGGGCGCTGGTGAAATTTCATTTGTGGCAACCGGGCAGCGATTTGCGCGCCTGGCTGTTTACGATCATGCATAACGTTTATGTCAACCAAGTTCGTTCCAGCCGGAACGGCATGACCACGGCGCTCGACGAGGAGTCGGTGCAGCCGGCGATGCGCGCGACGCAAAGCGACCGGCTGGAGGTCCGCGATCTGCAAGTTGCGTTGTCGCGCGTGCCCGAGGAGCAGCGTGAAGTATTGCTGCTGGTCGGACTCGAGCAAATGACTTACGAAGAGGCCGCGGGTGTCCTGGGCATACCGTTAGGCACCGTGATGTCGCGATTGTCGCGCGCGCGCGAACGGCTGCGCGCCCTGTTGGCGGGCGGCGGCTCGCATTCTGCATTGAAGGTGGTGAAATGAGTGAATTGGCGGTAACCGAAGCCGAACTGCAAGCGTACGTCGACGGACTGTTGCCGCAGGCGCGCTGCGTCGAGGTCGAAGCCTATCTGGCCACCCACGCCGAGGACGCGCAGCGGGTACGCGCGTGGCGTGAACAAAACCAGGCTTTGCGCGAATTGTTCGATCCGGTATTGGCCGAGCCGCTTCCAACGCGCCTGCGCAGGCCCGACTTGGCGCGCCGCATGCGGCCCGCTTTGCGGTATGCCGCGGTGGCGGGATGGCTCGCGTTGGGCGGCGCGGCGGGATGGCAATTGCACGACTACAATCTGGCAAAGTCGGCCGACACGGTGGCCTTCGCGCAGCGCGCGGCGATTGCGCATATCGTGTACAGCCCCGAAGTGCGCCATCCGGTCGAAGTTGGCGCTGATCAGGAAGCGCATTTGGTGGCCTGGTTATCGAAGCGCATCGGCGGCAGTCTCAAGGTTCCCCAGCTCGCCCCGCTTGGCTACAACCTGGTCGGCGGCCGCTTGCTGCCGGGTAATCAGGGACCGGTCGCGCAATTCATGTTCCAGGACGGCAGCGGCCAGCGCCTGACGCTGTACGTACGCAACGGCGCCGGCGACAACAAGGAAACGGCATTTCGCTACGCCCAGGAGCGGGGAGTCAGCGTTTTTTACTGGATTGACGGCAGGTTTGGCTATGCATTGTCAGGCGAAATCGACAAATCGGAACTTCTGCGCGTCGCCAGGGTCGTTTACCAGCAATTGAATCCCTAGCCGCCATCCGGCGTGGGCGTACCGCAAAAATTGCCCGCACCACCCCGTTTTCGCGGTTTCCCGCCGTGCGCGCCGTGTGCATTGCGCCCCGCTACCCGGCCCGTCACGCCAGGCGCGCTCAACACTAACGCCTGATTTTCAGCGCATGCCGCATCGATGATGTCGCTCGTCATCGCGCGCATCAAGCAGAAAAAATCTATGCTGCTGATGAGAACGAAATAATTTATTCCGACAGCGCATCAAAAAATACTCAGTCAGAATGCGTGCGTGCCGTGTTACGCGACGCAAAGCGTTGGCGCGTCGCGCAAGGATCGGCATGCAGAATCACGCGCGTGCCGAAGCGCGTCGCGGCGTCCGGACGCACGCGTTTGAGCAGGCCTCGTACGAGGGCCGAGGTCTAAGAAATACTATTATTAATCAGTGGCTTGAATAACAAATTCAAGCTGCCGGGGAAACGCTGGAGTGATGGAGGGTGACGCTGGCGATTACGCGGGGAGGTGGTGCTTGCTGCGACTGCGCTGGCTGCAGCCGTGTACTACGATGCGGCAAATAACGGGAGCCGGGGAGCCCAGCTCCCGCTCAAGCAACTACCGTTACTTCTTCTTAGCTGCTTTCTTTTTCTTTGCTTTTTTCTTTGCTGCCATGGTTCATCTCCTTACGAGTGGTTTTAATTGACTACAGTGCATACAACATTTATTTCTGCACTCCCAAATCATCGCGCACGATGCGGCTTGTGATTCGCGTCTTGTTTCCAAAACACGATTGCGATGCTTGGTGCGTCAATTCTAAGCTAACTACAAAAAAAAATGCAACATTTTTGTAAAAAAAATTCACGTAGTGTGGTAGGTATGTTGCACATATGCCGCCGGAATTTTTGCCGGCGATAGTGAGCGGCGTCGCAATTATTTATTGCGCGCGCGCGTTTCTATCATCGTTTGTTGCGCAAAGATGCGATGAAGCGATGAAAATTCGACAGTTTGCATCGATGATTACGGCAACAATCGTTCCGGCGCGATCAATTGCGCAACCGTTTCGCGTTCTCGGATCAAATGCATCTCGCTGCCGCTGATCATCACTTCAGCCGCGCGCGGCCGCGTGTTGTAGTTGGAACTCATGGTCATCCCGTAGGCGCCCGCCGACATGAGCGCGACGAGATCGCCTTCAGCAAGACTCAGGTCACGGTCATGACCGAGAAAATCGCCGCTTTCACAGACTGGGCCGACGATCTCATAGCGGCGCGCGGGCGTGCGCCGCGGCCGCACCGGCTGAATATCGTGCCACGCGTCGTAAAGCGCGGGGCGTATCAGATCATTCATCGCGGCGTCGATCACCGCAAAGTTGCGATGCGCGCCGTGTTTCAGGTATTCGACCCGCGCCAGCAGTATGCCGGTATTGCCGACCAGTGAACGGCCCGGTTCAAACATTATTTTCTGCGTGCGCTCGCCCAGGCACGTGGTCAACGCGCGTATGTAGTCGGCTACCGCCGGTGGTGATTCGTCGCGATAGCGTATGCCCAGACCGCCGCCTATATCGATGTGCGCGATAGTGGATCCGTTCAGCCGCAAGCTGGTCCACCACGTCGAGCAATTTTTGCAGTGCAGCGACAAACGGAGCAATTTCGGTGACCTGCGAGCTGATATGGCAGTCGATGCCGGTGATTCGCAGGTTCGCCATGCCGGCCGCAGTGCGGTACAGCGGCAATGCATCTTCATAAGCCACGCCAAACTTGCTTTCCTTGAGTCCGGTCGAAATGTAGGGATGCGTATTGGCATCGACATCGGGGTTGATGCGCAGGCTGACGGGGGCGGTCCTGCCGAGTTCGCCGGCAACCCGGTCAAGCCGCTTCAATTCGCTTGCGGATTCGACGTTGAAGCACAGGATGTCGGCGGACAATGCCGCGCGCATCTCGGATTCGGTCTTGCCGACGCCCGAGAACACGATTTTGCGCGGGTCGCCGCCGGCGGCGAGTCACGCGCGCGAGTTCGCCGCCCGAAACGATATCAAAACCGCTGCCCAGCCGCGCCAGCACGTTGAGGAGCGCCAGGTTGGAATTCGCTTTCACCGCGTAGCAGATCAGGTGGTCGCGGCGTGCCAGCGCATCGTCATACGCACGATAAGCGGATTCCAGCGCTGCGCGTGAATAGACGTAGCACGGCGTGCCGAATGTTGCGGCGACGCGTTCGAGCGGCACGCCTTCGGCGCAGAGCGTCTCGTCGCGGTAAGCGAAGTGGCTCACTTCGGTTCCGCGTTTTTCTTCGCGTCGGCTTGCGGATCCGCAACGGCCGCGGCGGCTGGCGGCGCGGCGGCGGGTTTTTGCGCGGGAAGATAGAGCGGACCTTTCAGGCCGCAGGCCGCCAGTAGTCGACGCGAGTATCAGCAACAGAAAGGATTTACGCATGATATTTTTCGCGCGCTATGCGCCTGAGAATATTAGCACAGTGGTTGCGCCGCGCGACTCACAACACCAGGTAATGGTGACTGTCGCGGCGCAGCGATCAGTCGCCGCTCCTGGTAGTCGGGCAACACACCGGCGACCCAGCGCCAGAAACGCGGCGAATGATTGGCCTCGCGCAAATGCGCGAGTTCGTGCACCACCACGTAATCGATCAACGCGGGCGGCGCCTGGATCAGCCGCCAGTTCAGATGGACGCGGCCGTCGGGGTGGCAGGTGCCCCAACGGGTCCTTGCGTTCGACAGGCGGATGGTCGGCACGCATACGTCGAGAACCCGCGCAAAATGCGCGGCGCGCTGCTCAAACCAGTCTTGAGCGGTGCCGCGCAGCCACGCAACCACGTGTCGGGCGAGCGTCTCCGGGTCGTCAGCGTCAACGCCGACGCAGAGGCGGAGTCCATCCCGCGCAGTGACCTTGCTCGCCGGGTCAACTGCCAGCGTCAGCGCTTCACCCAGCGCCATCACCGTCGCGCCGGGTTGCCACACGAACGGGGGCGGACGGCGCGCGCGCCATTCCGCCAGCTTGCGTGCGATCCAGCGCGCGTTCGCGGCCAGCAGCGCGTCTATGCGCGACTGCGGACGCGCGCCACGGTGCGCCGACCCGCAGGCCGGCCTCATCGACAGTCAGGGTAATGCGGCGCCGGCGCCGCCTGCGTTTGAGCGTGTAGTCAATCGCTGCGCCATCGAGCACGAACCGGTGGCGGCTCGTGACCTGCGCGGGCGCGCTGCCGCGCGTGACGCCGAACAACGAAGGCTTTACGCGCGGCCATGTTCCAGGCGCGGCATTTCGGCTTCGATCCAGTCCTCGACTTCGCGCGTCAGCGCAGCGGCTTTCTTGCCGCGACTGTCGATCGGTTTGCCGATGCTGACGGTGATGGTGCCCGGATATTTGCGGAATGCGTGGCGCCGCCAGCAGCGTGCCCGCATTGTGCGCAACCGGCAGCACCGGGTGCGCCGGCATGCACGGCAATGGCTGCGCCGCCGGTCTGATAGGTGCCGCGCTGCGCCCGGCGCGATGCGCGTGCCTTCGGGAAAAACGATGATCCAGAAGCCGCGTTTAAGCCGGTCCGCGCCTTGCGTGAGCATTTGCTTCAACGCCCGCATGCCCGCTTTGCGGTCGATCGCGACCGGCGAGGTCATCGCCAGCCCCCAGCCAAAGAACGGGATCCACAAGCAGCTCGCGCTTGATCACATAGACCTGCGGCGGAAAAATCACCTGAAACGCGAGCGTTTCCCACGCCGACTGATGTTTGGACAGCACGACGCAGGCCTGCGCGGGGATATTGTCGGCGCCCAGCACGCGGTAACGAATACCGCAAATGACCTCGACCGCCCACAGGATCAGCCGCGTCCAGGTGGAGATGATGCGATAGCGCGTGAACGCGCTGAATGGAAACGTCAGCAGCGCGATGACCGAAAACGGCGGCGTGATGACGATCTGGAATGCCGCAAACAGGCAGGAGCGCAGCAAGACGCTCATTGCACGATAGACTTCACTGCCTCGTCGAGGTCGGCGAAGGTCTGGGTGTTCGCCGGCAAGCCGCCGGCCGCCACGGTCTGCCTGCCTTTGCCGGTCAGCACCAGGATCGGCTGCGCGTCGACCGCTGCCGCCGCCTGCAGGTCGCGCAACGAGTCGCCGATGCACGGCACGCCCGCGAGCTCGGTATTGAAGCGGTGCGCGATGTCCTCGAGCAGCCCCGGCTTGGGTTTGCGGCAATTGCAGCCGGCATCCTGCGCGTGCGGGCAGAAGAACACCGCGTCGATGCGGCCGCCGACGTGCCCCAGCGCCTTGTGCATCTTGTCGTGGATGGCGTTCAGTGCCGCCACCTCGAAGAGTCCGCGGCCGATGCCGGACTGGTTGGTGGCGACCACCACGCGATAGCCGTCCTGATTCAGGCGCGCGATCGCCTCCAGGCTGCCCGGGATCGGCTTCCACTCGGCGGGTGACTTGATGAACTCGGCGCTGTCGTAGTTGATGACGCCGTCGCGGTCGAGGATGACGAGTTTCATGCGGGAGTGGGGCATGGGTGGCGCAGTCAGCCGGCGAGCCTGGAAATATCGGCGACCTGATTCATGAGGCCGTGCAAATCGCGCAACAGCGCGATGCGATTGTCGCGCAGTTTTGCGTCCTCGGCCATCACCATGACTTCATTGAAAAATGCGTCGACCGGCATCCTTCGCCCGCGCGAGAACTTTGAGCGTGTCCGGCATAGTCGCCGGCCGCAAAGCGCGCCTGCACGTCGGGGCGCAGCCTTGTCAACGGCGTTGCGCAGCGCTTTCTCCGCGGCTTCGGTCAGCAGCGATGCGATCGATGGACGCCGCGCCGGCGGCGGCTTTCTTCAGAATGTTGCCGATGCGCTTGTTCGCGGCGGCCAGCGGGCCGGCTTCCGGCAGCTTCCCGAATTCGACGACCGCCTGCACGCGCGAGACGACCTCGTTCAACGGCGGGCGTCAGCGCGATGACCGCGTCGACCGCATTGCGGTCGTACAGCGGTCGCGAGCTGGTTGCGGTAGCGTTCGTAGACGAAATCCATGATCGCCGGTGTCAGTCCTCGCTGAATCGTGCCCGGCTTGAAAAGCGCGCAGCCTGTTGCAGAAGATCGTCCAGTCGCAGCTGCAACGGCTGTTTACGCACGCGGAATGTGGCGCCCAGCAATTCGAAAGCGCTGATGAGACCCAATGCCGCGCGCCGCAAGCCCGAACGGATCCTTTTCGCCGGTCGGCTGCAGCCCGATGCCCCAGATGCCGACGAGGGTCTCGACGCGGTCGGCGATGAACAGACTCATGCTGACCAGATTGTCGGGCAGCGGCATTTTCGTCGTAGCGGATGCGGTACTGGTCGCCGATCGCTTCGGCCACGCGCGGGTCCTCGCCATCGGCAAGCGCGTAGTAGCGGCCCATGATGCCCTGCAATTCCGGAAATTCGCCGACCATGTTGGTGGCCAGATCCGCCTTGGCCAGCAACGCGGCGCGGTCCGCAAGCGTGCGCGTCGGCGCCGATTTTCTGCGCGACTGCCGCGGCGAGTTTGCGCACGCGCCCGACGCGGTCGAGCTGGCTGCCCAGCTTGTTGTGATAAACGACCCTGGCGAGCTGCGGCACGCGGTCTTCGAGGCGGGTCTTCTTGTCGGTCTCGAAGAAAAAGCGCGCGTCGGCAAGGCGCGGCCGCACGACGCGCTGATTGCCTTCGACGATGTTCTTCGGGTCGGCCAGCCGCATATTGCTCACGATGAGAAACTTGTTGATGAGCTTGCCGGCGGCATCGAAGAGCGGGAAATATTTCTGGTTTTGCCGCATGGTGAGAACCAGGCATTCCGGCGGCACGGCGAGGAACTCGGGCTCGAACTCGCCCGCGTAAACGGTCGGG
Source organism: uncultured beta proteobacterium (assembly GCA_963778865.1). Classification (GTDB taxonomy): domain Bacteria; phylum Pseudomonadota; class Gammaproteobacteria; order Burkholderiales; family SG8-41; genus PALSA-1004. The sequence goes on along the minus strand of CAVZWF010000012.1, from coordinate 38,248 downwards.
CGCTCGACCAGCGCGGTGACTTCTTCGAGCAGCGGCGCATAGTCGGCATCCGCGCCCAGCGTGGCGTTCAGTTCCGCGGCTTTGCCCGCGAGCTGGCGCGCGATGTCGGCGCGGCGCTCGTCGAACGATGCGATGACGTTGCCGTGCGCCGCGAGCGCCTCTTCGTAGGCGTCCGCCGTTGCGACGGAAATGTCTTTCACGCCCTGAAAGCGATGGCCGTGAGTGATGCGGCCCGCTTGAAGTCCCAATACGCTGACCGGCACGATTTCCGCGCCATGCAGCGCGACGAGCCCGTGCGCCGGCCGCACGAACTGCACCGTGGTCGCGCCGTCGGCGAGCTGGTAGCTCATGACTTTGGGGATCGGCAGTTTTGCAATCGCGTCTTCCAGTGCGCCTTGCAGACCTGCCGCCAGCGTGGCGCCCGCGATTGTCTGGGTGAGGAAGACATATTCGGTATTGCCCTCGGTTTTGCGTTCGAGCTGGTTCGCAGACGCGCCTTCTTTCTCCAGCCGTTTTTGCAGTGCCGCCGCTCGGCTTGCCATCGGCGCCGAATGCGACCTTGGACGGCATCAGTTTTTTGGTTTCGGCGCGATCCGGTGCGCGGTCAAGGACGTTGGCGATCTTCACCGCGAGACGGCGCGGTGTGGCGTAGACGGCGCGTGCCGCGTTCTGTTGCGGTCAATCCGCGCGCGGCCAGTCCGGCCGCAATGGCTTCGGCGAAGGCCTCGCCAATGCGCCGCAGCGCCTTGGGCGGCAATTCCTCGGTGAACAGCTCGACCAGCAGGCTCGCGCTCATGCGGTTTCCCGCTCGCGCAACGCCGCTTGCAGGCCGGCAAGGTCGATGCCGAGGCGCTCGAGCTGCCCGGGCGGGCACATCGGAAAGTTCTGCGCGCAACCGCGAGTCGAAGTAGGCCTGCGACACGCTCTTCGCCAGATTGCGGATGCGGCCGATGTAGGCGGCGCGCTCGGTGACCGAGATGGCGCCGCGCGCATCGAGCAGGTTGAAAGTGTGCGCGGCCTTCAGCACCATTTCGTAGGCGGGCAGCGCGAGCGCGGCGGCGATCAGGCGTTTGGCTTCGCTCTCGTAGTGGCCGAAGTGCTCGAACAGCATGTCGGCGTTCGACGCTTCGAAGTTGTAGGTCGATTGCTCGACTTCGTTCTGATGATAGACGTCGCGATACGTCACGCCCGGCGTCCACACGAGGTCGAACACGTTTTCCACGCCCTGCAGGTACATCGCGAGGCGTTCGAGGCCATAGGTGATTTCGCCGGTGATCGGTTTGCAATCGAGGCCGCCGACCTGCTGGAAGTAGGTGAACTGCGTGACTTCCATGCCGTTCAACCACACCTCCCAGCCCAGGCCCCACGCGCCGAGCGTGGGATTTTCCCAGTCGTCTTCGACGAAGCGGATGTCGTGCGCCGCGGGATCGATGCCGATGGCCACGAGCGAGCCGATGTAAAGATCGAGAATATCGAGCGGCGAAGGTTTGAGCACGACCTGGTACTGATAGTAGTGCTGCAGGCGGTTCGGATTTTCGCCGTAGCGCCCGTCTTTCGGGCGGCGCGAAGGCTGCACGTAGGCCGCGCGCCACGGCTCGGGACCGATGGCGCGCAGAAAAGTCGCGGTGTGCGAAGTGCCGGCGCCGACTTCCATATCGTACGGCTGCAACAGCGCGCAACCCTGCTGGTCCCAGTATTGGGAAAGCCGCAGTATCAATTGCTGAAAGGTCAGCATCGGGTTCCCGTCGCGCTAGCGCGTTGGCAAGTCGCGAATTTTACTGGTTCCACGCCGCACTAGCCACCCTCCGGCGAGCGCCAGCGCGAGCGCGAGCGCGATGATGGGCAGATTGCCCCAGCGCACGAAAGGCGTTGCGCCCGCATAGCCCTGCACGTCGCCGGTGACGGTCGCGCGCGTGAACTCGGGCGCCGCCTGCCGCACCTTGCCCTGCTTGATCGATGATGGCGGTCATGCCGGTATTGGTGGCGCGCAGCACGTAGCGTCCGGTTTCGAGCGCGCGCGCCTGCGAAATCTGCAGATGCTGCTGCGGCGCGACCGAGCGGCCGAACCACGCGACGTTGCTGACGTTGACGAGCAGCGTGGCCTGCGGCAACTGGCGGATGATTTCCGCGCCGAACGCATCTTCATAGCAGATGTCGACCGCGACGCGCTGGCCCGCGACGTCGAGCGGTTGCTGGGTGTCGGCGCCGCGCGCGAAATCGAGCAACGGTATTTGCGCGACTTCGAAGAACCAGCCGAAGACGGGTTTTAGCGGCACGAACTCGCCGAACGGCACCAGATGCGATTTGCGGTAGGTTTGCGTCGGCGCCATGCCCAGCGACAGCACGCTGTTGTAATAGTCGCGCGCGTTGCTGCGCTCCGGGCACGCCGATCAGCACGTCGCCGCCGTTCGCGCGCGCGTGCGTGGCCAGTTCCGCCAGATAATCCGCCGGCACTTCATGCAGGAACAGCGGCAGCGCGGTTTCCGGCAGGACAATGAGGCGCGCCGTGCTGGCGACGACGAGGTCGCGGTACGCGTCGAGCGTCGGCTTGACGCGGTCGTCGCGCCATTTCATGTCCTGCGGGATATTGCCCTGCAGAAGGCTCACGCTGAGCGGCGCGCCCGCCGGGGTCGTCCATGCGATCTGCTGCAGCAGATAGCCGCCGGTCCAGAGCGAAGCAAGGATCAAGGATGAGGGATGACGGATGAAGTACCCGAGCGCTGCGCGGGTTTTTCCTGTCCGCCGTCATCGGCCGCCGTCTTCCGTGACGGCTGGACGCCACACACAGGTGACGAGCAATCCAGCGCTCAGCGCGGTTGCAAAAGTGGCGCCGTAAACGCCGAGCACCGGCACGTAACCGGCGAGCGGACTCGCGGGAACCTGCGAATAACCGAGCGCGATCCACGGGAACCCGGTGAAAAGCCAGCCGCGCAACCAGTCGGCGAGCGTCCACAGCGCGGGCAATACCACCGAGTGTAGCCAACATCGAGCGCGTGCCGCAGCGCAAAATACGCGTAGCCGATCGGCGGCCGGGTAGAGCGCGAGAATGCAGCAGAACAGCAAGGTCAGAACCGCGGCCAGCGGCGCCGGCATGGCGCCGAAATCGTGCAGGCTGACGTAGACCCAGCTCACGCCGGCCAGAAACAAGCCGAGGCCGAACGCAAAGCCGATCAACAGGGCATGACTCCGGCTGGCTGTCCGCCGCCACAGCACGATCAAGAGCGCGAGCGTCGCGATCGGCACCGGAAACAGATAGAACGGCGCGAAACCCAAGCACGGTAACCGCGCCGGCGAGCGCCGCCAGCGACAGTAGGGGGACGCGCAGCGCGCCGTTCGGGCCTGGGCTCACGCCGGACTTTATTTCTGCGCCGGGCTTTTTTTCGACCAGCAGCAAATGCAGCCGGCGGCTGTCGGCGCGCAGCACCTTGAAGGCCAGATTGTCGACGGTCAATTGCTCGCCGCGCTTGGGCATGCGGCCGAACTCCTTGAGCACCAGGCCGCCTATCGTGTCGTGGTCCGCGTCGTCGAAGCGGGTGCCGAACGTCGTGTTGAATTTGGCGATTTCGGTCACCGCCTTGACGCGCCACGCGCCGCCCTTGTCGGCGATGATGTCGTCCTCGGTTTCGTCGAAATCGTATTCGTCCTCGATGTCGCCGACGATCTGCTCCAGCACGTCCTCGATGGTGACGAGTCCCGCCACGCCGCCGTATTCGTCGACCACGATCGCCATGTGATTGCGGTTGGCGCGGAAATCCTTGAGCAGCACGTTAAGCCGCTTGGATTCCGGAATGAACACCGCCGGGCGCAGCATCTCGCGCACGTTGAACTCCTCCTCGCCCGCGTAATAGCGCAACAGGTCCTTGGCGAGCAGGATCCCGATCACGTGGTCCTTGTCGTCTTCGATCACGGGAAACCGCGAATGGTTGGTCTCGATCACCAGCGGGATGAACTTGTCCGGCGGCTCGCTGATATCGATCACGTCCATTTGCGCGCGCGGAATCATGATGTCGCGCGCCTGCATTTCCGCCACCTGCAGCACGCCCTCGATCATCGACAGCGCGTCGCTGTCGATCAGATTGCGGCCGTAGGCCGAGCGCAGCAGTTCTATGAGCTGATCGCGGTCTTCCGGCTCGCGCATCAGGAGCGCGCCGACGCGTTCGATCCACGAGGGTTTGGGCGGGCTATCGGCCATGTTTGCGTGCAGCGCTGGTGTGCGGCTGGCGCGCCGCGGGTCTGCCGTCTGCGGTCCGCGGTCTCGCACTTCGCCGCCGTAAGGATCGGCATAACCCAGGCGCGCGAGTATGCGCGCCTCCAGCTTTTCCATGCGATTCGCATCGACGCTGCGCGCGTGATCGAAGCCTTGCAGATGGAGCACGCCGTGTACCGTGAGATGCGCGTAATGCGCCTCGCGGCGCAGGCCGCGCAGGTGCGCTTCGCGCGCGACCACCGGCGCGCAAATCGCGATGTCGCCCTGCAGCGGGCGTTGCCCGGAATAAATGAATGTCAGCACGTTGGTGGCGTAATCACGCCCGCGGTAATCGAGGTTGAGCTGGCGCGCTTCGCGCACGCCGACCAGGCGCAGCGTGAGGCTCGCGTTGCGGCGCAGCGCCGCGCGCACCCATCGCCGCAGCTTGGCGCGCGACGGCATCTGTGAAGAGCGCGTGCCATACTGGATCGTGAGCGCCAGCTCAGGCGTCCGGCCCGGCTTGCGCTTTGGTGTGCCGCTCATAGGCATTGACGATACGTTGCACCAGCGGGTGGCGCACCACGTCGCTCGCCTGAAAATGCGTAAACGCGATGCCGCGCACGCGCTTTAACACGTGGCTGGCCTCGATCAGCCCGCTTTTGTGGCCGCGCGGCAAATCGATTTGCGTGACGTCGCCGGTGACGACCGCTTTGCTGCCGAAGCCGATGCGGGTGAGAAACATCTTCATCTGCTCGGGCGTGGTGTTTTGCGCTTCGTCCAGGATGACGAACGCGTGGCTCAACGTGCGTCCGCGCATGAACGCGAGCGGTGCAACTTCGATCGCGCTGCGCTCCAGGAGCTTGGCGACCTTGTCGTAACCCATCAGATCGTAGAGCGCGTCGTAGAGCGGGCGCAGGTACGGATCGACCTTCTGCGCCATGTCGCCGGGCAGAAATCCCAGGCGCTCGCCGGCTTCGACCGCCGGACGCACGAGCACGATGCGCTTGGCATTGTCGCGCTCGAGCGCATCGACCGCGCACGCCACCGCCAGATAGGTCTTGCCGGTGCCGGCCGGACCGATCGCGAACGTGATGTCATGCGTCTGGATTTGCTTGAGATAGCCGACCTGGCGCGGCGTGCGTCCGTGCAGATCGGGGCGGCGGGTTTTCAACTGGGGCGCCGCGCCGGCGGCGGACGGCTTGTACGCGCGCCACTTCGATGAGGCCGAGCTGCACGTCTTCCACCGACAGGCTGCGCCTCGCCCTGGCATAAAATTTTTCGAGCGCCTGCGCCGCGAGTTGCGTCTGGTCGGGTTGGCCGGTCAACGCGAAGCGCTCGCCGCGCCGCGCGATCACCACGTCAAACGCGGTTTCGATCTGGCGCAGGTTTTCATCGAGCACGCCGCACAGATTGGCGAGCCGCTGGTTGTCGACCGGCGTAAACGAGACTTCGGCGGGTTTCAAGCGTGGACGGGCGCAAGCTTGCCGCGCAGCGTGTGCGACAGCGCGGCGGTGATGGTGACGTCGACGAATTGCCCGATGAGCCGCGGCGCGCCGGCAAAATTGACGACGCGGTTATTGTCGGTGCGGCCCGCCAGTTCGCGCGCGTCTTTTTTGGACACGCCTTCCACCAGTACGCGCTGGGTGGTGCCGGTCATGCCGTTGCTGATCGTTTGCGCCTGGGCGTCGAGCAGCGCCTGCAGCTCGTGCAGGCGCGCGAGCTTGACGTCGTGCGGCGTGTCGTCCGGCGAGTCGCGCGGCGGGCGTGCCGGGGCGCGGGCTGTAAACGAAGCTGAAACTCGCGTCGAATCCGATTTCCTCGATCAACTTCAGGGTGGCGGCGAAATCCGCGGCGGTTTCACCCGGAAAGCCGACGATAAAGTCGGACGAAATCGATATTCCGGGCCGCACTTTTCGCAGCCGGCGGACGATGGATTTGTATTCGAGCGCGCTGTAGCCGCGTTTCATCGCCGCCAGCACGCGGTCGGAACCCGACTGCACCGGCAGGTGAACGTGATTGACCAGTTGCGGCAGCCGCGCATACACGTCGATCAGGCGCTGCGTAAATTCCCTCGGGTGCGAGGTGGTGTAACGCAGCCGTTCGATGCCGGGAATTGCGGCCACGTATTCGAGCAGCAACGCGAGATCGGCCACGGTGCCGTCGTCACCGTACCGCTGCGCCGGTGCCACGAACCGCTGCGCGGTAGGCATTCACATTTTGGCCCAGCAGCGTAATTTCCCTGACGCCCTGCTGCGCGAGTTCGGCGACCTCGGTCAGCACGTCGTCGAGCGGACGCGAGACTTCCTCGCCGCGCGTGTAGGGCACCACGCAAAACGTGCAGTACTTGCTGCAGCCTTCCATGACCGAAACGAAGGCGCTGCCGCCGTCGACGCGCGCGGGCGGCAGGTCGTCGAATTTTTCGATCGCCGGAAACGAAATGTCGACCTGCGGTGTTCCGCTCGCGCGGCGCGCCGCGATCATGGCCGGCAGGCGGTGCAGAGTCTGCGGACCGAACACCAGATCGACGTACGGCGCGCGCGCGACGATACCCGCGCCCTCCTGGCTCGCGACACAGCCGCCGACGCCGACGATGACCTCGGGACGCAGTTGTTTGAAGTGTTTGACGCGGCCCAGATCGTGAAAGACTTTTTCCTGGGCCTTCTCGCGCACCGAACACGTATTGAACAGGATCACATCCGCGTCGTCAGGCGTCGCGGTCGCCACCATCCCGTGCGCCGCGTGCAGCACGTCAGCCATCTTGCCCGAGTCGTACTCGTTCATCTGGCAGCCGAAGGTCTTGATGTAAAACTTGTGCGGCACGCGCGCCTAGGGCTGGTTGACGAATTGCGATTGTTCCAGCGGCGTCAGGATATAGATGCGCGCGACGTCGCCATTCATGTCGAGCGTGTAGACGACATCGGCGCCCGGCGGCAGTGCGCCGTGCACGATGGTACGGTTGTTCTGGTCGTAAATCACGCCGCCCGGCGCCAGCCTGACCACGTTGCCGCCCAGATCGACATAGGGCAGCGAATACTGTTGCTGGCCGACGATCACGCGTTTGGCGTTGGCCGGCAGCGTGCGCACTTGCGCATGCGCAACGCCGGCCACCAGTCAGGACCGCGGCGAGTCAAGATCGCCAGGAATTTACGCATAGTTGCTGAGTCGTCGCGCAAAGTGGATTCGAAACCCTTTTAAATCAGATGGCTGCATTATAACCGAGTCGCCGTGACGGCGGTCGGGGCCGCGCATTATACCGAATGATAATGGGCATTGATCGATTGCGAAATCATAGCGCGAAGTCGCGCTGTCGCCGCCGGAAATAGAAAAGGGCCTGCCGCGCGGCAAGCCCTTTTCAGCCTATGCTGGTGGTGATGGGTGGAATTGAACCACCGACCTTGGCGTTATGAGTGCCACGCTCTAACCGACTGAGCTACATCACCAAATACCTGAATTTTCGTTGCCCGTGGCGGGCCCGTCAATCGACGACGCGCTCTCACGCCCGGAGTGAAGGCGCCGGAGTCTAGATTTCGACTCCCGGTTTGTCAAGAATTGCCGCCTATTGCCCGCCGCTGCGAAATCCCGTTCGTCGCCGGGTAATGACCGCCGGGCGGCGCTATTTTTGCGGTCTGGCCTAGGCGCCATTAAACTGCGGCTTCCAGTGTTGGGATGGTCGATGGAAATGGATTTTGACGTAATTATCGTGGGCGCCGGATTGGTGGGCGCGAGCCTGGCGATGGCGCTCAATGCGTGCCGGGTTGCGGCTTGCGGTGGTTGAATCGCAGCCGCCGCGCCCGCGGCGGACTCCGCCGACTGGGACAGCCGCGTCTACGCGATCAGCCCGGGCAGCGCGGCGTTTCTCGATGCGTGCGGGGCGTGGCGCGCGCTCGACGCGGCGCGCGTCTGCCAGGTCGAAGACATGCGCGTTTTTGGCGACGACGCGATCTCCGCGCTCAATTTTGGCGCGTATGCGGCGGGCTTGCGCGAACTGGCGGTGATCGTCGAGAACCGCGAACTGCAGCGCGTGTTATGGCAAGCGCTCACGCACGCGCCGCACGTCGAAATTATCGCGCCCGTGGAGTGCCAGAACTTGAAATTCGACGCGGACGGCGGCGCAGCTTGAACTCGCCGGCGGACGCACGCTGCGCGCGCGCCTGGTCGTCGGCGCCGACGGCGCGGATTCGTGGGTGCGCGAACAGGCGGCGATCGACGTTCAAACGCGGCCGTACCAGCAGACGGCGGTGGTCGCCAATTTCGCGATCAGTGAACCGCATCGCGGCGTGGCCATGCAATGGTTTCGCCGCGACGGCGTGCTCGCGTTGCTGCCGCTGCCCGGCGCGCGCGTGTCCATGGTGTGGTCAACCGGCGTTGAGCATGCGGCTGAGCTGCGTGCGCTTGCACGGCGAAGAACTGGCGGCGCAGGTCGCGCAGGCTGCGCAAGGCGCGCTGCGGCGACATGCAGGTGATCACGCCGGCGGCGGCGTTTCCACTGCGCGTTCAGCGCGTGCGGCGCCTCGTGATGCCGCGCCTTGCTCTCGTCGGGGACGCCGCGCATAATGTGCACCCGCTGGCCGGTCAGGGTGTGAATCTCGGTTTTCGCGACGCGCGCGAGTTGGCGCAGGTGCTTACGCAACGCGGCGCGCAGGCCGACTGCGGGGACTACCACCTGCTGCGGCGCTATGAGCGTGCGCGCCGGGAAGATATCGCGACCATGCGGCTCGCCACCGATGGTCTGCAGCGGCTATTCAACAATGACGACGCGCGGCTCGCGAAGCTGCGCAATCTGGGCTTGCGGCTCGTTAATCGTCAGCCGCAACTGAAGAACCTTTTGGTGCGGCACGCGGTCGGATAGTGTGCACCATCAGTAACTTATCCCTCGTTAAGGAATATCATGCAAAAAGCCATTATCGATCGTCGCCTGCCTCGACGCTGGCGTGCGCGAGCGCGCTGGCCGGCGCCAGCGAAGCCACCGTCAAGGCGGCGTTCCTGAAGAAATATCCGGATGTGCCGGTCGAGAGCGTGACCAAGACGCCGCTGCGCGGGCATCTACGAAGTGTTCTCCAACGGGCAGATGATCTATACCGACGAGAACGCCGCCTACCTCTTCGTCAACGCCAATCTGATCGACACCGAAAAAAAGGCCAATCTGACCGAGGAGCGCATGAGCAAGCTGACGGCGATCAAGTTCGATCAGCTGCCGCTCAACCTCGCGTTCAAGAAGGTCAAGGGCAAAGGCACGCGCAAGCTCGCCTATTTCGGCGATCCGAATTGCGGCTACTGCAAGAAATTCGAGCAGGACCTGACCAAGATCAACGACGTGACGATCTACGTGTTTCTGTATCCGGTGCTGGGCGCCGACTCGCTGGAAAAAGCGAAATCGATCTGGTGCTCGAAAGACCGCGTCAAGGCGTGGGATGACCAGCTGGTTAACGGCATCGCGCCGACCGCGCCCGGCACCTGCGATACGACGGCGATCGACAAAACCCTGGCGTTCGGCAAGCAGAAGAACATTTCCGGCACGCCGACGATGTTCTTCGTCGACGGTCAGCGCGTGCCGGGCGCCATTCCGGCTCGAGATGATCGAGCAGCGCCTGGCCGCTGCCAAGTAGCAGCTGCGGCCGCGGGATCGAGATGGCGGCCAGCGCACGGGTGAAGCGCATGGATGCGACCGCTACGTTGGTCCGACTCTGGTACCGTTTGACGCGGTTTCGACGCAGGCGTGGCTGCGGCTGCTCAAGGCGTGCGCAGTCTCATTTCTCCTGCACGTCGTGCTGCTCGTGGGGATACCGGTAAATCCGACCGGCGGCGTGCCGCAGGTGGTTACCACGATCACGGCGCGGCTCGAACCTGCCGCCACCGACAGCGCGCCCGCGGTCGAGAGCGTGGCGGTGGTTCGCAGATCCCGCGCCGGCGCCGCTCGCGGATAACCCGCAAAAATCAACCGATCCTGAAACCGCAGCCCAGCCGGAGCCGCCGCGCGACGCGCGAGCCGGCAGCGTCGCCGAGCAGCGGCATCGAAGTGCCGTTCATACGCGACCCGACCTACTATCCGGCGAAACAACTCGATGTTTACCCGCAGCCGCTGACGCAGATCCAGCTCGATTATCCCGCGTCCGCCGCCAGTGCCAAGGTCGACGGGCGATTGTCGGTGCTGCTGCTGATCGACGAATTCGGCGTTGTCAACGACGCGTCGATTGTCGAGGCGCAGCCCGCGGGTTATTTTGAAGAGGCCGCGCTGGCGGTGTTTCGCGCCGCGCGGTTTCACGCCGGCGCAAAGACAGGGGCACGCGGTGAAAAGCCGCGTTTTGCTGCAGGTCAAATATCTGTACGGCGACAGCGTGGGCGCGGTGCGCTGATCGGCCGTCAGTTCGCGGCCGGCAGCGGATAGCCGTTGGGCAGCAGCACCCACATTTTGCCGCTTTGACGCATGCGGCCGGCGAGTTGCGCGGCCTCGTCGCCGAATCCCCAGAAGAAATCCGCGCGCACCGCGCCGCGGATCGCGCCGCCGGTGTCCTGCGCGAGCATCAGGCGGTTGAGCGGCTGGCGCGAGTTCGGCTGGTGGTGGCGAGAAACACCGGCGCGCCCAGCGGAATGTAGCGCGCGTCGACCGCGATGCTGCGGCGCGCGGTCAGCGGCACGCCCAGCGCACCCAACGGTCCCGGCAGGTCGGGCGGCATTTCCCGGAAGAACACATAGCTCGCGTTGTAATTGAGCAGTTCCTGCAGCTTGTCGGGGTTTTGTTTCGCCCACGCCTTGATGCCCTGCATCGAGGCTTTTTCGAGCGGCAGATCGCCGCGGTCGACGAGCAGGCGGCCGATCGAGCGATAGGGATAACCGTTTTGCTCGGCGTAACCGAGCGCGATCGTGCCGTTGTTGTCGAGCTTGACGCGGCCCGAGCCCTGGATCTGCATGAAGAAGAGCTCGACCGAATCCTCGACCCACACGATTTCCTTGCCGGCGACCGGCGCCGCGCCGGCGTCGATTTGCGCGCGGTCGAAGTACGGCACGACGCGCTTGCCGTCGATGCGTCCGCGCAGCCGCATGTTCTTCAATTCGGGATAGACCTCGGCGAGGTCGATCACCAGCAGATCGTCGGGCACGCCGTAAACCGGCACGCGATAGCGCGCGCTCTTCGTGCGGCTGCCGTGCAGCAGCGGTTCGTAGTAGCCGGTGACGAGCCCGCTGTCGCTGCCGTCGGCATTGACGACCTGGTACGGCGTGAAGTTGGTTTCGAAAAAGCGATACAGCGTTTCGCGCGACGGTTCACTCAGTGCCGCCGCAACGCCGCACACCGATTGCCACGCGGCCTGCTTTTTGAGCGCGCCGCAGCTCGCGAGAAACGCGCTCCACGCGAGTTGCGGATTGTCGTCGCGCCAGCCGGCAATCGTGTCCCAGCCTGCCGCGCGCAACGGGCTGACGGGCGCGCGGCTTGGGCGCGGGTGCCTCGGCGCCGGGCGCGGGTGCCGGTGCGGCAGGGCGGGCGCCGGCGCCGGAACCGGCGCGGCGGGCGGCTTGGCGGGCAGCAGGGTTTCGCAGGCGGCGAGCAATAGCCAGTGCGGATCACGGCAATCGCAGCGGAGTATCATGAGGTGGCGGCGCGGCACGATGCGCCGCAGTATATAACTAACACGGAACGTCGGAACGGAACATGCTCTGGTTTCTGCTTGAAGCGGGTGTTGCGCTCGCGATCCTGCTCTTCATCGTCTGGTGGACGTGGCCGCGCAAGCCGCCGGATGATCGCGATCCGCACCGCAAGTGAGCCGCCGGCAACGGGCCCTGATCAATTCGAGCTGGCTCGGCGCAGGCGCCGCGGCAGTCAGTGCAGCACGCGCGGAATCGACAGCGTGAATTCCGGAATGACCGCATCGAACTGCAGGCCGTCGTCGGCGACCATCTGATAGGTGCCGCGCATCGTGCCGACCGGTGTTGCGATCGCGGTGCCGCTCGTATATTCGAAACTCTCGTCCGGCTGCAGTTGCGGCTGCTCGCCGACCACGCCGAGTCCGCGCACTTCCTGCAACCGGTTGTTGGCGTCGGTGATGATCCAGTGGCGGCTGATCAGCTGCGCGGTGACGCTGCCGGTATTCTTGAGCGTGATGGTATAGGCAAACACGTAACGACCGCTCGCCGCGTCCGACTGCTCGGGGATGTAAGCGGTACGCGTGGTTACCGTGATTTCGTATTTTTTTTCGGCGGTCATGGGCGGCGTGTCGGTTGCATGCGGTGCGTAGCTCATTGCACACTATTTTGACGCGGCGTAGCAACCGTTCGCGGCGCGGCGCGCCGCAACTATCGGAAAAACGCCAATACCGGGTAGAATCCGCCCATGTACCGCATCGCACCCAGCATACTGTCGGCCGACTTCGCGCGGCTGGGCGACGAAGTCAGGAGCGTCGTCGCGGCCGGCGCCGACCTCATACATTTCGACGTGATGGACAACCATTACGTGCCCAATCTGACCATCGGTCCGCTGGTGTGCGCGGCGTTGCGGCCGCATACGACGGCGCCGATCGACGTGCACCTGATGGTGAAGCCGGTGGACCGCATCATTCCCGATTTTGCCAAGGCCGGCGCCAACATCATCTCGTTTCATCCGGAGGCGTCCGAGCACGTCGACCGCACCATCGCGCTCATCAAGGAGCACGGCTGCAAGGCCGGGCCTGGTGTTCAACCCGGCCACGCCGCTCGATTATCTCGATCACGTCATCGACAAGCTCGACCTCGTGCTCATCATGTCGGTGAATCCCGGGTTTGGCGGGCAAAAATTCATTCCCGGCGCGCTCGCCAAGCTGCGCGCGGTGCGCGCGCGCATCGCGGCAGCCGGCCGCGACATCTGGCTCGAAGTCGACGGCGGCGTCAAGACCGACAACATCGCCGAGATCGCGCGCGCCGGCGCGGACACCTTTGTCGCCGGCTCGGCCATCTTCGGCGCCGGGGATTACAAGGCAACCATCCGGCAAATGCGCGGCGAGCTCGCGAAAGTCTAGCCGTTTTTCAGAACCCGAAATGCAGCGGTCAACCGCCGATGGATACCGAAATTCGGCGAGTGCTCGCCGTCCCGGAATTCCAGCCGCCTTGCCGCAATCCATGCACAAAAATAATTTTCCGCTGCCGGTCAAAGCCGTGATGATCGATCTCGACGGCACCCTGCTCGACACCGTCGCCGATCTCGCGATCGCGGTCAATCTGCTGCTGCAGAAACTCGGCCGCCCGCCGCTAGCCGAAGCGCTGGTGCGCAACTTCGTCGGCAAGGGCATACCCAACCTGGTGAAGCGCGCGCTGGTCGGCGCGCTGGAGGGCGAACCCGACGCGGCGTTGTTCGAGCGCGCGTTGCCGCTGTATCTCGATTGCTACGAGAGCGTGAACGGCAAGCACACGGTCCTCTATCCGGGCGTGCGCGAGGGGCTCGATGCGTTGAAGAGCGCCGGATTTCCGCTGGCCTGCGTGACCAACAAGTCCGCGCGCTTCACGCTGCCGCTGCTCGAGCAGATGCGGCTCGCCGACTTATTTCGAAATCGTCGTCTCCGGCGATACGCTGCCGAAAAAAAAGCCCGACCCGCTGCCGCTGACGCATGCGTGCGGCGAGCTCGGCATCGCGCCGCGCGACATGCTGATGATCGGCGACTCGTTGAACGACACCATCGCCGCGCGCGCCGCCGGCTGCCCGGTGTTCTGCGTGCCCTATGGCTACAACGAGGGGCGCGACGTGCGCGAACTGGACGTTGATGCTATAGTAGAAACGTTATTCGAGGCGACCAGACTCATAATCAAATCATGATCCACACGAAAAGCGAAAGAACGATCGTTTGCTCCACCGGGCGTTGGCGTCCGTGGCGCGGCGGTTTGGCACGCTGGCGCGCGTAGTTCACGCGTTGCCGCCGGTTCTTTTGCGTTTTTTCCATGGAGTGGAATCATGACCGAGTCACAATTCAACCAGCTTGCGGCCGAGGGTTATAACCGCATCCCGCTCATGCTTGAAACCTTCGCCGACCTCGATACCCCGCTGTCGGTTTACCTGAAGCTCGCCAACCAGCCGCACACCTATCTGCTCGAATCGGTGGTCGGCGGCGAGCGCTTCGGCCGCTATTCGTTCATCGGGCTCGCGGCCGGACACGCGCCTCGAAGTGCGCGGTTACGAATGCAGCGAATTCGTGGGCGGCGAACTGCGCAGCCGCACGCGCGCCGACGACCCGCTGCAATTCGTCGAGCAGTATCAGGCGCGCTTCAAGGCGGCGCCGCAGGCCGGGCTTGCCGCGCTTTTGCGGCGGGCTCGTCGGCTACTTCGGCTACGACACCGTGCGCTACATCGAGCGGCGGCTCGCCAAGTCGAACAAGCCCGATCCGCTGGACGTGCCCGACATCCTGCTCGTGTTGTCGCAGGAACTCGCCATCGTCGACAACCTGACGGGCAAACTGACGCTCGTGGTGTACGCGGACCCGGCGCACGGCGGCGCCTATCGCGCGGCGCGGCGCCGGCTCGGCGAATTGCTCGAGAAACTGCGCGCGCCGGTCAACATACCCGGCTCTGCGCCCGCGGCGTCGGAGCCCGCGGTATCCGGATTCGGCGAAGCCGCGTACCTGGCGGCGGTCGAGCGCGCCAAGCGCTATATTTTCGACGGCGACATCATGCAGGTGGTGCCGTCGCAGCGCATGTCCAAGCGCCTCAATGCAACGCCGCTCGCGCTGTACCGCGCGCTGCGCACCATCAATCCGTCGCCCTACATGTTCTATTTCGATTTCGGCGATTTTCACGTCGTCGGCGCTTCCCCCGAAATCCTGGTGCGTCTCGAAGGCGACGCCGTCACGGTGCGGCCGATCGCCGGCACGCGCCGGCGCGGCAAGACGCCCGAGGAAGACGCAGCACTCGCCGACGAACTGCTGGCCGACGCCAAGGAACGCGCGGAGCACATCATGCTGGTCGATCTCGGGCGCAACGACGTCGGCCGCGTCGCGCAGACGGGCAGCGTGCGCGTGACCGAGCAGATGGTCATCGAGCGCTATTCGCACGTGATGCACATCGTGTCCAACGTCGAGGCGAAGCTGAAACCCGGCCTCACCGCGATCGACGTGCTGCGCGCGACGTTTCCCGCGGGCACCGTGAGCGGCGCGCCCAAAGTGCGCGCGATGGAAATCATCGACGAACTCGAGCCGGTCAAGCGCGGCGTCTACGCCGGCGCCGTCGGCTATCTCGGTTTCAACGGCGACATGGACGTGGCGATCGCCCTGCGCACCGCGGTGGTCAAGGACGGCATGCTGCACGTGCAGGCCGGCGGCGGCGTGGTTGCCGACTCGGTGCCGCAGGCCGAGTGGCAGGAAACGCAGAGCAAAGCGCGAGCGCTGCTGCGCGCGGCGGAAATGGCCGAAGCGGGCCTCGACAGCAAGATCGAGTAGGGGGAGGACAGCATGCTCTTGATGATCGACAACTACGACTCCTTCACCTACAACCTGGTGCAGTACTTCGGCGAGCTCGAGCAGGATGTCGCGGTGTACCGCAACGATGCGATCACGCTCGACGAAGTCGCCGCATTGAAGCCGCGCCATATCGTGATTTCGCCGGGGCCGTGCACGCCGAACGAGGCGGGCATTTCCGTGCCGCTCATCAAGGCGTTCGCGGGCAAGGTGCCGATACTCGGCGTGTGCCTCGGCCACCAGGCGATCGGCCAGGCGTTCGGCGGCAAAATCGTGCATGCGAAGCACGTCATGCACGGCAAGACTTCGGCGATCCGGCATAATTCGGACGGCGTGTTTCGCAATCTGCCCAATCCGTTGCAGGCGACGCGCTATCATTCGCTGGTTATCGAGCGCGCGAGCCTGCCCGACTGCCTCGAGATCACGGCGTCGACCGACGACGACGAGATCATGGGGGTCAGGCACCGCACGCTGGCGGTCGAGGGCGTGCAGTTTCATCCGGAGGCCATCCTCACCGAAAGCGGCCACGCGCTGCTCGCCAATTTTTTGCAGGGGGGAAAAACATGACACCGCAGGCAGCGCTGGCCCGCATTATCGAGCACCGCGAAATTTTTCACGAGGAGATGCTGTCGCTGATGCGGCAGATCATGAGCGGCGAAGTGTCGCCGACGCTGATCGCCGCGATCATCACCGGCCTGCGCGTCAAGAAGGAAACCATCGGCGAGATCGCCGCCGCAGCACGGTGATGCGCGAGTTCGCGACCAAGGTGCCGGCCGGCGGCGACGACCGGCTGGTCGACACCTGCGGCACGGGCGGGGACTCCGCGCACAGCTTCAACATCTCGACCGCGGCCGCGTTCGTCGCCGCGGCGGCGGGCGCGAAAGTCGCGAAGCACGGCGGCCGCTCGGTGTCGAGCAAGTCGGGCAGCGCGGACGTATTGGAGGCGCTCGGCGCCAACATCAATCTCAAACCCGCAGCCGTCGCGCAGTCGATCAACGCGACCGGCGTCGGTTTCATGTTCGCGCCCAACCATCACAGCGCGATGAAACACGCGGCGCCCGTGCGCAAGGAACTCGGCGTGCGCACGCATGTTCAACATCCTGGGTCCGCTGACCAATCCGGCGGGCGCGAAGAACCAGGTCATGGGCGTGTTTCACCCCGATCTCGTCGGCATCCAGGCGCATGTGCTGCAGCGGCTGGGCAGCCGGCACGTGATGATCGTGCACGGGCTCGAAAGCCTCGACGAGATTTCGGTGGCCGGCCCGACCATGATCGGCGAATTGAAAGACGACGCGGTGCGCGAGTACCAGATCGGCCCCGCCGACTTCGGGCTCGAGACGCACGAGGCGGCCGCCATCCGCGTCGACGGCGCCGCAGAGTCGAAAGCGATGCTGCTCGAGGCGCTCGACAACAAGGCGGGCGCGGCACGCGACATCGTCGCGCTCAACGCCGGCGCCAGCATTTATGTCGCGGGCCTCGCCGACACGCACGCGGAGGGCGTGCGAACAGGCGCTCGCGGTCATGGCAAGCGGCGCTGCGCGCAAGAAACTCGATCAGTTCGTCGATTTCACGCGCGCCGCCTCATAGCACGCTGCCGCGACCGTGAACACCAACGCGCCAGTACGCCTGCTTGAGCCCGGCACAGGTGATATTGAGCCGGGCGTACTGGCACCCCTGCTCAAGGCCAATGGATTCGATCTCGCATTCAATATGCTCAATATCGGGGCATTGCCGATCAAGGGCGCGGAGGAACCGTTTTGGCAGTTGCTCGATCATTTTCCCGCGTCCTGCCTGTCCGCTGTGGAACTCGACCCGGAATTGTGCGACGAACTGAACCGTCATGCGCCGGCGCGGGTGCGCTACTATGCTGCCGCCATCGGCTTGCGCGAGGAGCGGCGCCAGTTATACCAGACGGTGCATCCCATGTGCACGTCGTTATATCGTCCCGACGAGCGCTATTGCGACCTGTATCACGGGCTCGAGGACACGCGGTTAAAAAGCGTCGGGGAAGTGGCGACGGTAAGTCTCGACCAATTCGTAGCCGACCGTGCGCTCGGCGAAATTGATTTCGTCAAAATTGACGTGCAGGGCGCCGAACTGGACGTATTCACGGGCGGCGCCGGCGCATTGCGCAAGCTGCTGTGCGTCGTGACTGAAGTTGAATTTGTGCCGATGTACGAGAATCAGCCGCTGTTCGGCGACGTCGCCGCGTGCCTGCGCCGCCAGGGCATGATGTTTCACAAGTTTCTCGGCATGGCCGGCCGCGTGATGAAACCCCTGGCGTTAAACGGCAGCGCGCTCTATCCCGCGCAGTTCATGTGGTCCGACGCGGTGTTCGTGCGGGATCTCTTTGATCTCGCGGCGCTGTCCGGCGAGCAGTTGCTGAAGCTTGCCGTGATTTTCGATATCTATGACAGCAAGGATGCGGCGCTGCACGTATTGCGGCGTTACGATGCGCAAGCAGGCGACGACCTCGCCGACATTTACTTGAGTCATGTGACGCGGGGCGGACCATGGAGCCTGGCGGCGGCCGGCCACGCGGGGAAATCCTGAGTTTTCTATGCCGGATATTCTGCAACGCATAGTCGCGGTCAAGGCCCGGGAAATCGCCGCCGCCAAGAGCGCGCGGCCGCTGCCGGCGCTGCGCAAGGCCGCCGCGGCGAGCGCGGCGCCGCGCGATTTTGTGGGCGCGCTGCGCGCGAAAGCCGCCGCCGGGGCGCCGGCCGTGATCGCCGAAATCAAGAAAGCGAGCCCGAGCCGCGGCGTGCTGAGAGAGAATTTCGATCCGGCGGCGATCGCGGCAAGCTACGCGCAGCACGGCGCGGCGTGCCTGTCGGTGCTCACCGACGCGCAGTTTTTTCAGGGCAGCGCGGAGAACCTGTTGAGCGCGCGCGCCGCCTGCAGCCTGCCGGTGCTGCGCAAGGATTTCATGCTCGAGCCGTATCAGGTCTATGAGTCGCGCGCGATGGGCGCCGACTGCATACTGCTGATCGTCGCCGCGCTGAAGGCCAAGCGCATGCGCGAGCTGGAGACGGCCGCGAGCCGACCTCGGCATGGCGGTACTGGTCGAAGTGCATGATGCCGACGAGCTCGAGCGCGCGCTCGCGCTGAATACGCCGCTGATCGGCATCAACAACCGCAACCTGCGCACTTTCGAGACGCGGCTCGACGTGACGCTGGGGTTGCTCGATCGCATTCCGGCCGACCGCATGGTGGTCACGGAAAGCGGCATCCTCACGCCCGCGGACGTGAGCCTGATGCGCGGGCGCG
Source organism: uncultured beta proteobacterium (assembly GCA_963778865.1). Taxonomy (GTDB): domain Bacteria; phylum Pseudomonadota; class Gammaproteobacteria; order Burkholderiales; family SG8-41; genus PALSA-1004. The sequence goes on along the minus strand of CAVZWF010000012.1, from coordinate 19,386 downwards.
GGGTAAATTCGTTTCCTGGTCGGGCGAAGCGTTCATGCGCGCGCCGGATCCCGGCGCTGAACTCGCGCGCCTCTTTGCGTTGGCGGACTGAGGCGCCTCACGCTATTCGACGAAAGGAGAACGCCATGCTGGACTCTTGACCGGCTTATCACCGCTTTCGACAACGGCCTGCGCACGCTGCTCGGCGCCCGCGCACAGCGCGCGGCCGGTGCCCGGCGACGAGAGTGCCGAGCCGGAATTGACGGTGACGGAGCGCGTGCTCGCGGCCGCGCTGATGCGCGTCAATCACACCGGGGAAATCTGCGCGCAGGCGCTCTACCAGGGGCAGGCGCTGACCGCGCGCAACGAAGCGGCGCGCGCCGCACTCGAACAGGCCGCCGCCGAAGAGACCGACCATCTGGCGTGGACGGCGCAACGCATCACGGAACTCGGCGGGCGCACGAGCTTCCTGAATCCGCTGTGGTACGCGGGCTCTTTCGCGCTGGGGGCCGCGGCCGGCATGCTGGGCGACAAGTGGAACCTGGGTTTTCTCGCCGAAACCGAACGCCAGGTCGAAGGCCACCTCGAAGGCCATCTCGACCGCCTGCCGGCGCAGGACGAAAAAAGCCGCGCGATCGTAGCCGGGATGAAAGACGATGAAGCGCGCCATGCGCGCACGGCCATCGAACATGGCGCCGCCGAACTTGCCGGAGCCGGTCAAGCTTGCCATGAAGCTGGGTTCGCGCGTGATGACGCGCACCGCGTACTGGATTTAGAGTCCGTAACATAATGAAACGCACAGACGCCTTAGAGCAACTGCTCACCGAACGCATCGTCATACTCGACGGCGCGATGGGCACCATGATCCAGGGCTACAAGCTCGACGAAGCGGGCTATCGCGGCGCGCGCTTTCGCGACTTCGCGCGCGATCTGAAGGGCAACAACGATCTTTTGACGCTGACGCAGCCGGGGATCATCCGCGAAATCCACGCCCAATACCTCGCGGCCGGCGCCGACGTGATCGAAACCAATACGTTCAACTCCACGCGCATCGCGCAGGCGGATTACGCGCTCGAGCATCTCGTGCACGAACTGAACTTCGAGGCGGCGACGCTTGCGCGCGCGGTGGCCGACGAGTTCGAGAGCAGGGACGGCGCGCCGCGTTTCGTGGCGGGCGCGCTGGGGCCGACCAACCGCACGGCGTCGATTTCGCCCGACGTCAACGATCCGGGTTTTCGCAACGTCACGTTCGACGAACTCGTCGCCACCTACACCGAGGCGATTCATGGCCTGGTCGAAGGCGGCGTCGATCTGCTGCTCGCGGAAACGATATTCGACACGCTGAACGCCAAGGCCGCGCTGTTCGCGATCGACCAGTACTTCGAGGACCACCGCGTCAGGTTGCCGATCATCATTTCGGGCACCATCACCGACGCATCGGGCCGCACGCTCTCGGGCCAGACCACCGAGGCGTTCTGGAATTCCATGCGCCACGCGCAGCCGCTCGCGATCGGGCTCAATTGCGCCCTCGGTGCGCAGCTGATGCGGCCGTATATCGAGGAACTGTCGCAGGTCGCCGATACCTATGTGTCCGCCTATCCCAACGCCGGCTTGCCGAATCCGCTGGCGGAAACCGGCTATGACGAGACGCCTGCATACACCGCCGGCCTGATCAAGGAGTTCGCGCAAAGCGGTTTCGTCAATCTCGTCGGCGGTTGCTGCGGCACGACACCCGCGCACATCAAGGCGATCGCGCGACGCGGTGCGCGGCATCGCGCCGCGCGAAGTGCCGGTGATCGAAAAGCGCACGCGCCTGTCGGGCCTTGAGCCGCTCAACATCGGCGACGACTCGCTATTCGTCAACGTCGGCGAGCGCACCAACGTCACCGGCTCGAAAGCCTTCGCGCGGCTGATACTCGCCGGCGATTATGCCGCAGGCGCTGGCGGTCGCGCGCCAGCAGGTTGAAAGCGGCGCGCAGATGATCGACATCAACATGGACGAGGCGATGCTCGACTCGAAGGCCGCCATGACGACCTTCCTGAAGCTGATCGCGGCGGAGCCCGACATTTCGCGCGTGCCGGTGATGATCGATTCCTCGAAGTGGGAGGTGATCGAGGCGGGCCTGAAATGCGTGCAGGGCAAGTGCGTGGTCAATTCGATCAGCATGAAGGAAGGCGAAGAGGAGTTCGTCAAGCACGCGAAGCTCGCGCGCCGCTATGGCGCGGCGGTCGTGGTGATGGCGTTCGACAAAAAAGGCCAGGCCGACACGCTCGAGCGCCGCCGCGAGATCAGCAAGCGCTCGTACGACATCCTCGTCAACGACGTCGGGTTTCCTGCCCGAAGACGTCATCATCGATCCGAACATCTTCGCGATCGCGACCGGGATTGAAGAGCACAGCAATTACGGCAAGGACTTCATCGCGGCGACGCAGTGGATACGCGCGAACCTGCCGTACGCGAAAGTGAGCGGCGGGCTGTCGAACATTTCGTTCTCGTTCCGCGGCAACGACGGCGTGCGCGAGGCGATCCACACCGCGTTTCTCTACCACGCGGTGAAGGCCGGCCTCACGATGGCGATCGTCAACGCCGGCCAGATCGGCGTCTACGACGAAATCCCCAAGGACCTGCTCGAGCACGTCGAGGACATCATCTTCAACCGCCGGCCGGACGCCGCCGAGCGCATGGTGAAGTTCGCCGAGACGGTGAAGAGCGGCGGCAAAGTGCAGGTCGAAGACCTCGAATGGCGCAAGGGCACGGTCGAAGAGCGTCTCACGCACGCGCTGGTGAGAGGCATCACGGACTACGTGGTCGAGGACACCGAGGAAGCGCGCCAGAAAATGCTCGCCGAGCGGCGGGCGGCCGATCCAGGTGATCGAAGGCCCGCTGATGGACGGCATGAACGTGGTCGGCGACCTCTTCGGCGCGGGCAAGATGTTTCTGCCGCAGGTCGTGAAAAGCGCGCGCGTCATGAAGCAGGCGGTCGCCCACCTGATTCCGTACATCGAGGCCGAGAAAGCTGAAGTCGGGCGATTCCCGGCCCAAGGGCAAGATCGTGCTCGCGACGGTCAAGGGCGACGTGCACGACATCGGCAAGAACATCGTCGCCGTCGTGCTCCAGTGCAACAACTACGAAGTCATCAACCTGGGCGTGATGGTGCCGTGGCAGAAGATCGCGCAGGTCGCGCGCGACGAGAAATGCGACATCATCGGGCTGTCGGGGCTCATCACGCCGTCGCTCGAGGAAATGGCGCACAACGCGCGCGAGATGGAGCGCGAGGGCTTCAAGATTCCGCTGCTGGTCGGCGGGGCGACGACTTCGCGCACGCACACCGTCGTCAAGATCGCGCCCGGCTATCACGGCCCGGTGATCTGGGTGCCGGATGCGTCGCGCAGCGTGAGCGTGTGCAGCAATCTCCTGTCGGACGAATTGCGCGAGGGCTATCTCGCCGAGGTGAAAGCGGAATACGCGCGCATCAAGACGCAGCACGAGAAGCAAGGCGGGCCCCGGGCCCATGCACAAGCTCGCGGAAGCGCGCCGGCACGGGCTTGAAGACCGACTGGCGCGCCTATACGCCGCCGGTGCCGTCGTTTCTCGGCTTAAAGCATCTCAAGAACTACGCGCTCGCGGAGATCGCCGCGCACATCGACTGGGCGCCGTTTTTCCAGACGTGGGAGCTCGCCGGCTCGTATCCGAAAATTCTGGACGACGCGGTCGTCGGCAAGGAGGCGCGCAAGGTGCTCGCCGACGGGCAGGCGATGCTCAAGAAAATCATCGAGGGCAAATGGCTCACCGCCAACGCGGTGTTCGGCATTTTTCCGGCCAACAGCGTCAACGGCAATGACGACATCGAAATCTACGCCGACGAGAAGCGCGACCGCGTGCTGATGACGTGGCACAACCTGCGCCAGCAGAACGTCAAGCCCACCGGCCGGCCCAATCTGTGCATCGGCGACTTCATCGCGCCGAAGGATGCGGGCGTCAAGGACTACATCGGCGCGTTCGCCGTCACCGCGGGCATCGGCATCGACAAGCGCGTGAAGGCGTACGAAGACCAGCACGACGATTACAACGCGATCATGTTGAAAGCGCTCGCCGACCGCCTGGCCGAGGCGTTCACCGAACTCCTGCACAAGCGCGTGCGCGCGCGAATTCTGGGGCTACGCAAAGGACGAGAGCTCTCGACAACGCGGCGCTGATCGCCGAGAAGTATCGCGGCATCCGTCCGGCGCCCGGCTATCCGGCGTGTCCCGACCACACCGAGAAAGGCGCGTTGTTCGATCTATTGCGCGCGCCCGAGATCGGCATCACCGTGACCGAAAGCTACGCGATGTGGCCGGCCTCCTCGGTCAGCGGCTTTTATCTGTCGCATCCGCAGTCGCAGTATTTCGCGGTCGGCAAGATCGCGCGCGACCAGGTCGAGGATTACGCGCGGCGCAAGAACATGCCGCTGGCGGATGCCGAGCGCTGGCTGGCGCCCTACCTCGCGTACGAGCCCGCGCCGGTCGCGCGCCCGGCGCAAACCGCGGTCGCGTAAATCCGCGCTCAGGAACTCCGATGTTTTCCGCCGCCGAGGTTGCGCAGTTTGACCGCGACGGCTATGTCGTCGTGCGCGAGCTGGCCGCGCGCGACGAGTGCGCGGCGATCAAGTCGATCGCCGAGCGCGATCTCGCGGCGCACAACGCCGCCCGTCGAGTACGAGGCCGATACGAAATATCCGGGCGCGCCGGTGTCGCTCGATGCGCCGGGCGGGCGCACGGTGCGCCGGTTGCTGCAGGCGTGCGCGCGCGACCCTCTGATTGCGCGGTGGGCGACGCAGCCGGCAATCGCGGGGCGCCTGCAGGCAATTGCTCGGTCCGCGCGTCGAGCTCTCGCAGGCGCATCACAACTGCGTGATGACGAAAAATCCGAGCTACAGCAGCATCACGAACTGGCACCAGGACATCCGCTACTGGTCGTTCGAGCGGCCGGAGCTCGTGTCGGTGTGGCTGGCGCTTGGCCGCGAATACTTCGAGAACGGCTGCCTGCTGGTGCTGCCGGGCTCGCACAAGCTGGACTTCGCGGCGGAGCAGCTGGATGAAGCGCTGTTCCTGCGCCCCGATGTCGAAGCCAACAAGCCGCTGATCCGCACCCAGCGCCGCGTCGAACTCGCCGCGGGCGACGTGTTGTTCTTTCATTGCCGGCTCTTCCACGCGGCCGGGCACAACCAGACCGCGGACACCAAGTTTTCGCTCGTGTTCACGTATCGCGCGGCCGACAACCGTCCGCTCGCCGGCACGCGCTCCGCCTCGCTGCCCGACATTCCGTTGTAGAGATCCGCGGGCAGCACTTGGCGCAGACACGCTATTATCGCATCACGCAGATCCCTGACTCAATCTCAATCCTCAATCCTGCTCCATGCATATCCACATCCTCGGCATCTGCGGCACTTTCATGGGCGGCATCGCGGCGCTCGCCAAGGCCGCGGGCCATACGGTGACCGGCTGCGACGCCAATGTGTATCCGCCGATGAGCACCCAGCTCGAAGCGCAGGGCATCAGGCTCATCGAGGGTTTCGATGCCGACCAGTTGAGCCTCAAGCCCGACGTATTCGTGATCGGCAATGTCGTCGCGCGCGGCAACGCGCTGATGGAGGAAATACTCAATCGCGGGCTGCCGTATATCTCGGGACCGCAGTGGCTCGCCGAAAACGTGCTGCGCGGCCGCTGGGTGCTCGCGGTGGCGGGCACGCACGGCAAGACGACGACGAGCGCGATGCTGGCGTGGATACTCGAGCACGCGGGACTCGCACCGGGTTTTCTGATCGGCGGCGTGCCGGAAAATTTCGGCATCTCCGCGCGGTTGCCTGGCTCCCCCCCATCCCGGCCTTCCCCCACCGGGGGGGAAGGGTGGAGGCGCAGGGAATAGAGGGGAGCAAATGCATCCCCTCCCCCTCGAGGGGGACGCAAATGAGCTACCTCAGGGGAGGGTAAGGGTGCGAGACGTCCCATTCTTCGTGATCGAGGCCGACGAATACGACACCGCGTTTTTCGACAAGCGCTCGAAGTTCGTGCACTACTCGCCGCGCACCGCCGTGCTCAACAATCTCGAATTCGACCACGCCGATATCTTTCCCGATCTGGCGGCGATCGAAACGCAGTTTCACCATCTCGTGCGCACCATACCCGGCAACGGGCTGATCGTCGCGAACGGCGCCGACGCCAACCTCGCGCGCGTTCTTGACGCGCGGCTGCTGGACGCCGGTCGAGCGTTTCGCCGTCGCCGGCGGCTGGCAGGCGGGCGCGCAGTCGGCGGACGGGCGCTTCGCGGTGAGTTTCAACGGCAAGCCGCAGGGCGAAGTGCAGTGGGACCTGGTCGGCGCGCACAATCAGATGAACGCGCTTGCGGCCATAGCCGCCGCGCGTCACGCCGGCGTTGCGCCGGCGGTGGCGATCGAGGCGCTCGCCGCATTCGAAAACGTCAAGCGCCGGCTCGAATTGCGCGGCACGGTCAACGGCGTCTCGGTGTACGACGATTTCGCGCACCATCCGACCGCGATCAAAACGACGCTCGCCGGATTGCGCGGCAAGGTCGGCAAGGCGAGAATATTCGCCGTGCTCGAGCCGCGCTCCAACACCATGAAGCTCGGCGTGATGAAAGACGCGCTGGCCGGCAGCCTCGCCGCCGCCGACCGCGTGTACTGCTACGGCGCGGGGCTCGCGTGGGATGCGGCCGCGGTGCTGGCGCCGCTCGGCGGCAAGGCCGAAATTCACCAGCGACATCGCTGCAACTCGTCGCGGCCATCGCCGCGGCGGCGACAGCGGGCGATCACGTGCTGATCATGAGCAACGGCGGCTTCGGCGGCATCCACGACAAGCTGCTCGCACAATTGAAAGGCGGTCATGGCTGATACGCTGCACGATCTCGCGCTGATCATCCGCTCGCGCTTCCCGCTCGTGCAGGTCGAGACGCGCGAGGAGACGCGCATCATGCAGCTGCTCGAACGCGTCGCCAACCTCGAAGGCTGGCCGCTATTCGTGTGGTCGGTCGCCGACGGACTGAAGCGCGTTCCGCGCACGGACGTGGTTACGCAGACCTACGAATTCCAGGACGCGCTGCGCCACATCGACAAGACGCCGCAGAACGGCGTGTATACGATGCTCGACGCGCAGCCGTACTTCGAAGACCCGGTCAACGTGCGTCTGATCAAGGAGATTGCGCAGGAATACGCGAAGACCGCGCGCACCATGGTCTTCATCGGCGCCGCGCTCGAGCTGCCGCCGGACCTCGCGCGCATGAGCGCGCGCTTCAATCTGCCGTTGCCGGATATCGCGCGGGTGCGCGAAATTTTCAAGGAAGAAGCGCAGCTATGGCAGCGCCGGGAAGGCGCGCGGTCCGCTGAAGGGCGATCAGCAGGCGGTCGAACTGATGGTGCAGCATCTCGCCGGCATGTGCGAGGAGGACGTGCGCCGCCTGATCCGTGAGGCCATCCGCATCGACGAGCAGATCAATTTCGACGACGTGCAGCGCGTGCTGAAGTTCAAGCGCGATACGCTGGGCCAGGGCGGGCTGCTCGAATTCGAAATGGATACCGGCAACCTCAACGAGGTCGGCGGTCTGGGCGGGCTCAAGCGCTGGCTCGATCTGCGGCGCATGGCGTTTGCCGGCGACGCGGCCAGGCTAGGCGTCGATCCGCCCAAAGGCGTGTTGTTGCTCGGCGTGCAGGGCGCCGGCAAGAGCCTCGCCGCCAAGGCCATCGCCGGTTCGTGGAACGTGCCGCTGATGCGGCTCGACTTTGCGCGTGCTTTACAACAAGTTTCACGGTGAATCCGAGCGCAATCTGCGCGAGGCGTTGAAGCAGGCCGAAGCGATGGCGCCGTGCGTGCTGTGGATAGACGAAATCGAAAAAGGCCTCGCGTCCGACGGCGGGGAGAGCGACGGCGGCGTGTCGCGGCGCTTGCTCGGCACGGTGCTGACCTGGATGGCGGAGCGTTCCGCCAAGGTGTTTCTGGTCGCCACCGCCAACGATGTCACGCAGTTGCCGCCCGAACTGCTGCGCAAGGGCCGCATGGATGAAATCTTCTTCGTCGATCTGCCGGACGCCGCCACGCGCGCCGAAATTTTTCGCATACACCTGAAAAAGCGCAAGCTCGATCCGGCGAAATTCGATCTCGCGCAACTGGCGGCGGCGGCCGACGGATTTTCGGGCGCGGAAATCGAGCAGGCGATCGTGGCCGCGATTTACGAGGCGCTGGCCGCGAAAGCAGCCGCTTGCGACCGCGCACGTGCTCGCTGAAATCGGCCGCACGCGGCCGCTGTCGGTGGTGATGGCGGAGAAAGTGCAGTGGCTGCGCCAGTGGGCGGCGGGGCGCGCGGTGAAGGCGGATTAATCAGGCCGGGTCGCGCGGTCCCGGACCCCGTGGGCGCGGAGTCCGCGTTGGCCGCGCAAGGCAAACGATGATTTCTTTGCTAAACTCACGCCAGTCCAGGACGCCGCCCCCGTGCCATAACGGCAGATTCGCGATACCGGAAATCAGCGTCGGCCGTTGCGTAACGGACGGCCGCGGCGACCGCGTCGGGCCGCATCGGGCCGCGTTTCACATGGAAATTCAACTTCGGATTGGGTCAAGTCCAAACCATGAGCACGTTTAAAGTCAAAGACTCAGACTACTTCACCGCCGGGGTCGACGGCAGGAAATGGCGGCTGTTGTCGAGGGAAGCGTTCGAACGCTTCAATCCGTCGATACTCGGACTCGGTGAGTTGACCAGCGCAGCGGCGGCGACCGACGCCATCGCGGCCGTGTTTGACCTTCAGGGATTCACCAACTTTTGCAAACAGATCGAGCCCCATCTCACGGTTCCGGTGTTCTTGAGCCAGTTTCTCGACTGGATGATGTCGCAGATCAAGTCCGAGATGATGCACAAGGAATATGACGAGGGTGTTTCCCTGTGGGGGCCGTTGCCGTTTTTTGTGAAATTCATGGGCGACGGATTGCTCGTGCTGTGGAACGTGTCGCGGCCGGACGAGAACGCCAGGCGCAACATTATCGTCACCGGCCGGGAAATCTGCCTGCGCTATTCAAGCGAGTTCTTCCCGCGCCTCGACGCGCAAGTCAGCGATCCGCCCACCACATTGCGCTGCGGACTCGCGAGAGGGACCGTTTATTCGGTCGGGAACGGCAATGATTTTGTAGGATCGTGTATCAACATGGCGTCACGCCTGCAAAAGCTGCCGGGCACCACGTTCGCGTTTAACCGGCGCGGAATATTCGTCGACGATCCCGCCGCGGTCGATTTTTTCAAAATGCACATCACAGTCAAGAAAGTGTCGGTGCGCGGTATCGGCGAGAACGAACTCGTCTGCGTACTGAAAACCGAATTTGATGCGCTGAGCGCTGAAGACAGGAAGCATTACCGCGAGGTGTGAGACCTCGGCCGCGCGGAAGCCGCGGCCGGCCCCGCCACCGCGTTACGCTTGTTCATGCGCCCGCTTTAACCCCGCGATTTCGAGATCGTCCCCTTGGGCAGCGGCGCACCCTCTCCATACCGGGTGATGCGCCCGGCTTTTGAATTCTTGAATAGGGAGACGTAGAAATTCATCGCCTCTTCGGCCTGGTCGTCGAACCACAGGAACGGGGTGATTTTCTGCATGGCGTATTATTCCCTTGATCTTCCGGTTCCGGATCGATCTACCCGCCGCTCAAGGCCTGGACAATCACCAATTCGTCCGTCGTGTTGAGCGGCTGCGATAATTCATGCACCTGATCGCCGTTGACGAACAAGCGGATGTGACGCCGTATCTGGTCCTGCTCGTCGATCATGCGAAAGCGTATGCCGGGAAATTTCAACTCAAGCGCGTCGAGCAGCGCGGCGACCGTCGCGCCCGTGGCCTCTACCGTGCTGCTTGCCGTGTAAGACAGCAGCGCGCTGGGAATGCACACTTTCATTGCACAGCGTCCGGCTACGTGAACTGCGCTGCTTCGACCGCGTAAATTTCCGGCAAATTGCGCGCGATGCACTTCCAATTGCGGCCTTCGTCGCGGCTCATCCACAGTTCACCGCTGGTGGTGCCGAAATAAAGCCCGACCGGGTCACGCGCATCCCCCGTCATCGCCTGCCGCTTGACCGTCCACCAGGCTTGTTGTTTCGGAAACCCGGCATCAAGGCGCTGCCACGACTTGCCCGCGTTGCGCGTGGTGTATACCGAGGGCTTGCCGCCGGGACTGGTGCGCGGCCACACCGTGGTGCCATCCATTGGCAACACCCACAGCGTCTTGTCGTCACGCGGATGTACCACCAGCGGAAAGCCGATATCGCCTACGGTCTTCGGCATGCTGCGGCCGATGCGCACCCAATCGCTGTTGCCGTCGCGACGGTAGACGCCGCAGTGGTTCTGCTGGTAGATGCGATCCGGATTGCTCGGACACATGCGCAGGCAGTGCGGATCGTGACAGGTCGGAATCTTGGGATCAAGGTTGAAGCCCTGTACCACTTCCATGCCTTCGATGATGACGTTCCACGTCTTGCCGCCGTCTTTGGATTCATGCACGCCACCGCCCGACATGCCGAACAGCATGTGCTTCGCGTCGCGCGGATCGACGATGATCGAATGCAGCTTCGGGCCGTCGGGCGTGCCGTCCTGCACGGTGCCCATCCATTCGCGATACTTCATGTCGTCGTTGATGATCGAAAAGGCCTGCCAGGTATCACCGCCGTCGGCACTGCGGAACAAACCCTGCGGCGACGTGCCGGCGAACCAGACATCCGGCTCATGCGCGTGTCCGGGCGTCAGCCAGAAGGTGTGGTCAACCGCACGGCCTTTTTCGCCCGCGGGCACTTTCGCGAACGCCGGCGGCTGTTTCGATTCCTTCCAGGTGCGGCCGCGGTCGGCGGAACGCATCAGCGTCGGGCCCAGGTGGCCAGTCTTGGCTGCCGCGAGCAGGGTGCGGCCGTCGCGCGGATCAAGCACGAGATGGCTCACGATGTGGCCGAGAAAGTGCGGCCCGTCGGCGCGCCACGTTTTGCGCGCGGCGTCGCCGTGAAAAATCCACGCGCCTTTGCGCGTGGCGATGAGCAGCGCGATACGCGAAGATTTTGCACGTGCCATCGCGGTTGCATTGCGCGTCGCTGGCCTGCTTTTGGACTTTGCCATGGTTCTCTCCAGAAAAAGTGAATTGTCAGCTGCGGCGAAATCTTCAATCACGCCGTTTGCTTCTGCGCCTTCGCCGCGACCGTTTCGCGGATTGGCCGCACCGGCCTCACCTCGACGCTGCCCACGCGCGCGGGCGGGATTCTCGACGCGATCTGGATCGCCTCGTTCAGGTCCCGCGCCTCTATCATATAAAAACCCGCGAGCTGCTCCTTGGTCTCGGCGAACGGCCCGTCGGTGACCGACAGCTTGCCGTTGCGCATGCGCACGGTGGTGGCCGTCTGCACCGATTGCAGCGCTTCGGAGGCGAGGCAGTGGCCGCTCTTGCGGATGCCGGTGTCGAATTCAACGCAGTCCTCGTCGGGCAGCTCGTCCAGTCTTTTTTCATCCAGGTATACCAGGCACAGATACTTCATTGCACGCTCCGTTTCGTCGAAATGTAGTCGTCGTTTATTGAGTAATGAACCCGAGCGCGCGCATGGTGCGTTCGTCCTGGGCAATCGGCCGTACTTCCACGCAGCCATGCCACCCGCCGGGTATTCTTGCGGCGACGCCAATGGCTTCGTCCATGTCCCTGGCTTCGATTACAAAGTAACCGCCGAGAATTTCCTTGGTTTCCGCGTAAGGTCCGTCGGTGGTCATGACTTTGCCGTTGCGCACGCGGACGGTTATTGCCGTTTCGGGCAGGAGCAGCCGGTTGCACCCGACGAAGTGGCCGCTGCGCCGGATTTGCTCGGTGAAAACGGCATAATCCTGGTAGTGTTTTTCCGCTGTGGCCGGCGACATCTGCTCCATCAGGGTGTCGGCGCAAATCAGGCATATAAATTTCATCCTTCGTCCCCGCTTCAGCTTATTTTTCCGCCATCGCCTTGAGATTGGCAAGCCCGGTCTCGAAATCGGCGCCGACCATCTTGTCGCAATCGATGAAGACCCCGACGAGCTTGCCGATGAAGGGTTGCCGTCCGTGCATGGCCCAGGTCACGGCGGTCGCGCCTTCCTTGCGCTGCCAGCGTGAATTCGACGGTGTTTTGCGCTTCCATCGGCTCGATCATGTCGAGCTTCAACGTGACTTTCGTGGGCGCGACGACGTCGATGATTTCGATGCGGCCCTTGCCGACGTCGCTATTGCCGTCCCATTCGTAAACCGCACCCTTGCCGGTCTCGGCGCCGCTCAGTTTCTTCTTCATTGCCGGATCGCGCTTTTCCCACGGAGACCACTGCGCTTGCGCGCGCAAGTCATTGATCAGCGGAAAAACCTTCTCCGGCGGCGCCTTGATGCCGACCGTGCGTTCAACGCGGAACGTGTCGGGCCTGGTTGCGGCGAAGATGAGAACGCCGGCGATGAGAACGATTACGATGACGAGAATTTTCTTGAGCATGGTTTCCCCCTGTTATTGTGCGTTTGCCGCCGCAATCAGCCGCCCATTTTCTGCATCGCCTGTTTCATTTCTTCGGGACTCACGTCGCGGACATGCGTGCCGACCGACCAATGATGGCCGAACGGGTCTTCGAGCTTGCCATAGCGGTCGCCCCAGAACATATCGTCGACCGGCATCGTGATCGTGGCGCCCGCGGCGACCGCGCGCTTGACGAACGCATCGACGTCCTCGACGTAGAGGTGGATGGTGACCGGTGACCCCTTGAGCGACTTCGGTCCCGAATGCGCCCCATTCGGGCATTTCGTCGACCAGCATGACGGCCGAACCGCGCGATCCGGATCATGGCGTGCATGAGTTTTCCCTGTGGACCCGCCAGCCGGCCCACTTCGATCGCGTTGAACGCTTTTTTGTAAAACTCGATGGCGTCGGCCGCGCCGGCGCAAACCAGGTGCGGCGTCACGGTGTGCATCCCGTCGGGAATCGGTTTTACTTGCGGCATGGCAGTTCTCCTTGTACGGGTTATTTCTTGCGCGAAGCATCGAGCTCGCGAAAGCGGTCGATCGCCTCGATCGGCCCGAAATCCTCGAGTTCGTAGAGCTGGCGCACCTCGATCTCGCCGTCCGCCAGATGTGGATTGGGAAAGCGTTTGGTCCATTCCAGCGCCTCTTCGCGCGATTTCGCCTGAATCAGCGTGTAGCCGGCGACGAGTTCCTTGGTCTCGGCGAACGGCCCGTCGACGACGGTGCGCTTGCCGCCCGAATACTTGATGCGCCAGCCCTTGGAAGTGGGTTGCAGCCCGGATGCGTCGAGCAGTGCGCCCGCTTTCTGCAGTTCTTCGTGGTAGGTCGCCATTTCGGCGAAGATCTTCTCCGAGTCCTTCGGAAAGACGCCGGCTTCGGAATCCTTGGTTGCCTTGACTATGATCATGAAGCGCATCGTCATGTCTCCTACAGTCCGCCGCTGTCGCGCAGCGCTGTTCCGCCCGCCGCCGCTCGTTGGGTTTCCCGGCGGGGTCGACCGGAAAATCGTCGAGCTCGAAAACCTGACGGATCTCGCACTCGCTCTGCGCGCCGTAACGTCCCGGCGCGTCAACCTGCACGAATCGCCTGGTCCACTCGATCGCCTCGTCCCTCGACTTCACCTGGATGATCGCGTAGCCGGCGATCAGCTCTTTCGTTTCCGCGAAGGGCCCGTCGGTCACCGCTGCGTTCTTTCCCGGAGTAGCGGACCCGAAAGCCCTCCGCACTCGGCTTCAGCCCGTCGCCCGCGAGAATTACGCCCGATTTTGTTCCTTCTTCGAAAAACGCCCCCATCTCGGTCAGGAACTTCTCGTTCGGCAGGACGCCCGCCTCCGTATCCTTGTCGGCTTTGAGTATGCCGAGGAACCGCATCGTGCCGGGTTTTCTGACAGGCTGCGCTGCTCGAAACTGCTCCTCTTTCTCCCGCCAGCCGTCGGGTTTCTCGGCGGGGTCGACCGGGAAGTCGGTCAGTTCGAAGAGCGGCCGAACCTCGACCTCGCCCTCCTGAAATGGAATGCGCTTGGCCCAGTCGAGGGCCTCGTCCCGCGACTTCGCCTGGATCAGCCAGAAACCGCCGACCAACTCCTTCGTTTCGGCGAAGGGTCCGTCGGTCACCTTGAATTTCCCTTTGGCGTAACGGACGCGCGCGCCCTTGGAACTCGCCTGCGAGCCTGTTGACCGCGAGGAGCGCGCCGGCCTTGGTCAGTTGTTCGTTGTACCTGCCCATTTCGGACAGGGCTTGCTTGTCCGGCATGATGCCAGCCTCGCAGTTCGGGGTGGCCTTCACGATCATCATGAATCGCATGGCGGTATCTCCTTGTCGTGTCAGTTTAAACTCCGCGCCGATTGCAGCGGTTTTCAGCCAATAGTCGAACGGGCGCGGCCGATTTCGACATCGCCCCCGATTAATTTTTCAGTCCGGCCAGCCGCCGCTCGATAAATCGCCGCTCGGGCGCCTGCTGCGTGAGTGCGAGCGCCCGTTCGATAGGATGCCCGCGCATCGCGACGTTTTTGCCGAGCCGGCGGCACAGGTCCGCGCGCGCCGCGTGCGCGAGACGGTAATCGCGCGAGTTCGCCGCGCGCGAGAATGGCATCGACGAGCGCGAGCCCTGCCTGCGGCCCGTCGCGCATCGCCACCGCCACCGCGCGATTGAGTTCGACCACCGGTGACGGCTCCACCTGCATCAGCAAATCATAGAGCCCGACGATTTCGCGCCCAATCGGTGGCGGCGGCGCTGGGCGCTTCGGCGTGCACCGCCGAGATTGCCGCCTGCACGCAGTACGGCCCGGGCCGGCGCAACGGCAGCGCGCGCTCGATCAGCGCAATGCCTTCCGCGATCTGCTCGCGGTTCCAGCGCGAGCGGTCCTGCTCGTCGAGCAGGATCAGATCGCCCGACGGCGAGGTGCGCGCCGCGCGCCGCGATTCGTGCAGCAGCATCAACGCCAGCAGCCCCATCGCCTCGGGCTCCGGCAGCAGCTCGACCAGCAGCCGCGCGAGGCGGATCGCCTCGCCCGACAGATCGTGGCGCGTCAGCGAATCGCCCGACGACGCGGAGTAGCCTTCGTTGAACACCAGGTAGATCACGCGCAGCACGCTGTCGAGCCGCTCCGGCAGTTCGTCCGGCGACGGCACCTGGTAGGGAATTTTCGCGTCGCGGATTTTCGTTTTCGCGCGCACGATGCGCTGCGCCAGCGTCGGCGCGCCGGTCAGGAATGCCGCTGGCGATTTCTTCGGTCGTCAGGCCGCACACCTCGCGCAGCGTGAGCGCGACCTGCGCGTCCGGCGGCAGCGCCGGGTGGCAGCAGGTGAAGATCAGGCGCAGCCGGTCGTCCTCGATATCGTCGCCGTCGGCGCGGTTCTTTCGTCGGCGAATGTTCTCGACGCTGGCATCGTCGTCGAGCGCGTCGAAGCGCGCGCTGTCGGCGCAGGCCGTCGATGGCCTTGAAGCGGCCGGCCGACACCAGCCACGCGCGCGGATTGGCGGGCACGCCGTCGTGCGGCCATTGCTCGAGCGCCGCCCGGAACGCGTCGTGCAGCGCCTCCTCGGCGACGTCGAAGTCGCCGAGCAGCCGGATCAGCGTGGCGAACACGCGGCGCGACTCGGCGCGGTAAACGCCGTCCACGATCTCGTGCATGTTTTTCACCGCGTCCCCGCTCATACTCCCTCCGCCCGTGCCGCGCCATTCTAAACGAGGTCAATATTCCGGTGGAACGGAATTCGCGCCGGCGCGTACGGCGGATAGCCGTGGCGGCCGTAACACGGGTCGTGGCGATTGCGGGTACCGCGGGGGTGGGTGAGATAAGCCGATTGTCGAATCCGGACTTTCCCGTTCGACTAGTGGGTATCAACACCTGATAACCACGGAGCGCGCGCGTGTTTCCTCATTTCAAAGTATCGTCGCCACCCAATCCCGGAAAGTGGTGTGCGTACGCATTAATTCTGTTCGTCCCGGGCTCATTTTTCGTCGTCCTCGCAATATGGCTCGCAAGGCTGCGCACGTCCATGCGCAAGGCCGCCGCGATGAATTGATTTCGTCGCGGCCGCGAAAACGGGCGCGCGTGGCTGTTTTGGCGTCGCGAGCGTTTGCCGCACCCTCATCTTGATGGCATGATGCCGGCAACTTTTCAAATCGCGCGGCGGGAACTTGCGGCATGAGTGACGAAATAAAATTGTGCGGTTGGGGCGTGGCGGGTCTTGGCTGGGTGGCAGGGGACTTTGTCGTGCCGGCCATGGTCCAGAACGGGTCGAGGCTGGCAGCCTGTCTTGGCAGTTCGCCGGAAAAGTCGAGCGCGTTCGCGCAGCGTTTCGGCTTTGCACGCGTCTGCAATGACCTTGATTCGTTGCTGCATGACCCCGGTGTCGACGCGGTATATATCGCATTGCCGAATGCACTGCATCACGCGGCCGTAATCGCCGCCGCGCGCGCGAAAAAGCATGTGCTGTGCGAAAAGCCGTTCGCCATGAACGTGGCGCACGCGAGCGAGATGGTCGCCGCCTGCCGCGAAGCCGGCGTCATTCTGCGCATCGCTCATCAGATCCGCCTGGACGCGGCCATCGTGCGCGCGCGCGAGATCGTGCACTCCGGCCGGCTGGGACGTCTGGCCGAAGTGTCGCTCGAGCGCGGCTCCGCCAATCCCGCGCGCAAGACCTGGCGGCTTGACAACACGCAGAGCGGCGTCATATTCGACGTCGGCGTGCATCTCATCGACCTGATTCAATGGGTGACCGGCCAGCCCTTTGTCGAAGTGAGCGCTTTCAGCCATCCCGACCGCAGAGAAGGCAAGTCCGACGACACCGTTACCGTATTGGGACGTCTCGCGGGTGATTGCCATGCGCTCGCGCGTGCGACGCGCGAGGTCGCGAGCGCCGAGAACAACCTCATCATCGAAGGTTCGCAGGCCACGCTCTTTACGTCGGCGCTGCGTTTCGCCAAGGAGCACGTCGTAAGCGTCCGCGACAAAATGGGCGTGACGGAAGAACGGTTTGCCGCGAGCCCCGCCTACGCGCTGGAGGTCCGCGCGTTCGAAGGCGAAGTTCGGGGCGCGCGCAGCCTCTTGCCGGATGGCGAAGACAGTATGCGCACGGTAGCGGTAACGCAGGCTGTTCTGGCGTCGATCGCAGAGCGGCGCATCGTCGCGGTGCCGGCGGTCGAGTAATTCTTGCCGGCGGGACCGGCAGGAACACCATGGCCGCCAATTTCACATTACGCCTGGTAGCGGTGCTGGTTTGCATCAGTGCGGGCGGCGCAAGTGCCGCCGAAGTCCCCGCGAGTTGTCGCGAATTGTCCCGGCAGGTGAAGATTGCGGTGGGCTTTCAGGACCACGCGGTCACTACCGACGTCTCCCGCAACGTCGAGGCCCTGAACGCGTTATCGGGAAAACCCGCCGGCGGGCGCCACCACGTATATGGCCTCACGCACGCCAAGCCCGATATTCGTCTAAGCGTAGTCCCGCGCGCCGTCGCGCTGGGCAATGGACAAATCTGCGCCATGCCCGACATTTCGCTCGCACTGGGATTTTCGGAAATCGTGGTCTACCTGGCGCGGGAACTGACCGATGAGTGCCGCCGCAATGTCATACGCGAACACGAGCAGGAGCACGTCAACACGTGGCGGGCGCATCTGCGCGCGAGCGCCCAAATGTTGACGACCATTCTGCGCCGTGACGTAGGCGAACCCAGAGTCTATGCGTCGCGCGACGAGGTCGACGCGGGTGTCCGCGCATGGAGTAACGAGCTGGTAACGCCATGGGCGAAGCGCATCATTACCGCGGTCGTAGAGGCGCAGCAGGCGATCGACACGCCGGCTTCATACGCCGCCGTCGTCAGCCGTTTACGTGCATGCCCGCCGGCCACGCGGGGCCGCTAGTTGCTGGACGCCCGCCCCATCAAACCTGAACCGCGTCGTCGACCGGTTCCCTGCGGCGGTGATCGCCGATCAGCCGCTCGCGCAGGAGTTTTGACACATAGTCAATCGCATACACCGCCACGATCAACACGATGATGATCAGGCGGGACTCTACCATCTTGTATTCGTCCAGGTGGATCCTCAGGCATCTACCGCCGGCCAGATCCGCGTGCCCACCGCCGGCGAGCGCGGAGCGTGAGTAAGTTGGGGTCGCACGCGTCCCATCCACGTATGCGGGTCGTGCGCGGCGGCTTCATGCGGCGCGTAATGTTGCTTGCGCAATTCGAGCGACAAGAATTCATGGAGAATTGCGTGCTTGTACGCACCGACCGTCGCGAGCATTTTGCGCGCACCTATGCAGCCGGGCAGAGTGGCGAGCAGCGGCAGCCGCTCCTGCGCGTACCACGCGCCCAGATCGTCTTCGACCGCCGCGCTGGCGGCATTGTAATTTCCCATCTGGATCACCGGTCCCGTCGTCATGCCGGGCCCGCGTTGCGCAATGGCGGGCCCGTCCACGCGTATCTCTTCCGCAAAAATGCACGCGGACGATTGCCGGCGCATGCCCATGAAGCGCTTCGTCTCGCTACTTTGGCGCGCGCGCAGTTGGCTGGGGCTCGGATTGAGAAAAGCGTGCGTGCTGGCGCCGCCGAACAACGCCAGGTAGCCTGTGCCCGCGCCGCCGTGCCCGAGGGCGTAGTGCGCCGCCCACGCGTAACCCGGTCGCGACAGCTTTTCCGGAATATGCACGTGGTGGAACCAAGCCAGATATTCGGCTTCGTGCGCGCCGGGCACGTCGTACCAAATCGCCCATATTCCGCGGTCCATGATTGGTGCCAGGCTCCCGATGCGTTCGACTCAACAACATGAGTGTATCGTTTTCGCGCGAAGCCGGCGCATGGCATTGCGTTCGCCTGCCTCGCAGTACACAATTGCCCCCTGGCGCAGGGGGGAGTTAAGCGCCATCGTCATGCCGAATACGAAAAAATTCAATTTCGCTGGTCTTATGACGGCCGTGCTTGCTGCGGCAACCTTTGCGCCTTTTGCGCCGGCGCAACAATACCCGGACAAGCCGATACGCCTGCTCATCCCTTCGCCGCCGGGCGGCGGCACCGATCTTTTGGGCCGCATCTTGAAAGACGGTCTCACCGACCTGTGGGGGCAGCCGGTGGTCGTGGATAATCGTGGCGGCGCGAGCGGCAGGATAGCAGCGGCTGCGGCGGCTAAGGCGACACCAGACGGGTACACCTTATTTTTTACGTACGGCGGCGTGCTGACCACGGGCTTGCCAATGTTTCGCGAACTTCCGTACGATCCCATCGGGGATTTCGCGCCCGTCGCGATGATGGCGCATGTACCGGGCGTGCTGGTCGCGCATCCGTCGTTTCCGCCGAAGACGGTAGCTGAGCTCATCCGGCTTGCGAAGGCCCGGCCCGGCGCGCTGACTTCCGGCGCTTCGAGCATAGGCACCAGTTCTC
>CAVZWF010000011.1:0-421955 GCA_963778865.1 uncultured beta proteobacterium | reverse complement strand
GGGCCGGCTCGACCCGTCGCGGCGCGAGATATGGCTGGCGTTCAGCCGTGCAAAGCCGTTGCTGCAGGTGTTCATTCCAACGGTGGCGTACGTAATCGCGGTGCCCTGGCTCGGCCTGTATATCGCATCGGCGCTGTTTATCGGCGCCTTCATGTGGTGGCATGGCCGCTACAGTATTCGGCGCGCAACGCTGACTTCAATCGCGATCTGCGCGTGCCTGTACGTGATCCTGGAGATCTGGTTCAAGGTCGAGTTGTACCACGGGCCCCTCATAGATTCGCTGGTCGAGATTCTGCGACACTGAAGCGCGGCGATGGAGTCTTTCCAGGCACTGATGCACGGGTTCGCGGTGGCTTTAACGCCCTACCACCTTATGTTGATGGTAGTGGGCGTTTTGCTGGGCATCCTGGTCGGCGTGCTGCCGGGCCTGGGCGCACCCAACGGCGTTACGCTGCTGCTGCCGCTGACCTTCACGATGCAACCGTTTCGGCGATCATCCTCTTGTCCTGCATGTACTGGGGCGCGTTGTTTGGCGGTTCGACCACCTCCATCCTGTTCAACATCCCGGGCGAGCCGTCGTCTGTTGCGACCACCTTCGATGGCTATCCGATGGCGCACCAGGGGCGCGCCGGCGAGGCGCTGACGGCCGCGTTTACCTCGGCGTTCTTCGGCGCGCTGTCGGGTGTCGTGCTGATCACGTTCCTGTCAGGCTGGGTTGCGGACTTCGCAATGCGATTCTCGCCGCCGGAGTTTTTCGGCGTTTACATCCTGACGTTTTCAAGCTTCATCGGGATCGGGCGTCAGTCGCCACTCAAGGCACTCGCAGCGCTGCTGCTGGGACTCGGCTGCGCCGCGGTCGGGATGGACACCATTTCGGGCAACTTGCGGCTTACCTACGATCGTCCGGAATTGCTGCGCGGGATCAGTTTCCTCGTCGCGGTGATCGGTTTGTTCGGGATCGGCGAGATTCTCGCAACGATGGAGGAGGATCTCGCATTCAAGGGGCTTAAGTCGAAACTCAATCTGAAAGTCGTATTCCAGACGTGGGCCCAGCTGCCTCGCTACTGGCGCACGCTCGTGACCAGCATGGGAATCGGCTGGTGGATGGGCATCACGCCCGGCGGCCCTACCGCTGCGTCGTTCATGAGCTACGGCATTGCCCAGAAGATGTCGCGCAATGGCGACAAGTTCGGCACCGGCGTGATGGAGGGGGTGATCGCGCCGGAAACCGCCGACCACGCCGCCGGCACGAGCGCGCTGCTGCCCATGCTGGCGCTTGGCATCCCGGGTTCTGCAACCGCCGCGGTCATGCTGGGCGGTTTGATGATCTGGGGCCTGCGGCCGGGGCCCATGCTGTTTATCGAGCAGAAGGATTTTGTGTGGGGGCTGATCGCGAGCATGTACCTGGGCAATGTCGTCAGCCTGATCGTCGTGCTGGCAACCGTGCCGCTGTTTGCCGCCATACTGCGAATTCCGTTCGCGATCATCGCGCCAGTCATCATCGTGGTGTGCGCAATCGGCGCCTACACGGTCAACAACTCGGTGAACGATGTTTTTCTGATGCTGATTTTTGGCGTGCTCGGTTATTTTTTCAAGAAACTGGATTACCCCATCGCGCCGATGGTGCTTGCGATGGTGCTCGGGGACCGGGCGGAAGACGCATTTCGCCAGTCGCTGCTGCTGTCGCGCGGCGACTTGTCCATATTCTGGCATTCGCCGATCTCGGCCACGCTCGTGGCGCTATCCGCGACGCTGATCGTGCTGCCGCTCGTGTTGCGGCTGTATCGCCGCTGATGGCGGCATTCGTGTGGAGAAATGCATGGAAATATCGAACGGCAAACCGGTCGTCGCGCTGACTCTTGGCGACCCGGCAGGTATCGGCGCCGAACTGATCGCGCGACTGCTGGCGCGGCCGCAGACGCTGGAACTGGCCAACGTCGTGCTCGTCGGCGATGAGTGGCTGTGGGACGAGGGTCGGCGCATTGCCAACCTGCAGATTGAATGCGACCGGGTGACCTCTTTCGAGGAAGTGCGCGGCCGCAACAACACGTCACGCGCGGCGTTTTTGGCGGTGAACACCGTACAGTCTGCGCAAGTGCGCCGCGGTCAGGCCGATGCGGCCGGCGGCGCTTCCGTCCTGACGGTACTTGACCGCTGCCTCGACGCCGCGCGCAGCGGGCAGGTCGATGCGATTTGCTTTGCGCCGCTGAACAAGCTCGCCATGAAACGCGGGGGGCTCAAGCACGAGGATGAACTGCATCACTTCGCCGCCTATCTCGGCGTGACGGGCTTTTTTTGCGAGTTCAACACGCTTGGGTCGCTGTGGACTGCGCGCGTGTCGTCCCACATCCCGCTCAAGGACGCGGCGTCCTACCTGACGCACGAGCGGATCGTGGCGGCCGCCACACTTCTCCACGCCTCGCTGCGCGCCAATGGCGTCTTGACGCCGCGCGTCGCCGTGGCGGCATTCAATCCCCACGGCGGCGAGGGAGGCACTTGCGGACGCGAGGAAATCGATATCATCGCGCCCGCGGTGCAGGCGCTCAACCATGCCGGCATTCCGGCCCAGGGCCCGTTCCCTGCCGACACGCTGTTCATCAAGGCGCGCGACGGCGAGTTCGACGCCGTCGTCACGATGTACCACGACCAGGGACAGATTGCGATCAAGTTGATGGGTTTCTCCGCGGGCGTGACCGTTCACGGCGGCCTGCCGGTTGCCATCACCACGCCCGCCCACGGTACCGCCTACGATATCGCCGGCCTTGGCAGGGCCGACGTCGAAGCGACTGCCAACGCATTCGCGATCGCCTGTCGCATGGGCCGCACGCGGCGACAAGCCGTTTGAATTTCGCGCACGTCACACAGGAGACAGACTCGTCCATGAAAATCACCGACGTCCGCGCCAGAACCTACGAGTGGAAGGGGAAAACCGTTCCGCCGCAGGGCAACTTCTGCGCCAATGCAATGGACCTGTTGTACTCGCAGGAAGAGACGATGAGCACGTTCCGCTTCCACGGCTGGACCGTGGTCGAAGTGGAGACCGACCTCGGCCATATCGGCTACGGGGAAGTTGCGCTCGCTCCGCGCGTGGCGAAGCAGATCATCGATCTGTACCTGAAACCGCTCGTCATGGGGCATGACCCGTGGGATTACGAGTACCTCAACCAGCGGATGTACCGCGCTACACACGCCTGGGGTCGAAAAGGCGTCGGTATGGCCGCGATCTCGGGAGTGGACATTGCGATCTGGGATGCGCTCGGTAAATCCGTCGACAAACCGGTATTCAAGCTGCTGGGCGGGCGCACGAAGGAAAAGATTCCCTGTTACTACAGCAAGCTCTACCACACCGACTTGAAGGCTATGCAGGATGAAGCGCAGACCTATCTCGATTGCGGCTTCCGTGCATTCAAAATGCGCTTTGGCTGCGGGCCCGCGCACCTGCAGGCGGGTGTCGTCGAAAACCTGCGGTCGGTCGCGGCAGTGCGCGAGGTCATCGGTTATGAGACCGACCTGATGCTCGAATGCTACATGGGCTGGAACCTCGAATACGCCAAGCGCATGCTGCCGAAACTCGCAAAGTACGAGCCGCGCTGGCTCGAGGAACCCGTGCTTGCCGACGATATCGACGGCTACGCGGAATTAAATGCAATGAACGTGATTCCGATCTCCGGCGGCGAACACGAATTTACGCTGTACGGATTCAAGCAGCTGCTGGATCGCAAGGCGGTGTCGGTTGTGCAGTACGACACCAACCGCGTCGGCGGCATCACGATGGCGCACAAGATCAATGCCTTGTGCGAGGCATACAGCGTGCCGGTGATTCCGCACGCGGGGCAGATGCACAACTACCACCTGACGATGAGCACGCTGGCTTCGCCGATGAGCGAATATTTTCCGATGCACGACGTCGAGGTCGGCAACGAACTCTTCTACTACATCTTCGATGGCGAGCCGGTGGCACAAGACGGGTTTCTGCAGCTTGACGACCGCAAACCGGGGCTGGGGCTGACGCTCAAGACCGATTACCTGGATCAATTCAACATCGTCGATTGATTATGTCCACCACCATGCGCTACCGGGGCGTCTTTCCGGTCGTTCCAACGATCTTTACCGAGTCCGGCGCGCTGGATCCCGAGGGCCAGCGGCGCTGCGTCGACTTCATGATCGATGCGGGTTCCAACGGCCTTTGCATATTGGCCAATTTCTCCGAGCAGTTTGTGCTGGCCGATGAGGAGCGCGAGACGCTGACTCGCGAGATCCTCGAGCATGTGGCGCAGCGTGTGCCGGTCATTGTGACCACGACGCATTTCAGCACGGCCGTATGCGTGGATCGCAGCCGGCGCGCGCAAGACCTCGGCGCCGCCATGGTGATGGTCATGCCTCCGTACCATGGTGCGACGATCCGCGTGCCGGAAGCCCGCACCGTCGAATTCTTCCGGCGCGTGAGCGATGCCGTTTCAATCCCCATCATGATACAGGACGCGCCGGTCGCCGGCACGGT
The DNA here is from genome assembly GCA_963778865.1 of uncultured beta proteobacterium. Classification (GTDB taxonomy): domain Bacteria; phylum Pseudomonadota; class Gammaproteobacteria; order Burkholderiales; family SG8-41; genus PALSA-1004. Next base: position 417,454 of record CAVZWF010000011.1, on the reverse strand, counting down.
ACTGCCGGCGGCGCTGCTCGCGCGTATGGCGCGTGAAATCGCGCAAGTGAGTTATTTCAAGATCGAAACGCCGGGCGCCGCCTCGAAGTTGCGGGAGATGATAGCGCTCGGCGGCGATGCAATTGAAGGCCCGTGGGACGGCGAGGAGGCGATCACGCTGCTGGCGGACCTCGACGCGGGCGCCACGGGCTCGATGACCGGCGGCGGATATCCCGATGGCATTCGCACGATCATGGACCCCTATCTGGCCGGCCGCCGCGAGGAAGCAGTTGCCGTCTACGCCCGCTGGCTGCCGCTGATCAACTACGAAAACCGGCAGTGCGGTCTGCTTGCCGCCAAGGCCTTGATGCGAGAAGGGGGGATCATAGCCAGCGACGCACCCAGGCACCCCTTTCCGACTATGCACCCCGCGGTTCGCACAGGTCTTCTGGAAACGGCGAAGCGTTTGGATCCACTCGTTCTGCGCTGGGGGAAATGAGGGTCGGCAGGGAATCCGCGCACGTATTGGGTTGTATTCAGCCGACCACTGCCTTAACCAATGGCGACGGGCGCTGCGCGCCGCCGTCGTTCGAGGCCCACTTCCTCTAAATGCGGTTTACCGCTAATGGCGTCCGGGCGCCATTTGGGACGGCAGCCACAGCGCGAGTTCCGGGAAGGCGAAGAGCAGCACAACGAGCAGGACCATCAGGATCACGTACGGCGTGGTGCCGATGGTGACTTCGCGGGCGCCGGTGCCGGGCATGAGACCCTGGATCACGAAGAGGTTGAGTCCGACGGGCGGCGTGATGAAGCCGATCTCGAGCCAGACCACCATGATGATGCCGAACCAGACGGGGTCGAAGCCCAGGCCCGTGATGAGCGGGAAGAGTATGGGCAGCAAGATGATCATCACTGAGAGTTCCTCAAGCGCGTAGGCGATCACGAGGAGAAAGCTGAAGATTGACGACGAACAGCGCCCATTTGGGCAGGCCGAGGTCGGTGACGGCATTGAGAAGCGCCTTGGGCGTGCCGATCAATGCGATCACGTGGGAGAAGATCGACGCGAAAACGATGATCAGCATGACCATGGAGGTCGTGCGCACCGTCTGATAGAAGGCCTGATTGAGCGTCTGCCAATTGAGATTTCCGTACCAGCGCGCCAGCACGAGGCTCACGACCGTGCCGAGCGCCGCCGCCTCGGTGGGCGTCACGATGCCGAGGTACATCGAGCCGAGCACCACGAAGATCAGGATGGCGACCGGCGCGACCTCGCGGAAGGAGCGCAGCTTGCTCGCGAAAGAGCCGCGGTCCTCGGCCACGCGGGGCGCCGACTCCGGCCAGATCATCGCGTAGCAGATCACGTAGGCGGCGAACATCAGCGACAGCACGATGCCGGGGACGATGCCCGCCATGTAGAGGTGGCCGATCGAGGTCTCGGTCATCACCCCGTAGATGATCATCGGGATGGACGGCGGGATCAGGATGCCGAGCGTGCCGCCCGCGGCGAGCGAGCCGATGATGAGCGGGCGCGCGTAGCCGCGGCGCTCCATCTCGGGGATGGCGATCATTCCGATGGTGGCGGACGTGGCCACACTCGACCCGGACACGGCGGCGAAGATCGCGCAGGAAAAGATGCTGGCCACCGCGAGGCCGCCCGGCAGAAAGCCGACCCAGCGCGCAACGGCCGTGAAGAGCCCCTTGCCGATGCCGGAGTGCAGCAGGACGCCGCTCATGAAAACGAAGAGCGGCACTGCGATGAAGGAAAAATTCGTCGCGGTGGACCACGCGATGGAGCCCACCACGCCGAGCCCGATCGCCCAGCCCTTGAGGTAGAGCAGGCCGAGCACGCCCACCACACCCATCGCGATGCAGATCTCCAGTCCCATCGCGAAGAACAGGAACATCAGCGCGATGAGAATCGCGCCGAAGACGGGTTCGGTCACCCTTCCTCCCGCGAGGGAGGCACTTCATCGCGGCCGGCGCGCGGGCCGAGCGCGGCCTTCCACTGGCGGAAAAGCGTCCCGGCCATGCAGAGCACCATGAGCAGCAGGCCGGCGGGGATCAGGAGCATGGGCATCCAGAGCGGGTAGAGCAACACCGCGGAGACGCGGCCGTATCGAAAGGCCGTCAGCGCCGACTGCGTGGTGACCCAGATGACCACCATGAGGAAAACGACACCGATCGTGAGGTTGATCGCGCGCAGCCACGCGCGCACGGCGGGGCGCAGGTGCGAAGTGATGAGGTCCACGCGGACGTGGCCGCCCGAGCGGAAGGTCTGGGCGACGCCGCCAAAGATTACGAGCAGGAGAAGGAACGGTCGCCACTTCGTCCACGATGAGCTGTGGGCGGTTGAAAAAGTAGCGCATGAGGACGTCATAGGAAATCAGCACCGCCAGGGCCAGCGTTGCGAGCCCCGAGAGTAGTGCCGCCGCCTTCGCCGCCTTGCCGATCACGCCGGATTACGTGCTCTTAGCGGCCAAGCGCCTTCAACGCAAGTTCCATTCCGCGCTTGCCGTCCGCGCCGGTGCGCTGGAGCCAGGTGTCCCACGAGGGCTTTGCCGCCTTGCGCGCTTTGTCGAGTTCTTCTTTTGACGGATCGATGATCGTCATGCCCAACTCCGGCAGGCGTTTGCGCGTCCGCTCGTCCATTGCGAGCGCGTCGGACCACTCCTTCTCCTCGATGCCTGTCTCCTTGATGGAGTCGAGCACCACCTGCTGCAGATCTTTCGGCAGCGCGTCCCACGCCTTCTGGTTCGCCACCAGCCACTCCTGCGCGGCGCCGGCGAAGTACCAGTAATTGAGATACTTCGCCACCTCGAAAAACTTCATCGGCTCCGCATTGGTGGCGGAGGTCATCGCGCCGTCGACCGTCTTTTTCTCGAGCGCCGAGTAGACCTCGCCGAAAGCGATGTTCACAGGCGATCCGCCGAGCAGGCGCGTGACGTTGGCGGAGTCGGCGCCGTAGACGCGCACCTTCCTGCCCTGCCAGTCGGCGACGGTGCGAATCGGCACGGTGGAGAAGAGCTGCTGCGACGGCCACGTGCCGATCACGAGGAGCTTCAAGCCTTTCTTGGCGAACATTTCTGTATAAAACTGCCGCAGCTGCAGCGCCGCTTTCTTGTGCTCGGCCACATTGGAGGTCATGAAGGGCAGCTCAAGCGGGCCGATTTCGAGGAACACGTCGGTCAGGTACGACGCGAGCACGGTGCCGATTTCAGTGCGCCCGTCGAGCACGGCGGGAATCAGTTCGGGGCCGGGGTAGAGCGACGATGCCGGGTGAACGCGGATCTCCATGCGCCCCTGCGATTTTTCCTTCACCTTCGCGCCGAGCGCATTGTAGTTGACGGTGTGGTAATAAGTCGGCGCTGCCACGGTTGGCAGGTTCCAGATGATCGGCTTGCCCTGCGCCAGGGCGGGCGCAGGCGACATCGCGGCCACGAGGGCCGCGGCCAGTGCAGCGAGAACCGTTACATTGAACGTTTTCATCGATGTCTCCTCCCTATAGGGGTTGTTGTACCAGCTTGGCGATAATAGCAGGAAGTGCGCTTTCAGCTTTGCGTCTTTGGTCGTCGTCCGTCTCGCCGCCCTTGCGGTGCGGGATCGTGATCGGCACGCGGTCGGGCACACCCTGCAGCCGTGGCCGGGTGCACGCCGCTTGCTCAAAGCTGCCGGCATAGTGATGCGTCGACATGCCAATGTCCCGCTGAAACGATACAATGAACGAATAAAGCGAGGAGTCATTGATGGACGCCGCAAATCCACGGGTTGTCGAGAAGACTGTCGTCCGGTCCGAGAAGGAACTGGTCGAGCAATGGCTCGGGCAGCTCGATGTAGCCCTGCAGAGCGAAAGCCGGGCGTCTGTGGCGTCCCTGTTTGCGCCCGACGGCCACTGGCGCGATCTGCTTGCCTTTACCTGGACCATCACGCCGCGCCAGGGCGCCGAAGACATTGCGGCGTTGATGGTGGCGAAGCAGGGCGCCACCAAGGCGCGCGGGTTTGCCATCGCAGCAGGACGCACGCCGCCGCGTCGCATCCAGCGAGCCGGGATCGATGTCATCGAGGGCATCTTCCAGTTCGAGACGGCGGTCGGACGCGGCTTCGGCGTGGTGAGGCTGCTGGCAGAGGAGCCCTCCAAGGCCTTTCAGCTGATGACCAGCCTGCATGAGCTGAAAGGCTTCGAGGAAAAAATCGGCAAGCGCCGGCCGACCGGAGAGGCCTTCTCGCGCAATTTCGGCGGGACCAACTGGAAGGAACAGCGCATCGCCAGCGAGAAGTATACCGACCGCGAACCCGTGGTGCTGATCGCCGGCGGCGGCCAGGCCGGACTCTCCTTGCGGCCACGCTCGGGCGGATCGGCGTGGACACGCTCGTAGTGGACCGCTTCGAGCGCGCCGGCGACTGCTGGCGCCAGCGCTACCACTCGCTCGCGCTGCACAACGACACCAGCTTCAACCACCTGCCCTACATGCCCTTCCCGCCGTCGTGGCCGACCTACCTGCCCAAGGACATGGTGGCCGACTGGTTCGAGGCCTACGCGTGGGCGATGGAAATCAATTTCTGGACCAGCACGGAGTTCGTGCGCGGGACGTACGATGAATCCGCCGGCAGGTGGAACGCCGTGGTTCGCCACGGTGACGGCACGGAGCGCACGCTGCATCCCCGGCATCTCGTCTTCGCCAACGGGCTGGTGGGTTCCCCGCACATTCCGGAGCTGCCCGGGCTGAAGGATTTCAAGGGCGATGTGCTGCACACCACCGAGTTCACCAACGGCGCCAACTGGCGGGGCAAGAAGGCGCTGGTCATCGGCACCGGAACGAGCGGCCACGATGTCGCGCAGGACCTGCATGCGAACGGGTGCGAGACCACCATCGTCCAGCGCGGCTCGACGATGGTGTTGAGCATCGATCCGTCGGCGAAGCTGATCTACGGCGTCTACAACGGCGTGCTGCTCGAAGATGGCGATCTGTTCGCGAGCACGAACACCAAGCCGATCGTGAAAAAGAACCTGCAGCTCCTCACCGCGCGCATGGTGGAGCTCGACAGGAAGACGATCGACGGCCTGATCGCCCGCGGATTCAAGTTCGACGACGGCGAGGACGGCGCGGGGCACCAGTGGAAGGTCCGCACGCGCTATGGCGGCTACTACCTCGATGCCGGTTGCTCGCAACTGATCATCGACGGCGAGGTCGGCCTGCTGCAATTCGACCAGATCGAACGGTTCGTCGCCGGCGGTGCGCTGCTCAAGGACGGATCGATCAATGCCCGCGGACCTCATCATCCTGGCGACGGGCTTCGTCCCGCAGGAAGTGGTGGTCGCGAAGCTGCTGGGCGATGAAGTCGCGAAGAAAATCGGGCCGGTCTGGGGCTTCGGTGCGGACGGCGAGATGAGCAACATGTGGAAGCGCACCGCGCAGGAGGGCCTCTGGTTCGTGGGCGGCAGCTTTGCCAACTGCCGGACCTACTCGCGCTACGTGGCCCTGCTGATCAAGGCGATCGAGGAAGGGATTTTGCCGAAGCGGTAGCTGCCACGAAATCAGTTATTGAGGTGAAATCGTTCTTAGTCCCAGGGAGGCCACGTATGCGCGTACTGAAGATCAACGATTTGCCGGAAAAGGCGATTGCCACGGCGACGCCGATAGACGGCTGGACCGGCGGCGCGGTGAGCCGCACGCGGCAGGAGATTGTCGGCGACGGGCAGTCGGAAAACTTTCGTTGCAACGTGGTGAATTTCCGTGTCGGAGCGACGACCGGCTGGCACGTGCACGCACTGCGATTCACGCGGCGCATGTCGTCAGTCTCACGGGGAACATTTCCGGGATTACAATGGCATATCCAGGGCCAACCCGCAGGCTGGCGCGGAGATGTCGCGGCGCGCATAATTTATTAGGTGGGTCCCGCGATTCAATCAATGACCTGATGGAGGCTGCAATGAAAAGCATCCGCTTCGCAACTGACCGTTTGCGCTCTTTGCCGTTGACTTGTCCGCGCATGCCGCGACACTCGTCGTCCTGAACAAATCAGAGCACACCGCTGCGCTCATTGATCCCGCAACCGGCACGACCTTGGCGAAGCTTCCCGTTGGCCGCGGGCCGCACGAGGTGATCGTGAGTCCCGACGGGCGCACCGCTTATGTCTCCAATTTCGGCCCCTACGGCATCTGTCCTGCGGGAGACACGATGTGCAAGACGCCGGCAACACGGTCACGGTGCTCGACCTCGCGGAGCGCAAGGTCAAGACCACATACAACTACGGTTCCAATACCGGGCAGCACGGCTCCGTGGTCAGTCGTGACGGCAAGCACGTTTGGGTCACCTCTGAAACGCCGCAGTCGCTGCTCGAGATCGACGCCGCGACCGGCAAGATCGTCAATCAGTGGATGACGAAGCAGGAGCGCAGTCATCTCGTCGTCATGACACCGGATGAAAAGAAGTTCTACATCTCGAACACGGTCTCGGGGAGCGTGAGCGCGATCGAGCGCACGACCGGCGCAGTAAAGGTGATTCCGATCGGGAAGGGTGCGGAAGCGATCACGATCTCACCGGATGGCCGCGAAGTCTGGGTCGGGCTGCCGTTCGACAACAAGATCGCGGTGATTTCGACGGCGAAGGACGAGATCGTGGAGACCATCGACTCCGGCGGCAAGCAGCCGCAGCGCATCCGCTTCACACCCGACGGAAAAGAGGTGTGGGTCTCGCACGTCGCAGCGGACACGCTGACCGTGATCGACTCGAAGAGCCGCAAAGTCGTCGCGAACGTGAGCGTCGGCAAACGGCCGCAGGGCATCGTGTTCTCGTCCGACGGACGCCGCGGGTATTTCGCGCTTTCGGGCTCGAATCAGGTTGCCGTCATCGATGTGCCGGGCCGCAAGCTCGTTCAGAACTTCGAGACAGGCCTCGACCCTGACGGCATCGGACTGGGGCCTTGACCTGTAAGCGAGACGAGAATCCTCGCGCGGAGAACCACGACATGCGAAGGTGTACTCCGCAGCAGGAACTCTGGTTCGTGGGCGGCACCTTCACCAACGGGCGCTTCTACTCGCGATACGTGGCCCTGCAGATCAAAGCGATTAAGGCGGCTCCTTCCGTATGTTGGGCACGACGGCGAGCGGGCTGTTCGTGCCGAACAGGAAAGTGTAGCCGTCGGCAGCCGCGCGTTTCACCTCCAAGCCTGAGAGGGCGCCATCGGCGCCCGGCTTGTGGACGACGACGACCGGCTGCCCGAGCGACAGCGCCAGCTCCTGGCCCGCTATGCGGGCGAGAACGTCGCTGGCGGAGCCCGGCCCGAACGGGATGACGAACTTGATCGGCTTCGACGGATACGGCTGTGCGTGGAGCGCAGCGTGCGGCAGGAAAAGAACTGCGGCAATCAGAACGGCAATCAGCTTTTGCATAGAACTCCTCCGTTTAATGCCTGCGCGGCGATAGCTCCGCTTATTGCGGCTTGATTCCCACCGCCTTGACGAGCTTGCCCAGTCTCTCGGTTTCCTTCCGCACGTGTTCCGCGAATTCCTCTGGCGTTCCACCCATCGGCGTGCCGCCTCGGATGGCCATGCCTTTAGTCACAGTTGGCGACAACAGTGCCTTGTTGATCTCGGCGTTCAACCGCAGCACGATATCGCGCGGAACGCCGGCCGGTACCGCGAGGCCCGACCAGCCCGTCAATTCGAAGCCCGGGAGACCTGCTTCGTCGAGCGTCGGCAGTTCGGGTAGTGCCGCTGATCGCTTCAGCGACGTGACGGCGAGACCGCGCAGCCGCCCGGACTGGACCAGCGGCAGCAACGATGCCAGGTTGTCGCACAATATGTCGATCTGGCCGCCGATGACGTCGGTGACCGCCTGCTGAGTGCCCTTGTAGGGCACATGAACGATCGCGGTGTCGGTCATGCTTTTGAACAATTCCATCGAGAGATGCGGGGTCGCCCCGATCCCGGAACTTCCGAACGACAACTTGCCCGGGTTGGCACGGGCATGGTCGATCAATTCCTTCACCGAGCGGACCGGCAGCGACGGTGACACCGTCAGCACGTTCAGGCCCTGAAAGTAGAAAATGACCGGTTGAAAGTCTCGGGCAAAGTCGTAAGAAAGCTTCGAGTACAGGCTGGGATTCGTCGCAATGAAGTTCGAGATATAGGCAAACGTGTAACCGTCCGGCGTGGCGCGCGCAAGCAACTCGTAGCCGAGAATGCCGCTGGCGCCCGGGCGGTTTTCGACCACCACCTGCTGACCCATCTGCTTGGCGAGCTCGTTTGCAAGTTCACGCGCGTTGATATCCGGGCTGCCGCCGGGCGCAGAGGGCACGATCAGGCGCAGCGGTCTGAACGGGTAGGCTTGCGAACAGGCGATGCCGGGAATGAGCAGCACCATTCCGACTGCGACGATTTGTCTGCGGCGATTGTTCATGCAGCCTCCCGACAATCTGCGCGGCTATTATGCCCGATGACGCCAGGGGCGGCGGACTGGAGAATTTCCGGGGTAAGACTGGCGCAGGCTGACGATCAATTGTCGAAACGCAACTGCGGCTGGCCGATACGGATCGGTTTGCGTTTCTCGGCGGAATGTCGAAACGCAAGTAAGTGGAGCAGCAGGGCGAATTTTCTCGTAAAATCCGGCGTCCCCAGCAGGGCTTACCACGCGACACGATGACCGAACTTCACGCTGCAACCGGCACGCGCCGTTTCGTCGAGGCGAACGGCGTCAAGCTTCACTATCTGGATTACGGCACCGCAGGACGCCGGCCGATGCTATGCGTCCACGGCGGCGCGGCGCATGCGCATTGGTTCGACTTCGTCGCGCCGGGTTTTATTCCGGACCATCACGTCTTTGCGCTGGACCTGCGCGGACACGGCGACAGCGCGTGGGCCGACCCGCAGACTTACTTGTTCAATGTTTACGCGGAGGACGTCAACGCCGTCGTCGAAAAATTCGATCTGCGCGACTTCGTGCTGATCGGCCATTCGATGGGCGGCATGATATCGCTCCTGCATGCCGCGACGCATCCGGGACGCGTGGGCCGGCTCGTCATCGTCGACAGCACCATGCTGATGCCGATGGACCGCGTCTCGAAAATGCGGGAGTTCGGTGCCAAGCCGGCGAAAGGTTACGCGACGCAGGAGGAACTCGTCGCGCGCTATCGCCTCGAGCCGGCGGAAACGCAAATGGCCGCGCCTGAGGTCATCCATCGCATGGCCATGCACAGCGGAAGGCAGGACGCCGACGGGCGGTGGCAGCACAAAGCCGACCGCCGCGTCTACGCGAACTTCCAGCAACTCGCGGGCGTGCCGCTGTGGGAGAAGGTCAAGATACCGGCGCTGGTGATAAAAGGCGAGCACAGCACGCGGTTCTCGCCCGACGTGCTGGCCGAGATCCGGGCGCGGGCGCCCCAGGTGCAAATGGCGGAGGTGCCGGCGTCGGACCACCACATCACGCTCGATAATCCACTAGGGTTCGTCGACGTCGTGCAGAAATTTTTGCGCGCGTGATCGTCATGCCCTTTGCCCATCCGAAAAGCAGCCGCCGACGGACTCGGGTTCAGTTTTTCCGCTTACCGCCCACGACTCACCGCTTACGACTTCTGACTCACGCTTTTTTGTTTTTGAGCGCTTCCGCGCGAATCGCGGACAACGTCGTGCGCGGCGATATCGAATCGGGATCGATGCGCAACTCGATGAGTGCGGCGGTCTTGGCCTCCCACGCGCGCTCGAACGCCGCCGCGAAATCCGCGGTCTTCTCGACGACTTCTCCGAGCAGGCCGTAAGCGCGCGCGAGGGCGGCGAAATCGGGATTGGACAATGCGGTGCCGCTGACGCGCCCGGGGTAGTGTCGTTCCTGGTGCATGCGGATGGTGCCGTACATGCCGTTGTTGACCACGATGAATATCACTTTCGCGCCGTACTGCGCGGCGGTCGCGAGTTCCTGACCCGTCATCAGGAAGTCGCCGTCGCCGGCGAAACGCGATGACCGGACGATCGGGATGCACGAGTTTGGCCGCGACACCCGACGGCACGCCGTAGCCCATCGCGCCGCTCGTCGGTCCGAGCTGGGTGCGAAATCCGGTGTATTGATAGAAGCGGTGCACCCACAGCGAAAAATTGCCGGCACCGTTGGTCAGTATGGATCCCGGTGGCAGGCGCTTCTTCAAATGCAGGATGACTTCGCTCATGTTGAGCGCGCCCGGCGTGGTGACCGGCTTCTGCCACGCGTCGTATTCGGCGCGCGCAGCCTTGGTCTCATTGGCCCATGCCGCTTTCACCGGCGCGAGTGCACGCGCGGCGGCGGCGAATTCCGGCATGCCGGAGTTGATCAGCAGTTCGCCCTGATAGATGCGGCCGAGTTCTTCGGCGCCGGCGTGCACGTGCACGAACGTCTGGCGCGGCCGCGGAATGTCGATCAGCGTGAAGTTGATCGTCGTCCATTCGCCGAGCCGCGGGCCGACCGCGATGAGCAGGTCCGCCTCGCGAATGCGCTTCTCGATCGCGGGGTTCATGCCCACCGCAACGTCGCCGACGTAATTCGGATGGCGGTTGTCCAGCAAATCCTGGCAGCGGTAGGTGGACGCCACCGGCAGCGCGTTGGCTTCGGCGAAAGCCTGGAAATCATCGCATGCCTTTTTGTTCCAGCCGCCGCCGCCGACCAATACGAACGGGCGTTGCGCGCGCGCGAGCATGTCGCGCAGCTTTTGCATGTCGGCAGCACCGGGGTGCGCCGCGACGCGCTGATAACGCGCGGTATCGGCGACCGCCGCCGTCGCGGTCTGCATGTCTTCGGGCAGCGCGAGCACCACCGGGCCGGGCCGGCCCGACACTGCGAGGTGAAACGCGTGGCTCACCATTTCGGGCACGCGGTCCGCGCGGTCGATCTGCGCGACCCACTTCGCCATCTGCCCGTACATGCGGCGGTAATCGATTTCCTGGAATGCTTCGCGCTCGGTGAATTCGTTGTCGATCTGCCCGATGAACAGGATCAGCGGCGTGGAATCCTGAAATGCCGTGTGCAGGCCTATGCTCGCGTTCGTCGCGCCCGGACCGCGCGTGACGAAGCAGATGCCGGGGCGGCCGGTCAATTTGCCGTAGGCCTCCGCCATGTTGGCGGCACCGCCTTCCTGGCGGCAGATCACGAACTTGATGTCGTCGCGCGCGTCGTAGAGCGCGTCGAGCACCGACAGATAACTTTCGCCCGGCACGCCGAACGCCATGTCGACGCCGTGCACTTTGAGAGAATCGACGAATAGTTGCCCGCCGGTGCGGGTGAGGACGGAGTCGGCAGGTTTCATGGGGGGAACCTCGGGACGTAATTATCGTGGCGACTGGAGTGCGTATTGTAGCGTTTGCGGCGGCAGCGTACACGGCGGCCGCGATATACTGCGCGGGAACGCCGGTGCGCGGGCGGTGCAAATGAGAACGGTGGATAGCATGCTGAGAATCGTCATGTCTGCGGTGGGTTTAGCGATTGTCTTGCGATCGTGCCTTGGATACGCGCAGGGCACATTTCCCGCGCGCGCTCTGCGCATCATCGTGCCGGTGGCCGCGGGCGGCAACGTCGACATTGTCGCGCGCGCGATCGCGCAGGGCCTGAGCGAGCGCGTGGGGCAGCAGGTCATCGTCGAAAACCGCCCGAGCGCGAGCAGCCTGGTGGGTACGCAGGCCGTCGCCAAAGCGGCGGCCGACGGCTACACGCTGCTGGCGATTGCCAATACGTTCGTGTCGGCGCCTGCCATCGTGTCGGCGCCCGGCTACGAGCCGGTGAAGGACTTTACGGGCGTGACACTTACGTGCCGCATTCCGATGGTGCTCGTCGTCAATCCGAGCCTGCCGGTGCGTTCGGTGAAGGAACTGATCGCGCTCGCGAAGGCCAAGCCCGGCGCGGTCACTTACGCGACGTCGGGCAACGGCTCGACCGGCCACATCGCGGCGGAAATTTTCAGCCGCCAGGCGGGCGTGAAGATGCTGAACATTCCGTACAAGGGCAACGCCCAATCGCTGACCGATCTCGTCGGCGGGCAGGTGATGATCATGTTCGACCAGGTGAGCACGTCGGCGCCTTTCGTCAATGCCGGAAAATTGCGGCCGATCGGCGTGACGACGCGCACGCGCTCGGCGCTGTTTCCAGACGTGCCGACGATCGACGAGGCGGGGCTCAAGGGCTACGAGGACGTGACCTTCAACGGCATCATGGCGCCGACGGGCGTGCCGCGCGATGCGGTGGAGCGCCTGCACGCGGAAATCGCCAAAGTGCTGGCGGTGCCCGAACTGAAGAAACGCTATCTCGAACGCGGCATCGAACTGGACGCGAGCCGCACGCCGGATGAATTTACGGCGTACATCAAGTCGCAGGTGGAAAATTACGCGCGCATCGCGCGCGACGCGGGAATCAAGGCCGACTAAAATTCAGGTGACGGGGGAGGGCGGCGCAATGACGGCACGATACTTCAATTTTCAGCGTCTCGCGGGCGCGGCGCTTTTCGCGTGGGCGGCGACAGCGGGCGCGCAGCCTTACCCCAACAAGCTGATACGCGTCATCAACCCGGCGGCGCCCGGCGGCAACAGCGATATCGTCTTCCGGCTGGTCGCGCCGAAGATGGGCGAGATCCTCGGCCAGCAACTGGTGCTCGATTACCGGCCCGGCGCCGGCGGCGTCATCGGCGCGGACATGACGGCCAAGAGTCCGCCCGACGGTTACACGACGGCGATCGTCGCGGCGAGCTTCGTGTTCAACCCCGCGCTGATCAAGAAGCTGCCGTACGACACCGTCAACGACTTCACGCCGCTCGGGCTCGTCGTCGATATTCCGGCGGCCTTGGTGCTGCATCCGTCGCTGCCGGCGCGCAACGTCAAGGAATTCATTGCGCTCGCTCGCGCGCGTCCGGGACAGATCTTCTATTCGAGTTCCGGTCCCGGCACCGTCGGCCATCTGGCGGGCGAGCTGCTGAACAATCAGGCGAAAATCAAGCTCGTCCACGTGCCGTACAAAGGCGTTGCGCCCGCCGTGATGGATGCCATCGCGGGCCACGTGCAGATGACGATCGGGAGCATTCCCGTCGTGATCGAGAACGTGCGCGCGGGGCGGCTGCGCATGATCGCGGTGTGCGGCGAGTCGCGTTCGCCGTCCGTGCCCGACGTGCCGACGATGCAGGAGGCGGGCGTGCCGGGCTTCGTCGTCAGCAGCGGCTTCAGCTGGGTCGGGCCCGCCGGCATGCCGCGGCCGATCGTGGAAAAGCTGAACGGCGCGCTCGTCAAAGCGCTGAACGACCCGGCAATCCGCAAGGAACTCATCGAACGCGGCGCCGACCCCATCGGCAACACGCCCGAGCAGCACGCGGCCTTCATCAAGAGCGAGATCGAGAAGTGGCAGCGCGTCGCGAAGCAGGCGGGGATCAGTCCGGAATGACGAGTGCGCCGCCAATTTGATTGACCGGGCCCGCCAACGCCGCCTAACATGGCCCGCCGCTATTTGCTATGGAGTGCAGATGAACAAGTGCCGCCCGCCATCAGTTGTCCGTTGCTTGGTTGTGTTTCTGAGCCTTGCAAGCCTGATGATGGTTGCGCCCGCCGCGGCGGCAACGCCCGCCGAGGAGGATGCCGAACGTATCGCCGATCTCGTCATTGCCAATCGCATCATCGCCGATCAGGGCGTCGTTGACGGTTTCGGCCATATCAGCGTGCGGTCGGCGAAGAATCCTAACCGTTACTTCATTTCGCGCTCGCGTGCGCCGGCGCTGGTGGCAGCTGACGACATCATGGAATACGATCTTGACGACAACGCGATCGATGCGCGCGGCCGCTCTTCATATCTCGAGCGTTTCATCCACAGCGAGATCTACAAGGCGCGTCCCGACGTGCAGTCGGTGGTTCACAGCCATTCGCCGGCCGTGATTCCTTTCGGCGTCAGCGACGTGCCGATGCGGCCCATCTCGCACATGGGCGGTTTCCTCATCCGGGAGGTGCCGGTATTCGAGATCCGCGAGGCCGGCGGCAACGAGACCGACATGCTGGTCAGAAACAAGGTGCTTGGTTCTGCGCTGGCGAAAAAACTCGGCACGGCAACGGTGGTGCTGATGCGCGGACACGGCAATGCGGTGGTCGGCAACTCCATCAAGTCCGCAGTGTTTCGCGCAATCTACACGGAGCAGAATGCGCGATTGCAACTCGACGCGCTTCGACTGGGCGGGAAGATCACGTATCTGAATGAGGTGGAAGCGGCCAAAATCGGCGATAGCAATGACGCCCAGGTGGGGCGGCCGTGGGAAATCTGGAAAATCCAGGCGCTCTCCCGCGCGCGACAGCGGTAAACGCGACTAACTCGTTCGGAGTTCGCAAGAAGTCGGGAGGATAGGCATTGCGCGCCGACGATACATTGAGGCGGGGACGCAGTGAGCCGTGCCGTCATTCCGCCTTGATGTTCACATCCTGAATCACCTTGCGCCACTTCGCGATGTCGGCTTTGATCTGAGCGGTGAACTCTGCCGGCGTGTTGCCCACTTGTTCCAGCCCGATGGTGGTGAGGCGCTCGCGCACGTCGGGCAGCGCCATCGCCTTGATGATCTCGCCATGCAGGCGGGACACGATCGCCTTCGGCGTTCCCGCCGGCGCGAACATGCCCTGAAACGTATCGCCCGACATGCCCGTGTAACCCAGTTCGCCCAAGGCCGGAACGTCCGGCAGCACGGCCGTGCGCTTGTCGGCGGTCACCGCGAGTCCGCGCAGTTGTCCGGACTTGACCTGCGGCGCGAAGCTCGGCACCGAGGCCCATCCGATCTGCATCTGCCCCGAGACCATCGCCTGCAACTCGGGTCCCGCGCCGTTGTAAGGGACGTGGCTGAGATCGAGTTTCAATGCGAGGCGGAACATTTCGCCCGACAGATGCGGCGTGGTGCCGGTGCCGGTCGATGCATAGGTGTGCTTGCCGGGCTGTGAGCGCACCAGATCGATCAATTCCTTGACGCTCTTCGCGGGAAAGCCCGGGTGCACTGCGAGTATGTTCGGCGAGCTCCCCACGCACGTCAGCGGCTGGAAGTCGCGGAACGGCTCCCACGGAAGGTTTGCGTAGAGCGACGGGTTCACCGCAAAGGCCGAGCTCGCGATCAGCAGCGTGTATCCGTCCGCCGGCGCTTTCGCGGCAAGACCGATGCCTATGTTGGCGCCCGCGCCGCCGCGGTTGTCCACCACCACGGTCTGGCCGAGGCTTTCGGTGAGCTTCTGCCCGAGGATGCGCGCGATCACGTCGGACGCGCCGCCCGGCGCGAACGGGACGATGATCCGCAGCGGGCGCGACGGGTAGGTTGTGCCAGCGAAGCTGCCGGCGCAGACGGACATGGCTATCGCCACACCGAGACGCAGTTCGCTCGATAAATGCTGGACGATGAATTGTCATTCGTGCCTCCTCGGTCGTGAGTGAAAATCAAAAACTGCTTAATTCGCAAATGTTTATACGCTAGAAGTGCCTCAGACGGGATTGTAGCGAGCGGCCCGCATGCGCGACATTGCCTGCAATAACCATTGTCCGCGTTTCGTCTAGTCGTGCGCCAGCGCCTCCGGCCTCGGCGTCTATCATCAGCGCGTCGTTGAAGCGGTTGAAGAAGCCGCACAGCGAAATGCGCAGCGTGAGTTCGACGATCTGCGCTTCGCTGAAATGCGCGCGCAGGCGCTCGAACATGTTGTCGCGGATGCGCTGCGGCGTGTTGGTGACCTGTATCGCGTATTCGACGACGAGCTTGTCGACTTCGTCGAATTCCGGGATGGTTCGCGTAGTCGAGCACGCGGTCGACGCCTTCCGGCGAGATGCCTTCGATCGTGAGCAGCGGCTTGTGATGGGCGACGCAGTAGTGGCACTCGTTGAATTTCGACACCGCGACGATCGCGAGTTCGATGTAGCGGAACGGCACGTTTTTCTGCTCGCGCAGTTCGAGCAGCATGCCCATCAGGTGTTTGACCGACGTCGGAACGTGCGCGAACACGCCGACCTGGTTGCGGAACGGCCCGTAGCCGCTCGCGAACTTCAGGTAAACGTCGCGCACGTCGGCGGGAACCTGCTCGGGCGGAATGTCGCTGACTCGTGCCATGGATTGTTCCTTCGGAAATGTTCGGAATTCGTGAATCGTGAATCGTAGATACAGCGTAAACGGAAAGCGATGACAGCTGTTGTAGCGCGCGGCCTCGCCTGTACCGTCGACGAATTCGCAGTCGTCTACGCTACTTTACACTGACGTTCACGCATTTATCTCGATTACACGTCGATTTTCACGGTCATCGAGCCACTCGGCATACACCTCGTCATTGTGCTCGCCCAGTTCCGGCGGATTTCGGTAGACGCTGAACTCGTAGCCGGAGATTTTCATCGGGAAGGCGACGGTTTTGGTTTGCCTGCCGTTGGGAAGCGTCATGTCGCGCACGAGACGGTTGAACTGCGACGTGCGGGTCGTTGAGGATTTCCGGATAGGTGTTGATCGGCGCGCACGGCACGCCGCGGCGGTCGAATTCGGCGAGCCATTCGGCCTTGGTGCGCGTGGAGAACACCGGCTGCAATATTTTCTCGAGTTCCTTCTGGTTTTTTGCGCGCAATGTATTGGTCGCAAAACGCGGATCGGTTTTGAGTTCCGGTTTGCCGACTGCGTCGCACACGTCCAGCCACAGCTTGTCGTTGCCGGCGGCGATCATGAACGGCGCGTCGGTCGCCTGAAAGCCCTGATAGGGCGCCGAGCGCGGGTGCGCGGAGCCCAGGCGGCGCGGCGTCTGGCCGGTGCCGAAATATTCGCTCGTCTGCAGCGCCGCGATGCCGAGCAGTCCGGCCAGCATCGAGCAATCGATGAACGCGCCGCGCCCGGTTTGTTTTGCCTGCAGTATCGCGGCCGTCATGCAAAAGGCGCCGTACAAGCCCGCGCCGAAATCGCCGACCGGCACGCCGCTTTTCACCGGCGGCCCGTCGGTTTCGCCGGTCACGCTCATCAGCCCGCTCATGCCCTGCACGGTGGCGTCGAACGCGCCCTTGGACGCGTAGGGCCCGGTGTGGCCGTAGCCGTTGATCGAGCAGTAAACGAGCTTGGGCGATGCGGCGCTCAACGTTTTGTAGCCGAGCCCCAGCCGGTCGAGCACGCCGGGGCGGAAATTCTCGACGATGGCGTCGGCCTTTTCGCACAGTTTTTTCAGCCGCGCGACCTGCGCCGCGTCCTTCAAATCGACCGCGATGCTGCGCTTGTTGCGGTTGACCGACGCAAAGTTTTCGCTGTAGTCGGCGCCGTGCGGGCCCGCGCTCATCGGCGGCCAGCGCCGCATGTCGTCGCCGCCGTCGGGTTTTTCGACTTTGACTACGTCGGCGCCGAGGTCGGCCAGCAGCGAGCCGGCGAACGGCCCGGCGGCGATCTGCCCGAACTCGAGGATTTTCAGGCCCGACAGCGGGCCGGTTGTGCAGTTGGCTCATCGGAAATTCCGTGGATGCAGGGAAGGAGCGTATTCTATCGTCGCGCTGCCGGCCTGCGGTCATTACGTCTCCTTATATGTAGAATAACCAATCTCGTTCGCAGCGCGCGCGGCTATGCGGTATCTTTACGCCTGAACCGGTATCGCTCCGCAGAGCGGTACCGCAGAAAGATACGGAGGAGACCATGATAGCCAACAGTTTCGTGACCAACGCGTGGTACGTCGCCGGCATGTCGCCGGAATTCGAGACCAACAAACTGCACGGCACGGTGATCGCCAAGAAGCCGATCGTCATCTGGCGCACGGGCGAGGGCAAAGTGGTCGCGTTCGACGACCGCTGCGTGCACAAGCGCATGCCGCTGTCGTGCGGCAAGCTGCTCGCCAACGGCACGCTCGAATGCGCGTACCACGGTTTTTCCTACGACGGCAACGGCAAGTGCGTGGCGATACCGTCGCAGATGGACGTGCCGATTCCGTCGCGCGCCAAGTTGAAACCGTTTCCGGTCATCGAGCAGGACGGTGTCGTGTGGGTGTGGCCGGGCGAGCCCGACAAGATGGGCAAGGCGCGGCCGCCGCGCACGCCCGAGTTCGTGAGCGACGAATGGGACAATTACACCTGCCCGCCGATCCACGTGCCCGCGAATTACCTGCTGCTGATCGAGAACCTGCTCGACATCACGCACTTCTACCCGCTGCACGACGGCAACATCGGCGATCTCGCGAACAGCAAGATCCCGATCGAATTCATCGAGCAGGAGGTGGACGGCAACCCGTCGTTGAAGACCGTGCGCGAGGTGAAGAACTACCAGCATCCGCCGTTTCTCGTCGACTGGTTCGGCTACGAGACCGTGGACCGCATACACACGCACCAGATGTCGAATCCGGGGCTCACGCGCGTGCGGCTGCGCTGCGCGCCGCCCGGCGGGCTCGATACCGCGGCCGAGCGCGGCTACATCCTGCATCATTCGCACACGCCGATCGACGAAACCAGCCATATCTGGCGCTGGACCATCACGGTGCCGAAAGGGCAGAAGAGCCTCGACCCGAAATTCACCACGATGGAACGCATGAAGGAAATGTTTCCGGCGGTGGTCGACCAGGACCGCTGGGCGCTCGAACGGCAGCAGAAGATGTTTGCGTTCGCGGAGGACGGCTATTCGGAAGTGCACCTGCGCTCGGACAAATCGATCCTGATCGTGCGCAAAATTCTGGAAGCGCTGGAAAAAGGCGTCACCAAGGACCCCAACAAGTCCTGGCTCGCCGCCTGATAGCGGCCGACCGTCGCGGAGAAGCCAATACTCCCTCGCCCTGCGAATGTGGGAGAGGACCGGGGTGAGGGGAAGCGGCAGCGATGATGTTCATAGAGAAAAACAAGATTGCTGTCTGTCCCCTCACGCTGACCCGGCGCCCTCGCTCGCTGTGCTGGCTCTGCCCCTGAACAGGTCGGACGCGGAAATTTCAGATGGCTTCCAGTTTATGCTGAGCGCGCACAACGTTTCGAAATCCTTCGGCGGATTCCAGGCCTTGAGCGGCTGCAGCATCGAGATCGGCGCGCAAAGCATCACGGGCATCATCGGTCCCAACGGCGCCGGCAAGTCCACGCTCTTCAATATTCTGGGCGGGCTTTTCCCGCCGGATGCGGGCGCGGTGCGCTTTAACGGGCACGACATCGCCGGCCGGCGCCCCGACGAGCTCGCGCGGCTCGGACTCGTGCGCACGTTTCAGATATCGCGCGAACTGGGCGAGCTGACGGTGCTCGAAAACATGCTGCTCGCGAGTCCCGCGCAAAGCGGCGAGGCGGTGTGGCGCAACTTTCTCGCGCCCGCGCTGATGCGCGCCGAGCAGGACGCCGGAATTGCGCGCGCGCGTGCGCTGCTCGAACAGGTCAATCTGTGGCCGCTCGCCAACGAGCCGGCGAAAAACCTGTCCGGCGGACAGAAGAAGCTGCTGGAAATCTCGCGCGCGCTGATGCTGGCCCCGAAAGTGATATCTGCTCGACGAGCCGACGGCGGGTGTCAGCCCGCTGATGAGCAAGTCGCTCGGCGAAGTCATCGCCAAACTGCGCGCGGGCGGGCTCACGCTCGCCATCATCGAGCACGACATGGACGTCATCGCGGAACTGTGCAACCCGATTTACGTGCTGGCCGAAGGTCGCACGCTGATGTCGGGCACGTTCAGGGAAGTCGTGTCCAATCGCGACGTGATGCACGCTTACCTTGGCAAAGTAGCGTGAACTCGTGAGCGACATCCTGACGGTGACGGGGCTGCACGCGGGCTACGGCGCGGGCGATATTCTGAAAGGCATAGACGCAGCACTCCCGCAGGGTCATGTTGTCACCGTAATCGGGCCGAACGGTTCCGGCAAATCGACGCTGATCAAGACGCTGGCGGGCCTATTGCCCGTGCGCCAGGGCGAGATCGTGCTCGACGGACGAGCGCATGCAGGAACTGAGCGCGCCGCAACGCGTGCGCGCGGGCATGTCGTACGTGCCGCAGGAATACAACGTGTTCCGCAACCTGACCGTGCTGGAAAACCTGCAGATCGCGCGCGAGTTCATGAGCGGCGGCGCGGCGCGCCAAAAACGGCAAGGTCATCGACGACGAGCTGCTTGCGCTTTTTCCCGAGCTGCCGGGAAAATTCCGCGCGCTCGCCGGCAATCTTTCCGGCGGCCAGCGCCAGATGCTCGCGTTCGCGTGCGCGCTGACGGTCGAGCCCAGGGTGCTCATGCTCGACGAGCCGTCGGCGGGCCTGTCGCCGAAATACATGGCCGATATTTTCGCGACGGTGAAAAAAGTCAACGCGCGCGGCGTGTCGATATTCATGATCGAGCAGAACGCGATCGAAGCGCTGCGCATTTCCAATACCTGCATCGTGATGGCCAACGGCCGCGTGCGCCTGACGGCGCCGGCGAACGAAGTGCTCGATATGCAGGACCTGCACAGCCTGTATCTGGGCGACGCGCAGGGAAGAGGCGGTGGCGTTCCTGATGCTGCAGACCGCATTCAACGGCTTTGTCACCGGCATCATCGTCACGCTGCCGGCGCTGGCGATCACGCTGTTGTTCGGCGTGCTGAAGTTTCCGAACTTCGCGGTCGGCGCGATGATGACGCTGGCCGCGTACATGGTGTTCGCGCTGAACGTCCAGCTCGGCTGGCCGCTCCTGGTGGCGACGGTGGTCGGCCGCCGTTGCGTTCGGCGGACTGTTGATCGTGGTCGACCATCTGACCTTCAAGCCGCTGCGCGAGCGCGGCTCGATCACTCTGATGGTCGCGTCCCTCGGGCTCGGGTTCGTGCTCGAAAATATCGCGCGCCTCGCCTACGGCAATACGGCGCGCAGCTTCGCCATCGAACTCGCGCGCCCGTTCCGGTTTCTCGACATCCGCATGAACCGCGAGCAGATGATCATCATCGCGCGTGTCCACGCTGGCGATGCTCGCGATGTACGTGCTGCTTACACGCATGCCGATCGGCCGCGCGATGCGCGCGGTGGCGGACAATCCGGCGCTGGCACTCGTGCGCGGGATCGAAAGTCCGCGCATCATCCGCTGGACGTGGTTCATCGCGGGCATGCTGCTCGCGGTCGGGGGAGTCCTGATCGGCATGGACCGCGCGCTCGAGCCGCCGATGGGCTCGAGCTATCTGATCGCCGTGTTCGCGGCGGCGATTCTCGGCGGCCTCGGCAGTCCGCTCGGTGCCTTCGTCGGCGCGCTCGTCATCGGCATGGTGAGCGAGCTGTCGACGCTGGTGATCCCGCCCAACTACCGCATCGGCATTCCGCTGTGCGTGATCGCGCTGATCCTGATCTTCCGTCCGCAGGGACTTTTCGGCCAGCCGTATATACGAAAATGAGAAGAAAATAATCCGCCGATGATTTCCTTCCTCATCCTGATTTCCATCGTCGTATGCTTCTCCGCGATACTCGCGCTCGCGCTGAATTTTCAGTGGGGCCTGGGCGGCATGGTGAATTTCGGGCTCGCGGGACTCTACGCGCTTGGCGCCTACAGCTGCGCGCTGCTGATGCTCAAGGGCGGCGCGAATACATTTTTCGCGACGCTGGGGGCGATGGCGATCGTCGCCGTGGTGTGCGGCGTGGTCGCGTTCGTCACGCTGCGCGTGACCGAGGAAGACTACTTCGCGATCGTCACGCTGGGCGTCGGCGAAATGCTGCGGTTGGTCGCGCTGAACGAAGACTGGCTGACCAAGGGCGCGCTGGGTTTGACCGGCATACCGCGGCCGCTGGGCGACGTGGTGCCGCCGGAGTATTACCAGTATTTTCTGCTGGGACTGTCGGTGGCGCTGGTGCTCGGCACGCTGTGGTTTCTGAATGCGATCGCGCGCTCGCCGTTCGGGCGCATCATGCGCGCGGTGCGCGAGGACGACGTGGTCGCCGCAACGCTCGGCAAGCACGTGCTGTGGGCGCGCGTGCGCATCTTCGCCATCGGCGGCGCATTCATCGGGCTCGCCGGCTCGCTGCACGCGTTTTACTACCAGTACATCGACCCGACGCAGTTTTCGACGATCGTGATCGCCTATGCGTTCATGGCGGTGATCGCCGGCGGGCGCGGCGCGCATCGCGGCACGGTCTGGGGCGCGGCAGTCGTCATGCTGCTCCTGGAGGGGTCGCGTTTCGTGAAAGACCTGATTCCGGGCATCGATTCCGATCAACTGGCCGCCATCCGCATCATCATCATCGGCGTCGGCCTGATCGCGCTCCTGATCTACCGGCCGCAGGGGTTCCTGCGCGAGTACCGGTTGCAAGTGGATTTGAAGTAAGTCATAGTCGTTTGAAATAAGGCACACCCGGTTTTCGCGGTCGGGATTCGTCACCAAGGAGGAGTCAGATGAAAAAAATTACCCGTCGCAAGGTTCTCAAAACGCTGGGCGCCGCGGCGATCGCGCCGCTTGGCGCGCCGTTTCTCAACCTCGCGCACGCGCAGGGCGCGACGATCCCGATCGGCGTCGCGCTGCCGATGACCGGCAACGCCGGCGCGTACGGGCCCGACATGGCGGAAGCCGCCAAGCGCACGGTGGCGAAAATCAACAACGCCGGCGGCATCCTCGGCGGGCGCAAGCTCGAACTCTTCATCGAGGATTCGGAGTCGAGCGCGTCGGTCGCCGCGAACCTGTCGCAGAAATTCATCAACGTGCACAAATGCCAGTCGCTGGTCGGCTACTGGGGCACGCCGGAAGGCATGTCGTCGCGGCCGATCGCGATCCAGAACAAGGCGGTGCTGATGGTTTCGAGCGCCGCCAACGCGATCACCGAGGGCGACACCCAGGGCTACGTGTGGCGCTTCCAGATGAAGGCGACCGACTGGGGCATCGTGATCGGCCGCGCGGTGCAGCGCCTGGGCTACAAGAGCATCGGCATCATGGGGCTGCAGAACGCGTTCGTGCTGCCGATCATGAAAGGTGTTGAAGAGCAGGTGAAGACCGCGGGCCGCACGGTGACCGACTCGCTGATCTACAACCCCGAGCAGCCGTCGTATCGCGCCGAGGTCGAGCGCATTTTCGGCAAGAAGCCGGAAGCCGTGTGCTGCTTCGGGCTCCTGCCGGATTTCGTGTCGATCATGAAGGAAGTGTATCGCGGCGGCTTCGACAGCAAGGTGGTGGCGCTGTCGATCATGGCGGATGCGGAAGGCAAATTCGTCGAAGCGGTCGGCGCGCAGGTGGCCGAAGGCATCCGGCACTTTCAGCCGATGCCGGACACGAGTGCCGCGGGCTACAAGAAATTCCTCGGCTTGATGGGCGCGCCCGCCGACAAGTTGTACCTGTTTCCGCCCAACACGCACGATCAGATCGCGGTCACCGCGATGGCGATGGAAAAAGCCAAGAGTCCCGATCGCCGCGGACTGGTCGAAGCAGATCATACCGGTGTGCAACGGTCCCGGCGAGAACGTCGACGACGTGGTCGATGCGTTGAAGCTGATCCGCGCCGGCAAGGCGATCAATTTCTCGGGCGCGGGCTCGACCTGCGACTTCACGCCCAACGGCGACCAGCTCGGGCGCGGCATGGGCCAGTGGATCATCAAGGGCGGCAAGAGCGTGTTCGTCGAATACGCGAAACCGTAAGTGTAAGCGGATCAACCCGCGGCGCGCCCAACCGCCGCCGCATTTCCAGAGGAGAAATCATCATGAGCAGCGTCAAGATACATCCAGCGGTTGACGGTGGATTAAAACCCGCGTCCAAGGACTTCGCGGGCGGAACGCTGGTGTGCGATTGCGCGACAGAACAAGGTCGAGATATCGATCAAGGGGCAGTGCGCGCACAATCATGTGTGCGGCTGCACGAAGTGCTGGAAACCGGAAGGGGCGCTGTTCTCGCAGGTGGCCGTCGTCCCGCGTGAAAACCTCAGCGTCAAGGCGAACGGCGACAAGCTTGCGGTGGTGGATCCCAAGGCGAGCATTCAGCGGCATGCCTGCAAGGAGTGCGACGTCCACATGTATGGCCGCATCGAGAACAAGAGTCATCCGCTATACGGATTCGATTTTATTCACACCGAGCGGTCGAAAGATGACGGCTGGGCGCCGCCGGAATTCGCGGCGTTTGTATCGTCGATCATCGAATCGGGCGCCAACCCCGAAAACATGGGTGCCGTCAGGGCCGGTTGAAAGAACTCGGGCTGGAGCCGTATGATTGCCTGTCACCGCCGTTGATGGATTTCGTCGCGACCCACTTGGCCAAGGCCGCCGGCATGCTGCAAACAGTGAGCGTTGCGAAACCGGGCAGGTGTCGGGTAGTTACCGCCGACCGGTATCACACTGCCCGCGCCCGGCGCCGCATCCTCCAGGTAGGACTTGAGCGGGGGGGGCGCCAGTTCGGTGATGCACTGGTAGAGCTGGCGGTACTCTTCGGCGAGTTCCGCGCCGAACAGCGGGTCGCGTATTGTCGCCGAATGCGCTCTCGACGCGCTGCCAGTCTTCGGGCGTGAGGTGAGCGGCGGCCAGCGGCAGCAATTGCTGCTCTTCCCTGCGCATGTGATCCCAGTAAAATTCCGCGAACTCGTCGACCGCCGTGGCGAGCCGGTTCAAGCCGTTGACCGTGCCGTAGCTGAACGCGTGAAACGCGCCGCGCAGGGCGGTGATCATCGGCTCGCCGCGCGCGTGATCGCGCTCGAGTTCGCCGACCAGTTTCTTCCCGTCGGCTGTGCGGCGCACCAGTGCGGGAAACAGCACGTGGTCCTCTTTCGGGTGATGCAGGCGGTCCGGCACGTTTTCGATGTAGTGCAGCATCGCGTCGAACAACTTGAAATTGCGCTCGACATCCGCGTCCCGGTAGCGGGCGACGAGCGCCTGCATCGCGCCGAGAATGCGCGCGAGCGCGCGGTGCTCGTTCTTGATGAGCTCGATGGCGCGCGCGGCGGCGGGCGGCGGCAGAGGCGTATTCGTCATGGTGTGCTCCGCAGATCGGTTGTTGCAAGCATGCCAACATACCGTCGCGGTACGGATTGATCCATATCAAGCGCTGCGGAGACCGCGTCCCGGCGGCAGCGCAATAGCGCAGAGGGTACGGTAGTAGAATGGCGCAAAATCCCTCGGGGCTCTATTCATGTGGCGGATGGCAGCGGCAATACTGGCGACGGTGGCCGGCGCGGGCATCTGCGACGCGCAAAATTACCCGAACCGGCCCATCCGGTTTCTCGTGGGCTTCCCGCCGGGTGGAACCTCGGACATTCTCGCGCGCACGATAGGCCAGAAGCTCGCCGAGGCGGTCGGGCAGCAGGTCGTGATCGAGAACCGTCCCGGCGCGGGCGGCAACATCGGCGCCGAAGCCGCGGCGAAATCAGCGCCCGATGGCTACACCATATTCATGAGCACCACTTCGCAGGCGATCAGCGCGAGCCTGTACGCAAAGCTCAACTACGATCTCGTCAAGGATTTCGCGCCGGTCATACAGGCGGTCAATTACACCAATCTGCTCGTCGTGCATCCGTCGTTGCCGGTCAAATCGGTGAAGGAACTCATCGCGCTCGCGAAGGCGAAGCCGGGCCAGTTGAATTACGGCACGGCGGGCAACGGCACGCCGCCGCACATGACCGGCGAACTCTTCAAGACTTATACCGGGGTCAACCTGCAGCACGTGCCGTACAAGGGCGGCGCGCCGGCGATCGCCGATCTCCTGGGCGGCCAGATCACCATCATGTTCGACAACGTGCCGCCGCTGCTGCCGCACGTGCAGGCGGGCAAGATGCGGCCGCTGGCGGTGACCAGCCTGAATCGCATCAGCGTGCTGCGCGACGTGCCGACGCTGGATGAATCGGGTCTCAAGGGTTTCGATTCGGTGGCGTGGAACGGCGTGCTGGCGCCGGCGGGCACGCCGAAGGACATCATCGCGCGGCTGAATGCGGAAATCCTGCGCATACTGAGTTTGCCCGACGTGCGCGAGCGCTTGTCGAGCCAGGGCGCCGATCCCGTCGGCGGCACGCCCGAGCAGTTTGCGGCGCTGATACGCAGCGAAATCAAGAAATGGGCGAAAGTCGTCAAGGATTCGGGCGCGAGCGTCGACTGATCGGGAGCGTTTCATGTCCGACCGCGTTTCGCCGAAGTATCTGACCACGCTTGCCGCGTTCGCGGCCGACGCCACGTTATCGACCCTGAGTGATGCGGCGCGCACGCGTGCACGCTGGGTGATCGCGGATTCGATCCCGGTGATCGCGGCGGGCATGCAGCAACCGGAAATGCAGGCATTCGTCGCGCGCCAGCTGGCGGGTGCTGCGCCGGGCAACGCGTGGGTGATAGGCACGGGCAAGCGCGCCGGCGCGCTCGATGCGGCGCTGCTGAACGGCACCGCCGGCACCTGGCTCGAACTCGACGAGGGCAATCTGTTCGCGAAAGGGCATCCGGGGATACAGGTGGTGCCGGCGGCGGTCGCGCTCGCGCAGGAATGCGGATACAGCGGCGCCGATCTGCTGCGGGCGGTCGCGCTCGGCTACGAAGTGTCGGCGCGGATCAGCCGCGCGGCGCAGATACGGCTCGCTTTTCACCCGCACGGCACCTACGGCGTCATCGGCGCGGCGGTGGCGGCGGGCGTGCTGAAGCGCTTCGACGCCGCGCCAGATGCTGCGAACTCATCAATGTCGCGGCGACCATGGGCATGGCGACCAGCCGCCAGACGCTGCTCGACGGCGCGACGGTGCGCAATATCTTTACCGGGCATTCGGGCTACATGGGCCTGACGGCGGCGCGGCTGGTCGAGTGCGGCTTCACCGGCGAAATCGACAGCGTGGGCAACGTCTACGGCAAGGGTGTGCTCTCGGAGAAATTCGATCCGGCAGCAGGCGATCGCCGGGCTCGGCTCCGAGTGGCTGATCGCGCAAAGCTATTTCAAGCTGCATCCGATCGGACGCTATGCGCACTCCGCGATCGACGCGCTCGAAGACCTGCTTGCAAAAGTCGCGGGCGGCCGGCTGGACATCGCGCAGATCGAACGCATCGAGGTCAGGGCCTACATGCTGGCGGCGAGCCTCGCCGGCAAAAATATCGTGTCGAGTTTCGGCGCGCGTTTTTCCGTGCCGTTCGCGCTCGCGAGCATCCTCTATCACGGCCGCTCGGGGCTGAAGAGTTTCGACGAAGCTGCGGTCGCCAATCCCGCACGTGCAGTCGCTCGTGCAGCGGGTCGATCTGCAGCGAAGACCCGTCGTTTACCGCGCGCTTTCCGGCCGAGCAGCCGGTTACCGTGCGTATCGTGATGAAAGACGGCGTTGCTTACGAGGGGCGCTGCATAGTCACCAAAGGCGAACCGGCAAACCCGCACACGCCGGCGGAACTGACGGGCAAGTTTTTCGAGCTTGGCGAACCGGTGTGGGGAAAGTCCGTAACGCAAAAGCTTTACGACGGCCTCATGCATCTGGAAGACATCGCGGACTTTCGCGCGTTCGCCGGGCAACTCCTGCTTTGATATTAGGAATGGGTAATGAGCTATGCGTAATGGAAAAGAATCATCGCTTGATGAAATCGCTTCTCGTCAGCGAAACCACCCGCGCTTGCCGCGCTCGACGCGCGCGACGAGTTCGGCCAGCGGCGCGTCGTGCAGGAGCCGTATCGATTTCTCGGTGGCGAACGTGCGGGCATTGGCGGTGAAGTCGCCGGCGGAACGTAAATGCAATCATGCCGCGTCGTGCGCTTCTTTCGCTTCCGGCAGTTCGCGCAGCGGGCCGATGCCGGTCTGCGCGACTTTCCAGCGCTTGCAGCTCACCACGGTGATGCGGCCGCTCTTGTCGAGTTTGAGATCGACCGCGCCTTTGAAAACTTCGGTCACCGCATAGCCGTCGCGCCGGAACGCTTCGCTGATGACGGCGGAAAAATTCTCCCACGGCATGCCGCGTATTTTGCCGAGCGTTTCGGTGACGTTGGTGGCGCCCGGCGCGCGCATCTGGCGCCAGCCGGCGTAGCACGCGATGCCGAGAAACGGCAGCGCCGCGGTCGCCGCCGCGATGATATCGGGCAGAAACAGGCGCGTGATTGCAAACAGCGCGGCGCCGACGGCGACGCTGATCCACCACGGCAGGCGCGACAATACGGCGAACAGCGTGTCCTTCCTGGCCATATTAGAATGCGGTTTGTGCAACGCACCTGAAAACGAATCCCGGATTATATGAGCGACACCGCCGCACCGCCATTAAAAGGTATCAAGGTCGTCGAACTCGGCACCCTGATCGCCGGGCCATTTTGCAGCCGCATCCTCGCCGAATTCGGCGCCGAGGTGATCAAGATCGAGTCGCCCGACGGCGGCGACCAGCTGCGCCAGTGGCGCAAGATGTACGAGGGCACCTCGCTGTGGTGGTACGTGCAGGCGCGCAACAAGAAGTCGGTGACCGTCAACATGCGCGTGCCGGAGGGGCAGGAGATCGTGCGCAAGCTCTGCGCGGACGCCGACATCGTCATCGAGAATTTCCGTCCCGGCGCGCTCGAGAAATGGAACCTCGGTTTCGATGATCTCGCCAAAATCAATCCGCGTCTCGTCATGGTGCGGCTGTCGGGCTACGGCCAGACCGGGCCGTATCGCGACCGGCCGGGTTTCGGCGTGATCGGCGAAGCGATGGGCGGACATGCGCTACGTGACCGGCTATGCCGACCGCCCGCCGGTGCGGCTCGGCATTTCGCTCGGCGATTCGATCGCGGCGCTCTACGGCGTGATCGGCGCGATGATGGCGCTGCATCACCGCAACGTGAACGGCGGGCGCGGGCAGGTGGTCGACGTCGCGCTCTACGAGGCCGTGTTCAGCATGATGGAAAGCCTGGTGCCGGAATTCGACGTGCTGGGGTTCATCCGCGAGCGCGCCGGCAACGCGCTGCCCGGCATCGTGCCGTCGAACACCTACCCGACGCGCGACGGCAAATTCGTGATCGTCGGCGCGAACAACGATGCGATCTTCAAGCGCATGATGACGGCGATCGGGCGCGCCGATCTCGCCGACGATCCCGCGCTCGCGACCAACGCGGGGCGCGTGCCGCGCACCGCGGAACTCGACGGCGCGATCGCCGACTGGACGCGGCAACACGATCTCGATCACGTGCTCGCGGCGCTCGAAACAGCGCAGGTGCCGTCCGGCAAGGTGTTCGACGTCGCCGACATCGTGAAGGACGCGCATTACATGGCGCGCGGCATGCTCGAACAGCATCAACTTCCCGACGGCAAGCCGGTCAAGCTGCCGGGCATCGTGCCGAAGTTGTCGGAGACGCCGGGCGCGACCGCGTGGATCGGGCCCAAGCTGGGTGAGCACAACGCAGAAGTGCTGGGAGCGCTTGGTTACACTGAGATGCAGCAGCTGGATCTCAAGCGGCGCGGCGTAATTTGAGTGCGGAGCACCGGCTTGAATTCGCCACGGACGTAGGCGGCGCCGCACATATCGCGGCCGCCTTGACACTCTGACGACGCTATGTGAGCATCGTCCGCACATCGTCGTCTGCCTGGAGAAGATCATGCGTATCACCCGGAATTTTATTTTGGCTGGCATTTGTCGCGCTGGGGCTGGCGCCGTGCGGCGCGCTGGCGCAGGCGCTCGAGAAACCGAAAATCACCCTCGCGGTCGGCGGCAAGAATCTTTTCTACTACCTGCCGCTGACGATCGCGGAGCGGCGCGGTTTTTTCAAGGACGAAGGGCTCGACGGTCGAGATCGTCGATTTTCCGGGCGGCGCCAAGGCGCTGCAGGCGATGGTCGGCGGCAGCGCCGATGTCGTGTCCGGCGCCTACGAGCACACCATCAACATGCAGGCGAAGGGCATCAATATCGTCGGCATCGCGCTCGGAGGGACGCTACTCGGCCATCGTGCTCGGCGTGCACAAGAACAAGATCGCGCAATACAAATCGCCGAAGGACCTGAAGGGCTGGAAGATCGGCGTCACGGCGCCGGGCTCGAGCACGAACATGATGGTGAGCAGCCTGCTCGCGAAGGAAGGGCTCAAGCCCGACGCGGTTTCGATCATCGGCGTCGGCGCCACCGCGGGCGCGGTGGCGGCGATGCGCAAGGGCGAGATCGACGCGATCTCCAATCTCGACCCGGTGATCGCGCGGCTCGAGACCGCGGGCGACGTGATCACGGTTGTCGATACGCGCACCGCCAAGGGCATGAAAGAGGTTTATGGCGGCGCGTATCACGCCGGCTGCATTTATGCGCCGGCGGACTGGGTGAAAAAATATCCGAACACCGCGCAGGCCGTCGTCAACGCGATAGTGCGCGCGGATCTGTGGCTGCAAAAGGCGCGTCCCGAGGAAGTGGTCGGCGACGGTGCCCGGCCGAGTATTACGGCGACGATCCGACCATGTACAAGGTCGCGCTGCTCAAAAACATGGAAGGCTATTCGCCCGACGGCCTGTTTTCGATGGAGGGCGCGAAGAACGTCTATCAAGGTGCTGAATTCATTCGAGCCGACGGTGCAGGCGGCGAAAATCGATCTCGCGAAAACGTTCGACAACAGTTTCGCGCAAAAAGCGCTGAAGAAATATCGTAAGTAGCGGACGGGGCCGCCGCTTTGACTTCGCGAATTGGAGCGGATAGCTGTCATACAGGTCGATGCGCCCGCAGGAAAGAGCGTACCTGGCGCACCGCCAGGGGAATCCGCTCCTTGGGTTCCTTCCAGGGGAAGAAGCTCACTTCGGCATTCGGCGCGAGCAGCGCGGACTCCATGGCGACGGCGTACGGGTGCGCCGGGATGTCGTCCGGCAGGACCAGTATGGGCGTTTGGCAGGCGCGCACGAAATCGCGCGTCACGGTGAAGACGAAGTCGGGGTTGGTGCGGTACATCTTGGTCAGGAATTTGTCGACCATCGCCATCGTGATGTCGGGCCGGCGCGCGCACAGCGGCGGGCCCCAGCCCTTCATGTTGTTTTCGTAGAAAAGGTCGCGCATCTCCGGACGGGACCCGCTGGGCTGCGCCAGCACGGCAGCGACGATGCGCTTGGGCGCGCGCTTCAACAGGTTCCAGATCATGGGGCCGCCCACGCAGAAGCCCATCACCATGAACTCCTTGATGCCCAGATGATCCATCAGGCCGAGCTGGTCATCGGAGTACGCGTCCCAGGGCCGGTCGATCTCGAGCGGGCCGGAGGACTGGCCGCCGTTGGCGTTGCGCAGGTCGCTCGTGATGCAGCGGTACTCGTGCTTGAACTCCTCCATCGGATTGAACGGCGCGCTGCCGGTGAAGTAGGAGATCGTCGAGTTCAATCCCCCGCCGGGGATGATTAACAACGGGAAGCCGGAGCCGGCCTCCTCGTAGTGAATGCGGACGTTGCCTTTTTCGTAGAACGGCATGGCAGTTCCTCCTTGCCCGGTTTTTTGTTGCGCGAACGCGCGCGGCGCAGCGGCCACCGCCGCCGCCGCGGCGCCCGTTGCCAGTATGGTGCGTCTGGTCGAATCCATTGCTCGCTCCCCTCTTGATAAACGTATTTTCTCGTCGCTACGTCCGGCTCGAAGTGCCGGAGTGCTGCGCGGACGACAGATTGCGCCCGCGCGGCGGCGGAGTCAAATTGTCATCGTGGTCAGGCCACGGTTAAGAATGGCGGAACCGACGTGAGGCCGCTGAGTTTTTGGCGGCAGCAGGTGCAGCGTGGCGGGCAACCGTAAATTGAAAGGCGGTGCCGGATGACGCCGTTTGCCTTAAGCTGCCGTTCGCCCGTGGCAAAACGTTATTCATGTAGGGGCCAAAGCGCACCCACGCCTGATGTCGAGCATGACGGGCAGCAGAACTCCGGCGCCGCTATAATCCCCAGTCTCATGTCCTCTGCACCCGCGCTCGCGTTATCCAATATCTCAGTCACCTTCGTCGCCGGCGACGCGGGCGGCAAGTCCTACACGGCGGTGCGCGACACGACGCTGACGGTCGGCGCCGGTGAATTCGTGTCCGTGGTCGGTCCCACCGGATGCGGCAAATCGACTTTGCTCAACATCGCCGCCGGACTGCTCGCGTCGTCCGCGGGCGAGCGTGCGCGTGCTGGGTCAACCGCTGGCGGGCATCAACCGGCCACGCCGGCTACATGTTCCAGTCGGACGCGTTGCTGCCGTGGCTGACCGCGTTCGACAACGTCGCGCTTGGCCTGCGCTACCGCGGCGTCGCGGAAGAACTCGTGCGCGAGCGCGTGATCGCGTGGCTTGCGCGCGTAGGCTTGAGCGCGCACGGCGGCCGCTATCCGCACCAGTTGTCGGGCGGCATGAAAAAGCGCGTGGCGCTCGCGCAGATGCTGATCCTCGATCCGAAGATCCTGCTGATGGACGAGCCGTTTTCGGCGCTCGACATCCAGACGCGCCAGCTGATGGAAAACGAATTGCTCGAACTGTGGTCGGCCGACCGCAAGTCGGTGGTGTTCATTACGCACGATCTGGAAGAGGCGATCGCGCTCTCGGACCGCGTTGTCGTGCTGTCGGCGGGCCCGGCGACGCGCCCGATCGGCGAATTCGCGATCGACCTGCCGCGGCCGCGCGACGTGGCGGAAATCCGCATGACGCCGCGCTTCGTCGAGACTCCACACCGAAATCTGGCACGCCATGAAAGACGAAGTGCTTAAAGGTTATGCGCAGACTCAGCGCACGTGAAGCAGGCTATGCGCAAACCCGCATCCAGTAGCCGGCTCGCGCTCTATCACGCGCTCCTGCTGGGCGGCGTGTTCGCGTTCTGGTATTTGATGACCGAGCCGCTGTTGTGGTCGGAGGAGGCCGCGCGCAATACCGCGTTTTTTTTCGGCAAACCGCTGATCGTCCTGGAGAAGGCGTGGGACTGGTTCGCGAGCGGCAAGATTTACGAGCACCTGCTGGTCACGCTGGTTGAAACGCTGCTCGCGTTCGCGATCGGCACCGCGTGCGGGCTCGGCGTCGGCTTGTGGCTCGCGCTGTCGCCGACGGCATCCGCGCTGGCCGATCCCTACATCAAGGCCATGAACGCGATGCCGCGCGTGATACTCGCGCCGATATTCGCCGTGTGGTTCGGGCTCGGCATCCTGTCCAAAGTGGCGCTCGGCATCACGCTGGTGTTTTTCATCGTGTTCTTCAATGTCTACCAGGGCGTGAAGGAAGTGAGCCCGGTGGTGCTCAACAATGCGCGCATGCTCGGCGCGAACGCGCGCCAGTTGCTGCGCACCGTCTACGTGCCGTCCGCCATGTCGTGGGTGTTTTCGAGCCTGCATACGTCGGTGGGCATGGCGTTCGTCGGCGCGGTCGTCGGCGAATACCTCGGCTCCGCGCGCGGCGTGGGCTATCTGATCCTGCAGGCCGAAGGCGCGTTCGACATCAATACGGTATTCGCCGGCATCCTGGTGCTGACCGCGTTCGCGCTGGCGCTCGACGCGGTGGTGTCGGTCGCGGAAAGGCGCCTGCTGGTATGGCGGCCGGCGCAGGGGGAGACGGAGCGATTGTAGAGGGAGAGGGAAGCGTGAGTCGTAAGCCGTGCATCGTGAATCGTGAGCGGGGTGCTGGTGAGCAGTTACCCGGTTTAGTTCGTACCACGTGGAGCCGAAATTGGCGCTTGAGTTTTCGAATCACCACTCACGACTCACGTAAACGTTCGGCGCTTTCACCTTTTTCCAGAGGCGACTATGATGACCGGCATTGCGTTCGCGCGAGGAGCCCGCCATGATCATACGCGACATTCTGAGCATGAAAGGCGGCGCCATATTCAGCATGGCGCCCGACGGCAAGGTGTCCGCCGCGGTCGGCATGATGGTGAAAAACGATATCGGCTCGCTGGTGGTGATCGACGGCGGGCGCATGACGGGCATGGTGACGTTTCGCGAGGTGTTGAAGGCGCTCGATGCGCACGGCGGCAATCTCGCCGACCTGCGGCTCGCGGGACGTCATGGTCACCGATCCGATCAGCGGCAATCCCGACGACACGCTCGACCATCTGCGTGACGTCATGACGAAAAACCATATCCGCTATCTGCCGGTGCAGGACGGCGACAAGTTGCTGGGCGTCATTTCGTTTCACGATGTCGCCAAAACCGTCATCAAGGAAACGAGTTTCGAAAACCGGCTGCTCAAGCGCTACATCAAGAACTGGCCGGAAGCCGACGACGCGCCGAAATAGCCGGTGCGGAGATCCGACCCGGACCGGAGCGGACTGCGGAAATGTGCAGTAATGCCTGCAACGACGTCGAACGCCGCGTTGATATTTGACGGCGCTGCGCAGAATGTTTCGATAATGAGCAATCGCGCAATAAACAAGGGGCGGTGGCATGGCAATATTCGGGGGCGACAAGCCTGATCATCCGATGGCGGATCCCAAGCAGGCGCGCGTGCTGATCGCGGATTTCCACGCGCAAGACGCCGCCAGCCCTCGAGGAGGTCACTTTCTGGCTGGACTCGGTGAGCCGCACCGAGGGCTTCAAGGCTCGACTATCGTTACGAGCTGTACGACGCGCTCGACCAGGCGGCGAAAATCCATCTGCGCAAGCTTACGCAGGACTACCTCGCACTCGGATCGCCAGGAAAAATTCCGCGAGAACAAATTGTGGAACACGATATTCGAATTCTGCAAGACGCTCGGCGAATCGCTACAACCAGTGCATCGAGCAGTTTGCAGGCCGGCGCCGACGGCGCGGGCGGGATAAAAAAAGACTTGCCGGTGATCGTTGCCCGCGTGTTGCGCGCGTTGACGCTGCAGCTCAAATGGAGCGCGCTGCGTTACGGGCCGGTAGATGACCGGGTGTGGGAGGAGCTCGGGCGGCTGTATCGGTTTGCCGAGTCCAACGTAGCATGGCCACGACGTCGCTCGAGATTTATCCGGGCGCGCACGGTCAGGGCACGGTGGAACAGGAATTCGTCAAGGCGCTGATGCTGGGCGTATCGTCGACCGACGCGCTGACGCCGATCAAGCAGGAGATCGCCGAGCGCATCGTCGCGCATTTCGGAACACTGTATACGCTACAGACTGCGCCCGGACCGGAGTGCAATTTTTACTTCGACCTTGTCGATGCGCAAGGCCCCGGCGCGCGTGATGAAAGGCGTCAAGTCCAGTCCGACGATCCGCTATTTCGGCGCCGGCAAGGCGCTGCCGGCGCTGCAGCAATTGATGGTGGACATCAAGACCAAGGATGGCGTGCCGCTCGGAAGTCAACCTCGGCGGCGCTTACGATATCGGTCTCGTGTTGTCCGTGATGGGGCACCTCGCAACGTATTGGTCGGACAAGCCGCCGGCGCGCAGCTCGGAGCGGCGCAAGATTGCGACGCGTCTCACGGTGGTGCACGGACTGGAGCAGATATTGCGTTGCATCAAGCCGCCGGAAGACGATGCTTCCCTCGATTTCCAGGCCACGCTACGGCGGCGAAAGCTGGATCGTCGAAAACGTGAGCGAAGGCGGTTTCGGCGCGATCGTCCCGCAGGTGAAAGGCGACTGGATCAAGATCGGCAGCCTGCTCGGCGTGCGCAGCGAAACCGCGAAGTTCTGGGGTGCGGGCGTGCTGCGCCGACTCACGCGCGACGAGTTTCAGCAGCGCCGCGTCGGCATTCAGCTGATTTCCAAGGCGATCATCCCCGTCACGCTGGCGCCCGCCCGCCATGCGTCGTCGTTCGACGCGATGCGGGACAGGCGAGCCGGCGGTGCTGTTGTCGACGACGCCCGACAAGGACGGCGACGTTTCGCTGCTGATGAAAATCGGCAGTTACACGCCAGCCAAGCCGCTGGAGATGAACGTGCGCGGCAAGATCTATTATCTGTTGCCGCGAAAACTCGTCGAAGGCGGCGACGATTTCGACTGGGCGAAATTCAAGATCATGAAGAGTACCTAGGCGGCAGGCGCAGGGTCGGGCGCGCAGGCGCGCGGACGCGCAGGTCTCACGCGCCCAAAACCGCAGCCAGGCGCGAGGTCTACGCGCCCAGTACCTGTCTGCAGCCACGCGCTGATGGCGGCAATTTCCTCCAGGCACACCGAATGCTGCATCGGATACTCGTGCCACTGCACGGCGTAACCAGACAGCGGCGAGCCGCTCGCGCGACGCGACGGCCATCGCCAGCGGAATCACCGGATCGTGGGTGCCGTGCGCGTAGAAGATCGGGACATCGCGGTTCGCGGCCGACGCTTCCGCGGGCAGTTTTTCCGCCAGCGGCAGATACGTGGAAAGCGCCATGATGCCGGCGAGCCGCGCCGGGTGGCGCAGGCCGGTTTGCAGCGCGATCGCGCCGCCCTGCGAAAATCCCGCGACGACGATGTTGCGCGAAGACACGCCGCGCGCATTTTCACGCGCGATCAGCCGCTCGACCGCGGCCTGCGACGCGCGCACGCCCCGCTCGTCCGCCTGGCGCGTTTTGCCTTCGAGGTCGCCGAAGCTCACGTCGTACCACGCCCGCATCACGTGGCCGTTGTTGATCGTCACCGGCATCATGGGCGCGTGCGGAAAAACGAAACGTATCGCCGGCGCGCCGCCGAGCTTCAGTTCCGGCACGATGGGCGCGAAGTCGTTGCCGTCGGCACCCAGGCCGTGCAGCCAGATGACGGCGGCCGCCGGGTTCGGCGCGGTTTCGATTTCTATCGTTTCGAGAAGTTCATTCATAAGTGAATTCAACATTCGCCACAGACGCCAAGAGCGCCACAGAGAAAATCAATATCGAAAAATAAGTGCAAGAACAGTGTCTCTAAGGCATTCGCATTCTAGATACTTCTCTGTGCAATTATTTTGCTGATTTTCTTGGCGGCCTTGGCGTCTTGGCGATTCAGGTTTTTGGACGGATTGCGGATTTGGGACGAAACACTTTGATGACATTTTCGTGCGTTTCGATGTACGGCCCGCCGATCAGGTCGATGCAGTAGGGCACCGCGGCGAACACGCCGTCGAGGGTTTCCTTGATCGCCTTCGGTTGCCCGGGCAGATTCAGGATCAGCGCCTGCTTGCGGATGACGCCGACCTGGCGCGACAGGATCGCCGTCGGCACGTATTTGAGGCTCACCTGCCGCATCTGCTCGCCGAAGCCGGGCATGACCTTGTCGGCGACCGCGAGGGTGGCCTCCGGCGTCACGTCGCGCGGCGCGGGGCCGGTGCCGCCGGTCGTGAGCACGAGATGGCAGCGCGCGTCATCGACGAGTTCGCGCAGCGTCCGCTCGATCACCGGCTGCTCGTCGGGTATCAGGCGGGTCACCATTTTCCACGGCGTCGAAAGCGCCGCGCCAAACCATTCCTGCAGCGCGGGCAGGCCTTTGTCTTCGTAAACCCCGCTGGATGCGCGGTCGCTGATCGAAACGAGGCCGATCAGAAGTTCGTTGTTCATGCGGTCATGATGCGATTATATCGTGATGGGTGAGGCGTGAATGGTGAATCGTGAGTGATGAGCGTAAGCGGTAGCGGGAATGAGTAAGCAGTGAGCGGTAGTGAGTAACGGGACTGCAGTACCTGCACGTTTTCCTCACGATTACGACTCATCGCTCATCACCCATTCACTGTCTCTGCTCTGCCGCGACGATGTCGCGAATCGCGCGAAACAGCTCGCGATAATTCTTCGGCGCGCGGTTGAGCGTGCGGTCGCGCTTGACGCTTGCAATCAACGAACGCAGATGCTGCAAATCGCAGCCGGCGTAATCGGCGGCGAACGACGTGAGCGCCGCGTCGTCGGCGAGCAGGCGTTCGCGCCAGCGCTCGATCAACCGCTGCTGCGCGGTGCTCGCGCGCGCGACGCCGCTCCATAAGTCGAGCCTGGCCCGGATCGGCGCCGCGTCGATTTCGCGCATGAGCTTGCCGATAAACTGCATCTGGCGGCGGCGGCCCTCGAAGTCGCGGATGCGCTGGGCATCGACGATGGCCTCGAACAGGCGTTCCGGCAGCTCGATCTGCGCGAGTTGATCGGCGTTCAGCATCACGAGTTCGGTGCCGATGTCCTGCAGCGCCGCCATGTCGCGTTTGCGCTGCGATTTGCTCGGGCGTTCCGGTTCTTCCATGGGGTCGGTGACGATAGCCATGCTGGTATGATAACGGCTTTTGCGAAAGCCTCGCTGATGTCCACCGCAGTCAAGACCCGCCCGATTTCGCGCAACGAGTTTGCCAACGATCCGGCGAGCTCTGAGGCAGATCGTTGCCGACGTGCTCAAATACGCGCGCGAGCGCGGCGCCACCGCGTGCGAGGCCGAGGTGTCCGAAGGCTTCGGGCCAGACGGTCACGGTGCGGCAGGGCGAGGTCGAAACGATCGAATACAACCGCGACAAGAGCATGGGCATTTCGGTCTATATCGGCCAGCGGCGCGGCCACGCCAGCACGTCGGATTTCTCCGTCGCAGGCCGCTGCGCGCGACCGCCGATGCCGCGCTGTCGATCGCGAAGTTCACCGCCAGCGACGAATACGCCGGACTCGCCGACGAGAAGCTGCTCGCGCGCGAGTTTCCGGATCTCGATTTGTTCCACCCGTGGGATTTGCCGGTCGAGCGCGCGATCGAGGTCGCGCAGGCGTGCGAGAGCGCCGCCTTTGCGGTCGACAAGCGCATCACGAATTCCGAAGGCGCGACGGTGTCGCTGCAGCAATCGCAATTTGCGTACGGCAATTCGCTGGGTTTTCTCGGCGGCTACCCGAGTTCGCGGCACTGGCTGAGCTGCGCGGTGATCGCCGGCAAGGGCGACGCCATGCAGCGCGACGACTGGTATACGTCGGCGCGCGACCCGGCGGCGCTCGATGCGCCGGAAACGGTCGGCAGAACCGCCGGCGCGCGCGCGCTCGCCCGCGTGGGCGCAAAGAAAATCGCGACCGCGCAGGTGCCGGTGCTGTTCGAGGCGCCGGTCGCCGCCTCGTTGCTGGGTCATTTCGTGTCGGCGGTGAGCGGCGGCAGTCTTTACCGCAAATCGTCGTTTCTGGTCGACAGCCTCGGTAAGAAAATATTTTCTCCGCTCGTTGACATCACCGAAGACCCGCTGATCGCCAAAGGCGAGGCGAGCAGCCCGTTCGACGAGGAAGGCGTGGCGACGCACCGCCGCGAGGTGGTTGCGCAGGGCGTGGTGCAGGGCTATTTTCTCGGCAGCTATTCCGCGCGCAAGCTCGGCATGCAGACCACCGGCAATGCCGGCGGCACCCACAACCTGCTGCTGAAGGACACCGGCCAGGACCTGCCGCAACTCATGAAAATGATGGGGCGCGGGCTGCTGGTGACCGAGATGCTGGGTTCCGGCATCAACATGGTGACCGGCGACTATTCGCGCGGCGCGGCCGGTTTCTGGGTCGAAAACGGCGAAATCGCGTATCCGGTGCAGGAAATCACCGTCGCCGGCAACCTGAAGGACATGTTTCTCGGCATCGCTGGCGGCGGGCAACGACGTCGTCAAGCGCGGTTCCAAGCAATGCGGCTCGGTGCTGATCGAGCGCATGACGGTCGCCGGGGATTGACGCCGCGCGGCGCTTACGGTTCAATCCTGCTGGCTAGTGCTATAGACTGTAGCGGTTCGATCCACAACTGGAGGAGAAGAAAATGAAACGACGTGCATTCCTGAAAAAAGCGGCGGCGGGTCTCGCCGCGGGCACCGTTGCGGCGCCGGCGATTGCGCAGGCACCGCCGGCGCAACCGACCGTCAACTGGCGGCTGGCCTCGAGCTTTCCGAAGAGCCTGGACACGATTTACGGCGCGGCGCGAAGTGATTTCCAAGCGGGTGGCCGCGGCGACCGGCGGCAAGTTCAACATCAAGGTTTTCGCCGGCCGGCGAAATCGTCCCGGCGCTTGCAGGTCCTCGATGCCGTGCAGAACGGCACGGTGGAATGCGGCCACACCGCGACCGTATTACTACTTCGGCAAGGACCCGACGTTTGCATTCGCCTGCGCCATTCCGTTCGGCATGAACGCGCGCCAGCAGAACGCCTGGATGTACCACGGCGGCGGCCTGGAACTGATGCGCGAGTTCTTCAAGGACTACAACGTCATCAAGTTTCCCGCCGGCAACACCGGCGCGCAGATGGGCGGCTGGTTCCGCAAGGAGATCAAGACCGTCGCCGATCTCAAGGGGCTCAAGATGCGCATCGGCGGCACTGCCGGCCTGGTGTTGACCAAGCTCGGCGTGGTGCCGCAGCAGATTGCCGGCGGCGACATTTATCCGGCGCTCGAAAAGGGCACGATCGACGCCGCCGAGTGGGTCGGTCCCTACGACGACGAGAAGCTCGGCTTCTACAAGGTCGCCAAGTACTACTACTATCCCGGGTTGGTGGGAAGGCGGTCCCGAACTCGACCTGCTGGTGAACATCAAGGCGTGGGAAGCGTTGCCGGCGGACTACAAGGCGATCCTCGAAGTCGGCCTGCGCCGAGGCCAATGTCGACATGGTCGCGAAATACGACGCGCTCAATCCGGCCGCGCTGAAGCGGCTGATCGGCAATGGCGTCAAGCTGCAGCCGTTTTCCAACGACATCATGGCCGCGTGCTACAAGGCCGCCGAGGAAGTGTACGACGAAATCGCCAGCCAAGAATCCGAAGTTCAAGAAGGTCTACGAGCCTGGAAGAAATTCCGCGACGATCAGGTGCAATGGTTCTCGATTGCGGAAAACCGCTTCGACAACTTCATGATCGCGGCACAGCGGCTGTCGCAGCAGGCGCCGGCGAAGAAGTAATCGGTTCGGCATGCAGCCGGCGCGCGACAATAGTCCGCGTCCTGCCCCCGACCTACGCCATAGAAGAACAATGACCCCGCTTCGCAGCGGGGTGTTTCGTTTTCTTGCTGCGGCGTGAATTGCGACACGCTATCTCTTGCGCTTGGCGGCTTGGTGGCGTCTTCGGTGGCCGGCGGTCTTCGCGGCCTCGCCGCGCATCGCGCGTTCGATCGCTTTCGCCGGATCGTCGTCCTCGCGGCTTTTGCCCGTCCGCGCCAGGCTGGTCGGCAGTTCCGCCGTCCTTGCCGGGCGCGCCCTGCAACTCCGGCACCTCGGCGGGAACCTCGATGCGCATCGTGTTGGTGTCGAATACCTTTTTCTTGTCGAGGCCGCTGGTCACGAGACCGGGGAACGCGATGACCAGCGCCGACCATGATGATCTGGATCAGCACGAAAGGCACCGCGCCCCAGTAAATCTGTCCGGTGGTGACCTTGGGCGTGAGCTTGCCGGAAAGCTTGTCGACGATAATCCTTGGCCGGCGCGACGCTGCGCAGATAGAACAAAGCGAAGCCGAACGGCGGGTGCATGAACGAGGTCTGCATGTTGACGCGCGAGCAGCACGCCGAACCAGATGAGGTCGATGCCGAGTTTGTCCGCGACCGGGCCGAGCAGCGGCACGATGATGAACGACAGCTCGAAGAAGTCGAGGAAGAATGCGAGAACGAATACCAGGATGTTGACGACGATCAGGAAGCCGAATTGGCCGCCGGGCAGATTGGTCAGCAGGTGTTCGACCCACAGGTGGCCGTCCACGCCGTAGAACGTCAGGCTGAACACGCGTGCGCCGACCAGGATGAACACGACGAAGGCGGTCAGCTTCGCGGTCGCATCCATCGCCTGCCGCAGCAGCTTGACCGAAAGCCGGCGGCGCGCGATCGCCATGACGAGCGCGCCGGTCGCACCCATCGCGCCGCCTTCGGTGGGCGTGGCCACGCCGAGGAAAATCGTGCCGAGCACGAGGAAGATCAGCGCGAGCGGCGGGATCAGCACGAACGTCACGCGTTCCGCGATGCGCGAGAGCAGGCCGAGCTTGAGCACGTGGTTGATCACCGCAGCCGCGAAAGCCACGCCGACGCCGACCGAGGTGGACACGACGAGCAGTTCGTCGGTCGGGGCGTCTGGCGCGTAGTAGAGCTTGGCGAATGCACCGACGCCGCCGTCGCAACGATCACCAGCACGAACAGTGACGGCGTGCCGCTGCTGCCGTTGGGTTCGCGGAAGGTGCGCGCTTCGAGCGGCAGCGCCGGCGCCCACGCCGGCCTGAACATGGCGATGCCTGCCGCGTACAGCGCATACAGACCGGCCAGCGTCAGGCCGGGAATGAATGCGCCGGCATACATGTCGCCGACCGATCGGCCGAGCTGGTCGGCCATGATGATCAGCACCAGCGACGGCGGGATGATTTGCGCCAGCGTGCCGGAGGCGGCGATCACGCCGGACGCGAAGCGCCGGTCGTAGCCGTAGCGCAGCATGATCGGCAGCGAGATCAATCCCATCGAGATGACCGACGCCGCCACCACGCCGGTGGTCGCGGCGAGCAGCGCGCCGACGAAGATGACCGCAAAGGCGAGACCGCCGCGCAGCGGCCCGAACAACTGGCCGATGGTATCGAGCAGGTCCTCCGCCATGCCGCTGCGCTCGAGAATCAGGCCCATGAAGGTGAAGAACGGCACCGCCAGCAGCGTGTCGTTGGACATCACGCCCCAGATGCGCTGCGGCAGGGCCTGGAACAGCGAGGCATCGAGCAGCCCGAGCTCGATGCCGATCAGGCCGAAGAAAATGCCGATGGCGGCGAGCGAAAAGGCGACCGGATAGCCGAGCAGCAGCACGA
Source organism: uncultured beta proteobacterium (assembly GCA_963778865.1). GTDB lineage: Bacteria > Pseudomonadota > Gammaproteobacteria > Burkholderiales > SG8-41 > PALSA-1004. Next base: position 375,203 of record CAVZWF010000011.1, on the reverse strand, counting down.
CCACCAGCGCGCCGAACATCAGCGGCGCCATGTTGCTGGTCAGGAACGCGATCATGCCGGTGCTCCCCGCTGCTTGCGGATTTCCTCGGCCAGTTGTTCCTCGGCGCTCGGCCCCTCGTCTTTTTCGGAGGGGTCGGGGATCAGCCCGCGCAGGAACGCGATGCGCTTGATCAGCTCCGAGAGCCCCTGCAGGACCAGCAGCAGAAAGCCGACCGGCAGCATCAGCCGCGCCGGCCAGATGATCAATCCGCCGGCATTGGTCGAAACCTCATTGTGTTTATAGGCGTCGACGAACACCGGCCACGACAGCCACAGGATCGTCGAGCGCCATCGGCAGCAGGAAGAACACGCGTGCCGAAAATATCGATCCAGGCCTGCGCCCGCTTCGACAGGCGTCCGGTGATGACATCGATGCGCACGTGCTGGTTGTGCAGCAGCGCGTAGCCCGCGCAGAACAGGAACACGGCCGAAAACAGATACCACTGGATTTCGAGCCAGGCGTTGGAACTCATGTTGAAGGTGTAGCGGATGATCGCGTTGCCGGCGCTGACCAGCACGGCGACCAGCACCAGCCAGTAAGTCAGGCGACCGACCCCCTCGTTGAGCGCGTCGATCAGGCGCGAGACCGCCAGCAGTCTATTCACGGTGATTTCCTCCCCCAAGGTGACTGCGATGCCGGCGCTAATCATACTCAACATTGCAGCCGCTGCGCAAAAGCACGGTGCAGGCGGACTCGGCGACTGCGCGCGGTGTTGCAAGCTCGTCGGGAAGGCGCGGCGACTGCACGCCGAGTATCGGCGATTAACCGTGGTAAAATCAACAATTTAGAATAGAAACCACGGCATGTACTCAAGCGCAGGAAACGATCGCAGGACTTCGATCCGGAATTGACGTGGGCGCTCGCGCGCGAAACGCAGCGGCAGGAAGATCACATCGAGCTGATCGCGTCCGAGAATTACGCGAGTCCGCGCGTGCTCGAGGCGCAAGGCTCGGTGCTGACCAACAAGTATGCCGAAGGCTATCCGGGCAAGCGTTATTACGGCGGCTGCGAGTACGTCGACGTCGTCGAGCAGCTCGCGATCGACCGCGCGCGCGAATTGTTCAACGCCGAATACGCGAACGTGCAGCCGCATTCGGGGTCGCAGGCCAATTTTGCCGTGTACTCGGCGGTGCTGCATCCCGGCGACACCATACTCGGCATGTCGCTTGCGCACGGCGGCCATCTCACGCACGGCGCCACCGTCAATATCAGCGGCAAGCTCTACCACGCGCTGACCTACGGCCTCGATCCGGCGACCGAAGCCATCGATTACGCATCAGGTCGAGGAACTCGCGCGCATGCACCAGCCCGAAACTGATCGTCGCCGGCGCGTCGGCCTACTCGCTCGCCATCGATTGGCAGCGCTTTCGCGAAATCGCCGACGGCGTAGGCGCGCTGCTCATGGCCGACGTCGCGCATTACGCCGGCTTGATCGCAGCCGGCGTCTATCCGAGTCCGGTCGGCATCGCCGACTTCGTCACCAGCACCACGCACAAAACGCTGCGCGGGCCGCGCGGCGGCCTGATACTCGCCGGCGCGGAACACGAGAAGATGCTCAATTCGTCGATATTTCCGGGCAGCCAGGGCGGCCCGCTGATGCACGTGATCGCCGCCAAGGCCGTCGCGTTCAAGGAAGCGTTGAGCCCCGGATTCAAGGCCTATCAGCAGCAGGTGATCGCCAATGCGCAGACGATGGCGAGCACGTTGCAGCAGCGCGGCTGCCGCATCGTGTCCGGGCGCACCGATTGCCACCTGTTCCTGGTCGATCTCACCGCCAAGCAGCGTGACCGGCAAGGACGCCGAGGACGCGCTGGGCCGCGCGCACATCACGGTCAACAAGAATTCCGTCCCGAACGACGTGCAAAAGCCGACGGTCACCAGCGGCATCCGGCTGGGTTCGCCGGCGATCACGACGCGCGGCTTCGGCGCCGCGGAAACCGCAGAGCTCGCGAACCTGATCGCCGACGTGCTCGACGCGCCGCGCGACGACCGGGTGATCGAGCGCGTGGCGGCGGCGGCGAAAGCGCTGTGCGCGAAATTTCCGGTGTATGGAAAGTGAGGAGGAGGAGTGAGGAGCGAGGATAAAACCTGGCGCGCAGGCGCGCACGCCTCACCGCTCACTGCTCACCGCTCACGGCTAGCCATGCATTGCCCATTCTGCAAAGCGGCCGACACGCAGGTCATCGATTCGCGGGTCAACGACGACGGCGACAGCATACGCCGGCGGCGGCGCTGCGCCGCGTGCAACAAGCGCTTCACGACCTACGAAACGGTCGAGCTGCGCATGCCGCAGCTCGTGAAGCAGGACGGCAGCCGCACGGAATTCGATCTCGACAAGTTGCGCACCGGGTTCATGCGCGCATTGCACAAGCGTCCGGTGCCCACGCCGCTGGTGGACGACGCGGTGGCGACGGTCACGCAGCAGGTGCTGGCGCTGGGCGAGCGCGAAATCGAGTCGCGCCGCATCGGCGAAATGGTGATGAAGGAACTCTACAAGCTCGACAAGGTCGCGTATATCCGCTTCGCGTCGGTATACCGGAGCTTTCAGGACGTCGACGATTTCCAGGACGCGATCCACGAAGTGCAGAAGCCTGCGGGTAAGAGCAAGTAAATTTCAAGATGAGTCGGCGCAGCTGACCACGAATTCATGACGCGCGCGCTGCAGCTCGCGGAGCGCGGCCTGTACACGACGACGCCCAATCCGCGCGTCGGCTGCGTGATCGTGCGCGACGGCGTGGTCGTGGGCGAGGGCTGGCACGAGCGCGCAGGCGGTCCGCATGCCGAAGTCGTGGCGCTGCAGGCGGCGGGCGCGCGCGCGCGCGGCGCGACCGCCTACGTGACGCTCGAGCCCTGCCACCATCAGGGCCGCACGCCGCCGTGCGATGAGGCGTTGATCGCGGCCGGCGTCGCGCGGGTGGTGGCGGCGATGCAGGATCCCGATCCGCGCACCGCCGGGCAGGGCATGGCGCGGCTTGAAAGCTGCGGGCATACGCGTCGAAACCGGCGTGCTTGAAGACGAAGCGCGCGCGGTCAATCGCGGATTTATTTCGCGCGTCACGCGCGGGCGGCCGTGGGCGCGCATGAAAATCGCCGCCAGTCTGGACGGCAGGACGGCATTGATGAACGGCAAGAGCCAATGGATTACGGGCGAAGCGGCGCGCAACGACGGCCATCACTGGCGCGCGCGCGCGTGCGCGGTATTGACCGGCATCGGCACCGTGCGCGACGATGATCCGCAATTGACGGTGCGCGCCGTGGCGACGCCGCGCCAGCCGTTGCGCGTGGTGGTCGACAGCCGCCTGGAAATGCCGACCGGCGCGCGCATACTCGAAGGCGGCGGCGTGCTGATCGCGTGCGCGGTTGCGGACAAGGCGAAAGCCGCGCGCTTGCGGGACGCGGGCGCCGAGATCGTCGTCATACCCAATGCCACGGGCAAAGTCGATCTGCCCGCGCTGATGCAGGAACTCGGCCGGCGCGGCATCAATGAACTGCACATCGAGGCCGGCCACAAGTTGAACGGCTCGCTGCTCGATGAAGATTGTGTCGACGAATTGCTGCTCTATCTCGCGCCGTGCCTCATCGGCGACCGCGCGCGCGGCATGGTGGACCTGCCGGAACTCGCCGACCTCGCCGCGCGGCGCAACCTGAAGATCGACGAGTATGCGCATGGTAGGCGGCGATATCCGCATCCTCGCCGCGTTGGGGGCGCATTAGCAATGTTTACCGGAATCATTGAAGCGGTCGGCCGCGTGCGCGAGGTCAAGCCTGCCGCGGGCGGCGTGCGCATTGCCGTCGATACCGGCGCGCTCGATCTCGCCGACGTGAAGATCGGCGACAGCATCGCGGTCGACGGCGTGTGCCTGACCGTGGTGGCGCACGCTGGCAAGCAGCTCGAATTCGACGTGTCGCGCGAAACGCTCGCGTGCACCGCGGGCTTCATGCAGGGCGCGCATGTCAACCTCGAAAAATCCCTGCGGCTCGCCGACCGGTTGGGCGGCCATCTGGTGAGCGGGCACGTCGACGGCATCGGCAGCGTGGTGAGGTTCGATGCGGTGGGCGACAATCGCCGGCTGGTGGTGGATGCGCCGCGGGAAATCGCGAAATACATCGCGCGCAAAGGCTCCATCGCCGTGAATGGCGTAAGCTTGACGGTCAACGCAGTGGAAGGCGCGCGGTTCGAGATCAATCTGATCCCGCACACGCTGGCCGCGACCAATCTGCGCGCACTGACGATTGCGACGAAAGTTAACGTCGAAGTCGATTTGCTCGCGCGTTACGCCGAGCGGTTGTTCGAATTCAAGGATAAGAGTCCCTAGCATGGCAGTCAGCCCGACCACCGAAATCATCGCCGACATCGCGTGCCGGCAAAATGGTGATCCTCGTCGACGAGGAAGACCGCGAGAACGAGGGCGATCTCGTGCTGGCGGCGGATTTCGTCACGCCGGAGGCCGATCAATTTCATGGCGCGCTACGGCCGCGGACTGATCTGCCTCACGCTGACCGAGCAGAAGTGCCGCAGTCTCAATCTGCCGCCGATGGTGATCAACAACAGTTCGCCGCTGGGCACCAATTTCACCGTGTCGATCGAAGCCGCGGAAGGCGTGACGACCGGCATCTCCGCCGCCGATCGCGCGCGCACGGTGCAGGCGGCGGTGCGCGCCGACGCCGGCCCCGCGGATATCGTGCAGCCCGGACATATTTTTCCGCTGATGGCGCAGAACGGCGGCGTGCTGGTGCGCGCGGGGCACACCGAAGCGGGCTGCGATCTCGCGCAGCTGGCGGGTGCGACGCCCGCGGCGGTGATCTGCGAGATACTCAAGGAAAACGGCGAGATGGCGCGGCTGCCGGATCTGATCGAGTTCGGCCGCCAGCACGATCTTAAAATCGGCACCATCGCGGACCTGATTCACTATCGCAGCCGCACCGAATCGCTGGTGAGCCGCGTGTCCGAGCGCGATATCGAGACGGTGCACGGCAAGTTCCGGCTCGTCGTTTACCGCGACAAAATCGGGCAGGCGACGCATCTCGCGCTGGTGAAGGGCACGATCAGGCCCGACACCGAAGTGCTGGTGCGCGTGCACGAGCCGCTGTCGGTGATCGATCTGCTGGACGTGAAAAGCGCGAGCCATTCGTGGAACTTCAACCAGGCGCTGGCGGCGGTGAGCCGCGCCGAATGCGGCGTCATCGTGCTCCTGCACCGGCCCGAATCGGCGGCCGACCTCGTGGAGCGCGCGCAGCCGGGGGCGATCGCGGCGCCGCAGAAGAACGCGCTGCGCACCTACGGCATAGGCGCGCAGATATTGCGCGATTTGAAGGTCGCGAAAATGCGTTTGCTGGCGAAGCAACGTAGAATGCCGAGCATGGCGGGATTCGATCTGCAGGTGACGGGCTATCTGCAGCCGGAAGACGAAGTTAAATAGAGCGCTGCGCATGGCGAAATACGATGCAATGGAAGAAATAGAGGCGGGCACCGACGGCGCGGGCCTGCGCATCGGCATCGTCGTCGCGCGCTTTAACGCCGAAATCGGCGACGGGCTGCTCGCGAGCTGCACCGCGGCGCTCGTCAAGCTGGGCGTGAGCGCCGACGATGTCACGATCGTGACCGTGCCCGGCGCGCTCGAGGCGCCGCTCGCGCTGCAGCTGATGGCGGGCACGGATGATTTCGACGCGCTGATCGCGCTGGGCGCCGTGATCCGCGGCGAGACCTATCATTTTGAAATCGTCGCCAACGAGTCGGCGCGCGGCATCATGTCGGTAGCAGCTCGATACCGGCATTCCGATCGCCAACGGCATCCTCACCACCGAGAACGACGATCAGGCCACGGCGCGCATGGCGCAAAAGGGCGCCGATTGCGCCGCGGTCGCCGTGGAAATGGCGAACCTGAAGCGCGAACTCGAGCCGCGATGACGCGCATTCCGGCGCCCACGGTGCACAAGACGAGCCGCCGCCGCTCGCGCGAATTCGCGATGCAGGGTCTGTACCAATGGCAGCTCGCCGGCACCGACGCGGCGACCATCGAGAGCCAGATGGCGGTGGCGAAGGGGTTCGACAAAACGGACCGGCCTTATTTTTCGTCGCTGCTGGCCGGCGCGATCCGCGAAGCCGGGCGGCTCGAAGAATCGCTGCAGCCATATCTCGACCGCAAATGCGCGGAGTTAAGTCCGGTCGAGCGCGCGATTTTGTTCATCGCGGCGTATGAACTGGAGAACCAGCCGGACATTCCGTACCGGGTGGTGATCAACGAAGCGGTCGAGCTCGCCAAGAGTTACGGCGGCACCGACGGCTTCAAGTACGTGAACGGCGTGCTCGACAAGCTGGCGGCGGACAAGCGCCCGCACGAGATCGTACGCAGGTAGTTTTCCTCAGCGGAGCCGGCGATGGACGAAAAACTGAAACGCAAGATCATGCTGTTTTACGCGGGCGGCATCGTCAACGCGCTGCTGGGCCTCTATGTGCTGATCGAAGGGCTGTCGTTCCTGCCGCCCGACACCGCGCGCACGCTGGCGATCATTTTTTTCGTGTTCGCGGCGGTCGACTTTTATATGCCGTATTCGCTGAAGAACAAGTGGCTCGCCGACCATGCCGGCAAAGCAGCGGCAGGGCGGCGATCCGGTCCGAGCGTTCGTAACGCGTGGCCACGTCCGAGTTCGAGCTGATCCGGCGCTATTTCACCCACCGCGCGCGCCACGCGGTGCTCGGCGTCGGCGACGATGCCGCGCTCGTGACGGTGCGCCGCGGTTGCGATCTCGTGGTATCGGCCGATATGCTGGTTGCCGGCCGGCATTTTTTTCGCGATGCCGATCCGCGTCAACTCGGTCACAAAGCGCTCGCCGTCAATCTATCGGATATGGCGGCGATGGGCGCGACCCCGCGCTGGGCGACGCTGGCGCTGGCGTTGCCGGCGGCGGACGCGCGCTGGGTGCGGGCGTTTTCGCGCGGATTCATGGCGCTCGCGCGGCGCTTTGATGTCGATCTCATCGGCGGCGACACCACGCGCGGGCCGCTCAACATCTGCGTGCAGATCATGGGCGAAGCGCCGCACGGCAAGGCGCTGCGGCGTGACGGCGCGCGCAGCGGCGACGACATCTGGGTGTCGGGCACGCTGGGCGATGCGGCGCTGGCGCTCGCCGCGCTCAAGCGCAGGATCCGGCTTAAGCCCGCCGAACTCGCGCATTGTGCTGCGCGACTGCACCGTCCACAGCCGCGCATAGCACTGGGGCTCGCGTTGCGAGGGGTCGCGCACAGCGCGATCGACATCTCGGACGGCCTCCTCGCCGATCTCGGGCATATTCTGGAGCGTTCGGACGTCGCGGCCGAAATCGAACTCGCCGCATTGCCGGCGTCCGCCATCCTGCGCCGGTATCTCGATCGCGTTGCCGCGTGCAGCGCGCTGCTCGCGGGCGGCGACGATTACGAACTGTGTTTTACCGCGCCGCGCGCGGCGCGCGAGAGGGTATTGCGCGCATCGGCCGTCGTGCGCGCGTACGTGTTACACGCATAGGCAGCGTGCGCAGCCGCAAGCGCGGCAATGCCGCGGCTGATCGTGCGCGCGCCCGACGGTGCGGCGCTGCGCGTCGTGCGTGGAGGTTACGATCACTTTGCCTGACGGCGCAGTACGCCCCGGCTGGCGCTTCATGCTGCGTCATCCGGCGCATGTGATTGCGTTGGGCGCGGGCGCGGGGCTGGTGCCGGTTGCGCCCGGAACCGCCGGCACGCTGCTTGCGTTTCCCCTCTATTGGGCGCTCGCGGCGTGGTTTTCGGCGCCAACCGTGCTCGCGCTGATCGCAATTGGATTCGTGGCCGGCGTATGGGCCTGCGGGACGACGGGGCGCGCGCTGGGTGTTGCCGACGACGGCGCCATGGTGTGGGACGAAATCGTCGCCTTCGCGCTGGTTCTCGTCTTTACGCCTACGCTGTGGCGGTGGCAGGTGGGCGCATTCCTGCTGTTTCGAATTTTTGATATCCTGAAACCGCCGCCGATCCGCTATTTCGACCGCCGGCTCAAGAACGGCTTCGGGGTGATGTTCGACGATCTGCTGGCGGCAGGCTACACTTTGCTGGTCCTGGCGCTGGCAAAAATGCTGTTGGGTGCATAAGCGATGGCGGATAAGCGACTGTATGAACTGGCCGCCGAGGTCGGGGCGGCGTTGAAGGCGCGCGGTCTTGCGCTCGCGACCGCCGAATCCTGCACCGGCGGCTGGATCGGCGAGGCGGTAACGATGTACCGGGCAGTTCCGACTGGTATGAGCGCGGGTTCATCACGTATACCAACGTCGCCAAACGCGAAATGCTCGGCGTCGCCGCGGACACTTTGGAAAAATTCGGCGCGGTGTCCGAGGAAACGGTCAAGGCGATGGTGGCGGGAGCCCTCGCCCACAGTCACGCCCGGGTTGCGATTGCCGTGAGCGGCGTTGCCGGCCCGTCCGGCGGCACGCCGGCCAAGCCGGTCGGCACGGTCTGTATTGCATGGGGGCTGGACTCTGGCGAGCCCATCGCCGAGACGCGGCATTTTGCCGGCGACCGCGACGCGGTGCGCAGGCAGTCGGTAGAACGCGCGCTCGCGGGCGTGCTGGAACTAATCAAGTGATTGGGCGATCAGGAAAAATCAAGACGCGCCGGCGTTTGCGCGGCAGCGCGTTACGCGAAAACTCGATTACGCAATCACTTAATCGCGCCGTTACCCGCACCTAGTCCTAAAGTCATAGTTGTCATCCCGCGTGTGCGCCCGGCGTTATCAGCCGCATGGGACGCTTAGATCGGCGCACGCATCTGCCGGCGCGGCGCTCACATCAGGAAAGCTATCGCCGGCGCGCATAACCGCGCAGAGCCGGCGTCAGAGTGTGCGATAATTCAGGAGGCTCAAATGGGACAAATCATGGACGAAAACAAGTCAAAAGCACTCGCGGCAGCGCTGTCGCAAATCGAAAAGCAGTTCGGCAAAGGCTCCATCATGCGGTTGGGCGAAGCCGATGTCGCCAAGGACATTCAGTCGGTCTCAACCGGTTCGCTCGGGCTCGATATCGCGCTTGGGCATCGGCGGATTTCCGCGCGGCCGCGTGATCGAAATCTACGGGCCCGAATCCTCGGGCAAGACCACGCTGACGTTATCGGTGATCGCGCAGATGCAGAAAGTGGGCGGCACCGCGGCGTTCATCGACGCCGAGCACGCGCTCGACCCGCAGTATGCGCAAAAGCTCGGCGTCAACGTGCAGGAGCTGCTGATTTCGCAGCCCGACAACGGCGAGCAGGCGCTCGAAATCGCCGACATGCTGGTGCGTTCGGGTTCCGTCGACGTGGTGGTGGTCGACTCGGTGGCGGCGTTAACCCCCAAGGCCGAGATCGAAGGCGAGATGGGCGAGCCGCAGATGGGTCTGCAGGCGCGGCTGATGTCGCAGGCGTTGAGGAAGCTCACGGGCAACATCAAGCGTTCGAACACGATGGTGATATTCATCAACCAGATCCGCATGAAGATCGGCGTCATGTTCGGTAATCCGGAAACGACCACCGGCGGCAATGCGCTGAAGTTCTATGCATCGGTGCGCATCGACATCCGCCGCACCGGCGCCATCAAGAAGGGCGACGAAGTCATCGGCTCGGAAACGCGCGCGAAAGTGGTCAAGAACAAGGTTGCGCCGCCGTTTCGCGTCGCCGACTTCGACATCCTGTACGGCGAAGGCATTTCGCGCGAAGGCGAAATCATAGAACTCGGCGTGCTGCATAAAATCGTCGACAAATCGGGCGCTTGGTACACCTACGGCAAGGAGCGCATCGGCCAGGGCAAGGACAATACGCGCGATTACCTCAAGGAACATCCTGACATGGCGCAGGAGATCGAAGCCAAGATCCGCGCCGCGATTGGCGTCGGTGGCGGACCCAAGCTCGCCGAACCCGCGCTCGCGGAAAAGTAAACCCGCGCGCAGCCTGCGCGCGCGGGCGCTCGCGGCGCTCGCGCGCCGCGAGTACTCGCGGCGTGAGCTGGCGACGAAGCTGGCACCATTCGCCGAAAATCCCGCGGAAATACCCGAGCTGCTCGATGACTTCGAGCATCGCGGGTGGTTGTCGGAAGAGCGCGTGGTCGAGCAGGTTCTGGCCACGCGACGCCGGCGTTTTGGCGCGCGGCGCATTACGCATGAATTGCGCGAGAAGGGTATTTCGGAGGCAGCCATAGGCAATGCGCGCGAGCTGCTAAAAGAAAGTGAACTCGAGGCCGCGCGCGCGGTGTGGCGGCGCAAGTTCAAGGCCGTGCCGGCCGACGCGCGCGAGCGCGCGCGTCAGATGCGATTTCTGCAAGGGCGCGGCTTTAGCCTCGATACCATCCGCCGCTTGCTGCGCGACGCCGATGACTAGACGCCGCCGCCGGACGCTAATCCGAGCAGGATTTCGATGCGGTTCAGTTCGTTCGGAACCAGATTGAGTGCGGCCGGTTTATCCGCCTCGATAGCCGTGTAGTCGAGCGTCATGAATTCAGAGACGATGGCCTCCAACCGCTCGGGAAGTATCCGCGAACCGGGATCGAGTCCGCGGATCACCGTGAGGCCGGTCGGCTGCGCCGCAATCGTATGAATCGCAAGCTCGGGCCGGTATTTCTTGAGCGCCATGACCAGCCGCCAAACGTCGCCGCTCCAGAATAACGTCGTGCGCTCGCGTTCGGCGGTCACGCGGTCGAGTGGATAGGTGTCGTGCACGAGCACCGTGGATGCGCGTGAACACCGGCGCTCAATCGCGATAAAGTCGCGCAAGGCGAATTCGAAGTGGTGCATGCCGTCGATGAACGCAAGATCGACGGGCAATCCGCCAAATTCCTTCGCTACGTCAATTTGCGCGAAAAAATCGTCGCTCGTCAGCGCGTATATTCGCGCGTTGGATCCCAGCGGCTTCTTTATCCTAGGCGCGGGGTCGACGCCGATCGCGCGAGTGGCGGGGGCCGCCATGGCGAGCGTTCTGCCGGACTCGACGCCGATTTCGAGATAGGTTCGCGGCCGCAGCAGGGAGTGGATGGCGGCGAGCGTCTCCATGTAGATTGGTCCGGGTAGCGCCAGTTGCGCCATCTGGTGATGTATGCGCCGCAGTTCGATTTGCGCGGCGTTGGAGAGCGGGTCTGCCGGCGCCGGCGGATCCCGGCGCAGAAAAATGTTTTTCAGCAGGTTAAGCAGCATGTCGTGGCGCGATGATACTCGCGTCGAGCAACTGCGCACAATGCGCGCGATGTGTTGCATCCCGCCACGATTCCGGACAAAATCAACAACTTTGCGCCGCGGCGCGACTCCCGGAATCGAATCGTCAGCATGAAATCCAGCGAAATCCGCCAGCAGTTTCTCGACTATTTCAAAGGCAAGGGGCACGCGATAGTCGCCTCCAGCCCGCTCGTGCCGGGCAATGATCCGACTCTGCTCTTCACCAATTCGGGTATGGTGCAGTTCAAAGACGTTTTTCTCGGGCAGGAAGCGCGGCCATACAAGCGCGCCACCACTTCGCAGCGTTGCGTGCGCGCCGGCGGCAAGCACAACGATCTGGAGAACGTGGGCTATACCGCGCGCCACCACACGTTTTTCGAGATGCTCGGCAATTTTTCGTTCGGCGATTACTTCAAGCGCGACGCGATTCACTACGCGTGGGAATTGCTGACCACGGTCTATCAATTACCCAAGGACAAATTGTGGGTCACGGTCTACGAAACGGACGATGAAGCGTACAACCTGTGGGCGAACGACATACGAGTGCCGCGCGAACGCATCACGCGCATCGGCGACAAGCCGGGCGGCGGCTCCGACAATTTCTGGCAGATGGGCGAAACCGGCCCGTGCGGGCCGTGCAGCGAGATTTTCTACGATCACGGGCCCGGCATCGCGGGTGGTCCGCCCGGCACGCCGGAAGCCGACGGCGACCGCTACATCGAAATCTGGAACCTCGTGTTCATGCAGTTCAACCGCGACGATCAGGGCAAGCTCAATCCGCTGCCCAAACCGTCGGTCGACACCGGCATGGGACTCGAGCGCATCGCGGCGGTGCTGCAAGACGTGCATTCGAACTACGAGATCGACCTCTTTCAGGATTTGATCAAGGCGGCGGCGCGTGAAACCGCATGCAGGGATTTGGTCAACAATTCATTGAACGTGATCGCCGATCACATCCGCGCGTGCGCGTTCCTGATCGTCGATGGCGTGATCCCCGGCAATGAAGGCCGCGGTTACGTGTTGCGCCGCATCGTGCGCCGCGCGATCCGCCACGGTTACAAGTTAGGACAGAAGCAGCCGTTCTTCTTCAAGCTCGTGCCCGACCTTGTCAAGGCGATGGGCGCAGCGTACCCGGAACTCGCCGCCGCGCGCGAGCGCGTCGCGCAGGTGCTAAAGCAGGAAGAAGAGCGGTTCGCGGAAACGCTCGAAAACGGCATGGCCGTGCTGGAGGGCGCGTTGCAGTCGGAAGACAAGATGCTCGACGGCGATACGGTGTTCAGGCTGTATGACACGTTCGGTTTTCCGCTCGACCTCACTGCAGACATCGCGCGCGAACGCAATATCACGGTCGACTTCGCCGGGTTCGAAGCGGCGATGGGCCAGCAGCGCGAACGCGCGCGCGCGGCGTCGAAGTTCGGCACGCAGAGCGCGGTCGAATACAGCGGCCAGAAGACTGAGTTTCACGGCTACGACACGCTGATCCTTCCCGGCAAAGTGGTCGCCATCTACAAGGGCGGCAGTGCGGTGCCCGCGATCGACGCCGGCGACAGCGCGGTGATCGTGCTCGACCACACGCCGTTCTATGCGGAGTCGGGCGGTCAGGTCGGCGACCGCGGACAAATGGTATCGAGCCGCGGCACGTTTCACGTAGCCGACACGCAGAAAATCCAGTCCGAGGTGTTCGGCCATCACGGCGTGCTGCATACCGGCGTGCTCGCCGTCGGCGACGTGGTCGAAGCTAGGGTCGATACCGCGGCGCGCTCGCGCGCGGCGTATAACCATTCGGCAACGCATTTGATGCACGCCGCGCTGCGCAGGGTGCTGGGGCCGCACGTGCAGCAGAAGGGTTCACTCGTCGATGCCGATCGCACGCGTTTTGATTACTCGCATAACGAGCCCTTGACGGCGCAGCAGATACGCGAGATCGAGCAGCTCGTGAACCAGGAAATCCGCCGCAATGTAGCGGTTGAAGCGCGCATCATGAAATACGACGACGCGATCAAGACCGGCGCGATGGCGCTGTTCGGCGAGAAGTATGGCGACGAAGTGCGCGTGCTGAAGATGGGGGATTTTTCGACCGAACTTTGCGGCGGCACGCACGTCGGACGCACGGGCGATATCGGTTTTTTCAAAGTGGTATCGGAGTCCGGCATTGCCGCCGGCGTGCGCCGCATCGAAGCGGTGACGGCCGCGGGCGCGCTCGCGTGGGTGCAGCAGCAGGAAGCGAGTCTGCAGCAGGCGGCGGGAGCACTGAAAGCTCCGGTACAGGAGGTCACGCAGAAAATCAGCCAGATCGTCGAGAACGTAAAAAGTCTGGAGAAAGAACTCGCGCGCCTGAAGTCCAAGCTCGCATCCTCGCAAGGCGACGATGTCGCGGCACAGGCGGTTGAAGTCAAAGGCGCCAAGGTGTTGGCGGCGGTACTGGACGGCGCCGATTCGAAAGCGCTGCGCGAAGCGATGGATAAATTAAAGGACAAGCTGAAGTCCTGCGTGGTCGTGCTGGCGGCAACCGAGCGCGGCAAGGTCACGCTGATCGCGGGTGTCAGCGCCGACCTGACGGGCAAGGTCAAGGCGGGCGAGCTCGTTAATTTCGTCGCCCAGCAGGTCGGCGGCAAGGGCGGGGGGCGGCCCGATATGGCACAAGCTGGCGGCAACGATCCTGCCAAGCTCCCCGCGGCGCTTGCGGCGGTACCCGCATGGGTGGCGCAGCGGTTATGAGATCAGCCTATCGTCGGTGATCGCACGCGCCGGCGCGTCAACGTTTCCATAACCACGAGGTAGCGGAGTGGATTTCTGCGCAAAAGCATTTTAACTCCGGCACTTTTGGCGGTGATCCCGGCCGGCGTTTGATCTCGCGCCGTCGTGCAGGAATACGCTCTACGGTGCGCTCACCGTGCGTATGTACCACGGGAATGAATCCCAGCTCACGACTTTTTCGGTTCCGTCGAACAGCGCCGCGATCTTGCCGCCGCCCGCCTTGTAGGAAAATTTCCTGATGTGGTCCGGCGGATTCGTCGTCGGATTGCGCATGATGTCGATCGCCTGATCGGTCTTGAAAATCTGGAACTTCGACGGATCGTTCGGATCGAAAAACTTCACCTCGGCGCCGCCCTTGTTCGCGGGGCCGCGCTGGTATTCCACATGCAGTTCCATGCGTTCACCGCTTGCCGCCGCGAATTCCCAGTCTTCCGCACCCGTCAGCGCGCCGCCTGAAGCCGAAAGCCGTGCGCGACATCTTGGCGGTGCTCGCGTGCTGGTAGACGCCGAAGGCGCCAGGCGCGTCGGCCGCATGCTCGGTCAAGCCGTGAATTATCATCTGCCCGGCCGCGCCGCCCGCGGTCGGCTTGACCGGAATGGCGAGATAGACGAGCCGCGCGGTGGGCCGCGCCGGCGGCTTGCCGTCGGCGCCGATGATCGCCATGCGGTCGATGAAGATCATGCGCAGATTGGCGTCCTTGGCGGGGCCTTGGGTGGCGATCACGGTCTCCCAGCCGGCCGGCAGCATTTTCGCCAGCGCCGCGTCGTTGACGCGGAAATCGAGCTGAAAGCGATGTTCCGCCGCCTGTTCAACCAGGGTTTGCGCGGAGGCGGCCTGCGCAGTCAATAAAAAACCAGCGGCGACGAGCGCGCCGGCCAATGCCGTTCTTTGTGTCATGGTGTTCTCCCTTTTGATCCCGCATCTTACCGCGACTGGGGCCAATCGCAATGGCGCCGGCGGCGTCGCGGCGCAGCAAAACCAGTGCTGGATACCGCTGAAAGTTAGTCGTAGACTAGCCGGCCTGTGCGGCAACGCATCCAGGGGGGAGAACATTTTGGGCTGCTCGCGCCGGTTGCCCTGCCATCGTCAGCATGTGGATGGGCGGGTGCCGCCGCCGCGCAGGAGGACGCGGCGCTTGCGGCGGTGAACCGCGCAATCGATGCGATGGGCGGCTATCGTAAACTTGCGGCGAAGGCGGCCGCCGCGAAATAAGGACGGGCAAGTGGAATTTAATTGCTGGAGCAGGTGTTAGCAGTGGAGGGGGCCGCGTGTGGAACGCGGAGTTCAATAAACGAGAATCCAGGAGGAGGCCTATCATGAAACGACTGATATTGTTGTTATCGCTGATCGTTGCCGCGTGCGCGTCGGCGCCGCAGCGCAACCAGGAGCTTGTCGCCCGCGCGCTCGACGCGATGGGCGGCGCGGACGCAATCTCCGCGCGCAAGTCGGTTTATATCAAGGCGAGCACGAAGCAGTGGGAGCCGGAGCAATCGGTCGCCGCCGGCGGGGAGATGCGCTTTTCCAACGAAGCGACCTATGAGTTTCTTGCCGACATCGGCACGCGCTCGACGCGCATCGACTGGGTCAAGAATTTCTTGTACCCGTCGACGCGCACCTTCAAGTTCACCGAGATCATCACGCCCGACGCGGGCTATGTCGCGGGCATCGACAGCAACGGCCGCAACAAGCAAAGCCGCGAATCGAATCCGCCGGGGTTTGCGATGTCGAGCCTGCGCCTTGCCACGACGCAGCGCGAACTGTTGCGCGCGTCGCCGCGACTGCTGCTGCAGATGCGCGACAATCCGGCCGACGTCTCGTCGAGCCCGGATATCACGATCGGCAGCGTCAGCTATCCGGCGGTCAACTACAAGACCGGCAACGTGACGTTCACCGTGATGTTCGATCCGCAGAGCGGCCTGCCCGCGCGCGTCCGCACGCTGGACTGGGACAACATCTATGGCGATTCGACCTATGACGCGGTGCTGTCCGACTGGCGGCCGCTCGGTTCGTCCAAAGGGCGCATTGCGGGCACCCGCCGCTACGAGTTGAACGGCAAGGTCATCTCCGAGGTGAAGATCATCGAGGCCGTGGAGAATGCACCGGTTGCTGCCGACCGTTTTGCGATGCCGGCGGCGGCCAGGGCGGCCGCGGCGAAACCCGCGACGCGCGCCAGCGTGCCGTATCAATGGGTGATCCGCCGCCAGATCATTGGCACTTATCTCGATTCGGAAAATCCGAGCTACGACATGCAGCAATTTTCGGGTTTGAGCCTGGTCGAACTCGCGTCCGGCGTGCAGCACACGACCAACGGCGCGGGCAACAGTCTGATCGTCGAGATGCGCGACTACCTGATCGTGTTCGACGCGCCGGCGTCCGACTGGCAGTCGAACTGGACGATCAACGCGGCGAAGGCCAAGTATCCCGGCAAGCCGATCAAGTACCTCGTGCTCACGCACCACCACATGGATCATGCCGGCGGCATGCGCGCGTACGCGGCGGAAGGCGCCACCCTCGTCGTCGGCAAAGGCAACGGCGAGCACTTCCGCAAGCACCTCGCCGCGTCGTCCTCGCTCAATCCCGATCTCGCGGCGCGCGATTATTCGCGCACGCCGGTGATCGAGGTCGCCGACAAGCAGGTGTTGTCCGACGGCAAGCGTGAAGTCTCGGTGTTCGTGATTGAAAACCCGCATTGCAACGGCATGATGATCGGCTACGTGAATGATGCGCGGATCGGATTCGTCACCGACCTGTGGAGCCCGGGGCGCGATCCGTTGCCGCAGAAAATCAACCCGGGGCTCGCCGCCGTGTACAACGGCGTGAAGAAAGCGGGGATTGCGCCGGTCAAATTTGCGGGCGGGCACGGCACGGTGGGAGAGTACGCACCCCTCGTCGCGCTCGCGTCGAAATAAGAGTAACCGCCGTGCGCGACAAAATCGCGCGCGGCGGATTTCAAATACCGGCTGTCTAAAACGGCAGTTCGGCGTCGGGTTTCGCGGCGAGCAGAACGCGCCGAAAATCCTCCTGGATCCGTTTCAATGCGGCTGCGTCATCGGCTTCGAAGCGCAGCACGATCACGGGCGTCGTGTTCGATGCGCGTGCGAGACCGAACCCGTCCGCGTACTCCACGCGCAGACCGTCTAGCGTGATCACCTCTTTCGCGCGATCGAAACGCGCTGTTTTCTGCAGCTTTGCTATCAATTCGTAGTTTTCGCCCTCACTAAGCTTGATTTGCAGTTCGGGCGTGTTGATCGTATCGGGCAGCTCCTGCAGCGTCGCATCAAGGCTGCGGGCGCGACTCAGGATTTCGAGCAAGCGCGCGCCGGCATAGAGCCCGTCATCGAACCCGTACCAGCGCTCCTTGAAGAACACGTGTCCGCTCATTTCGCCCGCGAGCAAGGCGCCGGTCTCCGCCATCTTGGCCTTGATGAACGAGTGCCCCGTTTTCCACAGCAGCGGCGCGCCGCCGTGACGCTCGATCCACGGTTTTAGGTTTCGCGTCGACTTTACGTCGTATATCACCGTGGCGCCCGGGTTGCGCGAGAGCATGTCCTGGGCGAACAGCATAAGCTGGCGGTCGGGGAAGACGATACCGCCGTGCTTGGTGACGACCCCGAGACGGTCGCCGTCGCCATCGAATGCGAGCCCGATTTCGGCATCGGTGTTGTGCAGGGCCGAAATCAGGTCCTTGAGATTTTCCGGGACTGAAGGATCGGGATGATGGTTCGGAAAATTGCCGTCGACCTCGCAGAATAATTCCCGGACTTCGCAGCCCAGCCGCCGATAGAGTTCCGGTGCGGTCGCGCCAGCGACCCCGTTGCCGCAGTCGACCGCAATCTTGAGCGGCCGCGCAAGCTTGATATCGCCGGAAATGCGCGCGAGGTAGGTTTCGGCAATGTCTTCCTGCCGGTAACCGCCCGCGCCGCTGGCGAGCCTACCATGCTCGGCCCGGTGGCGCAGCGCCTGGATCGCGTCGCCCGCGAGCGTTTCGCCGGCGAGCATGATCTTGATGCCGTTGTAGTCCGGCGGATTGTGCGACCCGGTCAGCATCGCGCCGGACCGCGTATTGAAGTGGTGCGCGGCGAAGTAAAGCATCGGCGTCGCAACCTGACCGACGTCGATCACGTCGGCGCCGGCCGCGCGCAGGCCGCGCGTAAGCGCTGAGGAAAGCTCGGGGCCCGACAGGCGCCCGTCGCGGCCGATCGCGATTTCGCGCCGCCCGCGCGCGATTAACTCGGCTCCGATGGCGCGGCCTATCGTCTCGACGATCGCGGGCGTCAGCGATTTACCGACGATGCCGCGGATGTCGTAAGCCTTGAAAATTTCGGGGGGCAGGATGGTCATGGTCTTTGCTGGATTCTTCACTGCGCCAAATTATCGCATGGCGATGCAACGATTCCGCGGACAAAATTCAATATGCGCCGCGGCAGCCAATCGAGCTGTCCCGGGAAGTTTCCGGTGACGAAGCCGACGTGGCCACCGGTCGCGGGAAACTCGATAGTTACCGAGGGTGATACCTCGTGCGCCGAGGGCAAAGCGGCCGCGGGCAGAAACGGGTCGTTCAGCGCATTGATCATCAGCGTCGGCACGGTAATTTGGCGCAGCAGTGGTTTGGCACTTGCACGCGTCCAGTAATCGTCGGTGTCTAGGTAGCCGTGCAACGGGGCGGTGACCACGTTGTCAAACTCGCGCAGCGTGCGCGCGGCCAGCATAAGCTCGCGGTCGCACAAGTCGGGGAATACAACCAGCTTGGCCAGTGTCTTGCGCCGCATGGTCGCGAGAAAATTCCGCGTGTAAATCATGTTCAAGCCGCGGCCGAGCGCGTCGCCTGACGCCATCAGGTCGACGGGTGCTGAAATCGCCGCCGCCGCATCGATGATCGTATTCGCGGCGGTGCGTTGCTCGCCCAGCCACTTCAACAGCGCGTTGCCGCCCAGAGAGACGCCGGCGACGTAAATGCGGGATTCGGGACTGTCGCGCTTGAAGCGGCGCAATATCCAGTCGATCTCGCCACTGTCGCCCGAGTGATACGCGCGGCGCAGACGGTTAAGTTCGCCGCCGCAGCCGCGGAAATGCACGACGACGCCGCGCCAGTTGCGCTCGCGCGTAGCCGCCATAAGTGACGCGGCATATTGGCTATTCGACCCACCCTCGAGCCCATGAAAGAGCACGATCAGCGGTTTGGCCGCCGCGGCGCTGCGGGTCGCGTCGGTCCAGTCGAGGTCGATGAAATCGCCGTCCGGCGTGTCCCAGCGTTCGCGGAAAAACGCGACGCACGGGCGCGGCGCAAGCAGCGCGGCATACAGTGTTTGCAGATGTCCGCCGGGCAGCCATGCGGGCGAGCTATAGCCTGACATAGGGTTGGTTCGCCGGGAGTATGGCGCTGATACGGTTAGACGCAGGTTCGGTGGATCTCGATGAAAGTCGCGCCGGTAATTTACGGCAACAAAAAAAGCGGACCCGCAGAGGAGCCCGCTCTCAACGCCGTGCGTTTCCGGCGAACCGGTAAATCAGTCGCGGAATGACGGGTCAATTTTGTCGAGCTTGCGCAGGAGCGCGGGCCATTCGATCAAACCCCAGCGCCGGCGCACGCCGGGCTTGAAACCGTCGTGCGTCTCCTTGACGACCTCCGCTGGCGGCAAGGAGATTTCCGCATTGCACGACAGAGTAGTGACCTGCAGCTGGCAGGCGCGTTCGAGCCGGAACATGTTGTTGAACGATTCGGGGATCGACGGCCCGACGGTCAATAGGCCATGATTGCGCAGTATCATTGCTTCGCGCTCCCCCAGGTCCGCGATGAGGCGTGCACGCTCGTCGAGATTCAACGCGGGGCCTTCGTAGTCGTGGTAGGCGACTTCGCCGAAGCGCATGGAGGTTTGCGCGAGCGGCAAGAGCCCCGTTTTCATCGCCGACACCGCCATGCCGGCGAGCGTGTGGGTGTGGATCACGCAATCGACGTCGTGGCGCGCCGAGTGGACTGCGCTGTGGATCACGTAGCCGGCCTGGTTGATGCCGTAGTCCGTCGCGTTGAAGAGTATGTTGCCGTCGATGTCGATCTTGATCATGCTGGAGGCCGTCATTTCCTCGTACAGCATGCCGAAGGGATTGATCAGAAACTCGTCTTGCGTTCCCGGCACGCGCGCGGAAATGTGGTTGGCGATCATTTCCGTCATGCCGAATTCGTGCATGAGCCGGTAGCAGGCGGCAAGATTGACACGCGTTTCCCATTCTTCCTTGCTCACTTGCTCGCGCACCGATTGTTGTTTCTGGGTCATCCGGGTCACTGGCATTACGGTTCTCCTTTTCGAACATTCCGCAACCGGGCGATAGTCCGGTTTGATTTGATGCTCCCCTTGCTACCTGACGCAAGCGGCCGCGCTGTGGCCGGCCATTTTGCCGAATACGGATCCCGATACGAGACCGCTCCCGCCGGCGTAGTTGTGATAGAAAAGCCCGCCCACGAGCTCGCCTGCCGCGAAAAGACCAGCGATCGGTTTGCCCGCCACGTCCTCAACCTGGCCGTTGGCGGGATCGATTTTTACGCCGCCAAAGGTGAACGTGACGCCGCAGGTAATCGCGTAGGCTTCATACGGCGGAGTATCGAGCACGTTGGCCCAGTTGGTCTTGGGTACCGCGAGACCGACCGTACCGCGGCCGTCCTTGATCGCGGGATTGAACGGTACGCCGGTTTGCACGGCCTTGTTGTACTCCTTCAGCGTTTCCAGGCAGCGCTTTGCGTCCACGCCGTCGAGCTTGGCGACGAGTTCCTCCAGCGTGTTGGCGGTAGCCTTGGTCATCTGCTTGATGCGGTATTCATCGCGCAGCATAGGCAGCAGCTTTTTGTCGAAGATCTGCCACGCGAACATATTAGGCTGGTCCATGATCACCTTGCCGTATTTGGCGTAAGTGTAATTACGGAAGTCGGCACCCTCGTCGACGAAGCGCTCGCCGTTCGCATTGACCATGATACCGAGCGGATAGCTGTGTTTTTGAAAGTTATCGCCGACGGCGAGATCGCCGAACGGTGGCGCGTTCTGATCCCAGCCCACCGCGTGGCAGCCTGACCAATGTCCGTAGGGGATGGCGCCCGCCGCGAGGGCGGCGGTGATGCCGACGCCGGTGTTGTAGCGCGTGCCGCGCACCTTGGCGAGATCCCAGTTGGGCCCCAGATAGCGCGCGCGCATCTCCGCGTTCGATTCGAAACCGCCGCAGGCGAGCACCACCGCCTTGGCGCGTATGTCGACCGTGCGGCCCCGGCTCTTCACTCGCACGCCCTTGACGCCGCTGTCGTCGGTGATGAGCCCGGTGGCCGGCGTCTCGTAGTAAATGGGAATGCCCTCGCGTTCGCACGCTTTGTGCTCGAGTTCGATCAAGCCCGGTCCGCCGCCCCAGGTCTCGACCGCGAGGCCGCCCCAGAACTTGAAGCGCCCGTCGACCTTGAACGCCTGGCGCCCGTAGGACGGCTGAAACTTCACGCCTTTCTTGCGCATCCACACCATGGTCTCGAAGCTTCGCTTCACCAGGATTTCGCACAGATCGGGATCGGTGCGAAAGTTGGTGATGCGCCCCATGTCGTCGAAGTACTGGTCCTCGGTGTAAGTTCCGAAGTCGACGTTCTTCTTTTCGTCGTCGGTCAAGTCGTAGAGCTGGGCGAGGTCGTCAACGCCGTTAAAAACGATGCGCACGGCGCCCGCCGTATAGCGGCTGTTGCCGCCGCAGTCGTCGATGGGTGCCGCTTCGAGCAGGATCACGCTGGCGCCGGATTCGCGCGCCGCGAGCGCCGCGCAGCACGCGGCATTGCCCGCGCCTATTACGATCACGTCCGGATTGCCAAAATCGACAGTGCTCATTGTTTTCCTCGGTTCGCCTTCATGGGCGTTCAATAACGGCGTTCAGTCGTGCTCAATGCGCGCCCGCGTCAATCGCATAAGCATTGCGCTGCGTCGTTAACGAGCCAAGCGGGATTAAAGCGGATTTTTTCCAATTATACCGTCAGCGCGAACTCAATGCAGCGTCTTCGGCGCGCGCTTGCCCTCGGTTTCGGGCGCCGCAGGTGCGGGTGACGCGTGATGCACCACCATGCGCCAGCCGATTTCGGTGCGCATGTAAACATTGGTTGAAATCACCGGCTGACGTGCGCGTGCTTCGCCGGCCACCGAGATTTGCTCGTATACGCTATGCACCACGAGCGTCATGCCATTGACCGCGTGCAACTGGCGCAACCTGAAACGCAGCGTCTGGCCGCCGGCGAAGATCTGGCGCCACGCCTCGCGCACCTGTTCGGCGCCCGCGAGCCGCGGTCCGCCCGGGTGCACGCACACGATGTCGTCGTCGTCCGCCCACACCCCCATCATGGTGTCGAGATCACCTTTTTCGAACGCCTCATAGAAGGCGGCCTCGGCGTCCTGCGGCGTGGTAAACAGCGTGCGTTTCATGGTGCCTGGATTCTAGCAAAATCGATGCGCCGCCAGACCTCGTCGGGTGTCAATTGCAGCATGCAGTCAAAGTGGCCGAGCGGGCACTCGCGTTTGAAGCATGGGCTGCACGGCAGCTCGAGCCTGACGACGGTGGCGCGCGCACTGGCGGGCGGAGTGATAGGCCGGGCTGCTCGACCCGAAGAGGGCGATCAACGGTTTGTCGAGCGCGGCCGCGATATGCATCAATCCCGAATCGTTGCTGACCACGATAGTCGCGCACGACAAGAGGTCGATCGCCTCGGCAAGTGTCGTTTTGCCGCACAGATCGACGCAGCGACCGTCGCTCAAGCGCGAAATCTCCGCGCCGAGCGCGGCGTCATTGGCCGACCCTGCGAGCCACACGTCACAACCGGCGCCAGCGAATCTGCGCGCGAGCTCGGCGAAGTAGTGCGGCGGCCAGCGCTTCGCCGGGCCATATTCCGCGCCGGGACACAACACGGCGACCGCGCGGCCGCCTGCCACGCCGAGTCGTGCGAGGGTGGCGGCGCGCTGCGTCGCGTCGACTTTGAGCCGCGCGGCGGGGAGCGGGCGTGCGAGATCACGGCCCCGAACTTCCGCGAGCGCGGCGAAGCGTTCGACCATTAACGGCAGCGCCCGCTTATCGAGCCGCCGCGAGTCGTTCAGCAAACTCCAGCGCGCTTCGCCGACATAGCCCGTGCGCACCGGAATGCGCGCAAGCCATGGAATTAACGCCGACTTGAAAGAGTTGGGCAGTATGATCGCCTGATCGTACCGTCGCGTGGCGAGGCTGCGCGCGAGCCGGAACCGCCGCACGAGCGCTAGTTCGCCGTGGCCAAACGGGCTTGATAGCGTCGCGCGGATTTCCGGCATGCGCGCAAACAAGGCATGCGTCCACGGTGGCGCCAGTACGTCGAGCGTGAGATCCGCGTAGCGCTCATGCAGGCGCCTGAATAACGGCTGCGCGAGTACCGCGTCGCCTACCCACGCGGGGACTATGACGAGTATCCTCGTCATACGGATGCGGGCAAAAGGCGGAAGACGGAAGGAAATAACCGGCGCGTGTCGCGCGCCCTTTCATCCTTCATCCGTGGTCCTTCATCCCGGCCCGACTAATGGCCGGCCCTGGCGCCGCCCTTGAGCGTGTATTGCGTGCCGCAATAGGGGCACAGCGCTGCGCCGGTTGCCTCGATCGGCAAGAAAACGCGGGGGTGTGCGTTCCACAATAACATCGCCGGCGTTGGGCAGTGCAGCGGCAGGTCGTCCGCCGTCACTTCGATGTGGCGCTCGCGGTTGTCGGTCTGCGTCATGATGGTTACGCCGCCACCGGCGCAAGCCAGTCGCGGTAATTGTCGTTCTTGCCGGTCACCACGTCGAAGAAGACTTTCTGCAACTTGGCCGTTATCGGCCCGGTCTTGCCGGCGCCTATGGTGCGGCTGTCGATTTCGCGGATCGGGGTCACTTCGGCCGCCGTGCCGGTGAAGAAAGCTTCGTCGGCGATGTACAGATCGTCGCGCGTGATGCGCCGGGCGGCGACCGTGTAGCCCATTTCCGCCGCCAGCGTGATGATCGACTGGCGGGTGATCCCGTTCAATGCGCTGGTGAGTTCCGGTTCATAAATTTTGCCGTCCTTGACCATGAACAGATTTTCGCCCGAGCCTTCAGCCACGAATCCGTCGACATCGAGCAGCAGTCCTTCGTCGTAACCGTGTTCGGTGGCTTCGAGGTTGGCCAGGATCGAATTCGCATAGGTGCCTGAATATTTCGCCCGGCACATCGACACGTTGACATGGTGACGCGCGAAAGACGACGTTTTGACGCGGATGCCTTTTTCGAGCGCTTCCGCACCCAGGTAAGCTCCCCACGGCCACGCGGCGATCGCCACATGCACGGTCGCGCCTTTCGGCGATACGCCCATTTTTTCGGAGCCGTAGAACGCGATCGGACGGATGTAACAGGACTCGAGCCGGTTCGCGCGCACGACTTCCTTGTGCGCCGCGCTGATAGTTTCACGGTCGTAGGGGATTTTCATCATGTAGATGTGCGCCGAGTTAAAGAGCCGCTCGGTATGCTCCTTGAGGCGGAATATCGCCGTGCCGCGCGTCGTGTGGTAGGCGCGTAAGCCTTCGAACACGGCGAGCCCGTAATGCAGCGAGTGGGTCAGAACATGGGTATTGGCGTCGCGCCAGGGCACGAGTTTGCCGTCATACCAGATGTGCCCGTCACGGTCAGCCATCGACATCGGTGATTTGCTCCGCCAAAAGAGCGAATTCTAGCGTATTTTGTCCGCCGCCGCCCCGCGCGGGCGGGACGGCGGCGCGGCCACTCCACGCATTCCGGGGCATGGGATTACGTACAACGCACTGACTATCCTTGACCGCTAAATTGATTGATGTGAATATCGCTGGTATTGTCCGGGACAATATGCGGCACCGGGCACATTCCTGTAACCTGCTGGAATGCAACAAAAAAGCGGAGTCGGCCAGTAATGCGGAATCCCCTGCGCGAAGCGCTCAGCACGTTAAGCGGCCGCGTCATCACTGCGAGCGACACGGATGAGCAGAAGCTGCAAAAAACGCTGCTGATATTCGCCTGCGGCCTGATGGGGTTTGCGGCCATGCTGTGGCTCGCGATCTACAACGCGATGGGCATCAAATATTCGTCCACCGTGCCGCTGGTATATCTGACCGTTTCGGCGGCGACGCTGGGAATTTATCTGTGGAACCTCAACTTCGAATTCTTTCGTTTCGCGCAGACCTGCCTCTACCTGTTCGTGCCGTTTATCATGCAATGGTCGATCGGCAGTTACGTGACGTCGTCGGGCGTCATGCTGTGGGCGCTGCTGGCGCCGATCGGCGTGATGGTGTTCCAGGGCCCCCGGGAGTCGGTGCCGTGGTTCTTTGCCTATCTCGTCATGACCGCCGTGTCGGGTTTTTTCGATTACTTCCTCGCCTACGAGACGGAAAAGACGAGCGGACTGCCGCTGCAGACGATTGCGGTGTTCTTCGTTCTGAATTTCGCCGCGATGTCGACCATCGTTTATCTGCTGGTCGTTTACTTCGTGCGCCAGAAGGACCGTCTCAAGCAAGCGCTCGATATTGAACACAGCCTGCTGCAGATTGAAAAGGACCGCTCGGAGCGGCTGCTGCTTAACGTGCTGCCGCGACATATTGCGGAGCGCCTGAAGCGCGATCCCAGCATCATCGCCGACGGCCTCGCTGACTGCACCGTAATGTTCGCCGACCTCACAGACTTCACGCGCCTTTCGGAGGAACTGCCGCCGCGCGACGTGGTGGCGATGCTCAATGAGGTATTTTCCTGGTTTGACGGACTCGCCGAAATCTACCGGCTGGAAAAAATCAAGACGATAGGCGATGCCTATATGGTCGCCGGCGGCCTGCTCGAAAACAATGCCAAATATACCGACGCGATCATCAGCATGGCGCTGGAGGTGCGCGACAGGATCGGCGAGCGCAGGACCCGCAATGGCGAATCCCTTGGCATACACATCGGCATAGGCAGCGGTCCGGTCGTGGCGGGCGTGATCGGCGTCAAGAAATTTATCTACGACCTGTGGGGCAGTACGGTCAATGTCGCGAGCCGGCTGTCATCGGAGGCGACGACCGGCGGCATACTGGTGGATGTCACGACCTATCGCCGGTTGCGCGGACTCTATCAATTTGAAGGTCCCGAACCGCTGACCGTCAAGGGCCAGCGCCAGTTAACGGCATATCGGCTGATCGCGAGATTGCCGCAGGTGGACGCCGTCAGTGCGGAAGTCGCGTAATTCGCGGACGTTGCAACGTGAGGGGATGAGTCCTTTCATACTCCCCTTCGAAACGCGCGCGCTGTCAGATCAAAACCGGCATTACGCATTGCAGTCCGCCGCGGGCGCCTTGCCCAGTACGCCCGACCACAATTTTTTTACCGCGGCGATTTCCCGCGCCAGCGTGGCGATTTCCACGCGGGCGTATTTGTCGCCTTGTAAGCGCAGCGCGTGCTGCAACTGCCGCAGGCGCCGGTAGGCGTCGTGCACGGCGCGCGCATCGTCATCGCTGATGAGGTTTAGCCGCGCGGCAAGCCTGAGCAGCGCGAGATTGCCGATATTGGCGATGAGCTCGGCGTGCCGGTGCGCATGCCCGAGAATCAGGTATTGCACGATGAATTCAACGTCGATCAGCCCGCCGTGGTCGTGCTTGATATCGAACTGGCGGCTCGTGTTCGGATGCGCCGCCACCATTTTCTCGCGCATGGCGACGACCTCGCCGCGCAGCCCCGCCAGCGCGCGCGGTGTGCGCAGCACCACGCTGCGGGTCTGTTCGAAACGGGCGGCGATGCGGGCGTCCCCGGCGACGCAGCGCGCGCGCGTCAGCGCCTGGTGTTCCCACACCCAGGCGTGCGTGCGCTGGTAATCCGCAAATCCGTCCAGCGAACTGACGAGGAGACCGCTCGCGCCGTCCGGGCGCAGGCGCAGGTCGGTTTCATACAGCACGCCCGCCGGCGTCATGCTGGTCATCCAGCGGTTGATGCCCTGCGCGAGCCGTGCATAATTCTCGGCGGCTTCGGGCGCGTCATCCTGATAGAGAAAAATCAGGTCCAGATCGGACGCGTAGCCGAGTTCCTTGCCGCCGAGCTTGCCATACGCCACGATGGCGAAGCGCGGCTCATCGCAATGCCGCGTGCGCAATGCGCGCCAGGCAATGCGCAGCACCTCGGACAGAATGAGATCGGCGAGGTCGCTTAAGTGGTCGGACAGCTTTTCGAGCGGCAGTTCGCCGGCGAGATCCTGCGCCAAGAGGTGCAGCGTCTGCGCGTGCTTGAAATGCCGCAATACATCCATCTGGCGCTCGCTGTCGTCTGCCGCTTCGTCGAGCCGGCTGCGCAAGACCGTTTTGAGTTGCGCCCACACCGGCGGCATGTGTAGGGTGCGCGCATCGAGCAGTTCGTCAAGCAGGATCGGGTAACGTGCGAGATATTCTGCGGCCCACGGACTGGCGCTCGCAAGACGCGCGCCGCGGTCTATGGTTTGCGGGTACTGTAGCAGCAGCGCCAGGTAAGCCTCGCGCCGGCTGATGCTCTCAAGCAGCGTCAGCATGCGCTCCAGCGTCGAATCCGGGTTCGGCAGCGTGGCGGCGGCCGCGATGATTTGCGGCACCAGTTGTTCCATGCGCGCCTGGCTGGCCTGTGGCATGTGGCGCACGCGGCTGCTGTCGCGCAAGGCGCCAAGTCGCGCGCGCGCACGCGGCGGGTCCTGATAGCCGAGATTGCGCAATACGTCGAGCGTCGCGTCGTCGTTCGCGCCGTGCCACAGCGCCGCGAGCGGATGCGCGTTGTCCTGAGACGTGGCGAATATGCTTTCGAAGTGGCGCGTCACGTTGCCGCGATGGCGATCGAGTTCGGCACGCAGCGCGGAGTAGTCGGGATAACGCATTGCCGCCGCGATCAGTGTCTGGTCCTGCTCGGTGGCCGGCAAAGTCTGCGTTTGCTTGTCGTCGAGGTACTGCAGCCGATGCTCGAGATCGCGCAGGAACACGTAGGCGGACGTGAGCTCCTGCACTGCCGCCGCCGGCACCAGGTTGCGCGTGGCGAGTAAAGGCAGCGCGGCGAGCGTCGGACGGCTCGCGCAGCGGCGCGTCGTGGCCGCCGCGAACCAGCTGAAACAATTGCGCGATGAATTCGATTTCGCGGATGCCGCCGGGTCCCAGCTTGATATTGTCGAAGATCTCGCGGCGTTCGACCTCCCGGCGCACCTCCCGATGCAGACCGCGCATCGACTCAAACGCGCTGTAGTCGAGATGGCGGCGGAACACGAACGGGCGCACGAGTTCGGCAAGTTCCTGCGCGCGGTCGCCGCACACCACGCGCGCCTTGATCCAGGCATAGCGTTCCCACTCGCGCCCCTGCGTGACGAAGTAGTTCTCGAGCATGCCGAAGCTGACCGCGAGCGGGCCGTCGCTGCCCAGCGGCCGCAGCCGCATATCGACGCGGAACACGTAGCCGTCGGCGGTAATTTCACTGAGCAAAGCGATCAGCCGGCGCGCGAAGCGGATGAAAAATTCGTGATTGGAGAGAACGCGCGCGCCGCGCGTCGCGCCGTCCTCGGGATAGACGAACACCAGATCGATATCGGAGGATACGTTGAGTTCGGCCCCGCCAAGTTTGCCCATGGCGACGACGTGCAGGCGTTGCGCGCGCGCGCCGTCGTCCGCCGTGGGTTCACCGTAGTCCAGCGCAAATTCGCGTTCGAGATGGGTGACCGCGGTGACGATGGCGATATCGGCGAGCGCGGTTACCGTCGCCATGACCTCAGCCAGTGTCGCCAAGCCGCCCAGATCGCGCGCGATTATGCGCAGCATGACGCGTTTGCGCAAGTCGCGCAGTGCGCGCATCAGCGTCGCGTCGCTGGTGGTATCGGACTGCGCCAGCCGCGCGCGCATTTCGTCCGCTGCCGAACGGCGTGCGGATACTCGCGGCCGGCAGGAGTTCCGGCTGCGCGACGAGCAGGTTGCGCGCAAAGCGCGACAGCTCGCTTGCGCGCGCGATCAACGGGTCATCGTCGGCGCCCGCGCGCGCGTTAGGTATTGTCATGCCGTTCGGGTTACAATTAGTTTAGAAATCATTGTGTTGCTTCTATTTTATGGCTTTTGACTCCGATCGTGCCGGCGATTTCCATTTTTAGGTGGCTGCACGTCAGCACGCTATGGGTATATCGCGCGGTAACGTGGGCGTTGCTCGGCTGCGCGTTCGTGTTTGCGCTGGTCATCGTCGCGGCGCGGTTCTGGCTGCTGCCTAACATCGAGAATTACCGCGAGCCTATCGCACTGCAGTTAAGCGAGACGACCCGGCATCGCATCACGATCGGCACGCTCGACGGGCGCTGGAGCGGGCTGAACCTTCAGCTGACGCTGGGCGACATCGTCGTCTACGACCGTGCCGATCAGCCGGCGCTGACCCTGCAGCGCGTGGACAGCACGCTGTCGTGGTGGTCGCTGGTCTTGTGGGAGCCGCGTTTCGATGCGATCGAGATCGCGCATCCGGAACTCAACGTCAAACGCGACGCGCGCGGCGTGATTTCGATCGCCGGCATCGAATTGAGCGATCATGCCGACGGCGGCGGCCTGTCGGACTGGTTGTTGCGGCAGGAGGATATCGGCATACGGGACGCGGCGATTGCGTGGCACGATGAACTGCGCGGCGCGCCGCGCCTGGCGCTGCAGCACGTCGATTTCCGCCTCGAGAACGACGGCAAACATCACCGCTTCGGGCTGCGCGCGGTACCCCCCGAGGCGCTGGCCACGCCGCTTGACGTGCGCGGCGATTTTACCGGCAGAACGGTGACCGATCTCGCGCAGTGGAACGGGCAGTTGTTTGCGCAGCTCGATTACACGGACATTGCGGCGTGGCGCGCGTGGGTGCCGTTCCCGGTTTTTTTTCCGCACGGCGCGGGAGCGGTGCGCGCATGGGTTGGCCTCAAAAATGGCGAGCTTGCGGAAATAACCGCTGACGTGCAGTTGTCGCAGGTCACGACGCGCCTGGACAAGGATCTGCCCGAGCTCAATCTCGCGCAACTCAAGGGCCGCGTCGGCTGGAAACTGCTGGACGATGGTTATCGAAGTCTCGACCAGCAAGCTGGGCATGTCGACGCATGCGCATACGCTGCAGCCGACCGACTTCATGCTGCGTTATCGGCGCGCGGCAGCGGCGCGCGGCCGCCGCGCGGCGAATTGCAGGCGAACGCGCTGGATATCGAGCCGCTCGTCGCGCTCGCCGATCGTCTGCCTTTCGAGCCAGCGCTGCGCAAGGAATTCGAGGCCTATGCGCCGCGCGGCAGTGTCTACGACGTTGCGGTGAAATGGACCGGGCAGTGGCCGCAGCCGCAGCAATACAGCGTCAAGGCACGGTTCGTCAATCTCGGATTGAATGCCGTGGGCAGGCTGCCGGGTTTTGCCGGCGTGAGCGGGAGCGTTGACGGCACCGAGCGCGGCGGCACCCTGCTGCTCACATCGCAAAATGCGACGGTCGAGCTGCCGCTGATATTCCAGGACAAACTCGTATTCGACACGCTCACCGCCCAGGCCGGCTGGCAGCGCAACGGCGAACAATACGACGTCAGGTTCAACGATATTTCGTTCGCCAACCGCGATCTCGCCGGCAGCGTGTCGGGCGTCTACCAGACCGCCGCCGACAGCCGCGGCGTGATCGATCTGACGGGTCACGCGACGCGCGCCGACGCGCGCAGCGTCGCGCGCTACGTTCCGTTGCGTATCGGCGAGCGCGGCCGGCAGTGGATGGCTTAACGCGTTTCTGGGCGGCACGTCGAACGACGTGAAGCTGCGCCTGAAAGGCAATCTGAACGATTTTCCGTTTGCCGAAGGCAAAGGCGGCATTGTTCCAGGTGACGGCGCGGGTGACCGATGGCGTGCTCGATTACGCCAACGGCTGGCCGCGCATCGACAATATCGAAGGCGATCTGACCTTTCGCGGCAGGCGCATGGATCGTGCTGGTGCGCGATGCGTCGATTCTGGGCGCGCAAGCTCGCGCGCGTGCGCGCCGAGATTCCCGATCTCATGACGCCCGAACGCGTGTTGACGGTAAGCGGCGAGGCGGAAGGCCCGACCAGCGAGTTTCTGAGCTTTATCGAGCACAGTCCGGTGTTCGAAACGATCGATCGCTTCACCGAGAGCCTGCGCGCGGAAGGGCGCGGCAAGCTCGCGTTGAAGCTCGGCATCCCGCTTGCCAGCGTAAACGACACCAAGGTGGCGGGCGCCTACCAGTTTTTGAATAACCGGATCGAAAGCGACGACGTGTTTTTTCCGTTCGAGCAGGTCAATGCGCGGCTGGAATTCACCGAGTCAGGCGTGCGCGTGCCGGCGGCGACCATGACGATACTGGGCGGGCCGGCGACGCTCTCTGGCGGCACGCAGCGCGAGGGCGTCGTGCGCCTGAATCTGGCGGGACGCGTCAACATGGATAACTTTCGCCGCTCGACAGCGTCGCCGCTCGCGCAGGCGCTGCGCGGCTCGACCGAATGGAAAACCGCGCTTACTTTGCGCAAGCGCCTGGCGGACATCGTATTCGAGTCGACGTTGCAGGGTATCGCGTCGGATCTGCCCGCGCCGCTGGCCAAGACCGCGGCCGAGAGCATGCCATTGAAACTCGAGCGGCAGGTCACGAGCGCGCAACAGGATCGCATCAGCCTGACGCTGGGCAACTGTGGTGTCCGCGCAGTTGCAGCGGCGCAAGGAAGGCCGGCAATCGGTAATCGAGCGCGGCACGATCAGCCTTCGGCGGCGCCGCGGCGGAACCCGAACGCAAGGGGCTCTGGGTCAGCGGCATCCTGAAGAGTCTCGATCTTGACCAGTGGTTGCTGTTGTTGAAATCGAGCGCCGGCGACAGCGGCCAGAGCCAACTCGCGGGCCTGGACGTGAAATTCGGCGCGCTCGACGTGTTTGGCCGCCGCTTCAACGACCTTGCGATCAGCGGCAGCGCGCAGGCGGGCGTGTGGCAAACCACGCTGGTCGGCCGCGAACTGGTCGGCGAAATGACCTGGCGGTCGCAAGGCAAGGGCAAAGTCATCGCGCGCATGAAGAACCTCGTCATTCCGGCGGCAACCCCGGACCGGCCGGCGCCTGCCGCCGACAAAGACCAGCCGCTCGAATTGCCGGCGCTCGATATCAAGGCCGACAATTTCCAGATCCGCCAGCTCAATCTGGGCAAGCTGGAAGTCACCGCGGTTCCCGACGGGCGCGACTGGAAACTCGAACAGCTGCACATCACCAATCCGGACGCAACGCTGAATATCGAAGGCGTGTGGCAGGGCTGGCTCACGCAGCCGCGCACCATGGTCAACGTCCGGCTCGACGTCAACGATATCGGCAAGTTGCTGGTGCGGCTGGGCCAGCCCGAGGGCATCAAGCGCGGCACCGCCAAGCTCGAAGGGCCGCTGTCGTGGGCCGGCAATCCGAGCGAGCTCGATTACGCGACGCTGTCGGGCAACTTCGTGCTCGAGGCAAACAAGGGGCAATTCGTCAAGCTCGATCCGGGCATCGGCAAGTTGCTGGGCGTGTTGAGCCTGCAATCGCTGCCGCGGCGACTGTCGCTCGATTTTCGCGACATCTTCAGCGAGGGGCTCGCGTTCGACGAAATCGTCGGCACCGTGAAAGTCAATCGCGGCATCGCCAACACCGAAAATTTCCGCATCCAGGGACCCGCGGTACGCATCCAGATGAGCGGCGATGTCGATCTCGCGCGGGAAACGCAGAAACTGCGCGTCAAGGTGTTTCCGAGCATGAGCGACAGCCTGTCGGTGGCCGGCGCGCTGATCGGCGGCCCGATCGCGGGCATCGCCACGTTTGTCGCGCAGAAGCTGCTCAAGGACCCGATCGACAAGATCGCGGCCTATGAATACGACATCACCGGAACCTGGGCCGATCCGCAGGTGTCGAAAGTCGACTCCACGCCGTCGAATGCGGCAGTCAAGTCACGTGGACGGAGCGTTCGGATTGAAGCGCGTGTGGGCATCGGTGATGCTGTGCCTGGCTGCGGCGACCGGCGCGGGCCGACGATGTGTTTACGGTGGCGCCGGCGTTGTGGGACCGGCCGCGCAGCGCGCGCGCGGTGCTCGAGCAACCGGCGGTCCGGCAGGCGCTCGAACTGTATCTTGCGCGCCCCGGCGCGCGGCTCGTCCTGCATCACGGCTACGGACAGGAACCGCTGCTGCAGGCCGAGGAATTGCGCATGTGGCTGATGGCGCTGGCGATCGACGGCGCGCGCGTTTCGCTCGTCAATGACGTAAAACCGCAGGAATCCCTGAAAATAGAAGTGGTGAAATGAGCGCCAAATCCCCATCCTCATTACGGCCGCGCGCGGCCGCACACCAAGCCTGCCGCCAAGGCGGAGCCGCCGGCGGTCGTGCGCGTAGCCGCGGTGCAACTCGCTTCCGGGCCGAGTGTCGCGGCCAATCTGAACGAGGCGCGGCGGCTAATCGGCATGGCGGCAAACGAGGGCGCGAAGCTCGTCGCGCTGCCCGAATATTTCGCGATCATGGGCATGCAGGACACCGACAAGGTCAAGGTGCGCGAGGAGGAGGGCAAGGGGCCGATCCAGGAGTTTCTGGCGGAAACCGCGAAAAAACACAGGATCTGGCTGGTCGGCGGCTCGGTGCCGCTGGTGTCGAGCGCAGCCAACCGGGTGCGCAACAGCTGCCTCGTCTACGACGACACGGGCAAGCTCGTCGCGCGCTACGACAAGATCCACTTGTTCGGTTTCGAGATGGGCAAGGAACAATACTCGGAGGAGCGCACGATCGAACCGGGCCGCGAAGTCAAGGTCATCGACTCGCCGTTCGGCCGCCTCGGGCTGTCGATCTGCTACGACCTGCGCTTTCCGGAACTGTACCGCGCGATGAAGGACGTCGATATCATACTGGTGCCGTCGGCGTTTACCGAGACCACCGGCAAGGCGCACTGGGAAACGCTGATACGCGCGCGCGCCATCGAAAATCTCGCCTACGTGATCGCGCCGGCGCAGGGCGGCTATCATGTGAACGGCCGCGAGACGCACGGCGACAGCATGATCGTCGATCCGTGGGGCGTCGTGCTCGACCGCCTGCCGCGCGGTTCGGGCGTGGTGATGGCGGGTATCAATCCGGAATACCTGCAGCGCCTGCGCAAGAGCCTGCCGGCGCTGGCGCACCGGACCTTGCATCGCGTTTAGTCGATTCGCAGGGGCTTGCATGCCGCCCCGCCGTCCTGATCTAACAATCGTTGTTTCCACCGGACTATCCTGATGACCAGCCCAACGCAAACCCGCAGCGCCGAACTCGAAGCCGCATTCAATACCGCGCAGGCGACGCTGCTTGCGCCGTACTCGCTCGACGACAACGCATTGCAGCAGGTGTTCGGGCAGATACTCGCGCACAAGGTCGATTACGCCGATCTGTATTTCCAGTACAGCCGCAGCGAGGGCTGGAGCCTGGAGGAAGGCATCGTCAAGTCCGGCAGTTTCAACATCGACCAGGGCGTCGGGGTGCGCGCGGTGGCGGGCGAAAAAACGGCCTTCGCGTATTCGGACGACATCAGCCTGCCGCGCTGACCGCGGCGGCGCAGGCGACGCGCGCGATCGCGCGGCAGGGCGCGGACGGCAGGACGCAGGTGGCGCGGCGCGGCGACGGCCGCAATCTTTACGTGCCGCAGGATCCGCTCGCGAGCCTCGCGGACGCCGCCAAAGTCGCGCTGCTCGAAAAGATCGAGCGCTACGCGCGCAGCCTCGATCCGCGCGTGACCCAGGTCATGGCCCATCTTGGCGGCGAATACGAAGTCGTGCTGGTCGCGCGCAGCGACGGCGTGACGGCGGCCGACGTGCGGCCGCTGGTGCGCATATCGGTGCAGGTCATCGTCGAGCAGGACGGCCGCCGCGAGCAGGGCAGCGTCGGCGGCGGCGGGCGCTTCGATTACGCGTATTTCACCGACGCGATCGTCGCAGGACTACGCGCAAAAGGCCGTCGCGCAGGCGCTGACCAATCTCGACGCGCGGCCCGCGCCGGCCGGCACCATGACCGTCGTGCTCGGTCCCGGCTGGCCCGGCATACTGCTGCACGAGGCGATCGGCCACGGCCTCGAAGGCGACTTCAACCGCAAGGGCAGTTCGGCGTTCAGCGGACGCATCGGCGAGCGCGTTGCGGCGCCCGGCGTGACGGTGGTCGACGACGGCACCATCGCGCAGCGCCGCGGCTCGCTCAACATCGACGACGAGGGCAATGCGACCCAGCGCAACGTGCTGATCGAGGACGGCGTGCTCAAAGGCTACATGCAGGACAGCCTCAACGCGCGGCTGATGGGCGTTGCCGCCACCGGCAACGGGCGGCGCGAATCGTTCGCGCACATTCCGATGCCGCGCATGACCAACACCTACATGCTGAACGGCGACAAGGATCCGCAGGAGATCATCCGCTCGGTCAAGCACGGACTGTATGCGGTGAATTTCGGCGGCGGCCAGGTCGACATCACGAGCGGCAAATTCGTGTTCTCGGCGTCCGAGGCCTACATGATCGAAGACGGCAAGGTCACGTTACCCGGTCACGGGCGCGACGCTGATCGGCAACGGTCCGGATGTGCTGACGCGGGTGGGCATGATAGGCAACGACATGGCGCTCGACAGCGGGGTCGGCACCTGCGGCAAGGAAGGGCAAAGCGTGCCGGTCGGCGTCGGCCAGCCGACGCTGAGAATCGACGGCCTGACCGTCGGCGGCACCGCATAATAACCGCAATGAAACTGCCGCTGGACGCCGACAGTCTGAGCCCTTCAGTGAGCGGGTAGATGCTGCGGGATCACCTTTACCCCATTCCTCTCTTCCAGTGCATGCGGGAGCGGAGTTTTCACGTCACCCGTTCTCTTCTTACCCTTCACCTCTTATGCGCAAACTGGCCGACATCGAGCGCGAACGCGCGCAGCAACATGCGGACGACGACGCGCCGCCCGCGTTGCCGCAGGGCGCGAAGAACTACATCACGCCGGCCGGATACGCGCGCCTGAAGAGCGAGCTGCAGACGGCTCCTCGACAAGGACCGCCCCGAACTCGTCAAAGTCATCGCGTGGGCGGCATCGAACGGCGACCGCTCGGAAAACGCCGACTACATTTACGGCAAGCGCCGCCTGCGCGAAATCGACCGCCGCATCCGCTTTCTGACCAAGCGTCTGGAGATCGCCGAAGTCATAGACCCGGCGCGACACGGGTGTCGAGCAGGTATTTTTTGGCGCGACCGTCACGTACCGCGATCGCAAGGGTGTCGAACGCACCGTCAGCATCGTCGGTCAGGATGAGGTCGATACGCCGCGCGGCCGCATCAGCTGGATTTCACCCGTGGCGCGCGCGCTCACCAAGGCGCGCGCGGGCGACGTGGTGACGCTCAGAACGCCGGCCGGCGATGAGGAACTCGAGATACTTGCGCTGCGCTACACCGAGTTGCCGGCCTGAACATGCTGGCGAAGCTGGTCAGGAAGTCTATTTCGACCGCAGGGAGCAGCAACCGGTCGGCGCGGGTGAATCAACCGACGTGCCGGTCGCCCGGCCGCCGGGCGTTCGCAGACGCGGCCGGACGGCGCATGCGCGGAATTGCTGCAACGCGCGGAATCGCTGGCGACGCGCGGGCAGGCTCAATGCCGCCCTCGAGGTCTATCGCGCGTGCATGCGTCGATTATCCGCAGTCGCTCGACGCTTGTCTGGGGGCAGCGGGCGTGCTGGTCGATCTGTGGTCGATCGATGAGGCGGTCGCGGCCTACGAGCGCGCGTTGGAGCTCGCGCCGGGGTCGGCCGCGATTTTTTCGGCACTGCTTTTTCACCGGCATTATCAGTCGCCGGTCGACGCGCAGCAGATTTTCGCCGCGCACCAGCGTTTCGGCGCAATGATGCGGCAGAGAATTGCCGCAGCCGCGCGAAAATTTCGCGCAGGCGGCCGGATCCCGCGCGCCGCTTGCGCATCGGCTACGTGTCGCCGAATTTCTCGCGGCATTCGGT
The DNA here is from genome assembly GCA_963778865.1 of uncultured beta proteobacterium. Lineage (GTDB taxonomy): Bacteria > Pseudomonadota > Gammaproteobacteria > Burkholderiales > SG8-41 > PALSA-1004. The sequence goes on along the minus strand of CAVZWF010000011.1, from coordinate 338,282 downwards.
CGGCTATTTCATCGAGCCCGTCATTCGCTGCCACGATCGCGAGCGTTACGAGGTGTTTTGCTACTACTCGCATCGCTTGTCGGACGACACCACGCAGCGCATACGCGCACTGGCGGATGGCTGGCGGGATGTATTCGGCATCGATGACGACGCGGTCGACCGCATGATACGCGAGGACAAGATCGACATCCTGTTCGATCTGGCGGGGCATTCGAAAGGCAATCAGCTCGGCGTCTTTGCCCGCCGGCCCGCGCCGGTGCAGCTGACGCTGGCTCGGTTATCCCGATACGACCGGGCTCGCCGCCGTCGATTACCGCATCAGCGATATCACGGCCGACCCCGCACCCGCTGCCGGCGAGCGCCATACCGAAAGCCTGCTGCGCATCGACGGCTGTTTTCTGTGTTACCAGCCGCCGCCGGATGCGCCGCCGGTCGCGGCGCGCGACACTGCGGCGGCCGTGGTATTTTCGTCGTTCAACAATATTGCCAAGGTGAACGACGAAACGCTGCGCGCGTGGGGAGAAATTCTCGCCGCGGTGCCGGGTTCGCGCCTTGCGTTGAAGTCGTCATCGCTTAATTTTCCGGATACCGTCGACCGCTTGATCGAGAGTTGCGAGCGCGCCGGCATCGACCCGGCGCGCGTCGAATTGCGCGGGTGGCTGGACGACCGCCGGCGGCACCTCGAATCGTACAATGACATCGACATTGCGCTCGATACGTTTCCGTATAACGGCACGACGACAACCTGCGAAGCGCTGTGGATGGGCGTGCCCGTGATCACGCTGGCGGGCGAAGTGCATATGTCGCGTGTCGGCGCCACGCTATTGCATTGCGCGGGACTCGATGAGCTGGTGGCGCGCGATGCGTCCGAATACGTGGATATGGCCGTGCGCCTGGCGGGTAACGCGTCCGCGCGTGCGTCGCTGCGCGCGGGTTTGCGCGCGCGGCTCATGGACTCGCCGTTGCTTGATCACGCAGGATTTACGCGCAAGCTCGAAGCGCATTGCCGGCGCGCATGGGGCGTCTGGTGCGAAAGACAGCGCGTCGCGTGACCGCGGCTGCTGGTGCGACGGTCAGCCGGACGCCGGCTTGCGCGCGTCGAGGTTGAGGCTGATCGGGCGGTCCTTGAAAACCAGCGTGCTGGTGTCGTTGAACAATCCGAAATCGCCGGTGCGCGCGATGTCGACGAACCCGGCGTGTTGCAGGCAGTCGCGCAGGATGTCCTCGTTTAGCCCGACGTAATGAAAATCGGCGACGTTGATCTGGCCGCCGAACATCATGCGCATGACGTGAAAACGTTCTTCGAGGATTAACGCGGGGTCCGTGAACAATGCGCACAGCGTGTCGAGGTCGGGAACGCTCGCGCGCAGCCTGCCGCCGGGCACCAGCACGCGGTGGAACTCGCGCAACGCCGCCGGCAGTTCCTTGAGGTAGCCCAGATGCTCGAGCACGTGCGAAGCGTAAATTTCCAGAACACTGTCGTCGTCGAACGCGGACAGGTCGGTGCAATGGCCGACGTAATCGACCAGCGGCCCCGGCCGAACGTCGAGTATCTTCCAGTCGGCATGCGCGATCTGGCCGCCGATGTGCAGTCTGAGCGGACCCGATGTGCGCTTAACGCCCCGACCGGCGAGAGTTCTTTAACAATGAACGCAGCATGGAGGGTGTCGGTAGCGCCGCGAATCAGCCGCCCTTGCCGGTTACGTCCTCGAGAGACGCTTCGCATCGTCTGCCGTCGAGGTCCGGGCGCAGGCGATATACGCGATTGGCGTCGAGCGTGGCGTGAATGAACTTATCGTCCGTAAAAAAGCGGTAATAGACGTAGATGCCGCAGGAAACCGCCAGATCGTATTCTCCCGGCGGCAGGCGCACGATATTCTCGCCGAACGGAATTCTGCCGTCCATTGACGAAGGACACGAAGAGGCGGCTGACCCGGCTGCCCTTCTCCGGCGTTAACGCAGCGCGGGCATTTTCGGCGGCGGTATTGCCCCAGCCGACAATAATGGCGCGGCCCGGGTTCGGGCACGGGCGTGACGGGCTCCGGTTCTAGCCGGCACCGGCGCGCAGCCGGCGAGCGCGACGCACGCGCCCGCGCATATCAGCCAACGGCAGTTGCGTAACATGAATTGCCGGGGCGATCCCGGCGATCTGCAGAACTGACATCAAATCCCTTTCAAGCCCGATCTTCGGTATAAGCGCGTGGCTGGCAAGATTACACCATCCGTCTGCGCGCGCTGTCACCCGCCGGTTCCTGCGGCGACGGCGCGAGCGGCCGCATTTATTGCATGCGGTCTTGAGTTATAATATTTTGATTTTGCTGGATTTGAGCGGGAAATATGCAAAGAACCGACGATTTACGGATCAAGGAGATCAAGGAGCTCGTGCCGCCGGCGCACGTGCTGCGCGAATTTCCGCTGACCGACAAGGCGGCGCAGGCCACGTTCGATGCGCGCCAGGCGATACACCGGATTTTGCATGGCGCCGACGACCGGCTGCTGGTGATCGCGGGGCCGTGCTCGATACATGACGTCAAAGCGGCCAAGGAATATGCCGCGCGACTGATCGAGGCCAGGGACAAACTCGCCGACGACCTGGTGGTCGTGATGCGCGTGTATTTCGAAAAGCCGCGCACCACGGTCGGCTGGAAGGGCCTCATCAACGATCCCAGGCTCGACGGCAGCTTCAGCATCAACGAAGGCATACGCATCGCGCGCGAACTGCTGCTCGAATTGAATGACATGGGCATGCCGGCGGGTTGCGAATTTCTCGACATGATCACGCCGCAATATATCGCCGACCTCGTATCGTGGGGCGCGATCGGCGCGCGCACGACCGAAAGCCAGATTCACCGCGAACTCGCGTCAGGACTGTCGTGCCCGGTCGGTTTCAAGAACGGCACCGACGGCAATATCAAGATCGCGGTCGACGCGATTCGCGCGGCGCAGGCGCCGCATCATTTCCTGTCGGTGACCAAGGCCGGCCATTCGGCGATCGTCTCGACCGCGGGCAACGAGGACTGCCACATCATTCTGCGCGGCGGCAAGGCGCCGAACTACGATCGCCGGCAGCGTGGACGCCGCGGCGAAGGGGCTGGCGGAAGCGGGCCTCGCGCAGCGCCTGATGATCGATTTCAGCCACGCGAATTCGAGCAAGAACCCGCAGAAACAGATCGACGTCGGGCACGACGTGGCGCAACAGCTGGCGGGCGGCGAAGACCGTATTTTCGGCATCATGGTCGAAAGCCATCTCAAGGCCGGCCGCCAGGACCTGGTGCCGGGCAAGCCGCTCGTCTACGGGCAGAGCATCACCGACGGCTGCATCGGCTGGGAAGACAGCCGCAAACTGCTGGACGCGCTGGCCGAGGGCGTGCGCACGCGGCGCGTCAAGTTGCTGGAAGCCGAACAGTAGCGGTCTGCGGCCCCGGCAATCGAAAGGCGAACGGAGCACACATGGCTGAGAAATCGAATCCCGGTACTGATCGGAATCTGCTCGCCAGTCTTGAAGACCTCGGCGCCGGCACGGCGTTCGGGGACCAGATTTTCAGCCTGGTCGGGCGTTCGCAGTTTTTCGCCGAATTCAACCGCGACGACGTCGATCTGCTCGGCAGGCTACATGCGCGTTTACCACGCGCAGCCCGGGCAGACCATCATCCGCGAGGGCGATATCGGCGATTACATGCTGCTGGTCATACGCGGCGAAGTCGATATCTACAAGAAAAACCTGATGGGCGAGCAGCAGCTGATGACATCGGTCACGCCCGGCATGACGCTCGGCGAGATGTCGATGATCGACGGCGAGCCGCGCTTTGCCACCTGCATTGCGCTGAAGGAAACCACGTTTGCGTGCTGACGCGCGACGTCATGGTCAAGGTCATACTCGAGAAACCCAGCCTCGGCGCCAAGATCCTGATCAAGCTCGTTACCATGCTGTCGCAGCGGCTGCGCCATACCAGCGCGACGTTGATGCGCTATATGAGCAGCCGGTAGCGGCGTATTCGCTGCCGCCGGGGATACTGCGCCGTGAGAGTTCAGCGCGCAGGCATGCCGGTCATCTTTGCTCGTTGCGCTGCTGCTGGCCGCTGCCGCCGCATCAGGCGCTGCACCGCCGGCCGCATTAGCGTCGACGACGACCGCGGCGTGCGCGTGTCGCTGCAGACTCCCGCGCGGCGCATTGTCGCGCTGGCGCCATCGATTACCGAACTCGTATTTGCGGCGGGCGCCGGCGACAAACTCGTCGGTGTGCGCGCGTTTCAGCGATTATCCCGCCGCGGCAGCATCGATTCCGCAGATCGGCGACGCGTCGCGGATCGATCTCGAGCGCGTGCTGAGTCTCAAGCCGGATCTGATCGTGGCCTGGCGGTCGGGCAATCATGCGGCCGATTTCGAGCGGCTCGAGCAACTCGGCTTCACGGTATTATGTCGCCGAACCGGGAACGCTCGCGGCGATTCCGCGGCTTGCTGCGCGCGCTGGGGTTGCTCGCGGGCAGCGTCTGCCGTCGCGGAGCAGGCGGCAGACGGGTTCGAACGCGGAATTGCCGCATTGCGCGCGCGCTATGGCGCGCGCGGCCGGGTGAGGGTGTTCTATGAGATATGGCACCAGCCGCTGATGACGGTCAATGGGCGGCACATGATCAGCGCCGTGATCGCGTTGTGCGGGGGCAGCAACGTATTCGCGGCGGCGCCGGCGCTGACGCCGGTCGTGTCGCTCGAGAGCGTAATCGCGGCGCAACCCCAAGTCGTGCTCGGCGGCAGTTCGGCGACGACACCCGACGAGTTCGCCGCGCCGTGGGCGCGTAACGCGCGGTATGCCGGGCTCGACAATGTGCGCGCGATGTATGTCGATCCCGATTACATCCAGCGCCAGACGCCGCGCATATTGCAGGGCGCGCAGACCGTATGCGAGCATCTGGAAACGGTGCGTGCTGCGCTGCGCTGATCTGCATGGCCGCAATGTTCCGCGGCAGACTGCGCGTGCCTGCGCGATTGCCGAGCGCTCAGCCGCGGTTCTTGCCCTGTTGCCAGTAGATGTCGTCGCCGCCGGCATGGCGGTTGAGCACCCGCGCGAGCACAAACAGCAGGTCGGAGAGGCGGTTCACGTACTGCAGCAGCGGCGGCGCAACCGCGTCGGTGCGGTTGAGCGCGACCAGTGCGCGCTCGGCGCGCCGGCACACCGTGCGCGCGACGTGGGCAAGGCTTGCTGCGCGCGAGCCGCCGGGCAATATGAAATCCTTCAGCGCGGGCAGCTTCGCGTTAAACGCGTCGAGCGCGTCCTCGAGCCGCTTGCTGTGCGCTTCGCTCATGATGGCGTGGCCGGGCACGCTCAATTCGCCGCCGAGGTCGAAGAGATCGTGCTGCACGCCGGTGAGGCACGTGCGGATCGCGGCGGGAATTTCCTCGCACAACAAGAGACCGATTACGCTGTTTAACTCATCGACGGCGCCGATGGCCTCGATGCGCGGCGCGTCCTTCGCCACGCGCGAGCCGTCGGCAAGTCCGGTGGTGCCGGCGTCCCCGGTGCGCGTGTAGATTCTGCGTGAGGCGATTGCCCATGGCCGAGGAAGGTTAAGTTAATTGCATTGCCGCGCAACACCGCAATACCGCCGTGGATCGCGGCAAGCGGTTACGGGTTGGCTTCGAGGCGCGGCAACAGCGCGTCAAGCGCCGCGGCATCGGTCGGGAAAATATTGTCGGCGCCAATCTCCCCGGTGAGCCCGGTGCGTTCCATGACTTCCATCACCTGGCGCTTCATGCCGCTCAAGCCGAGCGTAATGCCGCCCGCTTTCAAGACGTTGCACCAGATTCGACAGCATTTCGATGCCCGAGGCGTCGATGCCGTTGATGCCGCTGCCGACGACGAGTATGTATTTGAGGTCGGGATTGCTGCGCTCGAGCCTTGATGATCGCTTCCTCGAAGTACGAAACGTTGACGAAGAAAAGCGAGCCGTCAAAGCGCAGCGCGCCGAGTTTCGAATGCAATGCCGCCAGTTGAAAATATTCGGCGTCGCGCAGCGTGCCGTCCGCGTGCATGCCGACGACGGCGACCCGCGGACGCATCAGGCGGTAGAGCAGCAGCGCCAGCGAGAGCATGATGCCGGTCAGGATGCCGATCTGGATGTTGGGCGCGAATGCGAGCGTCGTGATGAAAGTGACCACCGCGGCGATGCCGTCGTCGCCGCGCGCGCGCCACGCCTTGCGATGCTCGCGTAATCGACGAGATTGATCAGCGCGATAACGATGATCGCGGCCAGCACCGGTTTCGGCAGGTGGTGCAGCAGCGGCGTGAAAAACAGCAGCGTCAGCAGCACGAAGACGCGCAGAAAAGACCGACGACATGCCCGTTCTGGCGTTTACCGAAAGATTGAGCGCCGAGCGCGAAAACGAGCCGCTGACCGGAATCGACTGGCTGAAGGCGGCCGCAATCTTGGCGAGTCCCTGGCCGATCAATTCCTGGTTGTCATCCCACGGCGTGCGCGTCTTCATCGCGATAACCTTGCAACTCGACATCGCTTCCATGAAGCTGATCAGCGCGATCACGAAGCCAGCCGGCAGCAAGTGCGATCGTCGAATTCCAGTCGAGCGGCGGCACGCTCAGGCTGGGCAGGCCCTGCGGAATTTCGCCGACGATCCGGCCGCCCATTTTTTCGTAGCCGAGCAGATAACTCGCGACGGTCAGCAGTGCCACCGTGATCAATACGCCGGGCAATTTCGGCGCGAATTTTCTGAAAGCCAGAAGAAGCAGAATAGCGGTTACGCCGAATATGAGCGACATTTCATGCACCGAATCCATGTGGATGATGACGCGCCAGGTGTCGAGCAGGAAATGCGTGGTCTGCGCGGCGGGAATGCCGAGTATCGCCGGCAACTGGGACAGGCCGATAATGATCGCGGCCGCATTGATGAACCCCATCAATACCGGGTACGACAGGAAATTGAGCAGTACGCCCATTCGCATCACGCCGAAGGCCACCTGAAATACGCCCGATACGAGTGCAAGCAGGATCGCATACGCGTAGTACTGTTCGCTGCCGTGCGGCGCCAGCTGCGAAATGCTTGCGGCGGTCAACAGCGAGGTCATCGCAACCGGGCCGGTGGAAAGGACGCCGGAAGAGCCGAACATTGCGCCGATGACCGCCGGGATCAACGCGGCGTAAAGACCATAAGTAGGCGGGCACGCCGGCAAGTTGTGCATAGGCAAGCGATTGCGGGATTGCCAGCAAGGCAACCGTGATGCCGGCGATCAAGTCCGCTTTGAGCAAGTCGCGTTGCAGCGGGAACCAGTTCAGGAACGGCAGGAATCTGCTTGCCGTGGTCATCTGCGGTTCCGGCGCATTTGTATGACCGCCGCACCAGGGCGCATTGCATGCCGCGGTGCAACCGGGCATCGGACAAGAGGAGAAATGGCGGCGCACGGATTTTATATCTTTTCCTAGTCCGTCCGATTATCTGGCAACGGGTGAACGGACGCAATGCGCCGCATTTCCGGTATAATTCGCGCGTGCTTTTTGGAGACTTCTGGAAAGAACATGCGCATGAAAATTCGGAACTGGATTGTAATAGGCGCAGCCGGCATGTTGTTGGCCGGCGCGGCGCTGGCGGATGGCGATGCCGCGGCCGGCAAGCAGAAAACGGCCATGTGCGAGGGCTGCCACGGCATACCGGGCTACAAGACCGCGTTTCCGGCGGTCTACAACGTGCCCAAGCTCGGCGGCCAGCACGCCGGTTATATCGTCAAGGCGCTGCAAGGCTACAAATCCGGCGAGCGCAGCCATCCGACGATGCGTGCGATTGCGGCGGGGCTTAGCGACCAGGACATGGCCGATCTTGCGGCCTACTATGCTGGCGAGTCGCATGAAGACAGCCGGCAAATAAAAGGTGATGAACATGACGAAGAATTCTGATCATTGCGGCCGCCCTGGCGTTTGGCGCGTCCGCGTATGCCGCCGATCCGGCCGCCGGCCGCGAAAAATCGAAAGTATGCGCGGCGTGTCACGGTGAAACGGCATCAGCGGGGAGACACGGCATGGCGAGAACGCAGTTAGCCCGGCGGATTTCCCCAAGCTGGCGGGACAATACAACGATTATCTGGTGCGCGCGTTGAACGACTATAAATCGGGTGCGCGCAAGAACCCGATCATGGCAGGCCAGGTCGCCAATCTGAAGAAAGAGGACATCGCCGGATCTGGCGGCGTATTACTCGAGCCAACAGCGCTCTCACGACCAAGTACTGAACCGCGCGCTTGCGGGCAAAAGCCGGATGGCTGCGCGCCGTCCGGCTTTTTTAGCCCTTCCGCCTGCCGCCGCCAGCCTTCGTCTTCTGCCGGTATTCGCACAGATCGCTGATCAGACACGCCGGGCAGTCCGGCTTGCGCGCCTTGCACACGTAACGGCCGTGCAGGATCAGCCAGTGGTGCGCGTGCAGTTTGAATTCATCCGGCACGAATTTAAGCAGCTTCTCTTCGACCGCGACGACGTCCTTGCCGGGTGCGATGCCGGTGCGGTTGGCGACGCGAAAAATATGCGTGTCGACCGCGATGGTCGGCTGGCCGAACGCGACGTTGAGTATGACGTTGGCGGTTTTGCGGCCGACCCCGGGCAGTTCCTCGAGCGCCGCGCGCGTATGCGGAACTTCGCCGCCATGGCGCTCGATCAGCAGCTTGCAGGTCGCGATGATGTTCTTGGCCTTGGTGCGATAAAGTCCGATGCGCTTGATGTAGCCTTCCAGCCCGGCCGTTCCAAGTGCGAGCAGCGATCGCCGGCGTATTGGCCGCGCGGTACAATTCCCGCGTCGCGAGATTCACGCTTTTGTCGGTGGCCTGCGCCGACAGCACGACGGCGACCAGCAATTCGAATGGCGTGCGGTAGACGAGTTCGCTGCGTGGCTGCGGGAGTTGCCGCGCGCAGCCGGCGGAAGATTTCTGACGCGTTTTGACAGATTCATACGATAGAGCCGTCTTGAGCGAGCGCACAGGGTAATCGGGTGCCGCTTGGTTGACAACCGGAGTCCGTGCATTAACCCCACCTGTCATGCACCGTGCGCGACTTATGGGAGAAATGACGCCGCTGACATCGTGGCATGTTGTGCAGTCTGCCGCGACTGCGGCGTCGAAAGGCGGCACACATGACCGAATCTCCGCGTTCACGCGTGCGGTGCGGCTGCCTACAATGTCACAACGCAGGAATATGGGCTGTTTACGCTGAAGCAGATGACGGCATAATCAGCACTATGTCACGACTTGCGATTACATGGCATGTTAATTGCAAGACGAATCGCAAAGGCGGCCGGTATTTACGCGGTTTGCCGATGAAGGCAGGAACATGGCTGACACGATTCGTGGAAAATCCGAAATCGGTTCGTTTTTCGTGAACCGGCACAGCGGGCATTGGCTCGCATTCGGGCTGGGGCTGCTGTTGCTGATAGCCGCCGTCGATTACGCGACCGAGTTTGAAGTTGCGCCTGATCGTTCTGTATCTCGTGCCGCTGCTGATTTTTACCTGGGTCATGGGGCGCCTGTCCGGTGATCCTGCTGTCGATCGTGGCGTGCACGTCATGGGCATACGTCGATCTGGTCGGCGGCCGCTACGCAAGCCATCCATCGCTGCTCTACTGGGACTGGGGCGTGGGGTCTGTTCGGTTTTCTGGTCATGGTGTTCGGCGTGACCGAACTGCGCAAAGCGCTCGAGGACGCCCACTTCGCATCGCGCAAGGACGCGCTGACGGAGCTCGTCAACAAGGGCGGTTTTTATCAGGTCGTCAGCGCGGAAATCGAAGTATGCCGGCGCTACAAACGCACGCTGTCGATCGCCTATATCGACTGCGATAACTTCAAGACGGTCAACGACATGTTCGGGCACCACGTCGGCGACGAACTGCTGCGCGTGGTTTCCCACACCATGCAGCGCAAACTGCGCTCGTCCGACCTGCCCGGCAGGCTGGGGGGCGACGAATTCGCGGTCATGTTGCCGGAAACCAATGCCGAAGCCTGCCGCATGGTCGTCGAGATGCTGCAGCAGCGGTTGTTGCACGAGATGAAGGAACACGACTGGCCGGTCACCTTCAGCATCGGCATCGCGACCTTTCTGAGCATGCCGGATTCGATCGAGGACATGATCCGCCAGGCCGATAAACTGATGTATGCGGTAAAGAACACCAGCAAGGGCGCGATCAAGCAGGAGGTCTTCCACGGCTGATGCGGCGCCGCGCGACGCGGCCGCGCGTTATTTTTCCAACGGACCGCGTTGCGCAAGCCGCCGCCGTGCGCGTTCCATCGCGCGCTCGATGATGCGCGGGTTCACGCGCTGGGGCGGCGGCCCGTCCGTCCGCACGCCCGGCGCGCATTTCGCGTTCGCGGCGTGCCGTACGCCGTTCGAATCGCGTGCGTGCGGCATCCGCCGCAATGCGGCGCTCGGCGCGCGTAGGTTGCGCGCCGGTTTCGACCATCGTAATGCAATCGACCGGGCACGGCGGTATGCACAACTCGCAGCCGGTGCAATCACGCGCGACCACCGTGTGCATGAATCCGGCCGCGCCGACGATTGCATCAACCGGGCACGCCTGAATACACAAGGTGCAGCCGATGCACAGCGCTTCGTCGATGACGGCCGCAGCCGGCGGCTTGGTTGCGCCGAAGCGCGGATCAACCGGCTGCCAGGCGACGCCGAGAAGCGCGGCCAGTTCGCGCGCGCCCGTCGTCGCCGCCGGGCGGGCACTGATTGATTCGTGCGCGTCCCGCGGCCAGCGCTTCGGCGTAGGGCTGGCAGCCGGCGTAGCCGCACAGCCGGCATTGCGTCTGCGGCAGCAGTGCGGAAATTCGCGCGACGAGTCCGGTTACAGATACGCGTCATGTCGGTGCTGCGGCCTGCATCAGCCCGCCGGCACCGGCTGCCAGCGGCCATCGATCAGTCCCTCGATCGGCTGGAACTTTATCTTGTAGGCCATCTTGCGGCTCTGCGCGATCCAGTAGCCGAGATACAGGATACGGCTGGCGGGTGCGTCACGCATTCTTCGATCTGCCACAGAATATTGAACGTGCCGTAGCTCGCCGGTTTTGACTTCCGGATCGAAAAAAGTGTAGACGGACGACAATCCGTCCTGCAGCTGGTCGAGTATGCTCACCATGCGCAGAACGCCGTTCTCGCGAAATTCCACCAGCCGCGAATCGACGTTGCTTTGCAGCAGAAAATGCCGGTACTGTTCGCGGCTGTCCTGATCCATGCCGCCGCCGGCGTGCCGCATCGACTGGTAGCGCAGATACAGCGCGTAATGCTCGGGGCTGTACTTCAATTCGAGCATGTCGGCCTGTCAGCGCGGCGTGTTTTTTCCAGATGCGGCGCTGCGTGCGGCTGGGCTTGAATTCCTCGGCCACGACGCGCACCGGGACGCAGGCGCGGCAATGGTCGCAGTAGGGGCGGTAGGTAAACGCGCCGCTGCGGCGAAAACCCGCCTTGACCAGTTCGCTGTAAACCGGCGCGTCGATCAGGTGGCTCGGGTGTCGCGACCTGCGAGCGCGCCATGCGCTCCGGCAGGTAGCTGCACGGGTACGGCGCAGTCGCGTAGAACTGCAGCACCGACAGCGGAAAATCATTGAGCAAGGTCAAGGTCCAGCTCCCATCGCCCGGGTATATCGGGGTAGTTTACCAATTCCGCAGCTTGCGCATGAAATCGGCGCGCGGGATCTCGCGCGCGCCCAGCGAGGCGAGATGGGGTGTCGGCATCTGGCAGTCGATCATGCCGAATTGCCAGCGTGCGAGTTGCCGTGCGAGGTGCACGAGCGCGATCTTGGAGGCGTCGGCGACGCGCGTGAACATCGATTCGCCGTAGAACATGCGGCCCAGCGCCACGCCGTAGAGTCCGCCCGCGAGTTCGCCGTCGATCCAGGTTTCGACCGAATGCGCGAGGCCGCGTTCATGCAACGCGCAGTAAGCGGCGATCATGTCGTCGCTGATCCAGGTGCCGTCCTGGTCCGGCCGCGGCTCGGCGCACGCCTCGCATGACCGCGCGAAAGCTGGTGTCGGCGCGCACTTCGTAGGCGCGGTTGCGCAATACCTTGTCGAGCGAGCGCGTGACTTTCACCTCGCGCGGAAACAACACCATGCGCGGATCGGGACTCCACCACAGGATCGGCTGCCCGGCGCTGAACCACGGAAAAATGCCGTGCCGGTAGGCGTCGACCAGGCGCGGGACGGACAAGTCGCCGCCGGCGGCGAGCAGGCCGTTGGGTTCCGTCAGCGCTTCGGTCGACGGGCGGAAATGCGATCATCGGGGCGCAGCCAGCGGATCATGGATCGCTATTCTACGGATACCGCGGCCCGGACAGCAATTTGATGCAGATCAATCGGACTCCAATCAGCCGCCATTATGATGCGCGATTGGATCCGAAATAGGCCTGGCTTGCCGCCCATGGCGTCCGACCGCTGAGGTTGACATCTCTGGATACCCCGATGGATTGCTATCACTGCGGGCTGCCCGTTGCGCGCGATTGTGATTACCGCGTGATCGGTGGACGGCGTGGCGCGCGGCATGTGTTGCGCCGGGTGTCAGGCGGTCGCGCAAACCATAGTCGATAACGGTCTCACGTCCTATTATCTGCATCGCAGCGCATTGCCGCAGCGCGAAGAAGCCGTGCCCGCGGTTGTCGCAGGACCTCGAGGCAGGCGCGATTGCGGAAACGGAGGGCGCGCTGGCGCGCGACGTCGGTGGCGGCGTGCGCGAGTCCGCGCTGATGCTGGAGGGGATCACCTGCGCGGCGTGCGTGTGGCTGATCGAGCAGCGCATCGCGCGCCTGCCGGGCGTGCTCGGCATCGAGATCAACTACGCGACCTACCGCGCGCGGGTGCGCTGGGATGCGCGGCGCACGCGGCTTGCCGTCGATACTCGCGGCGGTCGCGGCACTCGGTTATCGCGCCCATCCGTACGACAGCGCGCGCGCCGAGCAGGCGCGCCGCAGCGAGCGCGACCGCGCGCTGTGGCGGCTGTTCGTCGCCGGCTTCGGCATGATGCAAGTCATGATGTACCTGCTGCCGGTGTACGTGACCAACGGCGAGATGACGCCGGATATCGAGCGCCTGATGCGCATCGCGAGCCTGATTCTGACGCTGCCGGTCGTGCTGTATCGCGGCGGCGCCGTTTTTTGCCGGCGCGTGGCGCGATCTGCGCGCGCGCCGGCCGGGCATGGACGTGCCGGTGGCGCTTGCCATCGGCATTGCGTTTGCCGCCAGCGTGGTCGCCACGGTGACCGGCGGCGGCGCAGGTCTATTTCGATTCGGTCACCATGTTCGTGTTCCTGTTGCTCGCGGCGCGATTTCTCGAAATGACCGCGCGATCACGCGCGGTGGCGACGCCAGGAGCGGCTTGCGCGGCACGCGCCGGTGGTCGCCGAGCGCTTTGCCGCGTGGCCTGCATCGGATCTGGCGGAAATGATTGCGGCGAGCCGTCTGCGCGCCGGCGATCACGTGCGCGTGCGGCCTGGCGCGGTGGTGCCCGCGGACGGCGTGCTCGTGGCGGGGGAGAGCGAACTCGACGAGCAGTTGCTGACCGGCGAATCGCGCCCGCAACCCAAACGCGCCGGCGACGCGCTGACCGGCGGTTCGTTCAATGTCGGCAGCCCGCTCGTGATGCGGGTCACGCGCGTCGGCGCCGACACCGTGCTGGCCGGCATCCTGCGCCTGCTCGACCGCGCCGCCGGGGAACGGCCGCGTATCGCGCGCAGCGCCGACCGGGTGGCGCAATATTTTGTGCTGGCGCTGCTCGTGATCGCCGCAGCGGTGGCGGTGGTGTGGTATCAGATCGACCCCGCGCGCGCGCTGTGGGTGACGGTGTCCGTGCTGGTCGTGAGCTGTCCGTGCGCGCTGTCGCTTGCCACGCCGACCGCGCTCGCCGCCGCGACGGGCGCACTGCACGCGCACGGCGTGCTGGTTACGCGCGGCGACGCGCTCGAGAACCTGGCGGCAGCCACCGCATTTCGTATTCGACAAGACCGGCACGCTGACGACCGGCGCCTTGCGGCTGGTGGGAGTCATTCCGCTGGCCGCCGGCGACCGCCGGCGCGCGATCGATGCGTACCTCGCACTCGCCGCCGCACTTGAGACCGGCTCCGCTCACCCGATTGCGCGCGCCCTTGCGGCTGCCGCGCCGGCGCCGGTTGCGCGCGCTCGATGCGGAATGCAAATCGGTTCCCGGTGCGGGGGTTGAAGCGAACATGGACGGCGTGCGCGTGCGCCTTGGCAGTCCGCAGTTCGTGGCCGGACTCGGCCTTCATGCGCTGCCGCCGGAACTCGCATTCGTCGCGGACGACGTCATCGTGGTGGCGCTCGGCGACGAGCGGGGATGGATCGCGCTCTTCACCTTCGCCGACCCGTTGCGCGCGCATGCCGGCACCGTGGTGCAGGAACTTATCGGCATGGGCAAGCAGGTGCATCTCGTTTCCGGCGACCGTCCGGAAATCGTCGCCCACGTCGCGCGCGAGCTCGGCATTGCCGCCTGCCTTGGCGGCGTCACGCCCGACGAGAAGCTCGCGTACGTGCAGCGCCTGCAGCAGGACGGCGCGGTCGTTGCGATGATCGGCGATGGCGTCAATGACGCGGCGGGAATGGCGGCCGCGCATGTTTCGATCGCGATGGGCGGCGGCGCCGACATTACCTGCGGCAACAGCGACGTCGTCGTATTGTCGGACCGGCTCGACGCGCTGCTCGACGGCGGTGCGCACGGCGTGCGCGACCTTGCGCGTGATTCGGCAGAATCTGGCGTGGGCCTTCGCCTACAATCTGGTGGCGATTCCGCTTGCCGCCTGCGGCCATGTATCGCCGTTGCTGGCCGGCATCGGCATGGCCGCGAGTTCCTTGCTGGTGGTTGCCAATGCGTTGCGGCTGCTGCGCCGCGCGCCGCCGCCGGCGACCGTGCGCGCCTGCGCAACCGGCGTACGCGAACTAGGCGCGCATGGATATCGTTTACCTGCTGGTGCCGTTGAGCCTCGTGCTGGTATTCCTGATCGGCGCCGTGTTCTGGTGGGCGCTGCGGCGCGGGCAGTTCGACGATCTGGAAGGGCCCGCGCATCGCATCCTGATGGACGAGGACCGCGACGCTGGCAAGTAATGGCCGCGCCATGACTGCTACCGACAGCAATTCAACCACGCCGTGCGATTCAGCGATTGCAATCATAACGCAGGAGCACCGTTCGCTGGGTTACCTCGTGCACACGCTGCAGCGCTTTGTTGCACGACGTGAGCGCGCAAAAGGTCGAGGCCGACTTTCGATCTGGTCGCGACGATGCTTTATTACATCGATGCATTTCCCGACCGCTGTCACCATCCGAAAGAAGAGGAGCATCTGTTCAAGCGGTTGCGCGCGCGCACCGCGAATGCGAACGCCGTGCTTGACCAATTGCAAGACGCAGCACGCCGCCTTCGCCAGGATGATGACCGGCCTGGGGCAGACCTTCGTGCACTGGCAGGGCGGGGCGCGCAACGGATCTGCAGCCGTTCTCGCAAGCCGTGAGCTGCCTACGCCGAGCTGTTGTGGAACCACATGGAGCAGGAAGAAAACCACATTCTCGCGCTCGCGCGCGAATATTTGACGCCAGACGATTGGCGCGCCATCGACGCCGCGTTTCGCGCGAACGACGACCCGCTATTCGGTCCTCACATACGGCGATGAATTTGCGCGGCTCAAGACTCGCATCATCAACCAGCTGCCGGGACGGCTCAGAAAGATACGCCGGCCGTGACCACGGCAGCCGGCGGTGCGGCGCGAAGCCGCCGTCGACTAGTGCGGGGAAAGGCGCAGGCGTGCGGGATCAAGCACCGTGATGTGCCGCCCGTTGACGGCGATGGTGCCGTCCGCGATCAGTTCATGCAGCATGCGCGAAAAATATTCCGGGGTCAGGTTCAGGCGCGAAGCGATGATGCTTTTCTTGGCGGGCAGCGTCACCGCATGCTGGCGGCTGCCGCGGGTGGCGCCGATGTCGAGCAGATAGCGCGCGACGCGCTCGCGACCGGAATTCAGCGAAAATCGCGGCGACGTCGGCGATCAACGCGCCTACCTGACGGCTCAGATCCGCGGCGATCTGCGGCCACAGGTCGCTGGACCGTCGGCGGCGCATGCAAGTAGCGTGTCATGCGGCGTCAGCAAGAGCGTGCTGTCGGTCAGCGCCTGCGCCGTGGTCGTGTGATTGGCGCCCGAGCACCGCCGCGGCGAGTCCGGCGTGCCCGCCGGGACCGATCAGATCGATCACTTTGCTGGCGCCCGTCCGCCACGCTGACGCTCAGCGCGATGCGTCCGCGCGTTACGGTGTAAAGCCCGGCACAGTGCTCGCCGCTGCGAAACAGCTGTTCGCCGCGCGCCAGATCGAACGTACGGCTGCCCGCCGCGAGCTGCGCTATCGCGGCCGGCGATAGCGCGCGGAAAAGCAGCGAACGGCGCGGCATGAGTCGCGGTGCGCGCCTTGTCCCCTGACGGTGCGGTATTCATCGGACGGTGGTCATGGGTGATTCCCGCTAGTAAAGCGCAGCTGATTCCGGCACAAGTTGATTCAGATCAACAAACCTGCGTGTTAGCGGGTTTACGCTCGGTTTGATTTAGATCAAATCCGCGGCCGCCGCGGGGACATAACATGGCGCCAGTCCAATCCCGGGGAGCGGCTCGTAAATGAGCGATGCGGAGAGTTACAACTACAAGGTAGTGCGGCAGTTTTCGATCATGACCGTCGTGTGGGGCGTGGTGGGCATGCTGGTCGGCGTGATCATTGCCGCGCAGCTGGTGTGGCCCGCGCTCAATCTCGCGCCGTGGCTGTCGTACGGCAGGCTGCGTCCGCTGCACACCAACGCGGTGATTTTTGCGTTTGGCGGCTCGGCGCTGTTCGCAACCTCGTATTACGTCGTCCAGCGCACCTGTCACGTCGCGCCTCTTCAGCAATACGCTGGCGGCATTCACGTTCTGGGGCTGGCAGGCGGTGATCGTGCTGGCGGCGGTCACGCTGCCGCTCGGATTCACCAGCGGCAAGGAATATGCCGAACTCGAATGGCCGATCGACATCCTGATCACCCTCGTGTGGGTTTCCTATGCGGTGGTGTTCTTCGGGACGCTCGCGACCCGCCGCATCAAGCATATCTACGTGGCGAACTGGTTTTTCGGCGCTTTCATCCTGACCGTCGCCCTGCTGCATCTCGTCAACAGCGCGGCGATCCCGGTGACGTTCTGGAAGTCCTACTCGGTCTACGCCGGCGTGCAGGACGCGATGGTGCAGTGGTGGTACGGGCACAACGCGGTCGGGTTTTTTCTGACCGCGGGCTTTCTCGGCATCATGTATTACTTCATCCCGAAGCAGGCGGGGCGGCCGGTGTATTCGTACCGGCTTTCGGTCGTGCACTTCTGGGCCCTGATATTCACCTATATGTGGGCGGGGCCGCATCACCTGCATTACACGGCGCTGCCGGACTGGGCGCAGTCGCTCGGCATGCTGTTCTCGCTGATCCTGCTGGCACCTTCGTGGGGCGGCATGATCAACGGCATCATGACGCTGTCGGGCGCGTGGCACAAGCTGCGCACCGATCCCATCCTGAAGTTCCTCGTGACGTCGCTGTCGTTCTACGGCATGTCGACCTTCGAGGGCCCGATGATGTCGATCAAGACCGTGAACGCGCTGTCGCATTACACGGACTGGACCATCGGCCACGTGCATTCCGGCGCGCTCGGCTGGGTGGCGATGGTGTCGATCGGCGCCATTTACTACCTGATTCCGCGGCTCTTCGGGCGCGCCGAGATGTACAGCGTCAAGCTCATCGATCTGCATTTCTGGGTGTCGACGATCGGCGTCGTGCTCTATATCTCGGCGATGTGGATCGCCGGCGTGATGCAGGGCCTGATGTGGCGCGCGGTCAACCCGGACGGCACGCTGACGTACAGCTTCGCCGAGGCGGTGAAAGCGACCTATCCGTATTACACCGTGCGCTTGCTGGGCGGCATGGTGTTTTTCGCCGGCATGCTGATCATGGTCTACAACGTGTGGAAAACCATCGCCGGAAGCCGCGCGGTCGACGACGCCAAGATTCCCGCGGTCGCCATGGCGCACGCCTGAAGCTGGGGACATAAAATGAGCAATCGACACGACGTCATAGAGCAGAACATGGGGCTCTTGATCGCCTTAATCATCCTGGTCGTCGCGGTGGGCGGCCTCGTGGAAATCGTGCCGCTGTACTTTCAGCGCTCGACGACGGAGCCGGTGGCGGGAATCAAGCCGCTGCCGGCGCTGCAGCTGGCGGGGCGCGATATCTACATACGCGAGGGCTGCAACGTGTGCCACTCGCAGATGATCCGGCCGTTTCGCGCCGAGACCGAGCGCTACGGCCATTATTCGGTCGCCGGTGAATTCGTCTACGACCATCCGTTTCTGTGGGGCTCGAAGCGCACGGGGCCGGATCTGGCGCGGGTGGGCGGACGGTATTCCGATGAATGGCACTACATACACCTGAATAATCCGCGCGACGTGGTTCCGGAGTCGAACATGCCGGCGTACACGTGGCTTGCGCAAACGCCGGTCGATGCCGCTGTGCTGCCGGCGAAAATGCGCGCATTGCGCAGCGTGGGCGTGCCGTACACCGACGACGATATCGCCGGCGCGGCCGCGCCGCGAAGGGCAGGAACGAGCAGGACGCGGTGGTCGCGTATCTGCAGGGGCTGGGTCTTGTTTTGAGAGACGTGAGATAAAAGCGATGGACTACAGCCTGTTCGCGAGCTTGATGACCGTGGTGATGCTGCTGGTGTTTCTCGGCATTGTCGCGTGGGCGTGCAGCAGCAAGCGCAGCGCGGATTTCGAGGAGGCGGCGCGTGTGCCGTTCGAGGACGACGCGACGCCGGATCAGCGGCACGGTTAAGGACGAATCATGAGCGATTTTTCGAGCGATTTCTGGGCCATCTATATCGCGCTGATCACGGTGGTCAGCATGATCGCGTGCGGCGTCTTGCTGTATGCCTACAGCACCCGCCGCGCGGCGACGGGCGAGCAGTCGGACACCACCGGCCACACGTGGGACGAAGACTTGAGCGAATGGAACAATCCGCTGCCGCGCTGGTGGATGTGGCTGTTCTACATCACCATTGTTTTTGGCTTGGTCTATCTCGTACTGTATCCCGGGCTGGGCAACTACGCCGGCGTGCTGGGCTGGAGTTCAAAGAACCAGTATGACGACGAGCAGAAGCAGGCCGCCGCGCAGTTCGGGCCGCTTTTCGACAAGTATCTGCGAGCAGGATCTCAAGGTCGTGGCGGCCGATCCGGCGGCGCGCGCGATCGGTCAGCGCCTGTTTCTCACGAATTGCTCGCAGTGCCACGGCTCGGACGCGGGCGGCGGCAAGGGCTTTCCGAACCTGCGCGACAACGACTGGCTCTACGGCGGGGAACCCGAGACCATCAAAGCATCGATCACCAACGGCCGCAACGGCGTGATGCCGCCGATGGGCGGGGCGGTGGGCGGCGCAGAGGGCAGTCAAAGACGTCGCGCACTACGTGCTCAGTCTGTCCGGGCGCACGCACGACGAACTGCGCGCGGCGCGCGGCAAGTCGAAGTTCAACACGATCTGCATAGCGTGCCATGGTCCGGACGGCAAGGGCAACCAGACGCTGGGCGCGCCCAATCTCACCGACAACATCTGGCTCTACGGCGGAACGCGAGAGTGGATATCATCCGGATGATCACGGACGGCGAAGGCGCGTCCAGGGCGTCCGGCGGACCGAGCGTGATGCCGGCGCACAAAAACGTGCTGGACGAAGCGAAGATTCATCTGCTCGCGGCGTACGTTTATTCGCTGTCGCAGCCGGAAAAAAAGTAATCCCGCAGGCGGCCGCTTGAGTCAGCCGCTTCCCAAGCTGGCGCCGGTCAACTCGCCGATCGAGCTCGATCTCTACGAAGTCAGCCGCACCATACACCCGCGCGCGGTGCATGGCTGGTTCGCGAGCTGGCGTGTCGCGCTCGTGGTGCTGACCCAGCTCGTTTTCTACGGCATGGCATGGCTGACGTGGAACGGGCGGCAGGCGGTGCTGTTCGATCTGGCGGCGCGCAAGTTCTACATCTTCGGGCTGGTGTTGTGGCCGCAGGATTTTATTTTTCTGACCGTGCTGTTGATTATTTCGGCGTTGTCGCTATTCCTGTTTACCGCGGTGGCCGGCCGCTTGTGGTGTGGCTATGCGTGTCCGCAAACCGTGTATACCGAAATATTCATGTGGATCGAGCGCAAGATCGAAGGCGACCGCCTGGCGCGCATGAAGCTCGATCAGCAGCCGTGGAGCCCGCGCAAACTTGGTCTCAAGTCGGCCAAGCACTCGGTGTGGATTGTGCTCGCGCTGTGGACCGGGTTCACTTTCGTCGGTTACTTTCACGCCGATCAGGACGTTGGTGACCGAGGTCGCGGGCGCCGGCCTCGGGCCGTGGGAGACGTTCTGGGTCCTGTTTTACGGATTCGCCACCTACGGCAACGCCGGCTGGATGCGCGAGCAGGTATGCAAATACATGTGCCCGTATGCGCGTTTTCAGAGCGTGATGTTCGACTCCGACACGCTGATCATCACCTACGATGCGCAGCGCGGCGAGCCGCGCGGCTCGCGCAGCAAATCCGCGGATTACAAGGCGGCCGGTCAGGGCGACTGCGTCGATTGCGGCATATGCGTGCAGGCGTGCCCGACCGGCATCGACATCCGCAACGGACTGCAATACGAGTGCATCGGCTGCGCCGCGTGCATCGACGGTTGCGATCAGGTCATGGACAAGATGAAGTTATCCGCGCGGCCTGATCCGCTATTCGACCGAGAACGCAGTGCGCGGCAGCTATCGCGATCTCGACATCGCGCGCCACGTGCTGCGCCCGCGCACGCTCGTCTACGGCGCAATCCTGCTGGCATTGGTAACGGTTTTTTTCGCCACGCTCTATCTGCGCGTGCCGCTCAAGGTCGACGTGATACGCGATCGCGCGAGCCTCGTGCGGGAGCTGAACGATGGCCGGCTCGAGAATATCTACCGGTTGCAGATCATGAACACCACGGAGGAGGCGCGCCAATTCGCGGTCACGGCAAGCGGTATCGAGGGCCTGGAGCTGGTAGCCGTACAACCGGTGACGGTGCCCGCGGCGAACGCGGTCACGCTGCCGGTGTCCCTGCGTATCGATCCGGCGAACGCAGCGGCGGGCTCGCACCCGGTGCAATTTCACGTCGAAGACCGCGCGGATGCGCGGGTCAAGGCCGACGAAAAATCCGTATTTTATGTACGATAATACAAAGCGCTGAATCATGACGACCCTGACCGACAAGCTGCTGGCCAAACCCTGGTATCGCGAGCCGTGGCCGTGGCTGCTCATGACGGGACCGGGTGTTGTGATCATCGCGGGTTTTTATACCCTGTGGCTGGCGATCGAGTCGGATGACGGTCTCGTGGCGGACGATTACTACAAGCGCGGACTGGCGATCAACCAGACGCTGTCGCGCGCGACGCGCGCGGAGCAACTGGCGCTTGGGGCGCGCGCCGAATGGCGCGCCGACCTGGCGCGTGTGCGCGTGACTTTGACCGGCACCGGCGTGTTGCCGGAAAAGCTGCGGCTGCGGCTCGTGCATCCGACGCAGGCCGTGGCCGACCAGATGATCGAACTGACCGCGGTAGCGCCGCGGCGATTACGAAGGGACGCCGGGGGCTGCGATTGCAGGCAGGCGCGTCATGATGCTGGAGGACATGGCGCGAACGTGGCGCCTCGCGGGAGAAGCGACGGGCGGCGCGCAAGTCGTGGTACTGACGCCGCAATAGGCGAGTGCCGCGCGAGCGGCCGGACAGACAGGAGGTGAACATGCAACGCGCGATCTGGGTGCTGTGGCCGTCGTTCATCGTCGGCGGCGTCGCCGAGGGAATATTTTTCACCTTGTTCGATCCGATGGACCTGCACCTTTTCGGCGAACCGCTCGTGCTGGGCCGCACCGCGGTCTATACGATCGGTTTTTTTGCGTTCTGGCTGCTGGCGGCGGGCTCCAGCGCGTTCACGTGTTTTCTGCAGCGGCCGGCGGCGGACATCAACAACTTCTGTCCGCTCGAGCCGCCGGAACGGCCGGCTGGTTGTCCCAAACGCGACGTCGCGGACGGTTGTTGCGACCTGAATCCGCAGGCCGCGCGCAACAAAATGTCATAGCGGATTCGGTGCAGCGTGATCGCGAGAATTGCCGGTGCTAGCCCGCCGGATTTGGTGTGCAGGTCAATTCAAGGAAGAAAGGACCATTCATGAAAATCGCGTTTATCGTCCATGTCGAGTATTCCACGCGCGAAGGTCATGGAGATATTCAACGCCGCGGGGATCGATTACTACACGCGCTGGGAACAGGCGAAGGGCAAGGGCCATGGCACGGATCCGCATCTTGGCACGGGCAGTTTTCCCAGCACCAACTCCGTCGTGATGATTGCGTTTGAGGACGAGCAGCCGCTCGCCAAGCTCATCGAGGCGATTGCCGCGGCCAACGCCGGGATCAAGCGGCCGGCCGACCGGATACGGCTCTTTCAGCTGCCGCTCGACCGCATCGTGTAGCCGGCTGATGAAGTGATTGCGGCGCCGAATCGCGCCGGTGACGCGCGACACTGCGACGCGCGGACGTCGTGGAATAACCTGACCAGCCTGGCTTGCGGCCGCAACAGATCCGCCAGCGTCTGGCCATCGAGCACCTCGAAAAACGCGTGCAGGGCGCGTGCGAGAACGCCGCGCAGGGCGCACGCGGGCAGCGATGGGACAATTCAGGTTGCCGTCCTCGAAACATTCCGCTACCGCGAGGTCTTCCTCCGCGCCACGCACCACCGCGCCTATGTTGATCTCTTCCGGTGCGCGCGCGAGCCGCATGCCGCCGTCTTTGCCGCGCGTGGTTTCGACGTAGCCCTGTTTCGCCAGGTGGTGGACGACCTTCATCAGGTGATTTTCGGATATGCCGTAGGCGGTCGCGATGTCGCCGATGGTGGCGAGACGTTCCTCGTCCCGGTGCGCCCCGAGGTAGATGAGCGCGCGCAGCGTGTAGTCGGTGTAGGTGGTCAGACGCATGGCGGGCGCGGCGCGATGGCCGCGATATGCCGTGCCAATGCGCATGATTTATATTAAGACCGGCGGCAAATACGCCGCCATCGACTGGATCAATTCGGACCGATGGTGAGCAATAGCCACGCCGCCGCCACGCTGCCGGCGAATGCCGAACCGTAGAGCAACACCTTGGTTGACGCACCGGGGTGCACGCCGAAGTCGTGCAGGCAGTGAAACATGCGATGCGCGCGCGTGCCACAGGAAGAGCGCGATGATCGCGAACAAGCGCGGCCTTGCCCCCCAGGGCTCTGGGCAAATGCGAGCACGCGCGAGTAAGCCAATGCCGCCGGCGGCATGCCGACGCCGGTGGGGGCGGCGATGCCGGTGATGAATACCAGCACCGGGCCGACGAGCGCGGAGAGCACGCCGCCGGCGCCGAACAGCGACCAGAAGATGGGTGCGTTCGAGCGTTTCATAATCCGCACCACCGCACGATTGCGTACACCGCCGCCGACACGACGACCGTCGCCGTCCAGCCCGCGGTTGACAGCAGCAGTCCGGGGACCGGTTTGCCGCCGACGTGTATCAGCGGCAGCGTCTTGGGCAGGACTTTCCACCACGTGTAGGCGTGGTAGCACATGGCGAGCAGCAGGAAGCCGTGGAATACAACCGCCAGCGGCTGGCGCAACGCGGCGAGCCATGCTTCATATTGCGCCTGGCCCTGGCTCAGGCGCCACACGCCGACGAGCAGTATCACCGCGTAGATCGCGACGATCACGCTCGTGACTTCCATGATCATGTAACGCACGTAATACGGATTGCGGCGCCACCAGCCGTCCATCGGCCGTATGTAAGGCTTGCGCGCGCTCATTTGGCGGCCCCCTTCGGCAGGACAAAGCGCAGGAAATAATCGATCGCGCTGTTGGTCTTGTTCATGTTGATGGCGCGCGCCGGGTCGACGCCCTTGGGACAGACTTCGGAACAGTAGCCGACCAGCGTGCACGACCACACGCCTTCCTCGCTGTTGACGAGTTCCATGCGCTCGGCCTTGCCGCCGTCGCGCGAATCCGCGTTGTAACGGTGCAGCAGCGCAAGCGCGGCGGGACCGGTAAACGACGGATTCATTCCGTACTGCGGGCACGCCGCGTAGCACAGCAGGCAGTTGATGCAGGAGCTGAACTGCTCGTACTGCGCGAGTTCGGCGGGCGTCTGCAGGTACTCGCCTTCGTCCAGCGAGCGCGGTTCCTTGGGAATGATGTACGGCTTGATGCTTTCGAGTTTCTTCACGAAGTCGTCGACCGCGACGACCAGGTCGCGTTCGATCGGCAGGTGCGCGAGCGCCTCGACGCGCAGTTTCCCCGGATAGTATTCGCGCAGAAACGTCTTGCACGAGAGTTGCGGCTTGCCGTTGATCATCATGCCGCAACTGCCGCAGATCGCCATGCGGCACGACCAGCGGAAGCTCACCGTGCCGTCGAGGTAGTCCTTGATGTACTGCAGCCCCTGCAGCACGGACATGTCGTCGGTGAACGGCACCTGGTAAGTCTGCAGCACGGGTTCCGCGTCCTGCTCCGGGCGGTAGCGCAGAACTTCGATCTCGATGGTTTTCACGGTGTCAGGCATGGCCCGCCTCTTTCTTTCGATCCGCTTCCGCTTTTTCGCCCGCGGCGCCGTAGGCGCGCGTGCCGGGCTTGGACTTGGTGATTTTCACCGCGCCGTATTCGATGCGCGGGGCGCCGTCGCCGGCATAGTAGGCGAGCGAATGTTTGAGGATAGTTCACGTCGTCGCGCTGCTCGAAGCCGTCGAGGCGCTGGTGCGAGCCGCGCGACTCCTTGCGGTTGATCGCCGAATAGACGATTGCCTGGGCGACGTCGAGCAGATAACCCAGTTCGATGGCGAGCAGCCACTCGGTGTTCCAGGCCTTCGAGTGGTCGTCGATTTTCAGGTTCTTGTAGCGCTGCTTCAATTCGTCGATCTTGTTGCAGGTAGCCTGCATGTCGGGCCCGAGGCGGTAAATGCCGCAGCCGTCCTCCATGCTCTTCGCCATTTCGGTGCGCAGCACCGCCATGCGTTCCGTGCCGCCGGATTTGGTGACGATATCGAGCGCGCGCTGGCGTATGGCGTCGGCCTGCTTCTCGAGCGCCGCGGATTGCTGATCGTTACGGTCTTCGCGTACTTCGTTGCTTCATCGCCGGCAACCTTGCCGAACACGATCAGTTCGGTCAGCGAATTCGAGCCGAGCCGGTTGGCGCCGTGGATGCCGACGCTCGAGCATTCGCCGACCGAATACAGGCCGGGCAGCGGCGAGGCCGTCTTGCCGTCGGCGAGGATGCCGCCCATCGTGTAATGCACCGCCGGCAGCACCGGGATCGGCGTATGCGCCGGATCGACGCCGAGAAACTCTTCCGCCAGTTCGTAAATCTGCGGCAGGCGCTCGCGCAGTTTTTGCTCGCCGAGGTGGCGCAGATCGAGATGCACGACTGCGCCGTGCGGCCCGGAGATCGTGCGGCCTTTTTGCTTTTCGTGCCAGAACGCCTGGCTCAGGCGGTCGCGCGGCCCCAGTTCCATCGCCTTGTTGCGCGGCGACGGGTCGGGCGGTCCCAGGCCGTAGTCCTGCAGATAGCGGTAACCGTCCTTGTTGAGCAGGAAGCCGCCTTCGCCGCGGCACGCCTCGGTGAAGAGCAGTCCCGTGCCCGGCATGCAGGTCGGGTGGTACTGCATGAATTCCATGTCGCGCAGCGGCACGCCGTGGCGGTACGCGAGCGCCATGCCGTCGCCGGTGACGATGCCGCCGTTGGTGTTCTCGCGGAACACGCGCCCGGCGCCGCCGGTGGCGATGATGACCGCTTTGGCCTCGATCAGCCTGAATTCGCCGGTCGCGATCTCGATCGCCACCACGCCCTGCACGCGGCCGTCCTCGACCACCAGGTCGACGCAGAAATGCTCGTCGAAGCGTTTGATCGACGGGTATTTGATCGAAGTCTGGAACAGCGTGTGCAGCATGTGAAAGCCGGTCTTGTCGGCGGCGAACCACGTGCGCTCGACCTTCATGCCGCCGAACGCGCGCACGTTCGCGTGTCCGTCATCCGTGCGGTTCCACGGGCAGCCCCAGTGCTCCATCTGCACCATCTCGCGGTGGGCGTGGGCGACGAAGTACTCGACGACGTCCTGCTCGCACAACCAGTCGCCGCCGCCGACGGTGTCGTTGAAATGATAGTCGAGGCTGTCGTGCGGCAAGGTCACCGCGGCGGCGCCCCCTTCCGCGGCCACCGTGTGGCTGCGCATCGGATAGACTTTGGAAACCAGCGCGACGGTCAGCGTCGGATCGGCCTCGGCAACCGCAATCGCCGCCCGCAAGCCCGCGCCGCCCGCGCCGACGATGACGACGTCAGCTTTTGATTACTTCCATGTCGTTGCCCTTTGCACTGGCGGCAACGCGACCGCACGGTATGGCATGCGTATGTTATAGCGCCGTTGCGGCTACAGCATTTGATTTAGGTCAAGCATTGCCAAGTTACAGTCCGGTGCGGGTACGGAGGGGTGCCCAACCCGGTCGGCGCAGCCGGATTCACTGCGCACGCACGATGACTCGCGCAGCGCGAACCCTGCGGTTCAGTGGCCCGGTGCGGCTAGACCGTTATGACGACCTTCTGATACAGGCCGCCGAAGTACGTTTCCTTCCTGAGTTGCGCGGGCAGTATTTGTCTCCGGCAGCCACGTGCTGAGGGGTGCGCCACAGATCGATCGCAAACGGTTCGAGCAACCGCAGAATCGGTTGAAACACGTAGCGCAGGGGGTGCAGAGCGTGCGGTCCGTGGTAATCGACCAGCACCACCTTGCCGCCCGGTTTGGTCACCCGTATCGCCTCGCGCAACGTTTCCCGGCGTGCTTTTTCAGGCTGCTCATGCAGCAAGAAGAAGACGATCACCTGGTCGTAACTGGCGTCGGCAAAGCCCAGCGCGGTCGAATCGCGCTGGTAAATGGTGACCGGCAACCTGGGCCGGAAGCTTGCGCCGCAGGTTCGTGAGCTGGATCGGCAGCACGTCGATGATATCGAGCGCGCTGCCCGGCGCTATGCGACTTCGCCAGACGCTCCGAAAAATCCCCGTAAACGCAGGCTACCTGCAGCGTGCGCCCCTTTATTTCCCGCCGAGTTCGGCGAGCGCGGCATCGCGCAGCCGCGCGAAATTTCCCCACAGGATCAGGTTGACGAGCCACTGCCGTTCGAAAATATTGACTGCCTGCGGATGGATGTAGGCCCACCAGTAGGTCTCGCTCAGATAAAAAGGAATCGCCGCGGTCGTTTTGCTTTTGGAGTCGTTGCGATACATGTTTCTCCCTGGTGGGTTGATTGCTGCGTTGTTCGACCTGCGTGCCCGGCGCCCGGTGAGCGCGCGCAACGGGCTTTGATCGGTCAGGTGGTTATGCACATGGCAGGCGCACAGCGTGGTCTACCGCGCTATGCGGCCCGCCGAATATGAGACTTCCCGACAAATTATGCATGATTCCGGATCAATGTTTTTTAAGATGGACGGAAAATACATCTTCACTTGATCTGGATCAAATCAAACCGGCGTCTCCCGCCTAAACTTTCTCCTCGGACAATCACGCGCATGTGAGGGCGGAATAATGGCATCACAGACGTACAAGGGCTGGTCGGTGGTAACGGCGAGCACGACCGCGTTTACGGTATGTTTCATGGTGTGGATGATGTTTGCCGTGATCGGCATTCCGATCAAGCAGAACCTGGGCCTCAACGAGACGCAGTTCGGCATTCTGGTGGCGTTGCCGGTGCTGACCGGTTCGCTGATCCGCCTGCCGCTGGGCATGTGGACCGACCGCTTCGGCGGCCGCATCGTGTTTTTCATACTCATGCTGTCGACGGTATTTCCGATCTGGCTTATTTCCCGCGCCACCGAATTCTGGCACTTTCTGGTGACCGGTTTGTTCGTGGGCGTGGCGGGCGGCTCGTTTACGGTCGGCATCGCCTACTGCGCGCGCTGGTTCCCTAAGCATCGTCAGGGTCTTGTCATGGGCATATTCGGCGCCGGCAACACGGGGGCGGCGGTCAACAAACTGGTGGCGCCGAGCATCGTGGTGGCGTTCGGCTGGACCATGGTGCCGCAGGTGTATGCCGTGCTCATGCTGGTCACCGCGGTTTTGTTCTGGTTCTTCACCTACACCGATGAAGATCACGCCACGGGGACGTCCCATATTACGGTGAGAGAGCAGCTGATGGTGCTGAAGGATCCGACCGTGTGGAGGTACAGCCAGTACTATTCGATCGTCTTCGGCGGTTACGTGGCGCTGTCGCTGTGGATGACCAAGTACTACATTTCCGAGTACGGTTTCGACATCCAACTGGCGGCTCTGCTCGCCGCCGGTTTCAGCATACCCGGCGGCGTATTGCGCGCGATCGGCGGCTGGTTCTCCGACAAGTACGGCGCGCACACTATTACATGGTGGGTGTTGTGGGTCGCGCTGGTTTGTCTCTTTTTCCTGTCCTATCCGCAGACCGATCTCACCGTCCAGACCGTCACCGGTCCCAAGACCTTTCATTTCGGGCTCAACGCGACGCTCTTCACCGTCATCATGTTCACGATGGGCATTGCGTTTGCGATAGGCAAGGCGTCGGTGTTCAAGTACATCTCCGACGACTATCCGAAAAACATCGGCGTGATCTCCGGCGTGGTCGGGCTGGCCGGCGGCATGGGCGGCTTCATCCTGCCCATCATGTTCGGCGCGCTGGTGGATCTCACGGGCGTGCGCTCCTCCGCGTTCATGCTGATGTTCGGCATCGTGTGGGTGTCTCTGATGTGGATGTATTTCACCGAGGTGCGGCCGATGGGCGTGGAACTAAGCCGCAAACATCCGGAGCCTTCGCACTTCACTTGAACCCGTAAAGGAAACCGCAATGACGACAGAGAACTCGGGCAGCAAATCCGCGCGGCGCGTGCTGACGGTCTGGACGCCCGAAGACAAGGCGTTCTGGGTGCAGCAAGGGCAGGCAATCGCTTCGCGCAATCTGTGGATATCCATGCCGGCGCTGTTCCTTGCGTTCGCGGTATGGCAGTTGATGAGCGTGATCGTGGTCAAGCTGCCGCAGATCGGATTCACCTTCACGACCAATCAGTTGTTCTGGCTGGTGGCGGTGCCGGCGTTGTCGGGCGCGACGCTCAGGATTTTCTACTCGTTCATGGTGCCGATATTCGGCGGGCGGCAGATGGACCGCCATTTCGACCGCCTCCCTGCTGATTCCGGCCATCGGGCTCGGCATCGCCGTGCAGGACCCGGCCACGAGCTACACGACGATGTTGATACTCGCGCTGCTTGTGCGGGTTCGGCGGCGGCAATTTTTCGTCGTCCATGGCCAACATCAATTTTTTCTTTCCGAAAGAGCGCAAGGGATCCGCGCTCGGCGTGAATGCGGGCCTTGGCAACCTCGGCGTGTCCTCGATGCAATTCCTGGCGCCGATCATGATCACGGTCGGTATCCTGGGCATATTCGGCGGCGATCCCGAGGTCGTC
Organism: uncultured beta proteobacterium; assembly: GCA_963778865.1. GTDB lineage: Bacteria > Pseudomonadota > Gammaproteobacteria > Burkholderiales > SG8-41 > PALSA-1004. The sequence continues at coordinate 308,736 of CAVZWF010000011.1, read as the reverse complement.
AGGGACGCCGCGGGCCGGCCGACGGAAGTATGGATACAGAACGCGGCGTTCATCTGGGTGCCGTGGATCGCGCTGGCGGCGATCGCCGCCTGGATCGGCATGAACGATATTGCCGATGCGAAAGCGTCGTTTACCGAACAGGCGGTAATTTTCAAGCGCAAACACAACTGGATCATGTGCTGGCTGTACCTCGGCACTTTCGGTTCGTTCATCGGCTATTCGGCCGGCTTCCCGTTGTTGATCAAATCGCAGTTTCCGCAGGTCAACGCGCTGCAATTTGCGTGGCTCGGTCCGTTCGTTGGCGCGATCGTCAGGCCGTTCGGCGGCTGGCTTGCAGACCAGCTGGGCGGCGCGCGCGTGACGCTGTGGAACTTCGTCGTCATGACGCTGGCGGTCGGCGGCGTGCTGTACTTCCTGCCGTCGGGGCCGTCGCACGGCAATTTCTGCGGGTTTCCTGTCGATGTTCATACTGCTGTTTCTCACTACCGGCATCGGCAACGGCTCGACGTTTCGCATGATACCGGTGATTTTTCTGACTGAACGCCAGCGGGCGGCTGCCGGCAAGGATGCGGCAGCCAACGAGCAGGCGATCAAGGACGCGAATAAGGAGGCGGCGGCCGTGCTGGGATTTTCCGCCGCCGTCGCGGCATACGGCGGGTTTTTCATTCCGAAAAGCTACGGCACTTCAATTGCGTTGACCGGCGGGCCTGAAGGCGCTCTTTACGTCTTCATTTTTTTCTATCTCACCTGCATCGCAACGACCTGGTGGTATTACGCCCGCAAGAGCGCCGAGATGCCGTGCTGAAACCTGTGACGAGCAATGGGTGATGAGTCATGTGTGAGAGCACTCGCGCCCGAACATCCATTACTCATAATCCATTACTCATAACCGGGGTTAGACATGAGCCACTTTCTCGATAGACTGACCTACTTCTCTCAACCGCGGGAATCCTTCGCCGGCGGCCACGGCGTGGTCACCGGGGAAGACCGCACCTGGGAAGACGCCTACCGCAACCGCTGGGCGCACGACAAGATCGTGCGTTCCACCCACGGTGTCAACTGCACAGGTTCGTGCTCGTGGAAGATTTACGTCAAAGGCGGCATCGTCACCTGGGAGACCCAGCAGACCGACTACCCGCGCACGCGCTGGGACATGCCCAACCATGAGCCGCGCGGCTGCTCGCGCGGTGCGAGCTACAGCTGGTACCTTTACAGCGCCAACCGCGTGAAGTACCCGCTCGTGCGCGGCCGGCTCTTGAAGAGCTGGCGCGAAGCGCGCCGGGACAAAGACCCGGTTGATGCCTGGGCTTCCATCGTCGAGTCCGACGCCAGGCGGCGCGACTATCAAAGCATGCGCGGCCTCGGCGGCTTCGTGCGCTCGAGCTGGGACGAGGTCAACGAGATCGTCGCAGCAAGCAACGTCTACACCATCAAGAGACACGGGCCCGACCGCGTGATCGGCTTTTCGCCGATACCCGCGATGTCGATGGTGAGTTACGCCGCGGGCTCGCGTTATTTGAGCCTGATCGGTGGCGTGTGCATGAGCTTTTACGACTGGTACTGCGACCTGCCGCCGTCGAGTCCGCAGATCTGGGGCGAGCAGACCGACGTGCCGGAATCGGCCGACTGGTTCAACTCCGGCTTCATCATCGCGTGGGGCTCCAACGTGCCGCAAACGCGCACGCCCGACGCTCACTTCTTCACCGAGGTGCGCTACAAGGGCACGAAGACGGTGGCGGTCACGCCCGATTATTCCGAGGTCGCCAAGCTTGCCGATATCTGGATGCATCCGAAGCAGGGCACCGATGCGGCGGTAGCGATGGCGATGGGTCACGTAATCCTCAAGGAGTTTTACTTCCCCGATAGCGGCAGTGAGCGCAGCGCCTACTTCGATGATTACGTGCGCCGCTACACCGACATGCCGATGCTGGTGATGCTGAAAGAGCACACTCTGCCCAGCGGCGAAGTCATCACGGTGCCCGACCGCTACGTGCGCGCCTCGGATTTCGTCGACCAGCTGGGCCAGTCCAACAACCCGGAGTGGAAGACGGTCGCTTTCGACGAGACAGGCAGGGTGGTGTTGCCCACCGGCGCCATCGGCTTTCGCTGGGGGCCGGACGGCCGCGCCGACCAGGGCCAGTGGAATCTCGAAGCCAAGGAGGCGCGCGACGGCCACACTGTTAAGCTCAAGCTGTCCTTGCTTGAAGGCGGCGCACCGAGCCGGGACACCGCCAAGGTCGGCTTCCCGTATTTCGGCGGCATCGAGCGCGCGCATTTTCCCAACAACGTACTGCAAGGCCGGGTTGATCAAATGAGCGGCGACGTGCTGGTGCGCACTGTGCCCGTGCAGCGTATCGCGCTGGGCGCGGCAGGCGACAAGCGCGAAGCGCTGGTGGCCACCGTGTTCGACCTGCAGGTGGCGAACTACGGCGTGGCGCGCGGGCTGGCCGGCGAACTGGCGGCCAAGAATTTCGACGACGACACGCCTTACACGCCCGCCTGGCAGGAGCGCATCACCGGCACTCCGCGCGCGCAGCTGATCACGGTCGCCCGGCAGTTTGCCGAAAACGCGCACAAGACGCAGGGCAGGTCGATGGTGATCATCGGCGCCGCCATGAACCATTGGTACCACAGCGATATGAACTACCGCGGCGTCATCAACATGCTCATGATGTGCGGCTGCGTGGGCAAAAGCGGCGGCGGCTGGGCGCATTACGTGGGCCAGGAAAAGCTGCGGCCGCAGACCGGCTGGACCGCGCTCGCCTTCGCACTCGACTGGATCCGCCCGCCGCGCCAGATGAACAGCACCAGTTTCTTTTATGCGCACACCGACCAGTGGCGCTACGAGAAGCTCGGAATGGAGGAGGTCATCTCGCCGCTGGCCGACAAGAAGGCCTATGCCGGCAGCATGATCGACTACAACGTGCGCGCCGAGCGCATGGGCTGGCTGCCGAGCGCGCCCCAGTTGCAGACCAACCCGCTGCAAGTGGTGCGCGATGCCGAGGCTGCAGGCAGCGATCCGAAGGACTACGCGGTCAAGGCGCTCAAGGACGGCTCGCTGAAGATGAGCTGTACCGACCCCGACCATCCCGCCAACTGGCCGCGCAACATGTTCGTGTGGCGCTCCAACCTGCTGGGTTCATCGGGCAAGGGCCACGAGTATTTCCTCAAGCACCTGCTGGGCACGAGCAACGGCGTGCAGCGGGGTGCAGCGCAAGGACCGCCTGGGCGGCGCGCGACGGAAGAGCGAAGCCCGCAGAGGTCGTGTGGCACGCCACGGCCCCCGAAGGCAAGCTCGACCTGCTGGTGACGCTGGACTTTCGCATGAGTACCACCTGCTTGTACAGCGACATCGTGCTGCCGACCGCCACCTGGTACGAGAAGAACGACCTCAACACCAGCGACATGCATCCGTTCATCCACCCGCTGTCGACCGCGGTGGATCCGGCCTGGCAATCGCGCAGCGACTGGGACATCTACAAAGGTTTCGCGAAGAAATTCAGCGAAGTGTGTGTTGGCCATCTGGGCGTGGAAAAAGAATTGGTGCTGACGCCGCTGATGCACGACAGTCCGGCGGAACTGGCGCAACCCTTAGAGGTGAAGGATTGGAAACGCGGCGAATGCGAGTTGATTCCGGGCAAGACCGCGCCGAACCTGCAGGTCGTCGAGCGCGACTACCCCAACGTGTACAAACGCTTTACCGCGCTCGGTCCTCTGATGGGCAAAGTTGGCAACGGCGGCAAGGGTATCGCGTGGAACACGCAAACCGAGGTGAAACAGCTGGGTGAACTCAGCGGTCTGGTGACCGCCGACGGCGTGACCTGCGGCATGCCGAAGATCGAGACCGACATCGATGCCTGCGAAGTCATCCTGCAGCTCGCCCCTGAAACGAACGGCCACGTGGCGGTCAAGGCGTGGCAGGCGCTGGGCAAACAGACCGGCCTAGATCACACCCATCTGGCGATTCACCGCGAGGACGAAAAAATCCGCTTTCGCGACATCCAGGCGCAGCCGCGCAAGATCATCAGTTCGCCCGACGTGGAGCGGCATCGAGAGCGAGACCGTCTCGTATAACGCCGGTTACACCAACGTGCACGAGATGATACCGTGGCGCACGCTGACCGGGCGTCAGCAGTTCTACATGGACCATCCATGGATGCGCGCGTTCGGCGAAGGCTTCTCGAGCTACCGCCCGCCGGTGGATCTGAAGACCACCGCCGGCATACACGGTATCAAGCCGAATGGTAACCCCGAGATCGCGCTGAACTTCATTACGCCGCACCAGAAGTGGGGCATCCACTCGACCTACACCGACAACCTGCTGATGCTCACGTTAAGCCGCGGCGGGCCCTGCGTGTGGCTCAGCGAAGACGACGCGAAGCGCGCCGGCATCGTCGACAACGACTGGATAGAGCTATTCAACATCAACGGCGCGATCGCGGCGCGCGCGGTGGTGAGCCAGCGCGTCAATCCCGGCATGGTAATGATGTACCACGCGCAGGAGAAGATCGTGAACACCCCGGGGTCGGAGATCACCGGCGTGCGCGGCGGCATCCACAATTCGGTGACGCGCATCGTGTTGAAGCCCACGCACATGATCGGCGGCTACGCGCAGTTCAGCTACGGCTTCAATTACTACGGAACCATCGGCACCAACCGCGACGAGTTCGTGGTGGTGCGCAAGATGAACAAGATCGACTGGCTCGACACGCCCGTCGCCGACGAACTCGTCCGCCCGGTGCAAGCCCATGGAGAAGTGGCATGAAGATCCGCGCTCAAATCGGCATGGTGCTCAATCTCGATAAATGTATTGGTTGCCACACCTGCACCGTAACTTGCAAAAACGTCTGGACCAGCCGGCCCGGCATGGAGTACGCGTGGTTCAACAACGTCGAGACGAAGCCCGGCATCGGTTATCCGAAGGAGTGGGAAAACCAGGACAAGTGGAACGGCGGCTGGATGCGCAACGGTAGCGGCGGCATCGAGCCGCGCCAGGGCGCGAAGTGGAAGTTGCTGATGCGCATCTTCGCCAATCCCAATCTGCCCGAGATAGACGACTACTACGAGCCTTACACTTTCGACTACGGACATCTGCAGTCGGCACCCGAGATGAAGGCAACACCGACGGCACGTCCGCGCAGCCTGATCACCGGCAAGCAGATGGACAAGATCGTCTGGGGCCCGAACTGGGAGGAGATCCTCGGCGGTGAGTTCTCGAAGCGCAGCAAAGACAAGAACTTCGACGACATCCAGAAGGACATCTACGGCCAGTTCGAGAACACCTTCATGATGTACCTGCCGCGGCTGTGCGAGCACTGCCTGAATCCGGCGTGCGTGGCATCGTGCCCGTCGGGCTCGATCTACAAGCGCGAGGAAGACGGCATCGTGCTGATCGACCAGGACAAGTGCCGCGGCTGGCGCATGTGCGTCAGCGGCTGCCCGTACAAAAAAATCTACTACAACTGGAAGAGCGGCAAGGCGGAAAAGTGCATCTTCTGCTATCCGCGCATCGAAGCCGGTCAGCCCACCGTGTGTTCGGAGACGTGCGTCGGCCGCATCCGCTATCTGGGCGTGCTGCTCTACGACGCCGACCGCATCGAGGAAGCCGCCGCGGTCGAGCACGACCGCGATTTGTACCAGGCGCAGCTCGGACATTTTTCTCGACCCGAACGAAGCCGGAGTGATCGAACAGGCGCGCATCGACGGCATCCCCGACAAGTGGATGGAGGCGGCGCGCACGCAGCCCGGTCTACAAGATGGCGGTGCAATGGAAGGTGGCGCTGCCGCTGCACCCGGAGTACCGCACGCTGCCGATGGTCTGGTACGTGCCGCCGCTGTCGCCGATCAGCGCCGCAGCCAATGCCGGGCATGTCGGCAGCCAACGGCGAAATTCCGGACGTCAACCAGCTGCGCATTCCGGTTCAGTATCTGGCCAATCTGCTCACCGCCGGCGACACGGTGCCGGTGGTGCGCGCGCTGGAACGCATGCTGGCGATGCGCGCCTACCAGCGCGCAAAGCACGTCGATCAGCGCATCAATACCGACGTGCTTAAGCAGGTGGGCATCAGCCAGGCGGAGGTGGAGGACATGTACCACGTGATGGCGATTGCCAACTACGAGGACCGTTTCGTGATTCCCGAGCACGCACCGCGAATACGCCGAGAACACGTTCAACGTGCGCGGCGGCTGCGGCTTTTCGTTCGGCAACGGCTGCTCGGAAGGCACCGGCGAGACCAGTCTCTTTGGCAGCGAGAAGAAACGCACCATTCCCATCAAGCTGGAGGTCTGATCATGCGCGGGACTCTCAAAACCTGTGCCGGCCTCCGGCAGCCTGCGCGTGCTGGCGGCGCTGTTGAGCTATCCGGATGCGCGAGATGCGCGGCTACCTGCCCGAAATGCGCGAAATTCTGCGCCGCGAAAACGCGTTGTCCGAAGCGCGTCAGGCCGAACTCGAAGCGTTGATCGAGTCGCTCGCGAGCGCCGATCCGCTGGAGACCGAAGCCAACTACGTCGAACTGTTCGACCGCGGCCGCGGCACCTCGCTGCATCTGTTCGAGCATGTGCACGGGGATTCGCGCGACCGCGGCCCGGCGATGATCGATCTCGCGCAGACCTACGAAAAAGCCGGGCTGTATCTGGCGCCGGGCGAGTTGCCGGACTATCTGCCCGCCGTGCTGGAATTCGTGTCGACCCAGCCGCCGCGCGAGGCGATCGCGTTTCTCGGCGAGATGGCGCACATATTCACCGCGCTGTTCAGCGCGCTGCAGCGAGCGCGCGACACCGTACGCAAGCGTGCTCGGTGCGCTGCTGGAACTGGCCGGCGAAAAAGTCGCAGGCGCGTCAAGCTCGCGGCCGAACCGTCGCTCGATGAAAGCTGGACCGAGCCGCCCGTGTTCGATGGTTGCTCGTCCCAAGGGCAGGCCAAGCCCGGCCAGCCGCAACCGATCCGCATCGTCCGCAAAAGCGCCAAATCAGGAGTGGCCCTATGAACGCCTTCGAATCCTATCTGCACACCTTCCTGTTCGGCTACTACCCGTACATCTGCATGGTGGTTTTCCTCGCGGGCAGCCTCGCGCGCTTCGACCGCGATCAGTACACGTGGAAGAGCGATTCGTCGCAGATGCTGCGCGCCGGCACGCTGCGCTGGGGCAGCAATCTGTTTCACATCGGCATCCTGTTTCTGTTTATCGGCCACTTCGTCGGCCTGCTCACGCCGCACTGGGTCTACGAGCCGTTCATCAGTCCGGCCAACAAACAGCTGCTCGCCATTATCGCGGGCGGTGTGGCGGGGTTCATCTGTTTCGTCGGCCTCACGCTGCTGATCTACCGCCGCATGTTCGATCCGCGCATCCGCCTGACCAGCCATCGTACCGATCTGGCCATCCTGATCATACTGTGGGCGCAGTTGACTCTCGGCCTGATTACGCTGCCGTATTCGCTGTCCCACGCCGACGGCAGCGTGATGCTGGTGCTGGCCGACTGGGCGCAACGCGTGTTCACGTTTCGCGTCGAGCGGCGCGGAGTCCATGGTCGCGCTGGCGTGGCCATACAAGGTGCACATCGCGCTGGGCATGACGATCTTTCTGCTGTTCCCGTTCAGCCGGCTGGTGCATGTGTGGAGCGGTTTCGCCACTATCGCTTTTCTGTTCCGCCCGCACCAGGTGGTGCGCAGCCGCCGTCTGAATCTGCCCGCCGGCCACAACCAGCCGCGCCGCGTTTAATCTGAAAATTCATCGGGAGGCCATTGATGACCATGGACAATATCACCGACCAACCGGTCGCCCGCATTAACGGCGTTGCGCTGAACGCGCCTGACGAAGCCGTGTCGCAGCGAGGAATTGCGCCAGCGCGCCTGCACCGAGTTGCTGCGCCAGGCCGCGCAGTCCGCCGACTTGCTGGCCGCGAGCGACACGCGTCCGCCGACGGCGTGATCAGCGAAGCGGCTGCCAATGCGATTGACACGCTGCTCGCGCAGAAGCTGAACGTGCCCGAACCGTCGGACGAAGCGTGTCGCCGCTACTATGCCGCGCGCGCGAGCGCCTACCGCACCGGCGAACGCGTGCGCGTGCGTCACATCCTGTTTGCCGTGACGCCGGGCGTGGACGTGGCGGCCCTGCGCAAGCGTGCGGAAGCCGTGTTTCTCGACGTGCGTTGCCATGATGACCAAGCCGCCGACCGCTTTGCCGAGGCGGCGCGCCAAGTGGTCCAACTGTCCCAGCGGCGAACACGGCGGTGATCTGGGCTGGCTGGTCAGTGCCGATTGCGCGCCGGAGTTCGCGCGCGAATTGTTCGGTCACATCGAGGTGGGCGTGCTGCCGCGCCTGGTGCACAGCCGCTTTGGGCTGCATATTGTCGAGGTGCTGGAACGCGAACCCGGCGTGGCGCAGCCTTTTGAGTCGGTGCGGGGCGCGGTCGCGATGGCGCTGCGCCAGCAGAGCTTCGTGACGGCGTTGCGTCAATATCTGAGCCTGCTAGCCGGCGCGGCCATCGTTGAAAGCGTGGAACTCGAACCCGCCGACACGCCGCTGGTACAGAAGGCTTGAACCTATTGAGCTTCGACGATTTGCAGCACGCCGCGTGCGACGTGCTACAAGAATCGCGGCACAGGCCGTGTATCGGTTCATCGTGGCCGTTGCACTGACTCGCAATGCATCGCCGTGCTCGGGTTGACGCCGGGCATATCGCCGAGGATTGATACAGATCAAAAACACCCGTCGCCACTCGGCGCTTAATTTATAATAACGGAATTGGGCCGGCCGGCGCCGGATCGCGTGCTCTACGGAAGAGCGTTTTCAGAATTGCCCGTAACAGGATAGGGGACATACCCATGAATGTTGAAAAGCATGGCGCGGACGTTTCACTGTTTAGTGAAACTTTCATGCTATTGATCATGCTGACCATCGTCGCATTTTCGATGTTGATTACCCTGGAGCAAGCGTTGGCCCAGGGCAGCGAACGTAGCGGCAAGGAAGTGGTGGAGGCGACATGCATCGCCTGCCACGGAACGGGGGAGAACGGCGCGCCGAAAATCGGCGACGCGAAAGCGTGGAACAAACGCGCGGCCAAGGGGCTTTCCGGCCTGACGCAAAACGCGTTGAAGGGCATCCGCAAAATGCCTCCGCATGGCGCCAACATGACCCTCACGGATTTCGAGATCAAGCGCGCGGTCGCCTATATGGTCAATCAATCCGGTGGCCACTGGACCGAGCCTACCAGCCGGACCAAGCCGCCGGCTCGAACGCACGGGCAAAGAGATCGTCGCAGGCGCGGTGCTCCAACTGTCATGAGAAAGGCATGAATGGCGCGCCCAAGATCGGCGATCGCGACGCCTGGATGCCACGTCTCAAGGACGGGCTTGATGCCGGTCGTACGCTCGGCGATCAACGGGCACGGCGGCATGCCGGCGCGCGGCGGACTGCCGAATCTTACCGATGCCGAAATGAGCAACGCGATCACCTATATGTTCAATAAAGGTCACGTACCGGAGGCCAACAAGTAGACCTCGCAACTTGCCGCGCCTTTTTCTCCACGCGAATGGTGCGCGTCGATGCTGCGTTCCCGAGACTAAAGGTATTCGAGAGCCGGGTGCGGCTTGGTCGGTGCCGAGTTGTGGCGTTACGACTGCCTTCCGATACGGCAGGCCTCAGCGTGATTTCATCCTGAACTGTGCGGGGCCGAATTGTCGCGGGCAGCCATTGCGCGCAGTTGTGCCACGTTTCCCCACCCGATTGCGTTGACGAGCCGCCGGCGCTCAAAAAAACTAACCGCGTCGGGATGAGCATAGGCCCACCATTGCGTTGCGCTCAGTTCAGCGGGGATCGTCGCGGCTGGTTTGCTTTGACGAGGCACGCAATCGCTATAGCGGCCGGACCGTGTGGCGTGCGGGTGTGCGAGCTAGCAGGATGATTGCGTGAGCGGTATCGTCGATACGGACGTGATCGTGGTCGGCGGCGGAATTTCCGGGCTTGCGTGTGCGTGGGGTCTCCAGCAACGCGGAATACGCGTGGTGCTGCTGGAGGCCGCGGCGCAGCCGGGCGGGTCGATCGGCACCGCGCGCGAGCACGGCTGCCTGCTCGAATCCGGGCCCAACAGCGCGCTGGATACCACGCCGCTGATCGGGCGGCTGCTCGATGAACTCGGTATTGCCGGCGAACGCATCGGTGCGAACACGGCGGCGCGCAACCGCTACATTTTGCGCGATGGCCGGCTGACGGCGCTGCCGTTGTCGCCAGTTCGAGTTCATCACCACTTCACTGTTCTCGACGCGCGCCAAGTTGCGGTTGTTATGCGAGCCTTTCATCGCGCGCAGCGCGCCGGATGTCGGAGGAATCGGTTGCCGGGTTCGTGCGCCGGCGAATGGGCGGCGAATTTCTTGATTATGCGATCAACCCGTTCGTGGCGGGGTCTACGCGGGCGATCCCGAAGGGTTGAGCGTCAACGCCGCGTTCCCGCGACTGCACGAACTCGAGCAAACGCACGGGAGCCTGATTCGCGGTTATCTGCTGGGCGCGCGCGCGCGCGCGCGCAATCCGGAAAAATCCAAACAGATCGGCACCGATGTTTGCATTCCGCGAGGGCATGCAGACGCTGACGGATGCGCTCGCGCGCCGGCTCGCGCAGGTCGAACTCGCGACCGAAGCGGTCGACGTCGCGCCGGACACGCGCTGCCAGGTCGTGACTGCCCGCAGCCTGAACCTACGCACGGGACCTGCGTGCGCGCGCCGTGGTGCTGGCGACGCCGGCGTATGCGGCGGCGAAGCTGGTGGCGCCGTTTTCACCTGGCCGCCGCGGACGCGCTCGCCGCCATTCCTTATCCGCCTGTCGCGGTGGCCATCAGCGCGTACCGGCGCGATGCTGTCCGGCACGCGCTCGACGGCTTCGGCGTGCTGATGCCGCAGCGCGAGCACATGAACACGTTGGGCACGATATTTTCGAGCTCCTTGTTCGATAATCGCGCGCCGCCCGGACTCGCGTTGCTCACGACATTCGTCGGCGGCATGCGCCAGCCCGAACTCGCGCGACTCGACGAGAACGAAATCGCCGAACTCGTGCAAGCCGAACATAGCGGACCTGCTGGGCGCGACCGCGCGTGCGGAATTCGTGCGCATCAGACGCTGGCCGCGCGCGATACCGCAATACACGCTCGGCCACCGTCGCGCATCGCGGCGATCGAGGCTGTCGAGCGCAGATTTCCGGGAGTGTTCTTCTGCGCCAATTATCGCGGCGGGGTCGCGATCGGGGATTGCATCAAGTCCGCCGATAATACCGCCAATCAGATCGCAGAGTTCCTGCGGAATGGATGAGGTCCCCGGCGTAAGCTTGCGCGCCGTATCAGGGGGCGCAGCGCGATTGGCGAGAGAGATTGATCTGGGTCAAATCCGCCGGCTGACGGCATGAGATAGTACGGTCGTGCTGTTATAAACGAGCGTCAGTTCGCCTTTTTCGATCGACCGGATCACGTAAAGGACTCAGGGCTATGCGTTTGCTGAAACTTGCAAGGTTGGTGATCGCGGGAGTTTTGGTTCTGGCGGGCGGAGTGGTCGTCGGGGCGGCGGACAGCAAGCCAGCGGAGGCGACGGTAACGCCGGCAGCCGACGCCAAGGCCGCCGAATCTCCCCTCGCCAAGATCGAGCCCGCAGTATGCCTTGGTTGTCACGGCAATGAAGGATTCGCGATGCCGGGCGCCGATGGCAAACCACGCCCGTTGCACGTCAATGCGGACAAGTTCGGCAACAGCGTTCACGGCAAGCGGTTGTGCGTCGAGTGCCATAAAGACATCACTGAAATACCGCACCAGCAGGGAATAACGCACAAAGTCAGTTGCGTGCAGTGCCACGAAGATTTGTGGGATGCGGCCAAGAAGAACAACAAGGTACAGGAAAACGCGCGGCTGGGGGTGGTGGTAGAGAAGATCGAACACTACATGAAATCGATCCATGCGCGGCCGAACAAGGAAGACCAGTCGCACACCAACGCAACCTGCTACAACTGCCATGACGCGCATTATGTTTATCCGCAAGGCAGCGCGGCGCGCGCGGAATGGCGTCTGAATATTCCGAACGCCTGCGGCAAGTGCCATGCCAAGGAGCGCGCCGAATACGCAACCTCGGTGCATGGCAAGGAAGTGCTGGAGAACCAAAATCCGGTGGCGGCCGTATGTTCCGATTGTCACAGCACGCATGACGTCGAAGACCCCGCCAAGGACTCGACGCGGCTCGCCATCACCAAGAACTGCGGCAACTGTCACTCGGACAACCTGTCAACCTATACCCAGACCTACCATGGTCAGGTGAATAAGCTGGGCTACGCCCACACCGCGAAATGCTTCGACTGTCACGGTAGCCACGGCATCCAGCGTGTCGCAGATCCGAAATCGTCCATGCATCCTGATAACCGTGTCGCAACCTGCAAAAAATGCCATCAGGATGCGACTCCGGGATTTGCCACTTTCGAGCCGCATGGTACGACGCACGACTTCGACCGCTATCCATACATCTGGCTCGCGTCGAAGTTCATGATCGGGCTGTTGGCGGGCACATTCGCTTTCTTCTGGACGCATACCGCGCTGTGGTTCTATCGTGAATACAAGGACCGCCAGCAGCGCAAGAGCCGCACGCACGTCCTGGACGTGGCGCTACCTCACACCAACGGTAAGTTTTACCAGCGTTTTCCGCTAACGTGGAGGATCGCCCACCTGACTTTTGCACTCACGTTGATGCTGCTGGTCTTGACCGGCATGTCGGTGTTTTACGCCGGCAGTGCGTGGGCGCCGGTTGTCATGAGCGTATTCGGCGGACCGAAGGTGACGGCGGTGCTGCACCGGCTCTGCGCGACGATCTTTGCCGCGGTATTCATCGGTCATTTAATCTACGTCGGGTTGCGCTTGGGACGGAACTGGAAGAGCTTCCGGGTGTTCGGTCCGCACTCCCTGATTCCGAACTGGCAGGATCTGCGGGACATCGTCTCGATGTTCAAGTGGTTCCTCGGCAAGTCGCCGCGGCCCGTTTTCGACCGCTGGACTTACTGGGAAAAATTCGACTACTGGGCACCGTTCTGGGGCGTGACGATCATCGGCACCAGCGGGCTGATGCTGTGGTTCCCGACTGTGACTGCTTCGTTCTTGCCAGGGTGGGTATTCAACGTGGCGACCATTTTTCACGGTGAAGAGGCGCTGCTGGCCGCGTTGTTCCTGTTTACGGTGCATTTCTTCAATAACCATTTCAGGCCCGATAAATTTCCGCTGGATACAGTCATGTTCACCGGGGCGGTTTCGCTGGAAGAGTTTAGCCGCGAGCACACCGTGGAGTACAAACGATTGGTCGAGACCGGCGAACTCGCCAAGTACCTGGTCGACGCTCCATCGCGGCCAATGGCGCTCGGTTCGCGGATACTGGGTTTCACGCTGATCGCATTCGGGCTGATTCTGCTGGTGCTGGTGGTGACGGGCTTCGTGGGGAGTGTTACTGCGGGCCAGTGATGCCGGGTTGGAGCCGGGGTCGGTTATGATCCACTTTTGGAAGAAGATATGAGCAAAGTAAAGGGCGCAGGATAGTTGACCGCGTGCAGGTAGCGAACCCACTAATTTCCGAGATAGATTATGAAGACTCTTATGCTAGGCATTGTGTTTCTGGTGGCACTGAACGGCTGCACGGACAAAGGTGCATCAACCACCAAACCGCCGATCGCGGATATCGGCGCCGGCAAAATGATTGCGGAGCGTGACTGCAAGGCCTGTCACGGTCTCGATGGCAGGGGTGTTGCCCCGGCCATTCCGCACCTCGCGGCGCAACGCGAGGGTTATCTGGTTGCGTCTTTGAAGGAGTACAAGGAAGGCAAGCGCGCGCATGCCGCCCTTAAGAACATGGCGGGACAGATGAGTGACGCGGAGTTACAAAATATCGCCGCGTATTACGCGAGCCAGCCTGCGCTCGTTAATGCAACCGCAAGCGACGTCAAACATTCATCGCCGTACGAGCAGGGCAGGAAGCTTGCCGCAACCTGCGCCGGTTGCCACGGCGAGGACGGTAACGCCAAGGTTCCCGGCACGCCGACGCTGGCCGGTCAGCAGCCGCATTATCTGGTTGCCGCGATCCATGAGTATCACCAGGGCGAGCGCGCCACCGCCGCGATGAAATCCATGATGCGTAATGCCACCAATTTGGAGCTGGAAAACCTGGCGCTTTATTTCGCGTCACAGACGCCGGCTCAGCGGGCCGCGCCGGTGCGCGGCGATGCGGCGGCGGGCGAACCCTCCAGCGCAATGTGCGGTGGCTGCCACGGCGCGCGCGGCGTGAGCGCGGACGCCGCTACGCCCAGTCTGGCGGGGCAGGATTTTGGCTACATTGTCAAAGCCATCAAGGCCTACCGGACCACGCGCAAGAACTGGGGCATGCAGCGTTATGTTGCCGGTCTCGGCGACAAAGACATCGACAACATCGCCGCATTCTATGCGACGCAAACGCCGAAACCCGCCGACCAGGTGCCGGACTCCACCCAGGATACTGGCCGAAAAATGCAATCGCTGCCATGACCAGAACGACAATCCCTCAATCGTGGCGCCGAAAATGCGCGGACAGGACAAGGACTATCTTGTCATGGCGCTGAGGGCGTATCGCGATGACCGGCGCGAAAGCAGCACGATGCACAAGATGAGTTTTCCTTACAGCAACGCGCTCATCGAGAGCCTCGCAACGTGGTATGCCGGTCAGCCCGAGAAATGAGACGGGCCCGGCGACGGGTGCGGTGGTAGGCGCGGCATGCCGGTAGTGCCCGGGATCCATAAGGTGCGCTATACCGCCAGCGGATTTGCGTTTAATTCAAGGAGAAAATATGAAGCGCTTCATCGTTATGAGTGCGGCAGGTTTCGCGGCGTTGTGCGTGCAGACGGTCAGCCATTCAGCAGTGGATGCGAAGTGGGCGCAGTCTGAGGCCAAGGAACACGGGTGCATGAACTGTCACGACATCGACAAGAAGAAAGTCGGCCCCGCCTACAAGGATGTCAGCGCCAAATTCAAAGGCAAGACGCTGCAGGATGCCACCAGTGCAATGAAGGCGTCGCCGGTGCACAAGAGCGCGCTTGGCAAGGCCAGCGAACAGGACCTGAAGTTGATGCTGGAGTGGATACTCTCGCTCTAATCCAGCGTTTACTGCATCAAGAAGCCGCTCCGCCACGCATCATGCGGTGGATAGGGCGGCTCGTTAGCCGACGCTTCCGCGCATATCTCCGAGCTGCCGCTGCGTGACCGCGGGAGGAGTACGCTGGAACCACATCTGATATATCGATATCACCCACATGACGGCGAAGCACATACCCATCAAGCCGCCGGCGCCCATGGTCACCCAGGCGAACGGATGATAAACCTTGACCAGGTACCATGAGATCACGTCGATAAACAAGCAGATGAAAGGCATGCCGACGATCACGCACTTCAGCCAGATCGGCCGCACGTAGGCGTGACTGAAGATGATGCCGACCACGAAGAAAATGAAAGTTATTCCGAACAGATGGATGTGCGAAACGCGCACCAGCGTGAAGATATCGGTTCCCGTGTCCTTCTCCGTAACTTTCTTGAGATTGTCGTAGCCGCTGAAATTGGGCAGGTGCGGATTGCTGCCGTCGTGACACGTCATGCACCGCTTGTCGAGTGTCGCCTTGACCTGCGATTCATATGTCGCTTTGTCGGCGCCGCCCTGTACCCAGTTGATCAGCGTTTTCGCCTCGTCGGCGGGCAGCATGGTCGACATCGGTCCGCGCAGCGCGGATTCCATCTTGGAGCCCTTGCCGCTGCCGGCGTAGGCGATAACGATGTCGTCGTACGTCAAATTCATCGCGTTGCCGTCGCGGCCGGCATTCGAGTGAAACAAGTAAATGAGGGCAAACAGGTAGCCCGAGCCAAGTATGCAGAGCGCAGCCGTATACAGGACGCGCAAGCTGTAGGGCAGCTCGGAGTAATGGTTGTAGAGCCGGTGCAGTGGTGTTTCGCTCATGAGTGTTTCCCTATATGGTTGCGACAGAACGCGTGGCGGCGCCGGCGTGACCCGCACGCGGCGGGTTCGTGCCCGATGAATTTCGACCCGGCCATTTTACCGGTTCCCGTACTGCACGACGACAGCACGGTTAGAGTCCCGTGCGAGATACTCACTTGGAAGGCACGGACACGTAGACAACAGCGCGGGCCTTCTGGCGCGCATAATGCGACGCGATGGTATCGACCTCGGCCTCGGTCAGTCCGGCGGCCATTGCGGCCATCGTCGTGTTTCTGCGCTCGCCGTTGCGGTACGAATGCAATACTTTTTGCAGGTAGTCGACGCGCTGTGATGCCAGGGCCGGCAAAAGCGGGTCGATGCTATTGCCATTGACGCCGTGGCAGCGATCGCACCGCTGCGCCCACTCGGCGGTCGTCAGGGGCTTTTGTACGTTCGGCGGCTGCGGCTCCTGGGCCGCGTAAAAAGCCGCCACATTTTTCATGGCATTGTCATCGAGAGCCGCCGCCAGTCCCTTCATAGTTTCATCGCCGCGCGATGCATCCTTGTAGGCCCGTAACGCGGCTGCGAGGTATTGCGCGTCCTGGCCGGCGAGGCTAGGCGTGGCGGGATTGCCGCTGACCCCTAGATCGCCGTGACAGCCGGCACAAGCTGCCGCCGCCGCCTTGCCTGCGGCCTGATCACCGGCGTTGGGGTTTTGCGTCCGGGCGGGCTTTTGCAGCGCATAGTGAAGAGCGAGATTATTCAGATCCGTCTCGGTGAATGCCGCGAGCATGGCCTTCATCATTTCATTTTTGCGCTGCCCGCTCTTGTAGGCTTGCATCGCCGCCACGAGATATTTTGGAGCCAACCCGACGAGGCTGGGCATACCGGGTAATTTGCTGACGCCAGCCTCGCCATGGCATCCCGCACAGCCGGTTGCTGCCGCTTTGCCGGCGCTAACCGGGTCGGGCTTGGCGGGGGCGGCCTTGGCGGCGCCCGTCGCATCGGATTGCGGCGGCTCGAGGCTCGCGTAGTAGGCCGCCACTTTGAACAGTGCGTCGTCGCTTAGGATATTGACGGCGCCATCCATGGCCTTGTCGCCGCGGGCGCCTGACTGGTAGGCCCGCAGTTCGAGGTGGAGATACGCCGGGCGCTGGCCGGCGAGATGGGGCACGCCCTTGGTGGTGCTGATACCGTTGGCGCCGTGACAGCGCAGGCACGAACCTTCCGCAATGCGCCTGCCTTCCGCAACCTCGACGGCGGTCGCCTGCGTCGCCCGCAGTTCGTTACTTTCGCCCGCTTTGACCTTGACGGATTCGGGTGCCTCGCCCGGCGAGCAGCCCGCGATCGTTATGCCCGCAAGGAGCGTGAATACAATCAGGAAAAAACTCCGCGTGCTTCGCATTTTCAATATTCCCTCGAACAGTTACTAACATTTTAGCATCTTGCCGAAACCTCCTTCTCCGCTATTTGCTGCGGCATCAGCCGTGCGCAGACTGGGTCATAGCAAGAAATTACCGCGCATCGGCAAGTGGCCCGGACGCCGGTGTCGAATTTTCTGTCCACGGCGGAAAGAGCCGCGTCATTACCCATAACATTACGAGCGGCGCAAAAGCCACGGACAGCGCGGGCACCAGGCCCTCGCGGTTGAAAATGAGCATGTGATAGCTCAACAGTCCCTTGCCGGTCTTCGAGATTTCCTGTCCGCCGATGACCACGTTCCAGCGCATCATGAACACCGAGAACAGCACCAGCAACGGCGCTCACGGTGACGCCCACGACCAGCGCCTTGCCGGTGGTGCCGCGCCAGATCATGTATGAAAGCAGCGCAATCGGCGTCACGGCGCCGATGGCAAACTGCACGATGAAGAATGGAATGATGAGCGGGCCGGTCACGTACTCCATGATCATCTCGATGCCCTCGCGGCCCTTGTAGACGATATTGGCGAACTCCAATCCCTCCAGCACCAGGGTGAACATGATGAAGCCCCAGAGCGTGTAAGCCATGCCCTTCAGGCACGCCAGATCGACCGGGATCTTGCGCAGCTTGCACGACACGACATAGAGCACGATCAGCAACGAGACGCCGGAGATGATGGCGGAGAACAGAAAGACGACCGGCATGAGATCGGAGGACCACCATTCGCGCGACTTGAGCGAACCGAATACAAATCCCACATAGCCGTGCAGGCCGTGAGCGGCGGGTATGCCGATGACGGCCAGGGCGAAAATCCACTTGTGGTCATAACGCATCGCGTTCTCGGACACATCGTACGAGCCGAGCGTCAGCACGCGATAGAACGTGCCGAGCAGCCCGCGCCTCTTTTGCGCCTGCTCCACGATGTAGGGCCGAAACGCGAACCAGATTTCCAGGATCAGCAGGAACGACGTAGAAGCTGGCGACGTAGCCGAACACCGCCATCGCCGAGGTCAAATGCGGCGTGATCGTGGAGTTGAACGCGCGTTCCGGATGGCCGAGGTGCAGCAGCAACGGCGTCGGCACGAAGAGCATGAAGCACAGCGAGGTCAGCAAGGCAAAGTGCGCGACCGGCTTGAATCGCTCCATGCCGAACACGTGGTACAGGCTCGACACCGTAAATGCGCCCGCCACCAGCCCGGTGAGATAGGGATAGACGACGATCAGCACGGTCCACGGAATGACCGTCTCGTTCGGATAAACGTAGCCGGTGATACGGGGCGACGTGAAAGAGCGGTTCCATTAGTTCACCTCCTTGTCGATGCCGACGTAAAAGACGTTCGGCGCATTGCCGGTTTCAGGCCTGAGCACCTGCACGCGGTTGTTGCGGATGAACAGGCTGATCGGACTTTGCTTGTCCTTGAGATCGCCGAAGACGCGCGCGCCGACCGGGCAGACCTCGACGCAGGCGGGCTGCAGTCCCTTGGTGATGCGGTGATAGCACCACGTGCACTTGTCCGTAACCTCTTTTTCATCGTTGAAGAAGCGCGCGCCGTAGGGACAGGCCTGCACGCAGTACTGGCAGCCGATGCAATATTTGTGGTCGATGAGCACCACGCCGTCCTCGGTCTTGTAGGTCGCGCCGGTCGGGCACACCTGCACGCAGGCCGGATGCGTGCAGTGGTTGCACAGCTTGGGCACGAAGAAGGCCTTCTCCACCTTCGCGTCCTTGTAGCGATTGGCGAATCGATATTCCTTTTCCGAACCGGAGGCCTCGATGTTCACCGGGTCCTGCTGGCTGTCGATGCGCGGCTTGTCTTCGCCCTCGAGATAGACGTAGCGCTCGACCCAGGTGCGGAAGTGGTGCGCGTCGCCGGACACGTCGTTTTCCCGCTTGCACGCCTCGACGCAGCGCAGGCAGCCGATGCATTTGGTGGCATCGACGCCGAAGCGCCCAGTGGTGCTTGGTCCAGTCGTAATCCGGCGTCGGAAACGAGCCGCCGGCGGCGGGAGTTCGCTCTTGGCGGCCGCGGTCTTGCATGACGCCCAGCGCCGCGACGCCCGCGGCGGCGCCGCGCACAGGTCGCGGCGAGGCCGAGCTTGCCGAGAAACGCGCGCCGTGCGGCCAGCGAAGGTTTGGTTTCGTCGTTCATGGTGTCTTCCTTCCTTGCGTGGTGGGCTGGCAGCTTTGCGCGGCAAAATAGGCGGCGAGGTTGGCGATGTCCGCGTCGCTCAGGCCCCGGGTAACGCCCGCCATCATCGGGTCTTTGCGCAGTCCGGCCCTGAAGGCCTTGAGCACGTTCACCAGGTAACCGGGCTTCTGACCGGCAAGCTTCGGCCAGGCAGGATTGCTCGCGATGCCGGTTTCGCCATGGCAGGCCGCGCAATTCTTCGCCAGAGCTTTGCCGGCGGCGGCATCGCCCGACCGCGTCGCGCTTGCCGTCGCCTTGCAGCTCAAGCTGGCGTAATAGGCCGCGAGATTCTGGACATCGGCGTCGCTGAGCGGCTGCGCGATCGGCGTCATCGCCACGTCCTTCTGAGCGCCGGACTTGTAGGCCGCCAAGGATGCGGGCGAGATAGGCCGCATGCTGGCCGGCCAGATTCGGCCAGGTATCGTTCGGGCTGATGCCTTGCGCGCCGTGACAGCTCGCGCAAGCGGCCGCGCGTTTTTGCCCGGCCGCGGCATTGCCGGTCACCTTGACCGCGGCTGCGGCGATCTTGGGCGAATGCGGGTTGTGGCAGACGATGCATTGCTGGCCGCCCGAGTGTTGCGCCAGATCGATCTGCGGCTGCGTGCGGGGCCGCCCCGGCATGGCCTCGTGGCACAGCGTGCACAGCTTTCCCGTATCCTTGGGAATCGGCAGCTTGCCGTTTTGCGGATGGCCCTGGGCCGCGCCGTGACAGACTTCGCAGATCACCGTCTTGTGGCTGTTGGCCGACCACTGCGCGTGGCGTTCGCTGTGGCAAGTCTGGCAGTAGCGCGGCGTCTGGTAGACCGGTTCCTGGGCGGCGATTTCGGGAACCGAATTGGCGCGGTAGTGGCCGTATTGGTAAAACGAGTCGACGGTGAAATACCATTTCGCGATCAACGCCACTAGGCCAAACGCGACGAGCAGAATGATCAGCCGGACGATATGCTTGGGCATGATGGACGCTACCAATTCGCGGCGGGAAGCGGGAACTCAAGCGCGGCGAACGGCCGGGCCGAAACTTTAGGCCCAATCCCGGTGAGAGGCAGGCCGGTCAAGAAAATTGTACGCATCCCCTCGTTCATACGCGACTCCCAAGGCGATAGAACTAAACTGCCGACCTACGTCTGAATTGCTTTTGCGATAATGCGCTTTGGTACGTTTCTCAAGTTGACATAGATCAACCGCCGTATTCGTTCCTGGGGTATTCTGCAAGGGTGCGTGAACGGGAAGATTCCGGCAGCGGATATTTTTCTGACTGGCACTGGCGGGGCGCAGTCGGCGTGGGAAGGCGGATACGTTACCCCGCGGATTCGCTTCCATTGAGAGTCCGCGGGGAGGGCTGAAACGTACATTGGCGTTGCAAAAAAACGCCCGGTCAACGGTTTGGCGCGCATCCCGTTAAGGGTGCATGGGGCCGGGCGGAAGACAGCTGCCTATGAAAAGTTTTCAGCAATTGCAATAATCGCCGGAATAGACACGCTAACTTTTTATGACACGAAAGGTGACAAAAATGAAACTTGCAATAATCGGTATTACGGCGTTGACAACGCTTTTCAGCGTCGGTCAGGTTGCGGCGGCGGACGGCAAAGCGGTTTACGACAAGAGTTGCGCGGCCTGCCATAACAACATGCCGCCGAAACTGGGCGACAAGGCGAAATGGGATCCCGTATTCAAGCAGGACAACGACGCGCTGCTCGCCTCGGTCATCAAGGGCAAAGGCCTCATGCCGCCCAAGGCCGGCACCACTCTGTCAAACGACGACATCAAGGCGGGAATCGAATACATGAGGAGCAAGGTGAAGTAAGCAACGCACTGCGACCCTGACCATCCTAAACAAAAGCCGGGTGAGAACCCGGCTTTTTTGTTAGCGCGGCCGGTACGGTCCCGCTCAATTGACGGTGCGGGTCTTTTACTTGAAGGTGTAAATATAGCTCGCAAAGACCATATTGACCGCGTAGCTGGGCGCCTGTTGATTGGTCGGCAGCACCCCGGTCGGAGTGGAACCGGTACTGAAGGCCATTGTAATAGAAGTCGTCGGAATTCAGGCGCCGGTAGAGATATCCCAACGCAAGCTTGGCAGTTCTTGTCGAGCTTATAGGTGCCGTTGAGCTTGAACTGGATCATCGTGCTCTTGATATCCGGCAGCGAACCGCACGACAAGAGGATGGGGGCGACGCAGGTCGCCCCGGGCCGGATCAGTGTCGTTGTTTGGTAGTTAAGCGTCGTGTCGTAGTTGGTCTTGGCCCAGCGAATAGGTCAAATCGCCGGCGAGGTCGAGCTTGCCGCCCATCAGCCCGCCCTGCTTGACGTTGAGGCCGACGGTCGTGTCGGTGTCCTTCAGATTGTTGGTCCAGGTGGCGCCAGCCGGTACGGCAAGCCGAGTGGCGCTGGCGGTGGTGGTGTCCTTGTTGATCCGTCACATCCCGCGTTCTTTCCTGCTGGGTCACATACACGGTGATCGCGCCATCCTCCCGGTAGCTGTACGTGGTATCGAGATTCACACTCCATGCGGTGCCCTTCTGCACACCGAACGTGGAGAGGTAATCGTCATCCGTATAGCGCCCGTCCACAGCCGACCGACAGCTTGTCGCTCGCCTGCCAGTTGACGCCCGCCTTCAGCATGTTCTGGTTGCGGGACGCTTCGAAAAAGGGATGAAAGCCCCTGTAATCGCCGGCGTTCAGGCCTGACACGGTTGCGGATGAGCCGGCGACGTTACCGTCGGTGCCGATAATGGCGGCACGCGCATTCTGATCGAAACTCGTCCGGCGGGCGCTGAAGCCATAGCCGACATTCAAGTTCAGATCATCGCTTGCCTTGCGCCGGTAGGTGGCGCTGAATTTGTCGTCCCTGGTGCTGGTCGCGGTGACGCAATTGGTGCCCGCCGCATAAGGCTGGAGAGGGTGCAACGCCACCACCTACCGCATATTGGTTGCACTCCCGATCGATCTGGTCATGATTGAGCGCCAGCCGGATTTTCTGCTTCGGGTCCAGGCGATAATCGCCCGCCAGTTCCACCTAGGTTTTCTTGATGCTGAGCGGCGTGTTCGGATAGTTGTGCGGTTATTGGCGTTACCGTCGATCGCATTGAAGTTGTAAATATTCGAAGACGTGCGGTTGTCGCGGTTGTCGTACTTGATCGCGGCGGAGAGCACCAGATTCTTGGTGGTCTGGTCCGTCAGCTTCAGGTCGGCGTGCGTGGTTGCGACAGACCCATTGAGCGAAGCCGGTCGGGGACGGCGGTCACCATCATGCGCGCGTGTCGTAAGCGTAGGCGGTATTCTGGGTATTGCGTCCGTACGACAGGCCGCCGGCCAGTTTCGTCCTGGCCGAAAAGGCATAGCCGCCGGTCAGGTTCAGTTGGTGAAGATCGTTGCTTGGCGGGGTGCTCATCGTCTGGATGTTTGAGCACGTTCGTACAGGTCTGGAATTTCACGCCGTTGTAGTTGTCGCGGAAGAAGGAGCCGAAATAGGAGACCGTCGCATGCCCCTTGTCGCCGAGCCAATTCAGCGCCAGGTTGACCGTGTCGGTCTTGTAATTCGTGGGCATCGGCAGTATCGAAACTTTCTCGCCGGTATCCGCACCCGCCGACAGCCGCGCCGACCCGAAGCCCATCAGTTTCGCGCCGGACTGCTCCAGATGGTTGATAGTCAACCTTGATGTCCCATTGCCGGTTCAGGTTGTACGCCGCCGGTGAGCGACGTATTCTCCCTGGTGTTGCTGATATCCAGAGTCTGAAACGCCCCTAGTTGCGGAGCGCTCAGCGTGCGCGTTCCCGGTGCCGCTGTCGACACGGTACCGAAGCCCGGCAAAGTAAAGCTATTCCCGCCCATGTTGCCCTGCATAGGGTGTCTGGTAGCTATCCGAGGTGTAGTGGCGCAATTCGTCATAGTTGATGCCGAGGTTCCACTGGCCCTGATCGCTCATCGTGGCGCCGAAGCTGCGGGAAGTCAGGCCGAGATCGCTGCCCGTTAACTCCCAACGCTTCGTGCCGTTGCTCGCCGTAGGCGTCGCCGCCGCGGATGTTGAAGTTGCCGATTCAAATAGCCGCCCGACTTGTTCAGGCCGGTGTATTCGCCGAACTTGGCGGAATCTTGCGGCACGTACAGCACGCCAAATTCGATGAAATTGGTCGGCACCTTCAGGGCCGCCGCCGGTTCGTCATCGGCATGAGCCGGCATCGCGTACATCGCGACCAGTGCCCCTTGAACGGCAAGCGCCAGCGCCCTGACTTTCATTTTCCCGTTACGAGTTTTCATTGCAATCTCCAATTCTCAGGAATCAGCGCTGGAAGTAACCGCCGGCTGGGGCTGTTCGAGCCATGGATCACGCTGTGGCAGTTGAGGCAGCCACGACCCGTAAGCTTGGTTGCTCGGAGTCGACTCGTGAAGCCCGCCCTGGTTGCCGGCCGCATTGCGGCCAGCCGGCGTTTTCGCTGGCGTGCGGGCCGTCATGACACGACTGGCACAGGAACGGACTGCGGGATATCAGCATCGGCGAAAGGTTGGAACCGTGCGGCGTGTGGCAGTTCGCGCAGTTCTCCACCACCGGCTGGTGCTCGAACAGGAACGGGCCGCGCTTGTCCGCGTGGCAGGTGTAGCAGGTCTCGGTGATCGTGTTCTTCTTCACCAGACTCGGGCCGGCCGAGCCGTGGGGATTGTGGCAGTCGGAGCAGACGACCTTGCCTTCCTGGATCGGGTGGGTCGAAATCTTGAGGCTGTCGGCGCGCTGCTCCTTGTGGCAGGCGAAGCAAACCTGGGTCTGCGTCTTCCTCGCCAACACCCGGTCCGCGGGCGCATGCACCTGGTGGCAGTCGTTGCACGCGACCTGATTGTTCTGGTGCTGGCTGCCGTCCCAGTGGGTGCGCGCCGTGCCCTTGTGGCAGGTCAGGCACTGGCCGGCGCGAACCTTGTCGTCGCTGACTGCAAACGGCCCCTTCTTGAACACGACATCCGGCGGCGTGCCGGGCCCCTTCGTCAAGTGGCCCTCGCTGGCGCCGTGGCAGGTCTGGCAGGCGGGCGTGCGCGCATCCGCCGACCACGCCGTGGCTTGGTCTGATAGATCGACAGCACCGGCGTGCGCCAGCCTTCGTTATGGCAGACGGTGCAGACCTTGTCCGCGTTCGCGCAGCTTGGTTTCGGCCGCTCGGCGCGTCGGCGGCCCAGATGGAATTGGCCATGCCGACGCCGAGAATGCAGGCACACGCGACGAGTATTCGCTGCAAGTGCTTCATTGCGGCTCCCTTCCGAATTGAATGATGTGCCCGCGCGGTCTGTAACTGCGTGTTGGTGGCGAGATGATTTTTGTCTTGAGCGCTCGTCTGCACGATTCGATACTCCATTTTTCGGTAAAGGCCGCTCAGCTTCGTCGATGTCGTCAGATTAACTGCCCGCGATGAAAGTCATTTGACCTAGATCAACAGATGGTTCTTGTTTTACCTTAGCCTCGGCGTGCCGTCCAGAATTCAAGGACTTCACGGCCGAATTTAAGGGCTGCGAAAATTCTAAATCACGCTCGTCGCGCGGTTCAAGCACGGCAAAGGGCATCCCGTCAAAATTGCCGCGACGGATGCCGGGGGCGAAAGGGTGGAACGTATACTTGCTGCCGGAAAATTAATTTTGAATGCTTTGCAAAAACAGCCTGCTTGCCCGGTCTGTTAATTCTTTTTCAGAGGGTCTATAACGAGAAATTCGAACGCCCGCAAGTGATATTCGGTTCCGTTCCGAAGGATAGTTGTTGCGTAAATGCCCAACTTTGTCCTATACGGGAACCGGCGCTGCGTCTGCACCGGAACGGAACGCGGGCATGCGGCCGGTCAGGAAATAGTCGAGCAGCTCGGCCACGGGCCGGATTTCGCTGCCGAACGGCAGGCGCTCGCTGCCCCTGAAGAACAACCCCTTCTTGACGTCGCCTTTCAACGCGAACGCGAGCCGCGTGTCGATGCAGAACTGGCCGATCGCTGGCGATGCCGTCGCGCAAGCCGCATACCGACAGGCAGTTGAGCCCCGGCACGCAGCGCGCGGGATCGGCCTTGGCGTGCGACTGCAGCGCTTTTTCGCGCCGCAGGTAGTTGCTGCAGCCACGGCGTGAGCACCGCGCGCGCCGGCAGGCCGGCGACGCTCATGAACGTGACGATGTCCTCGGGTTTCGCCTCGGCCAGAACTTTCTTGAAATTCGGGTGCGCGTCGCCCTCGACGGTCACGGCAAACGGCGTGCCGATCTGCACCGCGGATGCGCCGAGCGCGAGCAGCGCGCGCACTTCGTCGTGGCTCTTGATGCCGCCGGCGACGATCAGGGGAATGCGTTCGCGCTCGAGGCCGAGCTCGCGCACAAAGTCGAAAATGCCGGCGAGCACCGGTTCGAAATCGAAGCGCGGATCGTTGATTTCTTCGGGACGCGTCGCGCCGAGATGCCCGCCGGCATAACGCGGGTGCTCGATCACGATGGCGTCGGGCAGGCGCTTCTTGCGCAGCCATTTTTTGAGCACGATGTTGACGCCGCGCACGTCGGACAAAATCGGCACCAGCGCGACATCCGGAAAATCCTGCGTCAACTCCGGCAGATCGAACGGCAGGCCGGCGCCCATCACGATCGCATGCGCGCCGCTTTCGCAACTCTGCCGCACGTAGGCCGCGTAATCGGAGACCGCTTTCATCACGTTGACGGCGAGCGCGCCGTGGCCGTCGGCGATATCGAGCGCCATGCGGATCTCGCGGTCGAGCGCGATCAGATTGAGTTTGTCGAGTTCCCCTTTGTCGGTGCAGTTCGCTGGCGCGTTCGAGCAGATCGGGATGATGGTGACGCAGGTCCACGCTGGAGATCGTGCCCAGCGCGCCCGCGCGCGCGACCGTGCCGGCGAGCCTGTGCGCCGAGATGCCCACACCCATGCCGCCCTGCACGATCGGCAACAGCGTGCGCGTGCGCAATTTCCATTTCGGCAGTGGGTTTCCGGCGGGCCCGGAGGGGTCGTTCATGCGGCTGGATTATTCTGCAATTGCTTATTCTTGCAGGTGCGCATGCCGATACGTTGATCTATATCAAACGCGCCGTCCTCCGACGCCACTGCGGTGCTTGAGTTCGCGAGGCCGCCGCGATCTAGCCGTAGGCGATGCAGTTTTCGCAGACGGTGCCGCGCACGTCTTTCTTGAGGTGGGCGGCGCGCAGGTTGACGAACGCCGACGAATTCCATGCGTCCATGAACGACACTTTGTTCAGGTCGCCCATCGTCCAGTTGGCCGTCGCGTCGAAGCAGCACGCCGACAGCCTGCCCTCGGCGGTCACATGCCCCTCGGTGAAGGCCGACCAGCAGGGCAGCGGTTCGCGCAGCGCGCCGATGCGGCCCTGGTTGCCGGCGGTGGGGCGGTAGCCGAGATCGTGTTCGCGTTGCGTCGCGAACGCGCCCATCGAATACAGCGGCAGCCAGTAATGCTGTGTCGACGTAGGGCCGCACGCGCTGCGCTGAGCAGCGCCTCCATCTTTCACCTGCTGCTCGCCGTCGTACTTGATCGAGGACGCATAAAGGCCGGTCTTGTAGCCGCCACGCTTGCGCACGTCCCACGCCGCACTGACGTTGTCGAGCGCCGTGTGAAACAGCTTGCCCGCCACGCCCATGATTTTCTCGAACTGTTGCTCGTCCGCGGCGTTCACCGACCATTTGAGCGAATCGAGCCCCGCCTTCATGCATTCGTCCACCGCCTCGGGAAATGCCATCGACGCGTTGGAGGTGAGAAAAACGTAGGGCATCGCGAGTTCGCGCTTCAGGTACGCGATGCAATCCACCAGCAGCCGCGGATTCATGAACGATTCGCCGAGATAAAAGACGCCGACTTCCTCCACGCCGGCTTCCCGCATCTCGCGCGTGACGCGCTTGAACAGTCCGAAATCCATGTCCCACTTCGGCTGCACTTCGCGCGTGCGCAGCGCGCAAAAGCCGCAGCGGTAGTTGCAGCGCGGAGAAATTTCGATTTTCACGCTTTTCGGCGCGGGCAATTTCGCATGCAGGTATGCCGGCGGAATTTTCGTGACGTTGTCGATGCGATCGGTGATGGTTGTCATGGTCTGCCTTGTGCGCCGCTGATTCCCGGTTCGGGAAAATCATATTAAGGTTGGAGCCCTGGCCCGGAGTTGATCTGGGTCAAGTTCCCGGCGGATTCGGCATGCTGTAATCGGTGCCGCAGCGCGGCGAGGTCCGCCGCTGGAGTTGTAAACAGGAATAGCATGGAAATCCAGTATCCCGGCGCCGCGGCCAAGCTCACGGGTTCAAAATATCCCGTCCGCGCGAACCCTGAAGCCGGGCGCTGCGGCTGACACTTCCATATTCCGGACAATCGCGAGACGGTCGATCGGGCGCAATGACGGACACTGCGCGTGCAAACATGACACTCACCGACCAGCACGTGGCGGATGGCGCCGGCCTGAGCCAGTCGAAGGCCGCAGAGCGCCTGGCGGCCGAGGGCTATCAACGAACTTCCCGCGGCGCGACCGCGCGGTCTCATGGGCGTTGTGCGCGAGGTGGTGCGTGAACCGATGTTCATGCTGCTGGCGGCCGCCGGCGGCATTTATCTGGTGATCGGCGACGTGGAGGAAGCGCTGGTGCTGCTGGCGTCGGTGTTCGTGGTGATGGGGATCACCATCTACCAGGAACGCAAGAGCGAACGCGCGCTCGAGGCGCTGCGCGATCTCGCGAGCCCGCGCGCGCTGGTCATGCGCGATGGCGTCGCGGTGCGCATCGCCGGCCGCGAGGTGGTGCGCGGCGACGTTCTGATCGTGAAGGAGGGCGACCGCGTGCCGGCGGATGCCGTCCTCCTCAAGGCCAACGATTTGCGCGCCGACGAATCGCTGCTGACGGGAGAATCGGTGCCGGTGCGCAAGTGCGTCTGGGACGGCGCCATGCAGATCGGGCGCGCGGGCGGCGACGATCTGCCGTTTATTTTTTCCGGTACTTTGCTGGTGCAGGGACAGGGCACGGCCGAAGTGCGGGCGATCGGGGCCGCCACCGAACTCGGCAAGATCGGCCGCGCGCTGACGGCGACGGACGCCGAGACGACACCGCTGCAGCGACAGACTGCGGTCGTGGTGTGGCGGCTGGCGGTGCTGGCCATTTCGCTGTGCGTGCTGGTGGTGCTGATACACGGCCTCGTGCGTGGCAACTGGCTGGATGGACTGCTCGCCGGCATCACGCTGGCGATCGCGATATTGCCGGGCGAGTTTCCCATGGTGCTGACGGTATTTCTGGCGCTTGGCGCCTGGCGCATTTCGCAGCAGGGCGTGCTGACGCGGCGCATGCCGGCCATCGAAGCGCTCGGCGCGGCAACGGTGTTGTGCGTGGACAAGACCGGCACGCTGACGTTAAACCGCATGGCGGTGAGGCAGCTGTGCGCAGGCGACCGCTTTGTCGAGGTGACGCAAGTTCCCGCAGAAGCACCGGCTGCCGACGTTCGGGCGCTGACCGAGGCGGCGGTCCTCGCGTGCGAAATCAATCCGCTCGACCCGATGGAAAAAGCCATCGTCGAATTCGGCGACGCATGGCTCGGCGCGCGGCACGCACGCCATGCCGGGTGGGAACTGGTCAAGGAATATCCGTTGACGGAAGACCTGCTCGCGCACACCCATGGCTGGTCTACCGACAGCGCGTCCGCCGTTCATACCGTGGCGACCAAGGGCGCGCCGGAGGCCGTCGCGCGACTGTGCGGTCTGGCGCCCGCGCAATTGCAGGCGATGCACGCGGCGCTCGCGCAGATGGCGGCGCGCGGCCTGCGCGTGCTCGGTGTTGCGCGCGGCGTCTTGAAGGGCACGCAGTGGCCGGTGTCGCCGCACGCCATCGAATTCGAATGGCTGGGCCTGATCGGATTGGAAGACCCCGTGCGGCCGACGGTTGCCGCCGCGGTGCGCGAATGCCGCGAGGCCGGCATACGCGTGGTCATGATTACCGGCGATTACCCGGCGACGGCGCAGGCGATCGCCGCGCAGGCGGGTATTCCCGGCGCGGACGGCGTGATTACCGGAGCGGAGATCGAGGCGATGGACGATGCCGCGTTGCGCAAGCGGATTGAATCGGCGACCGTTTTCGCGCGCGTGGCGCCGGTGCAGAAGCTGCGCCTGATCCAGGCGTTCAAGGCGGCAGGCGAAGTCGTGGCGATGACCGGCGACGGCGTCAACGATGCGCCCGCGCTGAAGGCCGCGCATATCGGCATTGCGATGGGCGGGCGCGGCACCGATGTCGCGCGCGAAGCCGCGTCGCTGGT
Source organism: uncultured beta proteobacterium (assembly GCA_963778865.1). Lineage (GTDB taxonomy): Bacteria > Pseudomonadota > Gammaproteobacteria > Burkholderiales > SG8-41 > PALSA-1004. Next base: position 278,918 of record CAVZWF010000011.1, on the reverse strand, counting down.
GTTGCTCAACGACGATTTCGATTCCATCGTCGAGCGCGGTGCGGCTCGGCCGCCGCATTTACCACAACATCCGCAATGCCATGCGCTATTTGCTCGCGGTACACGTGCCGACGGCCGGCATGGCGTTCCTGCCGCTCCTGTTCGGCTGGCCGGTCGCGTTTTTCCCCGTGCACGTGGTGTTCATCGAATTCGTGATCGACCCCGCGTGTTCCGTGGCCTTCGAGGCCGAGCCTGCGGACGCATCGAGCATGCGCGTGCCGCCGCGCGCGCCCGATGCGCAGTTGTTCGACCTGCCGACGCTGGCCGTCAGCCTGCTGCAGGGAATAGGCGTGTTCGTTGCGGTGGCATTGATGTACGCCCATGCGCTGCTGAACGGCGCCGATGAAACCGCCGCGCGCACGCTCGCGTTCATGACGATCATCCTCGGCAATCTTGCGCTGATTCTGACCAACCGCTCCGATACGCGATCGCTGGCGCAGACGGCGGCGGCGCCGAATCCGGCGTTGTGGTGGGTCATAGTCGGGGCGCTGTCGGCGCTGAGCGTGGTGCTCGCGGTGCCGGCGATACGCAGCCTGTTCCGGCTCGCGGCACCGTCATTTTCCGACGTGGCGTTGAGCATCGTTGCCGCCGCTGCCAGCGTGTTGTGGTTCGAGGCCTACAAATTGTTACGCGCCCGGCGCAAGGTGAATTGACATGCCCGGGACGTTGACCGCGCCTGGCTAGTTTTTCGCGTGATACCGGTAAATTGTGTAGTAGACGAGCGCAACCATTACGCTGCCGCCGACGATGTTGCCCAGCGTTACCGGTACTAGGTTGCCGGTAAATCCGCTCCAATCGAGCGACCCTGTGTTGATTCCGTCCGCGCCAACCCCGCTGCGGCTCAGGAATATTCCGAGCGGGATGAAATACATGTTGGCCACGCTGTGCTCGAAGCCCGCCGCGACAAACGCGGAAACCGGGAAAATAATCGCGACCACCTTGTCGGTTACGCTGTGCCCGGCGAGTGCGAGCCACACCGCAAGGCACACCAGCAGATTGCACAGAACGCCCTTGAAAAATGCTTCCCAAAACGGCATCGCCGTCTTGGCGGCGGCGATCTTCAGATACGCAAGTCCGACCGCGCCCTGGTTCATGTCGGCGTGATGCGACAGGTACACCACTATGGCAAGACCGACGGCGCCCGCCGCGTTGGAAACGAACACCAGTATCCAGTTGCGCAAGAGTTCGGCGATCGTGATTTTGCGGTCGGCCCACGCCATGACCAGCAGGTTGTTGCCGGTGAACAGTTCGGCGCCGGCGATCACGACGAGTATCAGCCCGAGCGAGAAGACGACGCCGCCAAGCACGCGCGCAACGCCGAACGTGAGCTGCGCGTCGCTGATGACGACGACGTAGTAGAGCGCGCCGAGCCCGATGAAGCCGCCGGCCACCATGCCCAGCATCAGCGTTTGCAATGTCGGCAGATGCGCTTTGGCGACGCCGATGGCCTCGACTTTCGCCGCGATTTGCTGCGGTGAAAACGCGTCAAAATCAAACATAACTGCCATTCGGTTTCTCCGTCGCCGGCATCATTGCCGGCTTTTCAACAGTGGCGGGGCGCAAATTCTGTGCCGGACTCAGGCGACATTAAACACCCGCGACCCTACGTCTCTAAGTGGGCGATATCAAAACCGGCGGTGGGCGGCGCGCGAAAACGATGTTCACACACCTCGTTCTTATTCCGGCGGCGCGTACATGTATGCGCGGGTAAGCGGCAGCGGGAGGGCCTGTGCGTTGTCGCTCTTGCACCCGAGAACCTGGTAGATATTCATCCACCCGTTGGCGAATCCGTAGGCGCACCCGGCCAGATAGATCTTCCAGATGCGCAGCCGCCGCTCGCCGGCAATCGCGATGGCGCGGTCGCGATTGGATTCGAGGCGGCTCGCCCATTCGTGGCAGGTGCGCGCGTAGTGACGCCGCAGCGATTCGACATCGGTCACCTCCAGTCCCGCCTTGGCCATGTTCCTCAGCACCAGGCTCACATGGGGCAGTTCGCCGTCCGGAAACACGTAGCGGTCGATGAACTCACCCGCGCCGAGTCCGATCCAGCGGCTGTCGGGATCGCTCGTCGTGATGCCGTGATTCAGCACCAGCCCGTCGTCGCGCGAGCAGCGCGTGGATTTTGCCGAAATACTCGCGGCGAGGTTCTTGCAGGCCGACGTGCTCGAACATGCCGACGCTCGCGATCTTGTCGAAGCAGCCGGCGCCCGCCAGGTCGCGATAATCGCACAGCTCCACGCTGCAGCGGTCCTGCAGGCCCTCGGCGCGGATGCGCTCGCGCGCGTACTCGAATTGATTTCTCGACAGCGTGATGCCGGTCGCGACGGCGCCGTACTTTTTGGCCGCGCGCACGATCAGCGCGCCCCAGCCGCAGCCGATGTCGAGCAAACGCTCGCCGGGCTTCAGCATCAGCTTGTTGAGGATGTGGTCGAGTTTCTGTTCCTGCGCTTTTTCCAGCGAGTCGCTGTCGTCGCGGAAATAGGCGCACGAGTAGACCATGTTCGCGGTCGAGGAACAACGCGTAAAAATCGTTCGAGACGTCGTAGTGGTAGTCGATCGCCTTGCGGTCGCGATGGCGGCTGTGACGCGTGACGTAATGAAACCCCGCGCGCGTGGTGGCGGCGACGCTGCGGGCGAGGTTTTCGGAAACGCGAAACACCTCGTGCATCGAGCCCTCGACGCGGATGTGCCCTTCGACGAACGCTTCGCCGAGTTTGTTGAGGTCGGGCGGGACGAAATAGCGCAGCGCCGACGGCGCGAGGATGGCGATGGTGACCGTCGGCGCCGGCGACAGGTCGAACCGGTGTCCGTTCCACAGTTCGAGCCGCAACGGAATGACGGCGTTGGCACGGATGCGATCGATTAACCGCTTAAAACGCTTCTCGAGGAACACGGTTAGTCCTCCCTCTTAAACGTCCAAACGTCCGCTGTTAAGCGTATGCAGCCTAGTATTTCTGGCGCAATGCGGCAATGACCTGGGTCAATCTGTGGACCCGCAGGGTCAAAGGCGCAACACCTACGTGGGAGGGAATTGATCTGGCTCAATACTGGGCAGGCGGCCGCCTGCAACAATCAATGGGTGTCGCTGGCCCGGTGCAATTGCAAGAATTTCGGGTGGCCGCCGGGACTGCCGCATTTGAAGCTCGAACACAAGGAGCCACGATGAAATATTTCGACAAATTCCTGGGCTGGGCAACACCGCTCGCCGGGCGGTCCGGTGATCATGATTCCGCGCAGGCGCTCGGTCACCGCGATCCGCATGACGGCTGTCTGCCGTGGCGCCAGGGCAAATGCCCGGGGCTCGAGCAATGCCCGGATTGCAGTTGGAAAGAAGGCACTTCCCGCCAGCAGGATTAACCCGGCATTGCCGCGTTCGCCGGGGTGAGCGCGGGTTTTTCATTGGCGTTCATGTCTCGACCGCGGTGGGTTGGCGCATTCTTTTCGCCACCTCATCGCATAAGGTGCGCTCGCGAACCGCGCACCGCCCGTCGCCGGCACCGCATGGCGCAATTCTCCGGCCGTCAGCGCCTCGCAATTTTCGACTTGCGCGTCCAGCACCTGCAGCGTTGCCTCGGACGCGTCGTCGCCGCGCTGCGCGCGCGCCGACACGCGCGCGCGCAATTCGTCGTGCGTTGCGCCCACGTTTACGATCACGAACGGCACGCCGAGTTCGACCGCCAGCGCATGAAAGGCGGCGCGCTGCGCGAACTTGAGAAAAGTCGCGTCGACGATGACGGGGATGCCGGCGCCGGCGATGCTGCGCGCGTGGCGCAGCAGTTGGTCGTAGGTGCGTGCCGTTTCATCCGTCGGCGTAGATGCCGGTTGCCGGTGCGCGATGCCCGTTGCGCGCGAGCGCATTCAAGCCGTGCAGACGCTTGCGTTCGACGTCGGAGCGGACGCGTATCGCGCCGAGTGCGGCGAGCAACTGTCGCGTGAGCGTCGTTTTGCCCGCGCCGGACAAACCGTGGGTGATGATCACGGCGCCGCGGGAGGCGCGGGTGATGCGCCGCGGCGAGCGCCGATGTAGCGTTGATAACCGGCCATCGGCGCGCTGCGCGCTGCGCCGGCGTTGTCCGCGGGCTGGGCGGCGCGCATCAGATCGACCTTTGCGCGCACGATGGCGCGGTAAACGACGTAGAAAGGCAACAGCCGCACCCCGTCGTAATCGCCGCTCGCTTCGAGATAGGTGCTGGCGAACGTGAACGCGAGATCGCGGCGGCCGTGCGCTTCGAGATCCATCATGAGAAACGCCACTTCGCTCATGACGTCCACCCAGCGCAATTCGGGACTGAATTCGATGCAGTCGAACGGGACCGCCGCGCCGTCGAGCAATACGATGTTGCCGAGGTGCAGGTCGCCGTGGCATTCGCGCACGCAGCCGTCGGTGTAGCGATCGTCGAATTGCGCCCAGTGCGCGGCGTATTCGCGCAGCGTCCAGTCGCGCAGCGCGGTGAGTGCGGCGATATCGGCGGGCGTGTCGAGCAGCGGCAGCATCTGCGCGAAATTTTCGCGCGCCGCAGTGAGCCCCGATCGCTCGGCGTCGTGCCCGGGCGCCGCGGTTTGCGGCGCAAGTCGCGCGTGAAAATCGGCGATCGTCCGCGCCAGTTGCTCGATCGTCGCGGCGTTGACTTCGCCGCGCGCGAGCGCGTTATCGAGCAGCGCCGACTGCGCGAATTCCCGCATCTTCACCGCATACTCGAGCGCCGGGCCGCTGCCGCCGATGAGCCGGCCGTTGCAGCAGTGCCGGTGATCGGCACGACGTCGAGATAAATGTCCGGCGCGAGCCGCCGGTTGAGCCGCAACTCTTCCTCGCAAAAATGCCGGCGCGCCGCGAGCGTCGTGAAATCGAGAAAGCCGAGGTTGACCGGCTTTTTTATCTTGTACGCGTAACTGCCGGTGAGCAGCACCCACGAAATATGCGTCTGGAGGAGTTCGACGCGGCGGACCGGGTGAGGGTAGCGCGCGGGATCGCGCAGCGCCGCGACCAGCGGCGCCGGTTGGCGTCCATGGACGCCGGCGTCATGATCCGGTGCGCGTGCCATGCGTGCGGCGCGCGTCGCGCTAGCGCCTGCCGATCAGCAGACCGATGAGCAGTCCGACTCCCGCCGCGACGCCGATTGCGGCCCAGGGTTTCTCGTGAACGAATGCGTCGCCCGAGTTGGCGGCCGCCCGCGCCGTATCCGTCAGCATGGCTTCCGCACGCGCCAGCCGTGGTCTCAGATCCGTCGACGGATTGCTGCAATTTTCCGCGCACTTCGGCGATTTTGTCGCCGGTTTGCGACGCCGTCGCTTTGACCAGTTCCTCGGCATCGGCTGCCAGGACCCTCAAGTCGGTAACCAGTTTTTGCGTTGCTAGAGTCATGATCTGCTCCTTTTCGGATTGAAATACTTACCAGTATATGCTAACCGGTGACTTCGCAGGACCATTGACGTGGATCAAAAAATGCCGCGGCGTGCCGCGGGTTATTCCTGCAGCGCTGGATGTACTTGATTAGCGCGTAAATCCTGGCACGCACGCTGCCTTCGGGCCGGGCGGGCTCGCCGATGACGTATGAATCATATGCGTGTTGCGCTTCGCTGCGGTAGGTATTGCCCCATACGGGCATTTCGCGCGGGCCGTGCGTGGCCACTTCCTGCCTGCCGTCGATCATGTCGTAAAGATGCGCCGTGGAAAATTCGCCGCCTGCATTCTTGCTTAGCCGGGAAAGAGCGGGAGGCTTTACGGTCAAAAATTGCGCTAGCCAGCCGCCGCCTTTGCCGGTAATGCCGTGGCACATGGCGCATCGGTTCCTGTAGTCACGCTGGCCCGCTGCGAGATCCGCGGTGGGTGCGAACATGAATATTTCGCTGGCCGGCGCAAGATTGGGCATGTCTCGCGGGTCCCGGGGATCGCACCGCTTGGCTATATAGGTTAGGCTCAAAAGATCCAGTCCCGCCAGCGCCTCGGAAATCGACGTCGACCGGTTAAGCCCGCCAGCCGTCACCGCTGTAGTCGCCGCGCCGGCAGATTTTGCCGCGGCTGCCGCGCTATCGTTTACTCCCGGTTTTCTTGCGCCGGATATATCCGGCAACAAGCCATGGTCAAGCTTAAGGTATTCGATTCTAAGCTGGTCGCAATTCAGATTTGAAAATTGCGACTGCGGTACGGGAGCGCTCGCGGCATGTGCGCCGCGGTCAATCGAAGCGCACCCCAGCAGTGCGATGCCCGCTACCAGTAGAAAATTTCGCGTGCCGGCTGCCATAACGTCGCGCCCGAACGAAAACTCCTCACTGTGACCAATTTGCCGGCGCCTGATGATGGACTTGTCAGGAACCGTCCCGTTTTTCCTGAACGCCGCACGATATCACCATTGGATTCAGTGGCCGACCAGGGTGCGCAGCCGTTCCAGATCCTTGATCTCGATGTTCTTGTTCTGAACCGAGATGATTTCTTCGTTCTGGAAATGCGAGAACGCGCGGCTTACCGTCTCGAGCTTGAGTCCGAGGTAGCTGCCGATTTCCTCGCGCGTCATGCGCAGGATGAACTGGGTCGATGAATAGCCGCGCGCGGCGAAGCGCTGCGACAGATTGAGCAGGAAGGCCGCGAGGCGCTCTTCCGCGCGCATGCTGCCGAGCAGCAGCATGACGCCGTAGTCGCGCGCGATTTCGCGGCTCATGATGCGGTGAAAATGCTGCTGCAGCGCCGGCATGTCGCGGCTCAGCCGTTCGAATTCCGCGAATGGGATTTCGCATACCTCGCTGTCCTCGAGCGCGATCGCGTCGGAGATATGCTTGCCGGAGCCGATGGCGTCCATGCCGAGCAGCTCGCCCATCATGTGAAAGCCCGCGACCTGCTCGCGGCCGTCATCGTGCAGCACGCAGGTCTTGAGAAAACCCGTGCGCACCGCATAGAGCGACTGCAAGTCGCCGCCGGCGCGGATACAGGTAGCCGTCGCGTTTCATCGAACGCTTGCGATTGACGATGCCGTCGAGGTGCTCCATCTCCGCGCGGACTCAGGCCGGCGGGCAGGCACAATTCGCGCAGGCCGCAGGTCTGGCACATGGCGGAGCCGCGGGCGTGTGTGATGCGCACGCATCGGTGACGGCTGACCGGCGCTTGCGCGCGCGGCTGAAACTGCGCGTAATACCGCGGTGGTTCCCATGTCGCTCTCCTTTTTCATATGGTTGCTTTCGTTGGCTGGTATACGGTCAATGCACGGTGCCCAGGGCGGCGATGACTTCCCTGACCTTGTCGAATTCGGTCGTTTTGTCGAGAAAATAGCGTGGCGCCGGACTGCATGCAGATCTTCCGGTATTGCGGATCCGGGTGATTGGTGAGCATGATGAAAACGATGTTCGGCGCGACCGGGCAGATCCTGCGCAGCACCTCGATGCCGCTGCCGCCGGTCAGCTGGATGTCGAGCACGACCGAGTCGGGACGGGTGCGCAAGATGCCGTCGATGGCGGACGCGGGGGTCTCGGCTTCGCCGACGATGGTCACGCCCTCCACATCGCCCAGCATCTCGGCGAGGCGCGCGCGGATCGGCGCGGAGTCCTCGACGAGGAATACGTTGGTGTGATGGTGCTGCGGTTTCCATGACTCGCAGTATCGCGCGAGCCGGCCCGCCGCGCCTATCGGCGGCGGATGATTTGCCGCATCGGAATAGTCCGATCGTAGGACAGCGGGTGGTAGGAATCGTCCTACGCCACGTCATTCAGCCCGGGTTGTCGGGGTCGTCGACCAGGCGGTGATTGATCGCGTAGCGGATGAGCTCGGCCGGGTTGGTCATGTTCATTTTCTGCATGATGCGCGCCTTGTGCGTGCTGACGGTCTTGACCGACAGGTTCAGGCGCTCCGCGATGTCGGTGACGCTTTTGCCCGCCACCAGCATTTCGAACACCTGGTATTCGCGGTCGGACAGCGCGGCGTGGGGCGGGCCGCTGGTATTGGCCATCGCGCCGAGCGCGAACTGCTCGGCGACCGCGGAGGTGATGTAGGCGCCGCCCGCCGCGACCTTGCGGATGGCCGCGACCAGCTGGTCGGACGCGCTTTCCTTGGTCAGGTAGCCGGCGGCGCCCGCCTTCAGCGCGCGCACCGCGTATTGCTCCTCCTCGTGCATGCTGAGCACGAGGATGCGCAGCTTCGGCTTTTCGTTGCGCACCTGCTTGATGAGTTCGATGCCGCTCTTGCCCGGCATCGACATGTCGAGCAGCAGCACGTCGAATTCGAGCTCGCGCACGCGCTGCATCACCTCGCCGCCGTTTTGCGCTTCGGCGATCACGGTGAGATCGCCGGCCGCGGCGAGCACCTGCTTCAAGCCCTCGCGGACGATGGTGTGGTCGTCGGCGATGACGATGCGGATCATGCGGCGGGCCCCGTGTGCGGCAACGGAATGCGCACCTCGATCACGGTGCCCTTGCCCGGCGCGGTGTCCACGCTGATTTCGCCATCGAGCAGGTAGGCGCGTTCGCGCAGTCCCACGAGGCCGAAGGAATTGGGTTTGCGCGGATCGCCGGCGGCGAAACCGCAGCCGTCGTCGCGCACCGTGAGCGTCAGTTCGCCGTCGGCGCCGTCCAGGGTGACGTCGACGCGCGACGCGTGGGCGTGCCGCGCGACGTTGGTCAGCGACTCCTGCAGGATGCGGAAAATCGCGGTCGCATGCGGGTCCTGCAACTCGAGATCGGGCGGATCGCACCGTGAACTCGCAGTCGATGCCGGTGCGTTGCGTGAAATTGTTCACCAGCCACTCGGCCGCGGGAATCAGGCCCAGATCGTCGAGCATCAGCGGCCGCAGATCGGACGAGATGCGGCGCGTCGCCTTGACCGTCGTGTCGAGCATGTTCTGCATGGATTCGAGCTTGGATGACAGCGGCGGCTGCGCCGGCGGGCAGGCGCTCTTTGAGCCAGTTGACGTCCATCTTGAGCGCGGTGAGCGCCTGCGCGAGTTCATCGTGCAACTCGCGCGCGACGCGGCTTTTCTCCTGTTCGCGGACGGAACTCGCGGCGGCCGCGAGCTCGCGCAACTCGTCGCGCGAACGGCGCAATTCGGCGTCGGCGCGCACGCGTTCGGTCACGTCGCGCAGGATGACCGTGAAAAACTTGCGGCCGTCCTCGCTGTGCTGCGAGATCGACGCCTCGATCGGAAATTCCTCGCCGCCGGCGCGGCTGTCCCACCAGCACGGTTTGATCGCCCATGCGCCGCGAGGTAGTGCCGGTCGTGCCGAAACGCTTGATATGTTCGTGATGCGCGTCGCGCAAGCGTGCCGGCATCAGCATTTCGAGCGGCTTGTCCCAGCACCGCGCTGCGCGGATAGCCGAACACTTTTTCCGCCGCGGCATTGAACAGCACGATGCGTTGATTGTCATCCACGGTGATGATGGCGTCCATCGCCGACTCGACGATGCCGTCGACCCGGGCTTCGACGCTTGTGCAGGGCGAGGTCCGCCGCCCGGCGCTGGCCGGTCTGCCGGTAGAAGAGGGCAACCGCGAGCAGCATGACCGCCGCGCCCAGTGCCGGTGGCGACGCTCTGCATCAGTTCGGCGTGCCAGCCGGCATAGGCGGCCGCCACGGCGAGCAGGGCGCCGACGGCGCCCAGCGCCAGCACCGGCCCGAAGACAAGCAGCATATGGCCGCGCGAGCGGCCTGCCGTGTCAGTCATGGGATGTGTGTGATCGGGAGGGTGTCGCTGTCGACGCAGCTTTCAGGTGCGTTGATTCTATACGGGATTTGATCTGCATCAAACCCACAATTCGAATAGTGTGGGGATACTGGCGGCATGAAATCATGTTACGGACTCAACCGTGAAAACCGCTGCTCCCATCATGCCGGCAGTCGAAATCGACCTCGACCTGATCCGGCGCTTCGACCAGCACGGGCCGCGCTACACGTCGTACCCGACGGCGGACCGTTTTGTCGAGTCGTTCGATGCCGCCGCGTACGAATCGTGGCTCGCGCGCCGCAATGTCGGCGCGGTCACGCGCCCGCTCGAACTCTACCTGCACCTGCCGTTTTGCAGCACGCTGTGCTTTTATTGCGGGTGCAACAAGATCATCACGCGCGACCGCGGCAAGGGCGTAACGTATCTCAAGTACCTGTACGAGGAAATCGCGCTGCAGGCCAACGCGCTGGGCGACGATACCAAGGTCGCGCACATGCATTGGGGCGGCGGCACGCCCAATTTTTTCAGCCTCGAGCAAGTCGGCGAGTTGACCGGGCAGTTGCGCGGCCATTTCGAGTTCGATCTGAACGGCGAGTACTCGATCGAGCTCGATCCGCGCACGGTGGATGCGCGCGTACGTCGCGGGCCTGCGCGAATTCGGCTTCAACCGCGTCAGTATCGGCGTGCAGGATTTCGATCCCGAGGTGCAGCGCGCGGTGCATCGCATCCAGAGCGAAGCGCAAACGCTCGAGGTCATCAAGGCGGCGCGCGACAACGACTTCCGCTCGGTCAACGTCGACCTGATCTACGGCCTGCCGAAACAGTCGCTGGTGAGTTTCGAGCGCACGCTCGAGCGCGTGGTCGCCGCGGAGCCGGACCGCATCGCGGTCTACAACTACGCGCACCTGCCGAATCTGTTCAAGCCGCAGCGCCGCATCCAGGAATCCGACCTGCCGGCGCCGGAGACGCGGTTGAAGTTGCTGGCGCTGGCCATCCGCTGGCTGAACGCCGCCGGCTACCAGTATATCGGCATGGACCATTTCGCCAAAGCCACCGATTCGCTGGCGGTGGCGCAGCGCAAGGGGCTGCTGCACCGGAATTTCCAGGGCTACTCGACGCACGCAGACTGCGACCTGCTCGGGCTCGGCGTGAGCGCGATCGGCAATATCGGCCCGACCTACAGCCAGAACTTCCGCACGCTCGAAGACTACTACAACAGTCTCGACCACAATACGCTGCCGATCATGCGCGGGATCGAACTGTCGACCGACGATCTGTTGCGGCGCGCGGTGATCGGCGCGTTGATGTGTCACTTCGCGGTGTCGAAGGAGTCATTCGCGACGTCTTATCTGATCGATTTCGACAAGTATTTTGCGACCGAGCTCGACGACCTGCGCGAGCTTGAGCAGCTTGGACTGGTCGAGCTCGACAGCGAGGCGATCACGGTAACGCCCAAAGGCCGCCTGCTGGTGCGCAACGTCGCGATGGTGTTCGACCGCTATTTGCGCCAGGACCGCGAGCGCCGCCGCTATTCGCGCGTGATATGAACGCGTTGCTGGAAGTCGCGCTCGCCGCCGCATTCGTCGGCGGGCTGGCGGGCGGCGTGCATTGCGCCGGCATGTGCGGCGGCATCGTGCACATGCTGTGCTCCGGTCGCGGACTGCGCGGGCGGCGCGCCGGAGCTTGCGTTACCTTGCCGCATTCAATGCCGGCCGCATCGCAAGTTATGCGTGCGCGGGCGCGCTGGCGGGCGCGCTCGGTCAGGCGGGTTTGCTCACGCGCGCGGCACCCGTGCTGCAGCCGGTCATGTTCGCGCTGGCAAGTTTGATGCTCGTGGCGCTCGGCCTGTATCTTGCCGGCGCGATGCCGCTGATGACGCGCATCGAAGCGGCGGGCGCGTGGCTGTGGCGGGGCATACAGCCGTGGTCCCGCCGCGTGCTGCCGGTCACGACGCTTGCGCGTGCGCTGGGTCTGGGCGCGCTGTGGGGATGGTTGCCCTGCGGCATGGTCTATGCCGTGTTGCTGACGGCGCTGGCGTTCGGCAGCTGGTGGCAGGGCGCGGCGCTGATGTTGGCGTTCGGCGCCGGCACGTTGCCCAATCTGCTCGGTTTGGGACTCGCGTGGCGGCAGCTGGAACGACTGCGCGCCGGGCGCGTGCCGCGCGCGTTCGCCGGTTGCGCGGTCGCCCTGTTCGGTATTTACGGCCTCATGAAAACGCTGCAGCCCGCCGCCAATGCCGGCGACGGGCTGCTTTGTTATTTTGTTCCCGGCCTCGGTGGTTGGTTGCCGTAAGCTCGCGATACGTGAGTCTACTCGATCACGCCGCAACCGAAACGTCCGCCCGCGTTACCGGTGGGATCGGTTTTGAGGTCGTCCGCGTTGGCGTGCACGATCACGGCGCGGCCGATGACGCCGTCCGCGCCCTTGCCCACTGAAATGCCGTCGACCATCATCGCGACCGTGGCCTTGCCGTATTCATCGGCAGTCAGGTTCCCAAGGTCGCCGGCGTGACGATCCGGGGTGCCGGGCGCGCCGTGTTTCTTGCTGTTCGGATTGAAGTGCCCGCCGGTGCTCATGCCGTCAGCGGCGCTGCAATCGCCTTTTTCATGTACGTGAAATCCGTGGGCGCCGGGCGACAGCCCGGCGATCTCCGCGTTGACGCGAACGCGACTGCCGACTTGCGTGAAGCGGGCCTCGCCGTGCACCTGCGAGCCGCTGGCCGGGCGCACCACCGCGGTCGCCGTGGGGCCCTCGGGTTCCACCGTCGCGCACGCCGACAGCAACAATGCGCAGGCCGTGCCTTTGATGACATTATTCATAGGGTGTGTCCTCCTCTGTGGAGTGCCGCCGGACAGGATTCGGACGGCACCGCTGCATCGTCCCCGAATCACGTTGGACTGTCAACATTTCACCTGCTGGCGGCAGTACTTCTGCAGCTCGCTGACGATCGCGCTGCCGGTAACCGGCTGGCGTGCGCGCGCTTTCGCCGTATTCGAGCGCCAGCCTGAATTCGTACTTGGTGAAGAACTCATCGAACATCTCGCCGCCGAGCGTGCCGACGGCGTAAAGGCCGTCGTTCGCTTTGTCGTACTCGAGCAATATGGCCGACAGCGGCTGCGGCGCCGGTCCGCCGAGCACGCGCGCGCCGGTCGCGGGATCGTACTCGCTATGCTCCGAGCAACAGTGGATCACATTGCTGTGGGTGATTGTGGCCGGGCCGATTTCGTTGCGATAGCTGATGAAGCTGATCTGGCGCGTGGGGTAGCAAAGCCGGTGCGCGCAAATCGCGGAATAGCCGACGATGGCGTTGTGCGCTCCCACGCCGCCCGGCCATTCGTAGTTGGCACCCGTTTCGGTCTTGAGCGTCACCGCGTGCCGCGTCGGCTTGCCGAGATTGAGCAGAAAGCACGGCGTGGCCGCGTACGGATAATGAAAAACATAATTGCGGCTTACCACGAGGCTCGCAGCACGCAGCGGCTGGTTGGCATCGTCGACGAGCCGCACGCGCGCGTAAAAACGCGGCCGCAGGTTGGCCGCTTGCGCCGGGTTGATGCTTAACGCCGCGCCTGCCGCGCAGATGCCGATAAATTCGCGGCGCTGCATGGTCCTTCAGCGCCACGTAGGCGGGCCGCGCGCCGCCCGCACCTGGCGCGACGGCGAATTCCTGCTCCATTTCGCGCCGGAACCGCGCCGCATCGCTGTCGATTGCGGCCACGTCGCGCCAACTCACGGCGCTGCCCTGGGCAACCGCGCGCCTGAGCGCGACACCATGGGCGAGTCCCAGCGGCAGGCCGCCGCACGCGAGCGAGTCCGCCGCCGGCATCAGTTTGCCGTAGACCGTATAGCCGCCTTCGCCGTCGAGCATTTCGCCGGCTTTGAGATCGCGCTTGGCGGTGGCGACGACGTCGCCGCGAAAACCCGTCGCGGCGCCCGTTGCTTCGCGGCGCAGGCCGACCGACGCGACGCTGATGCCGAGCTCGAGCCCGATCAGGTGATAGGGTTTGTACATCGCGGAATAGTTGCCGGTGGCATCGGTGATAAGGCCGTATTCGTTAAAACAGCGCCGCACGTAATCGCTGTCGGCGGCGAAGCGTCACGTAAACGCCCCAGCGCAAATCGCGGAACACCGGCCGGCCGTCGCGCTCGAGACTCGAGATCACCTCGACCTGGCCCGCGTGATGCAATTGTCCGCCCGCTTCGCGCGGACGCATGATGCGCGGCAGATCGTCGACGCCGCACGGCGGAAAATCGAGTCCCTGGGGCGCCGGTGTGAGCCCGGTGGCATTGGCGACCGCGGCCATTTCGATGGCGGACTTGGTGCCGTCGAGAAAAGAATTGAACATCTGCGCGTTGAAGTCGCCGCCCGCGACCATCTCCGGCGTGAAACCGTAATGGCCCCACACCGTGTCGGGCGTTGACGCATGATACGCAGGCAGGTATTTCGTGCCTTTGCCCGCGGCAACCACTTCGAAAGCCGGCGGCGCGCGCCCAGTCGACCATTTCGCAGATCAGCGCCGGCTGATCGCCATAGGCGAGCGAGTAGACGACGCCCGCCTGCGCCGCGCGGCGCGCAAGCAACGGGCCGGCGAGCGCATCGGCCTCCACGTTTACCATCACGATGTGCTTGCCGTGTTCGCAGCACGCGAGCGCATGGCGTATGCCGGCGGCGGGGCTGCCCGTCGCATCGATCGCGATTTCGATGGCGTCCGACCGGATCACCGCGAGCGTGTCGTCCGTGACGAACGTGGCGCCGGATTTGCGCGCGCGACGGCGAGCGAGGCGGCAGCGTATTGTTCGGCGGGCCAGCCGACGCGCTGCAGGCTGTCTTTGGCGCGCTGCGGCGCGAGATCGCAGACCGCGACCAGATGCAGGCCGGGCGTGCGCCGCACCTGCGACAGGAACATCGAGCCGAACTTTCCGGCGCCGATCAGCGCGATGCGCAACGGCGTGTTGTCCGCGGCGCGTTGCAAGCAGCAGGCGGTGCAGATTCATGGGATCGCCGCTTACATGGAGATTATCGCTAACCTACCATAGCGCGCAGGATTTGGCAGCTGGTTGCGCCGCATCGCCCCGCGCTAGTCGCCGTCACCGAAAATCGTCGGCCAGCGCCTTGGGCGCGCGATCGAGGTAAAACAGGATCGGGATCAGGACGGCGGTCGACAGCAGCATGAAGTGCGGGCCGAACAGCCAGAATACGAGCGGCACGGAGACGTAGTATGCGCGCATGCCCAGCGCGTAAAACGATCCCGCGCGATTCAGATGCAGCGCCACGTGCTGCGGCGTAAACGCCCGGTGTTTCATCGTCACGGGGACGTTGATCATGTAGCCGACGTGATGAAAGAGGCGTATCGCCTGCGCGAAGCTGAAGAACGCGACCAGCATGTCGAGCAGCAGCGCCAGGAGCTTCGCGAGCCAGAGTTCGGCGTGCGTGGCGCCGAAAATGTTGAGCGAGTGCCAGATGGTGCCGAGATTCTCGCCCTGTCCGCTCAGCGTCAGCACGCCGATGATCAGCAGTACCGACGTCGACGAGAGAAACGTCGCGCCCATGATGGAATTGCGCAGCGTCTGCACCGCCAGCACGTCCTTGTTGCCGGCCGTCATGACGGTCTCGACCCACGCTGCGCGCGCTAACGCGTTGACCGCCTGTATCGTGTAGAGCGGATCGCGTTTGAGCTGGATGCGCAGGAACGCGTGGTAGGCAACGAGCAGCGCGAGACTCGCGCCGGCGCCGACAACGTCATTGGCGAGTATGGTCATGGCGAATTATCTTTAAACCTGCTTCAGGTTTCAAGCAATTTCAGCCGCTGCACCTTGCCCGACGGGCCTTTCGGCAGCGCGTCCACCAGCCTGATCAATTTGGGCGTTTTGTACTTGCCGAGTTCCTGCAGCGAAAAATTGTAAAGTTCGTCGAGCGAACAGCGCTCGCCCGGTTTTAATACGACGCACGCCATGATTTCCTGGCCGTAGTGCGCA
Source organism: uncultured beta proteobacterium (assembly GCA_963778865.1). Taxonomy (GTDB): domain Bacteria; phylum Pseudomonadota; class Gammaproteobacteria; order Burkholderiales; family SG8-41; genus PALSA-1004. Next base: position 263,266 of record CAVZWF010000011.1, on the reverse strand, counting down.
TCCGGCATGCCGACCGCGGCGGCCTCCAGTACGGCGGGATGCTTGAGCAGCGCCTCGTCGATTTCGCGCGGCGCGATGTTTTCGCCGCCCTTGATGATGAGTTCCTTGATGCGTCCGGTGACGAACACGAAGCCGTCGGCGTCGATATAGCCCAGATCGCCGGTGTGCATCCAGCCGTCGGGCCGCAGCGTGCGCGCGGTGGCCTCCGCGTCCTTGTAATAGCCCTTCATCACGTTGTCGCCGCGCACCATCAGTTCGCCGATCTGTCCCGCCGGCAGGTCGCGGCCGGTCGCGGGATCGATGACCTTGCCTTCATTGCCGAACGCCTGGCCGGGGCTGCCGATCTTGCGTTTCGCGCGCTCGAAGGGATTGGTGAAGCACGGCGCGTTGGTTTCGGTCATGCCGAAGGTTTCGATGATGCTGATGCCGAATTTTTCCTCGAACGCGCGGTGCATTTCGGGCGGCAGCGGTGCCGAGGCCGAGCGGCAGAACTTGATCCGCGAAATATCGAGGCCCTGCGCGCGCGGATCGGGCGCATTCAGCAGATACGCGATGATGGTCGGCACGACGTTGATCCACGTGCAGCGGTTGCTGTACCGCCGTTTCCCAGTAGTTCGTCACGCTGAAGCGGTGCGGCATCACGACCGACCCGCCGTGCACGATGGGCGCCACCGCGGTCACGATCTGGCCGTTGATGTGATAGAGCGGCAGCGCGCACATCACGCGGTCGCTGCGCCGTCAAGCTGATGCGCGCGGCTCGTGAACTCGCCGCCCGCCACCACGCTCTTGTGCGACAGCACCACGCCTTTGGGCTTGCCCGTGGTGCCCGACGTGTACATCAGCAGCGCGTCATCGTCCTCGGTGACCGGCGGGAGTTGCGCAGTCCGGCAGCGACGCGTCGTCGAAAATCGAGATCGCATCGGGATCGATCACGACCACCTTGATGTCGCGCTGGATGTCTTTCAGCGCGGCGTGCAGGCGTTCCGCGAGTTCGGCGCTGGTGAACACGAGCCGCGTGTCGGAATGATCGAGCACGTAGGCGAGCTGCGACGGCTGCGCGAGCAGGTTCAGCGGCGCCACCATGTAGCCCGCATACATGACGCCGATCAGGAGCCGGCCGGTCTGATAGCCGTTATGCAGCATCAGCGCGACCTTGTCGCCTTTGGCGAGTCCCTGCGCATCAAGATAGCGGCCGAGCTGCACGCAATCGGTCTTGAGCCGCGGCGTAAGTCATCACGCGTCCCGTTTCGGGCGCGATCAGGTACGGCGCAGCGGGTTGCGCGCGCGCCTGCAGGTCAACGTAATGCCGGATCGTACGCATGTAGGATCATGGACGCCAAGGCGTGAGGCGTGAGGGGAAACGATGTACGTCAGCGTGGATCGACCTGTTTCACGCCGCCACTCCTCGCGCCTTAACGGTCTTGCGGCCATGCTGCTTGTATTCCGAGTACGCGCCGAAGATATCATCGACGGTCGGCTCGCGCGGCGCGATGGTGCGCACGATGCGCGTGATGTTCAGGAAATGCTTGTAATGGAGGTTTTCGGAAAAACTGTTGCCGCCCCACGTGCCGCAGCCCATCGACAGCGAAAACGGCAGGCCGTTGTCGAAGCTGCCGCCGGTGGCGAAGGTATGCGCCTGCTTGACGATCACGCGGCACACGGTCATTTCGAGGCCGAGCCGGCGTATATGCGCGTCGTTCTCGCTGTAGATGCCGCACGAGTGGCCGTTGCCCATGTACGCGTAGATGGCGCGCAGGGTATTGAACGCATGATCGAAGTTCTCCGCGCGGTAAACCGTGAGCACCGGGGAGAGTTTCTCGCCGGAAAACGGATAATCCGGGCCGGCGCCGGTTTCCTCCACCAGCAGGCACTTGGCTTGCGCGAGCGCGGGGCGCGTGAGTCCGGCGATCGCGCAAATCCGGCTGACCGCCTGCGCGGTGACCGCGGACGACAGGTGGCCGCCCGGGAACATCGCTTTCTCGAGCGTTGCTTTTTCGGCGGCGGTCAGCAATACGCCGCCTTCGCGCGCCAGCGCCGCGAGCATCGCGTCGTAAACTTTGGCGTGAACGATGACGCTGTTCTCGGACGAGCAACTCGTCGCATTGTCGAATATTTTCGACGCCATGATCTTGGCCGCGGCGTCATTGACGTCCGCGCTGTCGTCGACGATCACCGCGACGTTGCCGGCGCCGACGCCGAGCGCGGGTTTGCCGCTCGAGTAGCCCGCGCGCACGTTGGCGCGCGAACCGGTGACGACGACGAGGTCGGCCTGCCGCATGAGTTCGGTCGACGATTCCTTGGTCACCGGCGCGGGCAGCATCTGCACCAGATCGAGCGGCGCGCCGACGCGCGCCAATTCCGCGTGTATGTATTCCACGAGCCGCGCGCAGGTCGTGTAGCCCTTGGGCGAGGGCGACAGGATCACCGCGTTGCCGCATTTCAAAGCATTGATGATGTTGTTGGCGGGGGTGGCGCCGGGATTCGTCGACGGCACGACGGCGGCGACCACGCCGACCGGGCGCGCGATTTCGGTGATGCCGGTGTCCGCATGCTCGGCGATGATGCCGGTGGTTTTCGCGCCCTGGAGGTCGCGCATGAGCCCCAGCGTCTTGCGATGGTTCTTGACGATCTTGTCGGCGACATTGCCGAGTCCGGTGTCCTTGACCGCGAGTTCGGCGAGTGCGCGGTTGCGGCCGGGTTCCATGATGGCCCACGCCGCGGCGGTCGCGACTTCGTCGAGTTGCGCCTGCGAGTAGCGCGCAAAAATGGCTTGCGCGGCGCGCGCGCGCCGCATCAGTTCGGCGACCACGGCGCGCGCGGATGCCGCTTCGATTGCAATCTGCGATTGAGCCGTCATAAACTCTCCGGTCATGCGCGCGATGCTGTTGCAATGCGCGCGGGCCTCGTCCGTCAGCGCAAATGATAGCGTACTGCACGGTGGCCGCCCGCGTGACGTAAACTCGCGGCTTGGTGCGCGTAGCCCTTTCCGCGGCAAGGAAAATGATGAAAACCATTTCGATTCCGGCTTTCGGCGGACCGGACCAGCTCCGGCTGATGGACGTGCCGCAACCGCGCGCGGCCTACGCGGAGTTCGCCGTGGTGCCCGCCGCGCGTCTCGTGAAAGTGCCGCTGCAAGTGCCGCTGAATGTCGCGACCGCGCTGATGCTGCAGGGATGTACCGCGCACTATCTGTCGCACTCCGCATTTCCTCTCGCGGCAGGCAAGAGTTGCCGCGTGCATGCAGCGGCGGGCGGCGTCGGCCAGTTGCTCACGCAATTGGCGAAGCTGCGCGCCGCGGCGGGGTTTTTCGAATGCGCCGAGAGGTAAAATGCTAAACTCCACGGCGCAAAATCTGAAGCTGCATGGAAGTGGGAAATGAACGAAAAAAAACACGTTAAATTTCAGGGCCGGCTGGTCATCGTCGGCTTCGGTTCGGTCGGTCAGGGCACCTTGCCGCTGCTGCTGCGCCACATCGACATGCCGCTCGAGCGCATCCGTATCGTTACCGGCGACACGCGCGGCGTCGAGGAAGCCAAGCAATTCGGCGTTAAATTCACCGTCAAGCCGCTGACGCGCGAGAACTATCGCGCCGTGCTCGAGCCGCTGGTGAGCAAGGGCGATTTCCTGCTCAATCTGTCGGTCGAGGTGTCGAGCGTCGCGTTGATCGAGTTTTGCCACAAGCGCGGCGTGATGTATCTCGATACCTGCATCGAGCCGTGGCTCGGCGGCTACACCGACACCAGCGTGTCGGCGTCGCGCCGCTCCAATTACGGTCTGCGCGAAGAAGTCATGAAGCTGCGCACCAAGTACCCGCACGGCGGGCCGACCGTGATTCCGACGCACGGCGCCAATCCCGGCCTGATCTCGCACTGGGTCAAGCAGGCGTTGATCAACCTCTCGCGCGACATCCGCAAACGCGCCGCCAAGCCCGAATCCAAGGCCGACTGGGCGCGGCTCGCGATGGAACTCGGCGTCAAGGTCATACACTGCTCCGAGCGCGACACGCAGGTCGCCAATCCGGGCAAGCGCCGCCTCGAGTTCGTCAACACCTGGTCGGTCGACGGCTTTGTCGGCGAAGGCTCGCAGCCGTGCGAACTCGGCTGGGGCTCGCATGAAAAGCATTTTCCGCGCGACGCGAAGCAGCACAAGTTCGGCGGCAAGGCCGCGATCTACCTGACGCGTCCCGGCGCGTCGGTGCGCGTGCGCACGTGGACGCCGGTGGAGGGCAACTTTCACGGTTTCCTCATCACGCACGGCGAGGCGATTTCGATTTCGGATTACTACACGGTGCGCGCCGGCAAGAAAGTCGTCTACCGCCCGACCTGCCACTATGCGTACCATCCGTGCGACAGCACGATACTTTCGCTTGCACGAGTACGCGGGCAAGAACTGGGCGCTGCCCGAGAACAAGCGCATATTGATGGACGAGATATTCGACGGCACCGACGAACTGGGCGCGCTGCTCATGGGGCATGCCAAGGGCGCATACTGGTACGGCTCGCGGCTGTCGATACACGAAGCGCGCAAGCTCGCGCCCTTCAACAACGCCACCAGCCTGCAGGTGGCCGCCGGCGTGATGGCGGGCGTGATCTGGGCGATGGAAAATCCGCAGCGCGGCGTGTGCGATCCGGACGATCTGGATTTCCAGCGCGTGCTCGAAATCGCCAATCCCTACCTCGGCAACGTCGTCGGCACCTATACCGACTGGAACCCGCTCAACGATCGCGGGCGGTTGTTTCCCGAGGACGTGGATGACGCGCGATCCGTGGCAGTTCAAGAATTTCCGGGTCGGTCTAGAAGCCGCGTTAGCCGCTGTTGCGCAAACCCGCGGCGATGCCGTTGATCGTCAGCAGATATTGCGCGCGTGATCAACGTCGTCCGTTGCGCCCGAGCGATGCCGCCGCAACAATGCGACTTGCAGGTGGTTTAGCGGGTCGATATAAGGCGAGCGGTTGCGCAGGCTGCGCGCCAGCGCCGGATTCGCCTGCAGCAATTCCTGCTGGCCGGTGATTGCAAGCAGGTATTTTACGGTCAGCTGCCATTCGGCCGCGATGCGGCCGAATATGCGCTCGCGTAACTCGCGGTCCGCGACGAGTTCCGCGTAGCGCGACGCGATATCCAGATCGGCCTTGGCCAGCAGCATGTCCATGTTGGAGAGCAGCGCCTGGAAAAACGGCCAGTCGCGGTACATCTCGCGCAGCAGTTCGAGTGCGCGGTCGCCATCGCGTTCGATCATCGCGTGGATTGCCGTGCCGAACCCGTACCAGCCGGGCAGCATGATGCGCGACAGCGACCAGCTGAATACCCAGGGTATCGCGCGGAGGTCCTCGATCTTTCCCGACTTCGTGCGCGCCGCCGGCCGGCTGCCGATCTGTAGGTCCGCGAGTTCCGCGATCGGCGTCGCCGCCCGGAAGAAGTCGACGAAGCCGGGCGTTTCGTAGACGAGATTGCGGTAGGCGTTGTAGGCGTCTGCGCTGAGCCGCTTCCATGACCGCGTGGTAAGCGGCGGTCTCGTGTGCGGCCTTGGCGCGCGTCGAGCAAGGTGGCTTCCAGCGTGGCGGCGATCAGTGTTTCCAGATTGCGCCGGCCGATTTCGGGATTGGAATACTTGCTCGAGATGACTTCGCCCTGTTCGGTGATGCGGATCTGCCCGTTTACGCTGCCGGGCGGCTGCGCCAGTATCGCCTGATAGCTCGGTCCGCCGCCGCGGCCCACCGAGCCGCCGCGGCCGTGAAAGAGCCTTAACTCGACGCCGTGGCGCGCGAATACGCTCACCAGCCCGACCTCGGCCTTGTAGAGCTCCCAGTTGGCGGTGAGAAAACCGCCGTCCTTGTTGCTGTCGGAGTAACCGAGCATCACTTCCTGCACGTTGCCGCGACTCGCCAGAAGCTTGCGGTAACAGGGCTCGTTGAAGAGCGCATCCATGATGGCAACGCAGCCGCGCAGGTCGGTGATGGTTTCGAACAACGGGATGATATTGATCGCCAGCCGCGGCACTGGCCCGGGGACAGGAGTCCCGCCTCCTTCAGCAGCAGAGCGACCTCGAGCATGTCGCTCACGCCGTCGGTCTTGGAAATAATGTAATTCGGCATCGCGGACGCGCCATAGCGCCGGTGTATCGCCGCCGCCGCGTCGTATATCCGCAGCTCCTTGGCTGGCTCTCGGCACTGTATTCGAGGTACGGCGACCGCAATGGCCGCGGTGTTTCGACTTCCCGCCGCAGCAGTTCGAGTCGCTGCGTTTCCGTCAGCGCGCCATACCCGCTTTCGCCGCCGCCCGCGCCAGCAGTTCCGCGACGACTATTTCGTGCACGCCGCTGTGCTGGCGCATGTCGAGAGTGCACAGGTGAAAGCCGAACAATTCGGCCGCGCGGCGCAGTCCGCGCGTGCGGCCGCGCGCGATGCGCCGCGCGCCGCTTTGTTCCAGCGAATCGATAATGGTGTCCAGATCGCGGATGAATTCGGCGCAATCCGCGTACGGCTGCGCCGCGCCCACCGCGTGATGCTCGGGCGAGTGGTGGGTGACCCGCTCGGAAGTCGCGGCGAGTCGGCCGTAAATGCCGACTAACGCGCGCCGGTACGGCTCCTCCTTGCGGTGTTCCGAGCGGTCGGGCGACGCCGCGGCGAGCGCTTCGAGCGCCGGCGTAATGCGCACGAGCCGCCGCGTCATGCTCAGTTCGGCGCCGAGCTGGTGGATCTTCGGCGAGGAAGAAATCGAGCGCCACCGTCGACTGCCGGTTGACGGCGTGCAGCATCACTGCGTCGTTCACGTTGGGATTGCCATCGCGATCGCCGCCTATCCAGCTGCCGATGCGCAGCACGGCGGCAGGGCACGGCGCTCGCGCCCAGATGATTTGCGACCAAGTCTTCCAATCTCCGCATGCAGGCGCGGCACCTCGCGCAGGAATGTGTAGCGGTAATAAGCGAGGCCGTTTTCGATTTCGTCGTTCAGCGTGAGGCGGGTCCCGCGCAATATGCGCGTCTTCCACAGCCGGAGTATTTCGCGCCGCAGCGACTCCTCGAGCTCGCGCGTCTTCCGACGGGGTCTTGCCCCGGACGGTCGTGTTCCGCCAGCAACCGCGCCACTTCGAGCTGGCCGTCGAGGATGCTTTTGCGCTGGACCTCCGTCGGATGCGCGGTTAACACCGGCGCGATCACTGCGCGCGCAAAAAAAGCCGCCACGCGCGTCGGCGCGACCCGCGCCTGCCGCAGCCGCTCGAGCGCGCGCGCAACGCTGCCGTCCTGCGGTGCGGAGCCCGCGATCTCATGCGCGCGCCGGCGGCGATTGTGATGCAGGTCTTCGGCGATATTGGCGAGCTGCGAAAAAAAACTGAAAGCGCGCACGACCGAAATGACCGTCTCAGGGTCGAGGCCGCCGAGAGTCGCGGCGAGTGCCTCTTTGGCGCGCGGATCGTGATCGCGGCGCAAGCGCACCGCGGTCTGGCGGATGTCCTCGATCAGCGCGTAACCGCTCGCGTCCCTCCTGTTCCTGCAGCGTGTCGCCGAGCAGGCGTCCGAGCAGCCGGATATCCTCGCGCAGCGGGGTGTCCTTGTCGGCGGCGCATTCATCGGAGTCGGTTACCCACGGCGCGCACTACAGCGCGCGCTGCGGCCTTGTCTTGCCTTTGATCTGCGTGCGGTACATCAGGCGCCGCGCGGCCGCGTCGAACGGGATCGCGCCGGTGCATGGTCGTGCGGTTGTCCCACATCAACACGTCGCCCACGCGCCAGCGGTGCGCGAACGCGTGCTCGGGCCGCGCCGCATGCGCCCACAATTCGTCCAGCAGCGCTTCCGATTCGTCGCGCGGCATGCCGACGACGTAGGCGTTGCGCCGGCGCCCGAGGTACAGCGTTTGCCTGCCGCTCGGCGGATGGAGGCAGATGATGGGGTGGGGCGTGCCGACCGAAGTCACCGGATCGTCCGAGTCGGTGAGACCGGCGCGCAGATAGCCGCCGGAGTTGTAGGTGCCGTCGTGCTTGATGCTGCGTTGGTCACGGCCTGGCGCAGCGGCGAGCGGCAATGCTGCGCACGCGGCTATCATGCCGCACAGCCAGGTGTCGCCGCCCGTCGGCGGAATCTCGACCGCATAGAGCAATGACGCATCGGGCGGCTGCCGGCAGGTACGACATGTCGGTATGCCACACCGCCTCGCCGGCGCCGAGGCTGCCGATCGGCGTGCCGTCGGCGCCGATGATGTTCGACACCACGTAGATTTCGGGAAAGCCGTCGACGAATTTCTTGCCGTTTTCGTTGACCGGCGGCGGGTCGAGTTCGCCGAAGCGGCGGCTGAATTCGAGCAATGCAGCGTGATCGAGCGTCTGGCCGCGAAAGAGCAGCGCCGAATGGCGTGTCCACGCGCTTTCGATGGTGGTGAACTGAGCGTCGCTCCACGTGCGCGAGGTCGACGCCGCAAATTTCCGCGCCGACCGCCGCGGTCAGGGGATGAACCTCTAGCGCATGACCGCCGCCGCGCGGGGCGGGGGTGTGGCCTGCGGTGGTTGGCATTAACATCCTTCTCGACTATGGGTATTGTGCATGCCATGCTAGCAGAATTCGCTGCGCGTGTTACGCGTGGTAGGTTATCGTCTCCAGCGTGCAGCGCGCGAGCGCCGCGGGGTCGAGCGTGGGACGATAGCCTGCTTCAAGCGCAATCACGCCATGCGCGAATTTGAGCGGATTGCTCAGCAAGGGGGACGCCGGTTTGAGAAAACCGTTCATCTCTCCTGCGTTGCGGATGCGGCCGCGCGCAACACACGCCTCCATCCAGCAACCGATTTCGCAAGCCACCCCGTTGCCGAGCACCGGCTCCATGCCGCAGTCGCGTATGGTGTCGATGGCGGCGGCGAGCCGGGCGAGGCCGCCCAGTTTCATCAGCTTGACCTTGATGAAGCGCGCGGCCTTTAAGTCCGCAGCGCGGCGTATGTCGTCGAGGCCGTAAATCGACTCGTCGAGCATCATCGGCACCGTCGCCACGCGCGCCACCGCACATGCGGCGTCCCAGTCGCCGGCCGCGCACGGTTGCTCGAACAGCTCGATGTCCTGCGGGTCGAGCGACGCCGCGAAACGGCACGCGTCGTCGCGGCTGTAGCCCTGGTTGGCATCCAGGCGCAGGGTGCCGCGGCCGTGAACCGCACGCTGCACGCGCTTGACCATCGCGGCATCGCGTTCGGCATCCCAACCGACTTTGACTTTGAGCGTGGTGAAGCCGGCGCCGAACAAGGCGGAACTTTCACTTTCGATTGCCGCTGTTTCGGTCGCATGCAAAAGACCCAGCACCGGCACCCCGACCGGGCGTTCGACCTTCAGCAGGTCGGCATCCGCGAGCATTTCAAACGCGGTGCCGAACGCGGTGGCGGTGAACGGCGCCGAATCGAAATAGGACGTCAACCGGGTTTGTATGGTGGGCGCAGCAAGCCCTGCGTATTCGCGACCGAGGCGCCGTGCGAGCGCCCAGCCGTCTGCCGCCGTCTCATCGGTGTAGCCGGTCAGATAAGTCGCCTCTCCGAGTCCGCTGCGATCCTGCTCGTCACACGCTTCAACGAGCACCGTGTCGAACGCATACAGCGGCCCGAACGCCAGCCGGTAGGGGGTGGTTAGCGGCACGCGCAGGCGCCAGAGCGTCAAGCGTTCGACCTTCATCGACGGGTGTTAGGGCTGCCAGCGGGAATTCACGGGTGGTTCCTGTACTATAGCGTTTTACGCAAATCGCCGGGCCATGGACCCTCATCGCGAAATCGATACGCCGTCGCCGTGGGTGTGCCGCTTTGCGCCGCGCGTGCCGGACGGCGGCCGCGTGCTGGACGTGGCGTGCGGTAGCGGGCGGCATGCGCGCTATCTCGCCGGGCGCGGTTGCCGGGTCGAAGCGGTCGACGTCGACGCCGTCAGCGCTGAGCGGGCTCACGGGTGTGGCGGGCGTAACGACGCGCGTGGCCGATCTCGAGGGCGCCGCGTGGCCCTATGCGCCGGGCCAGTTCGACGCCGTGGTCGTCACCCATTACCTGCACAGGCCGCTGTTCGCCCATCTGCTCGCGGCATTGGCGCCCGGCGGCGTGCTGATCTATGAAACGTTCGCGGTCGGTAACGAGCGTTACGGGCGCCCGCGCAATCCTGATTTCCTGTTGCAGCCGGGTGAACTTCTGAAGGTCGCGCACGGGCGCCTGGAGGTGATCGCCTACGAACTTCTCGCGGTTCAGTCGCCGCGGCCGGCGATGCTTCAGCGCATGTGCGCGATCAACGGCGCTGGCGCCGGCTGAATCCGGAAAATTTCGATCCGGACGCAACTTTTTGGTGATTCATGCGTTCGTATTAGTCAGGGGGCGCGACAGATATGGTGTAAGCAACGCCCTCGCCCCCGCGACAGGCGAATACGATGACCGACGACGTGGATGACGACCCTAGAACTGCCGCATACGCGGACGAAGTGCTGTGCGCGAACTGGCATCCGCTGGTGCTGCTGCTGGCGGAACCGTTGGCGCGCGCGCACGCAACCGCACTAAACGACGGTGACGCCGCGGATTTTCTCGCCCGCCTGTATTTGTGTCAGCGGGCTTAGAGCGCATTAGTTAATGCAGGGATATTTCCCCTCGTGCTTACTTAAGACCGGCGTGCGACGGCGTGTTCTGAAACAGGCTCTTGACGTTTCATCCCGTCACCCGCGGGAAGTGCCGCCTACGCGGTCCGCGACCGGGTTCGTGATTCGCTGCTTTCTGCAAGTTTGAAGGTTGTTCAGGGTCCCGCCAGAATGCGCTACAATCCCCGGTTAACTTAGGCGGGCTTTGGGCGTAATCTCAGGAACATCAGAAAGATGGCACAGCTTACCGGCAGCATGGTCGCGATCGTTACGCCGATGCACGATGACGGCAGCCTCGATTTCGACGCGTTCCGCAAACTGATCGACTGGCACATCGCGGAAGGCACCGATGGCATCGTCGTCGTCGGCACGACCGGCGAGTCGCCGACGGTCGATTTCGATGAGCATCATCAGTTGATCAAGATCGCGGTCGAGCACGCCAGCGGACGCATTGCCGTCATCGCCGGCACCGGCGCGAATTCCACGCGCGAAGCCATCGAGCTCGCAGTCTATGCGAAGCAGGCTGGGGCGGGCGCGAGCCTGTCGGTCGTTCCGTACTACAACAAGCCCACGCAGGAAGGTCTCTACCGCCATTTTCGCGCGATCGCGGAGGCGGTCGACATTCCGCAGATCGTCTACAACGTGCCGGGCCGCACCGTCGCCGATTTGCAGAATGAAACGATGTTGCGGCTGGCGCAGGTGCCGAATATTGTCGGTCTCAAGGATGCGACGGCGAACCTCGAGCGCGGTGCCGACTTGCTGCGGCAGTTGCCGCCGCATGTCGCGGTCTACAGCGGCGACGATGCGACCGGCCTCGCTTTGATGCTGCTCGGCGGCCGCGGCGTGATATCGGTGACCGCCAACGTGGCGCCGCGCCTGATGCACGAGATGTGCGTGGCCGCGTTGAAGCCTGACCCGGCGCGCGCGCGCGAACTCAATAACCGGTTGATGGGGCTGCATCGCAACCTGTTCGTGGAGGCCAACCCGATACCCGTCAAATGGGCGGTGTGCCGGATGAATCTGATCAAGTCCGGCATCCGTCTGCCGCTGACGCCGCTCGCTGCAAGTTGTCACGAACAGGTGCGCGCAGCGATGCTGCAGGCGGGAATTCATGTGTAGGATAGGCGTTAGCGACAATCGTGCCGCGATGGAAAATCGCGGTGGCCTGCGTGGCGGCGGCGCTGCTCGCCGCGTGCAGCGCCCTGCCCAAAGTTGAGAACGATTCGGTCGAATACAAATCGGCGTCAAGAAACCAGCTGCCGGACTTGCGAGTGCCGCCCGACCTGACCAAGCCCGGTGCGGACGACCGCTATGCGGTTCCCGATGCCAAGGGTGGAGCGCTCGCGTCCGATTACGACAAGGAGCGCCGCGCTGCGCCCGACGCCGCGAGGACCGCGGTGTTGCCGTCGCAACCGAACGCGCGCGTCGAGCGCTCCGGCAACCAGCGCTGGCTGGTCGTGCAGGGCGAGCCGGACGCGGTGTGGAACGTCGTCAAGGAGTTCTGGCAGGAACTGGGATTTGTCATCAGCGTCGAATATCCCGAAGCCGGCGTCATGGAAACCGATTTCGCGGAAAGCCGTGCCAAGGTCGACGCGGGAGCCGTGCGCAATTTTCTCGGCAAGATAATGGACAGTATTTATTCCACCGCCGAACGCGACAAGTTCCGCACGCGCCTTGAGCGCGGCACCGTGCCCGGCACGACCGAGATTTACGTGAGCCACCGCGGCATGGAAGAGGTTTACATCAACGAGGGCAGGAACGAGACGCGCTGGCAGCCGCGGCCGCCGGACCCCGATCTTGAAGCGGAGATGTTGCGCCGGCTGATGGCGCGATTCGGCGTGCAGCAGGAGCGCGCGAAGACCGAGGTTGCGCAGGCAAAACCGCAGGGGCCGGCGCGCGCGACGCTGCTGAAGGGGCAGGCGGGCGGCAGCGTGCTGTCGGTCAACGATCAGTTCGACCGCGCGTGGCGGCGCATCGGGCTGGCGCTCGATCGCGTCGGTTTCACGGTCGAAGACCGCGATCGCTCGAAGGGTCTTTACTTCGTGCGCTACGTCGATCCCGACGCCGACAACAAGAGTACGCAGCAGAAGGGATTTCTCTCGAAGTTGAATCCGTTCAGCAAGACCGAGAAAAAAACCTCGAGCGAGCAATTCCGCATCCAGGTCAAGGATGAGGATACCGTCAGCCAGGTCAGCGTGCTGAACAAGGACGGCGGCGAGGAAAAATCCGATACCGCGAGCCGCATTCTCTCGCTGCTCTACGAGCAGCTGAAGTGAGGGGTAAGCGAGTGAGGAGTGACAGGCGTGTAACGCCCGAATCCTCGATCCGGAGCCATCCAGCACCGCGCTCACCCTTCACCCCTCACCGCCTCACGCTCCCAATGATGCGTTTTGCATCATTGGGCAGCGGCAGCGAGGGCAACGGCCTCGCTGGTGGAAGTCGCGGCAACGCGGATTCTGGCTGACTGCGGCTTTTCCCTCGGCGATACGGTGGCGCGACTCGCGCGCTGCGGAGTTGCGGCCGAGTCGATCGACGCGATACTGATTACGCACGAGCACTGCCGACCATATCGGCGGCGTGGCGCGTTTCGCGCGCAAATTCAGCATACCGGTGTGGGTCACGCACGGCACGTGGCAGGCCGCCGCGAAGGCTTTCGCGGACGTCGATAACGGTAAATCTGTTCGATTGTCACCAGCGCTTTGCCGTGGGCGACATCGAAATCGAGCCGTACACCGTGCCGCACGACGCGCGCGAACCGGCCCAATTCGTATTCGGCGACGGCGCGTGCCGCCTGGGACTATTGACGGATGCGGGTTCGCTGACGGCGCACATGCAGGAGGTGTTAAGCGGCCTCGATGCGCTGGTGCTCGAGTGCAATCACGATCTCGACTTGTTGTGGGGCGGCGGCTACCCGCAGCGGCTGAAGGAACGCATCGCGGGAAAGTTCGGCCATCTCGACAACGCCACCGCGGCGCAGCTGCTGAAATCGATCGACTGCAGCCGGCTCACCCATCTGGTGGCAGCGCATCTGAGCAAGCAAAACAATACGCCCGAACTCGCGCGCGCGGCGCTGTCGCAGGCGCTTGGCTGCGAGCGCGAATGGATAGGTGTTGCGACCCAGGACGAAGGCTTCGACTGGCGCGACGTCGGTTGACAACCTGCACTGGGGCGAAAAAAAGCCGGCCTCGCGGCCGGCTTTTTACTGTTGGCGCAAAGCCTGATTACTTCTTCATCGTTTCATCGCGTCGGCTTTGCCCGGATTCGCCTTGTTTTGCACCTTGGCGTCTTTGCGCCATATCGCCGGCTTTGCTCCTTGGCCATCTCCATCGCGGCCTTGGCGGTGTCTGCAGCGTTGGTGCGCGCAGCGGCGGGAGCCGCAGCGTCCTTGGCGGCATCCGGCGCCGGCGCCGGCGCAGGTGCCGGCGGTTGCTGCCGGCGCGGGGGCGGGTGCCTGGCGGGTAGCGGGAGCGGGTTTTTCGCCGCAGGCGGTCAAGCCGACCGCCAGCATCGCGGCGAGCAGAAATGAACGATTCATGGTTTTTCCTTTAACAGAGAGTTGATACAAAATATACACGGAATTACAGCAGCGGATTTTATCCGGCCGACCGATGCGCCGGCCAACCAAGCGTTGAAATTGTAATCTTTTTCGCGCGCGAATTCCAGTGCGCCGGCGCTACAATCCGATGGTGGTGGCGGCAACGGACGGGCGTCGACGCTTCCCAGATCTCATCAAAGCGCTTGATCAGCAAGCTCGTCGCCGCCACGTCGCCGACGGTCGCCGCGCCGCGCATGTCGGCGTAATGAAAACGGTGCACGAAGCGCGTATCGTCGGCGATCGCAAACGGATCGTAGACGCGCCGTGCCGTCGGCAAGGTCTGGTGAATCGCGAGGCCCAGTGGCTGAAGCGCTTGAGCAGCAGCATGAGCCGCGGGCAGTCGCGCACGATGTTGGAGGTGTCGTGCAACACGATTTTGACGCGTTCGTGCGGCGCGCCAGCAGGAACTGGCTCATGAGTTCGTAACGCTGCGGCGAATTGAAATTGCGCCCGATGCTCTTGTCGAAAATGCGCACGGTATGAGTGGCATTCGCGATCAGTTCATCGAGCGCCGCGTCGTACGCGACAAGGCCCTCGAGCTTGCGCTCGCCGGGCATGCGTTCTGGCGGCACGGGCAGCATGGCGTGAACTTATGCGCAATCAATCCGGCAATCGGTTGCGGCAGGCGATCAAAGAATCCGCTTGGATCGCGCATCGGCTGCAGTGTTTGCTCAATTCAATTCAATATAGCCCGCGCGATACCAGCGGTAAAGCAACGCGCGCGTGGCCGCGGTAGGTGCGTGTCGCCGGCGGCAGGCATCGCGTATCGGCCAGTTGGCGCAGTGACTTGCCGGCGGCGCCGTGGCTGGTCACGGTTTCGCCGTTGATGAAAACCCGCGCGCCGCGCGTCAGCATGCGTGTCGGGAGCGCGAGCCGTATGCCGCGCATGCGGGCGCGCTCGGCAAAACGCGGTGCCGACAGGCGGCCCGTGCGTGCCGAACACGACGCCGGGGCGCGGTTCGGTGAGGTATTCGCCTATGCAGCGTTCGATATCGGCAGTCGTTCCAGCGTATCGACCTGACCATCGCCGTTGATCTGGCGCAGCATGGCGTCGCCGATGGCGGCGGGGTGGCGCTGCGGCTTTAGGTCCGGGTCGCGATAGGCGCCGTCAAGATCGCAGTTCATCGCGCAGAAAATCCAGAAAGCGTTCGGCCATGTCCTGCCGGCCCGGTGCGCGAAAGCCGACCGACCACGTGATGCATTCGTCGATTGCAACGCCGTGATGCGCGTAGCGCGGCGGCAGGTACAGCAGGTCGCCGGATTGCACTGTCCAGGCGCGTTGCGGCCGGAAACGTTGCAACATCCTGAGCGGCGCGCCGTCGATCAGGGCGAGGTCGCGCTGACGGCCGATCTGCCAGCGGCGCGTGCCCGCGCCCTGCACCAGAAAGACGTCGTAACTGTCGAAATGCGGCCCGACGCTGCCGCCCGGCGCGGCGTAGCTCGCCATGACGTCGTCGTGACGCGCGTAGGGAATGAAGCTGAATTTCTGTTGCAGCACGCGCGCGGCCGGCAAGACGGTTTCGAGCCCGTTGACCAGCAGCGTCCAGTTGCGCGGCGGCAGGCGCGCGAAGTCGCGCCTGCGAAACGGGCCGTGCTCGACGCGCCAGGTGCTGCGCGTGCCGATCACCAGCCGCGATTCGACGTCGTCGCGGCAGGCAAGCTCGATCATGCGCGCGCGGTCGAGCGCATCCGCGAACTGTCCCAGCGCACCGCGCGCGAGCAGCGGCTTCTTTCTGCCAGAAATTGCGCGAGAAAACGCCGTGCGCCGGGTAGATTGGCTATCATCATTTCGATTATAACGTGCTGATTACAATTGCTCGTGCCTGCGCCGCGGCGGCGCTTGCGCGGCCGTCACGCGCCGTGTTTATTCCGGATTCGAAGCCGCGGTATTGACGGCCGCGATACTTTGCTACAATAAATCCGTGACGATACAGACCGTGTGCGGAGCGCCGATGTTGCAGGCGGGTCAGGCGGCCCCGGGATTTGATTTGCCCGACGCCGAAATGGAAGCGGTGAGCCTGGCGGGTTTCAAGAACCGCAAAATCGTCGTGCTGTATTTTTATCCCAAGGACGATACGCCGGGCTGCACGCTGGAGGCGATCGAGTTCAGCGACATGCAGGAGGATTTCGCGCGGCTCGGCGCGGTGGTGATCGGTGTCAGCATGGACGATTGCGCTGAGCCACGGCTCGTTTCTCGACAAGCACGGCCTGGCGGTTCAACTGCTGGCGGACGTGGAAGGCGAGGTATGCAGTAACTACGGCGTGCTGCACGAAAAAGAGCACGAGGGCAGGAAGAAGACCTGCATCCAGCGGTCGACTTTCATTATCGACAAGCATGGCGTGGTGAGGCACGCGCTGTACGGGGTCAGCCCGCGCGGCCATGCCGCGGAAGTGCTGGGACTGGTCAAGGGCAATGGCGAAATGCAAGTAGCGCAAGACACGGTCGTATCGCTGCATTACGAACTGCTGAATTCCGAAGGCGAACTGATCGAGAAGACCGACGATCCGATCGAATACCTGCACGGCGGCTACGACGGAATATTTTCGCGCGTCGAAGAGGCGTTGCATGGCAAGGCCGCCGGCGAGACGTGCGACGTCTACCTGCAGCCGACCGATGCATTCGGCGAGTATGACGAGAAGCTGGTGCAGATCGAGCCGCGCGCCAAGTTTCCGCCGAAGATCGAGGTCGGCATGCGTTTCGAGGGCGAGGCCGGGGATTCGGGCGAGACGCTGATCTACACCGTGACCGACATCGCCGAAGACAAAGTGGTGGTCGACGGCAATCATCCGCTCGCCGGCATGGCGTTGCGGTTTCATTGCACGGTAAAAGCCGTGCGCGCGGCGACCGCGGAAGAACTCGAGCATGGGCACGTGCACGGCGCGCATGGCCACCATCACTGATACCGCAGCGGGCCCGCCGGGAATTTTTTAGCTGCAGGGCTCCGCGCCAAGCTCGCGCCGGCAGCATCCCGCGCTCCAGCGGCCGGGAGTCACCGTCAAGGCGGGCGGCGCGGCATCCGCGTCCAGCGTCAAACTGCAACCAGTTGGTCTGCGGTGAACCGAATGTTTCAATGCGGCGGAAATTGGGAAAGTAGCGCAGATTGACCCGATCCCACAGCGGGAAATCAATGCGGCACGCATGCGTGTCGCCATGCACGAGCACCACGAGCCCGGGTATGCGCCGAGGTGACCGCGCAGCGCTTCGAGCAGCGCCGTGTAACCGTTGGGCCTGCGACTGGGGCAGAAACGGATCGGCGTGCATGAATAGAACGATCGCGCCGAAGGTCCTGGGCGCGCGCGATGGCGAATGCTTCGTCGAGCCATGCCAGAACCGCCGCATTGCGCGCGCGGTATTCCTCCGGCAGGCGCGTGAAATTATTATTGCTGCCCGGCACGTTCAGCCCGACGAACAGGACGTTGCCGACCGCCCAGCGCACGTTCTCGCGATAGCTTGCGTAGGCGGCGTTGGCGCTTTGGCGCGCGAGCGTGATCGGCGTGCGCCCAGGCTCGCGTCGCCCGCGGTGAACAGTGCGCGCAGTTTGTCGAGCCGCTCGCGCGGATCGGCTGCCGCTGCGCCAGCAGTCGGTCCATTCGTTGTCGCCAAACACGAAGATGAAACGGTTTGTCCGACGACCGCGAATTCGGCTCTGCCGTTGTTCGAACAACGCGTCGCTGCATGGCGTCGAGCCGTGCTTGAAATCGCCGATATGCACCACGAAGCGCGCATCACTGCGATTGATTTCCCCGAGCATGTCGAGATACGACCGGGTTTCCCCGCCGGGATGAGCGTCGTCGTACGGCGTGTCGCCGAACACGGCGAAGGTTACCGGCTGCGCGTACACGGCGGCCGACAGCGGCGCTCCGCTCAATGCGGCGGCGACCACCATCGCGAGCGCATCGCGCAGTATCATTTTTCGAGCAGGTTCTTCAACGCGTAGAGCGCGTCGAGCGCCTCTTTCGGCGTCAGCGTGTCGGGGTCGAGGTCGCGCAGTTTTTCGAGCAGCGCCGGCGCGGCCGGTGAAGGCGGCTCCGGTGGCAGCGGCGGCGTAAAAGAGATCGGGTTGCTGACTGCGCGCGGCGCCTTCGTTTTCAAGTTGCTGCAGATGTTTTTTGGCGGCGCGGATCACGCTCGCCGGCACGCCCGCAAGATGCGCGACCTGCAGGCCGTAGCTCTGGTTGGCGGGACCTTCTTCGACGCTGTGCAGAAATACGATGTGGTCCTTGTGTTCGACCGCGTCGAGATGCACGTTGGCCAGTTGCCTGAATTCCTGCGCGAGCCGCGTCAGTTCGAAGTAATGCGTTGCGAACAGCGTGAGGCTCTTGTTGGCGTCGAGCAAATGGCGCGCGATGGCCCACGCCAGCGCCAGCCCGTCGAAAGTCGAGGTGCCGCGGCCGATTTCATCCATCAGCACGAGGCTCGCGGGTGTTGCGTGATGCAGGATGTACGCGGCTTCGGTCATTTCGACCATGAACGTCGAACGCCCGCCGGCGAGATCGTCGGCGGCGCCTATGCGCGTGAAGATCTGGTCGAGCGCGCCGATGCTCGCGCGCCGCGCCGGCACGAACGAGCCGCAATGCGCGAGCAGTGCGATCAACGCGACCTGCCGCATGTAAGTCGATTTGCCGCCCATGTTGGGTCCGGTGACGAGCAGCATCTGGCGTCCGCCGCCAAGCTGCGTGTCGTTGGCGATGAAGGTCGCGATCTGCGCTTCAACCACCGGATGGCGCCCGGCTTCGATTTCGATCAGCGGTTCGCGCACGAGCTCGGGCATGCAAAAGTCGAGCGTGTGGGCGCGTTCGGCGAACGTCGCGAGCAAATCGATTTCGGCCAGCGCGCCCGCCACGCGCTGTAGCCGTGGTATGTCGGGTGCGAGCCGGTCGAGCAATTGTTCGTAGAGGAGCTTCTCGCGCGCGAGCGCGCGTTCCTGCGCGGACAATGCCTTGTCCTCAAATGCCTTGAGCTCCGGCGTGATATAGCGCTCGGCATTTTTCAGCGTCTGGCGCCGGCGATAGTCGTCGGGCACGTTTTCGGATTGCGCGCGCGTGACTTCGATGTAAAAGCCGTGCACGCGGTTGTACTCGACCTTGAGATTCGCGATGCCGCTGCGCACGCGCTCGCGCGCTTCGAGTTCGAGCAGGAACTCACCGCAGTTGCGGTCGATGGCGCGCAATTCGTCGAGTTCGGCGTCGAAGCCGTCGGCAATCACGCCGCCTTCGCGCGGCATCGCCGCCGGCTCAAGCATGACCGCCTGCGCGAGCAGCGCGGCAACCGATTCCAGCGGTCGCACGTCGGCCGCCAGTTGCTGGAGGCGCGGACTGTCGAGTAGCTGCAAGCTGGGCGCTCAATTGCGGCAGCCGCGCGAGCGTGTCGCGCAGCCCGGAGAGATCGCGTGGCCGCGCGCTCTTCAATGCAATCCGCGCGGTAATGCGTTCGACGTCCACGCATGCCTTCAATTCGATGCGCAACGCTTTGCATTTCACGGCGCTGTCCGCCGCCAGCAGCGCAACCGCCGCGAGGCGTGCGCGTATCGGCGCCGGGTCGCGCAGCGGGTGATGCAGGGTGTGGCGCAGCAAGCGGCTGCCCATACTGGTCGCGCAGCTGTCCAACAACGACAGCAGGGTAGGTGCCGGTTCGCCGCGCAGGGTTTCGGAGATTTCAAGGTTGCGCCGCGTTGCCGGGTCGATGGCGAGGTAGGCGGATGCGTGCTCGACTGCGAGCGAATTGACGTGCGCAATCGCATTGCCCTGGGTGGCACGCGCATATTCGATCAGCGCGCCGGCGGCACACGTCGCTGCCGGCAGCGCGGCAAGACCGAACGCAGTCAGGTCGTGCGTATTGAACTGTCGGCGCAATGCGCGTGTCGCGGCTTCGATGTCGAATTGCCATATGGGCAGGCGGCGGGTGGCGTAGGACGCATCCCCGGGCGTTTCGAAGTTCGCGGATTCCGCGACCAGCAATTCGGCCGGGCGCAGCCGTTCGAGTTCGGCGGCGAGGTTCGCGGCCTTGATCTCGGTTGCCCGAAAGCGTCCCGCGGCAAGCGCCAGCCACGCAATACCTATCGTGTTTTGCTTTTGCCACAGCGCGACCAGCAGATTGTCGAGTTTATCGTCAAGCAGCGCCGAGTCGGTGAGCGTGCCGGGCGTGACAACGCGCAATACCTTGCGTTCGACCGGACCCTTCGACATGTTCGGGTCGCCGACTTGTTCGCAGATCGCGACCGATTCGCCCAGCTTGACGAGCTTCGCCAGGTATTGTTCGACCGCATGGTACGGCACGCCAGCCATTTTGATCGGCTCGCCGTTGGATGCGCCGCGGCTGGTGAGCGTGATATCGAGCAGCCGCGCGGCCTTTTCCGCATCGCCGAAAAAAAGCTCGTAAAAATCCCCCATGCGGTAGAACACGAGCATGTCCGGATGTTGCGCCTTGATGCTCAAGTACTGCTGCATCATCGGCGTATGTTTGCTAAAACCGGGATCGTTCAAGTTGCTGTCATCCTTGCCAGAACTCAAATTATCGCCGACATAGGGTCGGGTGACGAGTGTGACCAATACGTGCGCCCGGGGTCGCGGGTACGGGCGCGCAAAACCAACTAGAGGCACCGTTGAAATTTTGGAAAAGTGCGGCCACAGGCGGCATTGCTTAGGCAATATCGGGGTCGCGTCAGCGGCTTCACCATGGTGCAGTGAGCATGTCCCAACTTACAGCTCCCGGCACTGCCGGGAGAAATATTGCCCGGACGCAGCTATTCCAGCCAACCCCGGATCATCCTCCATCAGTTCCCTTTCAAATCGTGATGATTGAGGAGTTCCACAATCCAGACAGGCGCAATTAGATTTCCATTCACTATCCACCATCGCGGCAAACACATTTGATGCTTTCGCAGCACCGCACGATTTAGCGCACGCTGGGTGCAACTTTCACACGTGCCGAACTGATCGTTCAGAATCAGTCGAATCAATTACTTAGGCGATGGCGGACGTGGTTCGCGTGCGGTTGCGCTGCGATTTTTCTCATGGGACTGCCGAAATAATTCAGAATATGGGGTGTTGACCGCATTGAGGTTACGGAATACTCCCACTTGGCCTGCCGAAAAGCATTTGAACCCTGGAATACATGTCCTTCATTCAGATCAGCCTTGCAGTACTTGTGGTGTACAGCTCGCTTGCCTGCTGCGCAGACTCCGGTGTGTACACGTATGTCGACAACCAGGGCGGGGTACATCTAAGCAACATCCCCGATGACCATCGTTACCGGTTACTGATTGCACCGATTGAGCCGACGGCCGAGCCGACCGGCGATGCAGCGCGCGATGCGCCGGTCAATGTTGCCATCCGGCAGCAATACCGCGCCGTGGTCGAGCGGGTGGCCAGGCAATTCGGCCTTGACGCCGCGTTGCTCCACGCGGTGATCTCGGTTGAATCCGGTTACAACCCGAACGCATTGTCTAGGCGCGGCGCGGGCGGACTCATGCAGCTGATGCCGGAAACGGCGAAGCGTTATGGTGTCGCCAACGTCTTCGATCCCAGCGATAATTTGCGCGGCGGCGCGCAATACCTTGCCGAGCTGCTGCTGATGTTTGATAACGACTTGCGACTTGCGCTGGCCGCTTACAATGCCGGCGAAAACGCGGTCGTAAAATACGGTAGGAAAATTCCGCCGTTCCGCGAAACCGCCGACTACGTACCCAGGGTCGTCGATTTCTACTACAAGTATCGCGCGTTGATGTAGCCGCGCGCCTTCGCTACCCGCGATGCGCGCCAGAAGGCACCGGGCTAGGGTTTTGCATTCAAGGGCGACTACAACGTGCATTTCTACGCACCTCAGGGTACGCGTGTGAAATTCGATCGCAACAGGTTCGTTCGCGGATTATGATGCCTGCAAACTCGATTTGTCCGGGGACTGGAACAGCGAACGCCGCCAAGGCCGCGCTGCGTTTTATTGCGCTCGTGTTGGTCGTCTGCGCAACGCGGCCTATATTTGCGGCGAATGACGACGATCCGCTCACGATGGAGTTTGTGGCGGCGCCGCCGCGGCAGGCGGGTCGGGCCGCGGGCGAGCAGTGGACGATATTACCTCAATGGCCGGATCGACGACGGCGCCGCCGAGCGCTTTCGTGACGAGCTTGCGCGCCGCGAGATACCGTCCGCCACGGTCTATTTGAATTCCCGCGGCGGCGATCTCGCTCAAGGCATGGAACTGGGTCGCTTGATCCGAGAGCGCGGATTTTCCACCCAGCGTCGGCAGGCAGAACGAGCGGGGATCGATTCCACTTGCCGGCGAGTGCTACAGCGCCTGTGTATTTGTTTTCATCGGCGGCACCTACCGATTCTACGCGCCTCGCTCGCGCATCGGCGTGCATCGATTCTCGACAATGTCGCCGGCGGGTACCGATGCCGATTCCGCGCAAATCGTGTCGGCTGCCATCGTGAATTACATCCGGAGATGGAAGTCGACGTCGGCCTGTTCGACCGCATGTCGAGGGCGGGCAAAGACGAAATGCTGGTGCTCTCGAAAGCGGATCTGGAGCGACTTCGCGTGATCAATAACGGGCGGCTGCCTGCCGAGTGGACGATCGAATCGATGAGATGGGGTGACTTACCTGAAAGGCGCGCAGCAAACGTGGCGCGGTGCGGGCGAGATACTGTTGTCGTGCAACGAGGGTCGGGTCGTTTTTCGCGCGCTTTTCGACGCGGGCGAGAACGCCGAGGCGGTTCGCGATTCCGCGAAGCAGCACTTGATTCGCTTCGGCGACGGTTACGCTCCGCTTGCCGACCCTCTGCAGCCAATCAGCGTTCAGGACGGGCACGTCATCGGCGGAGTTCGTTCTCGAGCCGGGAACAGATCACTCGGCTTGCGGGCATCCTCCTCGGTGGGCTACGCAGCGCGCCTGGGATATCCCGAACGTATTCGCCGGTTTCAGCGTCGACACGCCGGGCCCCGCCACGGCAAAAATCAGCAGTTTTCTCAAGAACTGCGAAAATTAGCTGAGCACGTCGGCGCGTAAGTCATTGCGGCCAGCGCTGGAATTCCCGCCGAAGTTGGCCCGCTAGGCGCCGCGTCGATTCCACATCGGAAGCAGGCTTCCGAGTATTCCAAGAAAATGCGGGTTTTATGTATGCTTTTATACGGTTAAATGTTGTAGTGACGCCATACTGTCAGGTAGTTAATGTAGCGTCGGACTGCCAATTATTGCGTCATACCCATACCCGCTACGTAGTAGTGCGCAGCGGGTGTCAGCGTAGGCACAGGAGCAAGGCAATCGGTGAACTCAAGACTCTGCACTATCGATCGGCCATTTTCGATGCGAGACTCGGGCTTCACGCTGCTGGAGTTGCTCGTCGTGATGGTCATCATCGGCCTGCTCGCCGGCTACGTGGGACCGAAATACTTCTCCCAGATCGGCAAATCGGAAGTCAAAGTCGCCCGCGCGCAGATCGATGCGCTGGAGAAGGCGCTCGACCAGTATCGCCTCGACACCGGTCACTATCCCGCCGATGGAAGCAGGGCTTGGCGGCGCTGGTCACGCGGCCGGCCAACGAACCCAAGTGGGACGGTCCGTACCTCAAGAAAAGCGTGCCGGTGGATCCCTGGGGCAACGCCTACGTCTACAGGATTCCCGGCGAGCACGGCGAATTCGACCTTCTGTCCTACGGCAAGGACGGCCAGCCCGGCGGCACGGGCGAGGCGGCCGACATCACCAACTGGTAAGACGGGCGGAGAGCGGCGATGCAATTTGAAGTCAAGGCATTGCGCGCCGACAGCGTGGTCGCGCTCGTGCTCGATGCGGCCG
Source organism: uncultured beta proteobacterium (assembly GCA_963778865.1). Classification (GTDB taxonomy): domain Bacteria; phylum Pseudomonadota; class Gammaproteobacteria; order Burkholderiales; family SG8-41; genus PALSA-1004. The sequence goes on along the minus strand of CAVZWF010000011.1, from coordinate 239,310 downwards.
ACGAGGGCGACGCGAAGGCGCAGGCGGCGGCGCAGGGCTATACCGTGCTCGCGGTCAAGGCGAAGCAGTCGTGGCAGGCGTGGACCGGGCGGCGCCGGGCGCGTTTCCCGCTGATACTGTTCAGCCAGGAATTGCTCGCGCTGATGCAAGCCGGGCTGACGGTGGTCGATGCGGTCGAAACGCTGGCGGAGAAAGAGACGCGTCCCGACGCGCGAAAAACGCTGCGCCAGATCATTGCCGATTTGTATGAGGGCCGCACGTTGTCCTACGCGCTGCAGCGATTTCCCGCGGATTTCCCGCCGCTCTACGTGTCCACCGTGCGCGCCAGCGAAAGGACCGGCGATCTGGGCGAAGCGATGACGCGCTACATCGCCTATCAGACGCAGGTGGATTTCGTGCGCAAGAAAGTGGTCAGCGCCTCGATCTATCCGCTGGTGCTGATCGGCGCCGGCGGCCTGGTCACGATGTTCCTGATGGCCTACGTGGTGCCGCGGTTCAGCCGCATTTACGAAGACATCGGCACGAATCTGCCGTTCATGTCGCGGCTGCTGCTGCAATGGGGCAAGCTGCTGCAGGCGCACGGCGTGCTGGTGCTGGTCGCGTTTGCGGGCATCGTCGCCGCGGCTGGTGTATGTGGCCGCGCCGGCCCGCGGCGCGCAGTTGGGTGATGCGCCGCCTCTGGCAGATACCGGCGGCCGGCGAGCGCATGCGCATCTATCAGCTGGCGCGCTTCTACCGCACGCTCGGCATGCTGCTCGCGGGCGGCATTGCCGATCGTGCCGGCGATGAAAATGGTTGCCGACCTGCTGCCGCCGGCGCTGCGCGCAGGATCTGGCGGGGGCCGCGGCGAAGATCAGCGAAGGCCGGTCGATTTCCTACGCGATGGAAGACGCATCACCTGACCACGCCGGTTGCGTTGCGCATGCTGCGGGTCGGCGAGCGCACCGGGCAGATGGGCGAGATGATGGAGCGCATCGCCGCCTTCCACGACGAGGAAATGGCGCGCTGGGTGGAGTGGTTCACGCGGCTGTTCGAGCCGCTGCTGATGGCGGTCATCGGCCTGGTGATCGGCCTCATCGTGGTGCTCATGTATCTGCCGATATTCGAACTGGCGGGGAGCCTGCAATGAACGCGGTCGAGAACAGCGCGGTGGGCTTTACCGCCGCCCAGATTCGGGAAGCGCGCGCGCTGGCCGCCAGCTCGCAGCGGCGCGTCATCGACGTGCTGGAAGAGAAGCAGCGCGCTCGGGCCGGAGGCCTACACGCGGCGGTCGCCAAGACGCTGGGCTACCCGGCGCTGACGATGGCGGAGCTGCATGCGCTGGAGCCGGCCTTCGACATTCTGCCGTTTCCGGTTGCGCTGGAGCGCGGCTGCGTGCTGTTTCGCGCCGGCGAAGACCAGCTGCTGCTCGCCATCGGCGATCCGTTCGACCGCGACCTGCACGACTGGGCGGATGCCCGCATCGCGCAATCCTTCGCCACCTGTCTCGTGCATCCGCAGGACCTGGCGGCCTATCTGGCGCGCCACGAGGAAACGCTGCGGGCGATGGACAGCCTGCTGCCCGATGCGGAAAAAGCGGCCGGCGGCGACGTGGTCGTCGAGGATCTCTCGTTCAAGACCATCAGCGAGGACACCAGCCCGGTCGTGAAGCTGGTGCACTCGACGCTGTATGACGCATTCAAGCTGGCGGCGAGCGACATCCACCTCGAAAGCGGCGCCGCGGGCTGGTGATCAAGTATCGCATCGACGGCGTGCTGACCACCGCGGGCATCGATGCCGGGCACGGAACTCGCGGAACAGGTGATCTCCCGCATCAAGGTGATGTCGGAACTCGACATCGCGGAGCGCCGCGTGCCGCAGGACGGCCGCTTCAAGATCGGCGTGCGCGGGCGCGAGGTGGACTGCCGCGTTTCCATCATGCCGAGCATCTTCGGCGAGGACGCGGTGGTGCGGATTCTCGACAAGCAGGCGCTGAGCGACCAGATGAAGGGCCTGCGGCTCAACTACCTCGGATTCGACGAGCGCACCGTGCGCGCAGGTGCGGCGGCTGTCCAGCGAGCCCTACGGCATGCTGCTGGTGACCGGGCCGACCGGCAGCGGCAAGACGACGACGCTGTATGCGGCGATCAGCGAGATCAACCACGGTCAGGACAAGATCATCACCATCGAAGACCCGGTCGAGTACCAGCTGCCGGGCGTGCTGCAGATTCCGGTCAACGAGAAGAAGGAGCTCACCTTCGCGCGCGGCCTGCGCTCCATCCTGCGCCACGATCCGGACAAGATCATGGTCGGCGAAATCCGCGACGCGGAAACCGCGCAGATCGCCGTGCAGTCCGCGCTGACCGGCCACCTGGTGTTCACCACGGTGCACGCCAACAACGTGTTCGACGTGATCGGGCGCTTCGTGCACATGGGCGTCGATCCCTACAGCTTCGTGTCCGCGATGAACGGCATCCTCGCCCAGCGCCTGATCCGCGTCAATTGCCCGCACTGCGCGGTCGAGGAGCGGCCGGACGAGCAAGCTGATCGCCGATTCCGGGCTTGCCGGCGACCAGGTGGACGACTTCGTGTTCCGCGCCGGCCGCGGCTGCGGCCACTGCCGCGGCACCGGCTTCAAGGGCCGCCGGGCGATCGCGCGAAATTCTCCGCCTCAACGACGAAATCCGCGAACTGATCGTGGCGCGCGCGCCGATGCGCACCATTCGCGATGCGGCGGTCAAGCACGGCACGCGCTTCCTGCGCGATTCCGCCGTGGATCTGGTGCGCGGCGGCGAAACCACTTTGCAGGAGATCAATCGTGTCACCTTTGTGGCGCAATAAGCCGGCGGTGGCGCCGTGGCGGGGCCGGCTGGTGAGCGGGTACGCAAGGCCCAGTCGTTTGGCGGCCGATTGCATGGCGTCACGCCTGGCAGCGCGACGAACTGGGCGTGGCGTTGTTCCCGGACCGGCTGATCATCGCCCGCGTCGGCGGCGGCTGGCGCCGGCAACTCAAGCACAAGGAAATCATCGCGCTCGCGCCGGCGCCGCCGGATGCGCCGCGGTGGCAGCCGGCGCTCGAGGCGCTCGCGGGCAAAGTGCTTGCCGGCGCGCTGGCGGGCGCGGACGTGACGCTCGTGTTGTCGAACCATTTTGTCCATTACGCGCTCGTTCCGTGGAGCGAACTGCTGAGGAGCGAAGAGGAGCAATTGGCGTTCGCCCGCCATCGCTTCGCGCGCGTGCATGGCAGTGCCGCGGAGGGCTGGTCGCTCCGGTTGAGCCAGGCGAGTCCGCGCCAGCCGCGCCTCGCCTGCGGCGTGGACGAGGCGCTGATCGATGCGCTGAACGCAGTGATGGCCCCGATCGGCGAGCCGCTATCGCTCGCTGCAACCGCATCTGATGGCGAGCTTCAACCGCTGGCGCGCCCGGCTGGGCGCGCGGCCGGGCTGGTTTGTGGTGGCGGAGCCCGGCCTCTTGTGCCTGGCGCTGCTGCAGGACGGACAGTGGCAGAGCGTGCGCACGATCAAGGTCGGCGCGGACTGGCCGAACGAATTGCCGGGCGTGCTTGCGCGCGAACAGTGCCTGGTCGACAGCCAGACGGAATGCGATCACGTCTTGGTGTTTGCGCCGGATCTGCCGGCGTGCAGCGGCGCTGGAAGCGGGCAAGTGGAAGATCGAAAACCTGCAGCCCACGCTGCTGCCGGACATGGCGGCCGGCGTCGACGCGCCGTTTGCGATCGCGGTGGGAGTCTGAGCCGCATGCGCGCGCTGACCCTGGATTTTCGCCGTCAGTCCCGGGCCCGCTGGGTCGGCATGGCTGCTGCTGGTTGCGGGCGTGGCCGGCGCGGGCATCCTCGGCAACCAATACCGCCAGATGGTCGATGAGGTGGCGCAGGCGGAAACCGGCATCCGCGAGCACGGCGTCGCCACGCGGAAGAAAGTGGTCGTGTCCGGTGCCGCCGGCGACGTCGCAAAAGGTCGCGCTGGAAGTCAAGCACGCGCGCGAAATACTGCTCCAGCTGAGCATGCCCTGGAACGAATTGTTCGCGAGCGTCGAGTCGGTGGAGGCGCCGAATGTGGCCTTGCTGGGCATCGAGTCCGACATCGACAAGCAGCGCGTCAAGATCAGCGCCGAGGCGAAGAATCTTGGCGCCATGCTGGACTATCTCCGCGCGCTGGAGGGCCGGCCGACCTTTGCGGACGTCTATCTGCAAAGCCATCAGATTCAGCAGCAGGACCCGCAGCACCCGGTGCGCTTCGTGCTCACCGCAACGTGGCTGGTGCGCAAATGAGCATTCCCGGGGGCGAAGCATGAAACGGCTGCAGACCATGATCGTTTACGGCGTGGAGAGCCTGGGCTGGCCCGGAATTCTGGGCCTGGGCCTGCTCGTTTTTATTGCCGCGTTTTACTTTTCCACGTTCCGTCCGGAGCAGATGCGGCTGGAGGAACTGCGGAGCGAGGTTTCGAAACTGGAGGACAAACGCGCACGCGCGCCGTGCGAGGAGCCGAAAACCTCCGGCGAAAAGCTCACCGCGTTTTACGGATTTTTTCCGCCGTCCGACCACATCGCGGATCTGCTCGGAAAAATCTACGGCGCAGCCGAGCAGCAGGCGCTCAAGCTCGAGCAGGGTGAATATCGGGCGGTCAGGGACAACGTCGGCAGGCTCACGCACTATCAAATCACGCTTCCGGTGAAAGGCACCTATCCGCAGGTGCGGAAATTCGTGGCCGCCGCGCTGGCGGAGGTGCCCAACCTGTCGCTCGACAGCATCCAGTTCGAGCGGCAGAAGGTCGGCGATTCGACGGTGGACGCCAAGGTGAAGCTGGTGCTGTACCTGGGGCAGAGGTCATGAGGATGCCGTCCAAGCGGGAATGGGTTTTGCTCGCGGTCGTGCCGGTGCTGATCCTGGTTGCGGCCGGCGCCGAGCAGGGCGGCAAAGACCCGGCCGCGACCATCGCCGAAGCGAGGCCCGCCGCCAAGACCAAAAGCGATGCCAGGCGCGCCGCGCGATGCGGGCGAGCTGGATCTGGCGCAACTGCGCCGTGAAGCCGATGCGGGCGAGCCGGGAAATGTGTTCGCCAGCAAGTCCTGGTATGTGCCGCCGCCGCCGCCGCCGCCGCCGCCGGTGAAGGTGGTGCCGCCGCCGCCAACCGCGCCGCCGCTGCCGTTCACCTACCTGGGGCGCTACCAGGACGCGGGGAAGCCGGTGTTTTTTCTGGTGAAGGGTGACCGCGTCCTGACGGTGAAGGAAGGCGACATCATCGAAGGCAACTACCGGGTGGACGGGATCGCGGGATCGACGCTGGGCCTGACCTACCTGCCGCTCAATATCAAGCAAACCCTGGACATCGGGAGTGCGGGATGACAAGCGACTCGCGCATCGGCTCGGCGAAATCTTCTTGTCGCCGCAGTTGCGGGCGTTCTTCATGCAAAAGGATCGTTTATGAACCTCTGCGACATGACTGCACCGGCGGCGCTGGTTGTCCGCCGTGTTCGCCGTCCTGATTTTGGCCGGCTGCGCCGGATATGCGTCCCATCGCGACGGCATGGCGTTGCTGGAGCAGGGCAAGTACGAAGAAGCGGTCGCCAAGCTCGGCGAGGCGAGCCGCCAGGCGCCGAACAATATCGAGTACCGCAAGGACTACGTCCGCGCCCGCGAGCAGGCCGTCAATCGCCTGATCGCGATCGGCAACGCCGAGCGCATCGCGGAACGGTTCGACGCCGCCAACGCGGCCTACCAGCGGGCGCTGCGGGTTGATCCTGGCAATGGCCGCGCCCAAGCGGGACTGGAGCTGGTCGCCATGGACCGGCGTCACGCGGCCATCGTGGCGGAGGCGCAGGCGCTGTTCAAGAAAGGCGATGTGGACAGCGCGTCCGCGCTGCTGAAAACGGTCTTCCTGGAGAACCCGAATCAATGGCAAGGCGCTGGAGTTGCAGCGGCAGATCAACGAAAGCGAGGCGAAGCGGCTCGCTGCCGCGCCGGTATTGAGGTCGAATTTCAAGAAAGCCGGTGACGCTGCAGTTCCGCGACGCGAATCTGAGGATGGTGTTCGAGTCGCTGTCCAAGACCAGCGGCATCAACATCCTGCTCGACAAGGACGTGCGGGCCGACCTGAAGACCTCGATCTTCGTCAAGGACGTTTCGGTCGAAGACACCATCGACCTGATCCTGATGCAAAACCAGCTGGAGAAGAAGGTGCTCTCCGACAACACGATATTCGTCTATCCCAACCTGCCGGCCAAGAACAAGGAGTACCAGGACCTCAAGGTGCAGGAGCTTCCATCTGGTCCACGCGGACGCGAAGCAGATGCAGACGCTGATCAAGACGATGCTGAAGACCAAGGACATCGTCATCAACGAAAAGACCAACTCGCTGGTCATGCGCGACACGCCGGACGCGATCCGGCTGGCCGAAAAGATCGATCGCCGACCAGGACATCGCCGATCCCGAGGTCATGCTGGAAGTCGAAGTGCTGGAAGTCACGCACACGTTGCTCTCCGACCTCGGCATCCGCTATCCGGACTCAGTGAACGCTGCACAGGGTCGGTTCCCGGAGGAGGCGCCTTGACGCTGGGGAATTTCAGCGAGCGCCTTTGCCAGGAACCAGGTGCTCGTCAGCCCCATTCCGATCGTCACGCTTCAACGCGCCTCTCGACAAACGGCAATGCCAACTTGCTCGCGAGCCCGCGGCTGCGCGCCCGCAACAAGGAGAAGGCGAAAATCCACATCGGCGACCGCCTGCCGGTGTTTACCAACTCGGTCACGCCGCTGGCGACCGGCGCTGCGGTGACGACCGGGACCGTCCAATACATCGACATCGGGATCAAGCTCGAAGTGGAGCCGGATATCCACCCCGACGGTGAGGTGGCGATCAAGATCAGCCTGGAAGTGAGCGTCGCCGGGGCGCCAGGTGACCAACGCGCAATCGGGCACGACCGCCTACCCGATTTCAACCCGCACCACGTCGACCGTCCTGCGGCTCAAGGATGGCGAAACCCAGGTGCTGGCGGGACTGATCAGGACACCGAGGCCAAGGCCGAGGGTCATGATTCCGGGATTGGGCGAAATTCCGGTACTGGGCCGGTTGTTCGGGACGCAATCACACGAAGGCAGCAAGACCGAAATCATTCTCTCGATCACGCCGCGGCTGGTGGGCAGCATGAACGTGCCGAATGCGCGGTTGATGGAATTCTGGAGCGGAACCGAAGCGACGCTGCGCAGCGAACCGCTGGTGTTGCGCCCGACCGGTTCCGTCTCGATGTCGACCGGCACCGGGCGGCCCAGCCGCCCGCGCAGGACGGGTCCGGCGCCGGCTGCCGGGCAGCGCCGGCCGCGCCGGCGACGCCCGCGGCCGTCCAACCGATGTCCTTCACCTGGCTGGGACCGGCTGCAGGCCAAGGTAGGCAACAGATTCAGCGTGACGCTGAACACGCAGTCGGGCGAGGCGGTGCGCAACCTTGAGCCTGATGGTCAGCTACGACCCGTCGTTGCTCAAGGCGGTGGATGCGGTCGAGGGAACGTTCCTGAGGCAGGGCGGGGGCAGCTCCAACTTCACGCGCGACATCGATCAGGGGAGCGGGCAGATCGCGATCGAGGCGGCGAACTCCGGCGACGCAGGGCGCCAGGGGAGGCGGCACGCTTGACCACCATAACCTTTGAAGTCGTGGCTGCGGGGCAGTCGCAAATCAGCGTCGCGCGCGTGGCGCCGTCGGGCCCGTCCGGCGAGGCCGTGAATTTCGATCCGCCCGCCGCCCACAACGTGACGCTCAATCCCAATCCCAACGCGGCACCGGCTCCAGCTGCGCGCCCAATCCCAAACCGTGATGCCCACTCTCGACGCAATGACGGCTGATCCGCCAGCGCCGGGTTTCACGCTGATCGAGCTCGTGATCACGGTCGCGATCATCGGTCTGCTCGCCAGCATTGCCGTGCCGACGATGGAACTCGTCATGCAGCGAAACAAGGAGCAGGAACTGCGTCTGGCGTTGCGCGAGATTCGCAAGGGCGATCGACGCCTACAAGCAGGCGTACGACGAAGGGCACATGCGTCAAGATCGTGGGCGATTCGGGCTATCCGCCCTACGCTCAAGGTGCTGGTCGACGGCGTTCCCGATGCGCTCAATCCGGACAAGCGCAAGATCTATTTTCTGCGGCGCATTCCGCGTGACCCGATGTCCATCGATGCGAATCTGGATCCGGAGCAGACCTGGGGCCTGCGCAGTTACGACAGCGACGCCGACAACCCGTCGGAGGGCAAGACGTGTTCGACGTGTATTCCCTGGCCACCGGAACCGGGATCAACCGCGTGCCGTACCGGCAATGGTAGAGAGCACAATGCGCGCGCATCGACGAGCCAGTGGGCTTCACGCTGATCGAATTGCTGGTGGTCATGGCGATCGTTGCGCTGTTGATTTCGACTCGCCGTGCCGCGCTACTTCGGCGGCCTGGCAAAGTCGAAGGAGACGGCGCTGCATGCAGACGCTCGCGGTGACCCGCGATGCGATCGACAAGTTCTACGGCGACACCGGCAAGTACCCGGAGAGCCTGGAGGCGCTGGTCACCAATCGCTATTTGCGCAGTTTGCCGGTGGACCCGATCACGGAAAGCAGCACGACCTGGACGATGGTTCCGCCGGATGATCCGGAAAAAGGCGTGCGTCTACGACATTCACAGCGGCGCCGAGGGCGTCGGCCGGAACGGCAAGCCGTTCCGGGAGTGGTGACTTGGGCGGCCATGGAGACAAGCATGACGGAAACCGTGACTATGGCGACGATGACTCTGCAAGCGCAATGCGAATTGACGAAGTGCTATCCGCAGCGGCGGCAGATCGTGCGCTCGATGCAGGAAGCGGCGCCATTCTGCGGGCTTCACCTATATCGGTGTGCTGTTGCTGGTCGCGATGATGGGTATTGCGCTGACGGTCGTGAGCCAGGTCTGGCAGACGGTGCAGAAGAGAGACAAGGAAGAAGAATTGCTGTTTGTCGGTGATCAGATGCGGCGCGCGCTGGCGCTCTACGCTGCGAATGCGGCGGGCGGTCAGCGGTATCCGCGCAGCCTGGAGGATCTCCTCAAGGACCCTCGTTATCCCGGCGCGCGCCGCTACCTGCGCAAGATTTATCGGGATCCGATTACCGGGCGCGCGGAATGGGGGCTGGTGAAGGCCGGCGATGTTATTACGGGCGTGTACAGCCTGTCCGAGGAAGAGCCGCTCAAGAAAACCGAATTCAGCCTTGCCGACCGGGCGTTTGAAGGAAAGACGAAATATTCCGAGTGGATATTCGTTCCGCGAACTGGCCGCGGACCCGGCGCGACTGCCGCCTGGCGGGACGCCCACGGCGACCCCGCAGCCGCAACCGGGCGCCGCGCAACCTAACCCAAGAAGATGAGGCAACAACAATGAAGGAAAAACGGCGAATACTGATCGTGGAAGACCACACGCTGCTGCGTGCCGGATTGAGCGCGCTTTTGTCGCAGGACCCGGACATCGAGATCGCCGGCGAATTGGACAACGGACGCGACGCCGTAACAATCCATCGCGGCCCTGTCACCCGATCTGGTGCTGATGGATCTGACGATGCCGGGCTGCAACGGCATCGAGGCGATCGTGGAGATCAAAAAACGCTTCCCGCAGTGAGGATACTTGTGCTGACGCTGCACAGGACCGAAGAATACATACACGAGAGCCTGAGGGCCGGCGCGGACGGCTACATCCTGAAGGATGCGACGCATGACGAATTGCGCGTCGCCATCCGCAGCGTGTTGAACGGCAAGACCTATCTGAGTCCCGATATTTCGGGCAAGGTGATCACCGGCTATCTGGGCGCGGGCAAGGGAACCCAGTTCGACGTCATCCGTCTGGGAGACGGTCACCCACCGCGAGCGCCAGGTGCTGAAACTGGTCGCGGAGGGCCATTCCAACAAATACATCGCGGAATACCTGTGCCTCAGCGTGAAAACGGTCGAAAAGCACCGCTCCAACCTGATGCGCAAGCTGGATCTCCACAATGCCTCTGCCCTGACTGCATTCGCAATCGAAAAAGGCCTGGTGGAAATCAATGCGCCGCCGTTCGGGTCGCGGGTATGGCGTAAGGTGAGGGGACTTATGCGCGATTCAACCCAATCGGCCAGTCTGCGAACGTCTACGGGCCGCGCGCGCGATCACCTTTTATCGCATTAAGCATCGACGATCCGATTTCGGGCGCCGTCATGTACAAGGATTACTTCCATTTCACCGCGATGCCTTTCTCGATCGCACCGGATCCGCGTTTCCTGTACATGAGCAGCCGGCACCGTGAGGCGCTCGCTCACCTGCTCTTCGGCATGCAGGGCGAGGGCGGCATCGTGCTCCTTACGGGGGAAGTCGGCACCGGCAAGACGACGCTATGTCGTTGCGTGCTCGAGCAGATCGATGCGCAAAGCGACGTTGCGTTCATTCTGAACCCGAAGATGAGCGCCGAGGAACTGCTCGCGGCCATCTGCGACGAATTCCATATCGAGATGCCGGCTTCTGCCGCCAGCGTGAAGGTGCTGGTCGATGCCATCAACGCGCACCTGCTGCGCGCGAATGCGGAAGGGCGGCGCGCCGTGCTGATCATCGATGAAGCGCAGAACCTGCATCCCGACGTGCTGGAACAGCTGCGCCTGCTGACGAACCTCGAAACCAACACGCGCAAATTGCTGCAGATCATCCTGATAGGACAACCGGAACTGCAGGACATGCTGCGCCGGCCGGAATTGAGGCAGGTCGCACAGCGCGTAGTCGCGCGCTATCACCTCACCCACCTCACCCGGCTCGAGGTGGCTGACTACGTGTCTCATCGTCTGCGCATTGCGGGCGCCCAATTACCGCTTATTCCATACGCCCTGGTCGGCTCCCTCTACCGCCTGACGGGCGGCGTGCCGCGGCTGATCAATCTGGTGTGCGACAGGGCGCTGCTCGGCGCATATACGCAGGGCAAGATGCAGGTCACGCGCAAGATCCTGCGCAAGGCGGCACGCGAGGTGTCCGGCATGTCCGCTCCGCGGCGCTTATGGCACCGCATGGGCTGGCGTTTGGGTTTATTGGCGGCTTTGTGCGGCGGCGTTGCGATTGGGGCCGGCTATGTTTTGGTCCAGACGCAGCCGTCAGCCGTGCCAGGCGCCAAACGCCCTGCCGCGGCGATCGCGCCTGCAATTCCGCTGCGCAGCCCCGTTTTCATCGGAAGCGGCCGCCGCGTCCTCGGCTGTCCGCCACGAACTCGGCGCCAGTATCCGGCGCCGACCAGTCACCGCTGGAGGATCTGCGCTGGCCGGATGGGGCGGCGCCGCGCACGCGTAGCGAAGAGCTGGCCTTTCAGGATCTATTCAAGCTGTATGGCGTTGCCTACGAACGCGGCGGCATGGGTCCCGCCTGTAAAGCCGCAGAAGGCGTCAATATGCACTGCCTGGCCGGCCGGGGTGGTCTATCCGACCTGCGTTCACATAAACCAGCCGGCGGTACTACTCATGGATGGTGACGGCAAGGATCAGAAATATCATGCCGTCATTACGAGCATTTCCGACAAAACTGCAAACTTCGTCGTGGCCGGTGCACCGCGCCGCGTACGCGTTGGCCGCCGTCGCCCCGCTGTGGTCGGGCAGCTACGTGATGCTGTGGAATGCGCCACCCGGCGGCCAGAGCATGCTGGCCGCGGGCAGTCGCGGCCCGGCGGTATTGTGGCTGCGGCAGGGCTTGGCCCGTCTGCAGGGTGGCGACGCGAATGGCCCGGCCTTGTTCGACCATGAACTTGTCCGTCGCGTCAAAGCGTTCCAGCTTACCGAGGGCATGACGCCGGACGGCGTGGCCGGTGCGCTCACGTTGATTCGCCTGAACATGCGCCTCGACAAGAGTTTGCCTCGATTGACTTGCGGCGACTGAGGGAGGCTGACATGTCCTACATCCTCGACGCCTTGAGAAAGTCCGAGCAAGCGCGCCAGCAGAACACCGCGGCGCAGCAGTATTCGCTGTTGCCGGGCGTAGACGAGCAAATCGTGGTGCGACGCTCCTGGCCCTACGTGCTGGCCGTGGCTCTGTTGGTGAATGCCGCCGTGTTTTATCTCTGGCTGCGCCCGATGCCGCGCGGGCGACACGCTTGCGATCAAAGAGTCGGCGGTGGCGCGCACGCCGAAAGCGCCGGTGGAGAAAAAGGCGGCATCTTTGCGCCGGTAAGTCCACGCGATAAGCCCGCTGTCGACGGTGGGGAGCAGTGCGCCTGACGCCGTTTCGCCGCGGTCTCGCGCCGAGCCGGCGCCCGATATCGCGGGTTGCGCGCATTCCCGCGCCGGTCCCGAGCGCTCCCGCAACGGCGCCCAAGGAAATTGAGAAGCAATCCAAGCGCCGGCTGCCGTATCGCAGGCGCGCACGAACCGCGATCCAAGGCGATATCCGCGCCGCCCGTTGAGACTGCGGTGGCGACAGTCGCGAAGCCGGCCGCTGCCGCGACTGCAGGGCCGCAAAAGGAGCCGGGTGGCGCGGGCGAGCTACCGTCGTCTCTCCAGAAAGAACTGCCTGCGCTGACTGTGACCGGCATCATCCGCGAACAAGGTTCAAGCGGTATGGCGATCGTGAATGACAAGATCGCTGCGCGAGGGCGACGAGGTCGCGCCCGGTCTGAAACTGGAGAAGATTCAGGACGACAGCCTGGTTTTCAGCTACAAGGGCTACCGCTTCATGCGTTGAGTCGGGCGCGCGCGCCGACGATGGGGCCACTGCACTCCCATGATCGGCCGCTCAGCAATTCAGCGGCCCCGGCGTCGTAGGGCAGTCGGCCGGCTTTAAGTTCCTTCAGTTTTCCGGACACGAATCCGCCTTCATAGCGCGTGCCTTTGGGCGAGGTATACAGCCCCTTGCCGTCGACCTTGCCTTTCGTGAACTCGCCTTCGTAACGCGCACCGTTCTCCCAGACGTAGACGCCCTTGCCGCTGGGCTGGCCCTGGATCCAGTCGCCTGCGTAACTGTCCGCGCCTTTTGCGTCGCCTTTACCGTGCGGCAAATCGTTGGAAGGATCGCAATCGCCCTCGTAATATCCCCGCAGATATTTGGGAAGGCGATCCTCGCAGCCGTGGGCCATGGCGGCATCGGCCAGCATGAAAAATACCGCAAATATCGTAAGCCTCAACACCACAGTTTTCATCGCCATCCTCCCGAAATGTTGTCTGGAACTGCGCGTCCGCTCTCACCTGCAAGAACCGATAGTTTTTATTTTAGCAGCGCATAGCGTGTTTCGTCAGGCCCGACGCGTCATGCCATGCGCGCTCATCCGTAGGGACTCAAAAAAAGGGCACGCCGCGAAGGCGTGCCCTGGCTACTGCGTGGTGCCGTGACTACATTGCGTTGAATTTCGCGCCTGGCGCATCGCCGTTCACTCAATCGTCGTCACCGTCGTCATCGTCGCCAGGCTTGCCCAAGCCGATTTCCCGCGCCTTGCCGGTCAGCTTGATGATGTCCATCCCGGCGCCGTTGCGGTCAACCACGATGATGTATGCCGCGATTGTCGACTTCGACGTTGTTGGTCATGTAGCCGTCCGCACTGGTGTTGGCGTTGGATTCCGGGACATAGAACCCCACCTCGACAGGCACCTGCGGCTCACGGATGTCCCACGCCCGCACGCCGCCGGTGAACAAAGCAATGAACGTCAGCCTGCCGTAATACGGATTACGGAAGTTCTCTTCGCTCGAGTGCGTCCCGAAGCGCGCGCCGCGCGCGCAGTAGTTGCCGCGCGGGTATTTTTCGCCGTCGCGCGGATCGACCGACATCGTCGCGAGGACCATGGGTCCCTGCTCCAGGCTGGCTCTGTTGGTCGGTGTTTTGGCTGGAGTTTTCAACCGTTACATCGACGATGAAGCTCCAGTGCGGCGCTTCCCGGCACAAGTTGCTCGTCGCCTCCGAGGCCAGCAGCACGATGTCACGCGTCTGGCGCTCGTCGTTATAGCTCAGAGCGCTCGCCGGTTTCATTCCGAACACCGGCATGCTGGTGTGGCCGCCCTGATCCGGCGACATGTCGAGACGCCCGACTTGCGCCGACAGCAAGTCCGCGGCCGTGGGCTTGTCGCGGTCGCCTGCGTAGGAGCCGAAGGGCGGGGGCAGCAGTTTGTTGCGGTCCAGTATTTCCATGGCGCCTTCGTCCCCCACGCCCCATGCCGCGTAGACGCGGTTGCCGATCACGTCGAGGCCGCTTGCGAGTTTGCCGGCAGCATTGGGATGCTCGTGCGCGGAGATCGCGCCGTGAAGCGCGAGGGGCACCGGTCCGGTCGCGCCGGGTTGTGTACCCACCAAACCATAGGTGCGAAGGATATGCGGCGTGCCAGGATTTCCCCAGTCGACGATCAACATGGACTGGCCCTGCCGCCATAGAGGCAGCACGCCGTAGGTGGCGTCTTTGCTGCCGGGAAGATAGGCGATGCCCGTCTTGCACTCCCACCAGGGCTTGTGCGTGTTGCGCAGATTGCGTATCGCGCCTACCAGCGTGGGCGCGCTGACGTTGGTCACATCCCAGACCTCATATCCCGAGGCGCTGCTGCCCTGAACGTTGCGCATCAAGTACACGTGCCCGTTACGCCGCCCGGCAGATCGGAACCCAGGCACATGCGCACCGATTGCGATTGGCCGCCGGCGACCGGGACCGGGATATGGAATTTCTCGACCGGGTGTTTCGGATTGGTGATATCGACGATCATGACCCCGTTCTGCTCCACCACGTTGCCGTTGAGCGGATTGGGCTTAGCGCCGTTGTGCGTGCCCGCGAATGCAATGATCCTTCCATCCGGGGATACACGATGAAGTTCGGCTGGTAGGACGCACGCCCTTGCAGGTCGACGTGTCCCACGCGCTGCATGCTGTGTCTGTTCGCCGCTTTGACTGATGCCCGCCGCCAGCGCGCTGGCGCTGAAAGCGAGAACGGCCAACGTTGCGGTGGATAATGCGATAAGCCGTGTTTTGCTTTTCGTACAGAATGACAAGAACATTTTCCCCTCCTTGTAAGGTTCTATGCAGCCTTTCAGATGCTATAGACATGCGGCGAGTATGTCTTTCGTTTTCTTGCTTAAACGTTTCAAATC
The DNA here is from genome assembly GCA_963778865.1 of uncultured beta proteobacterium. Taxonomy (GTDB): domain Bacteria; phylum Pseudomonadota; class Gammaproteobacteria; order Burkholderiales; family SG8-41; genus PALSA-1004. Next base: position 224,254 of record CAVZWF010000011.1, on the reverse strand, counting down.
TTGTGCGGTTGTCGCGCCTATGGCGCACGGCCATGGATGTCTCGCCGACGCCACGAAAAAAGTGGGGCGCGCGCCTTGCGGCGCGCGCCCCGTACAACTTCTCAAACTCCGCAGACTGCTGGCGCTAAGAAACTGTACGCGCTGCTTCTGCAGATGAAGACCCTCTCGCTCATGGTCACGGTTTGCACATGCCGCCGTCCGCCAGGCTGATTGCAGACGTCGCTTGCTACCGCTTGCGCAATCAGAGCGTCGCGGTCCGCCGCAAGCAGATACCCCTTGTCGAAGGCGTTGTTCGCGGCCGCTGTCACCGCCGCAACGTAGCCGGCGTGCGTGACGTAGCGCTCTTCCAGCGACAGGCGCGGATCGCCGGCGGCCAGGCGCTGCGCCTTGGTCTTGAAGAACGGGACCATCCCGCCGACGTAATTGCAGACCTGGCCTTTGTGGAACGGCCGGTTGTCGTATCCGGGCTCGCCGGGACCAGCAGTAATGTTCCAGCCGAGGTAGGTCCCCAGCGGCGCATCGCGCTGCACCGTCGGCACGCCGCCCAGTTCGTTGCCGTCCTGGTCGACGCGCGGCACCAGCATCTTGATCACGTGCTTGATCGGCGGCGGCGCGTTGGTGGGAACGCCCGAAGCCTCGAAGTGGTTGTATTGAGGACCCCAATCGTAATCGAGCACCGGGAAAATAAAGTTGTCCGTATTGAAGATCGACGGCGGGATGCCTGGAATGCCGCTCGGGAAACCCATTGCGCTCATGGTCGGCGGCACCAGCAGCGGCTGCCACTTCGCGTTATGGTGACCGTCGCCGTCTTCATGCTCGTCGTCGTCGTCATCGTCTTCGCGGCCGTTCGCGTTCTCCTGCTTCAACGGCTTCAGCGTCGGCCACTGGCTAGGCGGCGGCGGCGTGCCGACCATCACCCAGTCGCGCAAGGCGACTCTCATCCGATTGACGAGACCCGTGGCCGGAACCGGGTTCGCCCGCAGCGTGCCCTTGCCCCAGTTGTTGCCGGGACAGCTGACCGCACCCGCGGCTGCCGGTGCCTCCGTGGTCTGGCCGTTGCCGCCGCCGTGCGTCGAACTGGGCAGGTAATACCTGCGCACATTGCTCGGCAACGGAATGTCGTGGTCGGCCGAGGTGCCGACCCAGGACGTCGTCATCTTCAGCGCGAACACTTCGGCGCCGCCGAAGGTCTCTACGATCTTGGGACAGGTATGGGTGCGTTTGCAGCGGTCGAGAATGCCGCCGGGCGGCAGGTTCCTCACGTGATCGGGCCATTTCTTCCACCACTGCGGGCCTTCGCTGCCCATCTGGTAGAGTTCCAGCACGCCGTCGGGCTGCCCCCAGCGTGAATTGTTGGCAACGCGCCGCCCCGCGATCAGCGGCCACGCGCCATCGTGCACGATGCGGCCCGCCTCGTCCTGATTCATGCCGAGGAAAATGAAATGCCGGGTGAAGTTGCCCGACTGCGACGAGCCGCGCACGAGCGCCCAGCGGATTTGGCCGGCGAGTGGGTTGGCGTGTTGAAATCATCTTTCGACTCATATCGAAAGAACGACTGGACATCGCGGAAGGCCGCGGTGCCGGCGCCCAGCACGTACGGGTCTTTGACCGTATAAACGAGCTGGTAAAGCATAGTCGGATCGAAGCCGTTTTTCATGCAGACATTCACCGGCAGCGTGGTGACGGCCGTGGGTGCCGCAAAGGTGCCGCCGCCGCAGAACTTCCAGTCGCTGTTCGGTATGTTCCCGCCTTCAGTCACGACGCCGGGTATCGTTTCGTTCGTATGCACTGTCAGCGTCGCGCCCGTATTGTCAGCCGAATTGGCCGGGAAGTACGGAATCGGATTCCCCATCACGTTAAGCGGCGCCGCCGGCGAGGCCGCTGCGATTGATGATGCGGGCGAAAATTTTTCCGGTCACGCCCGTGAGCACCGGCGTCTTGACATAGTGGTGCGGGAAGGCCGGGGCCGCGCACGGTGCAACATAGGGAGGTAGTGCAACTGGCATTCGGCGGGAACCGATGTCGCGCCTGCGTTGTCGCCCTGCCATCCGCTCAAGAGATGCACGTCGTTGGCGGCAAATGAATCGGCGGGGAAGGTGACGTCGCCGCCGCGATTGGGCACATCGTGCCACATCAGGCCGCTCGCCTTGCTCATGTCCGTCGGCTTGCGGATCACGAAACTCGCGATGTATTCGACTTTGCCGTGCGCGTTTTTCGGCGCCAGCGCGATATCGGTGATCAGCGCATTTTTGGGATCGGTGGGATCGAGCTCTCCCCACGCACGCCCGGTCAACTGCTCGTAGGGCTGGCCCGCGATGGCCGCGGTTGTATCGACGACGATTCTCGTCACCCGCGCCTGCGCGGGTGTGACGCACGCGAGGAGTGCCGCAGCCGCGGCGACGCCTGCCCACGCCGATTTGCGAAACAGATCAGAAATTTTCAGTAACATTTTTAGATCTCCTCTCTTACCATTTCATTACGTTGGTTTAACTTTGGGTTGGTTTAATCGTCTTCTTTGGGGCTGCTAATCTGGCCGCGGATCTCGCCGCCCGGATTCAACGGGGACGTTGTCCTTCTTTTCTCCAAACGGAAATTCCAATTCCGGTCAGCACTCGATTAGGAAAACCCACCGTCGCGGGCGCCGCGGCGGTAGGCTGAACTAAGAATCAGTCCTAGTCGTCTTTTTCCCTTTCCTTGTCATTATCGCCGTCGCGATCCTTGCCCTCGGTGCATTGCTCCGGCAACCGTACGGCCGGCAAGATACCGCCGGCTGGCTGTGGGACGCCGGCGGCCAGTCCAGCAGTAATCAGTCTCGTTTGCGCGTCACCGGCGTCCTCGCACAGCATCAAGCGCGCCTCGACCATCTCGTCGATCGCGTGCACCACCCTGCGGTGGTAATCATTGAAGGACTTGTAACGCTCCTCGACCGACGGACGCGGATCGCCGCTGGCCTTGCGTTCGGTTTCCGTCTTGGCGAATGCGATCATCTGACCTGAGCCTTCGCAACCGTCGTCGGCTTGCGCGCCCCTGCGCAGCGCCCAGCCAGTGTAGGTGGCGAGAGGCACTGTCACGTCGGGCAGACGCACGCCCGCGATGTCGTTGCCGTCGCTGTCGGTCGTCGGCACGTAGCTCTTATAGATCGGTCCGTTGGCCGGGTTGTTCTGATACGGCGCCGCGAACACCGGCGGGTTGATGGTCGCGATGCCGGTCGCGTAGAAGTTCGGCCCGAAGTCGAGCAGGTAGCGCGTGGTCTGGAGGCCATGATACGTAACGGTGGGACGCGGAGGAACGTCCGCCGGAAACGGGTTGGGGATAGTCGGGAATCCGACCCCGGACTGCGGCAGCGGCGGCGCCATCGTTCCGTCGGCAAGCTTCGGCACCCTGCTGTGCGGCGGCTTCTTGCCGTTGGACCACTTGTCCAACGCGATGAACAAGGCGCGCTGTACCGGCGCCGAATCAAGCGGATTCAGGAATTGCTGGCAGGCTCCTCGCGTCGTCCCGTCGCCGGTGCCATGTTGATGGCTCGAGATCAAGTAGTTGCGCGTGAACGGTGAATCGTGGAGGTCCTTGGTGCCGTCCGGAGTCGTGTGCAGAAGCGACGCGGTCTTTACCCAGTATTCATTGGACGAGTAAATTTCCGCGCCCAACGGACAGGTGCCAGTGGCCTCACAGCGCGCATACCGGCTGTCCTTCTTGCCCGTAAACGGGTCGGTCGTCATCACGTTGGCGAACGGAAACACGTTTTCGACGTGGAGGTGGTCCTGGCGATTGCGCTCGGTGCGGTTGGGCTGGGAAAAGCGGTAGTTCAGGTTGATGCCGCTGCCCGCCGAAATCCATTGCATCAAGCCGTCGAACACCTTCTTGCCATTCTCGGCCTGATTGAAGCCCAGGTGCCGGAAGTCGTTGAGCAGGCGTCCGGGTTGCGACGAGATCTCGGTATAAATGCGCTTGATGTCTCCGGCCATGGGATTCGCCGTGCCAAAGTCATCCACCGTCTCGTAGCGCAGCCACGCGTTCCAGTCACGCACCGCCGCGAAGCCCAGGCCATTCACGGTAGGATCCTTGGCCGTGTACGAGAATTCGTAAATGTCGTTCGCGACGAAGATCGATCCCGCCGGCAGCAGGGTGATCGCGGTTCCCGCCGCGTTGTACGTCCAGCCCGCCGCGGGAATCACCACCGGTGCGTCGTTCAGGTGTACGCGATGGGTCAACGTCGCCTTGGTCTTGTCCAGCGTGGACGCGGGATAACTGAGTGCAACCGCATTCGCGTTCCCCGATCCCGTGATGTACTCGTACGCCGGTCCAGTGATCGACGAGCCGTCCGCATTCTTCGCGATTGGCACCGTGACCGTCGTATTGAAGTTTGCGTTGTTCGTGCCGGCGGACTTGTCCCAGCCGCTCCAGACCATGGTGTAGCCGCGCGGCATCAGGAACGAGTTCGCCAACACGGTCGGGTCGGTGATCGCGGAACCCGGGTCGTTGCCGTTGCCGCCGGGATCGAGTGTGACTCGGGCCAGGGACGCCCAGGTCTTGCGGCCGCGGTTCGGCGGCTCGTACATCACCTTGTGGGCGCCTTTGCTCAAATCGATCGGCTTGAGGATATAGAAGTCGAACGAATATTCAACGTGGCCTTTGGCGTTCACCGGCGCGCGCCCGATGTCCACGATCAAGGAGTTCTGCGGGTTGGTGGGGTCCACCTCGCCGAACGCCTTGCCGGCGATTTTCTCGTACTGGCCGACGCCCGGCCACGAATAGCCGCCAAACGTCGGTGACTCATGGGTGGTGATCTGAATCTTGGTAATCCGCGCTTCGGCCACTGGAGCAGTGACAACCGTGCCTGCGGCGAGCGCGAGCGCGATACCCAGATAACGCAGCGCCGCTCCCGTGCTAAACGTGTTTGCCTTCATGCGAGTCCTCCTCAAATGGTGCTTAACTTTTTTTGTTCGTTTCCGAATTCCCCATAGTCGAAATGGCGGGACGCCAACGATGGGGATTCGACCGAAATACCGGAAACTACGCGCCGTTACAAAAATACGCGGCCACGGGCCGCATCAGACAACTCGACTTCAACGGCATGACCACAAGGATGTTAATGACAAAGGGCCGTTGCCGTCTTTCGAAATCTTGCTAAAACGATTCAAATCTTGCGCGATTGTTGCGCGCTGATCACGCGCGAAATCCGGCGCGGATTAAACTCACCCGTCCAATTTCGCACCGCCGCATGAGCGTTTCACGTATGTACGCACCGGAGTCATTTGCAGTTAAACCGCAGGGAGAAAGCAATGGCATATAAGGATGATAAGCAAAGTGGATTCTCGCGCCGTAAGTTCGTCAAGGGTGTGGCGGCGGGCACGGCGGCGATTGCAGCCGGCGGGACGGTGCTGGGAACCACCGCGCGGGCGGCGAAGGAGTCGAGGTCAGGTTGCGACGGAGCGCGCGATCTCGAACTCTATAATGGCCGCTTCCTGACGATGGACGGACACGACAGCGTGGTCTCGGCGGTGGCGATCAAGGACGGTCGGATCGTGGGGGTTGGGCACCACGGCGCCGGCGATGCGCTCGGCGAATGCAAGCGCAGAATCAACCTGAGGGGCGCCACGGTGATTCCGGGGCTGATCGATTCTCACGTCCACTACATTCGCTGCGGACTCAACCCGGGTCACGAGGTGCGGATAATCGAGACGGCGGCGTCGATCGCGGAACTGCAACAAATGATTGCGGTGCGGGTGGAGAAGCTCAACGTGCCCGCTGGAGAATTTATCACCTGCGTGGGCGGCTGGAACATCAACGGATTGACCGAAAAGCGTCTGCCGACGTCGGCCGAACTTGACGCCGTGGCGCCTAATAACCCCGTTTACCTTTCCACGACCGGTGCCGGTGGCGCAATTACGAACACGCTCGGCAGGGCATTCTTTGTCGCGCACGGTGTAACCGTAAACGCGGATGGGACGTTGTCCGCAGGACCGGCGCTGCAAGCATTACAGGCGGTGCAGACGGACTTGTCTAAGCAGCAGGGAACCGCGGAGGCAATGGACTTTGCCGCCAGCCTTGGCATAACAATGTTTCACGACCACGGGGGCCTGAGCGGCCTGCAGCCGTACCAGTACGCGCTCAACCTGTGGCGCCAGAACGAGCTCAAGGTTCGCGTGCGCCCGTGGTTTTGGAGTGGCGACGATAGCGGCGTATCCGTGGCGGAGACGCGCATCGTCAACAACTACAACATGGTCGGCGACGATGTGTGGCGTCAATTGGGAGTGGGCGAGCGCATCAACACGAGCACCACTAATCCCCTCAACGCAGATGCGTGGACGTTCGCCGCCCAGCACGGCTGGATGGTGACCCAGCATTCGAGTACGGCAGCGGAGATTACATTCCACCTTGCTGCCTACCAGGCGGCGGCGGCGGCCGGCCCGATCGGCGCGTTGCGCTGGTCGCTGTGTCACGTCAACGCGATCTCGGATGCTCAGATCCAGGCGGTGAAAGCGCTGGGGATCGCGCTCAACATACAGGGCACCTCGTACACGAGCGCGGGAGGCGCGGCGCCCAGCGGTCCGCCGTTCCGCAAGTTGCTCGATGCCCAGATCCCGTGCGGCGGCGGTTCCGACGCGACGAACGTGGCCGCGTTCAACCCGTGGTTGATGATGTACTTCATGACCACGGCGAAAAACAATGCCGGTGTGGTCGTCAACGGCAATCAGACGATCACGCGTCTGGAAGCGCTCAGGATGTATACGAAGGGCAGTGCCTACCTATCCTGGGATGACGACAAGTTCGGTTCGCTCGAGGTGGGCAAGCTCGCCGATCTCGTGGTGTTGAGCGACGACCCAATGACGGTGTCCGACGTGGAATTCAAGCGGCTACAGTCGGTACTAACGCTGCAGGCAGGCGAGATCGTCCACGGTACTATGGGCGGAACGCACGACCGCGATTGAGCCGCATCCCCGCGGCTCTTCTAAGTTGTTTTAACGAGTGCGACGTTCAGGTACGTGCGCGGCGGCTTCCCGCCGCGCATGGATTTCGACTGACGATGCTCAGCGTTGCTGCCGAAACGTGCTGGGCGACATGGCGGTCGCCCGATGAAACAGCACTGAGAAGTGGCTCGGATTGGTGCAGCCGACGCGGTGGGCGATCTCGGTTATGGGCAACTCGGTGTCGCGCAGCAGCGACTTGGCTTGTTCGACCCTGCGATTAAGCAGGTACTGGTGCGGCGCAATCCCGGTGGACTGCTTGAACACGCGGGCAAAATGATAGGGACTCATTGCCAGCGCGCCGGCGAGTTCGGACAGCGTCACGTTCTTGTCCAGGTGGTCATTGATGTATTCGGTCGCGCGCCGGAGCTTGAACGAGGGCAGCACGGTCGCCGCGGTGTGCACGTCGACCGTGGCGCTCGAATAGCGTCTGAGCAGATGGATCGCCAGCGCGTTCGACAGCGATTCGACGTATAAACGGCCGCCGAATCCTTCGCACTCGAGTTCGGCGAGCAGCGCCAAGCCGATGTGCTCGACCTGCGGATCGCGCGTGCCGAAGTCATCGCGTATCTTAATGCGTTCCGGGTGGATTTCTCCCGCAACGGCGGCGGCATTACGGATCAGTGCAGGCGCGAGCCACAACGCGACGTAATCGGCCGCACCCCGATACCGCCATTCCTTGCGCTTGCCCGGTGGGGTGACGGTAATGTCACCCTTGGAGATGCGCCTGCGGTCAGACGTCTTGCACCGGACCTGCAGCATAGTCACCGGTCGTCCGAGGTGGATAGTGACCTGCGCCGCCGAGGATCGTGCGACGACGTTCACCGACTGGGTGTGGTAACGTTCGACGACGATGCTGTCCCACCCGTAGCGCCGGCTTGACTCAAGCGGCGTGGGCAGCGCGCCCGCGAGCACCACAGGATTCGGAATCACTCCGGTTGTAACGTAATGGCCGAACATCGCCATTTCCCTCCCCCGACTGATTATCCCGTCGGGCCAAGATTAAAGTCAAGGTCGGCGGGGTTGCCTTGGCGCGTCCGGGGCGAGCATGCCTTGGCGCCACGGGTACGCAGGGGGGCGCCAGCTGGCCGCAATCCGTAATTGCGGGAATGGGGCAGGTATGGCGGTGGTCCCCGCGCGGGTTACGCGGCGAGGCTTTGCGCGGCCAGGTAATCCTCGTAGTTGCCGGCGAAGATGTTGATGCCCGCGGCGGTCATCTCGATGATGCGCGTGGCGAGCGAGGACACGAACTCGCGGTCGTGCGAGACGAAGATCAGCGTGCCCGTGTACTTGTCGAGCGCGGTGTTGAGCGACTCGATGGATTCCATGTCGAGGTGGTTGGTCGGCTCGTCCAGCAGCAGCACGTTGGGCATCTGCAGCATCAGCTTGCCGAACATCATGCGCTGCTCCTCGCCGCCGGAGATCACCCGGGTCAGATTTCTTCGCGTCGTCGCCCGAGAACAGCAGCTGGCCGAGCGTGGCGCGCACGATCTGGTCGCTGTCGGTGGGTCCTTGCCACGTGCCCAGCCATTCGGCCAGCGTTTCGTCGTCGGTGAATTCCGCGGCGTGGTCCTGCGCGCAATAGCCGGGCGCGCCTTCTCCGCCCACTTACGGTGCCGGTGTCGGGTGCCAAGTTCGCCGGCGAGGCAGCGCAGCAGCGTGGTCTTGCCGATGCCGTTGGGGCCGATGATGGCGATCTTCTCGCCGGCCTCGATGCGAATGTTGAAGTTGCTGAACAGCGGCTTGTCGTAGCCCTTGGCGAGCTTCTGCACCTCGACCGCGAAGCGGTGCAGTTTGTCGCGGTCGTCGATCTCGAAGCGGATGTACGGATACTGGCGGCTGGAGGGCTTGACGTCCTCGACCTTGATCTTCTCGATCAGCTTCATGCGCGAGGTCGCCTGGCGCGCCTTCGACTTGTTGGCGCGAAAGCGGCGCACGAACTCCTGCAGGTCGGCGATGCGGTCCTTGGCCTTGGCGTTGGCCGTCAGCAGCCCTCGCGCGCCTGCGTCGAGGCGTCCATGTAGTCGTCGTAGTTGCCCGGATAGACGCGGATCTCGCCGTAGTCGACGTCGGCCATGTGCGTGCACACGCGGACAGGAAGTGCCGGTCGTGCGAAATGATGACCATGGTGCTCGTGCGCGCGTTCAACACGTCTTCGAGCCAGCGGATGGTGTTGATGTCGAGGTTGTTGGTCGGCTCGTCGAGCAGCAGGATGTCCGGGTCGCCGAACAGCGCCTGCGCCAGCAGCACGCGCAGCTTCCAGCCCGGCGCCACCGCGCTCATCGGGCCGTCGTGCTGCTCGATCGGCACGCCGAGGCCCGACAGCAGTTCGCCGGCGCGCGCCTCGGCGGTGTAGCCGCCGATACTCCGCGTACTCTGCTCCAGTTCGGCGGCGTGCATGTAGTCGTCTTCGCTCGCGTCCGGATTGGCGTAGATCGCGTCGCGCTCCTGCATCGCCTGCCACATCTCGGCGTGGCCCATCAGCACCACGTCGAGCACCCGCTTGTCCTCGAAGGCGAACTGGTCCTGGCGCAGCTTGCCCACGCGCTCGCCTTGTCGATCGCGACCGACCCGGCGCTCGGCTCGAGATCGCCGCCGAGGATCTTCATGAACGTGGACTTGCCGCAGCCGTTGGCGCCGATCAGGCCGTAGCGGTTGCCCTCGCCGAACTTGACCGAGACGTTTTCGAACAGGGGCTTGGCCCCGAACTGCATGGTGAGGTTGGTGGTGGTGATCACGCGAAAGTTCCGATCCGTAGAATGTTTTGCAGCGGCGCGCTGGCAGGCGCTGCCGCGGGCTATTAGTTTCCGGGTTTTCAGCGCCGGGTGAGGTGCGGCGCGAGCGCCTGTATGAGTTGCGAGAAAATCTTCGGGTTGGCGGCGACGATGTTGCCCGATTCGAGATAGCCGCTGTTGCCTTCGAGATCGCCGACCAGTCCGCCGGCTTCGGTGATGAGCAGGCTGCCGGCCGCCATGTCCCACGGACTCAGGCCGAATTCCCAGAAGCCGTCGAGGCGTCCGGCGGCGACGTAGGCGAGATCGAGCGTTGCGGCGCCGGCGCGGCGCAGTCCCGCTGGTCTTTTGCGTCAGATCGCGGAACATCGCGAGGTAGGTATCGATATGCGCGAATTCGCGGAACGGGAAGCCGGTGCCGATCAGGCTTTGCTGCAGCTTGATGCGCTTGCTGACGCGGATGCGATGGTCGTTGAGATAGGCGCCGCGGCCGCGCGTGGCGGTGAACAGATCGTTGCGCACCGGATCGTAGATCACCGCCTGCGTGAGCACGCCCTTGTGCGAGAGCGCGATCGACACCGCGTACTGCGGAAAGCCGTGCAGAAAATTGGTGGTGCCGTCGAGCGGGTCGATGATCCACTGGAATTCCGACTTGCCGGCGGCGCCGCTTTCCTCTGCTAGAATCGAATGCGCCGGATAGGCGTCGAGCAGCATCTTGGATGATCGCCTGTTCGGCTTCGCGATCGACTTCCGACACGAAATCATTGATGGCTTTTTGCGTCACCGACAGGATGTCGAGATTGCTGCGAGGCGCGGTTGATGATGCTGCCGGCGCGGCGCGCGGCCTTGACCGCGGTGTTGAGCATGGGATGCATGATGGCAGGCACAGCGGCTCGCGGCAGACGGCGGATGCGAGATGCGGGCGGAGATTCGCTTCGCCGCTGCGGAGGCTGTTACGCCTATCATGGCATTTTTCATGGGCGCGTATTGTAAGTGAATAATTCACGGCGATCCGCTCAAAAATATTCGCATCGTGCTGACGCAGACCAGTCATCCGGGCAATATCGGCGCGGCGGCGCGCGCGATGAAGACCATGGGGCTGAGCGCGCTTGTATCTGGTCAATCCGCGCCAGTTTCCGCATCCGGACGCCGATGCGCGCGCGTCCGGCGCGCTCGACGTGCTGCAGCGACGCGCGAGTTTGCGACAGTCTCGCGGCGGCGCTCGACGGCTGCGTGCTGGCGGTCGCAACGTCATCGCGGCAGCGCGAATTGCGGCATGAAGCTGATGAGTGCGCGCGAGGCCGCCGGCGCGATGGCTGAGCGCGGCGTGGACGCATCCGGTGGCGCTGGTGTTCGGCAACGAGACGTCGGGCTTGAGCAGCGAAGAGGCGAGCCTGTGCCAGCTGTGGGCCTACATTCCGGCCAATCCCGAGTACGCGTCGCTCAATCTCGCCGCCGCGGTGCAGATTTTTGCGTATGAACTGCGCATGGCCTGCGGCCGACGGCAGCGTGCCGCACGCGCCCGAATTCGAGCCGGCCACGCTGGAGCAGGTCGAGCAGCTCTACCGGCACTTCGAGCAGACCATGGCGCGCGACCGGTTTTCTCGATCCGGCCAACCCGAAGCGGCTGTTGCCGCGGTTGCGGCGGCTGCTTGCGCGCGCGCGGCTCGAAGCCGAAGAAGTCAATATCCTGCGCGGGTTCTCTGAAGACTCGATCGTGTAAGCGGCGCATATAGGTAGCAGGCGGTTTCGCGACACCTCCATGCCATGTCGCGCCGTCAATAGTTGACTGAATTTAGTGGGGCAATGTATTCTGCGCGCCTATTCTCTTAAAAATCAATCATGTTTTCCCGACTCAAGGAAGAGATAGCGGTCGTATTCGAGCGCGATCCGGCTGCCCGCAACGCGTGGGAGGTGATCACCTGCTATCCCGGGTTTCCACGCGCTGCTGGTGCACCGGCTCGCGCACTGGCTGTGGGGCGCGCGACTGCGCTGGCTGGCGCGCTTCGTGTCGCACATCGGCCGCTGGCTGACCGGCATCGAAATCCATCCCGGCGCGCAGATCGGCCGGCGCTTTTTCATCGACCACGGCATGGGTGTCGTGATCGGCGAAACCGCCGAGATCGGCGACGACTGCACGCTGTATCACGGCGTCACGCTGGGCGGCACGTCGTGGAACAAGGGCAAGCGTCATCCGACGCTCGGCAACGGCGTGGTGATCGGCGCCGGCGCGAAAATACTCGGGCCGATCACGGTCGGCGACGGCGCGCAGCGTCGGTTCCAACGCGGTGGTGGTCAAGAATGTGCCGCCGGGCGCGACTGCGATCGGCATTCCGGCGCGCATCGTGGAAAAGGCAAGAGGGCGAGAAAGCCGGCTTTTCCGCCTATGCGGTCGGCAGCGACATGAACGATCCCGGTGGCGCGAGCGATCCACGAACTGATCGATCACAGCGTCAGCACCGACCAGCGGATCGACGAAATTCTGGAGCAGCTGAAGCAGCTGGGTGTGGACTGCGGCGAAGGTCGGCAAGCGCGACCAATTTGATGCGAATTACCTGAATAAGATTGTTGACTAAATTACCATCGGGTATTGTATAGTTGACTAAATTCGATCGAGTATTGGTTATTCACGTCAAGCTAGCTGATTACTAATGAGAGGTCTACTATGAGACTGACAACTAAAGGACGGTTTGCGGTGACGGCGATGGTCGATCTGGCGATGCGTCATGGCGGCGGCCCGGTGACGCTGGCGGAAATCAGCGAGCGCCAGAAGATTTCGCTGTCGTATCTCGAGCAACTGTTCGGCAAACTGCGCCGCAGCGGCCTGGTCGACAGCGTGCGCGGTCCCGGGCGGCGGTTATTGCCTGGCGCAGGACATGGCGCGCGATGTCGGTCGCCGACATCATCCTCGCGGTCGACGAACCGATCGACGCGACGCAGTGCGGCGGCAAGGAAAACTGCCACGACGACCAGAAATGCATCACGCACGACCTGTGGGCCAATCTGAACCAGCACATCTTCGACTACCTGCGGCGCCGTCACGCTGAAGCAACTGGTCGACGAGCAGAAAGCCAAGCAGAGCGGCGTCGCGCAGGTGCACGACATGCGCGAAAGCGTGGCCAAGCGCGAACGCACGCCGGCTGCCGCCTGATTTCGACGTGCCATGACGCACGTCTATTTCGACCACAACGCGACCACGCCGCTCGACGAGCGCGTGCTGGCGGCGATGCTGCCGTATCTGCGCGAGCAGTACGGCAATGCGTCGAGCCGGCACGAATTCGGCACGCTGGCGCGCAAGGCGGTGAACCAGGCGCGCGAGCAGGTCGCCGCGCTCGTGGGTGTGCAGCCGGCGCAGGTGGTGTTCACGAGCGGCGGCACCGAAGCGAACAACGCTTTCATCAAAGGCGCGGCGGGCATGTTGAAGCCGAGCCAGATCGCGGTCAGCGCAATCGAGCATCCGTGCGTGGCGAAGCCGGCGCAGGAACTCGCGCGCGACGGCTGGAAAGCTGCGCAAGCTCGCGGTCGACGGCGATGGGCGCATCGATCTTGCGGATGTCGCGCAGGCCCTGCGAGAGCCGACCGGCATCGTATCGGTGATGCTGGCCAACAACGAAACCGGCGTGATCCAGGACGTCGCCGCGATGGCGGAACAGGCGCGCGCGCGCGCGCGCCTGGATGCATACCGACGCGGTGCAGGCGCTGGGCAAGATCGATGTCGATTTCGACGCGCTCAACGTGCATGCGATGACGCTGTCGGCGCACAAGATTTACGGGCCGAAAGGCGTCGGTGCGCTGGTGCTCGACAAGCGCATCGAGTTGAAACCGCTGATCAGCGGCGGCGGCCACGAGCAGGGCATGCGTTCCGGCACCGAAAACGTGCCGGGCATCGTCGGTTTCGGCGCGGCCTGCGAACTTGCCGGCACGCGCGTGCGCGATCTGGCGCCGCGCTTGGCGCGCATGCGCGATCAACTCGAGCGGGGCTGCGCGGCATGGGCGCGCGTGATTTTCGGCGCGGCGCGGCGCGCATTCCGAACACGAGCTACTTTGCGTTTCCCGGCATCGACGGCGAAACGCTGGTGATCGAACTCGACAAGGCGGGATTCGCGGTCGCGAGCGGCGCGGCGTGTTCGAGCACCAGCACCGAACCGAGCGCGACGCTGCTGGCGATGGGTGTGGCGCCGGAACTCGCGCGCGGCGCGGTGCGCGTGAGTCTCGGTGCAGGCCAACACGCCCGCCGAGGTCGACGGATTTTCTGCGCGCGCTGGCAGCGGCGTGTTGACGCGGCTGAAGCGCCTGACGGCGATTGCGGTCTAATGACGGTACTGAGAGTAACGGTGAACGGAAACGGTGAACAGCGATGACGATTACATTGACTGAAAATGCGGCAAAACAAATCCGAGCGCAACTCGCCAAGCGCGGCAAGGGCCTCGGCCTGCGCGTCGGCATCAAGAAAGTCGGCTGCTCGGGTTTTGCGTACACGTTCGACTACGCGGACGAAGTGCGCGACGGTGACCACGTGTTCGAGGCGCACGACGCGAAAGTGGTCGTCGACGCCGACAGCCTGCAGCGTTCTCGACGGCTCGCGGCTCGATTTCGTCAAGGAAGGCTTGAAGCAGATCTTCAAGTTCGACAATCCCAATGTCGACGCCACGTGCGGCTGCGGCGAGAGCTTCAGCGTCAAGGAAAAGCGTAATTCGCCGCCACCAAGACGCCAAGCCGGCAAGGAAAATCAGAAACGGCATTTGCATGGAAAGCGGGTTTCCTTGGCGGTCTTAGCGGCTCAACGAATCAGGTTGGTTAAATCGCAATGAGCACAGTACTGCAAAATCTGGTCAACCAGCCCTACAAGCACGGCTTCGTCACCGACATCGAGTCCGATGTCGCGCCGAAAGGGTTGAGCGAAGACACCATCCGGCTGATCTCGGGCAAGAAGAACGAGCCCGAGTGGCTGCTCGAGTTCCGGCTGAAGGCCTACCGCGCACTGGCTGACGATGGAAGAGCCGCAGTGGCCGAACGTGCAATTATCCGAAGATCGATTTCCAGGCGATCAGCTATTACTCCGCGCCGAAGCCGAAGAAGAAACTGGACAGCATGGACGAAGTCGATCCGGAGCTGCTGCGCACGTTCGAGAAGCTCGGCGTGCCGATGAACGAGCGCGCGAAGCTCGCCGGCGTCGCGGTCGACGTGATTTTCGACAGCGTGTCGGTGGCCACCACCTACAAGGCGAAGCTCGCCGAAGTCGGCATCATCTTCTGCTCGATCTCGGAGGCGGTGCACGAGCATCCCGAGCTGGTGCAGCAGTATCTGGGCAGCGTGGTGCCGGTCGGCGACAACTTCTATGCCGCGCTCAATTCGGCGGTGTTCACCGACGGCTCGTTCTGCTTCATCCCCAAGGGCGTCAAATGCCCGATGGACCTGTCGACCTATTTCCGCATCAACACCGAGGAGTCGGGCCAGTTCGAGCGCACGCTGATCGTCGCCGAGGAAGGCGCGTCGGTGTCCTACCTCGAAGGCTGCACCGCGCCCAAGTTCGACACCAACCAGCTGCACGCGGCGGTGGTCGAACTGGTCGCGCTCGACAACGCCGAGATCAAGTACTCGACGGTGCAGAACTGGTACGCGGGCGACGAAAACGGCGTGGGCGGCATTTACAATTTCGTCACCAAGCGCGGCCTGTGCAAGGGCGTCAATTCGCGCATTTCGTGGACGCAGGTCGAGACCGGCTCGGCGATCACCTGGAAATATCCGAGCTGCGTGCTGCGCGGCGACAACTCGGTCGGCGAATTCTACTCGGTCGCGCTGACCAACCATTACCAGCAGGCCGACACCGGCACCAAGATGATCCATCTCGGCAAGAACACGCGCAGCACGATCGTCAGCAAGGGCATTTCGGCCGGGCACTCGAACAACAGCTATCGCGGGCTGGTGCAGGATCGCGCCGACCGCGGCCGGCGCGCGCAACTACTCGCAGTGCGATTCGATGCTGATCGGCGACCAGCTGCGGCGCCAACACCTTTCCCTACATCGAGGTGAGCAATCCGAGCGCCAAAGTCGAGCACGAAGCGTCGACCTCGAAGATCGGCGAAGACCAGTTGTTCTATTTCGCGCAGCGCGGCATCGGCGCCGAAGAAGCGGTGTCGATGATCATCAACGGGTTCTGCAAGGACGTGTTTCAACAATTGCCGATGGAGTTCGCGGTCGAGGCGACCAAGCTGCTCGGCCTCAAGCTCGAAGGAAGTGTCGGATGATTTACCAGGACAGCAAGACCCTGCTCGAGGTGCGCGGGCTGCGCGCGACCGTCAACGGCATCGAAATTCTCAAGGGCATCGACCTCACGGTGAAGAGCGGCGAAGTGCACGCGATCATGGGGCCGAACGGCTCGGGCAAGAGCACCTTCGCCAAGGTGCTGGCCGGCCATCCGGCCTACGAAGTCACCGGCGGCAAGGTGCTGTTCGAAGGCAGGAATCTGCTCGAACTGGCGCCGGAAGCGCGCGCGCGCGCCGGCGTGTTCCTCGGTTTCCAGTATCCGATCGAAATACCGGGTGTGGCCAACAGCCAGTTTCTGCGGCTGGCCTACAACACGGTGCAGGCCGCAGCGCGGCAAGGACGAACTCGATCCGCTCGAATTCGACGATTTCGTGCGCGAGAAAATGAAGCTGCTGGAAATGAATCCGGATTTTCTCGACCGCAGCGTCAACGAGGGTTTTTCCGGCGGCGAGAAGAAGCGCAACGAGATCCTGCAGATGGCGCTGCTCGAGCCGAGCCTGGCGATCCTCGACGAAACCGATTCCGGACTCGACATCGACGCGCTGCGCATCGTCGCCGGCGGCGTCAACCAGCTCGCGCAACAAGGACAACGCGATCGTGCTGGTCACGCACTACCAGCGCCTGCTCAACTACATCGTGCCCGACTACGTGCACGTGATGGAGGCCGGCCGCATCATCAAGACCGGCGGCAAGGAGCTGGCGCTCGAACTCGAAGCGCGCGGCTACGACTGGGTGAGCGCCGAATGCAAGGCCAGCGGCGGGTGCGGCGGCATGAACGCAGCGGTCGACCAACAGCTATCTCGAGGGCCTGCTCGCGGGGCGGCCGCGATGCCGGCGAGTCCGTCGGCGTGGCTCGAACGACCTGCGCGCGCACGCGGTCGAGCGCGTCGGCGCGCTGACGGTGCCGACCACGCGCGACGAGGACTGGCGCTTCACCGACATATCGCCGCTGACGAAGATTCCGTTCCAGCCGGCGCGCGCGCGCGGCACGGCTCGGCGCGGCCGACATTGCACGCTTCGCGCTGCCCGAAGCGGCGGCGCGGCTGGTGTTCGTCGACGGCGTCTACGCGCCGCAGCTGTCGTTCAACGACGCCGGTGTCGCGGTCGGAATATCGTCGCTGCGCGGCGTTGACCCGGCACGGCGCGGCGATCGCAGACCGCATCTCGGCCGGCACGCGGCGTTCGACGCACAATGCGTTCGCCGCGCTCAATACCGCATTTCTGCACGACGGCGCGCTGATCGTGGTGCCGCGCGAACGTCGCGGTCGCGGCGCCGATGCATCTGCTGTTCGTCGCGACGCAGCAAGAGGCGGCGAGCTATCCGCGCTGCCTGGTGGTCGCGGAGCCGGCAGCGCGGTGACCGTGGTCGAGGACTTCGTGGCGCTGCACGGACGAGGCTTATTTCACCAATGCGGTGACCGAGATTCGCGCTCGCCGACAATGCGCAGCGTCCCCCACGTGCGCGTGCAGCGCGAAGGCGCGCAGGCGTTCCATATCGCGCACTGCGCGGTGTCGCTCGCGCACGCGAGCCGCTACCAGTCGGTGCAGCGTCGCGTTCGGCGCGCGCATGTCGCGCTACAACCTCGAACGTGCTGCAGGCGGCCGAAGGCGCCGAATGCGCGATCGACGGACTGGCGCTGATCGGCGGCGCGCAGCTCGCCGACACGCATACCATGCATCGATCATGCCAAGCCGCACGGCGTGAGCCGCCAGCTGCACAAATGCATCGTCGGCGGCGCCGCGCACGCGGTGTTCAACGGCAAGATCATGGTGCGGCGCGGGCGCGCAGCTCACCGATTCGTCGCAATCGAGCCGCAACCTGCTGCTGTCCGGCAAGGCGCGCGTCGACACCAAGCCGCAGCTCGAAATCTTCGCCGACGACGTGAAATGCGCGCACGGCGCCACCGTCGGCCAGCTCGATGCCGATGAAGTGTTCTATCTGAAGAGCCGCGGCCTGTCCGATGCCGCGGCGCGCAACCTGCTGACCTATGCGTTCGGCGCCGAGATCATCGACCGCATTCCCGTCGCCTCGCTCGAACACGCGCTTGAAGCAGACCGTGCTCGCGCAAACCAGCCGCCAGCATGAACGCCACATCCGACAGCACTCAAACGCCCGTTCGGCGATCCGCGTTCGACGTCGAGCGCATCCGCGCCGATTTTCCGATCCTGAAGCTCAAGGTCGGCGGCAAGCCGCTGGTCTATCTCGACAACGCGGCCTCCAGCCAGATGCCGCAGCCGGTGATCGACCGCCTGGTGCGCTACCAGACGAGCGCAGCACGCCAACATCCATCGCGGCGTGCACTACCTGTCCGAGACCGCGACCGCCGAATACGAAGAAGCGCGGCGCAAGCTCGCGCGCTTCATCAACGCGCGCGAAGAGCGCGAAGTGATATTCACCAGCGGCACCACCGAGTGCGATCAACCTGGTGATGCACGGCTACGGCCGCAAGTTCATCGGCGCCGGCGACGAAATCATCCTGACCACGCTCGAGCACCATTCGAACATCGTGCCGTGGCAGATGCTGGCCGAAGAGAAGGGCGCGAAAATCCGCGTGGTGCCGATCAACGACGCCGGCGAACTGCTGGTCGACGAATACGAGAAGCTCTTCAACGAGCGCACCAAGTTCGTCGGCGTGACGCACGTCTCGAACGCGCTCGGCACCATCAATCCGGTCAAGCAGATGATCGCGTTCGCGCACGCGCGCGGCGTGCCGGTGCTGGTCGACGGCGCGCAGGCGGCGCCGCACATGAACGTCGACGTGCAGGACCTCGATTGCGATTTCTACGCGTTCTCCGGCCACAAGCTGTGCGGCCCGACCGGCATCGGCATCCTCTACGGCAAGGCCGCGCTGCTCGAGCGCATGCAGCCGTTCAAGGGCGGCGGCGACATGATCCTGTCGGTGACGTTCGAGAAGACCACCTACAACGCGATTCCGCACAAATTCGAGGCCGGCACGCCGCCGATCGCGGCGGCGATCGGCCTCGGCGCGGCGGTCGACTACCTGTCGGCGATCGGCATGGACGCGATCGCCGCGCACGAGCTCGATCTGCTCGATTACGCGACCGAGCAGGTCAACGGCATGCCGGGCGTGCGCATCATCGGCACCGCCGAGAAAAAGGCCGCGGTGCTGTCGTTCGTCGTCGACGGCGTGCATCCGCACGACGTCGGCACGCTGCTCAACCAGGACGGCATTGCGGTGCGCACCGGCCACCACTGCGCGCAGCCGGTGATGCAGCGCTTCAAGGTGCCGGCGACCTCGCGCGCATCGTTCGCGTTCTACAACACGCATGGCGGAAGTCGACGCGCTGGTCGCCGGCATCCGCAACGTGCAGAAGGTGTTTGCGTAATGACGATTCCAGGTCCACGCGTCCGAACGCGGCCGATCCGAAAGCGCTCTATCAGGAAGTCATCCTCGATCACAACCGGAAGCCGCGCAACTACGGCGCGCTGGCGGATGCGAGCCACCAGGCCGAAGGCCACAACCCGCTGTGCGGCGATCATCTCACGCTGACGCTGAAGCTCGACGGCGAGCGCGTCGACGCCATCGCATTTCAAGGCGAGTCGTGCGCGATCTGCAAGGCGTCGGCGTCGATGATGACGACGACGGTCAAAGGCAAGACGCGCGCGGAAGCGGAAACGCTGATCCACGAATTCCGCGACATGGCGACCGGCAAGCTCGACTGCGCGAACGCAGCCGCATCATCTCGGGCGGCTCACGGTGTTCGCCGGCGTGCGCGACCTGCCGACGCGCGTCAAGTGCGCGATCCTGCCGTGGCACACGCTGCACGCCGCGCTTCAATTCCGTCGCCAGCACCTCGACCGAAGCCGACGACGATCCGATGCATGCGCCGATCGGCGACGCCTGAGACCGCACCATGCCGAAAATAGCCGAAATCGAAGACACGCCGAATCCGAACGCGATGAAGTTCATCCTCAAGGAGCCGCTGACCTGGGGCATCGCGCGTTCGTACGACAACGCCGAGCAGGCGCAGGACGATCCGCTCGCCGCGGCGCTGTTCGACATCGAGCACGTGACCAACGTGTTCTACGTCGATCACTGGATCACGGTCACGCAGGACGGCGGCGCCGACTGGCACGAACTGCTGCGCAAGCTCGCCGAGCCGATACGCGCGGCGCCGGCGGCGGACGAGCAATCGGCCGACGGCAGCCGCGGCGGCGCAGCCGCGATGCGGCCGACCTGAGCCGCCGAGGACCAGCAGCGGCTCGACCAGATCAACGAACTGCTCGACGAGCAGATACGCCCCTACCTGCAGGGCGACGGCGGCGATCTTTACGTGGTCGGCCTCGAAGGCAACACGCTCACGGTGCATTACCAGGGCGCGTGCGGCAGCTGCCCGAGTTCGATGTCGGGCACGCTGGCCGGCATCGAAAACCTGGTGAAGTCGATCGAGCCGGATATCGAGGTCGTCGCGGTATAGGAGATTGCCGGCTCGACCCGGGCTGGCGGCCGACCCGTAACTGGGCTATCGTTGTTGCGTCACTACCGTTCGCCATCGATGCGGACGCGGCGTAAATCGATTACCGAGGACTTCAAACGATGGCTCGCAGCCCACGTGGGTACGTTCTTAATGTGTTGGCGGGCGCGCTGATTCTGGCGGGACCCGCCGCGGACGCCCACGCGCAATATCCGAATAAACCGATACTCGTGGTGACGCCTTTCACGGCGGGCGGCGATTCCGATTTCGCCGCACGCAACCTCGGCGCGACATTTCCGAAATACACGGGCCAGAACGGCGTGGTGCTCAACAAGGTCGGCGCGAGTGGTGCGATCGGCTGGGCAAGGCGATCGGACTTACGCTGAATTAGCCGCACTGCAATCTTGAAGGCCATGACCGGCGCGCGGATTTATCGTTTGGCGTTGGCGCTCGCGGTGATTCCCGGCGCCACTGCCTGGGTTTCGTTATGGAGTTCTAACGCGCCGGCCCAGATCGTAGGTCCCCAAATTTCCGCACAGTTACCGGTGCGTGGCGACGGCCAAACGAATAGGCAGCCTGACAAGCTACCCTTTGTTTTCATCGGACAGTGGGTGGCGGGCGATCAGCGGACGGCGTTTCTCGTCACCGATGGCCGCCTGGATGTGGTGCGCGTGGGCGACGTCATCGACGGCCGCTACCGCATCGAGCGCATCGACGACGAGGGCGTGGACTTTATGCACCTGTTGCTCAATGTCCGGCAACGCGTGTTCCTGGGCGCAGCCGGGATCGGCGTGGCCGATGACGTGCCGCAAGCGCCTCGCGCAGATCCGTCTCAAGGCGCGGATGCGGCAGCCGAGCTCGAGTCGGTGCGCGAACGGCTAGCCGCCAGCGATCCACGCGAGCCATCCCTATGCGCTGCGGCTCAGGCGAGCAACTTGCGGGCGTGTCAGAGCATTGCGCTGGACGAGGACGGTGCGGCGGCTTGCCGGCACGCCGCGGAACAAACTCACCGCGGCTGCGTTCGCTCCGCGCTCCGCGCGGCGACACCGGAAGAGGAACCGTAGGCCCGGTGCATTTCCCGCCGGCGCCGCATCACGCCACCAGCAGTGCGAGCTTCGCCAGCATGCTCAAGTGAGCGGCGAGCGCTTCGCCGCGGGCGTGCGCGTCCGCTGGAAGCAGATCGCCGAGTTCGCCGGCAAGTTCGGCGCGGCTGCGCGTACCGTCGAGCAACAACAGCAGCCTGCGGGCGATCTCGTTGTCTACCTTCACTGAGTCGTGGCACAGGCTGGTTACGATGCTGCCCGTCTCAATTTGCAGCCGCGCGAGCAGACTGGCCGCCGGTTTCTCCCCGGGCTCGGTTGCGAGTCCGGGCGCATGTACGTGAAGTTCTATTGCGCCTATGCGCGCAGCGGCCAATACGAGTTTGCGAAAGAATTCCGGACCGCGCTCTATCCAGCCGGTGGCGTCAGGCCGTGCCGCCACGCGTGCGCGCAACGCGTCGAGCGTCAGCCGGCGCGGCGACGCCTCGACGAGCGCGTCGAGAATCGCCTGCAACAGCGCTTCGTCGCCGCGCGTGGCCGCGGTGGATTTCTTGTCATCGTGGCACGGCGCTTCAGCGTTCTCTGTCCCGTCATCCTTTACGCGCACGGTGGAGCCGGCGGTCAGCACAAGCCGGTCAAGTATTGCCGGGTTGATTTCGCGGTCGAGTCCTACGTCGGCATGGCACAGTAACGAATGCCTGAAGCGGCGGTTCCTGATGAAATCAAGATACTGCTCGCGCGTCAGAAAATCGAGATGGTCGAGTACGCGTCTTGTTTCCTGCGTGAGCCCGCCGTAGCTCATCGCCGCCAGTTCGGCCTCTCCCAGAAACTGCAAGCGGTGCTCGCGGGCCCGCTCGACGAACTCGTGAAAGTACAGGGGCTCGTTGATTTCGGCGAGATCATCGTGAAAGATAAATGCCGGATCGCGCCGCATTAAGCGTTCCAGCTCGGCTTGCAACAGTGCGTCGTGTCCCTCCGGTACACGGTGGCCTCCCGCCACCAGTTGTGCGACCGCCCGCGCCTCGGCGATGCGCGATTGCGGGTCCTCCAGGTGATCGGTGTGAAAGCGCAACATTTCCCACACCATGCGTCGCAGATAGCATCCCGGGTAGGTGTTGTAGCTGACTAGCGCGACGCCAGCGGGCGCGAGAACGGACGCAATCAGTGATAACAGGCGATCGCGTGCGGCGGCGGGGATCCAGGAGTAGAGTCCGTGGGCGACGATGTAGTCGAAGCGGCTGGTGTCCGCCCGAAATTCAGTGAGGTCGAGTCGAGACAACGAGACATTGCTTAAGCCGAGCCGCGCAGCCATCTCTTTCGCGCTTTCGATCGGCCGCGGCGCGAGATCGAAGCCCACGAATTCGGCCGCGGGCAGCCCGTACGCCATCGGGATCAGGTTCGCGCCATCACCGCACGCGATTTCAAGAACGCGGCAGCGTTCGATCGGCGCCGGCGTCATGCCGAAAAGCGTCGCGATCGTGGCGAGGCGATCCGGATGGGTTTGCGCGTACGGGTGGCCCGGGTAGAGGAATTCGTCGTAGGCAGTCATGGGGCGAAAAATGGCGCCGATGGTGAGGGAAAAACAGCAACCCGACTATACAGACATCGCAACGCGGTGCGCGAGCGGCGATGATTCCCGGCCTTGCACCTGCCAAGTCCTCTGGGCTACACTCTCGTGCAGCAAGTCAATTTTCGCAAGAAAAGGAGACGACATGTCTAAACCCAAACCTGGAGTCGCTTCGCTCATCGGACGTCCGCTGCTTGCGGGGGCGCTGGCCGCAGCAGGCGCAGTATCCAGCGGCGCCGCGGTGGCCGCCAGCGACATTTTTCTGAAGCTCGACGACGTCAAAGGTGAATCACAAGACGCTAAGCACAAAGACGAGATCGAAATCCTTTTCTACAGTCAGCTTTTCCGCAACAGCGGCGCGTCCAGGTTCGGCGGGGGCGGCGCCGGCAGGGTCACCTGCGGCGACATCACGGTGCAAAAGACGGTCGACAAGTCGACTCCCGCGCTTATCCATGCGGTCACGACGGGACAGCACTTTAAGACGGGCGTTATTACGTTCCGTAAGGCCGGCGGAAATACGGACAACGAATACTTTGTGGTCACTATCTCCGACGTGCTGATCGATTCTATTCAGCAGACGGACGTCCTGCCGGACAAGATTGTTGAAAAAGTGACGCTCAACGCAGCCAAGTTCGAATTCAATTACCGTACCCAGGACGAAAAGGGCGTCCTTGGACCCGCGCAAACGTACGGCTACGACTGCAGGGCGAACAAAGCGTTATAGTCGTCACCGAGTTCGTGCTTGGCGTTAATCGCCAGGGCATGAGGGTAAAGATGCGCGCCGCGAGGAGATTTTTCCCGCGGCGCTTTTTTTCGGCGCGGGCGTGGTCGCGACGTTGACGAGCCCGCCGTATACATTTAACTTGACCAATGTCACGGCGGGGAGTTACACGTTTACCGCCAAAGCAACCGATAACAATGGCGCCATCACGACTTCGGCTGCGGCCAACGTCACGGTGACGGGGGTTACCGCGGCGGCGGTTTACTACATCTACACGGATCAATTGAATACCCCACGCGCGATCACGAACGAAGCGGCGACGCCAGTCTGGAAATGGGACAACACCGATCCGTTCGGGGCGAATGCCGCGAATGAAGACCCGGATGGAGACACGAACAAGTTTGTGTTCAACCTGCGGTTTCCCGGCCAGTATTTCGACCGCGAAACAAATACGCACTACAACTACATGAGGGACTACGACCCCTCGATAGGCAGATATGTTGAGAGTGATCCGATTGGGTTGCAGGGCGGGATCAATACGTATGCCTACACCAACAACCCGCTCAGCGAGATCGATCCCCGGGGACTGATGGGATCGCGGGGCCGCATAGACCCCACACAGCCAGATTACTCGAGCTGCAGTTACTACGACGACGTAGCACGCAAGAACGGCTGCAAGTATCACGCGTTTGCCGCGGGCGTTTGCCGCGGCAACAGTCCGATCGTGAACTTCATTGTTGGCGTATGCGGAGTGAGCAACTCGCAACTTAACTGCATCCGCAATTGCCTGGTGAAGTCTGATCAAACCGCGCGCAATAACCCTTCTTGCAAGACGGGTCAGTGCGGCGGCTGCACGAAGAAATCGTGTATAGACGCCTATCACAACTCATGCTTTGAAAGCTGCGGCGTCGGCAAGTTTTGCTATGGTGGAAATGCGCCATGGTCCTACTTTGGGAGCTATCCCAATGACGGCGATTAGCGCGAACGCGCTCATGAAGATCGCAGCCGTGGTGGTTTACGCGCTGCTGTTTTTGTTTTCGCTCGCTATGGTCTGGACTTCTCTTCGTGCGAATGCGCACCTTGCATGGTCGTGGCGGCCGGACAATCTCTCTTACACGTTTTTTCCGTGGATGCTCTTTCTTGGCATAGCCTTGTGCGCCCAAGCATTGAAACCGAGCTTTTCGTGGGTGCTGGTCGCCCAATGCGCGGTTGTCGGAGCGTCGTTGTTTTTTGCTTCTGCGAATCACGCCCTTCCAGAAAGAAGCGTTCCGCTCGGCAGCGTTCATCTACTATTAGTCGTGCTGTGTTGCATCTGGAACATCTACGCGTTCCGCCAGCGCGCTTAATTGGCTCATCGACAAGGAAACAAACACCCACTACAACGGAGGAATCCGGGTCAGAGTAACTTAAATTCTTGAAGCGCTTCCCCAACGCCCGCTTTCGTAGGCGTTGCACTTTTAGCCGCCACGAGAAGAAACAATCCGGGTCGGAGTAACTTAAAATTCGGTGAAGGACCTCCCCGACGCCCGCTGTCCGCGGGCGTTCTTCGTTTAGCCGCAGCGCCTTTGTTCCACAAAAAAGCAAAAAGGGGTCTTGCCTTTTGCCTAATGCGAACATCACTCTCAATGCGAACGCCGCCGATCCCGGTGGCTCGCGTCGCCAAGGTGGAATTCTTCCAGGGGGCAACTTTGATTGCCACGATCAATGCACCGAACCTATTTACCTTCACGGTCAATAATCTCGCTGCGGGCAACTACAGCTTCACCGCGCGCGCGACCGACAATCTCGGCGCGCAAACGACTTCAAGCGCCGCCACGGTGACGGTCAGCACGAACCTGCCGCCGAGTGTCAACCTCACGGCGCCGGCCGCGCAGTCGGTCTATGCTGCGCCGGCGAATATCACTATCACCGGCACCGCAGGCGACACGGACGGCACGGTCACGCAAATCCAGCTCTTCGCGAACGGCAGCCCGATCGCGACACTGCCGGGAACATCTCCGTTCAGCTTCAACTGGACCAACGTGGCAGCGGGCAGTTATGCGCTGACTGCGCGCGCAATCGACAACACGAACGCAGCCACCACGTCGGGCAGCGTGAACGTGACAGTCAACCCGAATCAGCCGCCGAGCGTGACGCTGACGAGCCCAACCAACAACGCGAGCTTCGCGGCACCCGCGACGATCACGCTGACGGCAACCGCGGCTGACACCGATGGCACAATCGCGAGCGTGCAGCTATTGAATGGCGCGGGCGTGGTCGCGACGTTGACGAGCCCGCCGTATACATTTACCTTGACCAATGTCACGGCGGGGAGTTACACGTTTACCGCCAAAGCAACCGATAACAATGGCGCCATCACGACCTCGGCTGCGGCCAATGTCACGGTGACGGGGGTTACCGCGACGGCGGTTTACTACATCTATACGGATCAATTGAATACCCCACGCGCGATCACGAACGAAGCGGCGACGCCAGTCTGGAAATGGGACAACACCGATCCGTTCGGGGCGAATGCCGCGAATGAAGACCCGGATGGGGATACGAACAAGTTTGTGTTCAACCTGCGGTTTCCCGGCCAGTACTTCGATAAGGAAACGGATACGCACTACAACATTCCGCGGATTACGATCCCTCCATCGGGAGATACATCCAAGCTGATCCGATTGGGCTCCGACGGTGGGATCAATACGTATGCGTACGTCGGTGGGAATCCGCTCAAATCCGTTGACCTGCGAGGGTTACGGATACCCAGAATGGGCCAACAGGATTTCTTCCGGGCGAGTCCATATCCGCAATGTCCGGTACTTCTACGGGCCAATGTGTCGAGGACAGGGTTTCCACCGATATCGGCATCACCACCTACGTGCTGTAGTTGGAATCGAGTTCAAGAATGCACAATGTCAGCTGCCGCTACTTCGGGGTTAGATTGTTCTCGATGTGCAGTGTCTCGCGGAAGAGATAGACTCGCCTGTTTAGGATGTCTTGGCGGGGGATCTGAGATTGCGGGATGTTTTCGAAATAATTGCGCGCCACAGCAATGCAACATGTGCCAGTAACAAACATGAAATCATTGGTGCGCTTGCTTTCTCCGTTCTTCGCTGCGGAGTTTTTGATCCAAGTCGTGCTAGAAATAACTCCGATCTCATCAGATTATGTGAGAGCAAGAGTTTACGGTGTCGGAATCAATAATTCTGTACGCCTATGTCGACGAAAATCCACTAATCTTCTCAGACGCAGTCGGTTTAATGGGTCAAGGCGCCTTTGGGAAGGGCGCCGTATCCTACTGGCGAACAGGACCTGGCATTTGGATTCTCGGTACAAGTTTGTAAGAACGCTAAGCAAAATGTGACTACTTGGTCGGAATCAGTGAGCAGCATCGGGGTGCAGCATTGGGGTCAGGCTTGGCTAATTGCATAAAGGTGCCGGTCGAGAGTGCGGGCGAACGCTTTGGAGTGTTGGGCGCGATGATCGAGGCGGGAGAGGGCATGACTAAGGGTCGAGATATCGCGGCCGAAGGTTTGGGCGAGTGTCGTGAGCGAAGCGGCGCGGGCCTTAAGCGCGAGCCAGGCGATGAGTGCGCGCGCCTCGGCGGGCAGTCGCGCGCGGCCGGCGGCGAGCAACTGTTTCTCGCTCAGGCGATAGCGGCGGCAGACGTGGGTCACTATTTCATTGATCGAGGGTGTGCGCCGGCGGGCGGGTTTGGGCTTGAGGATCGTCTTGACGAAATCCTCCTCACCCACCACGCGGGAATCCGTCTTTCCGCCGTAGAACGTGTCGTTGTGCCCTTCGGTCTTGCCCTCCTCGATGAAACGGGCGTAGCGGGCGCGGGCAGTGCCGAGGCGGACGCCGAATTGCCCCAGCACCCAGTCGGTGGTGAGCCACGGCAAAGCCTCGTCACCGAGATAGGCCCGGTGACTACTATAGACGTAAGCAGCGGGCTGCCTGACCATGCGGGCGCGCACCGGGTTGAGGTGGATGTAGCGCACCAGGGCGAGTCCGTAGCGGTCGCGATCGACGAGAAAGGCCTTGAAGCGGCCCTCGAAAAGATGACCTGCCCGTTTGCGCCGCGCGTTGACGTGGCGCGTATAACGGAAGGCGAGGTTCTGCATGCCGGCGGAGAGGGGCTGATCGCCCGCCTGGAGGGCGAGATGCAGATGATTGGTCATGAGGCAGAAGGCGTGCACCGCGTAGCCAAACCGCGTGCCCCCCTCGGCCATGAGTTCGTAGAAGTAAAGTCGATCGTGAGGCGAGAAGAAGATCGCTTGGCGGGCGTTGCCGCGCAGGATGACGTGGTAGAGGCCGCCGGGGACGTGGAGGCGCGGTTTGCGGGCCATGGCGCAATGGTAGTCGAACGGAGGACATTATGCAATTAGCCAAGCCTGACCCCGTATCTCTCTCCCGTATCTCTGAACCTCAAAACCGTGCCTTGAATTTTGCAGCTGATGATTGACCTGTTCGTGCGAACAAAAAACTTCGAATCCCCGATCTCCGATTGGACACACGACGAATTGCCAGACTACCGATCTGATTGTTCGCCTCCCGAAAGTGGCTGGCTTCTGGAATTTTTACAAATCGTCGGGACTTTATCTGTTCAATGGCAAAGCGGTTTCGAGACTACCGCCAGGGGGGGTCACCCATTAGCCGCCCCGTGTAAAGAGTCCGAACAAAATACTCGCATACTCCGCGATAACGGAATACGAACGTCTGTGCCAACGCCATTTCCTTGCAAGCCTGCATCGCATCCTTTGCCTCGTTGTGTGGTTGCGTGAATCGCACCAGTCACCCATCAGGATCAAGCGGAAACGTGACTGCCTTCTCCGCCCTGGCAGCAACGCTGCCCCAGAAGCATCTCGGTACCGTCTTGCGTCCAATTGTTTGGGCAGATCGGTGGTTGCCGCAACGCGGCTCCAAACCCATGTGGCTCACAATCCGGGCGATTCATTTCCTGCAAAACTCCTGGCGTTGGCATACGGCGCGGCATCCAATCAGGTCTGGTGGTTCAATGCCCAACCCCATTACTGGCTCGCCGGCCGTTGCCAATCTCACGCAAAGCACCTCTCGACTGAAAACTCCGTGTTGGTCTTGAGCATGTGATAGCACGCGCGCGCCAGCTTGTGCGCCACCGCCTTGATCGCGACGGTGCTGTTGCGTTTGGCTTTCTTCTTCTGGTAGAACCGCCGCGCGGCCTCGCAGTAACGCACCGCGAAATTCGCCGCCTCGACGAACGCCCACGCGAGGTAGCGGTTGCCGTTCTTGGTATTGCCCTCGCCCTTCTTCTTGTCGTTGGATATGTGCGCGCTGCCCACGCAGCGGCAGTAGGAGGCGTAATTGCCCACATCCGCGAAGCGTTCGATGTCTGCCGGTCTCCAGCAGGATGACGGTGGCCAATATCTCGCCGATCCCGTCGACGGTTTTGAGCAGCCGATAATCCGGCTCGGTACGGCAGTGTTGGGCGAGCACCATTTCAAGACTGTCGATTTGCGCTTGCAACGCCTGCATCACGGCCACATGGGCCTTGAGTCCCAGCGTCTGCATTTCGCCCAGCTTCATCTCGTTCAGATCCGTCTCCCGCAGGCGTTTAATGACATCGCTCTTGATGCGCCCGCCCGTGTGGCGCGACAGGCTGCTCTCAATACTCAGAATCTGCGACGTGCGCTGCTGCACGAGCTGCATGCGCTTTCTCGCCAGATCGCGAACCGCGCGCGCCGCCTTGGGCATGATGTGGCCTTGCGGCAGCAGTCCTAACCGTAGCAGGTGCGCGAGTTGACGCGCATCCGATTCGTCACCGCGGTGTTTGAGTCCGTCATACTGCTTGATGGCGGTGGTGTTGGCCAGGTGAACGCAGTATCCCGCCTCCTGCAAACCATCGACCAGCCAGTACCAATTGAAGGTCGATTCGACCACCACGCCGGATAACTCAGCGCGATGTATCTCCAGCGCCGCGAGTATCTGCGACAAATCGTTCGGCAGTCGCTTTGAGTACACCACGCGATCCGTCTCGTCCGTAATCATCACCACACTATTGTTGCTGTGCAGGTCTATGCCACAATACTTCATGTCGCCCTCCATGGATAAAGTTGGTTCGCACCTTTACTTTACCCACTCCGGCTCGCGCCGGAGAGAGGGCGGCTAGATGATTATCAGGTCTTGCAATCCAACATTTTAATTTCTCGATACGCACATGGCTAGACCGTAAAATCGAACCCGGCGCGGAATCAGGTTGGTACGATCAAGGACGGACTCGGTGTGGCGGGCAATCGATTCGCTGATGCTGGATCTATCGACGATGATCGATAAGCGATTGAATGCAGATTCGAATTCGGCCGGACCAGCATCGCAGGCTTGCGATTCCTGGGGAAGCAGGGAGCGACGCACTGGGCGATGGAAGCTGACATGCTCGATCGATTGATAGCTTCCCTAAGTTTTACTCGCTGCGTCACCGCACCGCACTGAAGAATATCATTGCGGCAAGCAATAATCTAAACCACAGAGCCGAGGGCCAAGTCTTGCGATCACGCAACCGCATGCGGTTTTTGGTCCGTGCGCGTCGTTTTCGCGTCGCGCGCTGCTCACTGGTCGTTTTGTGCCTCGCAGTCTCCGGCTTCACCGGTGCTGAGGAGTGGACGCCGCAGCGGCCGTTGCGGCTGATCGTGCCGTTTCCGCCGGGCGGGACTGCTGATCTGCTGGCGCGGTTGCTCGCGACGCCGATGGGTGCTGCGCTCGGTCAGCAGGTCGTGGTCGACAATCGCGGCGGGGCGGGCGGGGTGATTTCGATGGACGCGCTTGCGCACGCGCAGCCGGATGGCTATACCTTCGGCATTCCGTCGATGAGCGCGCACGCGGCAAACGCGTCGTTGATCGCGAAGCTTCCGTACGATTCGATCAAGGATTTCCTGCCGTTGACGTTCGTCGCGCAGGTGCCGATCGTGCTCGTCGTCAATCCGTCGAATCCCGCGACGTCGGTGCAGGCCTTGATCGCGCGCGCGAAAGCGGCGAAGCGCCAGATCACTTTCGGTTCGTCCGGCACCGGCGTTAGCAATCACATCGCCGGCGAATTGCTGAAGCTCGAAGCCAAAGCCGACATGGCGCAGGAGAAATGGGGTCAGGTCTTGCCTTTTGCCCATCCCCGCGGTAGTCTTGCCGAATGTCCCGTCCGCTTCGTCTGGAGTTTGAAGGCGCGCTCTACCACGTGACTTCGCGCGGTGATCGCCGAGAGCCGATATTCGATGATGACGCCGATCGCCAGGCGTGGCTGGAGGTGTTCGAACAGAGCCTCGAGCGCTTCGATGCGACCGCGTTCGCCTATTGCCTGATGGGCAATCATTACCACTTCGTCGTGCAGACGCATCAACCCAACCTGTCGCGGCTCATGCGCCAGATCAACGGCGTCTATACGCAATACTACAATCGCCGCTACGCCAAGGTCGGCCACCTATTTCAGGGCCGATTCAAGGGCATCGTGGTGGACGAGGAAGCTTATTTCCTGGAGGTCTGCCGCTATGTTGACTTGAACCCGGTGCGGGCGAAGATCGTGAAGCGGCCGCAGGACTGGCCGTGGAGCAGCTATGGCGCGCACACGGGGCGGGTAGACGGTCCCGCCTGGCTTGACACGCAGGCGTTGCACCAGCGGCTTGCGCCGCGGGCGCCGCGACGGGACGGCCCGCACGCGTATGCCCGGTTCGTGGCGCAGGGGCGCGGCGTAAAGCTGTGGGATGACGCGTTGTCGGGGCAGATCTTCTTAGGCGGCGAGGGTTTCGTTAAACGCATGCAGGCGCGCATCGGCAAACTGTCGGAGCGCGAGATTCCGCGCGCGCAGCGCCGTCCGCCGGCACGGGCGCTGGAGCAATATCTCAAGGGCGCGCAGCGGGACGCGGCAATCCTGCGCGCTTATCTCGAAGGCGGCCATACGCAGACGGCGATCGCGCAGGCGACGGGCCTGTCGGTGTCACGAGTCAGTAGGGTGATCGCCGGGCAAGAGGCAAAAGGCAAGACCCTGTGATTTAGGAACCCACGACCGGCTGTCGCGCGGAAGGGCTCCTTGACAGAGAGGATTGCGTGTAACTATAACGTAGCTACGTTATTCCAAGGGGGCTTGCCGCGCAGTTGATGGCGACAGTATAAATCTCATATTTCTGCTGGGTACGCGTGCCTGTGCAAGAGTGCGAAAAGGTCTTATATGTTCTCGATACTTAAAACGACTGACGTACGCTCCCGGATCGAACCGGACCTGAAGGATCGTGCCAGCGAGGTGCTGGCCGCATGCGGGCTTAATCTGAGCGACGCGATCCGGCTCTTTCTGCGCCAGGTGGTGGTCCAGGAGGGGTTGCCGTTTGCGGTTAAAAGCCCCAATGCCACGACAGTCGCAGCGATGAAAGAGGCGCGGTCGATGAAGCGCGCGAAGTTCGGTTCCGCACGAGAGTTCTTCGGTGACCTCGAAAAAACCGGCGCAGAAAAAGCGCGCAAACCCGCCAAGAAACGCCGATAAGACCAAGCAGTTTCAGAAGCACTGGCACCGCCTGAGCCATTCGGGCCGCTACAATATGCACCGCCTCAAGGAGGCGATGCTGCTGCTCATCGCCAATGATGGGCCGCTGCCGCCG
Organism: uncultured beta proteobacterium; assembly: GCA_963778865.1. GTDB lineage: Bacteria > Pseudomonadota > Gammaproteobacteria > Burkholderiales > SG8-41 > PALSA-1004. The sequence continues at coordinate 191,922 of CAVZWF010000011.1, read as the reverse complement.
GAATATTTTGATCATGGACTTACTGGTGGCTGGGAAGGTTTTCGCGAGTGTCACGTCGGCCGTGACTTCCTGCTAATCTACGACCTGCGCGATGATGGTGCTGTCGTCTTCGCGCGCGCACCGCGGCGCGGCTCGACGCCGTCATTTCTTTTCATCAGATTACGCTGTCCACGGAATATAACCGTGGCCGCGCTGTTAACGACAGTGGGCAGGTCACGGCTGTCGCGTACTCTCGGGCAAGCCATGCTTGGTCCTGCTTCCCTCAAAAATACCCGTTCAATCAAGGAGGATTTATCATGGTAAAGAAATCGTTGGCGGTTGCGCTATGTCTTGGAGTCGTCTTTCCGCTCGTGGCGGCGGCGGATTCCATTGCAAAATTCAAGGGCGGGATCGGAGTCCATCCCGTCTCAAACGTCGCCGGAACCGCGAACGCCGACGGGAGCTTCCCGAACGTGACGCGGAACATAGTCCGCGGGATCAACCCCGCCGGCCAGATCTGGGTGATCGCCGATCTCAGGGCCGAGGTCGGGGTCAACGGGGGCATCAAAGTTAGAGGAAAAGGCCTGATATTGGGTGGCGGCGCCAATGCCGGGAGGGCGACGGGACAGAGCGTGTTTGCCACCCTGATCTGTGAAGCCGCTGCCCCCTTTACGGAACTCAATACCAACCCTGCCGGCGTCCTGCTCGCGCCCAACGGTGATTTCCGCATCGACGACACGCTGAGCCCGGCGCCGCCGCTTAACTGCGCCAGCCCAATGCTACTCATCCGTAACGCGGCCGGGCAGACCTGGTTCGCGGTTGGTATCCCGGGCTCCGGGGACGACGACTGAGCGGCTTACGATTCTACGGGTAAGGACACGCTAGTCGCATGTTGCGTCTAGCGTGTCCTACGCAATCTAGGCAAACAGATTCAATACGCCGTCGAGTCCGCAAAAATTCAGCGCGTGCGTCGCCTGCGCGCGCACTACGGGCTTTGCGCGATAGGCCACGCTGACGCCGGCTTCCGCCATGAATTTGAGATCGTTGGCGCCGTCGCCGAGCGCGAGGATCTCCTGCTTGTTCAATCCCAGTTCGTCGCGCACCTTTAACAACGCGGCGCGCTTGACGTCCGCATCGACGATATCGCCGATAACGCTTCCGGTCAGCCTGCCGTTCGCGATGTCGAGCACGTTCGAGCGCGTGTAGTCGAGCTTGAGGCGGTCTTTCAAGCGCTCGGTGAAATACGTAAAGCCGCCGGACACGAGCAGCGTCCTGATGCCGAGTTGCCGGAATTTCGCGAGCATTGCATCCGCGCCCGGCGATAGATTCAGCCTTTCGTCGTACACGCGTTGCAGGGCGCCCGCATCCAGCCCCGCGAGGAGTGCTACGCGCCGGCGCAGGCTTTGCGGGTAGTCGAGCTCGCCGCGCATCGCGGCAGCGGTGATTGCCGCGACCTGCGGTTTCAGGCCCTGCATGTCGGCGATCTCGTCGATGCACTCGATGGTGATCAGCGTTGAGTCCATGTCCATCACGCAGAGCCGCACGCCGGCGAGCTTGCGTGCTTCCGGGACATACGCGTGATCGAGTTGCGCCTGTTCGCAATGCGGCGCGACATCGGGGTGGGGGGCGGCGTTGCGCAACCTGAATGCGTTCGGCGTGATGGCTTCGATGGCGGATGCGCCGGCCAGCTTGGCGAGATGCTTCAGATCGGGGGTTGCAACGTCGCGGCCCTGGATGACGAGGTACATGGTTTTACGCCTTGACTTTGTCGGCGCCGCCGGCGAGTTCGCTGAAGATGAGCTTCACGCGCGCGACGCGTTCGCCGACCTCGTGCAGGTCGGCGCTGACCTTCAGCTTGTCCTGGCCCGGCGAGCTTGTAGTGTTTGTTGCGGTGGATCAGCTGCATCACGCGCGCGGCGTCGATCGGCGGATTGGGTATGAACTGCAACTGCACGCCGGTTTCGGAGGCGTCGATGCGCGCGATGCCGAGCGGTTTGCCGAGCACGCGCAGGCGGTGGCATTCGAGCAGCGTTTTCGCGTGCGGCGGCAAGAGGCCGAAGCGGTCGATCAGTTCTTCGTGCATGGCGTCGAGCTTCGTCGGCGGTTTCGCAATTGGCGAGCCGCTTGTAGATCACCAGGCGCTCGTGGATGTCGTTGCAGTAATCGTCGGGCAGCAGCGCCGGCGCGTGCAGGTTGATCTCGGTGGTGACGCCGAGCGGCGCCGCGAGATCGGGCTCGCGGCCGAGCTTCAGCGACTTGCACCGCGGTATCGAGCATCGCGCAGTAGAGATTGAAGCCGACTTCCTGCATTTCGCCGGACTGCGAATCGCCGAGCACTTCGCCGGCGCCGCGGATCTCGAGATCGTGCATGGCGAGAAAGAAGCCGGAGCCCAGTTCCTCCATCAGCTGGATTGCCTCCAGCCGCTTCTTGGCCTGGCCCGTGATATTGCCTTCGTCGGGCAGCAGCAGGTAGGCGTAGGCCTGGTGGTGCGAGCGGCCGACGCGGCCGCGCAACTGGTGCAGCTGCGCGAGGCCGAACTTGTCGGCGCGGTTGATGATGATGGTGTTGGCGGTCGGCACGTCGATGCCGGTCTCGATGATGGTGGTGCACAGCAGAATGTTGAAGCGCTGCTGGTAGAAATCGCGCATCGCCATTTCGAGTTCGCGCTCGCGCATCTGGCCGTGGGCGATGCGGATGCGCGCTTCCGGCACCAGCCGCGCGAGACTTTCCTCGATCTGCGCGATGGTGTCGATGTCGTTGTGCAGGAAATAGACCTGGCCGCCGCGCTTCAGTTCGCGCAGCACCGCCTCGCGGATCAGGCCGCTGGCTCGTGCGCGCGACGAAGGTCTTGATCGCGAGCCGGCGCTGCGGCGCGGTGGCGATCACCGAAAAGTCGCGCAGGCCTTCGAGCGCCATGCCGAGCGTGCGCGGAATCGGCGTCGCGGTCAGCGTCAGCACGTCGACTTCGGCGCGCAGCGCCTTCAACTGTTCCTTCTGGCGCACGCCGAAGCGGTGCTCTTCGTCGATGATGACGAGGCCGAGGTTCTTGAACTTGATGTCCTGCTGCAGCAGCTTGTGCGTGCCGATCACGATGTCGACCTTGCCTTCGCGCGAGCGCCGCGAGCGTCGCGGCGACCTGCTTCTGCGAGCGAAAGCGCGACAGCTCGGCGATCTTCACCGGCCAGTCGGCGAAGCGGTCGGAGAAGGTGTTGAAGTGCTGCTCGGCGAGCAGCGTGGTCGGCACCAGCACCGCGACCTGCTTGCCGTCGTTGACCGCGACGAACGCCGCGCGCAGCGCGACTTCGGTCTTGCCGAAGCCGACGTCGCCGCAGATCAGCCGGTCCATCGGCTTGCCCTGCTGCAGGTCGTTCGAGCACGGCGGTGATCGCGGCGCGCTGGTCGGGCGTTTCCTCGAACGGAAACGCATCGCAGAACGCTTCGTAGTCGTGCTGCTGCAGCGTGAACGCGTGGCCCTGCGCGCAGCGCGCGCTGCGCGTAGAGATTGAGCAGTTCGGCGGCGGTGTCGCGCACCTGCGCGGCGGCTTTTTTCTTGGCCTTGTCCCATTGGCCGCTGCCCAGGTCGTGCAGCGGCGCGGTTTCGGCCGGCGCGCCGCTGTAGCGGCTGATCAGATGCAGTTGCGACACCGGCACGTAGAGCTTGTCGCCGCGCGTGTATTCGAGCGTCAGAAATTCCGTCGCGCCGTCGCCGAAGTCGAGGTTCTGCAGGCCGAGATAGCGGCCGATGCCGTGCTGCTCGTGCACCACCGGGTCGCCGACCTTGACCTCCGACAGATCGCGCAGCATGCCTTCGCTGGTGGTCTTGCGCGCCTCGCGCTCGCGGCGCGTGCGCACCTGCGAGGCGTAAAGCTCGTTCTCGGTGATGACCGCAAGCCGGCGGTCGTGCAGCACGAAACCGGCGGCGAGCGGCGCGACGCCGAGCATCAGCGGCGCGCGTGCCGGCGAGAAATTCGCCGAAATTCGCGCACGGCGCCGGCTTGATGCCGTGCTCGGCGAAATACTCGAGCATGGTTTCGCGGCGGCCGAGCGCTTCGGCGAGCAGCAGCACGCGGCCGTCGTATCCGGCGAGAAACGCCTGCAGTTTGGTGAGCGGCTGGTCGGCGCGGCGGTCGACCGCGAGCAGGGTAGGCAGGTGACGGCGATGAGTTGACATGGTGATGACGCGGTCTCATGGTCGCCTCCCCCTTGATGGAGGGTTAGCCTGGCTCCTGATGCGGAGAGTTCACTCGTCCCCTCCCCCTTGATGGGGGAGGGCTAGGGTGGGGGTGCGACCGTGCGGAATCTCGACCCGCGCGAACGGCTTGATCGCGCCGAAAAACGCGTCGGCGGTCGAGAAACAATTCGCGCGGCGGCAGCATCGGCTCGGCTGCGGTCGCCGCCGAGCAGATCGTAGCGCGCCTGCGTGTCCTGCCAGAACTGCTCGATCGCCGGCTGCACGTCGTGGTGCAGCACCAGCGTGGTGTTCGGCGGCAGGTAATCGGTCAGGATCGCGGTGTGCTCGAAAAACAGCGGCAGAAAATATTCGACGCCGGCCGGCGCGATGCCGTTGCTGACGTCCTTGTAGAGCCGCGAGCGCGACGGGTCGCCTTCGAAGCGCGCGCGGAAATTGCGGCGAAACAGCGCCTGGCCGTCTTCATCGAGCGGAAATTCGCGCGCCGGCAGCAGCCGCACTTCGGCTACCTTGTAGATGCTGCGCTGGGTGTCGACGTCGAAGCTGCGGATCGATTCGATCTGGTCGTCGAAGAGATCGATGCGGTACGGCAGCGCGCTGCCCATCGGAAACAAATCGATCAGGCCGCCGCGGAAACTGTATTCGCCCGGCGACAGCACCTGCGTGACGTGCGTGTAGCCGGCGACGGTCAGTTGCTTGCGCAAGTCGTCGGCGGCCAGCTTTTCGCCCTGCTTGAAGAAGAACGTGCGCGCGGCGAGGTATTCGATCGGTGTCAGCCGGTAGAGCGCGGTTGTCACCGGCACGATCGCAATGTCGAACGCCTGCTGCGTGATCTGGTAGAGCGTCGCCAGCCGCTCGGACACGAGGTCGTGGTGCGGCGAGAAGCTGTCGTAAGGCAGCGTTTCCCAGTCCGGCAGCAGATGAACTTTTAGCTGCGGATCGAAGTAGGGGATTTCAGTCGAGCAGGCGTTGCGCGTCGGCGGCGGTCGCGGTTATGACGAGCAGCGGACGCACCTTGCCCGCCAGTTCGGCGAGCGCGAGCGCATCAGCCGAGCCGTGATACGGGCCAACCCGGCTCTTGTGGCCGGGCGGCAGTGCTTCCATCAACATTCCGCAAGTTGCAAAAAGCCCGCATTATACAGGCTCCAGTTTAGTGCAAATTCGGCTGCGAACTATGCCGGATCCGCAGGGGCTGATACAGTATCCGACATGTTCTATCTGGACCTCTTTCGCGCGTTGCAGAGGCACGACGTTCGATACGTTGTGGCAGGGAAGAAATGACTCAATGAAGATCGATTACGAATACGAGATTAGCGAAGAACGTATCCGTGCATATCTCGAAATCCCGGAGATCGAACGGTTGCGCTGGCTTGAAGACGTCTGCGTACTCACAAACATGTTCCGGCAGGCGCCCGTAGTGGCCAGGCCCGAGCCGTCAACATCGGCGGATGTTACCGGCCTTGGTAGCGCGTCATAACGCGCGCTAGCGTTCAAGTTCGAGGCGGATGGCGGATTCCCCAATGACCTTGGCCCACTTCGCTTGTTCGGCAAGCACAAACGCGCGGAATGCCTGCGGCGTGCTGTGCGCGATGTCGGCACCCGTCGCGGCGAAGCGTTCCTGCGTCTCGGCGGCGGTCAGCACGCGCACGAGTTCAGTATTCAGCTTCGCAATGAGGGCTGGAGGCGTAGCGGACGGGGCGAGGATGCCGTTCCAGATGCTCGCCTGGTAGCCGGCGACTCCCGACTCGGACACGGTCGGTATTTCCGGCGCGAGCGGCGAGCGTTGCAACGCGGTCATGCCGAGCGCCTTTAACTTGCCGGACTTCACGTGCGGCAGCGCCGCGGTCATGCTCGGGAACGAGAGTTGCACGTGCCCGGCGAGCACGTCGGTGGTCGCCTGCGCGGTGCCCTTGTACGCGACATGCGCGAGCTGGATGCCGGTCATGAAACTGAGCAGCGCGCCGGCGAGATTGGCGGGCGAGCCGTTGCCGGAGGTCGCGTAATTCAATTGTCCCGGTTTCAACTTGGCGAGCGTGATGAGCTCCGCGACGGTGGCTGCCGGCAGGCCCGGGTAAGCGGCCAGTATCAGCGGGGTGGAGCCGACCATGCTGATGGGCGCGAGATCGCGCAGCGTGTCGTACGGCATCTGCTTGAAGAGGCTGGGATTGGTCGCGAGCGAACTTGCCACCAGCACGAGCGTATGGCCGTCGGGCGCGGCTTTCACGGCGAGCTCGGTGCCGATGATGCCGGAGGCGCCGGGCCGGTTGTCGACGACGATTTGTTGACCGAGATTTTTGGCTAGGCGCTGCGCGACGAGCCGCGCCATGATGTCCGCGTTGCCGCCGGGCGCGTACGGCACGATGAGGCGCAGCGGGTGCGACGGAAAATCAGCCTCTGCTGCGTTGCCGGTGCCTGCCGCAAAGAGGCACGCGAGCGCAAAACCGCACCGCGTAATCGTTTGCATGCAATTCGCGCCGGTCCCCATCAGTCGGCGCGTATGCCCGCGTCCTTGATGAGTTTCGTCCACTTGGGTATTTCTGCGCGGACGCGCGCGGCAAATTGTTGGTGGCCATGGTAATAGGGTTCGACGCCTTGCCGCGACAGCTTTTCAATGATGTCAGGGTCGCGCAGCGTTTTATCCACCTCGTTGCTCAGGCGCGCGAGCAGGGGTTCGGGTGTGCGCGCAACCGCGACGAGGCCGTACCACAGCGTTGCTTCGTAACCGGGCACGCCGGCCTCCGCGATGGTCGGCGCGTCGGGCAGGGCGGGCGAGCGCCGGGCCGTGGAAACCGCCAGCAGGCGCAACTTGCCGGCCCTCACCTGCGGGAGTACCGAAAGCATCGACGACATCATGAGCGGTATCTGGCCGCCCAGGAGTTCGGTTACCGCCGGCGCCGTGCCTTTGTACGCGATATGTTCGAGCTTGACGCCGGCCATCATGGCAAACAGCGCCATCGCCAGATGCCCGACCGAGCCGTTGCCCGAGCTGCCGTAACTGTAGTAACCGGGTTTGGCCTTGGCGAGCGCGATCAGTTCCCTCACCGTGGCCGCCGGCATCGACGGATGCACGACCAGCATTTGTGGCGAGAGCGCGACGAGCGCGATGGGTGCGAAATCGCGGACCGTATCGTAGGGCAGCTTGGGATAGAAACCCGGATTGGTGACGAAACTGTTCGGCACCAGCACCAGCGTGTGGCCGTCGGGCGCGGATTTGGCGACGATGTCGGTGCCGACGATGGTATTTGCACCCGCGCGATTGTCGACGACAACGCGGTGGCCGAGAGAATCGCCCATCTTGTCGGCGATCAAACGCGCCAGCACATCGTTGCCGCCGCCCGGCGGATATGGCGAAATCAGGCGGATCGGCCGACTGGGAAACGATTGCGCGTGCGCTGCGCTCGCCGCGGCCAGCAGTGCGACGCCGATTGCGCGGCGTAGTCGGGAAGGCGCCACAACGTCAACGGCGATTGATCGCAATCGGGATCCGCCGCCGGCCGAACTGGCCGTTGAAGACTTCGAACTCGCCCGCGATGGTCGTCGCGCAGTGCGGGCACTGGCCGTCCGGTGTCACGTGGTAGGCGTTGATTTGATGCCAGTCGCGCACGATCAATGCGGCGTGGCACCCCGGACAGTACGTCGTGCCGCCAGCGGTATCGTGAATGTTGCCGGTGTAGACATAGTGCATCCCGGCAGCCAGCGCGATCTCGCGCGCGCGGTGCAGCGTCGCCGGCGGCGTCGGCGGCAAATCGTTCATCTTGTAGTCCGGGTGGAATGCCGTGAAATGCAGCGGCACATCGGGACCCAACTCCCGCATGATCCATGCGCACATGGCCGTGATTTCCCCGGCGGAATCGTTTTTGCCCGGAATCAAAAGCGTGGTGATCTCGAACCAGACATCGGTTTCGCGTTTGAGGTAGACGAGCGTGTCGAGGACCGGCTGGAGATGCGCGCCGCATAACCGGAAATAGAATTCGTCGGTGAACGCTTTCAAATCGACATTGGCCGCATCCATTTTCGCGTAGAACTCGCGCCGCGGCGTATCGTGCATATAGCCCGCCGTAACCGCCACGGTCTGCACGCCGCGCGCATGGCACGCATCGGCGACGTCCATCGCGTATTCGGCGAAAATGACGGGATCGTTGTAAGTGAAAGCTATGCTTTTGCAGCCGCTTTTGACCGCGGCGTCGGCAATCGCCGCGGGGGACGCCTCGTCGGCGAGGCGGTCCATGTCCTTCGATTTGCTGATGTCCCAGTTCTGGCAGAATTTGCAGGCCAGATTGCATCCCGCGGTGCCGAAGGAGAGCACGCTGGAGCCGGGATAAAAGTGATTGAGCGGTTTTTTTTCGATCGGGTCGATGCAGAATCCCGACGAGCGCCCGTAGGTTGTGAGTATCATCCAGTCGCCAAGGCGTTGCCGCACGAAGCACGCGCCGCGTTGTCCCTCGTGCAGCCGGCAGTCGCGCGGGCACAGGTCGCATTGCATGCGGCCGTCGTCAATGAGGTGCCACCAGCGCCCGGCGTAACTCATGCACTTACTCGCGCCACTTCATCACCGTGTAGCGCGACAGTTTGACCGCGGGGTCCCAGAAATCGGGCGGCAGTCCGGCCTTGTGCTTAAGATGGCCCATGAAGACGCGCGCATCGCCGAAGTCCTCCCACACCTGCGGCAGAAATGTGCTGCGGTGATATCCGTACTGGAAAATCACGCCGTCGATGGCGGGACGCAATTGCGCGAGCGCGTCCGCTTCGTCGCGATAGTCGAGCGGCGCGACCGCCGACAGCACCGACACTTCGACGCGTATGGTGCCAAATTCGTCCGGCGTGAGAGGTTGGAAGCGCGGGTCGCGAATTGCCGCCGCGACGGCGTTGGCGCGGACATCTTCGCCGAGCGCGCGGTGTGCTTCGAGCGTACCGATGCAGCCGCGCAGTTCATTGCGCTGCTTGAGCGTAATGAACGACGCACCCTTGTCGTTGAGCCAGCGCGCTGCGCCGGCGGCGGCATGCGCCACGCCCAGTTGGGAGGCAATTGCCGCGCGCGCAAGCGGCAGCAACACGTCGCCCGCGTCGGCGGGTATGCGATTGCCGGCCGCGCAGGCGGCCGCGTGGGCGCTCAAATCAAAGGACATGCGGCGTCTCGTAGAATGCGAACGCGCCATAACCGACCACGCGATTGCGGTCGCCGGCGGTATCGCCGGAATTGCGCAAATCGAGCAGTTCGGGCGTGAGGCTGCGCCGGCGGGCGGCGAGCGTCAAGCCGTTGACCGGGGTGCCGCCGCATGCCTGCTCGTGCGAAATATCGACGCGCAAATCGAGGATGGCCTGCGCGGTGGCGCGGTCGACGGCCTGCGCGTCGGCATAGCCCAGGTAATGCGAGAGATCGGAACTCACCACGATCAGCGTCTCGGCGCCGCCCCACACGCGATCGAGCACGTCGGCGACTTCGCCCGCGCTGGCGTCGCCGACGGCGAGCGGCACGAGAGAAAACGTTTTGAGTACGCGCTGCAGGAACGGCAGATGCACTTCGAGCGAATGCTCGAGCGCATGCGCCGCGGCGCTCACCGTGACCTGCGGCAGCGCGGACAGCATTGCAACGGCGTCCGTGTCGACGGCAATGTCGCCCAGCGGCGTCGTGAGTACCGTTGCGCCGGGCAGGGCGAGCCCGCGCACCGGCACGCGATGCACCGGGCCGAGCAGCACGACGCGCCGAAGGGTGTCGCGCGCGGGGGCGAGGCGCGCGTAGACGGATGCCGCGATCGCGCCGGAATAAATATAGCCGGCGTGCGGCGCGATAATCGCCTTGGGCACGGGCTTGCCGCGCGCGTCAGGCGCGGCGGTGGCGAGCAGTGCATTCACCACCTGCGCGAGTTCGGGTGCGGCGGCGGGGTAGAACAGGCCGGCGACCGCGGGCGGTCGTATGGTCATAATTGGACTCCGTACCCTATCGATACCGATTATAAGATGCGGGTCGCGGTGCGGTTTGTCAATCGCGCGGATGCGGTTTGCCGCCAGGGCCGATGCATGATCTTCCGCGCGCCGACAGGCGCTGGCAAGCGCAACGATGCCGGTGCGCCCGTTGCGCCATGCGGGTGGCAGTAAGACGTTGAACTGCTGATACAATCGCCGCTAAGCGCCTTTTTTGGTTGTCATGTCGAAATTTTATGCCCTGATTCCCGCCGCTGGCAGCGGTTCGCGCATGGGGGCGGAACTGCCGAAGCAATATTTGCCGCTCGCCGGCAAACCGCTGCTCTTTCACGCTTTGAACGGATTGTGCGCGAACCGGTCCATCGAGCGCGTGTTCGTGGTGCTGGCGCAGGGTGACAAGCGCTACGCGCAATATGACTGGCAGCCGCTCGCTACGCGCTTCGAACCGCTGTATTGCGGCGGCGCGACGCGCGCGGCAAGTGTCTTCAACGGTTTGCTCGCGGTGCGCGACGAGGTCGGCGCCGACGATTGGATGCTGGTGCACGACGCGGCGCGGCCGTGTCTCGCGCCCGCCGTGCTGGAGCGGTTGATCGCGGCGCTGCGCGATGAAATGACCGGCGGCTTACTGGCGCTGCCGGTGGTCGATACCTTGAAGCGCGGTGATGCCGACGCCTACGTGATGCAGACTGAAGCGCGCGAGCATCTGTGGCAGGCGCAGACGCCGCAAATGTTTCGCTACCGTTTGTTGCTCGAAGCCCTGCGCGCGATCGAACCAGCGGCGGCGACCGACGAAGCGCGGGCGATCGAGCAATTGGGCCTGCGGCCGAAACTCGTGATGGGCGACAGCCGCAACATCAAAGTGACGTATCCGCAGGACCTCGCGCTCGCGGAATTGATACTCAACTCGATGGCATGAGGTTTACATGAGAATCGGACAGGGATTTGACGCTCATGCGCTGAAAGCGGGGCGCAGGCTCGTGATCGGCGGCGTGACCATACCGCACGACCGCGGGCTGGACGGGCATTCGGACGCCGATGTTTTGCTGCACGCGATTTGCGACGCGCTGATCGGCGCGGCGGCGCTTGGCGATATCGGCCGGCATTTTCCGGACAGCGATCCGAAGTATCAAGGCATCGACAGCCGCGAACTGTTGCGTGAGACTGCCGCGCTGCTGGCGAAGAACGGCTGGCGCGTGGTGAATCTCGACACCACCATCATCGCGCAGGCGCCGCGCATGGCGCCGCATATAGCGTCCATGGTGGCCAACATCGCCGCCGATCTCGGCGTGCCGCCGCACGACGTCAGCGTCAAGGCGAAGACCACGGAAAAACTCGGTTTCACCGGCCGTGCGGAGGGAATTGCCGCCGAAGCCGTGGTGTTGATTGCGCCCCTCCAGCCGTCGCCCTGACGCAGGGCCGCGCGCCTGACTGCCGATGCCGCGCCTGTTTTTTGCGTTGTGGCCGGACGTTGCCGTGCGCGACGCACTGTACGCCGCAGCGCAAACGGTGCATCCGGCGTGCGGCGGCCGACTCCTGCGTCACGCTCAATTGCACCAGACGCTGGTATTCCTGGGCGCCGTCGCGGACGACAAACGCCCGCGGCTCGACGCGATCGCCGCGGCAGTCCGCGTGCCGGCGTTCAGACTCGACTTCGGAGTCATCGGTTACTGGCCGCACAACCGCATCATATGGGCCGCGCCGAATTTGCCGCCGCCGCTCACGGCGCTGGTGGCGACACTTGAACAGGGATTGCATCCGGCAGGCATCGGTTACGACCGGCGTGACTATGTCCCGCACGTTACGCTGGTGCGTGACGCGCGTGCGCCCGCATCGTTGCCGGTGCTGCGCGTACGCTGGCCGGTTGCCGATTTCGTACTGGTTGAATCGGCCCGTGGCCCGCGCGGCGCCGAATATCGCGTCGCCGCGCGCTGGCCGCTGACGGGTTAGCGCGGCGGCCGGGCGGTTATTTGGCCGGGGCGGGTTGCGCGCGGGCCGGTGCGGACTTCGTTGGCGCCGTCGCGCGCAGTTGTTCGATGAGCTGGATTGCGCCGCCGACGAAAGTCTGCTGTGGGTTTTCGCCGCAGAACCGATCGAAATACCGGTACAGGTCGTCGCCGCCCGGAAATGCGCCCACCGCGATCTGGTGCGATGGGTTCGCGTAGTTGTGCCCCGACACGAAACCGCGCGCCCAGAATTCGTACTGCGCGCGCACCAACTTGTTGCCGGCGGATTTCGTCCACGCTGCGCACGCGGCGTTGTCCGCGGAGAAGATGATGTTGATGGGTTGCGCCGGCTCCGCCGTAATGGCGGGCACCATCAGCACCGTGATTGCGGCCATGGCGGAAATCGACTTCACATCACCTCCGATAATTTTGCAAAGGAAACAAACATGCTAACAGTTTTTGCGGCGCGCACACGCGACGCGCGAACGTTTGACCGTGTCCCCGCGCGCGGCGGAGTGACGCACTGCTTTATAATAGACAAAATCTACCTGCGGGGGCCTAATGGATCGATATATCGAGATTTTTCGGCATAGCGCCGGCGACCCGCGCAGCTCCGGGGATATTCTGCTGCTTGCCGGATGGGGAGAGCCGCAGTGGCGCAAGTTGTTCGCAGCGACGACCGTACGACCGTACCGGACGAGCGAGGTCGTAATTCAGCGTGGAGTAGCCGACCGCGCGCTGTACTTTGTCGCGGCGGGCGCGCTTGAAGTCGGCGTAACCTATATCGACGGCGTTAACGTGAGTGCGCTTGCCACGGTCAGCGCCGGCAGCGTGATCGGCGAGCAATCGTTCTTCGACGGCCAGCCGCGTTCGGCCAACGTGTGGGCGGTAACCGGCGGCGAATTGCTGTGCCTCACGCTGGAGCGCTACCACCAACTCGCGCAGTCCGACGCAGCCCTCGTGCGCGATCTCTTGTTCGCGCTGGGCCGCATCCTGTCGCTGCGGCTGCGGAATACTTCGCAACGCGTACCGCGGTGATTTGAACCGCCAGGACCGTTTAGTCAGTTTTTGGCGTCGCGACCGGAAATTCAACCCGCGCTTCCAGCCCGCCGCCGCTGCGGGGGAGTAACTGCACGCGGCCACGGTGCAATTTCGCGATGCGGTCGACAATCGCCAGTCCCAGTCCCGAGCCCACGGTGCTGCGCGCTTCATTTAGCCGCGTGAACGGTTGCAGCATGCGCCCGGCGTCGGCGGGTGGGATGCCGGGCCCGCGGTCGAGCACGGACACTCGCACGTGACCGCCGTCCGCCGCCGTTTCGACTTCGACTTCATCCCCGCCGTGGCGTAGCGCGTTATCGATGAGGTTGGTCAGCAGGCGCTGCATCGCCAGCGGTTGCAGCTTGAGCGGCGGCACTGCGCCGGATCGCACGGTGACGCGCTTGCCCTCGCGCCGGTAGCGTTCGCTCACCGTGTGTACTAATTCGTTGATATCGACTTCCGTAGTGCCGCCGGGCTCCGCCGTCACGCGCGCAAAGTCGAGAAACTGGTTGATGACGGCATCGATATCCTCGACGTCCTCCACGATGCCGCGCTTGAGACCGGCGTCGGTTTTTTCGTCGAGCATTTCGACGCCCAGCCGGATGCGCGAAAGCGGCGTGCGCAGATCGTGCGAGACCCCGGCGAGCAGCAGGGCGCGGTCGGCGTCGGCGCGTTGCAGGTCGGTCGCCATCTGGTTGAATGCGCGCGACAGCGTGCGGACCTCGGCCGGGCCGGATTCCACCACTGGCGGCGGCATGTCGCCGCGCCCGATGGTAGCGGCCGCACGCGTCAGTTCGCGCAGCGGCCGGTTGATGCGCGCGACGATCAGGATAGCGCCGGCGACCGACAGGATCAGGATCAGCACACCCCAGCCTAACCAGCGCAGTTGCTCGGCGCGTTCGATGCGCTCGCGCGGCAGCCGTACCCAGTATTCCTGATCGTCGATCTTGAAACTCACCCAAATGCTGCGCGTGCCGTCACGTGCTGTGAGTAGCTTGGTGTCTTCGCCGAGACGGCGCTGCAATTCCGAGGTGAGCAGCTGCACGAACGGGCGGTCGCGCAACGGTCCGACCTCCTCGTTCGGCGTGCCCGCATAAATCTGGATACCCTCCTGTTGCGACAGATCGCGCAGCAAATCGAGGCGTTTTTCCGAATTTGCAGTAATCAACGCCGAACGCGTCAGGTTGACGACACTCGTAATCTGCTGCGCGGCCTGGACCGCGCGCGGCTCGCGCTCGAAAACCCGGAAAATCTGCAGCCACGCGAAATTTCCGGCGATCAGGAGCAAGGCGAGCAGCAGCATTGTGCGCCAAAGCAAGCTGCGCGGAACGAGCGTCATTGGGGGTGAGGCGTGAGGGGTGAGGCGTGTGGCGGAATCCCGCACGCAAGTGCGAGAGCTACGCTTCCGACGGCACTACTTTCTGCTGGGAACCATAACTTTTTCCCCTTACGCCTCACGCCTCACTCCTTACTCATGACTTATTTTGTGCCGTCCGGAATAAACACATAACCAAACCCCCAGACGGTCTGGATGTAAGCGGGCTTGGTGGGATCGGCCTCGATCAGCTTGCGCAGGCGGGAAACCTGCACGTCGATCGAGCGGTCGAACGCGCCAAATTCGCGCCCGCGCGCGAGTTCCATCAGCTTGTCCCTGGACAGCGGCGTGCGCGGATTCTGCACCAGCACTTTCAGGAGCGCGAATTCGCCGGTCGTCAACGGCTGCGGCTCGCCGTTGCGTGAGAGGCTGCGCGTGCCAAGGTTGAGACTGAACTCGCCGAAAGCGACGACTTGCACGTCGGCCGTCGGCGCGCCGGGGGTCTGCATCGCGGGCGCGCGGCGCAGCACCGCCTGGATGCGCGCCACCAGTTCGCGCGGATTGAACGGCTTGGGCAGGTAATCGTCGGCGCCCACCTCAAGGCCGACGATGCGGTCGACGTCGTCACCTTTCGCGGTAAGCATGATGATCGGCATCTTGTCGCCGAGGCCGCGCAGGCGGCGGCAGATGGACAACCCGTCTTCACCGGGCATCATGAGATCCAGCACCATCAGGTCGTAGCGTTCGCGCGCGAGCCACCGGTTCATGTCGTTGCCGTCGGCGACCGCGCGCACGCTGTATCCCTGCTCGCCCAGATAGCGGTTCAGGAGTTCGCGCAAGCGCGCGTCGTCGTCGACGACCATGATGCGGGTCTTGGGATCACTCATCGGTAAATATCCTCACGGTTGTCATGCTAGCGGTTTGATCCGGTCAATTCCAGTTCTTCCTGCAGAAGTGGTGGCGAGGAGGCGGCGGTCGAAACAGATTGTTACAAAAAACCGCCACTTGTTTACAGCGTACTTACACGGGCGGAGTAACATGGGTCAACGTTGAAATCGAGGTGGCGTTACACGTAACGTGCGGCAGGCTGCCGCGAGGCGTCGGTCAGCGTGTTTGTTTGCATGGAGTAGCGGCGTATGAAAATTCACATGGGTATAGGGATATTGGCTTTCACTGCTGTGCTGTCGCAGCCGGCGGGCGCCGGGCCGTGGCGCGACTTCGGCGGTGCGCGCTTCGACATCCAGTCGCAGCAGCGTCAGCGCCCCGGCGGCGCGCAGCGCCCGCCGCAGCAACGGGATTATCGCCAACCCGAGCGGCAGCCCGAGCGCCGCCCCGACGGCAGGCTCACCGATGAGGAGAGGCGCAATTTGCACCGCGACCTCGACCGCGCCAACCGCGAAATCTACAAGGGCCGGTAAGCGTCTTGCGGCAAAGCCGGCGGCTGGATTAACCGGTCTATTAATGAGGAACTGCCCATGAAAAGAATAGCATTGATGCCGATACTGTCGATCGCGCTGTGCGCGGTTTGCGCGGCACCCGTAATTGCGCAGGGTTTGCCGGGCGCCGCGGTGCGGCCCGGACGCCGCAACCGGCGCGCCGGCCGACCGCGAGGCGATGAAAGGTCGCATGCAGGACCGCTGCAAGGAAAATCCGCAGCAATGCGAGGAGATGAAAGCGAAGATGCGGGCGCGCCATGAGCAGTGCACGGCGGATCCGCAAAAATGCCGCGATGAGATGAAAGCGCGCAGGGAAGAACGCTGCAAGGCAAATCCCGAAAAATGCGCCGAAATGAAAGCGAAAATGCAGGCGCATCGCGAGCGGTGCAAGGCGGATCCGCAAAAATGCCGTGATGAGATGAAAGCGCGGCGCGAAGAACGGTGCAAGGCCAACCCGCAGCAATGCGCGGAAATGAAAGCGCGCATGCAGGAGCGCGAGGCGAGCTGCAAAGCGGATCCTGGCAAGTGCCAGACCGGCAAGGGGCAGCGGCCCGACGGCAAACAGTGACCGATTGCTGGCGATGGAACGAATTCTGTATTGGGTATTGTTTGTCGCCGGCGTGGTGCTCGCTGCGTGGCTTCCGGCGAAAAGCGCGTTTTCCGAGATGGGCGTGCCAGCCGCTCCAATTCTGCGGGTAATACAACTCTAGTTAGAGTGATGACAACGGCGCGCTTCGTTCCGGCTTTGCTGCGCCACGCGGGCATAGTAGTTCTGGTCGCGGCGATGAGTGCGCCTGTGGCGGCATGGGCCGCCGCCGCGATGGGATTCGACGAGGCGCGCCACTTGTTGAATCGCACCAGTTTTGCGGCCGACGTCGACACCATAGTCGCGTTCGCGAAGCTCACGCGCGCGCAGGCCGTCGATCAGCTGCTGGCGTGGACCGCAAGCAATAAAGTCGGCACTCCGCCGCCGGCGTGGATCAACGATTTCGAATCGCCGCGCCGCCTGCGCGGATTGAGCGACGAGCAGCGCAAACTCGCGCAGCGCGATCAATTCGAGAAAGGCGCCGGGCTGCGCGGCTGGTGGCTGACCGAAATGCTCACAACGGCGTCGCCGCTGACCGAAAAAATGGTGCTGTTCTGGCACAACCACTTCGTTTCCAGTTTGCAGAAAGTAAGGTCCCCCGTACTCATGTACCGCCAGCAGCTGACGCTGCGCAAGCACGCACTCGGGTATTTCGGCGACCTGCTGCACGCCATCTCGAAAGACCCGGCGATGGTGATTTACCTCGACAGCGCGTCCAACCGCAAGGGCCAGCCCAACGAAAACTTCGCGCGCGAAGTGATGGAGCTCTTTACGCTCGGCGAGGGCAATTACAGCGAACGAGACGTCAAGGAGGCGGCGCGCGCCTTCACCGGCTGGAGTCTGGACCTCGACCGCGGTGAATTCGTGTCGCGTGTGCCGATGCATGATGACGGCGTGAAAACGGTGCTCGGCCGCAGCGGCAATTTCGACGGCGATGCGGTGCTCGATATTCTGCTCGCGCAACCGCAGACCGCGGAATTCATCGTCGCCAAGCTGTGGCGCGAATTCGTTTCGCCCGTACCGGATATAGTGGAAGTCAAACACATAGCGCGCATGTTTCGCGACAACCGCTACAACGTTAAAGTTGCATTGCGCGCACTGCTCCTGTCGGAGGCATTCTATGCGCCGCAAAACCGCGCCTCGCTGATTAAGTCGCCGCTCGATCTGATCGTCGGCACTTTGCGCCAGTTTCGTTTTGAAACGGGTGAAGTCCTGCCGTTCCTGATGGTGGCGCGCCAGCTGGGGCAGGATGTGTTCGCGCCGCCCAACGTCAAGGGCTGGCCGGGCGGCGAAGTGTGGATCAATAGCGCAACGTTATTGCAGCGCAAGCAATTGCTCGAACGGCTGTTTCGCGCGCAAGAGATGCACCCGACGCTGGTCGCGATGACGCGCGAGGCGACGGACAACGCACCAGCCGCCGGTAAGTCGGGCGCGGATGGCAGGCAACGGCTGTTGCGCGCGATGATGGACATCCATTTCGACGCCGGTAAGTGGCTGTCCCAGTTCAGGGCCGGCGACGCGCAAGTGGCCAAGGTCGTGCTGGCGGCGGAGCCCGTGAATGCGCCGCCGGCGGACGCGCTGGGCGTCGAGCTGTTGCGGCAACTGGTGCTCGACCCCGTCTATCAGTTGAAATAAGGCGCGCGGCACGCGCAGCTATGGAGAGGCTATGGACAGACGTAAATTCTTGACCGCGACGGGCGCAGCCGCCGTTACGGGTTGGCTGCCCGGCGTCGCCCGCGCGGGTCCCGCGAGCCGCTACGACAACACGCTCGTCCTGGTCGAGCTAAAAGGCGGCAACGACGGCTTGAATACGGTCGTGCCCTACGCCGACCGCGACTACTACAGCCTGCGGCCACGCCTGGCGATCGCGCGCGAGCAGGTGCTGCAGCTCGACGGCCACAGCGGACTGCATCCGGCGCTGCAGCCGCTGATGGCGCTGTGGCAGAACCGCGAGCTTGCCGTAGTGCAAAGCGTCGGGTACCCGAGTGCGAACCTGTCGCATTTCCGCTCGATCGAGATCTGGGACACGGCGTCGAAGAGCACCGAATACTTAAGCGACGGCTGGCTCACGCGCGCGTTCGCGGATGCGCCGGTGCCGAAAACTTTCGCGGCGGATGGCATTATCGTCGGCTCGAACGAGTTGGGCCCGTTGGCCGGTGGCGGCACGCGTGCGCTGGCGCTGGCCAATACCGAACAGTTCCTGCGTCAGGCGCGGCTCGCGGGCAGTCCAGGCGCGTCGCGCAATCCCGCGTTAAATCACCTGCTCAAAGTCGAGCAGGACATAGTGCAGGCGGCCGGCAATCTGAATACGGACTATGCGTTGCGGGCCGAGTTTCCGCCGCACCCGCTGGGCAATGCATTCAAGACGGCGGCGCAGGTGATCGCGAGCAAAGCCGGAGTTGCCGCGGTCAAGGTCACGCATAACGGATACGACACGCACAGCGGCCAGCAGGGCACGCATTCGCGGCTGCTCAAAGAGCTGGCGGAAGGGCTGACGGCCATGCGTGCGGCCATGCGGGAAATTGGACGCTGGGACGCGACGTTGCTGATGACCTACTGCGAATTCGGCCGGCGGCCGCAAGAGAACCAGAGCGGCGGTACCGATCACGGGACGG
Source organism: uncultured beta proteobacterium (assembly GCA_963778865.1). Taxonomy (GTDB): domain Bacteria; phylum Pseudomonadota; class Gammaproteobacteria; order Burkholderiales; family SG8-41; genus PALSA-1004. Next base: position 172,898 of record CAVZWF010000011.1, on the reverse strand, counting down.
CCAACGCTCATTTGGTGCTTGGCGGCCGCGTCAAAGGCGGACTTTATAGCTTGCCGCCCGCGCTGAGCCGTCTCGACGGCAATGGCAACCTGCCGTTTGCCGTTGATTTTCGCGACCTGTATGCCACCGCGCTCGAGAAATGGTGGGGTGTCGATTCGACGGTTGCGCTGCTGGGTAAATTCAGGGCGGTCGACGTTCTGAAGACTTAGGGTAACGCTGATTCCGCCCGTAAATCGGGCGTAAGCCGGCGTCTGAGAGCTTCAATGCACGGTCGCTGGGGCAATGAATTCAGTCTCGTCCAGGTTACTCCGCGCGTCACGGTCAACGGGGTAGCCCGCGGCGATAAACAGGCGGATAGGGGCCTTGTCGCTTCATGGTAGTGGCGCTTCGCCCGGTGGCTACCCATGAGGACCGCACGCCCAGACCCCATTGGGACCTGCGGGGGTGCACCGGCCACCCCTTCTAGGGCGCCTGCCGGAGCCTATTTATGCAATAGGCATGATGAACGGCGGCCCCCCCACCCCCTGAACTCAGCCTTTTTAGGTCAGATTTCAGCCGCAGACCCCTGATTTCATATATCATTACGCCTGAGCGAGGGGCCGCGGCGCCGACAGTGCGTGGGGGGCATAGCTCTAGTGTGCAAATAAAACCGAAAGACACACCATGCTTGCAACAAGAATTCGCCAAAAAGACGGCATCTTCTACTTTGCCAGTTGTCAGGCCAAGGAGATACTGAACAAGGTTCGCTTCATCAGCCGTTATTACGGCGAAGATGAGCAAATCGCCGCGCAGACGGTCCCGCAGAATGACGAGATCGCCCAGTTTATCGCGCGCATCGAACGCAACGACGCCGCCTTCCAGCGCGTGGTGTCGCGCGCCAAGGTCAGGTCGCTCAAAAATTTCTACGAAATGGCGGTCACCCAGCCGCCGATTCCAGGCACCGTATTATTGTTTACCAGCGACAAGCTTAATTTTCGCGCGCTCGACGGCCAGGACAGCGTCGGGAACTTGCAGGAGCCGACGTCCAAATACCTGATCATCGATGGCCAGCACCGGCTGGCGGCGCTGCGCTTTTATCTCTCCGAGCATCCCGAAGAAGCCAAAGGCATCGATGTGCCGTGCGTGATATTCGACGGCCGCAGCGAAGACTTTGCCGCCGAAATGTTCGTCATCATCAATTCGACGCCGACGCGCATCAACAAGAGCCACCTGGTCGACCTCTACGAGCGCGTATCGTGGGCGGATCCTGACCGGCGCTTCGCGGCGCGGCTGGTCGACAGCCTCTACAGCGAATCCGACAGCCCGTTGCGCTATCGCATCAACCGGCTGGGGGGCCGCAGCCTGAAAGACAAGTGGATATTGCAGGCGGAGTTGTTCAACGAGCTGTACCGCTGGGTGCGCGCCGAATGGAAAAAGATCAAGCAGGCGACCAATAGCTACCGCGAGGCCGAGAAGTATTACGAAATCGTGCGCGACTTTCTGAAAGCCGCGCAGCGGAACTGGGGTGACACGTGGGCCAACGACAGTTACATGGTGACCAAGCCGGTGACGCTCAAAGCACTGATACGCGTGTGCGCCGACCTTGCGCGCGAGGATGCGGACCCGGTCGATGGCCGCGTGAAGCGCTGGGAAGAGCGCCTGGGCGTGTGGGCCGACCAGCACAAGGCGTTCAAGGTGGAAGGATTCTACGAGCGCTTTCCCGCCAAGGGTGAAGTCGAGCGCGTGGCGCGCATCCACCGCGATCTCGCGAAGGCGGCCGGCATCGAGGTCAAGAGCGCGACCAAAACCGGTTAAGCCGCTCCCCCGGCGCTACACCGCGACAGGCACGGTGACCTCTAGGCACCGAGCTGGCCTGCAAGGTCTAGAAAATCGCGCGCGTTGATGTCGAACGCGGGTTCCGGGCTCAAATCAGGATGTCTGCCCTTGCCGTATTCGAGCGGGCGCAGCACGAGCGCGGTTCTGAGTCCTTGCTGCGCGGCGTGACGCAGATCGTCCTTGTGCGCCGCGACCATCATCACTTCGGCGGGTTGCAAGCCGAGAATTTCGGCGGCACCCAGGTAGGCCTCGGGGTCCGGTTTGTAGTGATGAAAAATTTCCGCCGATAAAATCAGGTCCCACGGCAGCCCCGCGTGCTTCGCCATGTTGTTGAGCAGTGCGACGTTGCCGTTGGAAAGCGTTGCAATGGTGTAGTTTTTCTTGAGGCGCCTTAATCCGCGCACGGAATCGGCCCACGGTTTCAGGCGGTGCCACGCGCGGTTGAAATTCACTTTCTCGTCTGCGGCGAGGGCCGTGATTTTGAACTTGGCGAGGATGTCGTCGAGGATCATGCGATGCAGATCGTCAATCTTGGTCCACGGCAGCTCGCCGCTCGCCACCCGGTTCATCGCCGGCCGGTAGCCCGCGCGCCACGCATCGGCGAATCGCGCGGCATTGACGCGCAGGCCTTTGACCTTCGCAAGCGTGCGCATTTCCCGGGCGATGCTGCCACGCCAGTCCACCACGGTTCCGAACACGTCAAACACCAGTGCTTTGACCGATGCAAGTTCGGGCTTCATTTGGCGGCGGTTACTGAGCGGCGGTGACCATGATTTCGACCAGCGTGTCGGGCGTGCCGAGCCGCGTTTCGACGGTCGCGCGCGCGGGCGGATTCTTCGGATCTATCCACGCCATCCACGCTTCGTCCATGCCCGGCTTCACGCGCATGTCGGCGACGTAGACCACCGCGGAGAGCAGACGCGACTTGCCGCTGCCTGAAAGTTTGAGCAGCGCGTCGATTTTCGCGAGGATTTCCTCGGTCTGGCCTTTGCTCGACGCGCTGCGGTTATCGGCGGTCGTGCCGGCGAGGTAAACGACCCCGTTATGAATGACGGCGCGGGACAGCCGCGCATCGGATTGATGGCGTACGATGGTGCTCATGACAATACTCCTTGGCAGGTTTGTGAGTTGAGAAGGCGTTGCTGATTCTTATTGTGATCGCGAATTGTGCAGTCTATCGATAGCTTTCCGCAAGCACCTCCTCCACGCGCGTGAGCGGTTACAATAAGTGCCCTGCGGGGACGCGGCCGTGGACGGCGCGCGCCCGGGGGCGGTCGTGTTGCCGCCTGAGTCCTGCCACGAAATTAAATTGCGAGGTTCGGCGATGAACAAATACGGCAAGTTTGCCGAAGTTCTGGTTTGCGTGATGGGCGTTATCGCGGTCGGTAGCGCCCTCGCGCAATCCGCGTATCCGGCGAAAAACATTACGCTGATCGTCCCTTTTTCGCCGGGCGGCAGCACCGATCTCATCACGCGTATCGTCGCCCGCGAATTGAGTGTCCAGTTCGACAAACAGGTGGTCGCCGACAACCGGACGGGAGGTGGCGGTGCGATCGGCTGGAGCGCAGTCGCGCGCTCGCCGGCGGACGGCTACACCGTGCTTGCCACCGAATTATCGTTTGCAATCGCGGCCGGTCTCATCCCGAATCTGCCGGTCGACCCGCGCAGGGATTTTCAGCAGGTCACGACGGCGACGACGGTGCCGCACGTGCTGGTGGTAACGCCGTCGCTGCCGGTGAAAAGCGTCAGGGAATTTCTCGCGCTGGCCAAGGCGCGGCCGGGCGAGATGAATTACGGGTCGGGCGGCAATGGCACCAATACGCATCTGGGCGCCGAGCTCCTGAAGAATCTCACGGGCATCAAGATGGTCCACGTTCCGTATAAAGGCGCGGGCGCAGTGCTACAGGATTTGATGGCCGGCCAGGTGCAGGCGTTGATTTCGGCGGTGCCGACGGTCGTCCCCTATGTGAATGCCCGCAGATTGCGCGCTTTGATGGTGACCGACGACAAGCGCACCCGCGTGCTGCCGGATGTGCCGTCGGCGAACGAAGCGGGACTGCCCAAAATGAACATGCAATTCTGGGTCGGTTACGCGGTTCCCGCAGGCACGCCGCAAGCCGTCGTCGAGCGCCTGAACCAGGCCATTGCCGCCGTGCTGAACGCGGCGGAATCCAGAAAGCGCTTTACGGACCTCGGGCTGGATACGGTCGGCAATTCGCCGGCACAGGCGACGAAAGTTGTTGCCGAGGAGATCGACCGCTGGACTGCCGTTATTAAAGCTGCGGGCGTCAAAGCAGATCAGTGAAGGTTGATGGTGGCCGCGAGCCCGCCGCGTCGAGATTGTCCGGCCGGGGCAGGCACTTTGTATCCTCCCCGTGAAGGGGGGCAGACGCTGGCTGAATAAGGATTGCTTTGGAGAACTAAATGGCTAACGAGAGACTTCCGCTCGCAGGCATACGCGTCGTCGAATTCGTGCACGTGGTGATGGGGCCGACCTGCGGCCTCGTGCTCGCCGATCTGGGCGCCGAGGTCATCAAGGTCGAGCCGCTCGACGGCGATCACACGCGCAAGTTGACGGCGTCGGGCGCGGCCAGTACGTGAAGAGCGCGCTCTTCGAGAACTGCACCTTTCTCGTCAGCCAGCACATGACCGAAGGCTTCATGACCGGCAAGCCGGTGGTGCCGATGCCCGACCGTATACGCGCGTGGGCGGTTTACGACACTTTCAAGACGAGCGACGGCGAAATGGTGTTCGTCGGCGTGGTCACCGACACGCAATGGAAAATATTCTGCGAAGCATTCGGTCTCGCCGACCTCCTGGCCGATCCGCAGTTGAAGACCAATCCGCAACGCGTGGAAGCGCGGCCGCGCGTGATTCCCATCGTGACTGCGCTATTCGCGCAAATGACCAAACAGGAACTTCTCGCAAAATGCGAAGAGCTCGGCTTGCCGTTCGCGCCGATCACGCGGCCGGAAGATCTCTTTGACGATCCGCACTTGAAGGCGTCCGGCGGGCTTGCCGATATCACGCTGATGAACGGCACGAAGACGCAGGTGCCGATTTTGCCGATCGAGATGGACGGCCGCCGTTTTCGCACGCGGCTCGACCTGCCGAAAGTCGGCGCGCATACGCGCGAACTGCTCGGCGGGCTCGGTTATACGCCGCAGGAAATCGAACGCCTGATCGAGAGCGGCGCCGTGCGCGCGAGCGCAATTCGCCCGCAGCTATAGCCATGCCAACGCTTTCCATTGAGGCGCTGGCAGCACTTGCTGCGGACGCGCTGAGCGCCAGTGGTGCCTCGGCGTCAGCCGCGCGTATCACCGCGAAATATCTGGTCGCCGCCGACGCCCAGGGACTGGACACGCACGGTGTGGCGCGCGTACCGACGTACTGCGGCCATGTCAAATCGGGGCGCGCGCGCGGCGACGCAGTGCCGTGCATAGTCAATGAAAAACCGGCCGCATGCTTAGTCGATGCCGGCGAGGGGCTTGGTTTTGAGCCGTGCGAATTCGCGATCGGACAGGCGATCGCACGCGCGCAACAACACGGCGTCGGGTTTGCCGGCGTCACGCGCAGCCATCATTGCGGTGCACTGGGGATATTGCTGGAGGCCGTGGCGGCGCATGGCATGGTGGGCGTCGCGTTCAGTAACGCATCCGCCGCGATCATGGCGTGGGGCGGCACGCGGCCGTTGTTCGGCACCAATCCCGTGGCGGCGATATTTCCGAGAAAAGACACAGCTCCACTGGTAATCGACATGTCGCTCACCCAGGTCACGCGCGGCCAGATCATGCTGTATGCGAACGCGGGCACGCCGATACCCGCAGGCTGGGGCATGGACAAGGACGGCAACCCGACCACCGACGCGCAGAAAATACTCGTCGGCGGCAGTTTGCATGCGGTGGGCGGAATGAAAGGAACCATGCTGGCGCTCGCGGTGGAAATTCTGTGCTGCGCGCTGATGGGTGCTGCGCTGTCGCATGAAGTCGGGTCGATTTACGTGAAGGAAGGCGCGCCGATGAATCTGGGGCAGGCGTTCCTGGTGATCGATCCTGCCGCGCTCACCGGCAGCGACGTTTACCTCGACCGCATCGAGACGCTAATTGCCGCGATGCTTGAAGACGACGACGTGCGCCTGCCCGGCGCGCGGCGAGTCGAGAACGGCGCACGCGCGGCGAACGACGGAATCGAAATTCCGACCGTGCTTGAAAACCAATTGCGCGTGCTGGCGGGGCGCTGAGTTGCCATGCGCCCGCAGCGGGCGTAACGTATGCGGCAATAACAACGATATAAATTCCAACCAGGGAGAAAGTCGATGATTACAAGACGCGATTTCGTGCTCGCGGCAGCCGCTGCCGGCACTTTGATGCACACCCGCTTTGGCTTCGCGAAAGCGTCGCAGCCGACAACAGCGGTCAATTTCGACATTCCCGCGGGCGCGTGCGATTGCCATACGCATATCCACGGCGATCCCGCAAAATTTCCGTTCTTCGCGGGACGCACCTATACGCCGGAGATGGCGTTGCCGGAAGAAATGGCGGCGCTGCACAAGGCGCTCAAGATCCAGCGCGTGGTGATCGTCACGCCGAGCGTTTACGGCCCGGATAACTCGGCCACCATCTACGGCATGAAAGCGCGCGGCAAGGATGCGCGCGGCGTCGCGGTGATCGACGATAAGACCACGGATGCCGATATCGACAATCTCGTGCGCCTCGGCTTCAAGGGCATACGGCTTAACCTCGCTACCTCCGGCGTCAACGATCCCGCGGTTGCCCGTCAGCGCTTTGTGGCCGCGGCAGAGCGCGCGAAGAAAGTCAGCTGGCACATTCAGCTCAACACGTCGCTGCTTGTCATCGCCGCGATGAAAGACGCGCTTGCCGCTTCGCCGGTGCCGATCGTGTTCGATCATTACGGCGGCGCCAAGGAGGAACTCGGCGTGAATCAACCCGGATTCTCCGATCTCGTGGACCTCGTGAAGTCGGGCAAAGCATTCGTCAAGATTTCGATTAACGCGAACCCGCGCGATAACTACGGTTATTTCACACCGCTCGCGCAGATGCTGATCGCCGCCAATGTCGACCGCATCCTGTGGGGAACCAACTGGCCGCATCCGAATTCGGCGGGTGGAAGCACGGCCAAGGTGTCGCCGCTGTGGCAGGTCGACGACGGTCTCGTGCTGAACCTGTTGCCGGCGTGGGCACCCGACGCGGCGGTGCGCAAGAAAATCCTGGTGGACAATCCGGCGAAGCTGTACGCATTCTGAGAATTAATCGTCATCCACGCGCGGGGGGCGTGCCATGAAAAGTCTAGCGTCGTTGGTTGCGCCGCTCGCTCTTACGCTGTTGACGTGCGGAATTTCCGGCGAGGGCGCTGCGCAAACGGCGGCGAACGCCGAGATCGCAAAGCAGCTTGCGCCGACCGGCAAGCTGCGCGTTGCGGTGTTGATGCTGTCGTATTTCACGAATGAGGGGGCCGGCGAGCTCAAGGGATGGGCCCCGGAACTCGGCCGCGAACTCGCGCGGCGTCTCGGCGTGCCGTACGAACTCGTGCACATTGAAAATCCCGCCGACATGATAGAGGCGTTTCGCGCTAACCGCGTCGACGTGGCGTTTATCGGGATCACCAAGGACCGCGCCGCCGTTTTCGATTACGGTCCCGTCATAATCGGTTTGAGGACCACGTTCCTGGTGCCCGCTGCCTCGCCGATCAAGAGTATTGCCGAAGTCGACCAAGCGGGCGTGCGCATCGTCGTGCCCGCGCGCAGTGCGCAAGGCGAGCACCTCGAGAAAATCATCACCAAGGCCACGCTGGTGCGCGTGCCGGTCGAGACGCCGCAACCGGCGGTCGACATGTTGAAGGCGGGCAAAGCCGATGCGTTCAGTCACGTAGTCCCCATGCTCGCGACCGCGCGGCCGAGTCTGCCTGGATCGCGCATCCTGCCGGGCAGCTACTACAATGTGCCGATCGCGATCGGCTATGCCAAAGGTCAGTCCGCGGCGGTAGTCGAATACAGCAGAAGGTTCGCGGAAGACGTCAAAGCGTCCGGCTTCCTGCAGAAAGCGCTCGACCGCATGGGTGACCAGGCGGAGGGCGTAGTGGTCCTGACCCAGTAGCCGCCGGGATACGTTTAAGGAACCTCTGATTTACCGTCATGCCCGCGCAGGCGGGCATCCAGAGGTTTTTGAGTCTCCTCGGTTCCCGCCTGCGCGGGAACGACGAAAGTACCGTTTTTCAGAGCTTCCTTAAGTGAATTGACCACCGGACCGTTTGGAGTTTTTCCATAATCGCAAATCCCGCCAACGACCACGGATCGCCATAACCCCTATGCGCAGCATCGCTCACAAGTTTCTCGCTGCGACCGGCATGCTGGCCGCGCTAATTTCCGCACCGGCGCCGGCGCAGGAATTTCCGTCGCGGCCGGTGCGCCTGATCGTGCCGCTCTTGCCGGGCGCGGGCACGGACGTCATCGCGCGCACCTTCGCCGGTGCGCTCGCGTTAGCGCTGGGGCAGCCGGTGGTGGTTGAAAACAAGGCCGGTGCGGCGACCACGTTGGGCGCGAATTTCGTCGCCAAAAGCGCGCCGGATGGTTACACCTTGCTGGTCGCGACCACCAGCACATTGTCGGTGCTGCCGACCGTGCAATCGACACCGTACGACACGGTCAAGGACCTGCTACCGATCGCGGCGTTCTCGATCTCCCCGTTCGTGCTGTGCGTGTCGGCCGAATCGCGGATCAAGACGTTGGGCGATCTGATCGCGCTTGCTAAGTCCGAGCCGGGCAGGCTCACCTACGCTTCCAGCGGGACCGGCACCCTGACGCAAATGGCAGTTGAGTTGGTAAGCTCGGTCGCGAAAATCAATTTGCTGCATGTGCCGTACAAAGGCGTCACCGGCGCCTATCCCGATGTCCTCGGCGGCCGCATCGATCTGATAGCAGATGCGCCCGCATCAACGCTGCCGCAGATCAAGGGCAACAAATTCCGCGCGCTTGCCGTAACCGGCGTGCGGCGCAGCGCCATGCTGCCCGACGTGCCGACCGTGGCCGAGTTGGGTCTCACCGGCGCCGAGGCCGATTTCGTCACCGGCATCCTCGCGCCCGCGGGCACGCCGCGCGCCGTTATCACCCGCTTAGAGAACGGGGCGCTGAAAGTGGCGCAGAGCGTGGAGTTCCGGGAATTCCTCGCGCAGCAGGGCTACGAGCCGCTGTCCTCCAATGCCGCAGATTTTTCCACGCGCGTGCGCGAAGGACTCGTCAAGTGGGCGGCCGTGGTCAAGGAGCGCAAGATCAAGGTCGATCCGTAACGCGGTGCCAAGTTGCCCTGGATACGGCCCGGGCGTAATGTATATCCCCGAAATATGACGCCTGCATTGCAGGACGCGGCCGCCGGTGCGCTGACCGGATTGACGCTCTAGTTCACGACCTGACGGGGGCACTATGCATTATTTGGGAGCATTGCCGCAGGAGCATTTGGGGCACGTAATCGGTTTGATCGCGGCCGTCGTGTTCGGCGCCCTGATCGGTTTTGAGCGTCAACTTCGTGGGCATCCGGGATTGCACATCAATGCGCTGGTTGCGCTGGGGGCGGCCGCGTTCGTCATAGCGGATGCGTTGACCGGAGATCATTCGGGCCAGGTCCGCATTGCGGGACAGGTTGCGACCGGCGTCGGATTCTTGTGCGCGGGAGTCATCATGCATCAAGGTGCGACCGTGCGCGGCCTGAATACGGCGGCGACGATATGGTGCGCCGCGGCCGCCGGAGTATTGGCGGGATTCGGCATGATATTGTGGTCGGGCTTGGTTGCCGCGCTGCTTATCGGCACGAACATCGTTCTGCATTACATCGAACATCGAGTACTCCGCTTGCAGATCAGTGGTTCCGAGGTCACGCCGATTGAGCCGGCGCGCGCCGAAGCTGACAAGCGGTGACGGCGTCTTAACAGACATAAGATAGGCACCATGACCGTTGCAAAATCGTGGAACTGCCCGACCTGTAACCGCCAGGTCGCCACGCCTTTTTGCCCGGAGTGCGGCGAACGCCCGCTCGTTGCGCGGGATCTCACGTTGCGCGGCCTCTTCGCGCAACTATTTCACGCGCTTAGCAGTATTGATGGCCGCCTCGTACGCAGCCTGCGCTGCCTGGTGAACCGGCCCGGTGCGCTGACCGTTGCGTACGTGCAGGGACGGCGCATGCCCTACCTAGGGCCGATACAGCTGTTCCTGATCTCCAACGTGCTGTTCTTCGCGGCGCAATCGCTGACGGGCGCGAACATCGTCGGCGTGACGATCGAATCCCACCTGCGGGGCCAGGATTGGAGCGAGCTTGCGCAAGAGCTTGTGGCGCATCGTATCGAGGCACTGCAGACGACGCTTGAGAGTTATGCGCCCGTTTTCAACCAGGCCGTAGTGCTCAATGCCAAGACACTCATCATCCTGATGGTCGCGCCGTTTGCGCTCCTGCTGCCGCTCGCGTTCTATGGAACACGCCAGCCGTTCGTCACTCACGTGACTTTTTCGCTGCATTTCTACGCGTTTTTGTTGCTGCTGTTCTGCGTGTCGCTCGCAGTGAGTGCCGTGGACGTGCTGGTGGGCGGCGCCGGACTGGACTCCGCGCGCCTGGATAATATTCTGTCGCTTATCAATTTCGCGGCGGCGGCCATCTATCTTTACGTTGCCGCCGGCGCAGTCTATGGCGCACGCCGCGCGATGCGGGTTGTGAGGGTTCTTGCGCTCACGGCCGGAGCAGCAGCCATCCTGCTGGGCTACCGGTTCCTGCTGCTTCTAATCACTTTGTACAGCGTGCCGTAGACCTCAGGCGGCAGCGAGCCGCGCAAGCGGTTTTTCCCGTATCGGCCAGTTGATAAGGGCGGCGAAGACGCCGAGCGCGATCGCGATGACCCACACGACATGATAGGAACCCGTTTTGTCGTAAAGGTAGCCGCCGAGCCACACGCCGCAGAAGCTGCCCATCTGGTGCGAGAAGAACACGAAACCCGACAGCATCGATAGATAACGCACGCCGAAGATATGCGCGACGATGCCGTTGGTCAACGGCACTGTCGACAACCACAGGAACCCGATCGCGGCGGCAAACAGGTAAACCGACAGCGGCGTCATCGGCATTGAAATGAAGATGATGATGACTACGCTGCGCAGCGCGTAGATGCCGGATAGCAGGTATTTCTTGGTGTAGCGCGCGCCGAGCTGGCCCGCGATGTAGGTGCCGAATATGTTGAAGAGGCCGATCAACGCGAGTGCCGTCACCGCCACGCTCGCCGACAGCTGCTGGTCGCGCAGAAACGACGGCAAATGCACGCCGATGAACACGACCTGAAAGCCGCACACGAAGTAGCCCGCGGTCAGCAGCCAGAAGCTCGGATGGTCGAATGCTTCGCGCAGCGCCTGCGCAATCGTCTGTTGGCGCACGGTGGCGGCGACGCGGGTCTCCTTCAGTCCGATGGATAGCGGCGCGATGAGGCATACCAATCCCGCGAGCAGCAGCAGCGCATTGCTCCAGCCTACGCCGTCGATCAGCCATTGCTCGGTCGGTACCATCAGGAACTGACCCAGCGAACCGGCCGCGGCGGAGACGCCGAGCGCCTGCGAGCGCTTGTGCTCCGGGAAGTTGCGCCCGATCACGCCGGCAACGACGCTGAAAGTGCAGCCCGAGAGTGCCAACCCGATCAACACGCCGGCGGAGAGGCTGAACATTGTCGGGCTCGACGATGCGGTCATCAGTGCAAGTCCGGCGGCGTAAAACACTGAACCGAAGATGAGCGCTCTAACCGCGCCATAGCGGTCGGCGATCATGCCGGCGAACGGCTGCGACAGGCCCCACAAAAGGTTCTGGATCGCGAGCGCGAACGAGAACGCCTCGCGGTTCCAGCCGAAATCGGTGCTCATCGGCAGTAAAAAGAGACCGAGCCCGTGGCGTATGCCCATGGCCAGCGTGAGGATGATGCTCCCGCAGACGAGGATGGCGACGAGCTGGCGCGATTGACTGGGCATCAGGGGGTTTGCGCTAAATCATATCGGGGCAACGCACGCGCACTGCCCAAGTACGCAATGATCGCAGGCGGCGGGACTTTGCAGCAAGCGAAAACTGCGCATGCGACGCATGCGTCTGGCGAATGCGCGGTCCGCCGATGAGGATCAAAGAGCGTCACAGACGGCGGCGGTCACGATTTCGGTGGTCGCCTCGCCGCCCAGGTCGGGCGTGTGGATTTTTTTCGCGGTGACGATTTCGATTGCGCGCATCATGCGCGTCGATGCGTCTTGTTCGCCGAGGTGTTCGAGCATCATCGATGCGGTCCAGAAAGTCGCGATCGGATTGGCGATGCCTTTGCCGGTGATGTCGAAGGCCGAGCCGTGGATGGGCTCGAACATCGACGGAAACCTGCGCTCGGGATTCAAGTTCGCCGTCGGCGCGATGCCGAGGCTGCCGGACAACGCGGCGGCGAGATCGGACAGGATGTCCGCATGCAGGTTGGTCGCGACGAAGGTGTCGAGCATTGAGGGCTTCAACACCATCTGGGTCGTGACCGCATCGACCAGCACGCGCTGCGTTTCGACCCGGGATAGTTCTTCGCCACCTCGTAGAAAATTTCATCCCACATCACCATGCCGTGGCGCTGCGCGTTCGATTTGGTGACGAGCGTCAGGTGCTTGCGCGGGCGCTTGTTCGCAAGCTCGAACGCGAAGCGATGAATGCGCTCGACACCATTGCGCGTAAACACGGAAGTTTCGGTCGCGAGCTCTTCGGGCAGACCTTTGTGCACGCGGCCGCCGCTGCCCGAATATTCGCCTTCCGAATTTTCGCGGATGATGACCCAGTCGATGCGCTCGCCGCCGGCAAGCGGGCTCGTGACGCCGGGCAGCACGCGCGCCGGGCGCACGTTGGCGTATTGATCGAAACCCTGGCAGATCGGCAGCCGCAGGCCCCACAGCGACACATGATCGGGCACGTCGGGCGCGCCGACCGCGCCGAAGAATATGGCGTCGAACGTCTTCAGCTTGTCGAGGCCGCCCTCCGGAATGTAGTAGCCGTGTTGCTTGTAGTAGTCGCTGCTCCACGGAAAATGCTCGACCGTGAGCCTGAAGCCGCGGTCGCGTTCGGCGAGCACTTTGAGCGCCGTGAGTCCGGCGGCGATGACTTCGGTGCCGATGCCGTCGCCGGGAATGGCGGCAATTTTGTATTCACGCATGTGTAGTTGCAGTGATGAGTCATGAGTGATGGGTCAGGGGTGAAGAGTAACGGCTCGCAGTCCGTTTGTCATCCTCGATGGCCGGCGCAGCGTGTAGAATCCGGTTTTTGCGTCCGGTGCCCGTGCTTTGATAATTCTCGCGCTCGAAACGTCGACCGAACTGTGCTCCGCCGCCGTGTGGCAGGACGGCAAGGTCGACACGCGCGAAGTCGTGGCCGGACAACGCAATTCTGAATTGCTGTTGCCGATGGTGGATGCGTTGCTGGCCGCGCATGCAGTGACGGCGCGCGATCTTGATGGTATAGCTTTTGGTTCCGGCCCGGGGGCGTTTACCGGCGTGCGCATTGCGTGCGGTGTCGCGCAAGGCATTGCGTTCGGTATCGATGCTCCTGTCGTCGGCATCGGCACGCTGCTCGCGCTGGCCCTGGCGTCGGGCGCTGACCGCGTAGTGTGCTGCCTCGATGCGCGTATGGGCGAGGTTTATCATGCCGCGTATGTGAAGAGCGGCGACGAATTCGCGGAGGTGCACGCGCCGGGTTTGTACAAGCCTGCCGCGGTACCCGCATTGCCGGACGGCCGGTGGAGCGGTTGCGGCAGCGGTTTTGCGGTTTTTCGCTCCGTATTGGAGACCCTCTACGCCGGCCATCTCGAGCGCGTGGTCGAGAATCTGACGCCGCACGCGCGCGAAATCGCGGTGCTGGCTGCGCGGCAATTCTCCCGCGGCAATGGCGTCGACGCTGCGGACGCTGCTCCGCTGTATGTGCGCAACAAAGTAGCGCTGCGCGTGGATGAGCGATGAACGCCAGTGTCAGAAGAAAAATTGCGTGAATGCGCAATTCTCTGCGTTCCCTTCCCTCGCTTTGCGGGGGAAGGGCTGGGGAAGGGGGAGCGATGAGCGCGTTACTCAATACCCTGCCGCGTTACCGGCGCATGACCGAAGCTGACGTCGACGCGATCATGGCGATCGAGAACGAGGTTTACCCGTATCCGTGGACACGCGGCAATTTCAAAGACTCTTTGCACAGCGGCTATCACTGCTGGATCGTGGAAGCCGGCCACGAGATCATCGGTTACGGCGTCATCATGATCGCGGCGGGCGAGGGGCACCTTCTGAACCTGAGCATCGCAAAGCCGTGGCAGCGCTGCGGGCGCGGACGCGACATGCTTGGCTTCCTGCTCAAGCTTGCGCGTGATTTCGATGTCGGCAAGATTTACCTCGAAGTCAGGCCTTCCAATGCGGCGGGGCGCGCGTTGTATGCCGATGCGGGTTTCAACGAAATCGCGACGCGGCGCGGCTACTATCCGGCGCACGACGGCCGCGAGGATGCGGTGGTCTTGGCACTGGAACTGAAATGAGCGCGTCGCGTGACGACATACTGAAAGAACTCGGACTCACGCCCGTGTGGCGTTTGCGCAGGAATTTGGCTGGCGGGTCCGCAGAGGTGCAGGTCCAGGGTGGCGACGGCGAGTCGCCCGCGCTACAAACGCAAGTGCCGGAGAGCGAACCGGCGACGGTGCGTGCATTGCCGAAGGTGGTGCCGCTGGATGCGCGCGCCACCGCGATCTCGACGCTGGAGTGGGCGCAACTGAAGGCAAGCGTGGCCGGTTGCGTGGCGTGCCCACTGCACAAGGGGCGCAACAAGACCGTGTTCGGAGTCGGCGACGAGGCGGCGGATTGGCTGTTCGTCGGCGAAGGACCCGGCGCCGAAGAAGACGCGAAAGGCGAGCCTTTCGTCGGGCAGGCCGGCAGGCTGCTCGACAACATGCTGGCGGCAATCCAGTTGAAGCGCGGCGTGAATGTCTATATTGCGAACACTGTGAAATGCAGGCCTCCCGGCAACCGCAATCCGGAAGCCGCCGAAGCGGCGCAATGCGAGCCGTATCTTCACCGCCAGATCGCGCTCATTCGGCCCAAGCTGATCGTGGCGCTCGGCAAGGTCGCGGCAGTCAATCTATTAAAACGCGACGCCCCGGTCTCCAGCATGCGCGGCAAGGTGCACCAGTACCAGGGTATCCCGCTGATCGTTACCTATCATCCTGCCTACCTCTTGCGCAGCCTGCCCGAGAAGGCCAAGGCGTGGGCGGACTTGTGTTTTGCGGTGGAGACCATGCGCGGCTTGCAAAGCGTTAAGGCCGCCCCCAGTTAAGGGGCGCTACCCTTTACATTGAGGAGGACGAGTCATGAAGAGAAATTTCGTTGCGCTGATGTTGCTGGCGGCGACGCTGGGTCTGGGCGGCTGCGGTTACAACACGATGCAGGCCGGCGACCAGCAGATCAAGGCGGCGTGGGCCGAGGTGGTTAACCAGTATCAACGTCGCGCGGATTTGGTGCCAAATCTCGTCAACACGGTGAAGGGGCTTGCGGCGCAGGAGCAGCAAGTGCTGCTCGGCGTGACCAATGCGCGCGCCAAGGTCGGCAGCATCCAGGCCACCCCCGAGCTCGTGAACGATCCGGCGGCGTTCCAGAAATTCGTCGCGGCGCAGGGCGAGCTGACGTCCGCCCTGTCGCGGCTGATGGTGGTGGTCGAGAATTATCCGCAAATAAAATCCGACGCCGCATTTCGCGACCTGATGCCTCAGCTTGAAGGCACCGAGAACCGCATCACGGTCGCGCGCCAACGCTACATCAAGGCGGTGCAGGAGTACAACACCACGGTCGTGCAGTTTCCGACCAACCTGACCGCGATGGTGTTCGGTTTCAAGGAAAAAGCGCAATTCACGGTCGAGAACGAGAAAGCGATCTCCATCGCGCCGAAAGTCGATTTCGGCAATGCCCCGGCGCCGGCGCAGGAACCCGCGAGGGCCGCTATTCCGCCGAGCCCGCCGAGCGAGTATAGCAAGTAGATCGTTGCGCACGGCAACCTGCCAAGTCGTAATTGACATGGAATGAAGAAGGGCTATTCACGGCGCAACTTGCCGCGAGCCCTGTTTGCGCTGGGCGCGTTGTTCGTTGCGCTGGTCGCTCTTGCCGACGTTGCGATTCCCCCGCTGAAGGCGCGCGTCACCGATCTCACGGCGACTCTGACTTCACAGCAGCGCGCGACGCTCGAGCAAGCGCTCGCCGCATTCGAAACGCGCAAGGGAGCGCAGATCGCGGTGCTGATCGTGCCGACGACGCAGCCCGAAACCGTCGAGCAGTACGCGGTGCGTGTCGAGGAAAACTGGAAGCTCGGACGCAAGGGCGTGGATGACGGCGCGGTGCTGCTCATCGCGAAAGACGACCGCAAGCTGCGTATCGAAGTCGGCTACGGCCTTGAAGGCGTGTTGAACGACGCGACCGCGAAGCGCATCATTTCGGACGACATCACGCCGCGCTTCAAGCAGGGCGATTTCTACGGCGGCATCAGCGCGGGCGTCGAGCGCATGATCAAGGTCATCGATGGTGAATCGCTGCCACCGCCCACAGCGCATCCGCAAAGAGGCAGTGGCATTGATCTGAATTCGCTGTTATTCATCGGATTCATCCTCGTATTCGTGGTCGGCGGTATATTGCGCGCGATATTCGGCAGATTCCTCGGTGCGGGCGTGGTCGGCGCGATCGCCGGCTTCATCGCGTGGACTGTGGGCGGCGCGCTGCTCATTGGTATAGTGGTCGCGATCATCGCTTTTATACTCTCGATTCTCGGTGGCGCGCGCGGTGGCTGGGGTGGCGGCTATGGCGGCGGCGGGTTCAGCAGCGGCGGCTTCGGCGGCGGCGGAGGATTCAGCGGTGGTGGCGGCAGTTCGGGCGGCGGTGGCGCGTCGGGGAGCTGGTGAGATGAAACTCAAGCGCGTCTTCAAGCACCTGTTCGCGCCGCGCTGGATCGTCAGCCGTGCGTTTCCGCGGCGTGCGCTGGATGCGATCGAGACGGCAATCGGCGCATCGGAACAAACCCACGACGGCGAATTGCGATTTGCCGTCGAGGCGGGACTGCATCCGCTGCCGCTGGCGCGCGGACAAACGCCCCGCCAGCGCGCGCATGAGGTGTTCACCGCACTGCGCGTGTGGGACACGGACCATAACAGCGGTGTCTTGATCTATGTTCAGCTTGTCGACCGCACGATCGAAATCGTCGCCGACCGCGGCATCAGCGCGCAAGTCGCGCAGCAGGATTGGAACGCAATCTGCCGGCGCATGGAAGCGGCATTTAAGTCCGGCCGCTTTGAAGCAGGCGCGTTGCAAGCCATTACCGAAATCACCGCACTGCTGGTGCTGCACTTTCCGCCGCGGGGCGCAAACCCGAATGAACTGCCGGACCGGCCGGTGGTGCTTTAGCGAGTGAGGAGTGAGGGGTAAGCGGGTTGCTAAATCCCGAATCCTTAGTCGCCAATCCTCAATTCTGCGTCGTGCTGCTAGAATATGGCCAAAGGGGCTGATTCCACCTGCGTGCCCCGCGCTTTTAAGCCAAGGATTAATGAATGAAGACAGCAGCAACGCGCCTGCGCGGCGTCGAGCACGACATCATCCAGCAGCCCAAAGCCAGCGACGTTGCGCCGTATTACGAGCCGCAGGGCAACGAAGTGGCGGTATTCGAGGCGGCCTACCGCAAGCGGCTGCCGGTGATGCTGAAGGGCCCGACCGGTTGCGGCAAGACGCGCTTTCTCGAGCACATGGCCTACCAGTTGAAACGCGCGCTGGTCACGGTGTCGTGCCACGAGGATTTGACGAGTTCCGACCTCGTCGGCCGCTTTCTGCTCGAGGGCGCCTCGACCGTATGGCAGGACGGTCCGCTGACGCGCGCGGTGAAGGCCGGCGCGATCTGTTATCTCGATGAAATCGTCGAGGCGCGCACCGATTCCACGGTGGTGATTCACTCGCTCACCGATCATCGCCGCCGCCTCACGATCGAAAAGAAGGGCCAGGAAATCGACGCGCACGAAGACTTTCTGCTCGTGATCTCCTACAACCCCGGCTACCAGACGGTGCTGAAGGATCTCAAGCCGTCCACCAAGCAGCGCTTCATCGCGATCAATTTCGATTTTCCGGCGGAAGACGTCGAGCGCAAGATCATCGTCAATGAAGTGCCGGGAATAGACGCCGAGCTGGCCGCCAAGCTCGTCGCCACCGGCCGCAAGGGCCGCTTGCTCAAAGACCACGGGCTGGAAGAAGCGACCTCCACGCGCGCCCTGGTGTATGCCGCGAACATGATCAACGCGGGGCTCGATCCGGTCAATGCGTGCCAGGTCGCGATGGTCAATCCGCTTACCGACGACATCGAACTCGCCGAAGCGCTGATGGAAATCGTCAGGGCGCATTTCGCCTGATCGTCCCGGCCGTGGCCGCCGCATCACCCGCCGAATTGCCCGCCGCAATCGAGAAGGCGCTCGTTGAATTAAGCGCGTTTTCGTTTGTCGCGCACAGCGACGTCATCGATGCGTTGCCGGCCTTGCGGCATCACGGCGACGAAGTTGCGCTGGCGTGGCTCGACGCGGTGAAGCGTCTCTTTCAGCACGACCGCGAAGCCGGCAAAGCGTTCGTGCGCGGCAGCCGCGAAGCGGAAAAAATTTCCGAGACGGTGCTCGCGTGGACCGCGCAAGCGCTGGAATTTCTGCGCTGGCCGGGCCCGGCGGCCGCGGTGGAAGGGTTCATGAAGAATTTGCCGCGGGCGTTTGGGACGTTGGGACACGCCGGCGAGCAGCGCTGGGCGGAGATCGGTTTCATCTGGTATGCGCGGCACGGCGACAGCGGGCGCGCCTACTTCGCAACCCCCGTGCTCGACCTTGCGTGCCGCCAGGGCGTGACCGGCATCGAGCATCTGTGCGCGCCGCTGGAGGAGTTGTTCGAGACGCGCAAGCTGCTGCTTGCGACCTGCCTCGCCGGCGCGATCCGCGTGCGCAATCTTCTGGGCGCGCAGGCGGTATTGCCGTGGGCCTTGCGCGGCGCCGACATCATGCAATCCGGACGCGTGCGCGGCGAGGCCTATTTCCGCCTCGAAAGCGAAGAAAGCCTGTCGGTGCTGCTCGATCACCTGCCGGGTTTCCGCATGAACGAGCGCAACCGGTTGCTCACGCTCTTGCTGGGCGTCTGGTACGAACGCCCGTTCGAACTGAAAGAGAGCACGTGGTCGCCGGACAAAGGCCGGCCGTTCGTCGAAACGGACGGGCGCAGCGTGTTCATTCCGGCGGTCATGCCGGACCGCGACGAAGCGATCCTGGCGGTGCTGCACGCGGCGGGGCACCAGTTGTTCGGCAGCTTCGAGCGCGCGCCCCTCGTGCGGATATTCCGCGAGGTCGGGGCTGAACTGCCGAAGTCGGGCCAGATCGCATGGGCGCCGCTGTTCGCGCGCTACGGCGACGACGTGCCGCGTTTTCAATTGCTGTTCGATGCGTGCGAAGACCTGCGCGTGGACGCACGCGTTCAGCAACGCGTGCCGAATTATCTCGCGCGCCTCTACGCCACCGGCGTATCGCACCGGTTGCGCCCGCCGGAGGCGCTGCCGTACTACGATATGGCGCTGGCCATGGTCGGCGGCGCGCTTGCCAATTTGCGCGGGGAGCCGTCGACGCTCGATGCGCGCCTCGTGCCATTGCTCGAACCGGCAGCGACCATCGCCGACTCGTTTCGCATCGCCAACGAGTTGTACGGGGAAACCACGCTCGCGCCGGTTACCGATCATGAGATTTATCAGGGCGCGTATTTGCCGGGCCGCGCGCCCAACGCCGCGCGCTCGGCCCACGCGCAGACTGAGCAGGAGCAGCCGCAACAGACGCAGTCGGGCGCCGACGGCGAGAAGCAAGAGAGCGATGACGGCAATGAAGGCGAGAACGAGGAGGAGCAGAACGCCGAGAGCGGCGGCGAGCAAAGCGGCGAGCGCGAGAAGATGGTCGCAGCCGACGGCCAGAGCGCGGGATCGAGCAAGATGTCGCTGCAGCGCACGCCGACCCCGGAGCAGGGCGGCGGCTCGAGCGACAAAGGCAAGCCTTACCCCGAATGGGATTACCGCGAAGGGCGATATAAGCGTAACTGGAGCTGGGTGCAGGAAAAACCGCTCGCCGAATCGAATCTGGCGGAAGCCAACCGGCTGGAGGCGCAATACGCGCTCGCGTTAAAGCGGCTGAAGAAAGCGATACAGGCGCAGAAGCCCACGCGGCTCGCGCCCAAAGTGCGGCAGTTCGACGGCGACGACATCGATCTGAACGCAGTGGTCGGCTATGTGGCCGAGCAGCGCGCGGGCATGTCGCCGCAGCCGGCCATCTACCGCCGGCGCGAGGTCAAGCAGCGCGACGTGTCGGTGACGTTGCTCGCCGATATGTCGACGTCGATCATGCAGCATCTGCCCGAGGGCGGCGGACGGCTGGTCGACCGCGTGCGCGCCGGCGTGCTGCTGTTCGCGGAGAGCATGGAGGAGGTCGGCGACGCGTATTCAATTGCGGGCTTCTGCTCGAAGTACCGCGACAACGTGAGCTACTACACGATCAAGGATTTCGACGAGCCGCTGACCACCCCGATCAAAAGCGTGATCGGCGGCATGTCCGGACGGCTCGCCACGCGCATGGGGGCGGCGATCCGCCATGCGACGGCGCGCTTTCACGGGGTCGAGAGCCGGCGCCGCCTGCTGCTGATTCTGTCGGACGGACGGCCTGAAGACTATGACGACGGCGGCGACCGGCGTTACCTGCACGAAGACACGCGCATGGCGGTTAAGGAAGCGATGGCCGCCGGCGTGCATCCGTTCTGCATCACGGTCGACACCATGGCCAATCAGTATCTGCCGCAGATATTCGGCCGCGGCCACTATCTCGTGCTCGACCACATCAACAGCCTGCCGAACAAACTGCCGGAAATTTATCTGCGTCTCAGGCGTTAGCTACGTTCCGCGGATCGGTGATTTTGCCGGCGACGGCGGACGCGGCCACCGTGGCGGGACTGCCGAGATAGAGTTGCGCGTCCTGCGCGCCGAAGCGTCCGGCGTTGTTGTTGGTCGCCGTCGAAATCGACACTTCGCCCGGAATGCAGCGGACCGACCACCGCATCGTTGCACGGTCCGCAGCCGGCGGGCAGCAGTATCGCCCCCGCCTCGATAAAAATATTGAGCAGGCCGTCGGCCGCCATGCGCCGGGTGGATTGCTCGGAGCCGGGTGCGATGAACATGCGCACGTTGGGCGCAACCTGTTTGTTCCTGAGCACGGCTGCGGCCACCGCGAAATCCTCGTACATTCCCGAGCCGCACGAGCCGATGAAAGCGTGATCGACCGGCTGCCCCGCGATCGTGGAAACATCGACCGCGCGGTGCACGCCGCCCGGCAGCACCACCTGCGGTTCGAGCGCGCTGATGTCGAGCGATGCGGTTTTTTCGTACTGCGCATCCGCATCCGGATACACCGGCGTGAACGGGCGCTGCGCGCGCTCGCGCGCAAAGTCGAGTATGCGGTCCGACGGCGGGAAGAAAACGCCGTAGGCGCGCATCTCCGTCGGCGAACTGCACAGGGCGGCGCGCGTGGCGAGATCGAATTGATCGAGGTCGCCCGCGTATTCGAGCACGCGGTAATCGAGATCGAAATCGAGCGCGCCTTCGTGCAGCGAGGCGCGCGATATGAAAGCCGAGATCGCGTCCGTAAACGCCGCGCGCGAGCCGGCCCTTCAGCGTGAGGCGCACCGACTTCGGCACCGTGACCCAGTTGGTGCCGGTGGCGAGCACGCGGCTGATTTCCATGCCCATGCGAAAGCCGAACGCGCCGATCGCGCCGGCGTTGGTCGCGTGGCGGTCGTTGTCGAAGTAGAACATGCCCGGCAGCAGCATGCCGGACTCCATCGGGAAGATATGGCCGTGCCCGCCGCGGCCGACGTCGAAAAAGTTTTTGACGCCCCAGGCTTTGGCGGCGGCGCGGTTGAACGCGCCCATCTCGGCCGCGCGCGCGCTGCCGTAGATCACTTCGTGGTCGGTCACCATCACGACCTTGTCGGGCGCGGCGAGACGGTCGATGCCGATGGCGTCGAGTTCGCGCTTGGCGCCGCGCACGACACCGTCGTGAACCATGATGAAATCGGGCGCCGGGCTGCACGACGTCGCCGGGCCGCACGATGCGCAGCGAACTCGCGCGCGCGAGAATTTTTTCGACCGCGGTCAAACCCATGCGGACTTTCTTAAACGGCTGAATTCAAAGGTCGAGGGTAGCCAGCAGGGCGCGGGGTGTCAAGCCAGTGGACAGTGCCGGGCCAAACAGGCACACTGGATTCTGCATCGACTTATTCTCGATGACTGCATTCGTTGGATGCTGCGATGCCAGTACTGCTGATTGCCCGCTTGCTGCTCGCGGCTGCGCATGGCGTTGCGAGTGCGCGGTGCCGCCGAGCGCACCGATTTCACCCAGCTCGCCCAGTCGCGCTACGTACACTGCGCGTTTTACAAGGGTTATGAAACCGACCCGGCGACCGGCGGTCCGATCATGGTCGAAGGCAAGGCCGATTCGCTGGTGCATTACCAGAACGTCGACGTCAGGCGACGCCACAGCGCGCGCAATTTATACGCGCATGTCGGGCTCGCACGAGGTGACGCGTGATCCAGACCGGCAAAGCGATCCATTTCATCGAAAACATCGCCGGCATGTACGTGATGACGAGCGTGCATTACCTGTCTCGAGTATCGACGAAAAGCGCGGTGCCTGCGTGATGTACGGCGCGGTCAATGCGCGGCTGTTCGATTCCGCGGTGAAGAGCGATCCCGACAAGGTCTACGAGAAAATCAAGGACAAGGCCGACCCCGGCTTCTGCGATTACAGTTTTATCGGCATACAGGAAGCGGCAGGGCACGCGCTACGGCAAGGAACGGCGCGCCGACCTGCGGTCAACGGCGCGCGACGAGCGGCGGGCGCCGGACGCGCGGAATGACTTACAATTCTGCGCTATTGTCAGCCGATGGAGCGATGATGCTGAAGAGATTTCGTCCTGCTATTGCGTTGTTGATGTGCGGTGCGGCGCTGGCCGACGAAGCGAGCGTCAAGAAACTGGTCGAAGCCAAACTCGGCAACAAGATCGCAAAGCGTGACCAAGACCGCGTATGGCGGGCTGTACGAGGTCTACGTCGACAAGACGCTGCATTACACCGACGAGAAGGTCAGCTTCATCGATGTACGGCGTGCTGATCGACACCAAGACCGACCGCAACGTGACCGAGCAGCGCATGCGCAAGCTGACCGCGCTCAACGTCAAGCAATTGCCGCCGCTCGACATGGCGATCAAGCGCGTCAAGGGCGACGGCAAGCGCCAGCTGAGGGTGTTTTCCGACCCGATGTGCCCGTTTTGCAAGAAGCTCGAGTCCGAACTCGAGCGCGTCAACAACGTGACGATATACGTCTACCCGTTTCCGCTCGAAGCGAAGTTTCCCGGGCTCGACCGGCATCGCGAAATCGATCTGGTGCTCGAGCCGACCAAGGCCAAGGCGTGGGAGGACTGGATGCTCAGGGCGTCGCGTCCGTCGGTAAAACGGATTGCGCGAACTCCGATCGAGCAAATCGACAGCTTCGCTGCCAAGTTCAAAATCAACGCGACGCCGACGCTGGTATTCGCCGACGGCGCCGTAGTGCCGCAGTTCGTCGGCGCCGCGGATATCGAGCGCTTCCTGAACGATACGCCCGAGTAACTTCGCGTTGTTTCGGCCCCGGAAATTGGCTATCGCCGCCATCCAGTACGCCGCTGCGCGTTCCGTGGACCCCGGCACTCCGCGATTTTGCGCCTGAGATAATCGAGCGCGAAATCGATTTCTTCCTCCGTATTGAAGCGCCCGACCGTGAGGCGGATCGAGTTGCCGGCGAGCTGCGGGATCGTTGCCCAGCGCCTGCAGCACGTGCGACACGCTGCCGCCGCCCGACGAGCACGCCGAAGTCGACGACACCGCGATGTCGGTCAGCGATGCGATCATCTGATCGCAGTTCGGCAGCTTGAGGCTGATGTTGAGGTTGTTGGCGATGCGGCTCTCCATGTCGCCGTTGACCTGCACTTCGTCGAGTGCGGCGAGACCTTGATACAGTTTGTCGCGCAGCGCGCGTATGCGCGGCACCTCGGTCGCCATTTCCTGCGCCGGCAATGTGCAGGCATTCGCCCATGCCGACGATCTGGTGGGTGGCGAGCGTGCCCGAGCGCATGCCGAGTTCGTGGCCGCCGCCGTGCATCTGCGGCTCGATGCGCGCGCGCCGGTCGCGCGACACGTAGAGGGCGCCGATGCCTTTCGGCCCGTAGGTCTTGTGCGCGGTGAGCGACATCAAATCGACTGCTCAGGCGCTTGACGATCGATCGCCACCTTGCCGGTCGCCTGCGCGGCATCGACGTGAAAAATCACGCCGCGTTCGCGGCAGATTGCGCCGAGCGCGGCGACATCCTGGATCACGCCGATTTCGTTGTTGACCAGCATGACCGAGGCGAGCGTCGTATCGGGCGCGCAGGGCGGCCTTGAATTTCCGGGGTCGAGCAGGCCGTTCGGCTCGGGCGCGAGGTAGGTGACGCGTAAAGCCCTGCCGCTCCAGTTCCTGCATGGTATCGAGCACCGCCTTGTGCTCGGTTTGCACGGTGACGAGGTGCCTGCCCTTGCGCGTGATTCGCGAGTGCCGCGCCCTTGATCGCGAGGTTGTTCGATTCGGTCGCGCCGGAGGTCCACACGATTTCGCGCGCGTCGGCGTTGATGAGGGCGGCCACCTGATCGCGCGCGGTTTCCACCGCGGCGCGCGCCGCATGGCCGAATGCATGCGAACTGCTGGCGGGATTGCCGAATTGATCTGTTAGCCACGGCAGCATTTTCTCAACCACGCGCGGATCGACCGGTGTGGTGGCGGAATTGTCGAGATAGATGGGGATTTCATAAGGGCGAGGATGGGGAGTCGGGATTCAGGATTAACTGATCTCTCCATCCTGATCCTAGCATCATTCAGCTTGATGCCTGCGCCGCGTATGACCTTGCTCCAGCGCAGCACTTCCTCGCGGATCATTTGCGCGAATTCTTCGGCGGTGCTCGATGCCGGATCGATGCCTTGCTGGGAGAATTTGTCGCGCACGTCGGCCACGGCCATAATTTTCACGATTTCGCGGTTGAGCCGCGCAATCGTGTCTTTCGGCGTCGCGGCAGGCGCGACCACGCCGTACCAGATCAGCACGTCGGCGCCGTCGATCGCCGGCCTCGCGTATGGTCGGCACGTCGGGCAGGTTGGCCATGCGCTGCTTGCCGGTCGTCGCGAGCAGGCGCACCTTGCCGGCCTTGGCGAGCGGCACGACCGGCGGCACGCCGGTGAACACGATGCTCAATTGTCCGCCGATGAGATCGGTGATGGCTTCGGCATTGCCCTTGTACGGCACGTGCACGATGTCTGTCTTGGTGATGAGCTTGAAGAGCTCGCCCGTAAGATGCGGACTGGTGCCGACGCCCGGCGAGCCGAAGTTGAGTTGTCCCGGGCGCTTTTTCGCGAGTTCCACCAGTTCCTTGACGTTGTGCGCCGGAATCGACGGATGCACGGCGATTACGACGGGGCCGGTCGCGAGCAGGCTGACCGCCGCAAAATCCCTGACCGGATCGAAGGGTGTTTTCGGATATAGCGCGGGATTCATCGCGAGCGGTCCCAATGCGCCGATAACGAGCGTGTGCCCGTCGGGCGCTGCCTTCGCGGTGGCATCCAGGCCTAGCATGCCGCCCGCGCCGGGGCGGTTCTCGACGATGACCGGCTGACCGAGCGCCGCATGGAGTGGCGGCGAAATAATGCGGCCTATGATGTCTATGGTGCTGCCCGCCGCGAACGGCACGATGAGGCGCACCGGCTTCACGGGATAGCTTTGCGCGTGAGCGAGCGTTGCCAGCGCGGCGCCTGACATTATGATTAACGTATATTTCAACCGGGTCTCCCTGTGTGTATTGCCGCGTGCGCCGGCGAGCGTTCCCGCGCCACGACCATCGTCCTAGTGCCGCGGCATCAGCGCCGCCAGCACGCGCTGGCGTTTTTCCTCGACGTCCTGCGCGAAGCCCGGGTATTTTTGTTCGGCGAAGCTGGTGGCTAGCCCCAATTTGAGCAGCGCCACGGCGAATGTCGCGCCGAGGTCGTCGACATCCGGGCTGACTTTTGCAAGTTGCAGCGCTTCTATCGTCTCATCCATCAATTGCCGCAGGGCCGAGTGCGTTTCATCATCGAATAGTTTTTGCATGGTAGTGTCCAGGTGCCGTTGCGCGTTGTCGGTTCTCCGCCGAGGATGATGCAGTCAGCGGCCGCCGCCATCATACCGTGGCCCGCGACCATCCGTCTGCGGGCTGTCGGCGGCGCCCGCTTGGCGTTATCATGACGGCCCCGAGGTTGCCTGATTTGGAAATCCGATGATTAGAGTGGTAGCGGGCCTGTGCCTGTTGCTGGCTGTGGCGGCGGCACATGCGCAGAATTATCCAGCCCGGCCCGTGCGCGTCATCACGCCGTTTACCGCCGGCAGCGCGATCGACACGCTGGCGCGCGTGCTCGGCCAGAAGATGGCCGACGCTTGGGGGCAGCAGGTAGTGGTCGACAACCGCATCGGCGCCAACGGCATCATAGGCACCGAGGCGGCGGCGAAGGCGCCGGCCGACGGTTACACGCTTTACCTCGGCAATATCGCGACGCTGGCCATCAACCCGCACCTCTACACCAAGCTGCCGTATGACGCCGTCAAGGACTTCGCGCCGATTACGCTGGCGGCAACCATACAGGTCGTACTGGTCGTACATCCGTCGCTGCCGGTCAGGTCGGTGAAGGAACTCATTGCGCTCGCCAAGGCGCATCCCGGACAGATCAACTATGCATCCGGCGGCAACGGCAGTGCGCAGCACCTGCCGATGGAAATGCTCGGTGTCGCGACCGGCATTAAGCTCGTGCACGTGCCGTACAAGGGACTGGGCCCGGCGTATAACGACGTTATTGGCGGGCAGGTGCCGATGATGTGGACCGGCGTATCGAACGTGGTCCAGTATCTGGAAAGCGGCCGGCTGCGGGTGCTTGCGATCGGCAGCACCAGGCGCTCGCCCGCTTTGCCCAATGCGCCCACGATGATCGAGGCCGGCGTGCCGGGCTTCGATTTCGAGGCATGGACCGGGTATCTGGCGCCCGCTGGTACGCCGAAGGATCTGGTCGCGAGGTTGCATACTGACATCACCCGCGTTCTCGGTGCGACCGAGGTACGGGGCAAACTTGTCGCGCTCGGCTTCGACGTAATCGGCAACACGCCGGAGCAATTCGCGGCGCTTATCAGGAACGACATCGAGCGGTTCGGCAAGCTCGTGAAAGCGGCGGGAATAAAAGGCAGTGATTAGTTACTTGGCTCCATGGCTCAATCACTGAATCACCAAATCATCCACCTTCGATAAAAAAGGAAGAACCATGCAACTGAGTCTGAAAGGCAAGGTCGTCGCCATCACCGGCGGCAGCGAAGGCATAGGCGGTGCGACGGCGACGCGCGTCGCGGAGCTCGGCGCGATGGTCGCGATTTGCGCGCGCCGCGCCGACGTCATGGAAGTGAAGGCCGCCGAATGCAGAAAACTCGGCGCCGATGTTCTGACGGTGGTGGCGGACGCGGCGAAGGCGGGCGACATGGAGCGCTTCATCGAAGAGACGGTGCGCCGCTTCGGGCGCATCGATGTCGTCGTCAACAATGCGGGCGGCACCGGGCAGTCGGCGTTCGACAAGGTGACGGATAAGGAGTTCGCGCACGACATCGAGATCAAGGTCATGGCGCAGGTGCGCACGGCGCGCGCGGCAATGCCGCACATGAAAAAGCAGGGCGGCGGGCCGCATCATCAATCTCAACATGGTCGCCGCCAAGCAACCGGGCGCCGCGCAATTCCCGACGACGGTGAGCCGCGCGGCGGGCCTCGCGCTCACCAAGGCGTTGTCGAAGGAATTCGCGCCGTTCAATATCCTGGTCAACGCGGTGGCGGTCGGCAAGATCAAATCCATGCAGCAGGAGCGCCGCGCCGCGCGCGGCGGCCTGAGCGTGGAAGAACACTACAAGCAAACCGGCAAGACCGTCCCGCTTGGGCGCATGGGCGAATCGGCGGAAGTCGCCAACGTCATCGCGTTTCTCGCGTCGGACGCGGCGAGTTACGTGACGGGGACCTGCATCAATGTCGATGGCGGATTGTCCGGCGTCTTGTAGTGCCGTCTGCAATCGTCTGTGCGGACTGCGGAGGTTACACTTGCGTGTGAGCGTAAGCTGAAAGCAACGCAAATGCGTCGTACGCGTGCGACGGCAATTGGTTAAAATACGCGCCTTTCAATCGAGGAAATTCCACGCATGCCTGCAAAGACCAGGAAGACCGGCAAAACGAGCAAGACCAAACGCCCCATCATCATCGTGCGCGGCTCGGAGATACACGGCAAAGGCGTATTTGCCGCCCGCGCGATTGCCAATGGCGAGCGCATCATCGAATACAAAGGCAAGGTCATCACCGAGGAAGCGGCCGACGACCGTTACGGCGATGACGACACCAACCACACCTTCCTGTTCCTGCTCGACAACGACATGGTGATCGACGCTTATCGCGGCGGCAACTCGGCGCGCTGGATCAACCACAGCTGCGATCCGAATTGCGAGCCGGTCGAAGAAGACGACCGCCTCTACATCCACGCCATCCGCAACATCAAGGCCGGCGATGAACTTTCCTACGCATACAATCTGGTGATCGAAGACCGTTATACGCCCGCGATCAAACGGCTCTATGCGTGTCGCTGCGGAACCCGTCAATGTCAGGGGACTTTTCTGGCGGCACGGCGGTAGGCGAAAATCGTCCACCTGGATCGACGGCTCCCGGAACCGCCATGGACTCGAGCGCAATATCGCACGGCATCCAGCTCGCAGTGGCGCCTGTCTTCATGCTGACGGCGGTCTCCGCGCTGATCGGCGCGCTGGCGACCCGGCTTGCCCGCATCATCGACCGTGCGCGCAACATCGAGGAGCGACTGGCCGCGGGCAGCGTCACGAACGAGGACGCCGCCTACTGGGAACTCGACCGGCTGAGTTTGCGCGGGCGCGTGGTGAACTGGTCGGTCGGCTTGCTGGTGGTATGTGCGTTGCTGATCGGCGCGACCGTCGTGACGCTGTTCCTGGGCGAGACGCTGGCGCCGCGCAGCGAAAGCCTCGTGCCGTGGAGTTTTCTCGGCGGCATCATCTGCTTCGTGCTCGCGCTGATATGCTTTCTCGCCGAGACGCTGCTGGCAAGCCACACGCTCAAATTTGCCAGACCGCCGGCGCGCAAATAAACCGCGAGGCGCGCGGACACCGGCAATCGCGAACGGATTGAGCAAGGCGCCGGGGAAGATTGCCCGCGCGCGGCTACTCGGCTTTGACGCCGGCCTTCTGCACCACCTTGCGCCAGACTTCGATGTCTTTCTTGATCAACGCGGCGAATTGCTCGGGCGTGCCGCCGGCTGCGGACACGCCGTCACCGGCGAGCCGGTCCTGCATTTCTTTCGACTGTCAATGCCTTGTTAAGTTCGCCGTTGACGCGGTCGAGGATGGGTTTCGGCAACGCCTTTCGGTGCGATCAGTCCGTGCCACAGGATCACCTCGTAGCCTTTGACGCCCGATTCGGCGATGGTCGGGACGTGCGGGGCGGCTGCGATGCGTTTGGCGGTGGTGACCGCGATGGCGCGCAGGCGGCCGCTGCTCATTTGCGGCAGGGTCGCGCCGACGCTGCCGAACAGCATCTGCACCTGGCCGGCCATGGTGTCGGTCAGCGCGGGGCCGGTGCCTTTGTACGGGATGTGGATCATCTTGATGCCCGCCATGTCGGCGAACAATTCGGTCGCGAGTTGGGTGATGCTGCCGGCGCCGCTCGATGCAAATGTGAGTTGACCCGGTTTCGTTTTGGCGAGCGCGATCAGTTCCTTGATGTTCTTGACCGGCAGCGACGGATGCACGACGACGAGGAACGGTCCCTGCGACAGCTGGATCACCGGCGTGATGTCGTTGACCGGGTCGAAATTCAGTTTGAAGAGGCTCGGATTCACCGCGTAGCTGCCCGCGATCAACGTGAACGTGTAGCCGTCGGGTGGCGCCTTGGCGCCGAGTTCCGCGCCCAGCACGCCGCCGGCGCCGGGCCGGTTATCGACGACGGTTTGCTGACCGAGGGCTTCGGTCATTTTTTGCGCGGCGACGCGCGCGATCAGGTCGGTGCCGCCGCCGGGCGCGAACGGCGCGACGATGCGTATCGGTTTGCTCGGATAGGTCTGGCCGACTGCGGTGGCGGCGGCTCCCGCGCACAAAATCGTGGCAAGGCAGGCGATAATGCGTTTCATGCGTATCCTTTGTTTGTCGTCGAGGCCGGGATTTTAAATCCTGCCGGTTGGTTTAAGCCAGCACTGCCGATAGTTCGCGATGGCGCGCATCCTACGCATCGGTTTGCTGCTATTCGTGCTGCTGGTGGTCGCGCAGGGCGCGTGGATCGCGCGCGCGCGCACGACGGACTGGAAAGAGCCGCTGCGTGTCGTCATTTATCCGATCAATGGCGACCGCAGTCGCGGCGGCCGACCGCTATATCCAGAGCCTGCCGCGCGACGGGTTCGAGCCGCTCGCGCTGTTCATGCGCGAGCAGGCGCGCCAATACGGCCTGCCGCTGCGCTCGCCGGTCGAAATCTATCTCGCGCCGCGCGTGGACGCGCTGCCGCCGGAACCGCCGCGGCAGGGCAGCCGGCGTCGCGGTGATGTTGTGGAGTCTGCAGCTGCGCTTCTGGGCGTGGCGCAACGACGCCTACAGCGGGCCGAAGGCGCACGTACGCATGTTCGTGAAATACTTCGCGCCGCTGACCGAACGCGCGGCTCGCGCATTCGGTGGGCATCGGCAGGGCCTGATCGGCGTGGTCAACGCGTTCGCAAGCGAGGACATGGAAGGCGCCAACCAGGTCGTGATCGCGCACGAACTGCTGCATACCTTTGGTGCCACCGACAAATACGATCCCGCCAATAACCAGCCGCTGTTTCCCGACGGCTACGCCGAGCCCAACGCCAATCCGGTGCTGCCGCAAAGCCGCGCCGAAATCATGGCGGGGCGCATTCCGTTGTCGGCAACGCAGGCGGAAACGCCGCACGGCCTCGACGAGGCGGTGATAGGCGCTGCGACTGCGCGCGAGATCAGCTGGATCAGGTAAGCGCCTTAGAGCGAACGCAGTATCGCGGCGCCCTGCGCGAGCGTCTGTTCCGATTTCGCGAAGCAGAAGCGCAGCACGCTTGTCGCAGTGCCCGTCGTGATAAAACACCGACAGCGGAATCGAAGCGAGCCCTTTTTCCTTGGTGAGCCTTACGGCGAGGTCGGCGTCGTTCTCGTCGGTGATCGCATCGTAGGCGAGGTTCTGGAAAAACGTGCCGCGCGAGGGCAGCACGCGAAAACGCGAGCCCGCGATGCCGGCCAGGAAAAAGTCGCGCTTTTGCTGGTAGAACGCGGCGAGCGACAGGTAGGCGGCGGGGTCCTTCATGTAGTCGGCCAGCACGTATTGCAGCGGGCCGTTGGTGACGAACGCATTGAACTGGTGCACCTTGCGGAACTCGTGCATCAGTTCCTTGGGCGCCAGCACGTAGCCCATTTTCCAGCCGGTCACGCTGTAGGTCTTGCCGAACGACGACACCACGAAGCTGCGCTCGGCGAGCCCCGGAAAGCGCGCGACACTTTGGTGCTGGTGGCCGTCGTAGATCAGGTGCTCGTAGACTTCGTCGGCGACGACGATGATGCCGGTATTGCGCAGCATGTTTTCGAACACCCGCATGTCTTCGGCGGAAAACACGCTGGTCGTCGGATTGTTGGGCGTGTTGATGACGATCATGCGCGTCTTCGGCGTGATCGCGCGGCTGTACCGCCTGCCAGTCGATGCTGTAGTCGGGATATTGCAGCCGCACGTAGACGGGCCGTGCCGCCATTGACTTCGACCGCCGGCGCGTAACTGTCGTAGGTCGGCTCGAACAGTATGACTTCGTCGCCGGGACGCACGAACGCGGTGATCGCGGTAAAGATGCCGTAGGTCGCGCCCGGCACGATGGTCGCCTCGTGCTCGGGATCGTAGGTCGGCGCCGTAGAGCGCGGCGGCTTTTTCCGTGACGCGTTCGCGCAGCGCCATGATGCCGGCCGATCGGCGGGTACTGGTTCAGGCCGGCATTGAAATACTTGGCGACGAGTTCGAGCAGTTTCGGCGCGCAGTCGAAATCGGGAAAACCCTGCGACAGATTGATCGCGTTGTGTTCCTGCGCGAGCCGCGACATCACGGTGAATATGGTGGTGCCGACGGCGGGCAGCTTGGAGACGATACTGCTGGAATAAGCGGGCATGAATGTCCGCAATCAAAAAAGCGCAAGCATGCGTCGCCCCGATGCCGCGTGTCGCCCGTGTGGGCGGCGGGCCGCGCCGACAGCGTCTTGCAATCATCGGCATACTTTTGCAGGCGGCCCAGCGCGTGCTGGCGCTGTTCGCGGGTGAGCAGCTTGTCGACCGCCGTGTAGAACTTCAGGCGCTGGTGATAGACTTCTTCGGACAGATGCGCGTATTCCGGCGTGCGGCCGTGGTCCCAGTCGAGCAGCCACTGGTGCAGCCGGGTCGCGAACTCCGGCCCGGCCTGGCGCAGTTTGAGTAGTTCGACGAACTCGCGCTGACGCCGCATGCGATCCTCGTGGCGCAGGTGCTCGATGAGCGGGATCGGAGCGAGCAGCTCCGCGATTCTTGCCTCCTGTTCGCGGTTCAGGTTGCCGGTCCAGTCTTCGATCTGACTGAGCGTTCTTCTTCAGCCGCACGCGCTTGCGCTTTTCGCTGCCCGCGTCGAGTTCGTACTCGCTCGCGAATTTCCGGTTGTCCTTGTCGAACTGTTTTTGCAATACGACGATTTGTTCGGGCGTCAGCGTTGCCAATATCTCGGCCGCATCGTTCGACGCCGCGATTCACGACGACGCGGTAACGCGCCCTGAAACCGTCGACGAACCAAGCGATGTCCTCGGGGGTGACGCCGTGCTCGGCCTTGTCGATGGCGGCGGTCAGGAACGACGCGTATTCCGGGAGCTGATCGTAGCGGTGCCAGGCGAGCAGGCGGTCGAGCCGCGCCGAGAAATCGCGGCGCTGATCGTGATCGAGATCGAAATAAGTGTTGGCGCGCCAGCCGAGGATCATGTCGGCGTGCGGATATGCGAGACGCAGCCCGCTGCAGGCGCCCAGCACCGCGGACAGGAGCAACAAAACCGGACGGTATGCGGCGCATCTAGAAGCTCCTGCACGAGTTCGCGCATGCGCTTGCGCATGTCGCGCGTCAGGCAGACGTCCGGCGCCGGCCTTGAGATTGTCGGTCATGTGGCGCACTTTGCCGGTACCGGGTATTACGCAGGTGACCGCGGGGTGCGCGATGATGTACTTGAGGAAAAACTGCGCCCAGCTCGTGCAATCGAAATCAGCGGCCCACGCCGGCAATTCGCGGCCCCGGACCTTTGAAAACAGTTCGCCCTGCGCGAACGGGCGGTTGATGATGACCGCGGTGCCGGACTCGGCTGCAACCGCCAGCAGGCGTTGCTCGGCCTCGCGTTCGGCGAGCGAGTAATTGAACTGCACGAAATCGTAGTCGCGGGTCGCGAGCAGCTTTTCGAGTTCGCGATACGCACCCGCATGATAGTGCGTGATCCCGATGTAGCGTAGCGTGTCCGCCGCTTTCCACTCGCGCAGCGTGGTGAGATGGGTTTCAAGATCGAGCAGGTTATGCACCTGCATCAGATCGATGCGCCGCGTGCGCATCAGGCGCAATGAATCCTGCATTTGGCGCACGCCGGCCTGCCGCCCCCGCGTCCACACCTTGGTGGCGAGGAACAGCCGCGCCTGCAGGCCTAGTGCGGCGGACAACTCGCCCGTCACCGCTTCCGCGCGCCCGTACATGGGTGAGCTGTCGATGAGACTGGCGCCGCCGGCTACGAAGGCGGTCAGCACTTCTTGCAGTTCCACGAGTTCAGGCGCCCGGGGTGCAACGTCGAATACCTGGTAAGTTCCGAGTCCGATGACCGGCAGCGCTTCGCCACTTTTCGGAATGACGCGTTTCGCCAGCGGTGTCGCCGCAGGGCTTGCGGTTGGGTTGGTCATAGTCATGAGTGCGCCGGCGCCGAAAATCTTGAGGGCCGCGCGGCGGGAAAAATGGGTTGTGAACATTCAATGATGCAAGGGCGTGCGCGGATTCTAACCCGGACGCCGGCGCCGGTCAGCCGAGCGACTCCCAGAATGCGGTCATTTTTTTGCGCAGAGCCGCGCCGGGCAGGCGGCCGCGGCCGGCATTCAGGTTGTCGACCATGTATTCGGGCTTGTCGGTCCCGGGGATGACGCAGGTCACTGCCGCTTCGCCAAGAATATATTTCAGGAAAAACTGGCCCCAAGTCGCCGCATCGAATTCCGCCGCCCAATCCGGCAGGACCTTGCCGCGGACTGCGTTGAACAACCTGCCGCGCGCGAACGGCAGGTTGACCAGCACGGCGGTGCCGGAGTCCGCCGCCACCGGCAGCAGTTGGCGCTCGACACTGCGCTCCGCCATCGAGTAGTTTATCTGCACGAAATCGAGTTTTTCGCGCCGCATCAACTCGATCAACCTGTCGTTCGCGCTTTCGGTATAGTGCGTTACGCCGATGTAGCGGCAGATGCCGCGGTCCTTCATTTCCCTTAGCTGCGCAATCTGCGTGGCCGCGTCGCTCGCGCTGACGTCCACATTATGCAGTTGCATGAGGTCGAGTTTGTCCGTGCGCAACCGCGTGAGCGATTGCTGCATTTCCGCGGCGGCGGCGGCGCGGCCGGTGGCGCGCACCTTGGTCGCGAGAAAAACCCGGGTGCGGACGTTCGTTGCCGCGAGCAGATCGCCGACCACGCTTTCCGCGGTACCGTACGACGGCGCGGTGTCGATCAGCTTGCCGCCGCCGTCGAGCATGGCGTGTATAACGGCGCCGCGCTCGGCGCGCTTGGCCTCATCTCCACCAATGTCAAACACGATCGCCGTGCCCAGGCCGACCACCGGCAACTGCTCATTGCTGCGTGGAATCGCGCGCGTCAGCACCGGGCCGGCGGCGGCGAACGCGGAGGTGAACGGAAACGCCGCCGCCGCGCCGAGGCTGGCAGTCCAAGCGAGTATTTCCCGGCGCGAGAGTTGACGGTTTGGCGGCTGGCGGGTGGCGTTCATGTCAGCGTCCCTTTGCGGGTGGAGCCGTGTCTATCGCGGTGGGTAATGCTCCGGCGCGGGCGCGGCGCTCGTGGGAGCGGCCCAGCGCGACCGCCAGCACGGCCCACGCCGCCGCGAGCGGCGCGGTCGCCAACGCGATCATCGGCAATCCGAGGCCGGCGCCGACCAGCATTGCAAACAGCCAGCCGCTCATCGCGTCCCCGCCGCGGAAAACAACGACGTCGATCACGTTCTTGGCTTTGTATTTCTCCTCGCGCGTCAGCACCGTAAACAGAACCTCGCGCGCCGGGTTGGAAATGGCGAAATTGGCGGTGCGCTGGATCGCCTGAAACGCGATGACCACCAGCAGCATCGGCGTGAAGGCAAGCGCGAGAAAGCCGAGGGCAAATACCGCTGGCAGCAACGCCGCTGCCGGCCCGGCGCCGAAACGCGTGATCAGCCGGCCGGTCGCCAAGCACTGCACTGCGGTCGTGAGAATTCCGATGGCGAGATCGATGGTGGCAAAAATGCGCGTGCGCACCGCCGGGTCATCCGACGCGGCCGCCACGATGTGCGCCTGCTCGAGATAGAGGAAGGTGCCGGCCAGCGACAGTAGCAACACCCACAATGCGATGCCGCCGAGGTATGACGAGCGCAGCACCATCGCGATGCCCGCGAGCCATCCTCCTCCCAGCACCGACGCCGCTCGCGCTGGCGGCGCGCGCGGCGTCGTCGCAGCGGCCGCGGCAGGCTGCGCCCGTGCAGCATCCACCGGCGCGCTCGCCGGTTGTGGCGCCGCCAATTCAAGTCGCTGCGCGCACCGCACGGCAAGTTCCAGCAATACCGCCGCGACGATAAGCAAGTTGACCGGTCCGAGCGGCACCGCGAGCCACACGGTTACTGCCGGGCCCACGAGCGCCCCCGCCGATCCGCCGGCCGCAATGAAGCCGAAGAGCCGCTTGCCTTGCTCGCTCGCATAGAGATCCGCCATGAACGACCAGAAGACCGACACCGCGAACAGGTTGAACACGCTGATCCACACAAAGAAAACGCGGGCAACGAGCGGCTTTTCAACGTCAAACGTCAGCAGCAGCCAGAATACCGCGATATTGGCGGCGAAGAAATGGTAGACAAGTGGGAGGAAACGTTGTCGCGGCAAGCGCGCGACCACCGCACCGAACGCCGGAACCGCGGCAAGCATCACGAAAAAAGTGGCGGTAAACAACCACGGGAGGTTTTTTACGCCGCCCGCGATGCCCATTTCATCGCGTAGCGGCCGCAGCACATAGTAGCCCGCGAGCAGGCAGAAAAAATATGCGAATGACCACAGCAGTGCGCGGACTTCGCCAGGGCGCACCGTGACCACGCGTTGGAGCGAGCGTTGGAGCAGGGTTACGTTCACCGGACCGGTTCGCCGCCGGCGACGCCATCAGCGTACGTCCGCGGGCGGGGGGATTTCGCCGTCACGGATTGCCGCCGAGGCCACGGCGCAGGTCAGCGGCTGCGGTAGTAGTGTTCATGGGTGATCTCAGGGTGAGGGTCGTGTATGCGGGCGGACGCGTCGCCAGTCGGCGTCGCGTGCACGCGTGGCGGCGGTGCGCCGTAGATTAGTCATACCGTTACAAATTCGCAAGCGTCTGCGTAGGCGTGAGCGGCGGCACTCTCTACGTGCGATGCGTGCATGACCAGGAGATCCCCCTGACTAGGCCCTTGCCGCCCGGCCGCGGACCGAACGTGCGTCTATCCGGCGCCGCTCACGACCGAAAGATCATCAGAATTGCTGGATTGCACCATAAACCGGCGCCGATGCCCGGTTGTGAGCGCAAAGTTGGTTAAATTTCATATATAAACATATGTTTATTATATATAATAATTATGAAATAGAACTTGCATATAATTCTGCTGTCAGATCGATACGACGCAATATATAGCCTAAAATGGTGTAACGCACCAATACTGGACTTACTCGAGAAAGGCAATCTCCGTGGTTGACCTATTGTATTCCGTAGGACAGGTGTTAAGCGTGACTGGATTGGCGTACGGCTGGTATCTGTCACTGACCTATCGGGGTCAGGCGAACGCGGCGCACGCCGCACGCAACGACACGGCGTTGCTGCATCATGTGGCAATGGCATAGGACCGCGATGGCAACGATCGCGCAGAAACTTACGTCCCTTCAACGGCCCGCGCTGCTGCGGCATTTGCTGACGTTGTCGCCGGAAGACCGACGGCTGCGCTTCGGCACGTACATGCGCGACGCGGCGCTTGAGCAATACGTGAACCGGATCGATTTTACGCACGACAAAGTGTTCGGAATTTATGGCCGCGACATGGCGTTGATCGGCATGGCGCATCTCGCGTTGGACCGCGTGCACCATTACGCCGAACTCGGTTTGAGTGTAGAGCCGGTGCAACGCGGCCACGGCTACGGGCTTGCACTGCTCAATCGCGGCAAGTTGAGTGCAGTGACGCGCGGATACACGACGCTGTTCATGCATTGCCTCGCGGAAAACCAGATCATGATCCATCTGGCAAGAAAAGCCGGGTTGAAGCTGGTAACCGAGCAGGGCGAAGTCGATGCGCACCTGAAGCTCGACGCGACCAGCCACGGCGCGGTCGCACAGGAAGCCATCGAAGACCAGATTGCGCTCGCCGATTTGCTGTTCAAACAGCAGTTTCAGTGGCTGTTCCAGCGGCCGCACGCGGCCTGATCTCTGCGCTCCGGTCGATGTTGACCACTCCGGCTTCCCGCCGGATACTGGCGGCCATGCACGTTTCGGCACCGGGGAAATTCCGCACGAGGAGAATGTCATGAGAGCGATTCATACGCCGCGTCGCGTATGCATTGGCGCCGTATTATTTTGCACGCTCGGGCCTGGGCGCGTGGGCGCAGTCGT
This sequence comes from uncultured beta proteobacterium, assembly GCA_963778865.1. GTDB lineage: Bacteria > Pseudomonadota > Gammaproteobacteria > Burkholderiales > SG8-41 > PALSA-1004. Next base: position 134,919 of record CAVZWF010000011.1, on the reverse strand, counting down.
ATCCGAGCAAACCCGTGCGCATCATCGTGCCGTTCGGCGCCGGCGGGCCGGCCGATATTTACGCGCGTTTCCTCGGCCAACGGCTGCAGGAGCCGCTCGGCCAGTCTTTCGTCATTGACGACCGCCCCGGCGCCGGCTCGATCATCGGTACCGATCTGGTTGCGAAGTCGCCCGCGGACGGCTACACGCTGCTCCTGATGTCCAACACGCACACGGTCAACGAGTCGCTCGTGCCGAAGAAGCCGTTTGCGCTGATGAAGGATTTTGTCCCGATCGCGCCAATCAACTACTCGGACCTCGTGCTGGTGGTGCATCCATCGCTGCCGGTAAAGTCGATCAGGGAACTGGTCGCGCTCGCGAAATCCAAGCCGCACGGACTCAACTACGCGTCCTCGGGCACCGGCACGCCGTATCACATGGCCGGCGAGCTGTTCAAGTCGATGGCGCGCGTGGATATCGTGCACATTCCCCACAAGGGCAGCGGCGAAGCGCGCACCAGCGTCATGAGCGGCCAGGTCGAAGTGATGCTGGACGCGATAACCACCATGGCGCCGATGGCGCGGGCTGGACGGGTGCGGGCGCTGGGAACGACGGGCCTGAAACGGTCCACGGTCTTGCCGGACGTGCCGACCATTTCGGAGTCGGGCGTACCGGGCTACGAGACCACGATCTGGCTCGGCATCATGGCGCCGGCCGGTACGCCGAAGCCGGTGATCGACCGGCTCAATGCCGAGATCACCAAAATCGTCGCCCGGCCCGACGTGAAGAAATCCTGGAACGAGCAGGGCGCGGAACCGCTTGCCATGACGCCCGTCGAATTTGAAAAGTACCTGAACGACGACATCGCGAAATGGGCCAGGGTGGTCAAGTTGTCGGGGGCGAAAGCGGAATAGCGGGTGCGAGTGCGTGAATAATTCGAAATGCTGATCGCGCAAATCACCGATTTTCATGTCCGTTTTCCGGGCGAGCTCGCGTATCGCCGCGTCGATACCGCCGCGTACCTGCGCCGTTGCGTGGCGCAGTTGATGCGTCTTGATCCGCTGCCCGACATCGTGCTCGCCACCGGCGATCTGGTCGACTTCGGCGCGCGCGCCGAATACCGCCACTTGCGCGAATTGCTGGCGCCGCTGACCATGCCGGTGTACCTGATACCCGGCAACCACGACGAGCGCGGCGCGCTGCGTGATGAATTTTCCGATCATGCTTATTTGCCGCGCGACTCCGAATTTCTGCAATACGTAGTCGACGAGTATCCGCTGCGGCTGATCGCGCTCGACACCGTGGTGCCGCGGGAAGGCGGCGGCACGTTATGCAGACGAACGTCTGGCGTGGCTCGCCGAGCGGCTCGACGAAGTGCGCGACAAGCCGACGGTGATATTCATGCACCACCCGCCGTTCACGACGGGCATAGATTATATGGATGAGGTGGGTCTGGACGACGTCGACAGGGCTCGCGCGCATAGTCGCGCAACACCCGCAGGTCGAACGCATCTTGTGCGGTCACCTGCATCGCTCGATCCAGGCGCGCTTTCACGGCACGCTCGCCTCGACCTGTCCGAGTTCGGCGCACCAGGTCGCGCTCGACCTGCGCCGCGATGCTCCGGGCACCTTCGTGATGGAGCCGCCGGGTTATCAACTGCATTACTGGAACGGCACTGCGCTCGTCACGCACACGGCGTGTATCGGCGACTTTGACAGGGCCGTATCCTTTTCGATGACGGTGAATTAGTCGATCAGGCCGGGTTGCGGCAAAACGCCGTCAAAAACAATATCGAGTCAGCGGCGATGCGGGTATGATTTCGGGCGCGCATCGTAATCGAGGAGGGCAATCCAGTGAAGATCGTGTTTAATCCCGTCATTTCTCCGGCTGCGTGGGCGATCGGACATGTCGCTTTTGCCGAAGGGCTTCACCATCGAAATTCTGGAACAGGATCCGGAACGCCGCGTCGGGCAACTCGAGGGTGCCGACTTCCTGATGGGATTTTTGCGCGGCATGCCGCTGAGGCCGGACGACTATCCGAACCTTCGCAACATCAAGCTGATCCAGGTGCTGAGCGCCGGCTACGACGGGATCGATCTCGAAGCGCTCCAAAAAAGCGGCATACCGCTGTGTAATAACGGCGGGGCCAACTCCTACGCCGTATCGGAACACGCGATCATGCTGATGCTGGCCGTCTTGCGCAGGCTGCCCGCGCTCGACCGTCTCGTCAGGGCCGGGCAGTGGAAGTCGACCAAGCTGGGCGAGGAGCAGGAGCACGAGTTCGCCGGCAAGACCGTCGGCATCATCGGCGCCGGCATGATAGGGCGCACGCTTGCCCGCCGCCTCGCCGGCTTCGAGGTCGATCTCATGTACTACGATCCGGTGCGGCCCACGCGCGATGAGGAAGCGAAGCTCAAGCTGACGTATTGCGAGCTTGACGACCTGCTTCGCACGGCCGACGTCGTGACTTTGCACGCGCCGTGGAACGCATCGTCTTATCGCATGATCTGCGATCGAACGCTGGCACTGATGAAGCGTGATGCCATACTCATCAACACCGCCCGTGGCGAACTCGTCGACGAGGCCGCGCTCTACCGCGCGTTCAAGGATGGACAAATCTGGGCCGCGGGTCTCGACACCTTCGATCACGAACCGCCGGATCCGAAAAACCCGCTCTTTACGCTGCCCAACGTGGTACTGTCCCCGCACGCGGCCGGTCCGACGTGGGAAAGCTGGCCGAAGCGCTTCGGCCACAGCTATGCGAACATCGAGCGCGTCGCGCGTGGCGAGGCGCCGCTCTGGGTCGTGCCCGAACTGCGCTGACCTTTCCGGAAGTTGCCGGCCCGCCCCGTTTGCGGACGCGGGCGCGCGCGTGAGCGTGAATAGGGCAGCATCCTCGTTCCAAGTCAGCTTTACGCGGAGATTAATTAGATGAACGGCGCTGAGAGTCTCGTCCGCACGCTGGTAAACAACGGCGTGAACGTCTGCTTTACCAACCCGGGCACTTCCGAAATGCATTTCGTCGCCGCGCTCGACAAGGTGGAAGGCATGCGCTGCGTGCTCGGTCTCTTCGAGGGCGTGGTTACCGGTGCTGCAGACGGATACTACCGCATGACCGGAAACCCCGCCGCCACATTGCTTCATCTCGGTCCCGGGCTCGGCAACGGGCTCGCGAATCTGCACAACGCGAAGAAGGCGAATTCGGGCATCGTCAATATCGTCGGCGAGCACGCGACTTATCATCTGAGGCACGATGCGCCGCTGACTTCCGACATCGAGGGTGTTGCCCGACCCATGTCGCACTGGGTCAGGAGCACGGGCTCTTCCGCGAGCCTCGCGCGCGACTGTGCGGTGGCGATACAGAAAGCGCGCGAGGCGCCGGGCCACATTGCTACGCTCATCGCGCCGGGCGACACGGCGTGGGGGCCTTCGGATGGTCCGGTCGAAGCAGCGCCGCCAGCGCCGCGCGAGCGTGTGGAAAGCCGGACGGTGAGTGCGGCAGCGGCTGCGCTGACTTGTGGCGAGCCGGCGATGCTGATGCTGGGTGGCGCTGCGTTGCGCGGCAACGCGCTGGAACTCGCCGGCCGCATCGCCGCAAAAACGGGTTGCCGCCTGATGGCCGAATACAACAATGCGCGGATGGAATGCGGCGCCGGTCGCGTGCAACGTCGACCGCCTGCCTTACGTGGTCGACAATGCGCTCGCCGCGCTGAAGGGCACGCGTCAACTGGTGCTCGCGGGCGCGAAGGTGCCGGTGGCGTTTTTCGCCTACCCGGGCAAGCCCAGCGTGCTGATGCCGGAGGACTGCACGGCGACCGCGCTGGCGACAGTCAGCCATGATCTGGAGCAGGCGCTGGAAGCGCTCGCGGCACGAAGTGGGCGCGCTGCGCACGCCCGCGGCGGGTGTCGCCACACTCAAGCGGCCCGCGTTGCCGAGCGGTGGATTGACGCCCGACGGCATCGCGCTGGTGCTCGCAGCGCTTCTGCCCGAGCAGGCGATCGTCGTCGATGAATCGATTACGAGCGGCCGCAATCTCGGCACCTTCATGAGCACGGCTGCGCCGCATGACTGGCTCAACATCCGGGGCGGCGCCATCGGTTGGGGGTTGCCGACCGCGACGGGTGCGGCCATCGGCGCACCGGACCGCAAAGTGGTCGCGCTGGAAGGCGACGGGAGTGCCATGTACACGCTGCAGTCCCTGTGGACCATGGCGCGCGAAAACCTCGACGTGATGGTCCTCGTTTTTGCCAACAGCGCCTACCAGATCCTGCGCGGTGAATTGGCGAACATGGGTGCCGGCACGCCCGGCCGCCGTGCGCGGGATATGCTCATGCTCGACAGACCAGCGCTCGACTGGGTCGCGCTTGGCGCGCGGCCAGGGCGTCGAGGCGGGCCGCGCCTCGACACTCGACGAACTCGCCCAGCAGATGAAGCACGCGCTCGCGCGCCGTGGGCCGTATGTTATTGAAGTCACCCTGTGAGTTGAAGAGGCGCGGAACGATTTTGTCACCACGCTACGCATTGCTCAACTGGTAGAATCGCGCATTCGGTTTGCCGCCGTCACATCATAACCCGGAGGAGGAGTCATGCACCGTAGTCTGATCTGCGCGTTGCTCGCGCTTGCTGGCGTGCCGGCGTTTGCGCAGGACGCCTATCCGTCGCGGCCGGTCACGCTGATCGTGCCGTTTCCGCCCGGCGGCGTTGCCGATATTACGGGCCGGCCGACGGCCATTGCGCTCGAGAAAGTTCTGAAGCAGCCGGTGGTGCTCGCGAACCGTCCCGGCGCGGGCGGCGCGCTAGGCAATTCGCTCGTCGCCAACGCCAAGCCCGACGGTTATACGCTGCTGATGGCGTTGTCCAGCATCTCGGTGATTCCCGAAGCCGACAAGCTCTTCGACCGCAAGCCCGCGTATACGCTGGACCAGTTGATGCCGGTCGCGCTGATTTCGGCGGATCCGACCCTACTCGTCGTCCATCCCTCGCTGCCGGTCAAGTCGCTGAAGGAACTCATCGCGCTGGCCAAGGCGAAATCCGGCCAGATGTCGTATTCGACGTCCGGCATTTACGGCGCATTGCACATGCCGATGGAAATGTTCCTGCATGCGACCAAGCTCAAAATGCGCGCGGTGCATACGACAGGCGGCGGGCCGGCGATTACGATACTGCTCGGCGGTCACGTCGAAATGACCGCGGGCGGGCCGGCCGCCGTCAGCAGCCACGTCAAGGCCGGCCGCTTGCGCACGATCGTAAGCTGGGGCGCGCAAGCGGCTCGAGGCGTTTCCGGACGTGCCGACGTTCAAGGAACTCGGTTACGACATCGAGTATTTCATCTGGGCCGGCATGTTCGCGCCCAAAGGCACGCCCGAGCCGGTGATGAAAACATTGCGCGACGCGGTGCGCAAAGCGGTCGATGATGCGGATTTCAAGGCGACGATGGCGAAAATCGATTCGCCGATTCAATATCTGGATGCGCCCGAATTCGGCAAGTACCTGGCGGCGGACGCCGCGCGGCTCGCCGCGGCGGTCAAGGCGGTAGGCCGCGTCGAAGACCATAAATGAGCGGCAGCGGCGCGCCTGAAGCCGGCGCCGCGCCGCGGGGCGTGCGCAGCGATGCGGTGGCCGGCATCGTCATCGTATTGATCGCGCTCGCGGTCGCCTGGGAAAACCGCGCGTATCCGATCGGCTCGCTGGCGGAGCCGGGCCCCGGTTACATGCCGCTCCTGATTGCGGGGGCGCTCGGCGTGTTCGGTCTCCTGATCGCGCTGCGCGCCGGCGCATCACCGCTGTTTAATACGATCGACTGGTCGGAGGGCCGGCGCGGCATCGTGATGCTCGTCGCGTGCGGTGTCGCGCTCTTCGCGCTCGAGCGCATCGGTTACCGCCTGACCATGATCGCGCTGCTGGTTTTCATGCTGGGTGTCGTTGAGCGCAAGCGGCCGCTGCCCACCGTGCTGGTGGCGTTCGGCTTTGCGTTTTTTTCGTATTTGCTGTTCGCGACGCTGCTCAAAGTGCAGCTGCCGCGCGGTCCGTGGGGATTGTGATGGACGGCGTCTTCGGCAATCTGATGCTGGGATTTTCGGTGGCGCTGCAGCCGTCGGTGCTCGCCTATGCGTTCGCCGGCTGCGTGATCGGCACGCTGGTCGGCATGCTGCCGGGCCTGGGGCCGCTCGCGGGCATCAGCTTGTTGCTGCCGGCCACGTTCGGGTTGAATCCGATCATCGCCATCGTGTTGCTGGCCGGCGTGTACTACGGCGCGATGTACGGCGGCTCGACGACGTCCATCCTGATGCGCATACCGGGCGAGGCGGCGTCCGTGATGACGTGCATCGACGGCTATGCCATGACGCAGCGCGGGCGCGCGGGGCCGGCGCTCGCCATCGCGGCGATCGGGTCCTTCGTCGCCGGCACGCTGTCGGTCGTCGCGCTCATGCTGCTGGCGCCCACGCTCGCGTCGTTTGCGCTGCGGTTCGGCCCGCCCGAATACACCGCGCTTGCTGCTGATGGGATTTTTCGTGTTGTCGTACATGAGCGGCGGCTCGATGTTAAAGACGCTGGCGATGGCGGCGGTCGGCCTCCTGCTCGGCATGATAGGCATCGACGCCATGAGCGGCTATACGCGTTTCAGTTACGGGCTCATCGAACTCTCCGACGGCATCGGCATCGTGCCGGTCGCGGTCGGGCTCTTCGGTTTGTCGGAGATCCTGCTGACGGCGGGCCAGCCGACGCCGCCGGCGATTCAGCGGCCGACGCTGCGCCAACTTGATTCCGTCGCTCGAGGAAATGAAGCTGTCGATCGGCCCGATCAGCCGCGGCAGTCTCGTGGGCTTCCTGATCGGCATCATTCCCGGCTCGGCGCATATCATTTCGTCGTTCGTGTCGTACGGGATCGAGCGCCGGATGTCGCAGCATCCCGAGCGCTTCGGCAACGGCGCGATCGAAGGCGTCGCGGGACCCGAATCCGCCAACAACTCGGCGGCGACCGGCGCGTTCGTGCCGATGCTCGCACTCGGCATCCCGACCGGGCCGATCACGGCGGTGATGCTGGCCGCGATCATGGTGCACGGCATTTCGCCCGGGCCCATGCTGATCACGCAGCAGCCCGAATTGTTCTGGGGCTTTGTCGCGAGCATGTACGTCGGCAACGTCGTGCTGCTGATACTCAACCTGCCGCTGGTGGGCTTGTTCGTGAACCTGCTGCGCATTCCGTATTCGTACCTGTATCCGACGATCCTGTGCTTTTGCATCCTCGGCGTGTATTCGGTCAGCAACAGCGTGGTCGACGTGTGGATCATGCTCGCCATGGGCGCATTCGGTTACGTGCTGCGCAAGACCGGTTTCGAGCCCGCGCCCGATCGCGCTCGGCCTGATCCTGTCGCCGATGCTCGAACTGTCGGTGCGCCAGTCGCTCGCGATGTCGGGCGGCAGTTACGGTATATTTTTCGACCGGCCGATCGCGATCGCGATGTTTGTCGTGGCCGGCGTGCTGATTTTTCTCGGGCTTGAAGCCGCTCCTGTTCAAGAGCAAGGACTGGCGCGAAAAAGTCGGTCTCGAAGACGCGCCTTAGGCTTAGCAGCGTGGCCGGTTCGTCGCCGATTTCGCGCTGCATCAGGACTGAATCGACCCAGCGGCCGAACTTGAACCCCACCGCCGGCAGCAGTCCGACGCGTTTAAATCCGAATTTTGCGTGCAGCCTGATCGATGCGAGGTTGGCGCTGTCGCCGATCACCGCAATGATCTGGCGCCGGCCGGCGCGCGCGCAGCCGGCGATCAGCGCCGGCATCAACGCGCTGCCAACGCCCTGTCCGGCGCACTCCGGCATCGACGTAAACCGAGTTCTCGACGGTGTAGCGATAAGCGGGGCGCGCACGATAAACCGTGGCGTAGGCATATCCCGTGATGCGGCCATTGCTTTCCGCGGCAAGGTACGGCAGGCCCAGTTCGATGACCGCGGCATGCCGGCGCGACATTTCGGCCGCGTCGGGCGGATCGATTTCGAACGATCGCCAGCCCGTGCAACACATGGTGACGGTAGATCGCGGTGATGGCGGGAATGTCGGCGGCGGTCGCAGGTCTGACGAGTATCTGCGTTTTGCATGCGATCAATTCCGCTGCGCGGCGGCCGGCAGGTCGCCGATGCGCGTCAAATCACGATGATAGCGCGATGGCATGGCGCGCGTGACTGGTTTAACATACGGCTTTCCGGCAACCGGCTTTCCCGTGAGACTGACCGTATATTTGATCGTGTGGTTATATTGCGCGCCTGCCGCTGCCGCGTTGACGTGCGACCAACTGGGCAATATCGCGCTCGTCACCGAGCAATTCCGCAATCATGGCGAGTCGCTGCAGGCGATACTGGCCGAAGCGGACAAACTGGAAGCGAACAATAGTTTGAGCAAGGCCGAAATGGCTCTGATCAGGCAAACGGTGCAACAGACGTTCGACCGCACGCGCACGGCGCTGGAAATTCGCCAGGAATGCAAGGATGCGCCCGCCCGGTGATGGCGGCGCGCGGTTTACGGAGCAAAACGATGAGAGCGAGTATGCGGAAAGGGTTGGGCGCCACCCTTGTCGCGGGGCTGCCGGCGGGCCGCACGGCGAATGCACCCGCGCCGGATTATCAGTTACCGGTCGCAAGTCCCGACCGCAGCGACGCCGACCGGGTGAACGACTTGCGCCGCAAGCCGGTACCGTGTCTCGCCATCGTTGTCGACCACACGTTCGTGAAACCGTAACATTCACCACAGGAGGAGGAAACCATGCAACACTTATTGCGGAATATTCTGGGTATGCTGGCAGTGCTGGCGCTCGTCGCCGGTTGTGCGACGCCGCCGAGCCCCGACGCGGGCAAGAGCGGCAGCATCGAAATATTGTGGCTGGGACAATCGGCGATGCGCATCACCACGCCGTCCGGCAAGGTGATCGTGATCGACCCGTGGATCCTCGGCAATCCGAAAACGCCGGCGCAATACAAGAACCTCGATGCGCTGGGCAAAGTCGACCTGATACTCGTCACTCACGCGCACGGCGATCATCTGCGGCGATGCGGTCGGCGCTGGCGAAGAAAAACAACGTGCCGATGTGGGCGGCCGGCTGGGCTAACCAGCAGTTGCTGACGCTCGGACGATGGTGCCGGCCGAATCTGTCGCCGCGCATGAACAAGAGCGGCACGATCACGCCGTTTCCCGGACGTCAAGATCACGCAGGTGCACGCCGAGCACAGTTCGGAGATTGCTGTGGACGAATCCGGCGACCAAGCAAGCAGGAAACGCATGTTCGGCGGCGAGCCGGTCGGCTTCATCATCGAACTCGAGAACGGTTTCAAGATCTACCACATGGGCGACACCGGGCTCGTTCGGCGACATGAAGCTGATCGGCGAATACTACAAACCCGATCTCATCATGATCCCGATCGGCGGGCATTTACGTGATGGACCCGAGCGACGCGGCGAAGGCCACGCAGGAATACCTGCAGCCGAAGTACGCGATCCCGATGCACTACGCGACGAACCCGTTTCTGGAGGGCACGCCGCAGGAGTACATCGACGCGCTGGGCAGTTATCCGGTCAAGGTGTTCCCGATCAATCCCGGCGACAAATTGCGGTTCTAGCCGCGGCCATGGCACTGCGAGCTGGAATTGCGCGCGCGGCCTTGCGTGGGCGGCTGCTTGCGCTGCTCGCGATGTGCGGCCGCGCCGGCCGGCGGCGGACATCGAGCGCACGGGCGGCCCCTACGTGCCGACGCCGCAGGTGGTGGTCGATCACATGCTGCGCATGGCCAACGTGCGCGAGAGCGATTACGTGATCGACCTGGGCTCCGGCGACGGCGTCATCGTGCTGACCGCCGCGCGGCAATTCAAGGCGAGCGGCATGGGTGTCGACATCGACCCCGATCTCGTCAAGCTCAGCAACGAGAAGCGCGCAGAAACTCGGCGTCGCCGCGCGCGTGCGCTTCGTGCAGCAGGACGTTTTCAAGACCGATCTCTCGCAGGCGTCCGTGCTGACCCTGTACCTGCTGCCCGGCATGATGATGAACCTGCGCACCAAGCTCTTCAACGAATTGAAGCCCGGCACGCGCGTCGTGTCGCACGACTACCATTTGGGCGACTGGTCGGCGGACGATTCCATCAGCCTCGACGTCCCGGAGAAGGAAAGCGTGACCGGCGTGCCGCGCGCGACCGTATTGTTGTGGAACGTGCCGGCGAGGATCGCCGGCACGTGGGAAGTCAAAGTTGCGGGCGGCGCGACCTACGAACTGCGTTGAAGCAGCGCTTCCAGGTCGTCGAAGGCACGGCATCGAGCGCGGGCAAATCGGTGAAGCCGCTGCACCTGACGTTAAGCGGCAACGACTTCACCTTCGCGCTGCCGGACGGCAAAGGTGTCGCGCGTTTTGCCGGGCGCGCCAACGGCGAAGCGATGGAAGGCACCGTTGAACTGCCCGGCGGCAAGAGCGCCTGCGCGCTGGACCGCAACGCGCACCGTCGCGGCGAAAGTGGTTAGCGAATAGATGTCCCCGTTTTCGCGCTGAAAGCGTGGCGGCGCGATGTCGCAAGCGGATCGCAGGCCCGCGCGGGCCAATTGCCCTGAACTGCCCTGCGGCAACCTGAACGCGCACGGGACAATCTTTACACCATTTTTACGTTTGTCCCCGCGATAATGGTCGCTGCTTATACAGGCGCTACCTCAGGCCATGCGCTTCCGATGAACCTCCACGTCGGACATTCGTATGACACTCGATCGCCAGCGCGCCACGGCGCGCTGGCCAGCAAGCAATCCGTCGAGGCGCCGCCACGCAACTATTTCGTGGCATTGCTCGCGTGCGCGCATAACAACCGCCGTTGCCACGCCGCTTCGCGAACACTTCGACCTTGCGAACATCGTGATGGTGTTCCTGCTGACCGTCGTGCTGGTGGGTGTTCGTCTGGGTCGCGGGCCGGCCGTGATGGCTTCATTCTTCAGCGTCGCCTCGTTCGATTTCTTTTTCGTGCCGCCGCGATTCTCGTTTACCGTTGACGACCCGCAGTACTTGCTGACCTTCGCAGTCATGCTGGTGGTCGCGCTTATCATCGGACAACTCACGGCCGACCTGAAACGACAGGCCACCGATGCCCGCTTGAAAGAGCAGCGCTCGCATGCGCTCTACGAAATGGCGCGGGAACTTACCGGCGCACTGACCATGGCGCAGGTGACGGAGATTTCGCGACGCTTCCTGCGTGACGCCATCGATGCGCAGGTCGGCTTTCCTGCTGCCCGACGAAACCGGCAAGCTGGAACTCGCGCAGAACGACAATGATCGCCTGGCCGCAAGTGATTGCGCCGCTGATGGCGAAACTCGCATACGAAAATACTGCTTGTACCGACCTCGATGCGCCGTACCCGGTCGGCTATTTTCCGCTCAAGGCCCCGACCCGGGTGCGCGGCGTGATGGCAGTCGCCTCGCCAATCCAAAAGCGCTATGCCCCTTGTACGAGCATCACGAATTTCTTGAAACCGTCGCGTCGCTGATCGCCATCGCGGTGGAGCGGTTGCACTACGCCGAGGGTGCGCAGCCCGCGCGATCCGCTTGACCTTAGTCAAGGCAGTACCCGGTGTCAGGCGTAGGCTGCCCGCGCACACAAGGGCCTTGCTCGGCGGTTCGCGGCACGACCTGCCGCATATCGCGCGTTACCGACAATCCATTCGCGGCACTGGAGTTTTTACGCGATTTTTATATCAGCGCACCTATTCTATACGGCGTTTTTATGCGGCCGCGCGTATATTTCTGTCAGTTGAATTTCCACCAGTTACGGTTTTGTTCCAGGAGATGACGCAATGGACATCCTCTATATCGCTTTGATGATCGGCTTCGTCGCCCTGAGCATCGGGCTCACTTATTTCTTCGAAACCCTGCGGAGGCCGAAATGAGCTGGATCTACATTCTTAGCGGGGTGCTTGCCCTCGCGATACTGATCTACCTGATCATCGCCCTGCTTTATCCGGAGAAATTCTGATGAGTGCCAACGGCTATCTGCAGCTTGCGTTTTATGTCGTCGTCCTGATCGCGCTGGCGAAGCCGCTCGGCGCGTACATGGCGCGCATCTACGAAGGCCGAGCCGGCGTTGCTCAACCAGGCCGGCGCGCCGTTCGAGCGCCTGATCTACCGCGCTGTGCGGCGTCGATTCGGCCAAGGAAATGGGCTGGATCGAATACGCGGTCGCGCTGCTGGTGTTCAACCTGCTCGGCGGGCTGGCGGTGTACGGCCTGCAGCGCCTGCAGGTGCATCTGCCGTTCAATCCGGCGGCGATGGGCGCGGTGTCGCCCGACTCGTCGTTCAACACGGCGATCAGCTTCATGACCAACACCAACTGGCAGGGCTACGGCGGCGAAAGCACCATGAGCTATCTGACCCAGATGGCCGCGCTCGCGGTGCAGAATTTCCTGTCCGCGGCGACCGGCATGGCGGTGCGTGATTGCGCTGATCCGCGGCTTCGCGCGCCAGACCGCGCAAACGATCGGCAATTTCTGGGTCGATATGACGCGCACCACGCTGTACATCCTGCTGCCGCTGTCGTTCATCTTCGCGCTCGTGCTGGTGTCGCAGGGCGTGGTGCAGACGTTCTCGGCGTATCCCACGGTGCCGCTGGTCGAATCGGTCGAATACGACAATCCGAAGCTCGACGCCGCCGGCCAGCCGCTCAAGGACGAGAAGGGCAACCCGGTCACCGAAAAGGCGACGCAGAAGGAACAGGTGATCGCGGTCGGGCCCGCCGCCTCGCAGATCGCGATCAAGCAGCTCGGCACCAACGGCGGCGGCTTCTTCAACGTCAATTCGGCGCATCCGTTCGAGAACCCGACGCCGCTGTCGAACTTTCTCGAAGTGCTGGCGATCCTGCTGATTCCCGGCGGCGCTGTGCTACACGTTCGGCAGCATGGTCGGCGACACGCGCCAGGGCTGGGCGATACTCGCCGCGATGACCATCGTGTTCGTCGTGACTGCTTGCCGTGTGCGTATGGGCGGAGCAACAGGGCAATCCGTTGCTCGCGAAGCTCGGCGTCGATCAGACCGCGACGCGCGACGCAGGCCGGCGGCAACATGGAAGGCAAGGAAACGCGCTTCGGCATCGTCAATTCGGCGTTGTGGGCGACCGCGACCACCGCCGCTTCCAACGGTTCGGTGAATGCGATGCACGATTCGTTCACGCCGCTCGGCGGCCTGGTGCCGATGTGGCTGATCCAGCTCGGCGAGGTGATCTTCGGCGGCGTCGGCTCCGGGCTCTACGGCATGCTGATGTTCGTCGATCGTCGCCGTGTTCGTCGCCGGCCTGATGATAGGGCGCACGCCGGAATATCTCGGCAAGAAGATCGAAGCGTTCGAGATCAAGATGGCCTCGATCGCGGTGCTGGTGCCGCTGTTCACGGCGCTGTTCGGCACCGCGATCGCGGTGATGGTCGACGCCGGCAAGGCCGGCGTCGCCAATCCCGGCGCGCACGGCTTCAGCGAAATCCTGTACGCGTTCTCGTCGGCGAGCGGCAACAACGGCAGCGCGTTCGCCGGCTCTGTCGGCGAACACGCCGTTCTACAACACCGCGCTCGGCATCGTCATGTTCTTCGCGCGCTACTGGATCATCGTCCCGGTGCTCGCGCTCGCCGGCTCGCTGGTGGCGAAGAAGAAGGTCCCGGCGGGCGCCGGCACGCTGCCGACGCACAACGCTGCTGTTCGTCCTGTTGCTGATCGGCGTCGTGATCGTCATCGGCGCGCTGACGTTCTTCCCGGCGCTCGCGCTCGGGCCCGATCGTCGAGCACCTGCAGCTTTATGCGGCGCAACTGATGCGGTTGCCGTCGCGAATGCCGAATATCTGGAGCATATATAACATGAGTACCACAGCTGCACTATCCGCGGGCCACGCCCTGCCGCGGTCGCTCGTGACCAAGAGCATCTTCAAGCGGGCGCTGATCGACTCCTTCGTCAAGCTGCTGCCGCAGCACCAGTGGAGGAATCCGGTGATGTTCGTCGTCTACATCGGCAGCATCCTGACCACGATCCTCTGGTTCCAGGCGCTGGCGGGCCAGGGCGAAGCGCCGGCGGGCTTCATCCTCGCGGTGACGCTGTGGCTGTGGTTCACGGTGCTGTTCGCGAATTTCGCCGAGGCGATCGCCGAAGGCCGCAGCAAGGCGCAGGCCGACGCGCTGCGCGCGGCCAAGCGCGACACCATGGCGAAGAAGCTGGCCGAACCGCAGAGCGCGCTGCCGCGGTGACCAAGTCAACGCGACCATGCTGCGCAAAGGCGATGTCTACCTCGTCGAGGCGGGCGATTTCATTCCCGCCGACGGCGAGGTCATCGAAGGCGTCGCGTCGGTCGACGAATCGGCGATCACCGGCGAATCGGCGCCGGTGATCCGCGAATCCGGCGGCGATTTCTGCTCCGTCACCGGCGGCACGCGCATGCTGTCCGACTGGCTGGTGGTGCGCGTCACCACCAATCCGGGCGAGTCTTTCCTCGACCGCATGATCGCCATGGTCGAGAGCGCGCGCCGGCAGAAGACGCCGAACGAGATCGCGCTCACCATCCTGCTGGTGAAGATGACGCTGGTGTTCCTGTTCGCGACCGTGACGCTGCTGCCGTTCTCGATTTACGCGGTCGAAGTTGCGAAAGCGGGCAATCCCGATCACGATCACGGTGCTGGTGGCGCTGCTGGTCTGCCTGATTCCGACCACCATCGGCGGGCTGCTCTCCGCGATCGGGCTGGCCGGCATCGGCCGCATGCTGCGCGCCAACGTGATCGCAGTCTCCGGCCGCGCGGTCGAAGCCGCCGGCGACGTCGACGTGCTGCTGCTCGACAAGACCGGCACCATCACGCTCGGCAACCGGCAGGCGTCCAGCTTTCCTGCACGCGCCCGGCGTGACGGAGGGCGAACTCGCCGATGCCGCGCAACTCGCATCGCTCGCCGACGACACGCCGGAAGGCCGCATCGATCGTCGTGCTGGCCAAGGAGAAGTTCGGCCTGCGCGAGCGCGACATCGTGGCGCTGGGCGCGACCTTCGTGCCGTTCTCGGCGCAGACCCGCATGAGCGGCGTCAATCTCGCCGGCCGCGAGATCCGCAAGGGCGCCGCCGATGCGATCCGCGCTAGGTGACGACCAAGGGCGGCAAGTTTCCGGCCGAAGTGCGATACGATCGTCGACAACGTCGCGCGGCGCGGCAGCACGCCGCTGGTCGTGGCCGAAGGCGGCGCGCGTGCTCGGCGTGATCGAACTGAAGGACATCGTCAAAGGCGGCATCAAGGAGCGCTTCGCCGAACTGCGCCGCATGGGCATCCGCACGGTGATGATCACCGGCGACAACCGGCTGACCGCGGCGGCGATCGCGGCGGAAGCCGGCGTCGACGATTTTCTGGCCGAGGCGACGCCGGAGGCCAAGCTCAAGCTGATCCGCGACACCCAGGCGCAGGGACGGCTGGTGGCGATGACCGGCGACGGCACCAACGACGCGCCGGCGCTGGCGCAGGCCGACGTTGCGGTGGCGATGAACACCGGCACCCAGGCCGCGAAGGAAGCCGGCAACATGGTCGATCTCGATTCCAATCCGACCAAGCTGATCGAGATCGTCGAAATCGGCAAGCAACTGCTGATCACGCGCGGCTCGCTGACGACGTTCTCCATCGCCAACGACGTCGCCAAGTATTTCGCCATCATCCCGGCGGCGTTTGCGACCACCTATCCGCAATTGAACGCGCTCAACGTCATGCATCTGGCAACGCCCAACAGCGCGATCCTGTCGGCGGTGATTTTCAACGCGCTGATCATCATCGCGCTGATTCCGCTCGCGCTGCGCGGAGTGAAATACCGCGCGGTCGGCGCCGCGGCGCTGTTGCGCGACAACCTGCTGATCTACGGCGTCGGCGGCGTAATTGCGCCGTTCGTCGGCATCAAGCTGATCGACATGCTGCTGGTGATGCTCGGCCTCGCCTAGACCAAATCCTTGCGAAACCTATTACGGAGGTTGACATGTTTAGCCAATTCAGACCCGCGCTGGTCATGCTGATACTGATGACCGCCATCACCGGCGCCATCTATCCGGCTGTCGTGACCGGCATCGCGCAGGTGATATTCCCGAGCCAGGCGAACGGCAGCCTCATCGAACAGGATGGCAAGGCCGTCGGCTCGGCGCTGATCGGTCAGCCGTTCAGCGACCCCAAGCATTTCTGGCCGCGCCCGTCGGCGACTTCGCCGTATCCGAACAACGCGAGCTCGTCGAGCGGTTCGAACCAGGGGCCGCTCAATCCGGCATTGACCGAAGCAGTCGAGGGCCGCATCAAGGCACTGCGTGAAGCCGACCCTGAAAATAAAGCAGCCGTCCCGGTCGATCTGGTCACGGCCTCGGCCAGCGGGCTCGATCCGCATATCAGCCCGGCGGCCGCCGAATATCAGGTCGAGCGCGTCGCCAGGGTGCGCGGACTCGATCCGGCCAAGGTCAGGGCGCTTGTGGCAGAATCCGTTGAAGAGCGGCAGCTCGGATTTCTTGGGGAGTCGCGGGTCAATGTGCTTCAGCTCAATCTCGCACTGGATCGCGTCAATTAACACGGTGCAACATGGGGGATGGCCGTGATGGAATCAAGGCCGGACCCCGACGCGCTGCTTGCCAAAGTCCAGCGCGAGGAGGCGAAGAGCCGCCGCGGGCGGCTCAAGATATTCTTCGGCGCGGCCGCCGGCGTCGGCAAGACCTACGCCATGCTGTCCGAAGCGCGTGAAAAACGCGCCGAGGGCTGCGACGTGGTGGTCGGCGTGGTGGAAACGCACGATCGCGCCGAAACCATCGCGATGCTGGGTACCCTCGAAGTGTTGCCGCCGCGCGTTGTCGAGTACCGCGGCGCCCAGATCCGCGAGTTCGACCTCGACGGCGCGCTCAAGCGCCGGCCGACGCTGATCCTGGTCGACGAACTCGCCCATACCAACGCCGAGGGCTCGCGCCATCCAAAACGCTGGAACGACGTCGAGGAATTGCTCGACAGCGGCATCGATGTTTACACGACGCTCAACGTCCAGCATCTCGAAAGTCTGAACGATATCATCGGCGGCATCACGCAGATCCGCGTGTGGGAAACGATACCGGATACGATATTCGAGCGCGCGGACGAGGTCGAACTGGTCGATCTGCCGCCGGACGACTTGCTTGATCGCTTACGCGAAGGCAAGGTGTACCTGCCGCAGCAGGCCGAGCGCGCCATTCGTAATTTTTTCCGCAAGGGCAACCTGATCGCGCTGCGCGAGCTCGCATTACGGCGCACCGCCGAGCGCGTCGATGCGCAAATGCGTGACTATCGCGAAGACCAGGCGATACGCGATGTCTGGCGGGCCGGCGAGCGCGTGCTGGTGTGCATCGGCCCGAATCCGCTCGCGTCGCGCCTGATACGCGCGGGCAAGCGGCTAGCAACATCGCTGCACGCCGACTGGATCGTCGCTTACGTCGAAACTCCGCAGCTGCAACGCCTGCCGCCGGCCACGCGCGACCGCATCCTCGACTACCTGCGCCTGGCCGAGGAACTGGGTGCCGCGACCATCACGCTCTCGGGACAGGCGATGAGCAGCGCGATTCTCGAGTACGCGCGCGAAAAAAACGTGACCAAAATCGTGCTTGGCAAGCCGACACGCACCGGCTGGCAGCGCTGGCTGCTAGGCTCGGTGGTGGACGAGGTCGTGCGTGAAGCGCATGACTTTGACGTCTATCTGCTCGCGTGCGACAAGGAAACCGACGCGCCGAATCTGCCGGACGTGTCGCTGCTGATTCGCAGCCGCGCCTACCTCGGGTTGAAAGAAAGCGGCGAAGGCGGAAAGAAACGCTATCCCGGTTATTTGTGGAGCATCGGCACGACCGCGCTGATCACGTCGCTTTCGGCGTTCGCGTTCGGATTCCTCGAGCTGGTAAACCTCGTGATGCTTTACCTGCTCGGTGTCATGTTTGTCGCGATGCGTTTCGGCGGCGGCCCCTCGGTACTGGCGGCGGTACTGTCGGTCGCGGCTTTTGATTTCTTTTTCGTACCGCCGCGTTTTTCGTTCGCGGTATCCGACGTTCAGTATCTCGTTACCTTTGCGGTCATGCTGGCGGTCGGGCTGATCGTGAGCACGCTTACCGTCAATTTGCGGTCGCAGGCAAAAGTCTCGCATCATCGGGAACGCCGTGCGGGCGTGCTCTATACCTTCACGCGGGAATTGGGGGGCACGCAGACCGAAGACGAGGTTGCGCGGGTTGCCGTCAAGCACATCGGCGAGGAATTCGAGGGGCAGAGCGTCGTTTTGCTGCCGGACGGTGAGGGGCGGATCCGCTACCCGCGCTCGCAAAGCATCCAGCACTCCTTTCACGGCAGCGATCTTGGCGTAGCGCAATGGGTTTACGACCGCGGCAAAGTCGCGGGCCAGGGCACCGATACGCTGCCGGGAACCGAGGGCGTCTACTTTCCGATGCCGGGAGCGGGCGGGGCGATCGGCGTGCTCGCGTTGCTGCCGATCAATTTGCGCAGGGTCTTTCTGCCGGAGCAACAACGATTGGTCGAAACGTTTATTACTCAGATCGTGCAGGCGATAGAACGTATCAGACTCACCAAAGAGGCGCACGCAGCAAAAGTAAAGGCCGAAACGGAAAGCTTGCGCAATTCGCTACTGAGCGCGATTTCACACGATTTTCGCACGCCGCTGGCGTCGATAGTCGGCGCCTCGAGCAGCCTCATCGACGGCGGGACGCATCTGACCGACGGTGCGAAGCTAGAGCTGGGGAAAACCATCTATGAAGAAGCGCTGCGCATGACGAAGCTGGCCAACAACCTGCTCGACATGGCGCGGCTTGAAGCGGGCAGCGTCAAGCTGAATCTCCAATGGTGCCCGATTGAGGAGATCGTCGGCGGGGTGCTGACGCGGCTGCAGGCGCGTCTTGCGACGCACCCGGTCATGCTCGCGCTGCCGCCGGGATTGCCGCTGGTGCATGTCGATGCGGTCATGCTCGAGCAGGTGCTGGAAAACCTCCTCGAAAACGCAATCAAGTACACACCGGGCGGCACGCCGATAGAAATCGGTGCGGAGGCCGGCACGCAGGAGGTTGCCTTCTGGGTCGCCGATCGCGGCGCGGGCCTGCCCGCCGGCAAGGAGGACATGCTGTTCGAAAAATTTTACCGCGGTGCGAAAGAAGGCGCGCAAAGCGGCGTCGGGCTGGGGCTGACCATTTGCCGGGCAATTGTCAAAGCCCACGGTGGAACCATACACGCGCAGAACCGTCCTGATGGTGGCGCGATTTTCCGGTTTGCGCTTCCCGTGACCGGCGAGCCGCCGGAAATCGCGTCCGAAGAGGAACAACTGGCCGGCGTGCGATGAGTCAGCCGCGTCCCGTCATCGTCGTCATCGAAGACGATCCGCAAATCCGCCGCTTCCTCAGAACCGGACTGGCGGCGCACGAGTTCGAGGTTCATGAGGCAGAGACGGGGAAGCTGGGACTGATACTGGCGGCGACGCGCAAACCGGACCTGATCATTCTGGATCTCGGGCTGCCGGACGTGGACGGTCTCGAGGTGATCAGGAAATTGCGCGAGTGGACGTCGCGGCCGGTGATCATCTTGTCCGCCAGAAACATGGAAACGGACAAGGTTGCGGCACTCGACGCGGGTGCCGACGACTATCTGACGAAGCCTTTCGGCCTGGACGAGTTGCTTGCGCGCATCCGCGTTGCGCTGCGGCACGCGTCGCGGCCCGGACAGGCGGGCGCCGGGAATGTTTTCACGGCCGGCAACCTGAAGGTCGACCAGGTCCACCGCCGCGTCTACCGGGACGGCGAGGAGGTTCACCTCACGCCCATCGAGTATCGTTTGCTGACAACGCTGGTGAAGCACGCGGGGAAGGTTCTCACCCACCGGCAGTTGCTCGTCGAGGTGTGGGGGCCGAGCTATGTGGAAAACAGTCACTATCTGAGAATCTACATGGGTTGCCTGCGTCACAAGCTGGAGGCAGAGCCGGCGCGGCCGAAATTGCTGTTGACCGAGGCGGGAACCGGCTATCGGCTTGCCACGGACGGCGCTTGACCTCCGTCGTCCGGCGGCGAACGTCTAATTCACGAAAAACGCCGCCGGCAGCGCTTCGATCACGTAGCGGCGGTTGATCAGCTGGCTGTCGGCGAGGTCCATCGCGACCGGATTGTCGGCATCGGTAATTACGCGTCCGTGCTCGAGCAGCTGTTGGTCGAGCGGAATCGGAGTTGCGCAGCATGGCCGTCAAGGTCTGGAAGATGCCGCAACGGCACGTGGCCGAGATCGTCGCCGAGCCGGCGAGGGCAGCGGCGCGCCGCCCGCCACGATGAAACTGTTGATGTGCTTGGCGATGCCGTAATCGGGACGGTACAGCGTGATGAACGGCAGCTCGCTTTTGAGCGTGGTCAGGAAGTGCGCGTAGGCGCGCGGGTGATCGAGGTCGGCAAAGGTATTGAACACCGCGATGCCGTCTTGTGCCGAGGCAGCGCTTCAGGTCGCGGAAAAATTCGCGCGTCACGAGGTAGTCGGGCACGCCGTCGCCGTGAAAGAGATCGACGATCACGACATCGTAGCCGCTCTCGCACGAACGCAGGTAGGTGCGCGCGTCGGCCTGGCGCGCGTGCACTTTGCCGCGCATCGAGTCCGAAAACTTCGGTGGCGGCGCGCAACGAGGCGGAGTCGATATCGACCGTGGTGACGTCGATTCCGCGGCCCGGCGAGGCGCATCGGCACCATGCCGGCCCCGATGCCGAGCACCAGCGCGTTGCGCATGTCCGGCCGGTAGGCGAACGACAGCGCTTCGAGCGCGTACGTATACATCGACAGCGAGCGGTTGCCGGCGCCGACCATGTTCTGCACGAGGCCGTCGTGAAAATACATGCGCGTAAACGGTTCGTTGTCGCGCGGCCCGCTTTTCAGCACCTTGACGGTGCCGAACGACGAGCGATACACGGCGTCCACGCGCCATGCGGTGCCGCCATAATTGGCCGGCCACAAGCGCGCCGTGTAGGCGTTCGCGCCCGCCAGCAACCCGACCGCCGCGGCGAGCGCGAGTGCGGCGGTGACGGTCAAGTTCTTTGCGCTGCGCCAAGCGGATGGAAGAGCCAAACAGCAGGACGAGCGGCAGCGCGGCGAGCACCGCCGCCACCACCAGAGTGGCCGCAAAGTTGCTCATGTACTGGATCAGGCCGAATGCGGTCACGATCACGCCGGCGACCGAGCCGAGGGTGCTGACGAAAAACACGCGGCCGGCGCCGGCGTCGGCAAGCTCGCCGCGCGCCGCCGACTGCCGCAGCAGGATGGCCACCAGCAGCGGGTTCATGGCGGAGGTCACGTAGAGCGGCACGAACAGCAGCACGACGCACGCGATGAATGCGCCGAGCACGAGGTCGAGTTGCGCGAGCCGGTGAAACAGATACGGATAGACGAGGCACGCCGCGACAATCGCGATGCGCCGCGATGGCGGGCATGCGCGCGAACAGGCAAGCCAGTTTTTCCGGCAGCCGGCGCGCGGTTCTTGGTGCCGGCCGCCAGGCGGCCGCCGTGCCAGTAGCCGGCGGCGAGCGAAACCAGCGTGATCGAAAGTATGCCGCTCCAGATGTAGAGGCTGACGCCGAAGTAGGGCGTCAGGATGCGCGAGGCGAGCAGTTCGAGCGCGAGAATCGCGCCGCCGGTGACAAAAATGATCGCGTGCAGCATGTCGTGAGGGATGAGCGGTCGGGTATAATGCACGGCGTTTATGCGCGCGCCGGCACTGCCGTATTTGTGATTGAGCGTGCGCGAAATCTACCAGACTTCATGCGCGGAGGCGAGCGCGGCTGCGGCGTGCACTTTAAGCAAGGGGGGATCATGAATCGATGGAACTGGCGTACCGTGCGTGCCGCGCTCCTCGCGGGCGCTGCAATGGTGAACAGCGCGCTGGCGGCGGAACCGAGCGTGCCTTACGTGCCGACGCCGCAGGTGGTGGTCGAGCGCATGCTGCAGATGGCCAAGGTCACGCCGCAGGACTACCTGATCGATCTGGGCTCGGGCGACGGGCGCATCGTGGTGACTGCCGCCAAGAAATACGGCGCGCGCGGCTTCGGCGTCGACCTGAATCCGGTGCGCATCAAGGAAAGCGTCGAAAACGCGGCAAGGCGGGCGTCAGCGACCGCGTCGCGTTTCAGCAGCGCAATCTGTTCGAGACGGATTTGTCGCCAGGCGACGGTGATCACCATGTATTTGCTGCCGCGCGTGAATCTCGATCTGCGGCCGAAGCTGCTCGAACTCAAGGCCCGGCACGCGCATCGTGTCGCACGACTTTTCGATGGACGACTGGAAGGCGGACGAGGCGGTCAGCCTGGAGGTGCAGGACAAGTACGGCAGCGGCGGTGGTTCCGGCACGAGCACGATTTATTTCTGGGTGGTGCCGGCGCGGGTGACGGGGCCGTGGCAATGGCAGCTGAACGTGGCGGGCAAGCCGCAGGCCTACGAGATGGTGCTCGAGCAGACTTTCCAGGTGATCAGCGGTGTGGTGCGCGTGGGCGGGCGCAGCGTAAAACTGCAGGACGCGAAATTGCGCGGAGACCAGATCAGCGGCAGTTTCACCGCCGAGGTCAACGGCGCCGCGCTGAAGCATGAATTTTCCGGGCGGGTGGAGGGCGCGAGCATCGAGGGCAGCGTCATAGCTGTCGGGCAGCCGCACGCAGGGGCAGCAGGAATGGAACGCGACGCGCGGCAGCAAGTGAAGGCGTGACGAGCGAGGTGAATGAGTGATGAGTGAGGGGAATCCATACCTGCACTTCGCGGCGGCTAATGAGTGGTTTAAGTTCTGGAGATGGATTCTGAATATGGAATTGGCCGTGTTTTCCAACGTGCGTCGCGCCGCGGTGATCGCGGCAGGCTTCGCTTCGCTGGCCGCATACCCGCTGCATGCGCAGGACTTCGGCGATACGCCCTACGTGCAGACGCCGCAAAACGTGGTCGATCGCATGCTGGAGGTCGCGCACGTCGGCCCCGCCGATTACGTGATCGATCTGGGCTCGGGCGACGGCCGCATGGTCATCACCGCCGCGCAGAAATACGGCGCGCGCGGTTTCGGCGTCGACCTCGACCGGCGGCTGGTCGAACTCGCCAACCAGCGCGCGGCAAGCGCCGGTGTGGCCGACCGCGCGGTGTTCTACGAGCGCGATCTTTACGAAACCGATCTCACCGCGGCGAGCGTGGTCACCATATATCTGCTGCCGGAAGTCAACCTGATGGTGCGGCCGAAGCTGCTGGCGACGCTAAAGCCGGGCACGCGCATCGTGTCGCACGACTACAACATGGGCGACTGGCCGCCCGACGCCGAGATGGTGCTCGATGCGCCGGACAAGACCGGTCGGGCGCGACAAGAAAAGCAAGGTCTTCTACTGGGTGGTGCCGGCGCAACGCCGCCGGCAAGTGGCGCTGGGAGTTGCCGGTGGCGGGCAAGCCCGCGGTATTCAACCTCGATCGTCGCGCAGAATTTTCAGATGATCACCGGCAGCGTCGACTATCGACGGCAATGCGTGGCCGCTCGAAAACGCGCGCCTGACCGGCGAAAATATCAGCTTTGCGGTCGAGCGACCCGCGCGACGAAACGCGCTATGAATTCAGCGGCCAGATCGCCGGCCAGGGCATCACCGGCTCGGTGCGGGTCGACGGCGCGCGCGCGCGGCGCCAGCTCGAATGGGAAGCCGCGCGCACCGAGCTTGGCGCACCCGCGCATGCATTGCTGAAAAAGCCGAGCCTTGCAGGAATTGCAGCGCAGGTGCAGTAAATGACGTTGCGCGACGCGCTTGCGGCGCGTTCTGCGTTGCGGCTGTCGTCTGCCTGGCGGCGTGCGCGGCTCACGCGCAGTTTCCATACGACGTGCCCTACGTGCCGACCCCGTACGTGGTGGTCGAGGAAATGCTGCGGCTCGCCGAGGTCGGGCCCGACGATTTCGTGATCGATCTGGGCTCCGGCGACGGCCGCATCCTGATCGACGCGGCGCGCAAGTTCGGCGCGCGCGGCGTGGGCGTCGACCTCGACCCCGAGCGCATCGCCGAGAGCGTCGACAACGCGCAGGCCGCGGGGGTAAGCGAGCGCGTGGCATTTCTGCGCGAGGATCTGTTCAAGTTCGATATCGCGCGGGCGAGCGTCGTGACCATGTACCTGCTGCCGACGGTCAACCGCAAGCTGCGGCCGCGGCTGTTGAGCGAACTCAAGCCCGGCACGCGCATCGTGTCGCACGATTTCGATCTGGACGACTGGCGGCCCGACGGCAAATCGACCGTGCGCAAGAACGTATTTCTGTGGATCGTGCCGGCGCGGGTCGCGGGCCGCTGGCGCACGACGGTCGCATTGCCGGCGGGCGAGCGCAGCTACGACATCGAGATCACGCAGAAATTCCAGGAGATCGACGGGCTTGTGCGCTACGACAAGAAAGTCGCCGGCCTGTGGAACCCCGCGTTGCGCGGCGACCGCATCAGTTTCGTGATCGTCGACGACGGCGGAGATGTCGACAGCAATCTGTATTTCGAAGGCAAGGTCGACGCGTGATACGATCGATGGCGTCATCAGGCGCGGCGTCGGCAGCGACGAAACGCGCATCCCGTGGCGCGCGGGCCGCATCGCCGGGACGCGCTGACGTGGGCCGTTAATCCGGGCGATCACTTGCCTGCGGCTGTGGGCGCTGTTGTGCGTGCTATGTTCGCCGGCTGCGGCCATCGCGCAGCAACGCCCCGACGTGCCCTACGTGCCGACGCCGATCGAACGTGGTGGAGGCGATGCTCGATGCGGGAAGCGTCAGCGCCGAAGATTACCTGATCGATCTGGGTTCCGGCGACGGCCGCGTCGTGATCGAAGCGGTGAGGCAGCGCGGCGCGCGCGGCATGGGGATAGAACTCGATCCGAATCTCGTGTCGACCGCGAACCGCGAGGCCGCGCGTCTGGGCGTGAGCGCCAGGGCCAGCTTCGTCAGCGGCAATCTGTTCAATTTCGATTTCAGCAAGGCAACGGTGCTGACCATGTACCTGTTGCCCAATATCAACCTCGATCTGCGGCCGCGCATACTGCGTGAATTGCGGCCCGGCACGCGCGTCGTGTCGCATGATTTCGACATGGGGAAGTGGAAGCCCGACCTGCGGCGCGAAGTGGCGGTGCCGAACAAATCCTATGGCCCGCCGGTGAGCCAGGTTTATCTCTGGTACGTGCCGGCGGATGTCACCGGGAAATGGCATGGCGATTGCCGGCGGGGGAAGCCGCCGGCGCCTTTGAGGCAACGTTCAGCCAGACGTTTCAGGAACTGGCGGGACGCCGCGATCGATGGCGGCAGTGCGACGGTCGCCGGCGTGCACCTGCGCGGCGACACGATCGCTTTCACGCTGACGCGCGAGGTCGGACGCGGCAGAAGCGTTCGCACGAATTCAGCGGCCGCATCGACGGCGACAGGATGGCCGGCCGCGTCAAGGCGCTCGGCGGGGACGTACGTACGAATGGCAGGCCACGCGCATTGCGCGCGGCCACATGAAAATCGACTAGTCAATATGGAGAAAGCAATGAAGCGAGTGAATCTGGTATGGGGTGCCTGCCTGTGGCTGGCGCTGGTTTTGTCGTCGGGCGTAGGCGGCGGAGGAGCGCGGAGTCGGCGATGTGGTTTACGTGCCGACGCCGCAGGTCGTGGTCGACGAAATGCTGCGCATGGCGAAGGTCGGCGCCAGGGATTTCGTCATCGATCTGGGTTCGGGCGATGGCCGCATGGTAATCACCGCGGCGAAGAAATTCGGCGCGCGCGGTTTCGGCGTCGATCTGTCCGACGATCTTGTTGCGGGAGAGCAACGCGAATCGCGCTGGCGGCGGGCATCGCCGACCGCGCACGGTTTCATCAAGGAGAACCTGTTCGAAACCGATCTCAGCCAGGCGACCGTGATTACCACTTATCTGCTGCCGCGAGATGAACGAGAAATTGCGTCCCAAGATACTCGACCCTTAAGCCGGGCACACGGGTTGTGGCGCATGACTACCCGATGGGTGACTGGCTTTCGGATGAGCACAAGGAACTTATCGTGCCCGAGAAAACAGTCGGCAACCCGGGCCGCAGCTACATTTACCTGTGGACGGTCCCGGCCAACGTCGGCGGACGCTGGCAGGCCCAGATCAAGTCACCGGCCCATGTCGGCAATCTTGAACTCGAATTCAGCCAGCGCTTTCAGAAGCTGGAAGGCACCGCGCGCGACGGCGGCAGGCCAGTCGCGCTCGTCGCGCCGAAAATGGAGGGCGATCAGCTCAGCTTTCGCGTTTTTCGCCAAGCCCGGCGACAACGTCACGCGCCATCAATTCACCGGCACGGTGAAGGGCAATGCGATCGAGGGCACGGTCAGCGTCGGCGACGGCGCCACGCTAGCAGCAATTGCCGTGGAGCGCGACGGTCGTGCAACGCGCCGCGGGCCCGCAATGACGGCGCCCGCGCAGGACGCGCAGCCGCGGCCGAGCCTCTCGCTCGGCGACGCGGTCGCGATGATCGTCGGCCTCATCGTCGGCGTCGGTATTTTCGGCACGCCCTCGATCGTCGCCGGGAATTCGGGCAGCCCGGCGATTGTTCGCTGGGCTTGTGGATGGCGGGCGGCGTGTTTTCGCTCATCGGCGCGCTGTGCTACGCCGAACTGGCGCACCGCTTTTCCGACCGCGGGCGGCGAATATCATTTTTTGCGCCGCGCGTTCGGCCACTCGCTCTCATTTCTGTTTGCGTGGGCGCGCATGACGGTGATCGTCGCCGGCTCGATCGCCGTGTTCGCCTACCTCTTCGGCGACTACATGTCGCGCATCGTGAATCTGGGCGCTCACTCCTCCGCCATCTGGGCCGCGCTCGTGGTCGGCGGCCTGACCCTGATAAATTACGCCGGCATCCGCGAAGCCAAAGTCACGCAGAATCTCTTCACCGTGCTTGAAGTGGGCGGGCTGGTGCTTATCGTGGTCACCGGCCTGGTGCTGGCGCCCGTGCGCCTGCCTGCCGCGGCTGCCGTGGCCGGTGCGGGCCAACCGTGGTACATGGGCGCCGGCATCGGCTCGGCGATGGTGTTCGTGCTCTTTACCTACGGCGGCTGGAACGACGCCGCTTACATTTCGGCGGAGGTGCGCGACCGCGAGCACAATATGGTGCGCGCGTTGCTGTTCTCGATCGGAATCGTCACCGTGCTCTACGTGCTGGTCAACGTCGCCTACCTGAAGGGGCTGGGCTACACCGCGATGGCGCGCTCCGACGCGGTCGCGGCGGACCTGCTGAAAAACGTGCTGGGAACGACCGGGGAGAAACTCATCTCCTTCATGATCGCGGTCGCCGCGTTCACCTCGGTCAACGGTTCGATTATCGTCGGCGCGCGCTCCAACTACGCGCTGGGCCGGGACTGGCCGTTGTTCGAGTTACCTCGGGCCGCTGGGACGAGGCGAGCGGCTCGCCGCGCAACGCGGTGCTCGTGCAGGGCGTCATTGCGCTCGCGCTGGTCGCGTTCGGCGCGGTTTACAACACGGGCTTCAAGGGGCTGGTCGAGTATTCGCTGCCGGTATTCTGGGGATTTTTCATGCTCGTCGGCGTCGCGCTGTTCGTCTTGCGCGCGAAAGAGCCGCATGCACCGCGGCCATTCCGGGTGCCAGGTCTATCCGGTGGTACCCGCGATCTTTGTCCTGACGTGCGCCTATCTGCTGTACTCGAGCCTCGCGTATCACGGCAAGCACGCGCTGGTCGGCTTGGCCGTGCTCGCGGTCGGCGCGATCGTCATGCTCGTTTGCGCGCGCGGCGAGGGCGGCAAGCCGGCGTAGGACGGGTATCGTCGCGCTCAATGGGGAGGCGCCATGGACAAAATCGAAAACGCAATGCAGCCGCTACCCGCCTATTCCGACGAGGACCTCTGCAGGCTCAACCTGACGGAGCTGATCGACTTGCTGATCAGCAACGATGATCGCGTGCCGCGCAATGCAATCGACGAATGCGCGCGGCGCGGCGACGAGATCGTGGAACGCTTCGGCAATCTTCTTGACGACAAGTGTCGCTGGCCGGAGAAGGGCACGTTGGGAGAGTGGTGGCTGCTGCTGCACGCGGTCAAGATCATGGGGCTGATCCCGTCGGAACGCGCGGGCCTGCGGCTGGTGGAATTCATGCGCCGCATGGCGCTGGACGAGGACGATGATCTGCAAGACTGGCTTGCCAGCGACTGGCCCGCGCTCTTTCGCAATAAACCGCCGGTGGTCTTGCCAACGCTGCGCGCGTTGAGCGAGGACCGCACTATGGGCTGGTATGTCCGCGCCAACGCCGTGGAAGCAGTCGTTGCAGCCGCACGAGGTCAGGGTGATCAAGCGCTGGACAAGGAACTTGCCAGGGTGGCGGGAAACGCATCCGACGAACGCGAGGACTGGGATCTGCGGCTGTCAGTCTGCAGCGTGCTGCTCGATTTTCCCCGTGACCCGTATCGCGCGTTACTCGAAGACCTGGCGAATAGGCAAACGGGATGGGGAGTGAGTTTTTCAAAGGATGAGGTACGGCAGGCGTACACGGCACGGGAGGATAAAGCGGACTGGGAACGCCGTGATGATCCATGGAAGTTTTACACACCCGCGGCCATCAATGAGCGGCGGCAACGCTGGGCGGAAGAAGCTGCCAGTCCGGACGACAATGAAGGGAACGACCAAGAAGACTTCCTGGACGACGTCGAATCGCCGCAAGTTCGCACGGAACCCAAAGTCGGCCGCAACGATCCCTGTCCCTGCGGCAGCGGCAGGAAATACAAGAAATGCTGCCTGCGCGCCGAGTCCGCCGCCATAGAGACGCCCGAGGAATTCCTGCGCCGCCGCGTCCGCGTGGTGATAGATGGTCTTGTCGAGCGCCTGCTGCGCTTCATGCGCGGCCAATTCGAGCGCGGGCTTATTGAAGAAGCGTGGGAGGATTTCACGGGTGAAACGGAGTCGTTTGATCCCAAGACGCCGCACATCGCGGTGTTCATGCCGTGGTTTTTCCATGCCTGGTTTCCGACCCGGGCCAACACCCGGTTTCCCGATCTCGCCGCGCGCAAGGCAACCGTCGCGGGCGAATTGATTCGCCTGCAGCAGCGCCGCCTCGACCCGCTGCTGGTGCGCTACCTTGAAGCTTGCGCCGCCGCCATGTTCAGCTTTCACGAGGCGGTGCGCGTCGAGCCCGGCCGCGGGTTCCTGCTGCGCGATCTGATGCTCGACAGCGAGACTTTCGTGATCGAGCACAGCGCATCGCGCACCGTGCGTCGGGGGACGTTGTATTCGCGCAGATCGTCAGGATCGACGGCCTCGCCATGCTCGAAGGCTGCGGGCCGCTCGTCTTTCAGCCGATCGAGAAACCCGCGATCATAGAGCTGCGCAAAACCCTACGCGGCAAGGGCGAAGTCGTGAGCGAAGCGCGGCTTCGCGAACGCAGTCTTGAATTGATCGATCTGTATCTCGAACTCGCCGAACGCAGGCTCGATCCGCAGATGCCTGAACTGCAGAACACCGATGGCGACCCGCTGGAGCCTCACACTCTGGTGTTCGGGATCGGCGACCCCGCGGCAGCGGCGGCAGCGCTCGACGCCGCGAAACTCGCCAACGGCGAGACCATCAAGCCGGACGGAGACCGCAGCAGTCTGCGCAGGGGCGGGCGCTGGAGGCGGACTGGACATGGGCGAGCACCGGCAACCCGATGCATAAGAGCTGGACCAACACGACGCTCGGGCAGCTTGCGCTCGCGGGCGGGCAGTTGAAGGTCAATGTCAATTCGGCGGCGCGCGCGGCGCGCGCCCGGACTTTGGTCGAGCGCCTGCTCGAAGACAACGCGAAGTATCGCGTGAGCGAGATCACGTCCGCCGAAGCGATGCTGGCCGAAGCGAAGAGCCGTCCCGCGCCCAAGGGCGAAAGCGAGCACGAGCGGCTGATGCAAATTCCGGAAGTCCGCCGGCAGTTCGTCGAGATGCGCATGCGCCACTACACGGAATGGCTGGACACCAACGATACCGCTGATGAAAGATCGCACGCCGCGGGAGGCGGTCCGGGACCGCGACGGACGCGAAGCGGTTGCGGCGCTGATCGCGCAGATCGAGCGCGACGGCGCGAGGCAATCGCCGCCGCTCGATTCCGAAATTCCGGCCATGCTGCGCCGGGAACTCGGGTTGGATTGACACGGCGAAAACGCACGCGTAGCCCGAGCAGACTACGTCACTTTCACGATCTGCTACCGGTGTTGGCGATAATGGTGTCCGGATTCGCGGTCCGGAAGCTAAGGAGCAGTTCATGACATAGCCGGCGCGCACTATGCTATCATTATACTAGTCATTTACTAGTGTTTTGAAGATACGACGATGCCAGGATTGGTAATCAAGAATTTACCGGAGAATTTGCACCGCAAACTCAGAGCGCAAGCAATCCGTCATCACCGCAGCATGACCAAAGAGGTGCTCGCAGTGCTCGAGAGGGCGTTGAGCGAGGAAGACCGTGCGCAAAAAGTTGTTCCTCCCCCGTTCAAGGGGCGCTTCGCGTTGACCGATGAATTTATCGATCGGGCCCGGCGCGAGGGGCGCGAGTGATCGTTGTCGATGTCAATATCGTCGCCTATTTTCTGATCGAAGGTGAAAAGACAAGCTCGGCGCGGGAGCTCCTGCGCCGCGAACCGGAATGGTGCCTGCCCGTTCTGTGGCGTCACGAATATCTAAACGTGTTGGCGACGTTCGCACGCAATGGCGGCGCGACCACCGCGGAAGTCCTGTCGCTTTGGCGGCGGGGCGTTGAATGGCTGGTCCCGCTGGAGCAGGGCGTGGATATGGAATCGGCGCTTGTTCTGGCCGCCGGGAATCGGATCAGCGCATATGACGCGCAGTACATCGCGCTTGCGCGGCAGCTTCGAACCGTCTGCGTCACTGAGGACCAGCGCCTGCTGAAAACGTTTCCGTCGCTCACGCGTACGATGAAGGCCTTCGGGGCAACCTGAATGCGCATTTACGCCACGCTGTGGACACTCAAATTCCCCACGGACGGAGATGATTATCCGGGGTGCGAGTGGATTGCAGTGACCGCGCAGGGCGTTCCTGCACATATCGGTTCCCCGAGCCCCGGGAGCGGATACGAAGATAGCGATCCGTTTGCGTCGTTCTTGCCTCCGCCTGTCCACATTGACAAAAACGGCGAGTCCAATTACATGCGAGCGGTTGTCTTCGTCACGGAGCGAACGCCCAAAGGGACCCCTCGGAGCTCACAAGAGTATCTCCACCCACTCCTGGTGCTGACCGGCGAGGCTTATGCCAACATGACGTTCGAGACGCTGCATGCACACATCTGCAACGCGTTGCCCGCTTCGATCCGCGCGAGCGGATGACCGAAGGTCGGCTGCAAGGCTCCGCGTTCTTGCGGCGGCATATCGCGGGACTTGCGTCGGCCGCCAAGCGAGAGTAGGCTCATGACTATAACCTATGGTCACGAAAGGAAATAGCATGGAAATTTCCGCCGCGGAGTTCAAGGCCAAATGCCTGAAGCTCATGGACGAGATCGCCAAAACGCACAAGTCGATCACCATCACCAAGCGCGGCAAGCCGGTTGCGAAGCTGGTGGCGGCGACCCCCGTACCGCGCAAGCCGTTATTCGGCTGCATGGCAGGCACCGTCACCTACGAGGGCGATCTGCTGGCGCCCCTCGACGTCGAATGGGAGGCGGAAGCGGAGACTGAGCCGAATCTGTATCCGCGCAAGGCTCGGCGCCGCCGCCGTGGCTGAGACGCCACGCCATCTGCTCGACACCCATGTATGGTTCTGGCTGGTCCGCGGGCGGGAAGGCCGGCTGACGGCGAGTACCGCCGCGAATCTGGAGCAGGTCGCGCTCGGTGCGCCGCTCGGTGTATCGGTGATTTCAGTTTGGGAGATTGCGTTGTTGGCAAGCAAGGGCCGAATCGGCCTGGGAATGCCGGTGCACGAGTGGGTCGAAAGGACTCTTAACCGTCCGGGCTTCAGATTGGTGGGGCTGGAACCGGAAATCGCCATCGAGAGTTGTAATTTACCCGGCGAATTTCACGCCGATCCGGCGGACCGCTTTCTGGTGGCCACCGCGCGGCTGAAGAACGCGGTCATCGTCACGCGCGACAAGCGAATACTCAAATACGGCAAGCAAGGCCACGTCAAGGTGATGACGGCCTGAGTCCCGGACTCCTGAAGAAAATATCTGCTTTGCCCGGACTTCGAGTATCACGCTACCCATGCTTGTTTGCGCACGTGGCGGAAGCGGCGAGGGGGTGTAAGTAGCGCAGGCGACCCGCCTGCATTCGTACTGCGGCAGGCGAGTCGTTCTAATTCCTGCTAAACGCGCGCGGGGCGTGCCACAAGGATATTGCCGGCGGTGGAATTACAAGGAAACGCGCAACGCATACAAAGACGAGGGGAATGCTAGGCGTCCAACACTTGAAGGCCGAGGCTCTTCGCAGCACGAGCCAGATTGATATCGAATACAGCAAATCGAAATTCGGCATGAACGCGGCCCAGGTTCTCGACCCTTTCTGCGGCAGCGAGATGAACGCTGTCGTACGCGCGCAGCCGGTATCGCGCGCAAAGCTCGCCCGCCCGGCGGATGAGAAGCTCGTCAATCCCCACAATTTCCCATTCAGTCCAATGGGCATCCAATTCGCGCAGCAAACGCTGGAACACCGATTTGTCGGCTCGCGCTTCGGCGAGACGGGAGAAGGCGGAACATGCTTCCACGTGCGCGAGCACCTGTGTCGCAACGACGTTCGCCGAGGCAATTGCGGCGCGCACTTTATCGGAATGAGCCTCCGGCACAAAAAGTTTCACCAGGGCGGAAGTGTCCATGAAAAGGATCATCGACGCTCTTCGCTGACGATCCCGGCAAGATTTTTTTCACCGGGCTTGAGCTTCACGACGATCCTGGGAAGGCGCAACTTGCCTTTGCCGGGACGCACCCACGGCTGGCTGCGCAGCAGCGCGATGGCTCGCTGCTCACCCGAAGCCGCAGTGGAACGGCGCCCCGCGCGCGGCGCAACCAGCCGCGCCACGGCTTTGCCGCGCGAAGTCACGACCACCTCGTGGCCGGCGCTTACCTTGCGCAGGTATTCGGAGAGGCGGTTTTTCAGTTCGCGAACAGGGACATACATGGTGCTTCCTCAAAGTGGCTACAAAGCGCATTGTAGCCACGAATGCTTGGGGCGCGCAAATCATGTCGGCCGCTACCAACCGCAAGTCCCCTATTCCGATTCACGCGAACAGGTGATGGATACCTAAGCGGAAACGAAGCGATTAAATATGCGTCTTGCTGTAAACAACCTTTCGTGGCAAGATTTTCCGATGGCGCCCGGTACGCTGACTGAACTTCTCAAGCTCTCGCCCGGAGAACGGGCGGATTTGGCGATAGCGCTGTGGGATAGTCTCGACGACGCGCAGCGCGAGGTTGAATTGGCTCTGACGCCTGATCAGGCTGCGGAGCTCGATCGCCGTCTTGCGGATCACTTGGCGGATCCGAGCAGTGCGCTTCCCTGGAACGAGGTTCGCCGCAAGCTTACGAACGGAACGTGATGCCGCGGCTCGTGTTTCGGCCACAGGCTGAAGCCGAGCTTCTCGAAGCGCGCCGCTGGTACAACGAGCAGCTTGCGGGCTTCGGCGAGACTTTTGCGGCGGCCGTCGACTCGACCATTACAGGCATAGTTCGAAACCCTCTCGTTTATCCACGCATTCACGGTGATATGCGACGGGCGTTGGTCAAGCGTTTTCCGTATGCAGTCTACTTCCACGTGCTACCGGAAGAGCTCGTCGTGCTGGCGGTCATGCATGGCCGACGGCACCCGCGCCGGTGGCAGGCACGACTCTGACGCGGGACTTGTGGGCTGTCCAATTGTGAGACGAGGTGCATGAGCATTTACGTCACACTCTGGAAACTCAAATTCCCCACGGACGGTGATGATTATTCCGGATGCGAGTGGATTACCGTGACCGCGCAGGGCGTTCGTGCGCACGCGTTCGCGGCCCGATGTCCGCAAACTCTACGGTATTGGCGGCATCGGCCCCGCCTACGACTACAAGAAGCTGCGCGCAGGCGGGTAGATTTCTTGCTATTGCTCGTCGATACTTCCGCCTGGATAGACTTCCTGGCCGCGCGGCCGACACCTGCCGTCAAGGATTTCCGTGCGCGACTTGATGCACGACAATCTTTTGCATTGACGGAACTCATTTACCTGGAAGTTCTGCAGGGCATCCGCGAGCCTGCGACCGTGCGCAAGGAGGCGGCCATGTTCGATTGCGCGCAACTCGGATGGCAAGCAAACGTGGGAGGGGTATAGTCGCGCTCAATGGGGAGGCGCGATGGACAAATTCGATCGCATCTACAAACTTCACGACGTCCTGCGTGACCGCCGCACGCCGATCAGCCGCGCGGATTTGATGAAGAAACTGGAATGTTCCGAACCCACGATATACCGGCTGATACACACCTTACGCGACACACTGCACGCCCCACTTGAATACGACGACGACCTCGGCGGCTATTACTACGAGCGCACCGCGGAAGGCGGCACCTACGAGTTGCCGGGGCTGTGGTTCAACGCGCGCGAGCTTCAGGCGTTGCTGGTTTTTGAGCGCCTGTTTGAAAGCCTTGAACCCGGCTTGCTCCGGGAACACCTGAAGCCGCTCTCCAGCCGCATAGACCAATTGTTCAACAGCAAGCGGCTGGGCCTCACCGAAGCGGCTAATCGCGTGCGCGTCCTTGGCATGGCGGCGCGACCCGCGGGCGAATGGTTTCATGTGCTAGCCAGCGCGACATTGCAACGCCGCAAGCTGCGTTTGCGCTATCACGGACGAGGGCGCGACGACATCACCGAACGCACGGTCTCGCCGCAACGCATCGTGCATTACCGCGACAACTGGTATCTGGACGCCTGGTGCGAACTGCGCAAAGGGCTCCGCAGCTTCGCCGTGGACAGGGTAGAAAATGCATCGGAAACAGCGGATAAAGCGAAAGATGTCCCCGAGGCGGAACTGAATGAACACTACGGCACCAGCTATGGCATCTTCGCCGGCAAGGCGAACAAAACGGCGGTACCTGCGCTTCTCGGCCGAACGCGCGCGCTGGGTAGCGGATGAGCGGTGGCATCCTGAGCAGATCGGGCAATACCTTACGGATGGGCGGTATGAGTTGCGGATTCCCTATCGCAACGAAGGAGAGCTTGTAATGGATATCATGAGGTATGGGCCGGATGTGGAAGTCGTATCCCCCGCGGGGCTGCGCGATAAAATCGCCACGCAGATGAAGGCTGCGCTGCGGACGTACGGCGAAATTTAGCTAATGCGCGGTGCACTATCGTGATTTGATAGTGGATGCGTATAGACTGAAATTCCCAGAGAAAAATCGGAAACCGCAACGACGGAAGATTTGTCGATATTTGTTTCGTCACAGAGATATAGCATGAGCATATGGAGACTCACGATGAGCAAATATGAACTCTGCCTGGAAATATCCGGCCCTACTGCCATGTGGACAAGACCAGACTCCGGTGACTGTCCCGTGAGCTATCCGGCGCCAACATACTCCGCTGTTAAAGGAATCATCGACGCGATTCTTTTCAATCAAGCCATTGAGGTGGTACCGTGCAAAGTGGAGGTATGCGCACCCATCACGTATCACACCTACAGCACCAATTACGGCGGTCCGTTGCGCAAGCCTGATCAGATGAAGAAGGGCGCAAGCTACCAGCTACTTGCGTCTGTGCTGGTCAATCCCTGCTATCGTTTCTATGCAGTTGCTCGCCTAAACACGAGAGCGAACGGGCAAGTTTCTCCAAAAACTGGCGCTTGGTTGAAACGGACGACTTCACCGGCCCATGCCTACCAAGAGATATTCAACAGAAGGCTTAAGCGTGGTCAGAGCCATTACATCCCCTGCTTGGGTTGGAAGGAATTCACACCAGATTACGTTGGTGTATTCCGCCCCGAAAATCAGGTGTGCGCCAACATCAACATACCCATCCCCAGCATGCTGCGCGAAGTGTTCCCGAATGGATTAAACAGCGACATGCATTACGTCTATGACCAGCAAGTGGCAATAGCGGGAGGTGTCTTGGAATATCCGGAGAAAAGCCATGTTGAATGAACTCTACGAGGCTGCTTCGAGCCTCGCAAGCGCTGGCATAAGTCCCAAAGACTGGCATAAGGAATACGTTCCCGTTCGCGCTCCGAAGCTCGCATTTTTTGTTTACCTTGATCAGAACGGTGAAATCGCAGATATCTCACGCGTCGGCGATGCGTCGGATGTGAGCGATCTTCGAAAATGGGAATCCAAAGGCGACTTGAGGCAATCTTTTCCTTATTTAAACGTACCTCCGCTGCTATGGATTAGGTTCGATCCCAAGAAAAATGAAGACGACAAGGCCCTCGAAAAAGCTCTCAAGGCGAACACGGCGTCCCCGGAACAACTCCGCCAGTTTGAAGGCGAGGTGAAAAGCGATAGCTCCACGAAACCATGGGAGGAAAATGCGTTTAATAAGCTTCAAAGCTGTCTAGATAAGGGGAAGACCCTCAAAACTATTTTGGGGCAGACGCCTAAAGAATATCAGGCGATTATTGCATTGACTGATCGCCTAGATGGCGTATCGGCTCGGGATTTCCACGCCAAGCTTCAGCGGGCATTTACTGACAAGTTGCTGAATAGCCCGGACACTGCCGCGAAGTCACTTCGGCGGGTTGTTCTATTCCGGGGAGAAAGAACCAGGCAATGCCGTGACGTTGTTGCTTGAATTGATCGACGGTACATCGTGCTTCGCATATCCGATTAGGCATGAAAAGGTTCGCGACTGGATCAATACGAGGTTAATTTCACTGAGCCAAGATCGAGAGCAACAGCAACAGCACTCGGAAATCGATATTTTTGGCGATGACGCGGCAGGTTGTGAACAGACGTTCGACGACGTGCCGATGAGGAATGTTCTCGGTAACGTAAAGTTGCGCTCAATGGTTGCTGCCGCAACGTGCCAGTATCGTTATCGAAAGGCGGAAGCGGAGTCATGTCCGGTGGGACAAAAGAGCCGCAGCAAGATGAAAGGTGCGTTGGAATGGTTGGTCGATCCAAGCCGCGAAGGCAAGACATGGACAACGGTGTCACGTGCCACGGGTAATGAGGAAATTCTGTTGGCTTACCCATCAGTGTTGCCACCCGAGCCACCGAACACAGCCTCGTTTTTTGGTCGGTACGCCCGATGTTAATACCGACAACAGTGGGCAATTCGAGAGTTGTTCTAAGAATGTAACTGGAACACTGCGCGAACTTACGGCAAAAAATCCGGATATTGATATCCGTGTATTTGTGCTTCGTAAAATGGACCCTGCCCGCAGAAGGAACTCCAGCAATAAGCGTTACAGCGCACAACATTTGATCGACTCAGCCGAACAGTGGCGGGCAGGCTGCCGCAATCTACCGCGCGTGCTGGTCAAGCAGTTTACGAAAGATAGGAAAACCGAATGGCGGGAGCCGGAAGCTCCATTCCCGATGGAGGCAGTCTGGACCATAAACACCATTTGGTCACGTGGCGGTAAGGGGGCGGGAAAGAATAAAACCGCCAGCCAGCCGCAATGGATACCTACTTCCGTTCAAAGGTTTCGCTGCGGAAGATGGAATCACCCTGCTCTCTTGAGGATGGGGTCTTTCTGCAGCCGGTTCTTAATCGCGCCTTATATGGGGTTACCCGCAATGCGGAGGGGTTGGTGCTGGCACTTGGTCAGGCACACACTCAAGGGCAGGTGTTTGCTGCCAAGAGTTATACGCGACAGGCAATCATCCTTCCAAGCATTCTCGGCCTTTTGCTCTTCAAAATGAACATTACGAAGGAGGAATACATGAAATTGCCACCTTACTTGATCGGGAGACTCTTGAGTCTCGCCGATCAATTGCACTACCACTACTGCCAACACGTACGCGACGGGAGCGTACCACCTCAACTGATGGGCAATGCGCTAATGCCAACCGCGTTGGCGGAGCCGATCAAGGCACTCGCTCTGTATTGCAACCGGATATTGCCCTACCAAGCATGGGCCAAGACTACTTCCGACGAGAAAGCGGTTGGGCTGGCGCACTACTTTCTCGCTGAATTGGGAAAGGTTTGTTCAGAATTGGGAAGGGGTATTTTCCGATACACCTTCAACGAACCTTCCCGAACGCTGTACAACTCAGACAAGGCGCAGATGCTGATTGGCTATCTCGCTCGTTCCGAAAAATCCGATTCAGAAACGCAATAAGGAGAATAGTTATGAGCAATGAAATCCAACGCGCAACCGGCCTGCTGATTATTGAGGTCATCAATTCCAATCCTAATGGCGATCCGGATCGTGAGAGCGATCCGCGTCAGCGACCTGATGGTAGAGGCGAAATCTCGCCGGTTTCCTTCAAGCGCAAGCTACGTGACCTTGTTGAAGACAATAACGGCCCGGTCTGGACGCATCTCGCAAAAGAGCTGAAGCTGAATCCGGTGGAAAAATCGGAGGGGAATGACTTTAGTTTTTCAATTCTCGAATCCCGCGGCCGCGATCGGAAGCAGATCGAAGGCGAGTTAAAGAACGGCGCGTCTACGTTCATGAGAAAGTATTGGGATGGGCGCATCTTTGGAAACACCTTCCTCGAAGAAGCGATGGACAAGGGGACAATCAAGACTGGTGTAGTGCAATTTGGGCTGGGACTGTCTGTGGCGCCAATCGAAATCGAGCGACATACGAATACGAACAAGGCAGGTGTCCAAGAGGGTAAAAATCAGGGTATGGCCCCCATGGGATACCGGTTCGTGCCGCACGGCGTCTATTGGATGCCATTCTTTGTTAATCCCAGCATGGCACATAAGTCGGGCTGCACGGCGGTCGATATCCAGCTTCTCAAGAAACTTATTCCTCATGCCTATGCACATACTCGTTCGCATGCCAGACCATTTGTGGAGTTGCGTCATGCCTGGTACTGCGAGCATAACAATTTGCTAGGGTCATGTTCCGATTTCGCACTCATTGATGCACTTAAGCCGAAAAAGCAGGCGTTTCCCAACGTCGCATCCAAGTCTTGGGACGACTACGATGTCCCGGCCAAACTACCGGCTGATCTTAATTCGAAGGTGACCTGCGTCGATCTTATCGATAACTGAATGAAATACCTTGCCCACAGCGCCCGGCCAGATCAGGGTATTCCGGCGCAGGGATATGGCGAGCATGTACGTGCCAGTCGGGGTTGGGCTCACCGGTATGGCGAGGATTGTGGGCGTTATTCGCCACTCTTTGGCGAAACGCTCAAGGTCGTCGCTGCGCTGGCTGGAGAATTTCACGATCTGGGAAAAGTAGATGATGCCAACCAGCGCGTGCTGGCGGGTATCGGCAGTGGGAAGCTGCCAGTGCCACACGTGGATGCCGGAGCCGCGCATCTACTTAAAAGCAACGGTCAGGCAGAGATGTACGCGGCCCTCGTTTGTTATGCGCATCACCGTGGCCTTCCCTCCATCCCTGAAGAACGCAATAGATCAGAGCAATGGTTGCGAGACTTGTCAGTCGATTGGCGGTCACATACCGAACAACATCTCGCCGAATATTTGCAGAGACATATTCTCTCTCTTGAGAATAACCATTTGCCGCCACTGCCATCTGCGCGACCCGTGCAAACAAATCAGCTTCAGTTTCTCTGGCGGCTTGCGCTATCGTGCCAGGCTGACGCGGACCATGGTGACACTGCTCGCCACTATGGGGAAGTCCCGATGGGTCCGTCTACGCCGCTTAAGGCGCAAGATCGGCTCGCAGCGCTTGATGCCTATGTCGCGGGATTGAGCGACCGCGACGCAGATGCTCCCCGCACACAACAGCGGCAGGTGATTTACCAAGTTTGCCGCCACGCACCTACGCACCATAATCTCTACGCTTGCGATGCGCCCGTAGGTTCCGGCAAGACCACTGCGGTAATGGCACATCTACTAAAGGCGGCGTGCGACAAAGGGCTGCGCCGTATTTTCGTGGTGCTACCTTACACCAACATAATTACTCAAGCGGTGGAGGTATACCGCAAGGCGTTAGTCTTGGAAGGGGAAAATCCGGAAGAGATCGTTGCCGAGCATCACCATAAAGCCGACTATGCCGCACCGGATAGCCGTCGGTTCGCGACGCTTTGGCGTGCGCCAGTCGTCGTCACGACCGCCGTTCAGTTTTTTGAAACGCTTGCATCCAACATGCCCGCTGACCTGCGTAAGCTGCACCAGTTACCCGGATCAGCTGTCTTTATCGATGAGGCACATGCTGCATTACCCGCGCACCTTTGGCCGCAGGCCTGGTTGTGGTTGAACGAACTAACGGGAAACTGGGGATGCCATTTCGTCCTTGCCTCGGGTTCCTTAACCCGTTTCTGGGAGCTGCCCGATTTTCACCCACAAAAAAGCCCGCAGGCTTCAGATCCTCCGATGCTACCCGAACTTGTCGCCGCGCATGCGCGGGAACACGCGGCGTTTCGTGAAAAGGTTCGGGTCGTCTACAGAACAAAGCCGGAGCCCATGGATCTAAATGGGTTCATAAAGTGGGTTGGTCAACACGAAGGCCCTAGATTGTTGGTACTGAATACGGTGCAATCGGCCGCCGCAGTGGCGAGAGAAATATCCAGTCGTTTTGGGCGCGCGCGAGTCGAACATCTTTCTACGGCATTGACGCCAGCCGATCGGGAAATTACCTTGAACAAGGTAAAGCAACGCCTCGAACATGGGTCCGATTCCGATTGGACACTGGTTGCAACGTCGTGCGTGGAGGCAGGCGTGGATTTGTCGTTTCACATCGGTTTTCGCGAGCGCGCTAGCCTGATGAGCATCATTCAGTTGGGCGGCCGCGTGAATCGAGGACATCGGCAGGATAACGCAGAAGTCTGGGATTTCCAGATCAAGCCAGATAATCTGCTTCGTCTACATCCGATGTTTAAGAATGCCGCGCGCGTATTGGCGGGGTTATTCAATGATGGAAACGTAACCCCTGAGTGACCTGTAAGGAGGCACTCAAGCAAGAGATACGCTGGAGCAATGCGCTTAACGACGAGTTGCTCAAAGCGGAAAGCACTAGCAATGCGAAACAAACCAACTTTCCGGAGGTAGCAAAAATATTCAAAGTCATAGATGCCAATACCGTGACTGTCGTAGTCGACGCGGCACTGCGGGAACGATTGCAACAAGGCGAATGGTGTGGCCGGACCGAGCTACAGAAGCACAGCGTACAGATTTGGGGTTGGCGCGTTGAAGAACTTCGTTTGCAGGAATTTCCAAGATTCCCTGGCCTGTACGGCTGGCCATTCGAATACGACAGCTTCCTTGGTTATATGGCAGGACTGCTTCCAGTTATTGACTTTGCGAGCGGTAAGCCAACTGTGACTTAACGTGGATGAAGAAACCGAAATGTTATTTTTTGAGACTTCCCAGCTTTGCATCCATCTCCGCCATCACCGCTTCAGAAGAGACAAATTCAGCTTCCCCTGCGTCTATGGCCGCGATGCGCCGAGCGATTTCTGCGTCCCAAGCGGCCTTAACTTCCTCGCGCGGCGTGGCGCTGATCCAGAGCGAGTCCGCCAGGTCGGCCCTTTCCTCAGGTGAGAGCTTCATGGCCTCGGCTTTGAGTTGTTCGAACGTCATCGACATACGTGTTCCTTCCGAAGCGCGATTGAGGGCATGAAACGATACACCCTGTGTGCGGCATGAGCAATTTAGATCCTATTTCGCTTTCGGCGTTTAATCATTGGGTTTATTGCCCGCGCCGTTGCGGCCTGATTCATCAGGAGGGCGAATTTACCGACAACATTCATACCGCGCGCGGTAATGCGGAACACGAGCGAGTTGACCGCGTTGCCCATGAAACGCTGCCCAGTGGCGCGCGCGTCGAGTATGCGTTGCCGGTGTGGTCGGACCGGCTAGGGTTGATCGGCAAATCCGACGTAGTGGAATTCTGGCGGTGGCGCGTTTTCCCGTCGAATACAAGCACGGCCCGCAACGAAAATGATTCAACGACGACATTCAACTCGCCGCGCAAGCGATGTGCCTGGGGAGAAATGTTGGGGCGCGACCGTGCCGCTCGGCGCGATCTATCACGCCACCAGCCGCAGACGGCGCGAGGTGGCAATCACACCGGTGCTGCGGCAAATGGTGATCGAAACCACCGAAACGATCAGCGCAATGATGGCCTCAAATAGCCTGCCGCCGCCGGTAAATGATGATCGTTGCCGCGCCTGCTCAATGATTGAAACTTGCCAGCCCGCCGCGCTCGCGGACACCACGCGACTCAAGCGCATGCATGACGAACTACTTACGCCGGAACCCTAAATGCAAACCCTCCTCAATACGCTCTACGTGATGACGCCCAATGCCTACGCGCATCTTGAAAACGCGACGATACGCATTGATGTGGACCATGAGAAAAGGCTGCAAGTACCTCTCCACCATTTATCCAGCGTGGTTTGCTTCGGCAATGTGATGATCTCGCCCGCCTTGATGCACCGGCTGGCCGAGGAGGGCAAGAGCCTGGTGCTGCTCAATGAGCGTGGCCGTTTCAGGCGCGGCTTGAAGGCCCAATCAGCGGAAACATCCTGTTGCGCCAAGCGCAGCACCAGCGCGCGGGCGACGCGGCGTTTACGCTGAACTTTGCTCGCTCGTGTATCGCGGGCAAAATCAAAAATAGCCGCCAGGTGCTGATGCGCGCCGCGCGCGAAGCAGGCGACGCAGCCGAGGAGCAATCGCTCACGCGCATAGCGGATGATCTCGCCGCCAGTCTGCGCGCACTGGCTGCTGTACATGATCTGGATACTTTGCGCGGCGTTGAAGGCGAAGCCGCGCGCAATTATTTCAGCGCGATGAATCAGGTTATCAAACCGGCTTACCGCAAAGATTTTTCGTTTACCGGACGCACGCGGCGCCCACCGCTTGATCCGCTCAATGCGTTGTTGTCCTTCCTGTATTCGATGCTCACCAATGATTGCCGCTCGGCCATCGAGAGCGTGGGCCTTGATCCACAACTGGGATTTCTACATGTTGTTCGCCCTGGGCGGGCCGCACTCGCGCTTGATTTGATGGAGGAGTTTCGGCCTTTTACCGCTGACCGGCTTGCGCTGACATTGGTGAATCGCGCGCAAATCACGCCCAGTGATTTTGATCACCGCGAAGGTGGTGCAGTCATGCTAAACGAAAAAGGCAGAAAGGCTGTTGTGATAGCGTATCAAGAACGCAAGCAGGAAGAACTGCAACACCCGTTGCTCGACACCAAAGTGCAAATCGGCATGCTGCCGCTGATACAGGCGAGGCTCATGGCGCGCAATATCAGAAACGAGACTGAACACTACTTGCCGTTTGTGGCGCGATAGATCACCATGCTCATCATCGTCAGCTATGATGTCTCAACCGAAACACGCGCGGGCCGCAAACGCTTGCGTCGCATTGCAAAGATTTGCGAAAGCGTCGGGCAACGCGTGCAAAAATCCGTGTTTGAATGCCAGGTGGATGAAATGCAGTTTGAGGATTTGGAACGCCGACTCGTGGCGGAATTCGATGAAAAAGAAGACAACCTGCGCTTCTATCGCATTACCGAGCCAACGCGCCTGCGTGTTAAAGAGCATGGCAATTTCAGAGCTACAGACTTCGACGCACCCCTCGTCGCATATGCGCGAACCCATAGCATGACTGCACACCCCAGAGTTCGCGAAATACGTAAGCATTTGTTTTTATTTATTTTTTTAGGCTTTCATGCCTGCAATCAATGCCTGGCTTCCGCGACAAACCGAGGGT
Source organism: uncultured beta proteobacterium (assembly GCA_963778865.1). Classification (GTDB taxonomy): domain Bacteria; phylum Pseudomonadota; class Gammaproteobacteria; order Burkholderiales; family SG8-41; genus PALSA-1004. The sequence goes on along the minus strand of CAVZWF010000011.1, from coordinate 91,183 downwards.
TCGCGCGCTACAATGAAACTTCGCCAGTGAATCAGCAACATGGGGCGCTGGCGTATCGCCCCGCACTCGTGCGGGGCGTGGATTGAAACCCGTGGCACCTGGCGCAAGCTGTGCATGACCGATGTATCGCCCCGCACGTGTGCGGGGCGCGGATTGAAACAAGGCCGTTAGTGTGAGGTCACCGGTTGAACTCGCCGGTATCGCCCCGCACGTGTGCGGGGCGCGGATTGAAACCGGGAAGCTCGGAGCAATAGGAGACCAGTTGGCGCATGGTATCGCCCCGGGCACGTGTGCGGGGCGCGGATTGAAACACGGGTAAGCGCCGCGCTCTGTGAGGTGATAGCCGGGTATCGCCCCGCACGTGTGCGGGGCGCGGATTGTAACGCTCTGCCTCACCAGGCGGATCGCTTTGCCCTGCCGATAGTATCGCCCCGCACGTGTGCGGGGCGCGGATTGAAACGGAGGATGGGAGATCGGAGCGGCTACCACGCCGTCAAAGTATCGCCCCGCACGTGTGCGGGGCGCGGATTGAAACGGCCTCTTGTTTGACCATCGCTTGATGCATCACAAAAGTATCGCCCCGCACGTGTGCGGGGCGCGGATTGAAACACATCGGGGCTGCGGCGCTTGGGCTGGATCGATGTATCGCCCCGCACGTGTGCGGGGCGCGGATTGAAACTGGCGTGTGCGTTTTGCTGTGCGCGCTTGGAGTCCGAGGTATCGCCCCGCACGTGTGCGGGGCGCGGATTGAAACACTGCTCTCCTGCGGCGCGGATAACTGGGAAACATGAGGTATCGCCCGACACGCGTGTCGGGCGCGGATTGAAACGATGAATATACCGTTAATGGAAGTCGAAGTTAAATTGTATCGCCCGACACGCGTGTCGGGCGCGGATTGAAACTGGCATATAGGCGATGATCTGCACGCGATAGCCTGCCGTATCGCCCGACACGCGTGTCGGGCGCGGATTGAAACTTCATATCGGCGCGAGTAGGATTCAGTGAACGCACGTATCGCCCGACACGCGTGTCGGGCGCGGATTGAAACTTGCGAGGGTGTGAGCACTCGTGATGTCCGTCCACTGTATCGCCCGACACGCGTGTCGGGCGCGGATTGAAACACGCGGTCAGGGCGCACTGGGCTATCGCGCGCGCATGTCCGTATCGCCCCGACACGCGTGTCGGGCGCGGATTGAAACAGCAGCTGGCCGTTAGGACGCCTGCAGCCGTTCCATGTATCGCCCGACACGCGTGTCGGGCGCGGATTGAAACATCAGCAGCTTGTGGATCTGCGCGGTATCGCGCTCGTATCGCCCGACACGCGTGTCGGGCGCGGATTGAAACAATATGGACGTTCGCGATATCAAAGGTGAAAAGGGTATCGCCCGACACGCGTGTCGGGCGCGGATTGAAACAAGTTGCTTGAGCGTAGTCGGCGGCTTTCTGCGATCGCGTATCGCCCGACACGCGTGTCGGGCGCGGATTGAAACGTCGCCATGGCAGTGGCGACTATCGCTGCAGGCATCGGTATTGCCCGACACGCGTGTCGGGCGCGGATTGAAACCGGTAGCCGTTACGCTTTAGTCTGCCTCAACCAGCGGTATCGCCCGGCACGCGTGTCGGGCGCGGATTGAAACCAAATGTGCATAGCGCGTCGTGGTCTGCGTGCTCGAGGTATCGCCCCGACACGCGTGTCGGGCGCGGATTGAAACAGTATCTCGCCATACACATCAGCAAAAATGCCGCTCCGGTATCGCCCGACACGCGTGTCGGGCGCGGATTGAAACGTAATGTTCCACGCCGAAACGTCGTCGAGTCGCGATGTATCGCCCGACACGCGTGTCGGGCGCGGATTGAAACCAAATCGCAGATATTGGGGCCAGAACGACAGCGACTGCAGTATCGCCCGACACGCGTGTCGGGCGCGGATTGAAACAAGGAAGTCGTCGCACGGCGCGCGGGGTTCATACGGTATCGCCCGACACGCGTGTCGGGCGCGGATTGAAACGATGGTAGAAGATGGTCTCATAAGCGCGGATTCTATGGTATCGCCCGACACGCGTGTCGGGCGCGGATTGAAACATTGCGCGTGTGCAATCAACCCGACTTTGACCGGGTATCGCCCGACACGCGTGTCGGGCGCGGATTGAAACCAAAAACGTATCGCGGGCCGACCGCATCCTTGTGTATCGCCCGGCACGCGTGTCGGGCGCGGATTGAAACTCCTTATGCGGTAGGTGATGACTGCCTGCTGTACGTATCGCCCGACACGCGTGTCGGGCGCGGATTGAAACAGTCGAGTCTGTGTGCGTCGTGCGCCTTTGCGTCTGCGTATCGCCCGACACGCGTGTCGGGCGCGGATTGAAACAATCTCGCGCGGGAAAAAACGCCTTCGCCGCCGCGGTATCGCCCGACACGCGTGTCGGGCGCGGATTGAAACGGCTTGGTCTGGTCGGTCATGGCTTTCTCCTTACTTGCTATCGCCCGAACAGCGGCGTGCTCGGCGCGGATTGAAACAAAAACATGCAGCTCATGCTGGCCAGAAGGGATCGGTATCGCCCGACACGCGTGTCGGGCGCGGATTGAAACCCGGCGTAGGCGTGCCTGCTGAACCACGATTTCAATGTATCGCCCGACACGCGTGTCGGGCGCGGATTGAAACCCAGCGGGGTTGCGTGTTGGAAAGCCGGTCGGGCGTGGATTGAAACCCTTTCCGCGGGCCACTTTTGAAGCGCACGCCGATTATCGCCCGACACGCATGTCGGGCGTGGATTGAAATGCCGCGGTGAGTTGGCTGAAGAGGGCGGAAACTTCTGCCACTTAACCAGGCCACGGTCGCAGCGGTCAATGCGCTCAAGGGCCAGCGTCTGGCGGCCGCAACTCAGCACCAGACGGCTTCGACGGTGAATCGCGAACGTGTCCCGCTTGTCCGCGCCCAAGCACAGGCGGTAACAGCGCGGACTGACGCCGCCGCTGCGGGCAGATCATTCAAACCCATCGATCCCGCATTTCAACTCGCGCGGGTTGACCGTGTTGCAAATTCGAGATGGGAAAAAATGGACCTAAGGCGCGGAAAGTTTATCCGGGCGGATACGGGGCATTCACTCGGTCGATAGCCGACGAGATCACCAAAACGAATACTGCGGTGCAATAAGGTGCCGTCCCTAAAGCAGCGGCCGCCAGATTCAAAGAACTTACCGAAATTGATTACCCAGAAGATGACGAGGGTGATTGATGGACGGTTTAGAGGGATATGAGGACCTGCTTCCGGCGGCCAGGCGCCGGCCAGTTGGGCAATCCTTCAACGATGTTGCCGACGATCCGATTGCGCTGGCGCGGGCGGCTGAACCGGCGCCAGCGCCCGACACGCCATCGTTGGCAGCGCCAGCCCAGATGACAAGGACGCGCGGTGGCCAACCGGTTCTCGTGACCAACCGCGGAGCGATGCCAGTGACGGAACCCGAGCCGCGCCCGGCTGGTGGCCGTGTAGACGAATATTTTGGCGATGTCCTGAGCCGTGTGTTCCCGCCTACCGGCCCAGGAGTTAGTTTTCGTTGTGGGTGGTAAGTCTTAGGCCGGGCAGGCGGCCGGCGCCCAGGATGCCGGCGTTGCCTCTGGATCCGTTCACGCGCCTTCCATTGAGGAAGCCGTTGCAACCCTTGCCAGCAGATGAGCAGAATCGTCTCGCCAATGACTACGCGCAGGAAATATTCAGTAGCCGCCGTCAGACCGACAATGTTTCGACAGATTGTAGATCGCCGACCGTATTTCTCGGGAGCGGCGCGCAGGCACACTTATCACGCCGGAACTCGCGGCAGAACTCACGAAAAGGCCGCCAGAATCCAGTCTGCCCGCACATGCCAGAAAGGATGCCACCGGTCTTAATTTTCAGATCGTAGAACATGGTCAAGTCGGCTCCCGGCGCGTTATTCCATGCGATCAACGATCTAGACCAGTCGGCAATCGGGCAGGGCTGGCGTTCCGGAAGTTGATGCCAACATGGGGAAAGCCGCTGCGCGCGGACGCGAAGAACTCAAACTGTCACGCGATATTGGCAAGCTTATCGAGGGCGATTACCCGGGCGGAATCCGTCTCCGCGCCTTCGGCGGTAAATGCGGGCCTCGCGTCTCTGCCGCTTATGTTGTCTGAAATGGGGGCGGTAAAAACACTGGGCACGGGGGTTTCTGGCATGACGCATGTTCTGGCACCATTCTTCGCTCAGGAGTTTGGCAGACTTACCCTCAACTTCGCGACGCGGGATTCAATTCCGCATTCTCTGGAGTCATGGCGACGCTTGCTGGCGGCAGTGCGGCAGGGACGGAACTCCTTTCACGCGTCAACTCGGGACATTCATGCGCTCAGCTGAGGGGCGCGCACTGACGAACGGCATTAACTTCTTGTATAAAGAAGGCGGCAGTGAAGCCGTGGACGCGTTCAATCGCGGCATCATCAGCAAGATGTCGGACAAACCCGACTATACGATGAGTGAAATATTGGACGATATGAAGATGGCCGCTGCCTCGGTTGCTGTCACGGGCGCGGTCACTCTCGGCGCAGGTGCCGCGCTACACCTCAGCGGACGCAGTATTCCAACGCAGGATCGAACGCGAAATCTCTTCCGCCGCCCGGCGCTTCTGGCGAGAAGACCCTACGCGAAGACATGGGGGCGCAGATTACGATACTCGATGGCGAGGCAAAGAAACGCGGCTTCGCGAACGTTGACGATTTCTTCGAAAAAGATGCGCCAGCATTCCTGGCGATCGCGACCGACTGGCGCAACGATCATCCTATCGCGACGGGCGGCCCCGGCAATCATATGGCCGCCTACGACGATTCAAACAGGCGACCGGAAAATATCCATGGGAAATGCCGTTTGAACAATTCTACAAGTATACGTTCTCGCGTTCACAAGCCGCGATGCCAGACAAGTCGCGTCAGTGGATCGAAACTAAATTGCGCGCTGAATGGACGAAGGCAAAGGACGCCGGAGAGGCCCTGCAATTATCGAGTGGCGGCCCGGCTCCGGCCGACTTTAAAATTCAGCGTAACGAGTCCAGTCTGTCGCCGGAAGAACGCACGGTCGAAGAACGATTCGCGCAGGCCGTTGAGGGTGATCCGCAGAAATACGTCGATGAGTATCGACAACGATTCGGCAATGTTGTCAGTTCAGACCTATCTAAGGAAATGTCCCCGGACTATAACGCGACCAGGGAATCGCGCTCGGCGCATTCGCGTTCGGCGCATGAGCCGGCGAGCGCAGTCGCTAAGCTGGCATGGAAAGAGATGCTCGCCGAGCCGCCGGAAACCAACGGAACCAACGGAACCGTCGTATTCACGAGCGGCGGCACGGGTGTCGGCAAAACAAGCGCCATCGGCGCCGATCGGAAAAGCGGGAAAGTCGCCAGTCCAGTGCTGAAATCCATTGCCGATCATGCAGATATAGTTTATGACGGAAATCTGGCAACCCCGGAACCTTCCATTCGGAAAGTTAATGAGGCTTTGGAGTCGGGCCGGAATGTCACTATAATACATACCGAGCGTGACCCAGTTACCTCGATGATCGAAGGGGTTATTCCACGGGCCGAAAAACCCTATGAACTGGGCGGCGGCCGCATAGTAACCATAGAGGACCTGGTCGGAACGCACGCAGGTTCGGCGAGAACGTTTGCGATCTTGCGCAAGCACTTTGCCGATGATCCGCGCGTTAAGATATTTGTAATTGACAATAACTCTAATCCGCACGGAGTTCGCGAGCCACGAATATTGGCGGACCACGAACTTGACGATTTTGAAAAACGTATTGCCGCGCGAACTGCGGACAGGCCGGCTTTGCGGAGCGAGATTCTTGCCGCCGTAATTGAATCAGAGAAAAAAGGAAAGGTGACTCCCTATGTCGCTGGCAAAATCAAAGCAAGCGAAGTTAGATCAACACCAGGCATTCAGCGAAGCGCTGGCGAAGCAGGCGGTCGAGAATCTCAAGCTGCTATCCAGGCCGGCAGCGGACCCGCAACAGCAATTAACACTCGGTCGAGTTGAAGAAATCGGGCGATCAAATCGGCAACGAGTCTCTAGCGGCGGCGCAGCCAGCGCAAACGAAATCGCGCGTCCCCATGAAGGACAAGCTCGTGTTGTCCGAAGCCGACCAGAAAATGCGGGACAGCTTGGGCTTGTAGAAACCGGCGCGAGCCGTTCGTTTAGCTCTGCGATCAGCGAGGCCAAGCGCGGCTCGTATGGTGCAGCCGTTACTGCCTATAGCCCGCAGGAATACGGCCAGATGCGAACCTTTCTGTCGTCCAACGGCAAGACTGGTTTCGCACTCAAAGGCAACGACATCGTAAGCGTGTTCAACGCAGACCCGGCGGTTAAGGGCGCTGCGTCAGAGATCATTGCGAAAGCAGTTTCCGCTGGCGGCCGGCGCCTAGATGCGTTCGAAACTGTACTGCCAAAACTTTACGGTGGCGCCGGATTCCGCGCTGTGGCGCGTATGCCGTGGAACGACCAATACGCGCCACCGGATTGGAAGGCTCAGCAGTTCGCTGCCTACAACGGCGGCAAGCCTGATGTTGTTTTCATGGTTTACGATCCGTCATACGGCCAATACAAGCCGGGCGACGGCAAGCGTGTCGCAAGTTACGCCGAAGGGGTTGCCGCACAAGAGGCCGCCCTGCGCTCGACGCCGCTCGCGACCGGGGGACCTTCGATCGATTACAAAAATGGAGAACTTTCCGCGACTGGCGATCTGTCGGACGAAATAATTCGGGCGGGAACGAGGTCGGGCGAGATTGCGGAACACTTCAAGTATTCGTTAGAGCCATTTGCCAAAGGCGACTTCAGTGAGGCCCAAGTACCGGTAGAATTATTGCTTGCTCAGGCTGCGGCACTGTATCATACCAACCCTGGATTGGTCAGGGCTAAACTGCCCCGCTGGTTCCATTTCATGGAGAGCATCTATGGTGAAGATCACGCGATACAAGATCGATCGATTAGCGAAATTAGGGATAGCTTACAAAAAGCGCTTCAAGACAGTCACGCCGCTATCGGTTCATCGGGCAATATCGGACGGACGAATCAGATCGTCCCAGGTAGAGGACTTGCTGGTGCAGGCACTAGCCGAGGGCCGCCCGGTGAAGGAATGGGAGGACGAGTTGGCGCAAATCAGGCAAACAGCCTCGCTACCGGAGCCGCAGGCCCACGAAACAATGTTGCAAATGTCCGCACTTTCAACAACGGATGGGGAGCCCTCGAACCCGGAGCAATAGACAGGTTGCTGCGCGATTACGTCGATAACCGTATCGCCCGACACGCGTGTCGGGCGTGGATTGAAACGGGAATGGCGTGCGTATGTCCAGGGGGAGTACGCGGTATCGCCCGACACGAGTGCCACCATACCACTACAGGCGAGTCGCCTGCGCTACGCTCAAGCACCCATTTGAAGGCTGGTGTCCTTAGTATTCAACACCGGGCAACGCCTCCGCCATAATTCAGAATACACATCGCATACACATCGAGGTGCCATGCGAACAAACATCATGCTCGACGAAAAGCTCCTCGCCCGGGCGATGAAACTCGCGGGTGTGAAGACCGAACGTGAAGCTGTGCATGTCGCGTTGCACGCTTTCGTACGCTCGCATTCGCGCCCCGACGTCAGCAAGGTCTACGGTATCGGCGGGATCGACCCCGCCTACTATTACAAGAAACTGCGCTCGGGCAGGTAGATTTCTTGCTGTTGCTCGTCGATACCTTCGATTACACCGCAACAGCCTCACCTGTGCGGGCGCGATGCCGACCCTGACGCGGCTTCCGGGCACGAATTCGACGTTGCCGCCGTAATGCGGCTGGTCGGCGACGATGTCGGTGCCCTGCACGTCGATGCGGTAACGGATGAATTCGCCGAGAAATTCGCGGTGCGCGACCGTGCCGTCGATCCACACTTTGTCCGGCGCCGCCGCGCTGCCCGGCGCGGCGAGGCTCAGCGTATGCGGCCGGAACGCGATTTCGGCGTTGCCTGTGAGCGGAGCGTTGGTCGGCAGATTCACTGTGCCGAGCAAGGGTGAGGCGAACGTTACGCCGCCGGCGGCGGTTTGCGCGGTGCCGCGAGCAGGTTGATGGTGCCGACGAAGCTCGCGATGAAGCGGTTCGCCGGGCGGTCGAACAAATCCATCGGCGTGCCGACCTGCTGGATGACGCCGCGCGTCGAGCACCGCCACGCGGTCGGAGATCGACAGCGCTTCTTCCTGGTCGTGGGTGACGAAGATCGTCGTGATGCCGAGCTTGCGCTGCAGCGCCAGCAGTTCGGTGCGCATGTGCACGCGCAGCTTGGCGTCGAGGTTCGACAGCGGCTCGTCGAGCAGCAGCACCTTGGGCTCGATCGCGATGGTGCGCGCGACCGCCACGCGCTGCTGCTGGCCGCCGGAGAGCTGGTTCGGGCGGCGCGTGCCGAAGTCCTGCAAGCCCACGAGTTCGAGCGCGGCGGCGGTTTTGCGCGCGATCTCGGCGCGCGGCAGGCGGCGTTCCTCGAGGCCGAACGCGACGTTCTGCGCGACCGTCATGTGCGGCCACAGCGCGTAGTTCTGGAACACCATGCCGATGTCGCGCTGCCACGGCGGTATGCGCGTGATGTCGGCGCCGTCGACCAGCACCGTGCCGGCCTGCGCCTGGTTGAAGCCGGCGATCAGGCGCAGCAGCGTCGACTTGCCGCAGCCCGAAGGCCCGAGCAGCGCGAAAAATTCGCCGGGCTCGATGCTGAGACTGATGTCGCGCAGCACCTGCGTCGCGCCGAACGCGAGGCTCACGTTCTCGATATCGACCCTGACTTTGTGCTTGGTCTTGCATGGTCACACCCCGGTTTTGAGCAGCTTGCGATGTCGTGGCCCGCCGCGCGGCTGCGGATCAGGCGGTTGGAGAAATAAGTGCCGATGCCGACCATCACGACGGCGATGACGCCGAGCGCGGCGCCCGGCCCGCGGCCGGCGATGCTTTGCATGTAGAGATAGATGCCGTACGACATCGGCGCGTCGCTTTGCGCGGTGACGAGCATGATGGTCGCCGAGAGTTCGACCGCGGCGGTGAGAAAGCTCGTCACGAAGCCGGCGAGTATGCCGCCCGCCATCAGCGGCACGACGACGCGGTAGATGGTGCGGTTCTTGTTGGCGCCGAGATTCTCGGCGGCTTCCTCGAGCGATACGTGCATCTGCTGCAGCGCCGCCATGCACGAGCGCAGCGCGTACGGCAGGCGCCGCACGGTGTAGGCGATCGCGATGATGAGCCAGAACGCGGTGAACGGCTCGTCGGTGAACGGCAGCTGGAAATCCCGGAAGGTGCGCAGGTAGCCGATGCCGAGCACCACGCCGGGAATCGCGATGGCGGCACTCGCCGCGAGGTCGAGCCACTGGCGGCCGGGAAGTTTCGTGCGCAGGATCAGGTAGGCGATCGCGGTGCCGATGATGACGTCGAGGCCGGCGGCGATGCCGCAGTAGAGCAGCGTGTTCGCCATCATGCCGCTCGAATCGCGGAACACCGTCGCGTAGTTGTCGAGCGTGTAGACGTCCGGCACCACCGAGTAACTCCACACCTTGGAGAACGACAGCAGCAGAATGCCGAGGTGCGGCGACAGCACCACCAGCAGCACGAGCACGATCCAGCCGTAGGCGATCACCGCCTGCCACGGCTTGAGCCTGCGCTTGCGCGAGGCTGGAGCCGCCGCGTTGCAGCGTCGCGTAGTCCTTGCCGCGCATGATCCAGGTCGAGCCCCACAGCGCCACCAGCGACGCGATCACCATGATCACGCTCGCGACGTAGCCGATCGGGTCGTCGATGCCGATCGACGTGATGCGGAAATAGGCCTGCGCGGCGAGTATGTTGGTCACGTTGAGCACCAGCGGCGTGCCGACGTCGTCGAACACCTTGAGGAAGACCAGCGCGGCGCCGGCGAGGTAGCCGGGCATCGCCAGCGGAAACACGATGCGCCGGAACAGGCGCAAGCCGCTCGCGCCGAGATTCTGCGCCGACTCTTCCATGGCGCTGTCGATGTTGGCGAGCGCGACGGTCAGGTTGAGCAGTATGAACGGAAAGTAGTGCAGCGCCTCGACGAAAATCACGCCGTTCAACCCCTCCATGAACGGAATGCCGAAGCCGCAGCAGTCGTTGAGCAGCAGGTTGACCGAGCCGCTGCGGCCGAACAGCAGCTGCATGGCGGCGGCGCCGACGAAGGGCGGCATGATCAGCGGCAGCACGCCGAGCGTCTGGATCAGCACGCTGCCGCGGAACTCGAAGCGCATCGTGAAATAGGCGAGCGGCAGCGAGATGATCGAGGAGAGCAGCACGCTCATGCCGCCGACGTAGAGGCTGTTGTAGAACGACTCGCGCATCAGCGTGAGCTGGAAGAACGAGGAGAAATGCGCGAGCGTCAGCGTGCCGTCGCTGTTGGTGAACGCGACGTAGACGACCGTGACGACCGGAATCACCAGGAAGACGAGCAGAAACGCCGCGATCGCCAGCGCGATCGCGGCATGGGCGGGGCTGAGGCGGCGGGTCATCGGGTGGACGGGCGGCGGCGACGCTGCGAGAGCGCGATCAAGATGAACTCACGCGAGCGTGAAACCATCCAGCGAAATTTCCGGCTCGCGTCCGGCGGCGAGGTCCGCGATGATTTTTCCGCAGCCGCACGCGAGCGTGAAACCCGAGCGCGCCGTGGCCGACGTTGAGCAGCAAATTGGAGTAGCGCGTGCGGCCGATGCACCGGCGTGCCTTTGGGCGTGGCGGGGCGCAGCCCGCACCACGGGCTCACGCGGCTGAAATCCGCGCTGCCGGGAAAGGTGCTGCCTGACCTGGCGCACCAGCACTTCGATGCGCGCCGGATCGAGATCGGCGCGATAGTTGGTGATGTCCGCCATGCCGGCGACGCGCAGCTCGTCGCCCAGGCGCGCATAGACGACCTTGCGCTTGTGATCGGTGATGCTGACGAACGGCGCGGCGGCGCGCATTCGCGATCGGCAGCGTCAGGCTGTAGCCTTTCAACGGGTAGATCGGCGCGTCGATGCCGAGCGGCGCGCAGCAGGAACACGCTTTGCGCGCCGAGCGTGACGACGTAGCAGTCGGCTTCGATGGGGTGCCGGTTCGTTTGCACCGCGGCTATGCTGCCGGCGCTGCGCGTGAAGCGCGGTGACCTGCGTGTCGAATTCAAACCTGACCGGATTGGGGCCCGCGCGCAGGACGCGTTCGAGGCTGGTGCAGAAGCGGTAACAATCGCCGGCGTCTTCGCTCGGCGTATAAATGCCGCCCGCTATTTCGTGCGCGATGTGGCTGAGCGCGGGTTCGAGCGCGACGCAGCCGTCGCGGTCGAGCGCCTGCTGTTCGCAGCCGAGCGATTGCTGGTAGTCCATCGTCGCCACCGCGCCGCGAAACGACGCCGCGTCCGAATAAAACACGAGTTTGCCGTTGCGCACGTAGTCGAAGTCGAGCTGTTCCGATTTCACCATTTCGTGCATCAGGCTGCGGCTGTAAAAGGACAGCCGCAACAGGCGCGCGGTGGTGAGTTCGCTCTGCGCGGCGGTGCACGCGAGCACGAACTGGATGCAGAAGCGCCACTGAAAATAGTCCAGGCGCGGCGAGAAACGCAGCGGCGCATCGCGTTTCATGAGCCACGGCGGGACCTTGGGCAGCACGCCGGGGCCCGGCGAGCGGCGCGACGTAACTGTAGGAAAGCTGGCCGCCGTTGGCGTAACTCGTTTCGAGCCCGACGCCCGCGTTGCGCTCGACGACCGTAACGTCGTGGCCGGCGCGCGCCAGAAAATACGCCGATGTCATGCCGGCGACCCCGGCGCCGAGCACGCAGACTTTCATGCGGTGCAAGTCCGGCGCGAAGTTCACTTATTTCGCGAGCGCCGCGGCCTCTTTCGCGAGCTCGGCGGCGCGCAGGTAATTCTTGCGCGCGGTGTTGCTCCAGTATTCCTCGAGCGCGGTCGTCTGCTTGGTTTTCTCGGCATCGCGCTTGGTGTTGCGGTAGAGCGCGAGAAACTCCTTGTCCTTCGATTTCTGCTCGGTGACCACGGGCGAATAGGCGGCGTCGCGCGCATCGTCGAGCAGCTTCGTCGCGCTGCGGATTGTTTTTGCCGGCGAGCTTGGCGGCCGCGTCGTTGATCGCCTGTGGCGGCCTGCGTCAATTCCTTGTGGCGGAACGTGATGGTCTGGTCGAAGATCGAACTCACCACGTAGTAGCGCGATTCCGACAGGTCGGAATCGAAATTCACCTTGGGCTTGATGGTGCCGGTGAACGGATTGGGAAATCCCGGCGGCGCTTTTTTGTAGATGCTGGGCAGCACCGGCAGGCGGCTGATCTGCGGATCGAACAGCAGTTCCTGGCCTTCCGGCGACAGCGTGTAGTTGATGAATTTGCGCGCGTTGTCGGCGTTCTTCGCGTTGGCCACCATGCCGATGTTGGCGGGCACGATGGCGGTCACCGACGGATAGACGAACTCGACCGGAAATTTGCGAGGCCTTGCCGGCGAGGCCGAAGAAATCGATCACGAGCCCGATGCCGTACTGGCCGTTGTTGACGCCGTCGGGCACGCCGAAGCTGCGCTCGGTGATCGCCGCGCAATTGCCGGCGATCATCAGCATCTGGCGCCAGCCCTTGTCCCAGCCTTCGCCCTGCAGCATGGTTTCCACGGTCAGGTGGGTGGTGCCGGAGCGCGACGGCGACGACATGGCGACGTGGCTGAAATAGACGGGTTTGGTGAGGTCCGCCCACTCCTTCGGGTCGGGCAGCTTGTGCGCTTTCATGTAGCGCGTGTTCCACATGATGCCGTAGCCGGCGAGCGCCTGGCCGAGGTAAAAGCCCTTGGGATCGTTGATCGGGTAGTTGCCGATCTTGGCCGGCACTTCCTTCGCGGGCGACTCGATTTTGGCGAGCAGCTTTTCGGCGGACAGCACGGCGAACGCGTCGGGCGCGGATACCCAGAACACGTCGGGCTTGTTGCTCGCCGGCGCTTCGCGGATATAGGCGACGCCCGCCGGCGTGGGCTTGTTGAGAATCTCCACCTTGATGCCGGGATTTTTCGCCTCGAACGCTTTCTTGTAGGCCTCGGTCAGTTCTTTCGGAAACGAGGTGACGACCACGACCTGCTGCTGGGCGTACGCGCGCCGTCGCGGCAAACGACAGCGAGAGCGGCGACCAGCGATAGAATTGACTGGTTTCAAGATGGATGCCTCATGAACGAATCTGCGATGCGGCCAATGTTACAGTCGAGGCCCGTGTAAATCGCCACCGCGGGAAGGTCAGCCGCGGCTTGAAATTCTCGGCGGACCGGCCCCAATTCTGGCTGGAGTTTGAATAATCAGAACGGAGTTATGCGATGTCCACCGCCACCAAAGAAACGCTCGGTTTCCAGGCCGAAGTCAAGCAACTGCTCGATCTCATGATCCACTCCTTGTACAGCAACAAGGAGATATTCCTGCGCGAGCTGATTTCCAACGCGTCGGATGCCTGCGACAAGCTGCGCTTCGAAGCGCTGACCAACAAGGAGTTGTTCGAAAACGACGCCGAACTGAAAATCCGCGTGAGCTTCGACAAGGCGGCGCGCACGATGACCATCGCCGACAACGGCATCGGCATGTCGCGCGAGGAAGTCATCGCCAATATCGGCACCATCGCGCGCTCCGGCACGCGCGAATTTTTCAAGAATCTGACCGGCGAGCAGGCGAAGGACGCGAACCTGATCGGGCAATTCGGCGTCGGCTTCTATTCCTCGTTCATCGTCGCCGACAAGGTCACGCTGACAACGCGCCGCGCCGGACTGCCTGCCGGGTGCGGGCGTGCGCTGGGAATCCGACGGCGGCGGCGAATATACGCTCGAAGCGGTCGAGCGCGCAGCGCGCGGCACCGAGGTCACGCTGCATCTGCGCGAAGGCGAGGACGATATGCTGGCGGGGATGCGGCTGCGCACCATCATCCGCAAGTATTCCGACCACATCGTGCTGCCGATCGTGATGAAGAAAGAGGAATGGGACAAGGACAAGAGCGCCTACCGGCCGACCGCGGAGGACGAGACGGTCAATCAGGCGAATGCATTGTGGGCGCGGCCGAAGACCGAGATCACGCAGGAGCAGTACGACGAATTCTACAAGCACGTCGCGCACGACATGGAGGCGCCGCTGTGCCACGCGCACGCCAGGGTCGAGGGCAACAAGGAATACACGCAGCTGCTCTATATCCCGGCCAAGGCGCCGTTCGACCTGTGGGACCGCGAGCACCGCCGCGGCATCAAGCTCTACGTGCGGCGCGTCTTCATCATGGACGACGCCGAGCAGTTGATGCCGAACTATCTGCGCTTCGTGCGCGGCGTGATCGATTCCAGCGATCTGCCGCTCAACGTGTCGCGCGAAATCCTGCAGCAGTCGAAGGACATCGAGGCGATACGCGGCGGCTCGGTGCGGCGCGTGCTCGGCATGCTCGAAGAACTCGCCGAGAAGCGACAAGGACAAGTTCGCGACGTTCTGGAAGGAATTCGGGCGCGTATTCAAGGAAGGCATAGGCGAGGATTTCGCCAACCGCGAGCGCATCGCGAAGACTCCTGCGCTTTGCAACCACCCGCACCGACAGCGAGACGCAGGACGTGTCGTTTGCGGATTACGTGTCGCGCATGAAGGAAGGCCAGGACAAGATCTATTACGTCACGGCCGACACGTTTCGCCGCGGCGAAGAACAGCCCGCATCTCGAGGTGTTCCGCAAGAAGGGCATCGAGGTGCTGCTGCTTGTCGGAGCGCATCGACGAATGGATGGTCGGCAATCTGCACGAATTCGAGGGCAAGCCGCTGCAGTCGGTCGCCAAGGGCGAACTCGATCTGGGCAAGCTCGCGGACGAAGCGGAAAAGAAGGAGCAGGAACAAGGCGTCCGGCGAGCACAAGGACCTGGTCGAGAAAATCCAGAAAGCGCTGGGCGAGCGCGTGAAGGAAGTGCGCGTGACGCTGCGCCTGACCGAGTCTCCCGCGTGCCTGGTCGCCGGACGCAGCACGAACTCGGCGCCAATCTTGAGCGCCTGCTTGAAAGCGGCGGGCCAGAAAGTGCCGTCCGTCGAAACCCATACTCGAAGTCAATCCGCACCATCCGCTCGTGCAACGGCTCAAGAGCGAGGCCGACGTCCAGCGCTTCGACGACTGGAGCCACGTGCTCTTCGACCAGGCGCTGCTGTCGGAAGGCGGACAGCTCGAAGACCCGGCGGGATTCGTCAAGCGGCTGAACCAGTTGCATGCTGGTGCTTAACAAGGGCTGACCTTCACCACCAGACGCCGCTGCACCCTGCCGCCGGACCGGCAGTTTATTCGATCACGCCCAGCCTGCCGTTATGACTGCCCATGTACCATAGCCTGCCGCCGGCATCGACGATCATCTTGCGGATGCCGACGTTTTTTGACGGCAACTTCACGACGCGCATGTCATCGGTGGCGGGATTGAACCGCACCACGGTGTCGGTGTTGATCTCGTTCACCCACACCATGCCCGCGCCGTCGACGTTGACCGCGTACGGCCCGGCGTTGCCGGCGGGCAATTGATATCTCCTTGACGATCTTTGCCGCCGCCGGATCCACTTTGACGAGCTTGCCGTTGCCGTACAGCGTGACCCACATCATCCCGTCCGGCGCGGTCGCGATGCGGCGCGGCAGCGAGCCGCGGCCCGTCGCAAGTTCGGTCATCTGGCCGGTTTTCGGGATCGAGCCTGCCGAGCTTGTCGTCACCCATGCGGCAGAACCAGACGTTGCCCGCTTTATCGAGCGTCAGGCCGTACGGTCCGCCCGACGTCTTGTATTCGGTGATCGGGCCGCGCGCTTTGGTATCGAAGCGTCCGATCTTGTTGCCGCTTTGCAGCGTGAACCAGATCACGCCGTCGTCGGTGATGACGAGCGTATGCGGTCCGCCGCCCTTCGACGGCGTCGGATATTCGGTGAATTTGCCGGACGCGGGATCGAGCCGGCCGATGGTGCCATTGCCGTTGCCGGTGGTCCACACGATGCCCTGCTTGTCGACCAGCAGGCCGTGCGGATGATGGCCGGGAGCGAGTTCCCATTCCTTGAATGTGTGCGTCTTGGTGTCGAAACGCGCAATCTTGTTGCCGCTCATGACCGTGATATAGATGTTGCCGTCGGGACCCGGGCGCCGGATCGCGCGCGAAACGCGGTGTCGGTACCGGCCACTCGGTTACTTTGCCGGCGAAATTCGGCAGCGCGCCGGGCGCGATGCCGTAATTGGAGCCGCCGGCCATCGCGGCGGAGGAGAGCATCGCCACCGCCAGCGCCGCGATCAGGTTGCATCGCATGCTTGCGTCCGACCTGTCGTCATGGATGCTAAGTCATTCTTTACGATTCACCGTCACCGCTTACGCTCACCGCTTACCGACTTGTCATGCCACTTCGGTTTGCGTTTCTCGACAAACGCGCTGACACCTTCGAGCGCGTCGTGGCCGAGCATGTTGTTGGTGATGACCTGGCTCGCGAGCTTGTACGCGGGCTCCATGTCCATTTCGATCTGGCGGTAGAAAAATTTCTTGCCGGCGGCGAGCACGGCGGGCGGCTTGGACAACAAGAGTTCGGCGAGTTCGCGCACAGCGATGTCGAGTTGGTCCGCAGGCGCTACGCGGTTGACAAGTCCCCATTGCAGGGCGGTCGCGGCATCGATGAACTCGCCGGTCATCAGCATTTCCAGCGCCTGCTTGCGCGACACGTTGCGCGATACGGCCACGCCCGGTGTGGCGCAGAACAGGCCGAAATTCACCCCCGAGGTCGCGAATTTCGCGTCGGTTGACGCCACCGCCAGATCGCACGCGCCGACGAGCTGGCAGCCGGCGGCGGTGGCGATGCCGTGCACGCGCGCGATCACCGGCTGCGGCAGGCGCGAAATGCTCATCATCACTTTGCAGCACTTGTCGAACAGCGAGCCAACGAATTCGCGGGTGCGGTTCGCGAGCATTTCCTTGAGATCGTGTCCGGGACAGAAGGCTTTGCCGTTGGCGGCGATCACCACCACGCGTATCGACGGATCATCGGCGAGATCATCCAGCGCGGCCTGCAGCGCATCGAGCATGTCCATCGACAGCGCGTTGAATTGCTTGGGGCGGTTGAGGGTGAGCGTGGCGATGCCGCCGGTGTCGCTGCGGGTCAGTATTTGGTCGGTAGCGGTAGGAATGCCGGTATCCATTGGGTGCTCCCGATTATCTGCTGCTCAAATGATGGGGGCTGCGCCCCAAGCGCCACATACGCCAGGAGATTGACATATTAACGGTGTATAGAGGGAATGGGAATGAGTAGTGAGACGCACTTGGCTTTTCCCGCTTTGCCTGTCGCCGGCTTTTATCGGCTATGATTAATGCAAGCCGGGTCAAGGACGAGCGCGTAGGGGGCCGGCGTTGATGGTTTTAGTTCTCGGAGCATGTTTTCATGACGACTGAGTCGTTACTGATAGCGATACTCGCCGTATTGACATTGGCGCTTATTCTGGCGGGACTCGCGGCCGTGTTCGTCATTAACAACCTGCGCTCGATGCACGCGGAACAGCAGGCGACGCGCCGCTTGATCGCCAATATGGACTGGACCACCGTGCTGTCGAGCACGCAAACTTCGTGCAGGGAATCGGTGCGTTTGCTCGAGGTCATCGACAAGCGGTTGCACAAGCTCGAAGCGCTGGAGAAACTGCAGATTTCGAACCAGTCCGGAGCCAACGCCGGACGCTAAGAAATCGTAAGTGGTGAATCGTAAGTCGTGAGCGGCGGCTGGCAAGTGCAGTGTACGGTGCGGTTAGCGGAATTCGTTCAATTTGAGGTGAACCGGATTTGATAATCGGGATCTTCCAATGTCGATTCACGATTCACCGCGCACTTCCGGTTTGGAAAACGCGAGCGCACCGACCGCGCATCGTGACGTGAGCTAGAACATCGGTTTTTTCGCAGCCTGCTGGTAGCGCGCAACACCGGTCAGAATCTCCTTGCGCGCGTCGTCCGGCCCGAACCAGCCTTCGACTTTTACCCACTTGCCGGGCTCGAGGTCCTTGTAATGCTCGAAGAAGTGCCGGATCTGATCGAGCGTCAGCGCCGGCAGATCGTCGTGGCGTTTTGATCGCGCTGGTAGATCGGTGCACAGCTTGTCGATCGGGACGGCCAGCAGCTTCTCGTCGCCGCCGGCTTCGTCGGTCATCTTGAGGATGCCGACCGGGCGGCAGCGCACTACCACGCCGCTGATCAGCGGCACCGGGCTCAATACCAGCACGTCGACCGGATCGCCGTCACCTGACAACGTGTGCGGGATATAGCCGTAGTTGCACGGATAGTGCATCGCCGTCGACATGAAGCGGTCGACGAAGAGCGCGCCGGTCTCCTTGTCGACCTCGTACTTGATCGGATCGGCGTTCATCGGAATTTCGATGATGACGTTGAACTCGTCGGGCACATCGCGGCCCGGACCGACACGGTCGAGATTCATGCTGATCTCCTGGCGTACACGGTCGCGATTATATCCGTGCGCCGCGACGGCGCTAAGAATCCGCAAGGCGCTGCTGGTCACGGGTGCCCGTTCGCGGCGATAATACGCCGCATGACTCCGGTCTTTCGTTTCGCCCACGCCGCCGGCGCCGATTGGCAGGCGGCAGCCAACGCCTGTCTCGCGCAGCTCGCGGGGCCGCCGGCCAGTCTGGGGTTTTTGTACGTGACCGACCGGCTGGCGGACCACGTCGGCGACATCCTGGAGTTTTTCCGGCAACGCACCGGTGTTGCGCATTGGGTGGGCACGGTGGGTATCGGCATTTGCGCGAGCGGGCGCGAATATCTCGACGAACCGGCGCTGGCGGTCATGATCGGAGAATTCGCGCCCGATTCGTTTCAGGTATTTTCGGGCGTGCGCTCGACCGACGATCTCGGGCTTAAACGTTTCAAGTGCGGCGAACGGACGGCGAACTTCGCGATCGTGCATGCCGATCCGCGCAACAGCGAGGTGCCGGAACTGATCGCGGGTCTTGCCGGCAAGCTCGACAGCGGTTTCGTCGTCGGCGGTCTCACCAGTTCGCGCCACCAGAACGCGCAGATCGCCGACAAACTCAACGAAGGCGGCATATCCGGCGTGATGTTTGCCGACGACGTGACGGTTGCAACGCGCCTCACGCAGGGTTGCTCGCCGATCGGGCCCAAGCGCGTGATCACGCAGGCGCAGCGCAATATCATCGTCCGGATCGACGACCGTCCCGCGCTCGACGTGCTGAAGGAAGACGTCGGCGAGCGGCTCGCGCGCGACCTCAATCGTCTGGGCGGGGTGATTTTCGCGGGCCTGCCGATCGCGGGCACCGATACCGGCGATTACCTCGTGCGCAACCTGGTCGGCATCGATCCGGCGCGCGGCATCGTCGCCATCGGCGACCTCGTGGAAAACGGCAGGACCATCATGTTTTGCCGCCGCGACACCGCGAGTGCGACCGAAGACATGGCGCGCATGCTGGCGAGCATGCAGAAGGGCCTGTATACGCGGCCGCGCGGCGGCGTGTACTATTCCTGCCTCGGCCGCGGCGCCAATCTGTTCGGTCCCGATTCCGAGGAACTGAAGATGATCAAGTCCGCGTTCGGAGAATTTCCGCTGGTCGGATTCTTCTGCAACGGCGAAATCTCGCACAACCGCTTGTACGGCTACACCGGCGTGCTGACGCTCTTCGCATGAGTGCGCTCGAGGTTATCCTCGGCAAGCTGCCGCTGCCGTGGCTCGACATGCTGGCACTGGTCTGGTTCGCGCAGCAGGTGTCGGAGCGGTGTGGGAACTCAAAATTCTACTGCTGCACCGTGCAGGCCATGCTTGGCGCGTAAGCGCACGCAGCGCCCCAATCATTGCGCACTATCAGTCTGCGCGCGCGCCGGTGGCCTTGATGATCCTGCCCCACTTCTCGGCGTCGGATTTCATCACGGCGGCAAATTTGTCCGGCGTGCTGGGTGTTGGTTCCGCGCCGAGTCCCATGAACTTCTCCCGCACGTCGGCCAACGCGAGCACGCGCACGACTTCGGCATTCAGCTTGTCGACCAGAGCGCGCGGCGTGCCCGCCGGGGCCATGATTCCGTACCAGTTGTTGAATTCGTAGCCGGGCAGCGCCTCGCCTATCGTCGGCACGTCGGGCAGCGCGGCGGCGCGCCTGGAGTCGGTCACCGCAATGACTTTCAGCTTGCCGGCCTTGATGTGCGCCATGGTGACCGGCGCGCCGGTGAAAAGCATTTCGACCTGTCCGCCGATGAGATCGGTGACGGCGGGACCGCCGCCTTTGTACGGCACGTGCACGATGTCGATTTTCGCCGTCATCTTCAGGAGTTCGGCGCACAGCTGGTTGAAGCTGCCGACCCCACCCGACGCGAAATTGAGTTTGCCCGGCCGCGCTTTCGCGAGCGCGATCAGTTCTTTCACGTTCTTGACCGGCAGAGACGGATGCACGACGAGCACGGTGGCGACGTTCGCGACCAGCGAAAGCGGCGTTACGTCGCCGACCGGATCGTAGGTCATCTTGCTGTACAGGAACTGGTTCATCGCGTGCGTGCTCATGGTGCCCAGCAGCAGCGTGTAGCCGTCGGGCGGCGACTTGGCCGCCGTTTCGGTACCGATATTGCCGGCAGCGCCACCGCGATTGTCGATGACGACGGGCTGGCCCCAGCTTTCGCTCACTTTCTGCGCCGAGCACGCGGCCAAGAATGTCGGTCGTGCCGCCCGGCGGCCACGGCACTATCATGCGTATCGATTTGGCCGGGTAGCTTTGCGCGTGCACCCATGGCGTCAGGACGCAGCAAATGAGGCAGCACAGCAGGCGCGACATGGAAGTTCCCTCGTGGAAGGCGGATGACTGCGCGGAAGTCTACACGCTAGAATCGGTGCTGAGAACCGATGCGACATGAGTCACTGATCACCCGCCCGCATAAATGAAACTCACCCTGCTAGGCACGGGCACGCCGACGCCGTCGTTGAAGCGCGCGAGTTCCAGCTACCTCGTCGAAATCGGTTCCGACGTCATCATCATGGACCACGGTCCGGGCGCGCACCACCGGCTGCTCGAAGCCGGCAAGCGCGCGGTCGATGTGACGCACGTGTTTCTCAGCCATCTGCACTACGACCATTGCCTCGATCTGGTGCGTCTCTTCATGACGCGCTGGGACCAGGGCGCCGACCGCATTCCCGAGCTGAAAATATACGGTCCGCCGCCGGTCAAGCGCATGTGCGAGCAGCTGTTCGGCGCGGACGGCGCGTTTGCGCCGGACCTCAACGCGCGCATCAAGCATCAGGGCTCGATCGACATTTTCGTCGCGCGCGGCGGCACGCCGCCGCGCCGGTGGCCGTCGCCGGTGATCACCGAATTGAAATCCGGCGACAAGGTAGAAGGCAAAGGCTGGACGCTCACGGTCGCGCCGGCTTCGCACGTGCAGCCGTACCTCGAGTGCTACGCGTATCGCATCGACAGCGCGCGAAGGCTCGGTGTGCTATTCGGGCGACAGCGGCGGCGTGGCGCCGGCGCTGATCGAGCTTGCGCGCGGCTGCGACGTGCTGATCCACATGAACCATTATTTCAGCGGCACCGAGCCCACCGAAATCTACCGCACGGTCTGCGGCAATCACGAAGACGTCGCCGCGGTCGCCAGTGCGGCGGGCGTGAAGACGCTGGTGCTCACGCATTTCCTCGAGCAGATCGACCAGCCGGGCATGCGCGAGCACATCGTGCGCGAGATCGCGAAAACCTACAGCGGTCACATCGTCTGGGGCGAGGACCTGATGGTAGTCCCGGTGCGAGGCCCCAAAATGCTGCGCATGGAATAGCTCCGCGGTCCGATGCGCTATTCGTTATTCAGCCTGTTAAGCAATGCGGCATCGCGGCCACCAGCGCTGGCCGCGTGCATGGCGCGCGGCGCAGCCGAAAAAATCCTACGACGTCGTGATTGTCGGCGGCGGCGGGCACGGCCTTGCGACCGCGTACTATCTCGCGAAGAACCACGGCATCCGCAACGTCGCGGTGCTCGAAAGAGGTCCGCTCGGGCTCGGCAACACCGGGCGCAACACCACCGTGGTGCGTTCCAACTACCTGTGGGACGACAGCGCGCATTTGTACGAGCACGCGCTCAAGTTGTGGGAGGGGCTCAGCGCGGAACTGAACTTCAACACCATGTTCAGCCAGCGCGGCGTCGTCAACCTCGCCTTCACGCGCCACGAACTCAATGAGATGGAGCGGCGCGCGAGCGCCATGCAGTTAAACGGCATCGATTGCGAACTTTTGAGTCCGCGCGACGTGCAAGCGCTGGGTGCCGCTCTTGAACATGGACCGCAACTGCCGCTTATCCGGTGCTGGGCGGCATCGTGCAACGACGCGGCGGCAACGCGCGCCACGACGCGGTGGCGTGGGGATACGCGCGCGCCGCGAGCGCGCTGGGCGTCGACATCGTCGAGAACTGCGCGGTCACCGGGCTGATTTGCGACCGGCGGGCGCATCACCGGCGTGCAGACGACGCTCGGTTCCATCGCGGCGGGTCGCGTCGGCGTGGTCGCGGCGGGGCACAGCAGCGTGGTGATGGCGATGGCGGGCGTCAAGCTGCCGATTCAGAGCTATCCGCTGCAGGCGCTGGTGTCGGAGCCGGTCAAGCCGGTCTTTCATACCGTGCTGATGGCAGGTCTCGTGCACGTGTATCTGAGCCAGTCGGACAAGGGCGAACTCGTGATCGGCGCCGCGCGCGACGGCTACGTTTCGTACGCGCAGCGCGGCAGCTTCAATCTGATCGAGGAGCAGCTGCGCGCGTTGCTCGAGCTCTTTCCGGTGTTCAGCCGGCTGCGCATGATGCGCCAGTGGGCGGGAATCGTGGATTGCGCGCCGGATGCGAGCCCCATCATAGGCGCAACCCCGGTCGACAATCTCTTCGTCAATTGCGGCTGGGGCACCGGCGGATTCAAGGCGACGCCGGGCTCGGGCTGGGTGTTCGCGCACACGCTCGCGCACGGCGCGCCGCACGCGCTCAACAAGAATTTCGGCCTCGAGCGTTTTGCGACCGGCCGCCTGATCGACGAAGCGGCGGCGGCCGGCGTGGCGCATTGAGAAGCGGAATCGGAAGCGTAACGAACGGAATCGGAATCGATCAATGAAACTCAGTAATATCTGGAATCTCTTACCGCTCTCACCCTTACCATGCTTCTCATCCCCTGTCCGTACTGCGGTCCGCGCAACGATGCCGAGTTCACGCCGGGCGGCGAGGCGCACATCGCGCGTCCCGCCGATCCGCGACTGGCGAGCGACGGGCAATGGGGCGAGTATCTCTATTTCCGCAAGAACATAAAAGGCCCGCAGCTGGAGCGCTGGTTTCATGCGCAGGGCTGCCGGCGCTGGTTCAATCGTCGCGCGCGACAGCGTCACGCACGAAGTGAAGTCGGTTTACAAAATCGGCGAGCCGCCGCCGGCAGGTAACGCATGAGCGGACAGAGTTTCCGGCTTGCCGCGCGGCGGCCTGATCGATCGCGGCAAGCCGCTTACGTTCACTTTCAACGGCCGCCCGTATCAAGGCTACGCCGGCGATACGCTCGCCTCCGCGCTGCTCGCCAACGGCGTGCGCCTCGTCGCGCGCAGTTTCAAGTATCACCGTCCGCGCGGCATCGTCACCGCGGGTCCGGAGGAACCGAACGCGCTGGTGCGCGTCGGGCAGCGGTGCGCAAGTGTTGCCCAACCTGCCGGCCACCGATGGTCGAGTTGTACGAAGGGCTCGAGGCGGCAAGCATTAACTGCTGGCCCAGCGTCGAGTTCGATTGCGGTGCGCTCGCCAACCGTGTTTTCGCGCGTGCTGCCCGCGGGGTTTTATTACAAGACCTTCATGTGGCCGCGGGGCGCGTGGCATGTGGTACGAAAAATTCATCCGCAATGCGGCGGGGCTTGGACGCACGCCGGAGGCGCCGGACCCCGACCGCTACGAGAAGCGCTTCGATCATTGCGACGTGCTGGTGGTCGGCGGCGGACCCGCCGGCATCGCGGCGGCACTCGCGGCGGGTGCTGCCGGTGCGCGCGTGCTGCTCGTCGAAGATCGGCCTGAAATCGGCGACCAGCTGCGTTACTGCGGCGGTCGTATCAGCGGCACGGCGGCCGGCGCGTGGCGGCGGCTGGCGTGCGCCAAGCTCGCCGAGATGCCGGAAGTGCGCGTTCTGACGCGCACGACCGCGAGCGGTTATTACGATCACAATCTGGTGACGCTCCTCGAACGCGTCACGGATCACATGCCGCCGGCGCCGAGCGCGCGAGCCGCGCCAGCGTTTGTGGAAGGTTCGCGCGCGGCAGGTGATAGTCGCAACCGGCGCCACCGAGCGACCGTTCGTATTCGCCAACAACGATCTGCCCGGCGTGATGCTGGCGAGCGCCGCGCAACGCTACGTCACGCATTACGCGGTGCGGCCGGGTTCGCGCGCGGTCATATTCACCAACAACGGCAGCGCGCTACGAAGCCGCACTGGCGCTGGCGGATGCCGGAGTCGAGATTGCGGCTCTGGTCGATTTGCGCGCGCAGTCGGGCATGCATGCCGTGCGTGGGTTGGGGGTGCGTAGCGGGCAGGCGGTGGTGGCCGCGCGCGGACGCAAGTGCGTGACGGCGGCCGACATTGCGTCGGTCGATGCCGCAACGGGCCAAATCATCGGCGGCGTGGAAACCGTTGCGTGCGACCTAATCTGCGTGGCCGGCGGCTGGGACCCGGCGGTGCATTTGTTCTCGCAGTCGGGCGGACGATTGAGCTACGACGACACGCAGCACTGCTTCGTGCCGGGCAAGCCGGCGCAGGCCACGCACGTGGCGGGCGCGGCGAACGGCGCATTCCTGCTCGCCGACTGCGTTGCAGAGGGCTGTGCGGCGGGTGCGGCGGCGGCGCGCGACGCGGGATTCGACGCGGCGATTCCGCGCAGTGGCTGCGCGCACCGTCGCTGGCCGTATATCCGTGGTGGGAAATTCCCGCCGCCGCGCGGCGCGCGCGCGAAGAAGTTCGTCGATCAGCAAAGCGATGTCACCGTCGACGATCTCGCGCTCGCCGCGCGTGAAGGCTATGTGGCGGTGGAACACGCCAAGCGCTACACGACGACCGGCATGGGCGTGGATCAGGGCAAGATCGGCAACATCACCGCCTTCGGCATACTCGGCGACGCAACCTCGCGCAGCGTACCGGAGGTCGGCACCACGACTTTTCGCCCGCCCTATGTGCCCGTTACCCTGGGCGCGCTGGCGGGACGCGACATCGGCGAGCGCTTCGAGCCCGTGCGCAGGACGCCCATCACCGGCTGGCATGTGGCGCACGGCGCGGTGTTCGAACCGGTCGGCCTGTGGCGGCGGCCGCAGTATTACCGGCGCAGCGGCGAAGACATGCACGCGGCGGTGGCGCGCGAATGTCTCGCCGTGCGCAATGGCGTCGGACTGCTCGACGCGTCGACGCTCGGCAAAATCGAAATTCGCGGCCGCGATGCATTGAAACTTCTCAACATGGTCTATACCAACGCGTGGGACGATCTGCAGATCGGCGCCTGCCGCTACGGATTGATGCTGCGCGAAGACGGCATGGTGTTCGACGACGGCGTGACCGCGCGGCTCGGCGAGCAGCATTATCTGATGACGACCACTTCGGGCGGCGCCGAAGGTGTGGTGAACTGGCTGGAGGAATGGCTGCAGTGCGAATGGCCCGGCTGGCAGGCGTATGTGACGCCGGTCACCGCGAACTGGGCGACGCTGTGCGTGACCGGTCCGCAGGCGCGCACGCTGTTGCAGAAATTGCCGTGCGACATCGATCTCGCGCCGGCGACGTTTCCCGCACATGGCGATACGCACCGGAACGCTGGCCGGCGTGCCGGCGCGTGTTGCGCGCGTGAGCTTCACCGGCGAACTTTCGTACGAGATCCACGTGCCGGCGCGCTACGGGCTCGCGTTGTGGGAACTGCTGATGCAGGAGGGCGCCGCGTACGGCATTACGCCGCTCGGCACCGAAGCGTTGCACGTGCTGCGCGCGGAGAAGGGCTACATCGTCGTCGGCCACGATACCGACGGCACGGTGACGCCGCATCGACCTCGGCATGAGCTGGATCGTGAACACGACGAAGCCGGATTTTCTCGGCAAGCGCGGACTTCTGCGCAGCGACAGCGCGCGCGAGGGCCGCAAGCAACTGGTCGGACTTCTGACCGTTGATGCGCAAACGGTGCTGGTCGAAGGCAGTCAGGTCATACGAAAGGCGGATGCCGCGCGCGTCGCAGCGTCCGCCCGTGCCCATGATAGGTCATGTCACTTCGAGCTACCGGAGTCCAAGCGCTGGGCCGCCCGATCGCCATGGCGCTGATCGAGGACGGACGCAACCGCATGCAGGAAGAAGTCGCGGTCGTCGTGCATGGCCGCGTCGTCACGGCGCAGATCTGCGCGCCGCGGTTTTATGACGTCAAGAACGAGCGTCTCCATGGCTGAGGCACTGATCGCGCGCACGCCGCTCGGCGGCGACAGCGGCGCCGGTTTGCGCACGCACGGCGATTCCACCATCGTCATGTTGCGCGAAATGCCGGCGGCGGCGATGATCGATTTACGGCTCGATCCCGCGGATGCCGCCGCATTGGACGCCGCGTGCAGCGCGCTCTCGCTCGCATTGCCGCTGACGCCGGGAAAATCCAGCGCGGCAGGTGGGCGCGTCGCGATATGGTGCGGTCCCGACCAGTGGCTGATCGTCGCGCCGCCCGCGCATGCGGCGCCGTTGATGCTGGCGTTGAGGTGGCTGCGCCGGTTCGGCGGTCGATGTCAGCGATCTGCGCGCCGAGTTCGAACTGGCGGGGCCGCGCGCAATGGATGTGCTGCGCAAGGGCTGCGCGATCGATCTGCATCCGCGCGTGTTCGGGCCGGGCGATTGCGCGCTGACTGCATTTGCGCGCGTGCGCGTATCGTGTTGCGCCAGACCGACGAGCGGCCGGCCTACCGCATATTCGTCGAACGCAGCGTGGCGGCGTATTTGTGGGACTGGCTCGTCGATGCGATGAGGGAATATTGCGGCGCGTGAGCAGTGCGCCGTTCGTAGAGGGGCGGAGATGAGATCGAGTCTGGAGATGTTCCGCGCGGCGGCTGGCTGCGTGTTTGCATGCTGGGTGATTGGTGCAACGGCGCAATCCTATCCGGCGAAGCCGATCCGGCTTATCGTGCCGTACGGCGCCGGCAGCGCCACCGACGCGCTCGGCCGCCTGATCGCGCAGAAAATGAGCGATAACTTCGCGCAGCAGATGGTCGTCGACAATCAGCCCGGCGCCAACGGCATTCCGGCGTCGGCAGCGGTCGCCAAGGCGGCGCCCGACGGCTACACGCTGATCATGATCGCGGCCAACCACGTGGTGAACGCGAGCCTCTACAGCAAGCTGCCGTACGACACGCTGCGCGATTTCAAGCCGCGTGCTGCGCGTCGCCTTCGCGCCGTTCATATTGACCGTGCATCCGTCTTTGCCCGCGAAGAATCTCGGCGAACTGATCGCGCTCGCCAAGAGCCGGCCGGGCGAACTGAATTACGCGTCGCCAAGCAACGGCAGCCCGGCGCATCTCGCCACCGAACTCCTGAAGTCGCAAACCGGCATCAACATGATCCACATCCCCTACAAGGCGGCCGCGCAGGCGCAGTCGGACGTGATCGGCGGCCAGGTGCCGGTGATGTTCATCGTTGCCGCCGCGGCGATTCCGCAGATCAAGGCGGGGCGGCTGCGCGCGCTGGGCGTGACCACGCTCGAACGCCTGCCGCAGATTCCGGACGTGCCGACGCTCGACGAGGCGGGACTCAAAGGCTATGAAGTCATTTCGTGGATCGGTTTCGCCGGCCCCGCGGGACTGCCGCCGGACATCGTGGCCAGGTTGTCGGGGGAATTCACGCGCATCGTGCAGCAGGCCGAAAACGCCGAGCGCATCAAAGGGCTGGGCCTCGAGATCTCGTTGATGCCCGCCGAGCCGCTTTGCCGCTTACATGGCGAAAGATCAGGCGCGCTGGGCGGAGTGGTCAAGCGCGCGGGCGCGCGGCTCGATTGACCGCAGCGATGCGGATTAGTCGGCGCCGCTCGCGGCCGTGACGGTGCGACCTGATTTCTCGGCGATGCGCGTTACCACGCCAGCGCGTAGGCCTCGCGCCGCGGGTCGGCGCCGGCGTGCTTCATGCCGGTTTGCGGGTCGCGCACGACCGCGCACACCGCGCCGCTCTGCGCGGGCAGGCGCGGCAGCACCTGCACGTCGTGGCCGCGTTTCTTCATTTCGTCGATCACGCCATTGGGCATGTCTTCCTCGATGCACAGCCGGCCCGGGAAATAATCATGCGGCGCGAACGAGTTGGGGAAATTCGCGCTGGAAAAGCGCTGCGCTTCGATCGCCTGCTGCACCTGCATGCCGAATTCGGTGACGTTGAGGAAGACCTGCAGCATGGCCTGCGACTGCACGTCGCCGCCCGGCGTGCCGAAACACATGAACGGCTTGCCGTCTTTCATGGCGAGCGCCGGGCTGGGAGTCAGGCGCGGACGCTTGCCCGGCGCGACCTGCGCCGGATGGCCCGGCGTAAGCCGCGATTGCTGGCCGCGCGACGAGAAGACGAGTCCGGTGCCCGGAATGACCGGCGCATCGTACGACGTGTCCGAAAGCGTTGCCGAATACGCGTTGCCGTGGCTTGTCCATGACCGCGGCGTATATCGTGTCGGGCGCGATGCCGACTTTGCCGCGCGCGGCGGCGTAAACGGGCTCGTGGCTGCCGGCGGTCGCCGGTCGATTTTCCGGATTGCCCGGCGCGGGCAGCTTGCCGAACGCGCGAGTCAGATCGATGCGCGCGCGCTGGCGCGCCGCGTAGGCGTCCGACAGCAGCGCCGCGGTCGGCACTTTCACGAATTTCGGATCGCCGACGTAGGCTTCGCGGTCGCCGAACGCGAGATTGAGCGCTTCGGTGATCGTGTGCACGTAGTCGGGCGAGTTGTGTCTGAGCTTGCCGAGATCGCAGCCTTCGATGATTTTCAGCGTTTCGAGCAGCGCGATGCCCTGGCACCAGACGTCGCATGCAGTGCACTTCATAGCCGCGATAGTTGACGCTGATGCTGTCTTCGACGGGAACTTCGAAGCAGGCGAGGTCCGCGGCGGTGAGAAAGCCGTCGTTCTGCGCGTGATAGCCGGCGGCGGCCGCGGCGATCGGGCCGCGATAAAAGTAGTCGTGCGCGGCGCGCAGTTTCTTGTCGCGGTCGCCGCGCGCGGCGCGTTCCGCTTCGATCATGCCGGCGATGCTGCGGCTCGAGGTCTTCCTGGCGAAAGAGTTCGCCGTAGCGGGGCGGCTGTCCGCCGGGCAGGAAAATGCGCGCGCTCGAGGGCCAGCGCCGGTACTGGTCCTGCGCGCCGTTCAGATTGTTGGCGAGAAACGGATACACCGCATAGCCGTCGCGCGCGAGTTCCATCGCGGGCGTCGCGGCCTCTTCGAACGAGATCGTGCCGTAGCGGCGCAGCGCTTCGATGTGCGTGGCGGGAGCCGCCGGCATCACGGTGCGCAGCAGTCCTTCGGGCACCGTTTTGCCGTCGCCCGCGGCGAGCAGACGGTTGATATCGGTGGCGGCCGGCCAGTAGCCGAGGCCGGCCAGGGAAATGACGCGGTCTTCTTTTGCGAGATAGATCAAAGTCGGCGCAACACCGGCGAAGCTGACGATGTCCGGCTGCAGCACGGCGAGCGCCATCGCCGCGGTGACGCCGGCATCCACTGCATTGCCGCCGCGGTCGAGCACGCGCATCGATGCAAGAGCGGCAAGATAATGGCCGCACGCGATTGCCTGGCTGCGGCCGATGACGGTCGGCCGCATGCTGGCGGCGCTGATTGCGAGCGACATCCGGCGCTGGGCCATGATGTTCTCCGGCGGTCCGGCGAGCGTCTTGCCGCCGATGCCAACGCTATCACTGCGGGTTGTCGCGGCACGCGTCCAGACCGCGTCCGGCTTGAGTCGAGCGCTTCGACGAATGCCTGCGTGACTTGATAGGGCTTTCTGCGTCGTCGCGGCCGACGCGATCAGAAGCCCGAGCAGCTGCGGCTTCATCGCGAGTCGGCCGACGAATGCGCAGTGTGCAGCGCCTATCGAGTGACATCTCGGCAAGCGGCGTTGACGGCGATATTCGAGCAGCGGCTTGCCGCGCGCGAAGCGAATCAGGCGACGACTTTGACTTCCGTCGTCACCGAATTGGCGATGAAACATTCCTTGTGCGCTTTGTCGTGCAGCCAGTCGAGATCGGCCGCCGCCGGCTGCTTCGCGCCGCTGTAGACGATTTTGGGATGCAGTTCGACGCGCGTGATCGCCATTTTGCCGTTGGCGTTTTTTTCCAGATGCCCGACCGCGGCATCTTCGTAGCTGTCGACGACGAAGCCCTTGTTTGAAGCGAGCGCCAGAAACGTCAGCATGTGGCAGCTCGACAGCGCCGCGACGAACGCCGCTTCCGGATCGACGCGCTGCGGATTGCCGAGATAGGCGGGCGCCGCGGAACCCGGCACTTCGACGCCGTTGGGAAAGCGCCACACGTGATCGCGCGGATAATTCTTGTAGCCGAAATCGACGCCGTTGCGCGCCCAGATTACGCTCGCTTTATGTTCTGACATGGGGCCTCCTGCATATTCTGTTGTCAATTCGTCCATTTTCAATTGTCAATTCGATTAAAAGCCAACCGCTTGTCCGTCCGTGCGCCGTTCCGACGCCGCGAGGTAACCGTCTTCCATCTTGTAGATCAACTGCGCGCGGCCGAAGTCGGTGCTCCAGCGGTCGGCCTGCGTGATGTCGTGGCCGCGGCGCTTGAGTTCCGCGATCACGTCGGCGCTGACGCCTTGTTCGATCGCGAGCGAGAGCCCGGTGTCGATGCGCCAGCGCGGCGCATCGCTGGCCGCCTGCGGGTTCTGCCCGTAGTCGGCAAAGCGCACCATGACCTGCGAGTGGCCCTGCGCCTGCATCGAGCCGCCCATCAGGCCGTAGCTCATCACCGGCTGGCCGTCCTTGGTGACGAACGCCGGAATGATCGTCTGGAACGGACGCTTGCGCGGCCCGACTTCGTTCGCGTGACCCGGCTTCAGGACGAAGCCGTAGCCGCGGTTCTGCAGGCTGATGCCGGTGCCGTTGACGACGACGCCCGAGCCGAAGCCCGCGTAGTTCGACTGGATGTATGACACCATCATGCCGGACGCGTCGGCTGCGGTCAGATACACGGTGCCGCCGGTGGGCGGCGTGCCGAACTTCGGGTCCTGCGCTTTCTTCATGTCGATGAGCTTGGCGCGGCTTTTCAGGTAAGCGCGATCGAGCATTTGCGCCGGCGTCACGCGCATCGTCGCCGGGTCGGACACGTATTCGTAGATATCGGCGAACGCGAGCTTCATCGCCTCGAGTTGCACGTGCAGGCTGTCGGCGGAATCGACCGGCAGGCCCGCCATGTCGAAATTTTCCAGTATGCCGAGCGAAATCAGCGCGCCTATGCCCTGGCCGTTGGGCGGAATCTCGTGCAGCGTGTAACCGCGGTAGCTCTGTCCGACCGGCTCGACCCAGTCGACTTGGTGCGCCGCGAGATCGGCCATCGTCATCGCGCCGCCGTATTGTTGCGCGTGGGCGACGATTTTTTCAGCGAGGTCGCCCGTGTAAAACGCCGCGCCCCTGGTTTCGGCGATGCGTTTCAACGTGCGCGCCTGATCGGGAAACACGAACGATTCGCCGGGCAGCGGCGCGCGGCCCTTGGGCATGAACGCTTCCGCGTAGCCCGGTATCGCTTTGAGTTCCGGCACCTGCTTTTCCCACAGCCGCGCGATGGTCGGCGACACCATGAAGCCGTCCGCCGCATACTTGATCGCCGGCTCGAACAAATCCGCGAACGGCAGCTTGCCGTATTTGCGCGAGAGCTCGACCCACGCGGCGACCGCGCCGGGCACCGTCACCGAATCCCAGCCGCGCTGCGGCATCGCGGCGAGGCCCTTGAAGCGGTCGGGCGTCCACGCGGCGGGCGAGCGTCCCGAGGCGTTCAGCCCCTGCAGTTTCTTGCCGTCCCACAGAATCGCGAACGCATCGGAGCCGATCCCGTTGCTCGTCGGCTCGAGCACGGTCAGCGCGATGGCCGTGGCCAGCACGGCGTCGACCGCGCTGCCGCCTTTCATCAGCATGCGCAAGCCCGCTTGCGCGGCGAGCGGCTGCGACGTCGCGACGCAATTGCGCGCGAGTATCGGCATGCGCTGCGAGGGGTAGGGAAACTGCCAGTCGAAGGGTTTCATGGAGGGTGATCCTGCGGCGAGCCGGGAAAAGGCGGAATGATACACCAGTGTGCATGGCGGTTTGTCCGGGCGCGGGCGAACTGCGCCTCGCGGCGTCGGGCGCGCGATCCGCGGAATTCCGTTGGCATAGTGATCTGGCTTTGTTTCAACGCGATTTTTCCCCGCAAGCCGTTGAAATCCTTTATCCTAGTATGGATAATCTCGCACTAATCGCAATTTCCTGCAAAGTAAGTATCCAGATGCCCCGGTATGGCTAAGCTGCTGATGGTCAAGAGGACGGAATGGCCGCGGCTCGGCTATTTCTTCTGTCTTTTTCTGGTCATCAGCGCCGGTCTTGCCATCGGGCGCGGCACCGCCGACGCGTTGTTCCTGAAACGCTTCGGCATCCAGTATCTGCCGGTCATGTACGTCGGGCTCGGCGTGCTGATGGCGATCGTCAGCACCGTCTACGCGGCCTATGCGGACCGTCTCGCGCCGGAGCGCACGTTTTACATACTGCTCGCCGCGCTCGCCGTGATGCTGGTCGGCAACTGGTATCTGATGCTCGCGAACGTCGACACGCGTCGCGTATCCGCTGTACTACCTGCTGTTCGAAATCAGCTCGGAACTGCTGGTCATGCACGCGTCGCTGTATTTCAGCGCCAATTTCGACAACGAGCAAAGCAAGCGGCTCTTGCCGATGACGATGGCGGGCCTGCAGCTGGGCGAGGTCGCGGGCGGGTTGATCCTGACGATGACGTCGGTCATAGGCGTGCAGGGCCTGGTGCTGGTGTGGAGCGGGCTCGCGGCAATCGCGGTCATCATCGTCGTGATGCGGCACCGCAGCGTGGGCGTGTCGCCGTTTTTCGCGCCGGGGCGCCGCGGCGGCGGATTGAAGCGCACGATAGAGCAGGTCACGCAGGGACTCAAATTCGCGCGCCGCTCGAAGCTGCTTCTGTATTCGTCGCTCGCGGTGTTTTTCATGGTGGTCGCGTTGAACTGCCTCGGCTACGCGGCGTTTGCGGTATACAACGCGAACTTCAAGAGCGAAGCGGAACTGAGCGTGCTCTTCGGCGTGCTGACCATCGTGTCGAGTGCGGTCACCGTGCTGGTGCAGATTTTCTTTTCCAGCAAGCTCATCAATCTCTTCGGCGTGCGCATGATCAACCTCGTCTTTCCGTCGACGACGCTCATGTGCTTTGCCGGCATGATCGCTTTCTTCAACGTGCCCTCCGCGCTGGTGAGCACCATGAACCGCCGCGTGCTGCTGCCGTCGATGCGCAACCCGTCGCGCTCGCTGCTGTTCGACGCGCTGCCCGATTACATGCAGGGCAGGGCGCGCGCGCTGTCGCTCATGCTGGTGTTGCCCGCCGGCTACATATTCGTCGGCCTCGTGCTGCAGACGCTGAAAAAATGGCACGCGCCGTATTCCTACCTGACCGCCGGGGTCATCGCGGGCGCGCTGTACCTGTTATTTCAGCGTCAAGACCAACCGCGCCTACGTCGAGGCGCTGCTGTCGACGCTGAAGGAACGGCTTGTTTCTGCCGAGCGAAGGCCTGGGCACGATGAACACCGCGGCCGATCCGGAACTCTTCGCGCGTCTCGTCGACGGCGTCAAGCACGAGGACGAGCAGATTTGCCTCACCTATGCGCGCATGCTCTCGAACGCGTTTCCGGACCGGGCGCCGGACATCATTCTCGAGCGCATGCAGCACGCGAGCGCGCCGTTGTGCGATCAGCTGGTGCGCCTGATCGGGCCGGAACTGCCCGAGGAATTGCTGCATCGCCTGGAGTCGACGCGCGATCTCGGGGACGCGCACGAGCGTGCGACCGTGCTGACGACGCGCTTCGAAGCGCGGGATGCGCGCATGCAGGCGCAGGTCGAGCCCTGTTTTGCTTCGGAGCAATCCGCGGATCGTCGCGTGCGGCGTGCTCGGTGTGTTCAGTTACGGTCTCGAAGAGCGGCGCGCAGTTCGCCGTCCAGCAATGGCAGTCGCTGCTGGCGGATACGCGCACGTCGTTCGATCTACGCCGCGCTGCATCT
This sequence comes from uncultured beta proteobacterium, assembly GCA_963778865.1. Lineage (GTDB taxonomy): Bacteria > Pseudomonadota > Gammaproteobacteria > Burkholderiales > SG8-41 > PALSA-1004. The sequence continues at coordinate 56,906 of CAVZWF010000011.1, read as the reverse complement.
CGGACAGAAACTTGCGATGCCGGCATCGTTTCTGCCGCACCTGTGCGATCTGCTCGGACACGCCGACGACGGCGTGAAAAAAGCGGCGCTCGCCGCCTTGCGTCACAGCGCGATTGCCGGCGGACGCGCGCGCTGACGGCATTGCTCGAGGCGCTCGCCCATTCGCCCGACCAGCAGTTGCGCGTTGCGTCCATCGAATGCTACCGCCTGTTGCCGGCCGCCGACCGCGAGCGGCTGGCGTTTGCCGCGCTGACCGACCGCCATCCCAGCGTGGTGGAAGCGGCGCTGGGCGTGCTGGAGGAATGCATCGAGGATTTGCCGGCGCGGCTATTCGACGTGGCTCAACGACGCGTGCGCGCCGCCCCGCCAGCAGCAGCAGGTGCTTGCGTATCTTGCGCGCCAGAGCGTGCCGCGCCCGCCGTTCGAGGACTTCGCCGGGCGCAGGCTCAACGATGCCGCCGCGATGGCGCAGGCGTTGCGCGTGCTCGAAGTCGACACCACGCGCAGCGACGCCGGCTGGACATTGATGAAAATGGTGCTCGCCGAGCGCTTCACGCAGACGCTGGAGGTGGCGCTGCTGGCGATGGAAAACCTGGGCGACAGCCACAGCATCCGCATCGTCTACGTCGCGCTGAAAAGCAAGGACCGGCGGCAGGTCGCGCGCGCGCGCGAGGCGCTGACCAATATCGCCAACACGGCGTTGGGCGCGCAACTCGGGCAATTGCTGCTGGTGGCGAGCGACCGCACCGCCGTGGTCGATACGGTGCCCGGCGCGGTGAGTTTTTCCAGCGTGGCCGCGATGCACTCGAATGGTGCGGCAATCATGTAGACTCGTGGCTGCGCGAATGCGCCCTACACGCGCTCGCTGCCGCGCCCGCACGAGGATAAGGACAGCATGGCTGATTTTTTCGACCGCATTGTCATATTGAAGCGCACGCCGATTTTTGCGGAAGTCGCGACCGACGATCTGCGCGTGGTGGTGGAGGAAATGCAGGAGGAGGCCTACTTCAAGGGCGAGCGCGTATTCGAGATCAACGATCCGAGCGACCGCATGTACGTCGTGCTGACCGGCAAGATCGGCATCTCCATCAATCCCGACCCGAAAGTCGAGGACTACGTGAGCATCGTCGAGGCGGGCGGCTGCTTCGGCGAGATGGGCCCGCTCGACGGCTCGCCGCGCTCGGGCACCGCGCACGTGGTCGAGGATTCGCAACTGCTGTATCTCGACAAGCTGAAGCTGCACGGGCTGATCGCGAGCTATCCGGAGCTGGCGTTCGGCCTCCTGCACGGCATGAGCGCGCGCGTGCGCGAGACCAGCGACAAGCTGCTTGCATGCGCGCAACGGCGCGGCAGGCAGAAGGAGTAGCCAGGAAATCCGTGAGTGGGCGATTAGGGTGTAGTTGCCGGGTTACGGCTTGCGCGCCGCCCAATCCCTCAATCACGGCTTTACTTGAATCCCGTGACGTTGAACGCCGCCACCGGGTGCGAAATTCCTTTCAACGTCACTTCGCCCAGCGGCTCGGAATTGACCGCGTCTTCGATGCGGGCCAGCGTTTTCTGGTTGGTGAGTATCTGTCCGCCTTTGGCCTCGCTGCACAGCCGCGCGGCGAGGTTGGTCACGCTGCCGATGCACGCGTAATCCCAGCGCCCCTCGTAGCCGATCGCGCCCAGCGTCGCATAGCCCTGCACGAAGCCGATGCCGAGATCGAGGTCGTAGCCGCGTTTTTTCCACGCCGCGCGCAGCGGCGCGAACTGCTCCTGCATCGCCAGCGCCATCTTGACGGTGTTCAGCGCCGGGTTTTCGAGCTTGATCGGGTCGTTGAAGAAAATCATCATGCCGTCGCCGGCGAAGCGCTCGAGCGTGCCGTCATGCGCGACGATCAGCGGCCCCATCGCGCGATGGTACTCGGCGAGCACGCTCATGACTTCTTCGGGTTCGGAGCTGTCGGTGAATGCGGTAAAGCCGCGCATGTCGAGAAACGCGACGACCACTTCGCGCCGGTGCGTCTTCAGCAGATCTTCGCCGCCGCCGCTGACGATGGATTCGGCGAGTTGCGGCGAGAAAAAATTCTTGAGCCGCCCGAGGCGGTCGAGCTGCGCGACCTGCTCCTGCACGCGCGCTTCGAGGTTTCTGTTCAAGTCGGCGAGTTCTCCGGCCTGCGATTGCACCGTGTCCCATAGCTCCTTGACCCGCAAGAGCGAGCGCACGCGCGCGAGCAGTTCCGGCTGGTTGATCGGTTTGGACAGAAAATCGTCCGCGCCGGCCTCGATGCCCTTGACGCGTTCCTGCCCGGGATCGAGCGCGGTCACCATCACCACGGGCAGCACGCCGGTCGCCGGATTGGCGCGGATTTTCTGGCACACTTCGTAGCCGTTCATGCCCGGCATCATGACGTCGAGCAGCACGAGGTCGGGATGCTCGGCCTCGATTTTCGCCAGCGCCTCGGCGCCCGAAGCCGCGGTGATGGCCTGGTAACCCTTGAAGGTCAGAAGATCGGCGAGCATCTTGACGTTGAGCGGCGTGTCGTCGACGACCAGGATCTTTTTCAGCACAGTGCTCACGCGGGCCCCGCATTCTTTTTCAGCGTGGCGGCGACGGTTTCGAGGAATTCCTTGACGTTGATCGGCTTGGTTTGCAGGCCGTCGAACCCCGCGTCGATGATTCTTTTGCGGTCTTCCGTCATGGCCGACGCGGTGACCGCGACGATCGGTATCGATTTCGTGAGCGGGTCGGCGCGCAGCACCTTGAACGCCTCGATGCCGTTCATGCCCGGCAGGTGAAAATCCATCAGTATCAGCGCCGGTTGTTTCTCGCGCGCGAGGCGTATGCCTTCCTCGGCGGTTTCGGACTCGAGCAGCTGGTAGCCCTTGAACTGCAGGATATCGCGCACGAGCTTGCGGTTTTTTTCGTTGTCTTCGACGATCAGGATGAGTTCATTGGCCATGCGGGGTTCCCCGGTTTATCAGTGCGCGGCCGCTGCGACCGCTTGCGCTGCGGTGACCGGCAGGGTAAAGGCGAAGGTCGAGCCTTTGCCGACTTCGCTCGTCACCCAGATTTTACCGCCGTGCAGTTCGACGAATTTGCGCGTAAGGGCCAAGCCGAGCCCGGTGCCCTCGGCCTTTTTCGTGTAGTCGGTGCCGACCTGGCGGAACTCCTCGAACACCGCCTCGCAGTCTTCCGGCGCGATGCCGATGCCGGTATCGGTCACGCTGATTTCGACCATGCTGTCATGCGGACGCGCGGCGACGGTAATGCGGCCGCCTTCCGGAGTGAATTTTACGGCATTCGAGAGCAGGTTCAGCATGATCTGCTTGACCTTGCGCTCGTCGCCTTTGATCTCGGTGATCTCGGGGTCGACCGCCGCCTGCAGTTCGATGCTATGCCGCCCGGCGCGCTCCTTGATCAGCGTGAGGGCATTGTCGATCGCCGCCGCCACATTGAATGTCTCGAGGTCGAGTTCCATGCGCCCGGCCTCGACCTTCGAGAGATCGAGAATGTCGTTGATGAGCGACAGCAGATGCTTGCCGGAGCCGTGAATGTCGTTGATGTACTCGTCCTGTTTTTCGTTCATGTCGCCGAACATGCGCTCCTGCAACACTTCGGAGAAGCCGATGATCGCATTCAACGGCGTTCTCAATTCGTGCGACATATTGGCGAGGAATTCGGACTTGTGGCGGTTGGCGATTTCGAGCTGGAGGCTTTTCTCCTGGATCTCGTTAAAGAGGCGCACGTTCTCGATCGCGATCACGGCCTGGTCGGCGAAGGTCTTGAGCAGCGCCACTTGCTTGTCGGTGAAATAGCCGGCCACGGGGCCGGCACACGGCGATTGCGCCGACCACCGTATTTTCACGCATCATCGGGGCCACCATTGCGGCGCGATAGCCAATTTTCTCCGCGATGGCTCTGCCACGTTCCGGCATATCCGTCTCGTTCAGAATATCATCGATGTGAACGAACTCGCGATCGAGTATCGCGCGGCCGGCTAATGAATTGCGGTCGAGCGGCATCGGATAGAATTCCTGCGCGACTGGTTGATTGGTGGTGCTGACGAACGCCGGCCGTTCGATGCGATCGCCGTTGACGAGGAGGACGGCGATCAGATTGCCGTCAAACAACCGCAGCGCGCTCTGCACGATCGCGTCGAACACCGGCTGCACATTGGTCGGTGAATTGCTGATGACGCTCAGGATTTCGCTGGTGGCGGTCTGCTGTTCGAGCGTCTCCGTGAGTTCGCGCGTGCGCTCTTCGACCTTGCGCTCGAGGCCCGCATAGGAATCCTTCAGCCGCTGCGGCCATCGTGTTGAACTGGTCGGCGAGGGATTCGAGTTCGTCCCCGGTGTGGACCTCGATGTCCTGATCGAGATTGCCGGCGCCGATGCGCGCCGCGCCGTCCTGCACCGCGCGGATCGGTTCGACCATGCGGCGCGCGACGAGCGTGCTCGCGAACACCGACAGCACGAGACCCGCGAGCAGCAGCAGTCCCGTGCGTTTGAGCGATTCGTACAACGGCGCGAACGCTTCCGCGATGGGTTGCTCGACAAACACATGCCAGCCCGAGCGACTGGATGCTCGCGTAGGCGGCGAGCACTTCGCCGCCCTGCAGGTTGCGCGCGATGCTGACGCGCTCGTTGTTGCCGTCCTTCGGCCGCAAGCGCCGCCTGCACCTGCGGCAGCGTTGCCAGATCGGACTTCTGCAGCACCTGGCTGATGTCGGGGTGCGCGATCAGGTGGCCTTGCGAGTCGATCACGTACGCCAAGCCCTTGTCGCCGATCTTGATGCGCGAGATCACGTCCCAGATGAACTTCAGATTGACTTCGGCGACCGTAATGCCGGCTTCCTCGCTGATGCCCGCCATCGCGATCGTCATGTACGGTTCGGTTTCCTTGCGGAAGTAGACCGGGCTGAAATAGGTCTTGCCCGATTTCGCGACGGTAAATTTCGGGTCGTTCGAAAAATCCTCGATGCCGCCCGAGACGTCCATGCCGAGCCGCGACACGCGCAGCTTCACGGCGCCGGCGCGGTCGACCTGGATCACGTCGGTGATCGCCGGCACCTGGCGCAGCAGTTTCAGGTAGTCGAAGCGGCGCTGCTCCGGATTCGCCGCGCCCACCTGCGGCAGCCGCATCCAGCCGATCTGGTGCTCGATCTCCGACACGTAGGCTTCGATGCGCGATGCGGCGGCGCGCGGCTTTTTCGCGCTGCAGGTCGAGGAGTGCGGCCTTGCTTTCCTTGTACGTGAAATACACGCCGATGCCGCCGCTCGCGATGAGGGCGACGGTCACCAGCGTCACGAAATAGACGACGTATTTGCGGAACAACGTGCCGCGCAAAATCATGGGTTCACCCTGTATGCGAACCGCATTCTACGCTGCGTTGGAAGGTACGGTGTATACGCTTAGAAGCCACGGCCTCGAAGTTCGGCGCAATCGACCGCCGCCGCGTTGAGCGGCGCACCGTGTCCGCTCGTACGCGGCGACGCGAGCCGGCTTGCTCTGTAAGTCCGGCCTCGCGCACTACTCGATCACCTTGTCGGCACGCACCAGAATCGAGTTGGGAATCGTGATGCCGAACGTTTTCGCGGTTTTCATGTTGACGACGAGTTCAAACGTCGTCGGCTGCTCGAATGGCAAGTCGCCGGGTTTCGCGCCTTTGAGTATCCTGTCCACAAAGTAGGCTCCGCGGCGGTAATTCACGGCATCGCTTGCGCCATAGCCGATCAGGCCGCCGGCTTCCGCGAATTCCTTGGTCCCCGCCGACAGCAGCCGGTTCTTCGCCGCAAGGTCCGCAATCTCTTTGGCGTTGGCGATGAACAGCGTGTCCTGCTGAACTACGATCGCGTCGAAGCGTCTTTTTGCTATCGCTGAAAATGCGCCCACAATCTCTTTTTGCGCCCGGGCTTCGAATGGCTGCAGTTCCAATTTAAGTGACTTGGCCGCAGTATGCATGGCACGCAGCAGCGCCGCGGTCGCGGCATTGGCAGGATTCGATAGCGCGGCGACGTGTGTGATGCGCGGCACCGCCTCCTTCAGCAGTTCCAGCCGTTTCGCGGAAACTTCCGGACCGAACGCAGCTGAGCCGGTGATGTTCCCGCTCGGGTGCGCGAGGCTGTTCGTAAGGCCCAGGGCCATGGGGTCGCCAGTGGACGGTACCACTATGGGTATCGTCGTGGTGGCGTGCTTGGCAGCCAACACCGCCTTCGCGCCAAAAGCCACCAGCACTTCGACCTTCAGACGGACAAGTTCCGCTGCCAGCGCGGGCAGTCGCTCGTATTTGCCCTCCGCCGAACGCATCTCAATTGCAATTGTCTTGCCTTCGACGTAGCCGAGGTCGCGCAGTCCCGCGCGCAGGGACTCTAGCCGGTTGGCTTGACCGGAAAGCGTCTCCGAAACCAGGAAACCAATCCTGGGCGTTTTGCTTTTCTGCTGCGCGAGCGCAGCAAGCGGTGAGGCGAGTGCGCCCGCTCCCAATGCAAGTCAGCAACCGCCGCCGCGTTGAGCGGCGCACCGTGTCCGCTCCTACGCGGCGACGCGAGCCGGCAGCCTGCTGTCCGGTCTTGCGCATTCACTCGATCACCTTGTCAGCGCGCACCAGGATCGAATTGGGAATCTTGATGCCGAGCGCTTTCGCGGTTTTGCCGTTGATGACCAGTTCGACCGTGGTCGGCTGCTGCACCGGCAAATCGCCCGGCTTGGCGCCTTTGAGGATCTTGTCCGCGTAGACAGCGGTGAGACGGTACAGGTCGGGCAAATTGGCGCCGTAGGACATGAGCCCGCCGGCATCGACGTACGCGGCGTCCTCGAAAATCGCCGGCAAGCGCGTCTTGGCGGCGAGCGCCGCGATGGCGCCCGCATTCTCGTGTATGACGGGAGAGCGGAGCACCATCAGTGCCTGCGAACGCAGGCGGCCTACCGCCGCCGCCGCGTTGCGAATGTCTTCCACGCTGCGCACGTCTACCGGCTGGAGCGCAAGACCGAGCGCGTGCGCGGCTTTTTCGTTCAGGTCGATGAACCGTTTGGATTCCGGAAATCCTCGCGTCGTGCAGCATGGCTACGCGAGTCGTCGTGGGCACCAATTCCTTCAGCAGTTCCATGCGCTTGCCGATCAGGTCGGAATAGAGACTGAACACTCCGGTGACGTTGCCACCGGGACGTGCCAGGCTTGCCACGACGCCTGCTGCGACCGGATCGTTGCTGGCTCTGATGACTATGGGAATCGTTTTGGTTGCTTGCATGGCTGCGCGATACGACGGCGGATCGATGGCGACAATGACGTCGACGTTCATCTCGACCAGCTCGGCTGCGAATTCCGGCAGCCGTTCGTGCCGGTCTCCGGCAATCCGGTATTCGACGATGACGTTGCGCCCGTCGACGTAACCGAGCTCGCGCAGCTTTTGCGCAAACGCCTTGTCGGGCCCCGGATCGTGCGCCATAAAACCGACGCGCGGAATTTTTGCGGGCTGCTGCGCGAAGGCGGCAAGTGGCGAAGCGAGTGCGCCCGCTCCCAATGCAAGCAGCAACCGCCGCCGCGTTGAGCGGCACACCGTGTCCGCTCCAACGCGGCGACGCGAGCCGGCATGCTTAAGTGTCCGGCCTCGCGCATTACTCGATCACCTTGTCCGCGCGCACCAGCAATTGCCCCGGCAGGTTGAGGCCGAGCGTTTTGGCGGTTGACTTGATTGATCACGAATTCGATCCGGGTGGGCTGCTCCACCGGCAGATCCGCGGGTTTGACGCCTTTGAGCACTTTGTCGACGTAGCGCGCAACCCCTTTGTAGTACTCGCGGTAGCTCAGTCCGTAGCTCATGAGGCCGCCGGCCTCGGCAAATTCGCGAAAGCCGTAAATGCCCGGCAGTTTGTAGACGTTCGCGAGCGTGACGATGCGTTGCATCTGACCGGCCCAGAACGCGTCCGTCATCATGATGAAGGCGCCGGCACGCTGTTTTTTGATGTCGGCAAATGCGTGCTCGAGTTCCGCAGGGGCGCGCGCTTCAGCGCGCACCACCTTAACGGACATGCGCTTGGCAACGTCCTGAAACTGTGTCCAGAAATACGGATCGCTCAGGCTTTCGGAATTCACCAGGACCGCGACGGTGCGGACCTTGGGCAGCGCGGTGGTGATCAACTCGAGCCATTTCGGAATCAGTTGCTCGAACAGCGTCGACGTGCCGGTCACGTTGCCGCCGGGGTGCGCGAGGCTCGCGACGAGTCCGGATGCGACCGGATCGCCGTTCACCGACATGACCACCGGTATGCTGGAAGTGGCGTTTTTTGCCGCGCGAGTCGACGGAATGCACGTGCCGACGATCGCATCCGGTTTTTCCTTGACGAGCGATGCCGCGATCTGCGGAAATTCGTAGGCGGCGCTGCCTGCCCAGCGCACATCGATGATGACGTTCTTGCCGTCGACCCACCCGAGTTCGCGCAGCCCGTCCCTGAACGCGCCGAGAAAGGCGCCGTTGCTGATGATCGATCCGGTCGACAGATAGCCGACATGCGGAATTCTTGATTTCTGGGCTGCGCAAATAATCGAAACGCCCGCGGTAAACGCTCCTGCGCCCAGCGCAATCAGCAACGCACGCCGCGTTGAGCGGCACACCGTGTCCGCTCCAACGCGGCGACGCGAGCCGGCACGCTGTAAGTGTCCGGTCTCGCGCATTATTCGATCACCTTGTCGATGCGTACCAGAATCGAGTTGGGAAACCTGATGCCGAGCGCCTTCGCGGATTTCATGTTGACTACCAGCTCGAACTTGGTCGGCTGCTCCATCGGCACGTCGCCGGGCTGCGTGCCTTTCAGAATCTTGTCGACGTAATAGGCCGCGCGGTGATAAATATCGCGCAGACTCGCGCCGTACGACATGAGGCCGCCCGCTTCGACGTAGGCCGCTTCATCGTATATTGCAGGTAACCGTGCCTTCGCGGCGAGTTTGGCAATGAGCGCCATGTTCGCGACCATTAACGGCGTTCTGAGCACCAGCAAGCCGTGGGCGTGCTCGTGCGCCGCCGCCTTGAACGCACTCTCAAAATCGGCGACATTGTTGACAGGCGCAGGCAGCGGGCGCAGCCCGAGTTTGCGCGCCGCATCCGCCACAATCTGCAGCCTATCCTGCTCCCCGCGATACCCGGGATTCCACAGCAGCATCACCCGCGATATCGCCGGCAATGCTTCCTTCAGCAATTCCAGCCGCTTGCCGTTCAGTTCCGAATAGAGACTGAACATCCCGGTGATATTGCCCCCCGGATGCGCGAGGCTGGCGACAATACCGGCTGCGACGGGGTCGACGCTCGACCTAATCACGATGGGAATCGTGCGGGTGGCTTTCATTGCAGCGCTGAACGACAGCGGATCGAGCGCGACCAGCACATCCACTTTGAGGCCGGCGAGTTCGGCGGCAAGCGCGGGCAGGCGCTCTTCTTTCCCATCCGAGGACCGGCGCTCGATAATGATATTATTTCCCTCGACGTATCCGAGTTCCGCCAAGCCCTGCCGGAAGGAATTCTGCAGTCCGATGCCGCCGCGCAACGTGAGGTAACCGAGGCGTGGAGTTTTCGCCGGTTGTTGTGCGAAAAGCGCGAGCGGCTCTGCCACTGCGCCCGCCGCAATCACGATGAGCAACTTGCGCCGCGTTGAGCGGCACACCGTGTCCGCTCCAACGCGGCGACGCAAGCCGGCAACTTGTTGTCCGGTCTTGCGCGCCATTACTCGATCACCCGGTCCGCGCGCACGAGTATGGCGTTGGGAACCTTGATGCCGAGCGCTTTGGCGGGTCTGTCGTTGGAAAGCCAGCCAATGCGGCAGACCACGGGCTGCTGCGCAAATGCCCCCAGCGGTGCGGTGAGCACGCTCGCGCCAAGCGCAATCATCAGTTCGCGGCGGTTGTTCATTGGATCATCTAGATTGTTAGGATAGACGCCTGCAGCGAAAATGACATACCGAGCTTCCCCTTGGGTATTTCCGCACAGGAGATTACGATCTCCCGTCTTGCGTCACCCGCAACGGCAGCAATTCTAGTCGCAACCCGAGTCGCGCGCTGGATTTGCCGCGCTTGGCTGAAAGCCGCGGGTAATTTTGTGATTTGTACCTTACGGGAGGGCGGCGCAGAAAAGTTGTGGCTTATTTACTTTTATGCCACGCCGCTGGCTGGGAGTGAAAATTGAAGCAAGAGGCGCGCGGCGAGACGGCGGCAAAGCGGGGACGTAACTGCCCGATGCGGACGGGTGCTACCAGTCCGCGGGAAGCGACTTGTGGATCACGATGCGCGAGCCCTCGACCGTGATGTAACCGCCGGTCGCGAGGTCCTTGACGATGCGGTTGATCATCTCGCGCGAGGCGCCGATGCGGTTGGCCATTTCCTGCTGCGATAGTTTGTCCGCAATCACGAGTTTGTCGCCTTCTTTTTCGGCCATTTCCTGCAGGAGCTTCGCGAATCGGCCGTAAACGTTTTGCAGCGCGAGGCTCTTGACGTGTTCGGTCAGCACGCGGACGCGGTGAATGAGCTTGCGCACGAGGTGCATCGCGAATTCGGGATGGCGCTGCAGCAACGCTGTGACGTCGGTTCTGGGGATCACCTGAAAGCGGCAGGGTTCGAGCGTCATGACGGATGCCGAGCGCGGCCCCTCATCGAGCACCATTTCGCCGAAGTATTCGCCGGGGCCCTGCGTGTCGAGGACGATTTCCTTGCCTTCATCGTTGGCGAGAAAAACTTTAACGCGGCCCGACACGATAACGTACAGGGAATCGCTCTGATCGCCTGCGTTCACGATGATGGTGTTCTTGGGATACGCGCGCGTGACCGCGTGCTGCGACAGAGCAGCGATGTCCTGTTCGGACAAACCCAGAAATGGCGGCTTGTGCGGCTCTGACATGCGACCTTCCTTGTCGATGCTGCGTTCCGTGATTTTAGCAGGCTCGCCGCGAGAACGTGCGGCGCTAACCGATTGGTAGGGTGACCTCGTAGCCGTATTCGCCGGCAGCCTCGGTCAGCCAGTGCCACAGGTGTTGCGCATAGCTGCGCGCGCAGTAGAGGTCGAAGCTGCCGCCGGCATCGCGCAGATGGAGCAGCACGCCGACGTGCGCGAGCGAAGTCTGCGCGCAATGCCCGGGAAGAAACACGCGCGGATGCAGATCCAGGCTGACACCCTTGGCGAGCAAATCGAGCGCGTGCGCGCCGCCGATGCGCCAGGCGGCGCGGCCGTGGCTCACGTCGGTCAGGAAACCGCGCTCGATGGGCAGCGTCTCGTTTATTTTTTCCGGGACGCTCGCTCACGACGAGCCAGGCGTCGGGCCCGAGCCACAGCACGCTGCAATCCGCGCCGGCGGCGGACGTATTGGGCGCGAGCGGCAACGCGCAGCCCAACGCCGACTGCGCGCTGGCAAGAAACTCCGCGTTCTGCGGATCGCCGCGCAAATCGACGAGGGTGAGTCCGGTGCGCGCGGCGAACGTAATGCCGGCACGCGGCAGCGCCGAGCCGAACTTTCCGGGACGGCAGGATTCCGGGCAGGCCGGTTCGCGTGCGAAGTATATCAGCCACGAACGCGCGCTCCCTGTGGATCGAAAAACACGTTGTTCGTCACGATGACCGGCACGCGATACGCCGGCGAGCGGCGAGATCGCGTGAAAGCATTGGCCGATCAGCGCGCGGCCATTCTTCAACAGCGCCAGCGCAATCGGCGTGCCGAGCGTCGGGCTGTAGCAGTTGGCGGTCACATGGCCGAGTATGGGGTTGGGCGATCGCGCATTCGGATCGGCGACAAGTTGGGCGCCGCGCGGTATCGGCGTTTTGTCGTCGCGCGGCAGCAGGCCGACGAGATGTTTGCGGTTCTGTGCCGCAAGCGCTGCGCGCCGCAGTGAGCGTTTGCCGATGCAGTCCTTTGCGGCGCTCACGAGCTGGCCGAGACCAAGATCATCGGGTGTCGTGCGGCCGTCGAGTTCCATGCCGGCGACGTGCCCTTTCTCGATGCGCAGCACACCCATCGCTTCGGTGCCGTAGGGCGTGATGCCGAACGGACTGCCGGCGGCAATGAGCTTCTCCCACAGCGCGCGCGCGTAATCGGCCGGCACGTTGATTTCGTACGCGAGTTCGCCCGAAAAGCTGATGCGGAACACGCGCGCGGGGATCCCGGCAATCGTCGATGCGCGATAACCCATGTACGGCAGCGCGGTACTGTGCCAGTCGTGTTCGGGCGCAAGCGTCTGCAGCACGCGCCGCGCATCCGGGCCGGCCAGCGCCATCGCCGCCCACTGCTCGGTGACCGACGTCAAATACACCTCGAGCCCGCGCCATTCGACCTGCAGCAGGTACTCGAGCGTGGACATGACCTTGACCGCGTTGGCGGTGGTGGTCGTCATCACAAAATGGTGCTCGCCGATGCGCGCGGTGGTGCCGTCGTCGAACACCATGCCGTCTTCGCGCAGCATGACGCCATAGCGCACCTTGCCGACGGCGAGATTTTTCCAGTTGTTGATATACACGCGCTCGAGAAATTCGGCGGCGTCGCGGCCCTTGATGTCGATTTTGCCGAGCGTCGAGACATCCACCAGTCCGACGTGTTCGCGCACCGCGCGCACTTCGCGGTTCACCGCATCGAGATCGGATTCGCCGGGACGCGTGTACAACTGCGGCCGGCGCCAGAGCCCCGCATTGATGAAGGTCGCGCCGGCCTCAACGTGCCACGCATCCAGCGCGGACAAGCGCAGGGGGGCGACGTGCGGCCCGCGCTCCTGGCCGGCGATCGCGCCGAACGTGACCGGCGTATAGGGCGGGCGAAACGTGGTGGTGCCCACGTCCGGAATCTGCGCGTTGAGCAACTGCGCCTGGATGGCGAGCCCGTTGATGTTGGAGAGCTTGCCCTGGTCGGTGCCCATGCCGAGCGTCGTGTAACGCTTCAGATGTTCGACCGAGGTGTAGCCTTCGCGCGCCGCGAGCGCGATGTCGGCGACGGTGACGTCGTTCTGGAAATCGACGAAGCATTTTTCGCGGGTGCCGGTGCGCACCTGCCACAGCGGCGTGAGCGGCGCCTGGCTGTCGGGGGAGACGCGTGGCGCGGGTGTCGCTGTGCGTTGCGCTGTAGCCGGCATCCTGTGCGGCGGCGGCACCTGCGGCCAGTCCCTCGGCGAGGCAGGCGGCGAGCGTCATCGCGCCGTTTGCGCTACCCGCAGAGCGCGATGGCTGCACCGCGGCGCCGGGCACGAAGGCGGCGAGGCGCTCGTCGTAGCGCAACTGGCCTTTGGCCTGCGAATGCAAATGCACGGTGGGGCTCCAGCCGCCGGACATGCAGACGAGATCGCACTCAATGGTCGTCAGCGCGCCCTCTACGTTGCCGTCGGCGTCGACGGCGGCGACTTCGACGGCAGCGACGCGGCGGCCGCCGAGCACGCGCCTGATCGCGGTGCCGAAGCGGATATCCATCGCGGCCTTCTGCGCCTGCACCGGTCTGCGGCCCAGCGTGCCTCTGCGCACGTCGATGATGGCGGCAATCTCCGTGCCGTTCGCCTTGAGATCGAGCGCCGCGGCGTACGCGCTGTCGTTGTTGGTGAATATCACCGCGCGCGTGCCGGGCCTCACGGCGTAGCGGTTAGCGTAAGTGCGCGCCGCCGATGCGAGCATGACGCCGGGGCGGTCGTTGTTCGCGAACACGAGCGGGCGTTCAAGCGCGCCGGTCGCGAGCACGACCTGCTTCGCGCGCACTTTCCACAGGCGTTGCGCCGGCGCATGTGCCGCCGGCAGCGGCGCGCGTTCCAGGATCGCCAGCGCGTTGTGGTCGAAATAGCCGAATACGGTGCTGCGGGCGAGCACGGTAACGTCAGGCAGCGCGTTGAGTTCCGCCAGCGTGCGCCTGACCCAGTTCAACGCGGGTTCGCCGTCGATATCGGCGCCTTCGCCGAGCAGGCTGCCGCCGAATTCGCTTTGTTCGTCGGCGACGATCACGCGCGCACCCGCGCGCGCTGCGGCAAGCGCTGCGGCAAGCCCCGCGGGACCGCCGCCCGCGACCAGCACGTCGCAATGCGCGTAACGATGCGCGTAGTCGATCGGGGTCGGGCGCATCCGGCGCGCGACCCATGCCGGCGACTTTGCGGATGACTTTTTCGTACGTCATCCACAGCGATGCCGGCCACATGAAGGTCTTGTAGTAAAAACCTGAGGGCATCAGGCGCGAGAGCAGATTGTTGACGCTGCCGACGTCGAAACCGACCGACGGCCAGCAATTCTGGCTCGCGGCGACGAGCCCGTCGTAAAGTTCGATTTGCGTTGCGCGCAGGTTCGGTTCGGTGCGCGCGCCGGTCTCCAGTTGCACCAGCGCGTTGGGTTCGTCGGCGCCCGCGCACACGATGCCGCGCGGCCGGTGGTATTTGAAACTGCGGCCGACGAGCGTGACTCCGTTCGCGAGCAACGCCGACGCGAGACTGTCGCCCGCGTAGCCGGTGAGGCGCCGGCCGTTGAAGCTGAACGCGAGCGGCCGTTTGCGGTCGATCAACCCGCCGCTCGCGAGGCGAAAAGGTTGCGAACTCATTTCAAAATCCAAAACGCAATTCGCCGCATGAACGCAGAGACGCGAGAAATTCAAAAAGGCGAGAGTGAAGGTGCGTTCTAGTTGCTTGTTCTGACTTTTTCTCTGTGGCTTGCATCGGGTTTTATCTGCGTTCACTTTTATTGGGGAGGCCGGTCGAATGATGTCGTGCGTGTAGGTGTTGCGCCTGACCGTGATCCAGCGCCGGCACCCGGAACTGTGCTGCCACAATTCGCGTGCTCGCCGCGCGGGTTGTCACGCAGATACACGTAGTCGGCCCATTGATCGTCGGTCAGCGCATCCGGGTTGGCGGGGCGGCGCACGTTCGCATCGCCGCCGTAGGTGAATTCGGTCGCGTCGCGCGGTCCGCAATGCGGGCATTTAATTTGCATCATGGTGAATGGTAATCGTGAATCGTGAGTCGTAAGTCGCGAAGTCGTAAGGAACGGATAAATGCGTGCATTAATTTGCGTAAGTCGGAACGGTAAGTCTAAAACCTTTCTTGAACGATCTTACGATTCACGTCCTTCGACTCACGTTCACCGCTTCTAGTGCACCCACGGAAACGGCCCGCCGCCTTTTTCGTCGATGGTCGTGCCGAGCGCATAGCGATCGAGGGTAAAGGCGGCATTCAAGGGATGCGGCGCGTCGTTCGCGATGGTGTGCGCGAAGCACCAGCCGGAGGCGGGGGTGGCCTTGAAGCCGCCGTAGCACCAGCCGCAGTCGAGATACAGGTTGGCGAGCGGCGATCTTGCCGATGATGGGGCTGCCGTCCATGCTCATGTCCATCACGCCGCCCCAGGTGCGCATCATGCGCAGGCGGCTGAACGAGGGGAAGAGCGCAACCATCGACTGCACGACGTGTTCGAGCGCCGGCAGATTGCTGCGCTGGCCGTACGAGTTGTAGCCGTCGATGTCGCCGCCCATCACGAGTTCGCCCTTGTCGGACTGGCTGATATAGAAATGCACGGCGCCCGACGTGACGACCGTGTCGAGCACGGGTTTCAGCGGTTCCGACACCAGCGCCTGCAGCACGTGCGTTTCGATCGGCAGCCTGAAGTCCGGCCATCGCCGCGACGTGGCCCGAATGACCGGCGACCGCGAGGCCGATTTTCTTTGCGCGTAGGGTGCCGCGCGTGGTTTCGATGGCGGTGATGCGATTGCCGTCGCGTTTGAAACCCGGTGACTTCGCATTGCTGGATGATGTCGACGCCGCGCGCATCGGCGCCGCGCGCGTAGCCCCACGCCACCGCGTCGTGGCGCGCGATGCCGCCGCGCCGCTGCAACAGTCCGCCCATGATCGGGTAGCGCGCGGCTGGCGAGCAGTCGAGCAGCGGCACCATTGCCGCCACGTCGTCGCGCAGCAACAGCTCGGCGTCGATGCCGTTCAAGCGCATCGCATTGCCGCGCCGCGCGTAGGCGTCGAGATCGGCGTAGCTGTGCGCGAGGTTGAGCACGCCGCGCTGGCTGAACATCACGTTGAAATTGAGGTCCGCCGACAGGCCCTCCCACAGTTTCAGCGAATGCTCGTAGAAATGCGCGTTGGGCTCGAGATAGTAGTTCGAGCGCACGATGGTCGTATTGCGGCCGGTGTTGCCGCCGCCCAGCCAGCCTTTCTCGATGACCGCGACGTTCGTGATGCCGTGGTTCTTCGCGAGGTAGTAGGCGGTCGCGAGTCCGTGGCCGCCGCCGCCGATGATGACGACGTCGTACTCGGCTGCGCGGCTGCGGGCTGCGCCACGCGCGCGGCCACTGCTCGTGATGGGTGAGCGCGTTGCGGGCGAGGGAGAAAATCGAGTATTTCAACGGCGTCTGCGGGATCGGTTGCGGCATTTGCCGGATACGTTGCACTGCTCACAATTTGTATACGCTCGTGCTTGACCGCCTGGCGGCGAAAATTCCGGTGACACGTTAGAATGCGGAATCATAACCCAAGCGACGCGACGCAACCATGCAGTGACCGGCCATCGCTGTTGCAATGCAATCGTAGTGCAGGCGACCCGCCTGCATTGAAGCCCGGGCAGGCGGGTCGCCCGCGCTACAATCAAGCGCATTCTTGATCGAGGAGAACAGCATGGCCAACCGTCCAACCATCATGGGTACCCGCCACGTCATCGCGGCGGGGCACTATCTCGCGGCGCACGCGGGATTCGCGATTCTCGAAGCCGGCGGCAATGCGGTCGATGCGGGGGTCGCCTCCGGCATCGCGATGGGCGTGCTGCAGACGGACAAGGTCAATTTCGGCGGCGTCGCACCCCTGATCGTCTATCTGGCGAAGAAAAAAGAAATCCACTGCATCGACGGACTCGGCGTGTGGCCGCAAATGATCACGCCCGATTATTTCCAGAAATTTCACGGCGGCAAGATACCGGCGAGCGTATTGCGCAGCGTGGTGCCGGCCGCGCCCGATGCATGGATCACCGCGCTCGAACGCTTCGGCACGATGACGTTCGGCGAGGTCGCAGCGGCGGCGATCCGCTTCGCGAGCGAAGGTTTTGCGATGTATCCGCTGATGTCGGAATTCATACACACGAACCAGCTCGTCGTACGAGCGCTGGCCGGCGAGCAAGAAAGTATTTCTGCCCAAAGGGCGGCCGCCGCTGCCGGGTGAACTTGTTCGTGCAGGCCGATCTCGGCCGCACGCTGCAATATCTCGCCGACGTGGAAAAAGCCAACCGGCGCAAAGGCCGGCGGCTCGCGTTGCGCGCCGCGCGCGATGCGTTCTACAAGGGCGATATCGCCGCGGCCATCGTCAAGTATCACAAGCAGCGAAGGCGGTTTCATGCGCATGGAGGATTTCGCCGAATTTCAGCATCAAGTTCGAGCCGACGGTGAAAGCGAAGTTTCACGGCATCGAGGTGCACGCGTGCGGCCCGTGGTCGCAGGGGCCGGTGGTGCCGATGGCGCTCAATATGTTGAAGGGCGACAACCTCGCCGCGCTCGGACACAACTCGCCGGAGTACATCCACGTTGTCACCGAAGCGCTGAAGCTCGCGTTCGCCGACCGCCACCAGCATTTCGGCGATCCGAATTTCGTGAAAGTGCCGATCAAAGGGCTGATGTCGGACAAGTACGCGGCGCACCGCCGCGGCATGATCGACGCGGATCGCGCGTGGCCCGGCATGCCGCCGGCGGGCGACCCGGCGACACTCGCCGATCTGCCGCAGCGCTGGATGACGCCGGCGCAGGATGACGAAGCGCCGGGACCGGGCGACACGACCTACACGTGCTGCATCGACCGCCACGGCAACGCGTTTTCGGCGACGCCTTCCGACGGTTCGAACAATTCGCCGATCATTCCGGGCGTGGGCATCCTGTGCTCGGGACGCGGCACGCAGTCGTGGTCGGACCCGACCCATCCGTGCTCGGTCGCGCCGGGCAAGCGGCCGCGGCTTACGCCGAATCCGGCGCTCGCGTTCAAGAACGGCAAGGTGCTGATGCCGTTCGGCACGCCGGGCGGCGACGTGCAGCCGCAATCGATGCTGCAGGTCTTCCTCAACGTCAACGTGTTCGGCATGGACGCGCAGGCGGCGCTCGAAGCGCCGCGCTTTGCCAACTACAGTTTTCCGGGCTCGTTCGAGCCGCACCCGTACTTCCCCGGCCGGCTGTATCTGGAAGGTCGCATCGCGAAAGTCGGCGGGCGCGGAACTCGCGCGGCTCGGCCACAAAGTCCACTGGTGGGACGATTACACCTGGCTCGCCGGCGCGCCGTGCACCATCGTCGTCGATCACAAGACCGGCATTCTGCACGGCGGCGCCGATCCGCGGCGACCGGCGTACGTGCTTGGGTGGTGATTGAAGGATAGTGAACGGTAAGCCGTGAGCGGCAAATCGTGAATCGTGAATCGTGAGTCGTAAGATAAGGGATTGAGATGAAACATACGTTCGTAATTGCAGTCCTGTCGGTGATGATGCTGAATATCGGCGCGGCAACGGCGCAGGCGCAAATCACGCGGCCGATACGCTTCATCGTGCCGTACGTGCCGGGTGGCGGCACCGATACGCTGTCGCGCCTGCGCGGGCCTTTCAAAGATT
The DNA here is from genome assembly GCA_963778865.1 of uncultured beta proteobacterium. Classification (GTDB taxonomy): domain Bacteria; phylum Pseudomonadota; class Gammaproteobacteria; order Burkholderiales; family SG8-41; genus PALSA-1004. The sequence continues at coordinate 38,362 of CAVZWF010000011.1, read as the reverse complement.
TCGCGGCCTATGCGAGTCTGGTGCGCGATCCCGATTCCGCGGTGGTGGAGCAGTACCGGGTTTGATGAATTGCGCGTTCGCTGTGCTTGGTCGGCATGCCTGGTTTCGCCGGCGGCGACCGCGGCGACGATCGCGCTCGACGTGGGGCATTAGTCGCGAAGAGCCGGGTGCGACGAGCGCGCGTGGCCGTCTGGAATTCGAATTCAACCGCGATCTCACGCGCGACATCGAGATCCGCATTGCGGGCGCTCGGGCACACGACTCAGGTCATCGGTGCCGACGGCAGATGAAAGATCTTGCGCGGCGCCCGCGGCGGCGCCGGCGCCGATCTCTTCATCTCGGTGCACCACGATTCGACGCAGGAAAATTCCAGACGACGTGGACTATACGAGGGCAGCGGAGCAGCGCTACAGCGACCTGTTCGCGGGATTTTCGATGTTCGTGTCGCGTGAAAATCCCGCGTGGCGCAACGCGCTCGCGCTGCGCGTCGGCGATCGGCGCGGCGCTGGTGAAAGCGGGATTCAAGCCGTCGCTGTATCATGCCGATCCGGTGTAGGGTGAAAACCGGCCGTTTGCGGACAAGGCCAACGGCGTGCATTATTTCGATCATCTCGCCGTGCTGCGGCACGCGGCGATGCCGGCGCTGCTGTTCGAGGCCGGCGTTATCGTCAATCGTGAAGAGGAAGTGAAAATGCGCGACGACAATGTGCCCGCAAGCAAATTGCGCGTCGGAGTGGCGCGACCGGGGTCGATGCGTGTTTGAAGCGCCGTGAGCGGTAAACGGTGAGCGGTGAATCGTGAATCGTAAATCGTGAATGGTGAATCGTAATGCGTGAGTCGTGAAGGGACGGATCAATGTCTTGAAAGGGAATGCAAGTGGCGAATAATCGTATGTGGAGATTTATTCATCCTTCGTTCGTCATCCTTCATCTCTGACGTCGCAGTTGCGATCATGCTGGCGTTAAGTTGCCACACGGCGCTTGCGCAGAATTATCCGAGCAAGCCCATACGCTTCATCGTCGGCTATACGCCGGGCGGGGCGGCCGACATCCTGGCGCGCGCGGTCGGCGCGCGCTTCACCGAAGCGTGGGGGCAGGCGGTGGTGGTGGAGAACCGCGCCGGCGCGGGCACCAACATCGGCATCCGAAATCGCGGCCAAGTCGCCGCCCGACGGCTACACGCTGTTCATGCCGACGGTTGCCAACGCGATCAACGTCACGCTTTATCCCAAACTCGCCTACGATCCGTTCAAGGATTTTACCTACGTCACCGAACATCGCCAAGGTGCCGGGCATCGTCGTCGTGCATCCGTCGGTGCCCGCCAAAAACACCAAGGACCTGATCGCGCTCGCGCGCGCGCATCCGAACCAGCTGCGGCACGGCTCGACCGGCATCGGCAGCCCGCATCACCTTGCCGGCGAATTGTTCAAGACCATGGCCGGCATCAAGATGATCCACGTGCCGTATCGCGGCGCGTCGCCCGCGCTTGGTCGACGTCGTGGCTGGCCATATCGAAGTCTATTTCGGTGCTTTCGTGTCGACGCTGCCGCACGTGAGAAGCGGCCGCGTGCGCGCGCTCGGCGTCACCAGCCTGAAGCGCGTGTCGGTGACGCCCGAGATCGCGACGATCAGCGAGCAGGGACTGAAGGGCTTCGAGACCGGTTCGTGGTTCGGCGTCGCGGTGCCGACCGGCACGCCGCGCGAAATCGTGACCAAGCTGCATGCGGAAGTCGTGCGCATCATCAAGATGCCCGAAGTGACCGACCGCATCGCGTCCGAAGGTGCGGACTTCGTCGGCGACACGCCGGAACAATTCACGGCGTTTTTCAAGGCGGAAGTTGCGAAGTGGGGCAAGGCGGTCACGGTGTCGGGGGCCAAGCCTGAGTGAGAAGGCGCGTGAATGGTGAATCGTGAATCGTGAATCGTGAGTGTAAGGCGATGAAATCGTGTGTGCATGACGACAGGCGTCGCGTTGATGATGCTGCTGGCAGCGGGTGACATCAGCAAAGCTTGCGAACGCGCAGAAGTATCCGGACAAGCCGGTCCGGCTGGTGGTCGGTTTTCCGCCGGGCGGCGCGGGCGATATTCTCGCGCGCATGGCGGCGCAGCCGCTGTCGGTCGCTTTGCACGAACAGGTGGTGGTCGACAATCGCGGCGGCGCGGGCGGGTTGGTCGCAACCGAAATCGTGGCGCATTCCGTGGCCGACGGCTACACGCTGCTCTTCACATCGATACCGCACGTGATCAATCCGTTTCTCTACAAGAAAGTCGATTACGATCCGCATCAAGGATTTCGACGCCGTGGTGCAGTTCGTCGCGGCGCCGCTGCTGATGGCGACCAACGTGAACGTTGCGGCGAAATCGGTCAGGGAACTGATCGCGCTGGCGAAGGCCAAGCCCGGACAGATCAATTACGGGTCGGGCGGCAGCGGGTCGTCGAGCCATCTGGCGATGGAATTGTTCAAGTCGATGGCGGGTGTCGATCTCACGCATATTCCGTACAAGGGCACGGGCCCGATGTTTTCCGAACTGATCGGCGGGCAATTGAGCGTGACCATCGCCAGCGCGGTGCCGCTGATTCCGCAGGTCAAGGCCGGCAAGCTGCGCGGGCTCGCGGTGACGGGGCCGAAGCGCGCGGCAGCGATGCCCGATTTGCCGACGATAGGCGAGACGGTGCACCGGCTACGAAGTGATCAACTGGTTCGGCATTGCCGCGCCCAGGGGCACGCCGAAGGCGGTCATCGCGCGCGTCAATGCGGAAATGAATCTGGCGCTAAAGGCGCCGGCGCTCAGGGATTTGCTCGGCGCGCAGGGCGCGGAACCCGCGGGCGGCACGCCCGAGGAATTCGCCGCGCTGATCAAGCGGGATTTGGCGAAGTGGGGGAAAGTCGTGAAGGAGTCCGGCGCGCGCGTGGACTGAGCCTGGATGATGCGAGATTCCCGATCCGCGTCGTTATGCGGCAGGTCCGCGGCGGCTGCGGAACCGCGGCGAGGTTGCGCGATGCCGACGGCATTGCGTCTGCCGGCTGCGACAACCTGCTCGGCAGCGGCGGTGACGCGGAAATCGCAGCTCTACTGCGTGCGGCGCCGTCGCAGGCCGAGTTACGCGCAGCTGTGGAACGCGGTGTGCGACGTTGCGCATCATATCGGCGGCGAGTCGCGCGACGCCGCCGTCGTCGCGCGCGTGTTTGCATTGCCGCTCGTCATCGTCACCGGCAGCCGCCGTCCGGCCAGTCTGCCGGGCGTCGTTCCGGACATCGCGGCGGTCACGCGCGCTATTCGCGCAGCACGGCGCGCTGGGGCCGACGCGCAACTTCGGGCTCTCCAATGCCTTGTGCTCGCTGGAGACCATCGAAGGCGTCGCGGCGAGCGAAATCTACGCGTGGACGCGCAACACCGGCGCGGGCCGGCGCGAGCTTGCGCCCAGCGCCATCGTCGATCGACACGCCGGGCGAGCAGGTGCATTTGCGTTTTCTGGTCGGCGCCGGCATCGCGCCCGCGGCGGAGCCGTCGTTCGTCGAGACCGCGTCGAATATCGGCGCGTGGGGCATGCCGCTCACGCGCGCGCTGGCGGCGCAGCTCGCGACTGTCCGGCGTTGAAGTGCTGCCGCTCGCGCGCCCGCCGCTCGATCTGCTGCGCGCCGGCGCATGCCGGACGTTTCGCGCAACTCGATGCGGCGTTCAACTTGTTCGTGAGCAACGCGGTGCGGCGCTTTCGCGGCGCGACCGGCGACCCGGTGGCCGTGATCAGCGCGCACGACGACGCCGATATCCGCGTGAGCCTGAGTTCGCAGTTCGACGACACGCTGATCGAGGGCTTCCGCTGGCCGCTGCATCCGCTGGACGATATTGCGCGCATCGCGGCGTCGATCGGCGAACTGCTCGCGGCCTGCCGTGTCGGCAACGTGCGGTGCATGGCGGAGGTGCTGCCGGGGCTCGACGCGCAGGGGCGTGTGTGGTTCGTGAGCGTGCGCGACGCGGACAAGCTGGCGGCAGGCGCGCTGCGCCACTAGCGAGCGAATCGGTTACAGCCAGTCTTTGCTCTTGAGATACAGTATCGGCCCGATGGCAACCGCCACCATCAGCACGAGGGCGAGCGGATAACCGTAGTACCACTCGAGTTCCGGCATGTGGCGGAAATTCATGCCGTAGATGCTGGCGATGAGCGTCGGCGGCATCAGGACGACCGACAGCACCGTGAAGATGTTGAGCCGGCGGTTGAACGAGATGTTGATCATGCCCATCGCGGCGTCCATCAGGAATTTCGCGCGGTCGGCGAGAAAACCCGAGTGGGTCGTCAGCGAGTCGACGTCGCGCACGATTTCGTTGATGGTTTCGACGTGCGCCGCGAATTCGGCGCTGCGCAACGAGGTTGGGGTAGGCGCGCTTGTTTTCGAAGCAGGCCCAGGCGCGCCTTGCCGTTGATGTCCTCGATGCGGGTCAGCGATTCGAGCACGCGCGGCATGGCGCGCGCATCGCCGCGGAAGATCGCCTGGCTGATGGGCTCGAGATCGTTCTGCGCCCGCTCGTAAAGATCGGCCAGCTGGCCGATGCGGGTCTGCACGATGCCGAGCATGATGGCCACCGGTCCGGCGCAATACTCCGGCATTCTTGCCCGCCTGAGTGACAAACGCGCGGATCGTCGCAAGTTCCTCGCTGTGCAGCGTGAAGAGCCGGTCCTTGTTTAGCGTGAACGCGACGTTCACGTTGCGCGTGACGACGTAATCGGTGACCAGGAAATACTGGTTCAGATGCAGGCCGAATTCGTCGCGGTAGAAACGCGCGCTCGCCTCGATCTCGCCCAATTCCTCCATGAACTGGAGTTCCTGCGCGTAGGCCTGCTTGATCCACTGGCGCTCCTGCTCGGTCGGATTGGTGAGGTCGAGCCACACCATGTCCGGCTTGAAATCCGCATATTGGTTGACGGCGACTTTGGCGAGAGTGCCGTTGGCGGGGGTGTATCCGGTAAGCATGACGTAGTGTAATGCGGTTCAACCGGTGGGGCCACACTGTAACCAAATTTTAACGTTCAGGTCGGAGCACCTGGGGTAAAATCTCGTGCCGCCATGGCTGCCCGATCCGATGCGCATGCAACTATTTTGCCTATCCCGTTACGGGTTACTGCTGGCGCTGACATTATCGTCGGGCGTGGCAGCTTACCGTACGCGCGGCTGACGAGCAGTTTGAGGCGTCGACGGCCAAGGTTCAGACGACCTACATCTGGCAGAAAAAACCCGGGTTCAGCGCTCTTTATTCCGGGCAGAACAGCCTGTCCGTCAACCGCGGAAAAGAGCTATACATTTACCGCCACCGGATACTTTGGCGCGCGGCCGTGGACGGGCGGCGAAGTCTATTTCAATCCTGAAGTCACGCAGGGCGTGCCCTTTTCCAACCTGTCCGGGCTGGCTGGATTTCCCAACGGCGAATTGACCAAGGTGGCGGGCCCCAATCCCACGGTATACCGCCAGCGCCTGTTTCTGCGCCAGACCTGGAACTTCGGCGGCGGCCAGGAGCACGTCGAGCCGGATCTGAACCAGATGGCCGGAACGGTCGACAAGAACCGGTTCGTCCTGACGGTGGGCAATTTTTCGACGCTCGACGTGTTCGATGACAACGCGTATGCCAAGGATCCGCGCGCCCAGTTCATGAACTGGAGCAATTGGGCGTATGCCGCGTTCGATTACGCCGCGGATGCGCGCGGCTACGGCTGGGGATTTGCCGGCGAGTGGTACCGCGGCGACTGGGTGCTGCGCTTCGGGCGCATGACGGGGCCGCGCGATCCCAACGGACTGCCGCTCGATTACCAGATCGGCCGCCACTATGGCGACCAGATCGAGCTCGAGCGCGCCCATCATCTGGGCGGATCTGGCCGGCAAAGTGCGGCTGCTGGCGTGGCGCAATCGTGCCAACCTCGCGAGCTTCAGCGACGCGCTCAACTACGGTCTTGCGAATCCGGCCGATCCCAACCACCAGTGGATTACCAAGGTTCGCAACGGCGAAAAAATAAAATACGGCTACGGCGTGAATGTCGAACAAGCCCTCAGCAGGAATGTCGGCGCGTTCTTGCGCGCGATGAACGCGGACGGGCGCACCGAAACCTACGCTTTCACCGAGGCCGACGCATCGCTTGCGGGCGGACTGTCCATCACGGGCGGCGCGTGGGGGCGCGCGCAGGATGTGGTCGGACTTGCGCTCGCGCGCAACATGCTGTCGCCGGACCGGCGCAACTACCTCGCGGCCGGCGGTATTTCCTTCTTCATCGGCGACGGCGCGCTGCGGTATCGGGCGGAAACCCTGTTCGAGGGCTATTACAGCTGGAACATCTGGAAGGCGATGGGCGTGACGCTCGACTATCAGCGCGTCCAAAACCCCGCCTATAACGCCGATCGCGGGCCGGTCAATTTTCTGGCGCTGAGATTCCACGCCGAATTCTAGCGGCCGATGTGGTATGGTCGCCGACCATGTCCGAACTGCCCTATCAGAATCTCACGCCCGACCTGATCCTCGACGCCGTCGAAAGCTGCGGCCATCGCTGCGACGGCCGCCAGTACGCGCTGAACAGTTTCGAGAACCGCGTCTACCAGGTGTGGCTGCGACGACGGCACGGTGCTGGTCGCGAAATTCTACCGCCCGCAACGCTGGAGCGACGCCGCGATACTCGAAGAGCACGCTTCGCGCGCGAACTGGCGCAGCGCGAAATTCCGGTGGTGGCGCCGCTCGCCGATGCGCAAGGGGTGACGCTGCACGAGCACGGCGGCTATCGTTTCGCGCTGTTTCCGAAACAGGCCGGGCGCGCGCCGGAACTCGACAGCCCCGACACGTTGCGCTGGCTCGGGCGCTTTCTCGGCCGCATCCACGCGGTCGGCGCGTTGAAGCCGTTCAAGCACCGGCCGCGCATCGACATCGCGAGTTTCGGCGACGCGCCGGCGCGCTTCGTGGTCGAGAACGATTTCGTGCCGGACGACCTCAAGGCGTCGTATCAGGCGATCGTGCGCGATGCGCTGGAACGCGTGGCGCTATGCTATGAGCGCGCGGGCGCGGTGCGCAACATCCGGTTGCACGGCGATTGCCATGCGGGCAATATCCTGTGGACGCGACGAAAGGAGCGGGCCGCATTTCGTCGATCTCGACGATTGCCGCAGCGGGCCGGCGGTGCAGGATTTGTGGATGCTGTTGTCGGGGGATGCGGCAGCGATGGGCGTGCAGCTCGCGCACGTGCATCGGCGGCTATCGCGAGTTCTGCGATTTCAATCCGGCGGAAGCTCACTCTGATCGAGGCGTTGCGCACGCTGCGCATGATTCACTATGCGGGCTGGCTCGCCAGCCGCTGGGCACGACCCGGCGTTTCCGGCGAGTTTTCCGTGGTTCAACACGCAGCGTTACTGGCAGGACCAGATACTGGCGCTGCGCGAGCAATGCGCCGCGATGGACGAGCCGCCGCTTGAACTGGAATGTTGAATCGAATAGCGTTGAGACGAGATGCGCGTGATAATTAACGCACTGCTGGCGGCGGCGATTGCCTATGCGGCGATCCTGCTGCTGGTGTTCCTGTTCCAGCCGCGGCTGATCTATTTTCCGCAGGTCGAGCGCGAGCTGACGGCGACACCGCGCGCCGCCGGCCTCGATTACGAGGACGTGAGCCTCGCAGACCGCGGACGGCGTGAAGCTGCACGGCTGGTGGGTGCCGGCGCAGCGAGCCGCGCGGGACCGTGCTGCTGATGCACGGCAATGCGGGCAACATCTCGCATCGCATCGGCTATGCTGACGATGTTCAACCGCCTGGGCTATTCCGTGCTGCTTTTCGATTATCGCGGCTACGGCAAAAGCGACGGCAGCCCGGGCGAAGAGGGCACCTACCGCGATGCCGAAGCGGCATGGCAGCATTTGACCGAAGCGCGCAAGATCGAAAGCGCAGGACATCGTGATGGTCGGCGAGTCGCTCGGCGGCGGCGTGGCGACGTGGCTCGCGATCAAGTATCCGCCGCGTGCGCTGGTGCTGGCGTCGACTTTTACCTCGGTGCCCGATCTCGGCGCGCAGATTTATCCGTGGCTGCCGGTGCGGCTGCTCGCGCGCATCGAATACGACAATCTGTCGCGCATCGGGCAGATCGACGCGCCGGTGCTGATCGCGCACAGCCGCGGCGACGACATCGTTCCGTTTGCGCACGGCGAAGCGCTGTTTGCCGCCGCGCGCGAGCCCAAGCAGTTGCTGATCCTCGCGCGGCGGCCACAACGACGGCTTTCTGTTACATGCGCGATGAGTGGATCGCGGCGGTCGGCGCGTTTCTTGCGCGCGCGGCGGCAGGCAAGTAATAAAGTGTGGTGACAAGAACGTGCATCGGTCATTGCACGTCCGATGTTGACCGCATTGCATCATGTCGCTAGGCGACTCTATATAGCGGGCCTTGGGCGGGTCAAGGTTTCCCCCTCAAAGCGCGTTCTCCTTCCCGCGGGAGAATCGGACTCGGTTTAATTCCGGAGCAGGCGTTTCTGCTGCGCGGCACCATGCGCGGCGACTCAAGTTTTCCGGAATTTACGTGCAAAAATACCTCGTATGACGGAAAGAATGCAGTAGATGATGCGCGCATGGGTCGTGGCAGGAACTTCTGCAGTTGCCTGGGGATCGAAACCGCAGTTGATTCGAAGGCATTCAATTCAAAATGACCGCTGCTCCGGATTTCCGGGGGCCCGACGGCCAACGTCTAATGGAGGCGCCTGATGATGATCGCCAATGTAATTGCAAAGGCCGAATCCGAACACGTGATTTATTTTTTATTGGGCGCTTACCTGGAAGCAACGCAGTTCGGACGCATCCTTCCCGAACGCCTGACGAATCTGCCAATAACCGGGCTGCAGGATATCGAGACTCGTTTCGAGCAGCTCAGCGAGGAGTTCGCGAAGCAATCCAATCAAGAACACGAAAAAGCCCGCCTGGAAATCGACGAGGCCCTGCACATATTCGATACGGCGCTGCGTCGATTAAGATACCTGGAACGCGAGACAAACGCCATCATGGGCCTCCGGCATTTCGGGAAGCGATCCGTGCAACGGCATGTGGCAGGCCGATGAGGTTTTCGAAAATAAGACTCGCGTAGACTTGCAACAATCGCGGGGTCGTACGGCAAGCGAAGGCTGACGACGACCGTGCGATTGCAACTGAGTCGCCGCGGTCTTAGGCTTTTTTGACCCAGGCCACGCAGTAGCCCTGAGGCGATATTTCGGTATCTCCCGGCAGGATTTTGCAGGTGCCCAGGGATTTGGCCGTCGTGCCCGGGACGAATTGCATGCAATTAGAGCAATTCTTATCGCCCTCCGGCTTGCCTTGGTATTTCAGCGCGGTACGCATGGCATCGTTGGTCGCGGCATAGCCGCGATCGGAAACAACTGCGACGGGAATCATCGCGAGGGCCGCGGCGCCGATCTTGAGAAACTGTCGGCGCGGTGTTTGACTATTCTTCATAAGACACTCCTTAAATGGTTGATGGGAATTTCAGTTGTTGAACGTTGGGTTGGCCCGGCCATTCTCGACCGGTTTTTCGCAAGCTCAAAACGCGCGCCGCGATTGTCTGCCGGTGGCGGGCAAGCGAAGGTTCGGCGAATTGTGGATATTCGTCAAGTGTGCGCTGCCCGCAACGCCGGCTTAGTTCAGAGTCGCCACGATTTTCCGGATCTGCTCCGGCGTGTGCTCGCCCCCAAGCGGCGTTCCCGGTATCAAATATTTTCCCATGACGAGCGGCCCGATCACGACCGGCTCCAAGCCGATTTCGCGCACCAGGCGCGACGCCACCGCGATGGCATTCGCATCGTCGCCCGCTATCGGCATCCCGGTACGCTCGCCCTGGCGCTGCGCAAACTCCGGCAGCCTCGAGTAGCCGATCGCGTTGAAAGCGCGCACGATACGCGCCCCCGGCAGCAGTTCCGCCGACGCGACTCCGGCGCCTTTCTCGCGTGCCTTGATCGCGATTTCGCCGTCGCGCGTGGGAATCGGGTTGGACGCGTCGATCAGCACCTTGCCTTTGAACAGGCTCGCCAAGTCCCGGCCGACGCTGCGGGAGCGCCGTATAGGGAACCGCGATCAGAAGCACTTCGCCGAACGCGGCCGCCTCCTTCGACGTTCCGGCACTGGCCTTGCCTCCGAAGCGTGCCGCCAATTCCTTGTCGTGCTCGAGGTCGAGCGACGAGAACATGACTTCGTGTCCGGCCTTCAGCCAGATCGCGCCCAGCGTGCTGCCGATGCGGCCCGATCCGATGACGCCGATTTTCAAGCCTGCGTCTATACCGCTTGCAGCGCGTACCGCGTATGGCAACACGCCCAAGGCGACGCCTGCCGCGGCGGTCCCGGCCGCGCGCAGAAATTCACGCCGGCTTGGTGTCAATCCGTCTCTCGTTTTCATCGCAAGTCTCCCGAATATGGTTGGCCTGGACCAACCGGCGCAGTAATTCGAAACCATTAGTACTTACTGCGGCTGAACGACGTACATTAGTCATGCCGCAGCCAATGTGCAAGGGCACGATGCAAGAACGGGTCGTCATGGCGCGTCGTTGGCGATCAGCCCGCCCACGTAGGCGCCGATGGCAAGCGACGACGTGAGGCCCGGCGATTCGATGCCGTAGAGATTGACCATGCCGCGTGACGCCGTGCACGGTGTGGTCCTGGATGACGAAATCGACCGCCGCCTGGTCCTTGCCGGTGATGCGCGGACGCATGCCGGTGTAGCCGGGCTGCAGCGCGCCGTCCTTGAGTCCGGGGTAGTAGCGGCGGATCGCTTCGTAGAAGCGCGCTTCGCGGCTTTCGTCGAAGCGGTAGTCGAGGCTGTCGCGCCACGAGAAATCGGGCCCGAACTTGCAGCGGCCGCCCAGATCGATGGTGACGTGCACGCCGAGCCAGTCGTGGCGCGCGACCGGGTAGACGAGGTGATTGAACGGCGTTTTGCCGGTCAGCGTGTAGTAATGGCCGATGGAGAAAAAATTCTGCGGGATGGTCTGCGCCGGTATGCCTTCGATCGCGCGCGACACCAGCGGTGCGCCGTGCCCGGCGGCATTGACGACGGTGTTGCACAGAATCTGCATCGGTTCCGCGCCGCCGACGTCGAGCACGATGCCATCAGTCGGTGACGGCGCCGCCCACCACCGGGCTGTTCAATACCAGCGATGCGCCGCGGTTCTCGGCGTCGCCGAGATAGGCGAGCATCAGGCCGTGGCTGTCGACGATGCCGGTCGACGGCGACAGGAAGCCGGCAACGCTGGCGACCGCGGGTTCGAGTTCGCGAGAGTTCGTCGCGCGACAGCATGCGCAAATCGTCAACGCCGTTGATCTCGGCCTGCTGCTTTGTATTTCTTCAGGCCGTCGAGCTGGGTCTCGTCGGTGGCGACGATGACTTTGCCGATGTTCTTGTGGTTGACCCCGCGCTCGGCGCAATAGCGGTAGAGCGCCTTGCGGCCGGCGACGCACAACCGCGCCTTCAGCGAGCCGGTCGGATAGTAGATGCCGGCGTGGATGACTTCGGAATTGCGCGCGCTCGTATGCGTGCCGAACGCGGCTTCCGCTTCGAGTATGATCACTTCGCGGCCGGCCAGCGCGAGTTCGCGCGCGATCGCGAGGCCGACCACGCCGGCGCCGATGACTGCACAGTCTATTTTTTCAGGCATCTGGGAAATGCTTCACCGCAAAGGATCTTGCAATACGCCATGAGGGTACGCGAAGGTCAAGGCGACGTAAGATCAACCGGAATTATTCTTGGCGTAATATTAACATTCACGCGACTGATTTTCGTATCCGATTATGACGATAGCCTGGGATCCCGATTTTGCGCGACGCTCGCTGGCGTTTGCGCCGTTGCGGGCGGCGGCGCGCGAATTGCGCTGCACGGCGGCTGGCCCGGCTGCGACGACTTCAATCGCGTGCTCGCCGCGCGCCGCGAGCCGCTGCTGAACGCGGCCGGCCTGCCGCTGCGTTTTGTCGCGCAGGCGCCGCGGCAGACGCGTTCGAAGACAGCTACGAGCCGCGCATTTTCCTGCGCGGCGAGGTGCAGATGCGCGCGGGCGACTGGCACGACGTGTTCAACGCGCTGGTGTGGCTGACGTTTCCGCGCGCCAAGGCGGCGTTGAATGCGCGGCATTACGGCGCGCTTGAGCGCCAGCGCGCGAGCGGGCGCGCGCAACCGCGGTCCGGTGCAGGACGCGCTGACGCTGTTCGACGAGGGCGGCGTGATCGTCGCAACCGCCGACGCCGGCGCTGGGCGGCATGCTGGCGGATCACGCGTGGAAGCGAGTTGTTCTGGCAGCGCCGCGCCGACGTGATCGAACGCATGCGTTTTACCTCTTCGGCCACGCGCTCTACGCGAAAATGCTGCGAGCCGTTTGCCGGCGTTACCGGCCGCGGAATTGTCTGCGAGGTCGCCGCCGGAGTTTTTTGCGTTGCCGCTGGCGCGATCAGCTGGCGGAACTCGACGCGCAGCTGGCGGCGCATATCGCCGATCCGGAGCATTTGACGCGACGCGCGATCTGGCGCCGGTTCCGCTGCTCGGCATTCCCGGCTGGTGCGCGGACAACGAGCCGGCGGCGTACTACGACGACACCGCGTATTTCCGTCCGCCGCGCGCGGACGTTACTGCGGGTCGCCGCTGACCGAGCAGCGGTTGCGGCCGCGCTGCTTGCTGTAGTACATGGCCTGGTCGGCGCGGTTCATGATGATCGCGAGTTCTTCGCCGTGCGCGGGGAAGGACGCGATGCCGATGCTGACGGTGGTCGGTGACCTGTTTGCCCTGGGTGTCGAGCGGCGTGCCCGCGATCGTCTTGCGGATGCGCTCGGCGACTTCGAACGCGCCGTCGGCGTTGGTTTGCGGCAGCAGCAGCACGAATTCGTCGCCGCCGTAGCGCGCGAATACGTCGGTCTCGCGCAGGCACTGCTGGATGCAGGTGACCATCAGTTTCAGCAGGCGGTTGCCGGCCTCGTGGCCGTAGGTATCGTTGACCGCCTTGAGGTTGTCGGAATCCACCATCACGATGCTGTAGATATGGCCGTAGCGCAGGGACTGCCGGTGCGCGCGGTCGGCGATCGAGGTGAACGCGCGCACGTTGTAGATGCCCGTCAGTTCGTCGGTTTCGGAAATGATCTTGATGCGCGACAGCGCGTTGCGGATGTCCGCCGACAGCATGGTCGTGATGTAGGCGACGAGCAGCATGGGCGCGAACTGCGCCATGAAGTCGCCCCCGCGGGTGATCCAGAACAGCGAATCGTCGGTGGAGGAGTAGCCGAGAAAGATGTAGCACGCGGCGATCAGCGCCAGTTCCAGCAGCGTGATGAGCGTGCCGAGCGTCAGCGCGGAGGTGACGATCGTCAGCAGATACAGGTTGGTGAGCGGGCTTTCGAGGCGGCCGGTATGGTAGAGAATCCACGTGATGAACACGATCATCACCCAGGTTTCGATCGCGAGCTTCCAGCGCGATTCCGTGCGGTGAACGTTGAAATAGTGAAAGCCGATGACGAACAGCGAATACAGGATGAGCCCGGAATAGATCGGCGCGTTGGTTTCGTCGGCTGCGTCCCTGCACGACCTGGTAGAGCATGACCAGGATGACGAGCAGCCACTCGATTTCGGCGACGGTGCGCGAGAACCCTCGGAGCTCCTCGGCCTCGAAGCCGGGCGCTGTGACCTGATCCCTTGCCCATGAAATTCAATTTCAGAAATGCCCCCTGTGGCGTGCTTGCCCGCGCTGTCTGCCCGATGCGAATCATAGCGTATCCGCGGGGTGCGGCACCACTGCCTGCCGGCACGCTTCACCGGACGAAGAACGGTCGCGTTTCGAACACGCCGGTCGGCCAGCCGCTTGCCGTTCACGTTCAGGTGGCGTTTCAGGACGAAATCGAACAACAACGGATTGTGCTGGCGGATCGCGGACAACACCGGCGCCATCGCCGGGGTGATGTATTTCAATTCGACCATGTAGTCGACGGAGTAGAGCGGCATGATGCCGGGCAGCGGGTAGTCGGATCCGTTCAGGAGCCGCGCATGCCAATCGCTGCGCTCGATCACGCGCGCGAGCGCCGGACCGGCGCGATTGAGCTGCGTCATCGCCGACAGATCGCCGAACACGCGGCCTTCGAAGCGCGGCTCGTCCATCAGCCGCGCGAACAGCGCGAAGCTGTCCACCAGCGGGCCGTTGGCGCCGCGGTCGAGATCGCGGTCTTCGCCCATCGACGCGCAATGCGCGACGACGACGCGCACGCCGTGGTCGAGCGCGCGCCGCAGTTTCAGCGGATTGCCGAGATCCTGCCGCGTCCGCATGCGACCGCGCGCTCCATTCCGGCGTGGTGATACGAGCGGCAGGTCGAGCCTGGCGAGCGCCGCGTAAAACGCGTCGCAGCGCGGCGCGGCGGGGTCGATGTCCATCGCGGCCGGCAGCCATTTCACCGCGCGCGCGCCGTTGCGCTTCGCGTGCTCGAGCGCGGCGAGCGCATCGCGGCGATAGGGATGGATGGACGCCGCCCATTCGAAGTGCTGCGGGAACGCCTGCGCCACGCGCTGCGCGTATTCGTTGGGCGTGTAAAACGAGCTCGCCTCCCGCGCAATCGTGCCGTCGTCGCGGTAGTTGTAGTCGAAGGCGAGCAGCAGCAGCTTCGCGCCGGGACGCATGCCGTCGAGCAGATTGCGCATGCGCTCGACGTAGCTCTCGTCGACGCGTCCCGGCGCGGAATCGTGCGCGCAGCCGGCGTTGAGATAGAAGAGCCGCTGCGCATACTGCAGCGGATGCAGCAGGCTCTGCGCGTCGGGATTGATCCAGATGCCGCTGCCCGCGTCGCCGGTGCCGGCAAGATGCGCGTGGCTGTCCCACACGCTGCGCGGGATCGATGCCCGCCCATGCGGCCTGCACCAGTTCGTGATTGGCGAGATGCGGCGGCAATGCGGCGCGGCACGGGTTGACGAGTCCCTGTTCCGGCCAATACCGCCACGCGCCCGCGGCGCTCCGCAGCGCCGAGGCAGGCGCCGCATCCGGCGAGCATGAGGCGGCGGCGCTTTTGTGTCGGTTGCGCGATGGCATGGATATCCTGCCTGCTATGATAAGCACAAGCGGTGCGGTGCGCACCGGCCGCGAGGGAGGAGACTGATGACAGAGACCGTTACGCTGCCGTTGTGGCTGTACCTGATCCTGCTCGCTCTCGCGGCGCTGGCGGCGCTCGAATGGCTGCTCCTGCCGGGCGTGCGCTGGTATTTTCGCCGCAAGATGAATCACGTGATCGAGGAAATCGGCGTACGCCTGAACATCGATATTCCCCAGTTCAAGCTCACGCGCCGGCGGGTGCTGATCGACCGCCTGTTTCACGACGCCAAGGTGCAGGCGGCGGCGGACGCGTACAGCCGCGAGCACGGCGTGCCGCGAAGCGTGGTGTTGCAGCGCGTCGACCGTTACGCGCGCGAGATCGTGCCGTCGTTCAATGCCTATTTGTATTTCCGCGTCGGCTACTGGCTCGCCAAGAGCGTTGCGCGGTTTCTCTACCGCGTGCGCCTGGGCTATACCGACGGCGCCGCGATCGCCGCGATCAATCCGCAATCGACCGTCGTGTTCGTCATGAACCACCGCAGCAACATGGATTACGTGCTGGTGGCGTTTCTGGCCGCCGAGCGCGTCGCGCTGTCGTATGCGGTGGGCGAGTGGGCGCGCATCTGGCCGCTGCAGACGCTGATACGCGCGATGGGCGCGTATTTCGTGCGCCGCAAGTCCGGCGATGCGCTCTACCGCATGGTGCTGCAGCGCTACGTGCAAATGGCGACCGAGGGCGGCGTGCCGCAGGCGGTCTATCCCCGAAGGCGGGTTGACGATCGACGGCCTGCTGCGCGCGCCCAGGCTGGGGCTGCTCGATTACATGCTGAAGACCTTCGATCCCGACGGCGAGCGCGATCTCGTGTTCATTCCGGTCGGCATCAACTACGACCGCGTGCTCGAAGACCGCACGCTGCTGCGCAAGCTGGAGGACGCGGCGCCGTGCGCGCGGCGTCCTGTTCGCCGGGGCGGTTGCGCTCGGCTTTGTCGCCAAGCACGCCGCGAATCTCGTGCGCGGGCGCTGGTACCGGTTCGGTTATGCGTGCGTCAACTTCGGGCGGCCGCTGTCGATGCGCGAGTATTTTGGCGCGCCAGCGCCTGGACCTGCGCGCGCTCGACGATGACGCGCGCCACGGTCACGTGACGGCGCTGGGCGCGGAGCTGATGCGCCAGATCGGCAATGTCGTGCCGGTGCTGCCGGTATCGCTGGTGGCGACTGTGCTGCTGCGCGATCCGCAGCGCGAGTTGAGCGAGCTCGAGCTTAAGTCGGCGGTGCACGAACTGATCACGCGGCTCGAGGCCTGCGGCGCGCACGTGTATATTCCGCGCAGCGACCACGATTATGCGATCACGGTCGGCCTGCGCATGTTGACGTTGCGCCGGCTGGTCAACGAGCGCGACGGACTGTACTCGGCGAATGCAGGGGAATCCCGGCTGCTCGGCTATTACGCCAACTCCATTGCGCATCTGCGGAACGACGCACCACGCGCGAATGAGCTTCAGACGCTCGCCATCACCTTGCCCCAGCGTGGATCGGGACGGTGCGCGACGCGCGCGCCAGCCGCGTGGAGTGCCGCCCACGTCGTGGAGGTAATGTTGAGCAATACCGGCCGGCGGTATGCGGCTTCCAGCTCGGGCACCGCGTGGATGGCGAACCACAGGCCGCCGGGCATCAGCAACGCCTGCGCGTCGGGCGTTTCGGCGAGGACTTTGCCGCCCAGTTCGAGCGCGAGCACGTGATCTTCGGCGGCGATGGTCTGTTTATTCTGCGCGAGCGTGCGCGGGCGCGAGCGGCAGGCGAGAACTTCGATGCCCGCGGCGGCAAGGTAACAGGTCAGCGCCGCGTTTACCGGCTCGGGCCAGCGCGTGGCCAGCGCTATCTTCGTCGCGCGCAGATGTTTGAGCATCGCGATGTGCGCTTCGAGGTCCGTGTCGCAAGGCAGGCCGGTGCGCGCTTCAGCCGCGGCGAGTATCTCGAGCATTTTTGGGCGGCCGAGAGCTGCCGCGACCGGCACGCCGCTCAAGGAGATCCGGTCAACCTTTTTTTTGGCCAGCAGGTCGAAGCGCTCCCACAGCACGGGCAGCTCGCTCTCGACGGCCGCCAGGCTGTACTCGGTCAGGTTCAGGCCGGTCGTAACGAGCACCATGCCCTCGGGTGCGACACGGTAGAACTGGTACGCATCCATGTCGGTGTAGAGATGGGGAATGATGTAGCCCAGCTGGTACCACGGGTCGATGACGCTCATTGCGGGACAGGCCTTGGGGTCGGGTTGTACGAATACGGTGGACGGCAGGGCGCCGGATGGCCGGGCGCGTTTTTTCACGGTGGCAGGTATTACTGGCTCAGCACGGGATCCTTCAGGCTGCCGCTGACTGTAAGTATGCCGCGCGCGACCGTCACGGTGGGCGAGCCGATCTGCACGTTGATGCGGCCCGCGAGTGCCGCTGCCGGCGATACGTCCAACGTGCCGTTGGCATTGAACGGGCCCGCGACGAGCTTCAGATTGCGGAAGGCCAGCTGGTTGCCGGCGGTCTGCACTTCGCCGGTAATCTCGTTGTAAGGCGTCTTGCCGCCGCGCTGCCCGCCGCGGCTTGTCGACTGAGTTGCGCGCACGAGGTCGACGTTGTTCAACGTGCCTTTTTGCAGCGTGAATGTCGCGGCGACGCGCGGCGCGGCAAACAGTTCGTCCGGCGTTTGTCCCTGCGCCGTGAATTTCATGGTCGTACTCAAGCGTGCCGCTGGCGACGAAATCGCGTGTGTATCCGGCCAGCGCCAGCCCGACATCCGCGCCTTTGAGGTTAAATCCGCCGTCGGCGGCGAAGGCATTTTTCCATTTAAGTGTTAGCCGTGCCCGTGAGTGCGCCGTCAAACACGCGGCCCTTGATTTCGCTGACGGTAGCCTGTTCGCGGTTTAACGTGGCGGTCGCAGAAAGTTCGGCGAACTCGAATCGCGGTCCGACCGGCGGGCGCCAGTTGCGGGCGGTAAAGTTCGCGCGCAACTCGCCTTGCTCCTTCAGACGGGAGCAGCTCGAGAGTCGCTTTGCCGTCGCGCACCGACAGTTTCTGCCACGCGCCGTCATTGCCGAAAGTAACGACGGCGTCGAGGCTGGGCATCTCGACGTCGCGGATCGCGAGCTTGATCGCGCCGGCCTTGATGCGGCCAACGCGCAGGCGCGCAGCGCCGGCCGACGACTGCGCCCACGCGGCTAGCCGCGGTATCGCGTCCTGATCGATCACGAGCCCGGACAGTTCAACTTCGTCCAGGTCCTTGCGCTCGTCAAGTATGGCGAGCGATGACACCGCGATCGATCGCCGCGTGCGATGCGCACGTCCTGCGCCGTGCCGATGACGATTCGCTCGAACTTCAGTTGCGGCGACGGCAGCAGGCTAAAGCGCAGGCCGCCGATCCTGACCGGTTCCTTCAACTGCTCGGACAACAATTTTTCCGCGTCCGGAATGTAGCCCGTAAACGGGACGATCTGCAGCACGCCGATACCGATTGCGATCGCGACGATCAGGCCGATCGCTATCCAGCGCCCCCATTGTGCGGGTCGTTTCTGCTTGCGCGTATGCTGATCTCGTCGCGCTCGCCAGTTCCTCTTCGTAGCGCGCGTTGCGCCGCGGCCGCATCGGCGCGTTGCTGCGCCTCGGTGCGCGCCTTGACCTCGGCGTCGACTTCGGCCTGCGCGCGCGCCCTCAATTCGGCCTGGACCTTGGCCTGGACGTCCTTTTCCGAGGTCTGCCGCATCTGGTGTTCCTGCATCACGCGCGCGACGGCCTCCTGCTTGGCGCGGTCTTCGGCCGCGGCGCGCGCGCGCTTTTCCGTCAGGGCTTTTTGCTCGGCCTGCACGCGCGCCGCCATCTCGGCCTGCGCCTTGGCCACCGCCTGCTCGTGCTGCAAGCGTTCCGACTTCGAGCAGGCGCTGCGCTTCGGCGTTTTTTTCCGCCTCGGCGCGCAATTTTTCCGCCTCGGCGCGCGATTTCTCCGCGATGGCGGTTTCCTTGCTCGCTTCCTCGCGCACCAGTTTCTCGGCGGCCGCGCTGATTTGCAGCGCGGCTTGCGCCTGTTTCTCGGCTTCCGTCGCGCGCCTTG
The DNA here is from genome assembly GCA_963778865.1 of uncultured beta proteobacterium. GTDB lineage: Bacteria > Pseudomonadota > Gammaproteobacteria > Burkholderiales > SG8-41 > PALSA-1004. The sequence continues at coordinate 19,226 of CAVZWF010000011.1, read as the reverse complement.
CGCTCGGCCGCGAACTCTTCGCGGGCCTTGGCTTCCGCGGCGGCGCGTGACTCGGCTTCCGCGCGCGCCTTGCGGATTTCCTCCTCGCGCGCCGCGATTTCCGTGGCGGCGCGCGCTTCCGCTTCTTCGCGCGCTTTGCGCTCCGCCGCGATGCGCGCCTCGGCTTCCTGGCGCGCCTGGCGTTCGGTGTTTTCGCGCGCCTGCGCTTCTTCGCGCGACTGGCGGATGTTTTCCTCGAGCACCTGGAATTCGGCGCGCATCCTCGCTTCGGCTTCCTCGCGGGCGACCTGCAGCTCGGCCTCGTGCTGCTAGCTTTGTCCGCTTCTTCCCGGGCGCGTTGCTCCTCTGCGCTGCGGGCCGTGGCTTCCGCCGCCGCGCGTGCGTCGGCTTCCGCCTGCATCCGCGCTTCGGCTTCGGCCAGCGCGTGCGCCGCTTGCTTCGGCTTTGGCGTGCGCTTCGTGCCGCGCGCTTTCCGCCGCGCGCGCGAACGCTTCGGCGTCGGCCTTTGCTTGCTCGCTGCCTTGCCCGGCACTGCGTTTTTCGGCCGCGGTGCGCGCTTCGATCTCCGCTTGCGCGCGGGCTTCGGCCTCGGCCTTGGCGAGTGCGGCGGTTTCCGCCATGGCTTTGTGCATGCGCCATGGCGTCTTCGGCGGCCTTGGCGCGCGCTTCGGCTTCCGCGCGCGCCTTGGCTTCGGCCTCGGTGCGCGTCCTGGCGTCGGCTTCGGCGCGTTCGCGCGCTTCGGCTTCGGCTTTGGCGCGTTCCTCGGCCTGCTTTAACGCCTCTTCCATGGCGCGCATTTTTGCTTCGAGCGCGACGCGTGCGCGCGCTTCGGCCTGCGCGCGCGCGCGGGCTTCGGCTTCGGCGCGCGCGCGGGCTTCGGCTTCGGCGCGCGCGCTCGCTTCCGCCTTGGCTTTCGCTTGCGCTTCCGCATTGGCCTTGGCTTCCGCGGCGGCGCGCGCCTTGGCTTCGGCATCGGCCTTGGCTTTCGCGGCCATCGCGACGCGCATGCGTGCTTCGGCCTCGGCCTTGGCCTTGCCTTCGGTCGCGGCATTGACCTCGACTTGCGCCTTGGCGCTGTCCTGCGCGGCGGCGCGCGACTGCTCCTCGGCTTTCAGTTTGGCGGCGGCTTGCTGGCGCGCATTGGCTTCGGCGGCGGCGCGCGCGCGCGCTTCGACTTCCTGCCGTGCTTTGGCCTCGGCGGCGGCGCGCGCGGCCGCTTCCGCGCGCTCCTTGGCTGCGGTTTCCGCCTTGGCGCGCTGTTCAGCTTCGGTATTGAGTAGCGCGACCTTGCTGGGTGAGGTGAAATCGAGATCGATGTCGCTGCGGTGGGGTCATGCGTACCGGCGGGCGCACGTGCGCGCGCGGCCGCGGCGGGCGGTTCGAAAAAAACCTTGATGTAACCGTCCGCCAGGAGTTTTTCGATGGCGTCGCTGCATCCGCCTCGGGCAGCGCCGGACATTGGCGCCAAGTCGGCGGCGACGGATTTGCCGTCGATCGCGAAAAACACCAGCTCGAGCGCGCGCGACAGGCGGATCGTTTTGTTTTTGACCTGGAGTATGCCTTTGGAGGTCTTGGTGTAAATCGTCTGTGGGTGCATCGAATTCAACCGTGAGGGTGGTTAAATTCTGGCCAAGACAATCGGTAATTATGCTCTAAACGACTGATTCAAAACCGCTGACGTCGATGCCATGCGGCATTGCGCCGCGCCGTGCCGCGCGCGACGGCAAAATGCCGGGCGACCGACGCCATTTTTGTTGATTGCCTGAGACATTATAGTTTAATATTTCGTGCAACCGGGGAGATTCCGGATTATTTTGCCCAAAAGGCGATGCGGCATGCACGAGCGGCGCAGCGACTACGATGTGACCAACAGTGTCAAGACCACGGACGTCGCGGCCGTTGGCGCGGAAGTCCGCCGTATCTTCCTTGATTTGTATCGAAAAGCCGACGTTGCCGTGCTGGACCGGGCATTCGCGGATTTCGCGGACGCTGTATGCCGGCGAGCATCCCGACTATTACGCCTGCGACACCGGCTACCACGATATCCAGCACGTGCTGGACGTCACGCTCGCGATGGCGCGGCTGCTCGACGGTTACCGGCGGGCGGGGCGTGAACCGCTCGACGAGCGGCTTTTCTGTTTCGGCATCGTCCTCGCGCTGTATCACGATTGCGGCTACCTGCGCCATCGCAAAGACACCCGGCACGCGCAACGGCGCCGAATACACGCTGACCCACGTCTCGCGCGGCGCGCGTTACCTGCGCGCCTACCTGCCGCGGATCGGCATGGCGGATCTGGCGCCGGTCGCCGCCGCGCGTGGTGCACTTCACGGGTTACGAAATGCCGGTCGAGAAAATCCGCGTGCCGCAGCCGGTATTCCGCGTCATCGGCAATCTGCTTGGCAGCGCCGACATCCTCGGCCAGATGGCGGACCGCTGCTACCTGGAAAAATGCCACGACCGGTTGTTTCCGGAGTTCGTGCTGGGCGGCATCGCGCGGCGCCGCAAGGCGGGCGGCGGCGAGGAGGTGGTGTTCGCGTCGGCCGTCGACCTCATCTCGAAAACGCCGAATTTTTACGAGAGCGCGGCGCATCGGCTCGATGCGTCTCTGGAGTCCGCCTACCGCTACGCCGAGCCGCATTTCGGCGGCCACAATTATTACGTCGAGGCGGTCGAGCAGAACATCCGCTATGCGCGCAAAGTCGGCGCGGAGGGCGACATGTCGAAGCTGCGCCGCCGGCCGCCACGATCGCTGCCCGCCGGAAAAGCGCAATTGCAGCTGATTTAAGCGTGACCGCTTAGGCGACGGTCAGCACGATCTTGCCGATGTGCGTGCTCGATTCCATCAGCGCGTGCGCCTTGGCCGCATCGGCGAGCGCGAACGTCGCATTGACCACCGGCTTGATTTTTCCGCTGCCGATCAGCGGCCAGACTTTTTCCTCGAGCTCGCGCGCAACCCGCGCCTTGAACGCCGCCGGTCGCGTGCGCAGCGTCGAGCCGGTATAAGTCAGGCGCTTCAACATCACCGGCATCAGGTTGATTTCGACTTTGGAGCCCTGCGCGAATGCGAGCTGGATGATGCGCGCGTCGTGCGTCGCCGCCTTGAAGTTGCGCTCGATGTTGGGCCCGCCCACGATATCGAGAATCACGTTGGCGCCGCCGGCCTTGCGCACGATTTCCACGAAGTCCTCCGCGCGGTAGTCGACCACGGGGTCCGCGCCCAAGCTCGCGGCAGAAATCGCAGCGCTGCGCCGGGCTGTCGGTGGCGATGACTTTCGCGCCGAACGCTTTGCCGAGTTGGATCGCGGTGCTGCCGATGCCGCCCGCGCCGCCGTGCACCAGCAAGGTTTCGCCGGCGGCGAGTTCCGCGCCGATGAACACATTGCTCCAGACGGTAAAGTAGGTTTCCGGCAGTCCCGCCGCGTCGATGAGCCCGATGCCGGGCGGCAACGGCAGGCAATGCTGCGCGTCGACCGCGCAATATTCGGCGTAGCCGCCGCCGTTGGTGAGCGCCGTAACCTGGTCGCCGACCTTCCAGCGTAGTCGACCCGCTGCCGACGGCGACCACGCTACCCGACACCTCGAGACCGAGCAGATCGGAGGCGCCGGCAGGCGGCGGATAAAGTCCTTTGCGCTGCATCATGTCGGGACCGTTGACGCCCGCGGCGGCGACCTTGATCAGCACTTCGCCGGCGCCGGGCGCCGGCACCGGTCGCGTTGTGACGCGCAATACCTCGGGGCCGCCGGGGGCGCTTGTTTCGACGGCTTGCATTTGCTGCGGCAGCTGCGGTGGTCATGCATGAGATTCCTATGCTTTCGCGTCTCTGAACAAGCGGATGCGTTCCTTGAGGCCGGGCACGCTCGCCGACTGCACGAGTGCCGCCATGTCGGCGGCGCGCGTGTCGATCACCGTCTGCTCGTTGAGCCGCGCGAGCGCCGGTCGCGTCAGCGCGTCCGCCGCCTGGCGCGCCGCATCCACCAATGCGGGCCAGTCGTTTTGCGCCGCGATCCGCGTGACGAAGCCGAGCTTCAGCGCTTCCTGCGCATCGAACGTTCGGCTCGTCGCCAGTACGTCGCGCGCGGCGTCCGCGCCTATGCGGTGCGCGAGCCGGCGCGTGCCGAGCACGAGGCCGAAGCGCAGTCCGGGCATGCGGAACGTCGTGGCCGGTTCCGCAACGCGCGTGCCGCAGGCGCACACGAGGTCTGCGCCGGCGCCGAAAATTTTGCCATGCGCGAGCGCCAGCGTCGCGAACGGCGCGTGATAGATCTGCTGCAGCAGGTGCTCGATGCGCACGAAGCGCAACACGAGATCGCCTTCGCTCGCGTCGTGATAGCCGGTGAAATCGAATCCCGCGCAAAAATGATTGCCGTTGCCTTCGAGTATCACCAGCCGCGTGCCGTCGGTGCCCGCGTACTCGATCGCGTTGATGAGCGCCTCGACGAGCGACGCCGACAGCGCGTTGGCCTTCTGCGGACGGTTGAGCGTCAGGCGCGTGACGTGGCCGTCATGGCTGCGCAGCAGTTCGTTGTCCATGCCCGGCCGGCGAGATTATGCGGTGAGCGTTGCGCGCACTTCGGCCGAGCGGTCCCAGAAGTTCGGCAGCGTCGGCGCCGAATAGCCGGAGACGAACGGTCTGGGCGCGCCGGTCGCGGCATCGAACACATGGCGGCTGACCGCGCCGATGTTCGCGCCGTAGACGTGGATGCTGATCGACGGCCGGTCGGCGAGCGCGTTCTCGACTTTATGCACGTCGCCGACGGTCGGCGACACGCGGTCGATTTGTCCCGGCAGAATTTTGTGCGAAGGACCCGCCTTGGGCGCGCCGTCGACCATGCTGTACTCGTGGCACATCTCCACGCCGCGCAGCATGCCGATCATGCCCCACACCGTGTGATCGTGCACCGGCGTTTTCTGGCCCGGGCCCCACACGAAGCTCACCACCGAAAAGCGCTCGAGCGGATCGCAATGCAGCAGGTACTGCTGGTAATGCTCGGGGTGCGGCTCGGCGCACGTCGTCGGGCAGCCAGTCGTCGGTGCCGACCAGCGCGGCGAGCAGTTTTCCGCCGTGCTCGAAGATCGCTGCTTCGTCGTTGCCGGCGCGTTCGATCAGGCGCGTAAAGTCGCCGATGAAGTGCCGGAAGCGCGTGTGATTTTTCATGGGAACTCGTGGCGTTAAATGAGTCGAGGCCGGAAACTATATACTAGCACGCCGATGTCCCGTTGCCCGCGCGCGCAATGCGCCGCGTTCCGGCCGAATCGCTGAGCTTCAAACAGGAGAAATGGATGCGGAATTACCTATTCGCAGTTGCGCTTGCGGTCGCTGCACCCTGTGCGCTCGCGGCCGACAATTATCCGTCCAAGCCGATCCGCCTGGTCGTGCCGTTTGCGCCCGGCGGCGGCAACGACATCGCGGCGCGCTTCGTCGCGCAGCGCCTGACCGAGGCGTTCGGGCAGACCGCGGTGGTGGACAACCGCGCCGGCGCCGGCAGCACGATAGGCACCGACATCGTCGCGAAGAGCGCGCCCGACGGCTACACGCTGCTGGTGGTGCACAATGCGATCGCGATCAACCAGACGTTGTACGCGAAGCTGCCGTACGACACCGTGCGCGATTTTGCGCAGGTCGCGATCATCGGCGCGACGACCAACACGCTGGTCGTGAACCCGAGCGTGCCGGCGCGCAGCACCAAGGAATTCATCGCGCTCGCCAAAGCCAAGCCGGGCGCCATCAACTATGCGAGCACCGGCGCCGGCGGCACCGCGCATCTGGCGATGGAATACTTCCGCCTCGAAACCGGCATCAACGTCGTGCACATCCCGTACAAAGGCACGGCCCCCGGACTGATCGATGTCGTCGGCGGGCAGGTGCAGGTGATGATCTCGGCGCTGCCGGGCACCGTGCCGTTCATCAACTCGAAGCGCGTGGTCGCGCTGGCGACCACCGGCGCGAAACGCTCGGCGTTTCTGCCCGATCTGCCGACGCTCAACGAAGCGGGCGTGCCGGGCTACGAATTCGACACCTGGTACGGGTTGCACGCGCCGGCGAAAGTGCCGAAGGAAATCATCGTCAAGCTCAACGCCGAGATCGTCAAGGCGCTGTCGAAGCCGGAAGTGAAGGAAATGCTGTTCAAGCAGGGAATCGAAGCGCAAATCGCAACGCCGGCCGAATTCACGAAGCATGTGCGCGCCGAAGTGGCGAAGATGGGCAGGATCATCAAGGCGTCGGGCGCGAAAGCCGAGCCGTAAGGCGCAAGCGATGAGTAGCCCACCGCAAGTTCGCAGAACCGATAAGCTGATGTCGGACGCCAGGATCCGCGAACTATTATCCACGTCCTACTGCGGGCGCCTCGGCACCGTCGGACCGGATGGCGCGCCCTATGTCTGCCCGCTCCTGTACGTTTGGATGCTCGGCCAGGTATGGCTGCATAACACGCGCGCCAGCGGCCACCTGCAGGACAGCGTGCGCCACGAGCCCCGTGTGTGTTTCGAGATCGACACGGCGGGGCAAGTGTTTCCGTACGGCCGATTTCAATGCGATACGTCAATCGAGTATCAAAGCGTTGTCGTCTTCGGTCGCGTAAGTATCGTCGAGGACAGGGCGCGCAAGACGGCGTTCTTTGATGCTCTCATGGAAAAGTACTTCAGCCATGACACGACGCGGCAGCGAGGCTACTATCCCCGGCTCGATGATGTGACAGTATATGTTCTCACTGTCGAGCGCATGACCGGCAAAGAGACATTGCTGCCGGCCGCACAAGGACAATGGCCTGCGGTTGACAATACCAAGTCTCCGCACGCCGTTCCTCCGCGTGTGTCAGGCTAGCCATCGAGCGCACCACCATGAGATTAACCGCGATATTGTTGATGACCTGGGCGGTGCTGGCGCAGGTGGCCGGCGCCGCCGAGCAGCAGTTGACCCGCGAGCAGGCGTCGCACGCACTCACACGTCCGGATCCCGTGACGCGCCGCGCCGCGGCGGGCCGCCTTGCCGAAGTTGGCCGCATGGGCGACGTGACGGCGCTGGTAAGAGCGCTGCGCGACAGCGACGCGGAGTAAAGCCACCGGCAGCGAGGAAGCGGGAGCCCGCAACGTCATCCTCGATGATCCGGACCGCAGGACGCTCAGAGGGGCGGCATATCGCGATAGCGACGAATTCGGCTTGCTGATCGACGTTCTGGACGAAACCGGAGCGCGCGCGAGCCAAGTCGCGCGGTTGACCGCAGAGGACGTGCAGGCGGATTTCATCGATCGGCGCACCGGCAAGCGTCAGCCGCGTCTGATGATGCCGGTGTCGCGCAAGGGAAGCGGCAGCAAGAACGCTCGCTCCACGCCGGTGCCGATAACGCCCGAGCTGGCGGACCGGCTGCAAGGCCGCCCCGGCGTGTTGCTGCGGCGAGCCGACGGCGCGACATGGGACGAGGTGAACCTCGCGTATTACTTCGCCCGCGCGATGCGGGGCGTGACCTTCAACAATCCGGCCAAAGTGACGTCGTACGCGCTGCGCCACACCTCGATCGTGCGGCAATTGCTGGCCAACGTGCCCACGCGCGTCGTCGCGGCGCTGCACGACACGTCCGTGGTCATGATCGAGCGCAATTACAGCAAATACATCGCGGACCATGCCGATGAGCTGGCGCGCGCGACACTACCCAAGCCGGTCGAAATCGTCTCTCTCGGCGAGCGGCGGGCCCCCGGCGCATAGGTGAGTTGATGAGTTGAAGAGCCTTGCTCTTGCGCTTGCACAGGTCTGGAAACGGCTATAAAAATATACTGGGATTTCCCCATTGGATGATCGGCCACCGGCAGAGAATGGACCCTCGGTATAACCGAGAAGCAAGACGCCCGGCATCCAATCGTTGAAATCTGGTCAGGACGCGGACCGAGAAGTGCAGCACTCCTCACGAGGAGTGCGCCCATCTTGGAGTGTGCGTCCATGCGCGACACAATCGAGAAACTGCGCGACACAATCGAGAAACTCAGAAAAACTCTGCCGCCGCTGCTAACGATCAAGCAGTATTGCAGCCTAAAGCACCGCAGTCCGGCGTCGGCCTACAACGACATAAGAAACAAGCCTGGACTCGCCGTGAAGGTCGACAACTCCACGCGTTTTGTCACCGACGCGGTGCTGGACGAAATGCTGCGCCTACCGGCGTGGATCCCACGGAAAGATCGGGTCAGCACTGTAGGGGCAAAAGTCACCAAGCCCAAAAAATCAACGCGACCCAACAAACAGACCGCCGCGCTGCGCCGTGAGCCTGAACCGGAGGCGCGGCCATGAAAGCGTCGCGTACAGTTTCGACTCACGATGGACATGACGGCGCGGACCCCATCCCACGCTTTGCAGCCAAGAATGGCATCAGCCGCGCTCAGACCTACAAAGAGATTGGCACCGGCCGACTGACCGCCCGCAAGGTGGGCGCACGAACCATTATCACACACGAAGATGCCGCCAAATGGCGCCGAGCGTTGCCGAAAGCGTCCGCCAAGGGCACCCCCAACGCTCGCCGGTTGGATAGTAGCTTGCCGGTGTATTTGCAGGGCGAGCGCCCTTCGCGCCGCAGAGCGCGGCCGAAAACGCCAGAGAGCGGCCCGGGCTCAGTTGGATGAGATGAAACAAAACCGCCGCCGGGACGGGCCCGAACGGCGGCCATGTAAATCGTTCTCAACAACAAGCACCGCACGATTTACATGAGCCGCGCGACCAGGTCCAGACCGGCGAGATGCCGGAGACCTTCGAATGTCTGCAGCCAAAATCCGCCAATCGGCCGGCGAACCCACGGCAGCACCGGACACGCGGGTGCAGGTGCATCGGCCGACGTCGACCGACGTCGCCACATTGCTCGAGCGACACCGCATTCACCTCAAGAGCACCGCGCCCGGCCGCTACTACACGACGTGCCCGCACTGCTCGAAAGATCGCAAGCCACATCATCAGAAGTTGAAATGCCTCGGCGTCAGCATCGAGGCCGACGGCCGCGTCCATTTCGGCTGCAATCACTGTGGCTGGACCGGGCCCGAGAAGGGCTCGGGCGGCAACGGGCCCGATCGCGAGGCGCGGCCGCAGACGGCGCATCGCTACGGTGACGAGCTGCGCAAGGTGCGCAATCCGAAGGGCAAGCCGCGATATTTCTGGCAGCACCTCAACAGCCAGGGCCAGTGGAAGAGAGGCACCGGCGACATCCCAACCAAGGACCTGCTCTACCGCATCGATGAGGCGAAGGAGGCGATCGCGGCCGGGGAGCCGATCGCCGCCGTCGAAGGCGAGAAGGACGCCGACACGCTGTGGAAGATCGGTATCGCCGCCACCTGCAACGCGCACGGTGCCAGCGAGCCCGGCAAAAAGCCGAAGTGGGCCAAGGCGCACGCCAGGCAGCTCGCCGGTGCCGACCTCGTCGTCTTCAACGACAACGATGCGCCTGGCTACGCGCATGCCGAGGCTGCCTGTCGGCTGTCGCACGGTATCGCCAGGCGTGTTCGCCGGCTCGATCTGAAAGTCCATTGGCCGGAGATATCGGAAGAAGGCGGCGACGTGTCCGATTGGCTCGCGGTCGACGGCCACACGACGGACAAGCTCAAGGCGCTGATCGAAGCAGCGCCGGATTATATCCCAGCGGACACAGCGAAGCCTGAGCAAACAACAAATAACGGTGACGCTGAGAGCGTTGACGCCGAGATCGGGCGGCTGTCGCGGCTGTCGATGTTCGAATACGAGCGCGAGCGCAAGAGCGCGATGGAGAAGCTCGACGTCCGCGCGTCGATTCTCGATCGCCTGGTCGCCGGCAAACGGAGCGAGCTTGGCCTCGATGAGGACGACGGGAAGCAGGGCGAGGTCGTAGCTTATGAAGAACCTGAGCCATGGCCCGAGCCAGTCAGCGGGGCGGCTGTGCTCGATCAGATTTCCACCGATGCGCGCCGCTTTCTGGTCCTCCCCGAACATGGCGCCGAAATCATCGCGCTGTGGGCCGCGCACACCTATTGCATGGATGCCACCGACGACACCCCACGGCTGCAAATCTGTGCACCAGATCTCGGATGCGGGAAAAGCACGCTGCTCGATTTTTTGAAAGAAATCGTCTATCGGCCCGACCAGTCTAGCAATATCACCACAGCGGCGCTGTTCCGCACCGTCGCGCAATTTCGACCAACGCTCCTCATCGATGAAGTCGATAGCTTTGTTGGCGAGGATTCAGACATTCGCAACGTGCTCAACAGCGGCCATAACGTGCGCGGCCGGGTCAAACGCACGATCGGCGACGATCACCAAGTTCGTAGCTTCAAGACATTCGCCGCGCTGGCCTACGCCCATATCGGCGAGCTGCCGCGCGTATACGCGACGCTCATCGATCGCTCGATCACCATCACGTTGGCACGGCGGTTGCCGGAAGAAAAAATCGAGTCGCTATCTGGGCCGCGACGGCGCGATGCGTTTGCCGAGCTGCGGCGCCGGTTGAAGCGCTTCGCGAACGATCATGTCGGCGTCTTGATCAACGCCGAACCGGCGCTGCCGCCCGGTTTGATCAATCGCATCGAGGACAATTGGCGACCGCTGCTTGCGATCGCTGATGCCGCAGGCGGGCCCTGGCCGCAGCGGGCGCGGGCCGCGATCAGCCGGGGCGAACGCGAAGGCTCGCTCCGCGAATTGTTGCTTAGTGATGTCCACGACATTTACAGGCAACGTGGCATCCATTTTATCAGCTCGACCAATCTCGCCGCCGAACTGGCACAGTTCGAAGGTCGTCCTTGGGCAGAATACGGCAAGAGCGGCAAGCCGATCACGACGCACAAACTCGCGCGCCTGTTGAAGCCACTCGGCATCAAGCCACGGCGTGACAAGGCCGGCGATCTGCAGGGCTATTATCGTGAGCAATTCGATGGAGCCTTTGAGCGTTACATGAGCGTGAAGCCAAATTCCCCCGATCAAACCTCCGGAAGCTCCGGAACGCCTGACGAAACAAGGACTTATGATGATTTTCAAAGCTCCGGAAATGGCGAGCTTCCAGAGCTTTGGAAAACTGCAAGTAATGCCGATGCCATCGGGGTTTCCGGAGATTCCGGAGCTTTCGAATCCGGGAAATAGCCCAAGCGCGCGCATCGGCCTCGCTGATCAGACGATCGACGGCCTCGCCGATCGGCTGCAACGGCGTGCCGCCAATCATGTCGGCGATCTCACTCAAACCGCGCTAGAGCGCGAGCGGTTTAAGGAGGCCTTTGTAAAGAGGGTGTCTGGAGAAAGCATACCGCCATACGAGGTGCTTGGCCCTGCCCAGGCTGGAGAGCGGTGCACCCTCTGCGGCAAGGGCGGCGGCGCGGAACAGATCGGCATCGGGGGCGCGTGAACATATGGCACCACGCCTGCGCCGACCACCATCTCGCGGCCCTGGCCGACCCGCCGGTAAAGGTGCCAGAACTGCCGCCCGACCCCCTCGATGAGCACGGTGCGCCGCCGGCGGCACATGCAAGCCCCTCCACAAACGGCGGGCCGGACCTGAGCCCGTACACGATCCGCGAATTGGCGAACTGGTACGAGGAGGAGGCCGCCCGCTGCCGGGTCGGCCTCAATCTCGATCAGGACGCCCTCGACCGCGATCTTCGCCGGCTCCTGGCCGAGCGTGGCGTATTGCCGGAGTTCATATCAACCGAGTTCGAGCGCGTGATGAAGGTCGTCTTTCCCGGCAGCGCCCCTGACCCGAAGCCCCGGCCTGATCCCCACGAAAAGCGCATCGCGGCTTCGGGCGACGCAGGCGGTACGGTCGCAAATTCCGCTGCCTGGCCCCTACGAGGTGATCACCTGGGCCCCGCCGGGTAGCTGCTGCAGCCTCTGCGGCCGTGGGATTGGCGTCGGCCGGGATAACATCTGGCACCTCGCCCGCGCCGACCGTTTCCTCAAAAAGGAGCAAATCGGATGAGCACTGTCTCCTCCGAACTCAGCGGAAAGGCCGATGCTCACCCTGACGCAACGCCTCGGCACGCTCACTGCTGCACGGCTGAAGGTCACCATCGCTCGATGCGGCCGAGCTCAACGCCCTCCCTGCGGCCGAGGGCAAGCCGCAGGTGACCTATCCGCGATGGCGGGGCAGACGCCATCGTGCTGCTCAGCAGGGCCGCCTCGTTGCCAACGTTAACCCGCAAATGCTGGGGGATGGACGTCGCCAAGCGGCGAGGTTCAAAGTGGGCGAAGGTCGCCTCGCACGCAAGATCGCAGTAATCCTGCACCGCATGTGCGTCGACGGTACAACTTATCGCTGGACTGAAGCGAAGCCGATTGCGGCGCAGGCTTGATCAACGAGGAATGCGAGACGCAAGCGGGTCGAATAGGAGGCCCTACTGCCCGAAGTCCCGTCGCCGGGACGGTGGAACCGGTGAAGCCGTTTCACGCCCAGTGGCCGTCGGCCGACGAACCACGCGTATCTAGATAGGCTCACCGCTCCCTCTAACAGCATGGTGTGGCAGCCTTAGCGTTGACCACGGACAGAAGCGTGAGCTCGGCGGCGTGACCTTCCGGCAGTTCCAGCTGGTCGGTACGATCACTCGAGGGACTTGACTTCATCGGGCCATAAAATTGCAAACCTGATCAATGTACGGTTTGGCCCACTTTGCGGACTCAGGTCGGACATCACCCGAGGTCCGAGAAGGGCCATGAAGAGACATCGCATCTTTGAATGAAGGACGCTGCCAATTGATGCGTCCGGCCCGCGTCGCGAGGGGCAGCGCTTAGTCCAGGGCGGCGCCGTCTCGAGTTCGGCACGGCTCGCAGTTGCTTGCTGGAGATCGAGCCGGTCGAGACGCCGTCCTTGACGGACGTCAGCGCCTTTATCTTGCGCGTGTGATCGACTGCGTCGCGCGCCGCCTGGTTGTGGGTGAACAGTTCAAGTGTCTCGACCTCATCGTCCGACACTGGCATTATTGCTCGGTCGGTATAGGCGAGTCCCTCTGAGTCGCTCGCCACCTTGCGGTAGATGCGATAGATGCGCCACGCGTGTCGGCCGAGGCGCACGTGCCTCGTCACGAAATTGTAGACCAGTCGGGGATAAAAACTCCATATCGGTTCGATTGGTAAGCTCGACCGGCGATCGTGACGATTGATGAGCCGTAGGATTCCACCTTGGAGTGGATGCACGCCCTCGACGGCGACCGAGCTTGAGAACCACAAAACAATTTGCGCCAGCCGGAAGATGTTGATCTTGTAAGCTTGCGCGCGCCGCAGGATCGTCTCGATGTGTTCAGGTGTGTAATAGATTTTCCACGCATCCCGATAGAGCTGCTCCCATTCCAGCTTGCTCATCTTCGGATGGGCGGTGCATGCGTGTTCGAGATCGTATTTATTGAGGTCGGGATCCATCTCCACGCCGTTGGTCCACAGCGCCTTGTGATCCTCCGACCCGGGGAGCGGCGTCAAGAAGAAGAATTCGAGGACGTCGAGCGGAAGCTCCCTCTTAAGGATATCGAGATCTGCGCGGACCGATTCCGGCGTGTCATTCGGAAAACCGAGGATATATCCGGCATAGGTCCAAATTCCGGCTGCCTTCCAGGCCAGCAGCATCTTGCGATATTCGGTAATCTTGTTCTGTCGCTTCTTCGCCGCGAGCAAATTGTCCGGATTAATGTTCTCCAACCCGATGAAAATTCGGGTCACACCTGCGCGCCTTGCTTTTTCGATAAAGTTAGGAATCTTATGGCACAGCGTATCCACTTGAATCATGAAGCGGACGTCGATGCCGTCGCGCTCCCGCAGTTCGATGATCCGGTCTAAGATTGGCTCCCAGTCCTTGTTGCGCGCGAAGTTGTCGTCGGTGATGAAATAGCGATCGATCCCGTATTTTAAGTTATGCCGGATAATTTGCTCGACGTCGTCGGGGCTGCGCCGGCGCGACCTTCGTCCTTGAACGTTGATAATGGTGCAGAAAGAGCACTGGAACGGGCATCCACGCCCGGCATCGAAGGTGGTGTAGTTGCCGACTGTCCGGAGCACCGCGCTGCCTGGCAGGTAGGGCGTGATTGCGCCCTCGAGCGCAGGAAGATCGTCCATGTAGTTGTAAATTGGTTTCAGTGCACTATGTGCGGCGTCGCGCAAAACCTCTTCCATGCGTCCTTCGGCTTCGCCCGCGAACAAGCTAATGCCCATGTCGAGAGCCTCCTGCAGCTCCGGCATCAGAGTCGGGAACATGGCGAGCAGTCCCGAAACATGGAATCCACCAATCACCACGGGAATCCCGGCGGCCCGCAACGGTCGCGCAATGTCGAGCGCGCGCGGGAACTGGTTGGACTGGACGCCGACAAGGCCGACGATGCCGAAATTGCCGTTACTTCGCATCTCCGCAATAAGCTTGTCGCAATTGACTCGTTTATTGGTCTCGTCGATGGCCGTCAGCTTGATTGTGACATCGGGACCAAGAACATTGCGGACAGCACAGTCCGCCACCAAGGCATAGACCGTCGCCAGCGAATTCGCTGGCATCGACGACCTGAACGCACGAACGACGTATCCATCGTCATCGTAATGCGATGTCTTGATCAGGACGATGTTGAACCGTCGATGCGGTGACGCAGTCGGGCGGCGGGCAACAATCTCGGCCACGTCGGGTCGCTCGACCGCTTTAGCGGTGTCCATCAAGGCTGTTGCTCCCCGACGATGTGTGGATTTTAACTTACCGGCCTAACGTAGGGGCTGGTCATGAAGCTGTCTATGCAATTTCGGCGTTCCACATGTCCGTTGTGGGTCAATCGCGCCGAATGCGGTCCGCGTGCTTCAGCGGCGCATGTCCGTTGCTCCCCGAAAGCGACAGTTAGCCACCAAAATGCGTCACGTCGTTAAGGGCCAACACGGCCGCGTACCCGCGATATAGAACATTGGGGAAGGACTCCGACCGCTATCTCTGGTGACTTGACGGAAAGGTTTGCTTGCTCTTGCCGGCGGCCTTCCCCAGATTGCGCTTCTCAAGAATTACTTAAGGATGTGCGGACCAGAACTCATCGTCACCTTGCTGATCGCCTTCGTACTCCCAGAAGGCGGTGGCGCGGCCGTCCTTCACGGTCCAGACATGGACCTGCGGAGAAGACCAGCTTCGTCCAGCGCGGCTTGCGCTCTCCGTGCACAGCACGACGACCCGGTCGCGGTTGGCTAAAATCTCGTCGATTTGAATCCGAAACGTGCCCTCGGACAGCCCCATGAAGTGTTCGAAAAATCCTGCCACTTCAGCATGTCCACGGTAGTCCCGCGACAGCGGCCCGCGGCCGGGAACATGCCACAGGATGTTCTCGGCGAAGACCGCGAACACGCTTTGAGTATCGCCACGGCTGAAAGCGTCGTAAGCGCTTTTGATCAGGGCGGCGTTGGCTTGCGCCGCGGTGATTTCTGCTGCGGCGGGGTCCGCTCGACTCGGGCTGCCGGAGACGATCGTCCCGAGCCCCAAGAGCACAGCCGCGGCGAGATTCAGATGGCTCCTCATGATGATGCTGCTAGACTCTCATGAGTACTACGGCGAACCTCGAGATCTGCACTCTGGCGAAGGGCTTGACCGTCTCGTCACCGGAGAATGCGGCAGTCATTTCGCTCGCGATGTTCCTCATTGAGGTAACTTCCATCATATCTGTCATATCAGTCATATCTGCCTCCTTTGATCGAACGCTCCGCAGGGCGTCCGCGCGTTTGCATCGTGCGCGTCCTGCGAGGCTCGTCGCTAGAGGGTAGGCACCCTTGCTTTTTCCGACTCGAACACCCGGTCGAGCTCGCTGCGAGTGGTGATGTCGAGTTTGCCGTAGGCACGGGCGAGGTGCCCCTCGACCGTCTTGATCGACAGATACAGGTCCTGCGCGATCTGGCGGTTTGAACGCCCTTCGCGTGCGAGCCGCACAATGCGCAGCTCGCTGGCTGTCAGTGCCTCGACGCCGCTCGTCCAATCTCTGCGCGGGCGCGCGCCGGCGACACGCAATTCTTCGCGGGCGTAGGCTATCAGCGGCCGCGCCCCGCAGCGAGCCGCCAGATCAAGGCCTTGCGAGAGGGCTTGGCGGGCGTCTCGGCGTCGACCCGCTCGACGAAGGACGCCGCCTAGCTCGACCAGAGACCGAGCGCGCTCCAGCGCCGCTGGGGATTCGCTAAGCACGGTGACGGATTCCTCCAAAGCTGCCAAGCCCTCCGTACCGCCGCGCGCGAGCCCGCTGACACGCAGCGCCACGCCGAGAGCCCGCCGGCCGCCGAACCGCCGAACGTCGGCAAGCTCGGCCTCCGCCAGTTCACGAGCGCGGCGCGTGTCCCCGAGGGCCAGCAGCGCTTGCGCGGCGCCTGAGCGCGCGTGGACATAACCGACATCGCGCATCTCCATGCCCCATACGTCGGGTCGCCAGATCGCCATGCAGGCTTCGAATTCCGCCAGCGCTTCGTCAGCACGTCCTTGAGCGAGCCGCAGCCGCCCACGCCCCGCAGGGATCAGCACGGTGCCAACACCGGGCGGCAGGCTGCCCTGAGGCAGCAGATCGAGCAGCGCTTGAGCTTCGTCGAGCTGGCCGCTGGCCACCGCTACATCCGCGAGGACGGTCGCCGCAAATGCCAGCCCAGGCGCAAAGTCCCCTTCCTGCACGACCTGCAGCGCAATGCGCGCGGCCGTATCCGCCTCAGGAAGAGCGCCGAGGCGAAAGTTCAGCAGTCCCAGGGTGCTGTAGACCGCCACCAGCCCGCGCGAGCTACCCGAGCGGTCGGCTCGCTCACGTGCTGATTCAACGGCGTCCGCCACTACGTCAAATCGCTCTGCCGTCAGCAGACACCACCACAGTGCTGCCAGCGTATCCCAGTTTTCGTTTGGGGGGCCCATACTGGTCAACGCACGTTCTAGCGGCCGGGCAGCTTCGTCCGCAGGCTGACCAGTGAAGATCGCCACCATGCCCTGTGCGAGCGCTAGGCTGGCGGCGGGTGATCCAGACAATCGGCGACGGGACATCCGCTTCATTGCCTGCAATGCCCGCGCCGCAACGCGCGCATCCTGCAAACCGGCAGCAACCAATTGACTTTGCAGATGCGCGGCGAACGATCGATGGGTTTTGCCGAGCGAGCCCAGTGTTCGTTCGAGCACTTCTACCGCGTCGGCCCAGCGGAATAGCGTTGCGTAGGTCTGGGCGAGCTCCGAAGCGAGCTCTGCTTTTAGGCGGCCTTTGGTACTCCTTACGGCTTCTTCGAGTCGCTGGCATGCAAACGCCCTCCCGGCCAGCAGCTCCGCCCGCGCCGCTGAGCGAAGTACTTCGACGCGGACCTCGGCTGGTGGCGGCTCGGCAAGTGCCCGCTCGAGCAAGTCAGCCGCGGTGGCCGGCGCGCCGTTCTCGAGCGCCGCGCGCGCCCCCTCACACAGGCGCTCCACGGCCCAGGGGTCGCCGACAGCGCGCAGCCTTTTCACGTGCGCTGCAATTCTCCCGGGGGATAGACGCTCAGCGTACAGCACGCCGGCCGCCGCGCGATGTGCTGCATTGTGCTCCGCACTCGATAGCGTCTGGAGAACGGCATACTGGACGATAGGATGGATGAATCGCGGCGGCCGATCCTCGCCGAGGACATCGAGGCGGACCAGTTCCGTCGCCAGAGAGACGGCGTCAGCGATTTGCGTTTGCGAGATCGCTGCTGCGTGGCGAAGCTCGCAGCCATCGCCGAGAATCGCGATGGCCTGAGCTAGGCGAAGCGCGTGCGGACTGAGATTACGCAGGCGCGCGCCAAGCTGCAGGGCAACGCCGTCGAGGTCGCCGCGGCTAACGGCGTCCTCAATCACCCGTTCTCCCATCGGATGATCGGCGCGCTTCAGTCCCCGAACCAGCTCCAGAACGTAGAACGGGTTGCCGCCGGTGGCACGATGAATGCTGGCACACACATCGCCCTCTACGGCAATCCCCAACATCTTGTGAGCGATGGCCGCGACTGCTTGCTCGCTCAGCAGATCCGGACGCACGGTTGCGCTGGCCGCGGCGCGCACCGCTTGAAGAGGCCGGCCCTGCGACCGCGGTTCATGGGGGCGCAATGACACGACGAGTGAAGCCTCAATCCCATCGAGACGCGCTGCAAGGTAGGCGAGCCAGCGAAGCGACGCATCATCGCCCCAATGTGCATCGTCTACGGCGAGCAAAATCGGCCGGCGCGTCGCAAGATTGACCACAAGCCAGTAGAGCCCATGCACAAGGGCAAACGACGTGTCTTCCTCCTTCCGACCCGAGTCGCGGGGCATTACCAGCGCCTTCGCGGCGCCAGCCGACCCCGCGAACAGCGCAGCTCTTTCGTCGGAGCTCGTGTCAGTGCACCAGCGTTCTAAGAGCTGCCGGGCGATGCCAAATGCAAAGTCGCTTTCCAAATCGGAGCCGCGCGCCCGAAGAACCAGACGCCCGACCCTCTGCGCCGCGATGCACGTGGCGTCGAGGATCGCCGTTTTGCCCATGCCGGCGCGACCTTCAACGACTAAGACTCCGCCACGGCGGACGAACGCGCGGACGGTCGCCAGTTCCAATTCGCGCTCAAGAAGCCTCATCACGTCGGCAATGGTCGCGTGGAGAGCGCCCGATTGCAATGTCCGGTCGGGGTCCAAAAGCGGGAAACATCAATTGGAGTAGACGACTTCGGTCCCGGTCCACGACAGCTGGCGAAATTCCTGATTGCTGGCGAGCCAGCGGAATACCGTGGCTCTGGCCGGCATCGCGGGATCGGCACAGATGGCCCTGAGGCTTTCACCGCTGACGACGCGCTCGCAGATTGCTTCAGCGCGATCGTCGCCAAGTCCGCAATGCGCGGCGCGCCGACACGCCGAGCGACCTCAGCCAGTTCGACGGCCGCGTTCCATGCCCGGCGCAAGCTTACGCAACCGCGCGGGTCATGCCCGGCAGATGACGCACGCTATCCAGTTCTTCAAAACGGCCTTCGTCAAGAGACACCTGGATCGCGGGTTCAGAGTCAACTTCTTGGGTGCCGGAAAGGTGAATTCCGCCGGCCAGGTGCGCTGCAAGTTCAGGAAGGCCGACGATCTAAAAGTCCGCATTCCCCGTTGCAGCGCCGCCGCCAGCCGCCGCATTTGGAATGCGAGCGGTCCGTCGATGACCACCGTACTTCGACGTGGCGCCACAGCTTGTCCCCTTCCGATATCATCCGATGCTGCGCGCCCTGACCGTGCGTCCGCCTGCCATTTTTCCGCTCGACTGTCGCCCCGCGTCAAGAATTCGTTGTAGCACGGCCCCTCGCAAATCAGACGGAGCGCCTGATCGGGCAG
>CAVZWF010000010.1:0-377278 GCA_963778865.1 uncultured beta proteobacterium | reverse complement strand
GAACGCGCAGGCGCGGTTCACCGGGGCGGCCTTTTCTTCCGTTAGCTTCTTTTGGCCGTGCAAAAGAAGGTAACCAGCTCCCGGGCTGCCCCCGGGGAAAATCCGAAAAGTGATACAGTCGCAGCCTGCGTGAATCGCTACGCCATCAGGAGAATGCAATGAAAGAAACCATCGGCGTGATCAGCCCCGAAGGCCTGCCGCTGGGCGCGACGAGGAACGTCGCCCGCGCACCTCGACACGCTCGACGGCAAGACCATCGGCGAGGTGTACAACAACCACTTCAAGGGCGAGCTGATGTTTCAAACCTATCGCCGCTTGTTCAAGGAAAAATTCAAGGACGTGAAAATCATTCCGTTCACCGAATTTCCCATCGTCTACGTGGGCGGCGACGCGGAAACGCAGAAAAGAATCGCGAAGGAAATCGCCGCGCTGGCCAAGGACAAAGGTGTTGATGCGATCATCACCGGCAACGGCGGTTGAGGGACCTGCACTCCGTCCTCGGTGAGGCCGGCGGTAGAAGCGGAAAAAGCGGGCATCCCCAGTGTCGTGATCACCACGACGGGATTCACGACCATAGCCCGCGCGGTGGCGAAGGCCGAAGGCATGGCCGATCTGCAGGATAGGCGAGTATCCGGGCGCGGTGGGCGTGCATCCCGAAGAGCTCGTCGTCAAGAATGTGGAGAACGTTCTCTTCGATCGCATCGTCGATCATTTGACGAAGCCGCGCGACGGCGGCAGCGGCACGGCACCCGGTGTTGCGCGCAGCGCGAGTGAAATCATCTATGAAGGCAGCTTCGAGGACGTCAACGAGTACTTCAGGAATCAGGGATGGACGGACGAGCTGCCGATCATCCCGCCGACGCGCGGAGCGCGTCGAAGCGTTCCTGAAACACACCGACCGCGCGCCGGACGAACAAATCGCCGTCCTGCCGCAGGCCAACCTCGCCGCGACGCCATGGAATATCGCGGCCAACGCCGTGATGGCGGGATGCAGCCCGGAATGCATGCCGCTCTTGATCGCGCTGGTCGAGGCGATTGCGGACAACACCTACAACCTCGCCAATATCGGCACGACGTGGGGCGTGTTTCCCTATCTGCTCGTCAACGGGCCCGCCGTCAAAAAAATGGGCATCGAGAGCGGCGCGCATCTGATTTCGAAAGGCGCCAATCCGTCAATCGGGCGCGCGCTGGGCCTCATCGTCAAAAACATCGCCGGCTACAAGCCGGGCCGCAATTACATGGGGACGTTCGGTTACCCGCAGAGTTTCACGCTCGCCGAAAACGACGCGGAGAATCCGTGGGAGCCTTTCCACGTCGAGCACGGCTTCAAAAAAGAAGACAGCACGGTGACGGCCTGCGCGAGCGTGACGTGGGGCTGGGCCCCGGCGATTTACGGCACGCCCGACAAGACGGCGGCGGAGACTGCGCTCGAGTTCCTGAGCATCGAGCTGACCAAGAAGCCCTGCCTTGCGCGCCTGGCGGAGCGCGGCCCCAACGGGTTCAGAAACATGGTGACCATCCTGATCGCGCCGCCCGTTGCCAAATCGCTGGCCGCCGCGGGCTACACGAAACAAAAAATCCGCGAATATATTTACGAACATGCGCGGGTCACGTTTCGCGAACTTGAGTTTCTGCTCAAGTACGGCCACTCCGAGGCGTTCACGATACGCGATGCCGTGGACCGCGGAATCTATCCGCCGGAATACCTGGTCGGCCCGGACGATCTGGTGCGCATACTGCCGAGTCCCGACCTGATCCACATCGTGGTGTGCGGCGACCCGCACCGGAACCGGGTGATGGTCCTGTGGGGCGGCTATGTGAATCCCGTCACCCGCAAAATGACGTTTCCCGCCGTAGGCTGAACGCGGTAAATTCCAAGAAAGGGGTCATTAACAACGGTTTTATCACGTCCGCGTGAACGCGGAAAATCTGTACACAGGCCTCACGGAATGAAGAACATCTGATCGCGGGGCTGGTTTATTCAGTGCGTGCGCCGGGGTCGCGCCTAGCATCAATCCGCCTTGATCCCCGCGTCCTTGATCAGCTTCGTCCATTTCGCGAGTTCGGACTTGATATAGCTGCGAAATGCCGCGGTATCTTTCACCGCCGGTTCCAGCCCGGCGTTCTGGAGTTGCTCACGCGCGTCGGGCGCCGCGATCGCGGCGACGGCCTCCTTGTGCATGCGCTCGACAATCGCGGCCGGCGTTTTCGCCGGGAACGCGATGCCCAGCCAGCCGCTCGCTTCGAATCCTGGATAGCCGCCTTCCGCGATGGTCGGCACGTCCGGCAATATCGGCGAGCGCTTGAGACTGGTGACGCCAAGGCCGCGCAGTTTGCCCGCCTTCACATGCGGCGCACCGGTCGATATCACGCCCGCCAACGCCTCAACCTGCCCCGCAATGACGTCGATTACCGCCGGACCGCCGCCCTTGTAGGGCACGTTGACCACGCGTATGCCCGCCGTGACTTTGAACAACTCGAATGCCAGGTGGGCGATGCTGCCGGTGCCCGGGTTGGCGACATTGATCATGGCGGGCTGCTGCTTGGCGCGCGCCACGAAATCCGCGAGCGTTCTGGACGCGCTTGAAGGATGTACTGATAACAGGCTGATCACATCGACCAGTTGTACCACCGGCGAAAAATCGTTGACCGGATCGAATGGCAATTTACCCAGCAGCCCGGGGCTCATGGCGAGCGAGGCCACCGACGCCAGCACCATGGTGTAGCCATCCGGCGCGGCCTTGGCGACGACGTCGTGCGCGATGTTGCCGCCGGCGCCCGCGCGATTGTCCACTACCACCTGCTGGCCCAGGCGCGGCCCCAGTTTCACGGCCACCACGCGCGCCACCAGATCGTTGGCGCCGCCGGGCGCGAAGCCGACCACAAAGCGCACCGGCTTCGTGGGATAGCTTTCCGCCGCCCACATCAGCGGCGTTGCCAGCGCCCCCGCCACCGCGATCAGCAACCGCGTACGTGTTCTCAATTTACCCATGTTGGTCCCCCGCCCCATGCGCATTGTAGAGGACGCACTGCAACATTTGGCGCCAGACTATAATTCCCGTAACCGGGGAGAAGAGCGTGGCCGTGATTACGCTGGCGCAGGCCGACAGGATTATCGATGCCGTCATTGCGCGCGCGCGCGAACTGGATTGCCGTCCGATATCAGTGGTGGTGGTCGAGCCCGGCGCGATCGTCAAAGCATTCAGGAAGGAAGACGACTCGGCGATGATGCGCTTCGAGATGGCGATGGGCAAGGCCTACGCCGCGCTCGCGCTGGGGCGCTCATCGAGCCTGGTGCGTGTGCGCGCCGAAGAGCGGCCGCAGTTCATGGAGTTTCTGTTCAAGGCATCGCAGGACAAAATTTTCGCCGAGGGGGGCGGCATGCTGATTCGCGCCGCAGACGGCGAATTGCTGGGCGCCGTGGGCGTCACCGGAGATACCCAGGAGCAGGACGAAGCGCTTGCCGCGCACGGCATACGCGCCGCGGGACTCAAGACCGATGAGGATTGCGCAAATTTCGCGCACCATGTGCGGCTCAATAACTGATAATACGCAGTTTGCAAAGGGCCGGATTCGCCGGCGCTCGCGCCAGGGGCGCCCCTCGGAAAGATCGTAATTCTCAATCGAGCTTCGCGCCCGATTCCTTGACGACCTTCGCATCTCCGCTCAACTTCTTCCACATCCTGAAGCGAAATGACCGGGCCGGGTCTTCAAATATAATAGACTGATCGTTCAGGACCCGGCCGTATCGTCGCGTGCGGGTGGACTCAACGGCCGGATACAAGGCGCACATCATGTTGTTCCAGCTTGCTGCTTTGGGAATGCTGGCGGCGTTGTTGCCGCTGGCAATAGTCTGGGCATCGAACGATGCCGATAAATACCGCAAGCTGATTTGGGTCACGCTGTTTCTCACGTTCGACCTGATCATGTTTGGTGCATTCACGCGGCTGACGGATTCCGGCCTCGGTTGCCCGGACTGGCCCGGATGCTACGGACATTCCAACCCGGTGCATGCGCACGCGGACATCAGCGCCGCCGAAGCCGCGATGCCGACGGGTCCGGTAACCGTCATGAAGGCATGGATCGAAATGATTCATCGCTACCTGGCCATCGGTATCGGTGTGTTGATCGTTGCGCTCATGTTGATCGCTTGGCGTAAATGGCTGCAATCGCGCCGCACGGAAGGAAAATCGGCGCTGGTGTTTCCAACCCTGCTGTTTGCGTTCGTTTGCCTGCAAGGAGCTTTCGGCGCATGGACGGTCACCATGAAATTGCAGCCGGCCATCGTGACCATACATCTCTTGCTGGGCATGGCGTTGCTGGCGCTACTGACCTGGTTCGGCGCGCGCCGCAGCGATCACCCGCCGGTGTCGCCGACGACCGCCGCGCTGCGCCTGTCAGCGGCCCTGGCGTTCATCGTGCTGGCAATCCAGGTCGCGCTCGGCGGTTGGGTCAGCACCAACTACGCAGTGATGGCTTGCGCGGATTTCCTGCTGTGCCAGGGCGCGCTGATGCCGCACATGGATTTCGCCAACGGTTTCACGCTATGGCGCGATCTGGGCATGACCGCCGGCGGCGAGTCCCTGCCGTCCTTGGCATTGACCGCGATCCACTGGACGCACCGCGCCTTCGCCGTTGTCGTGACCGCGCTGGTTGCGTGGGTGGCGCTCCAATCCGGCAAAATCGGCGGGTTGCAAAAAACCGCGCGCTGGCTCGCGGCCGGGATCGCGCTGCAATTCGCGACCGGTGTGCTGACCGTCTACCTGAATTTTCCCCTCGCGCTGGCGGTGATACACAACGGCGGCGCGGCGCTGCTCGTGCTGCTGCTGGTCATGTTGAATTACAAAATCCGGCGTGCGCCGAACAGCCCGCCGCTGCAGTCCTAAAGCGTATCGATCGACGGCGTCCGCTTCACCGCGATTTTCAATCCAGCTTCGCGCCCGATTCCTTCACGACTTTCGCCCACTTCACGATTTCGGCTTTCATGAGCGCGGCGAATTCGGCCGGCGTCGAGAGCGCGGGTTCGGCGCCGAGGTCGACGAGCCGCGCGTTGATTTCGGGCGTGCGCACGATTCTCACGACGGCGTCGTGGATTTTGTCGAGGAGCGGCGCGGGGAGCGCGGCCGGCGCGATAAGGCCGTTCCAGCCGACCGCCAGGTAACCGGGCACGCCGCCCTCGGCGACGGTCGGCACGTCGGGCAGCGCCGGGATGCGATTCGCGCTGGTGACGCCGAGCGCGCGCAACTGGCCGCTTTTCACATAGGGCACGCCCGACGGCGCGGTGGCGAACGTCAGCGCGACTTCGCCGGAGAGTATGCCGATCATCTGCGGCCCCGCGCCCTTGTACGGCACGTGCAGCAGATTGATGCCGGCCATCGTCTTGAACATTTCGGCGGTGAGGTGCGGCTGCGCGCCGCTGCCGGCCGAGCTGTATTGCAGCGCGCCCGGGCGTTTTTTGGCGAGCGCGATCAACTCCTTCACATTCTTCACCGGCACCGACGGATGCACCAGCAGCACGCTCGGCAGGTTCACGAGATTGGTGATGGCGCGTGAAATCATTGAGCGGATCGAACGCGAGCTTGGCGTAGATCGCCGGGTTGATCGCGTGCGTGCCGACGGTGTTGATGTACAGCGTGTAGCCGTCGGGTTTCGATTTCGCCACGTTCTCGGAGGCGATGTTGCCGGCCGCGCCCGGACGGTTGTCCGTCAGCACCGGCTGGCCCCATTCCTCGGTGAGCTTCTGGCCGATCGAGCGCGCGAGGATGTCGGAGGTGCCGCCGGGCGGGAACGGCACCACGATGCGCACGGGCCGCGCCGGAAAAGTTTGCGCGTGAACCGGAAGGCCGGCCCACGCCAGCGCCAGCAGCAACACGCGCGCCGCGACCGGCAGCGATTTCGTCATCATGCTGTTTCTCCTCTTTACTTAAGGAAACTCTGATTAAGGACGTCACACCGGCGGAAGCCGGTGTCCAGTGCCCCCATCCTATTGCCCCCGCGCGTGCTGCACGCGCTCTCCCCCTCGCAAGCGGGTAGGCGTTCTTTCGCACAATCGGGGACGGACTACGGTTTACCCAGGGCAACCGTCGTCCCGCTACCCAAAAACCCACGTTCCGCCGCCTGCGCTACTTGAAAGTAAAACGCCAATTTGACTCCGGCCACCTCGATCACGTCGCGGTCTTTGAGGCGGCAGGCGCGCGTTTCGATCGTGCTGCCGTTAACGACGGGGAACTTGGGTCCCTCGACGTGCGTGATGAAATAGCCCTGCGATGTGCGGGTGACAACCGCGACCTCATTGCCCGGTATTCCGATCGTGGTGGCGGGTTTGACCAGCGGAAATTCCCTGCCCACGATGCCGCCGGTGAGGCCTTGGAGCGCGGCCGGCCGGTCGGACGTGTCGCCGGTTTCCACCGGGCGCAGAGGCGGATTCTGCGTCCTGCGGCCCGGGCTGCCCGCCTTGAAATCGCTGACAACGGCGGCCATCGGCACGGCCGCAACCGGTGCGTCAGAAACGCGCTCCGTCGCCGTCGCCGCCACGCGGACCTTCCTGAGCCCGGCATCCCTGGCGTAGACCACGACCCTGTTGCGGCCGGAGTTCTTGGCCTTGTACAGCGCCTCGTCCGCCAAGCGCAGCAAAGTGTCGGCATCCGTGCCGTGTTCCGGATAAGTCGCCACCCCGAAGGAAGCGGTGATCTTGAGCGGCCTGCCGCAATATTCGAAATTGAGCCGCTCCAGTTCCAGCCGGATTTCCTCGGCCTTGGCCCGCGCGCTTTCCTGCGAGGCGTCGGGCAGCGCAATGCAAAACTCCTCGCCGCCGTGGCGGCACACGACGTCGCTGCCGCGCACGGTTTTCAAGAGCACGGTGCCGACCCAACGCAGGGCCATATCGCCGGCTTCGTGTCCGTAGGTATCGTTGATGCGCTTGAAATCGTCGAGGTCGAGCAAAACCACCCCGATCGTGGTCCCGTTACGCTTCGCGCGCACGATCTCGCGCGGCAGGATTTCGTACAGGAAACGCCGGTTGTGCAACTTGGTCAGCGCGTCGGTAACGGATTGCTCGTGAAGGGTCGCGATCGAACTGTCGATGCGTTTTTGTCTTTCGCGCAATGTATCCGCCATCTCGTCAAAGGCTTTTCCGATCTGGCTGAGTTCTTCGTTGCCATAACGCATGCCCGTTCGCGCGGTCAGGTCACCGGTGCGTATCCGGTTGGCGGCATTGAGCAGCGTGCGCACGTTCCGCAGGAAATAACGCTCCACGCCGGTCCACACGCCGACCAACAACAGCAGGGTCACCAGCATGACGCCCGCCAGGGTTCGAATCAGCGTCTCGTTTGCCTCGGCATAAATGACGCTCAGCGGCATGCCGACCAGGACCCGCAACGCGGCCGCGCCGCCGCCGGTTTCGGACACGCTGTCGTAGGCGAACAACTGCGGCGCGCCGTCCGCGCCGCTGCCGATAAAAACGCCGTTCCTGCCCGCCAGCAGTTTTTCCGGGACCTGCGATGGGTCGAGTTTGCGGCCGATGATTTCGGTGCCGCGGGGATTGCGTGCCAGCACGACGCCGTTGCGGTCGGTGACGGTCAGAACAGCGGCGTCCGGCAACGGCACTTTCGTGGCCAGCTCGCCGAACTCCGGCACGTTCAGGACCGCGAATGCCACGTCGGTTGTACCCCGTTGCGCGTCAACGATGGGATAACTCAGCGTGAACCCTTCCGGTTTCGCGACAGACGCCTGCGGATACTCGCCGATCGATAGCTGTCCGCTTTCGAGCGCCCTCTGTGCGGTGCGATCGGGGAGAGTGCCGATACATTGAACTTCGCCGTTGCGCCCGTAAAGTCCCATCGAAAAATACAAGCGGGCGGTTTTCTGCAGCACTTGCCGCACGTATTCGCCGCAGCGCGCGCGGTCGTCGCGCAATTCCGGGGGAATCAGCGAAAATCCGATCAGCAGCTGTTTTGCGCCATCCATGATCTGCGCCTGCTGCTGGGCGCCGATGCGGGCGAGATTTGCGATCTCCTGCCGCGCCTGCGATTCGGCCGCCGCGCGCTGCGCGAGGCTGTTGTACATGGTCAACGCCAGCGCGGGAATCGCCGCCACGACCAGCAGCAGCATGAGACGGTCGCGCGTGCCTAGATTGCTCATCGTTTGCACCTCGAATGGACCACGATTGCGGCTGGCGTTATCGTATCGCCTGCCATCCTGAATATCTGCGCGCGCCAACGGCATGCCGGGGAATTGAAACCGCGGATCGCGGCGGCCACGCCAGGCGCGTAGACACAATTTTCGTCCAGTGTAGCGGGATGCACAAGGGAAGCAGCTGGAACTCCCCCCTAAAGCGTCGAGGCTTTCCCCGCATTCCGGCGCGCGGGGGTTTTTTCACGGGCTTAGCGTAACACAGGGAATCCCGCAAGGGGACGGCTCACCAGGGGCGGCCGTGTCCTGGTTTTCTTGGCCGCGCAAGAAAAGTAGCCAGCGCCCGGGCTGCCCCCGGAAAATTTCGTTAGACTCACGCGATGTCCATCAATTTCGCGCTGGTTCTGGCATTGTTCAACATGAGCAGCATGCGCGCGGGCCGCGTGGTGCTCACGCTGTATGCGCTCCAGCTCGGCGCCCAGCCGCGCACTGGTCGGACTGCTCGCCGCGACTTTTTCGGCGTTTCCCGCGCTGCTTTCATGGCCCGCCGGTAAACTCGCCGACCGCTTCGGCTCGCGCTGGCTGCTCATGCTGGGCGCGCTGGGCGGCGGGCTGGGCATACTGATTCCGTATTTCTTTGCCGGGCTGCCCGCGATTTTCGTCGCGGCGGCGATGAACGGGCTGTCGCTCGTCGATCTACAACGTCTCGCTGCAGAACGTGGTCGGGCTTGTGAGCACGCCGCAAAATCGCACGCGGAACTTCAGCAATTACAGTCTGACCAATTCCGTCGGCAGTCTCGCCGGCCCGCTCATCGCCGGATTTTCGATCGAGCATCTGGGTTACGCCGCTTCCTGCCTGCCGCCCGCGCTGCTGGCGCTCATGCCGCTGGCCATGCTGGCCGTATGGGGCGATGCGCTGCCGGGCGGCACGGGCCGCGTCGAGGCACGCGGGCGGCGGCATACGCGACCATGCTCGCGACGAAGGGCGTGGGCAAAACGCTGGCCACCAGCAGCCTGCTGCAAACGGGCCAGGACCTCTTTCAGTTCTATCTGCCGGTTTACGCGCATGGCGTCGGCCTGTCGGCTTCCGCCATCGGCGTCGTGCTGGCGATGAATTCCGCCGCCGCGTTCGTGGTGCGGCTGGTGCTGCCGCGACTGATCGCAAAGTTCAGGGAAGACAAAGTGCTGGCCGGCGCGTTCTTCGCCGGGGCGGCCAGCTTCGCGCTGCTGCCTTTCTTCACGAGCAGCACGCTGCTTGCGCTGGTGGCGTTTGCGTATGGGCTCGGCATGGGCTGCGGCCAGCCGATCGTCACCATGCAGATGTTCAGCAATTCCGCGGCGGGCCGCTCAGGGGAGGCCCTGGGCTTGCGCATGACGGTCAACCATCTCACGCGCGTGGTCGGCCCGGTCATTTTCGGCTTCATCGGCTCGGCGTTCGGACTGCCGGCCGTGTTCTGGGTCAACGGCCTGATGCTGGGGGGCGGCGGCGCACTGAGCCGTACGCGTGAAACCGCTGGCGCTGCCGGACATAATTAGCGTCTAATGTGAACGCACAGTCGAGGGAGGAGCCATGTTCAAACATATACTGATGCCGACGGACGGGTCTGATCATTCGGAAAGAGCCATCGAGCGCGGTATCGAACTCGCCAAACTTTGCGGCGCCCGGGTCACCGGCATACACGTCGTGCCGGATTACCGCCTGACGATCGCGGAAGACAGCGCTTTCGATCCCGCGCTGCCGGGGAAAATGGACGAGGAGGCGCGCGCGCGCGCCGAAAGCTTTCTGGCTTTTGTCAAGAAAGACGGCGACGGCGCAGGGCGTGCCCTGCGATACCGAGATCGCGACCAACTCCCAGCCGTTCGACGCCATCATCAACACCGCCAACGGCGCCACTGCGACCTGATCGTGATGACGTCGCGCAATCGCAAAGGTCTGGTGTCCCTGATCATGGGCAGCGAAGCAAGCCGGGTATTGCACCGCGCGTCGATTCCGGTGCTCGTGTTCCGCGCCGTGATGAGCGCCGATCATCCCGATAAAAAGATGCAAGCGGTGAGCCGATAAGCCGCAGCGTTCACCGCCGTTTGCCGCCTCGTCCGCGCGCATGCCTGCCGGCGGCGCCGCGGGAGCTGGTTGAGGCGAGAGGGTGACGGATGCTACCCTGCGGGATCTGACCGGGAGAATTTTCGCACCGCCGGGGACCCAAAGCCGCCGCATTGAAAACGCGCTATCATCGACTCCCGAATGTCCGTAGCAGCGCGGCCGCCGCGCGCGACTGCGCATTAACCTAGTTCAACGCCATGGAAACTCTCGACTTTACCAAGCCTTCGCAAAGCCCGATCTACGATCCGGCGGCGGCGGCCGCGTTTTTCGAAGCCGCGGGCGTCGCCGAAAGTGTCGCGCCCGGCACGACGTTTTTCGTCGAGCGCCAGCAACGCGGCTTCTTTTCCGCCGACGATCGCATGTACCTGCTGCTCGAAGGCGCGGTTGTCCTCAGCGTCGGCGGCAAGTCGATCGACACCGTCAAAGCCGGGGAAATCTTCGGCGAAATGGCGACGATCACCAATTCGCCGCGCAGCGCCACCGCCACGGCGAAAACCGCGTGCCGCGTGATCGCGCTCGACGGCGGCCAGTTCCAGAAAGCGATCCAGCAAAACCCCGGTTTCGCGCTGATGCTGATGAGCATCATGATCGACCGCCTGCGGCTGACGCTCGCGCGCCTGACGATGATGAAGGCGCTTCCCGACAACGTCGCCGGCGACGAGCGCCGCGTGTTCGACGACGAAACGCTCGACGAGATCGCGCGCGAACTCGGCAATCCGGAGTTGTTGCGAGTACGCGACCGGTCAGACGATCATCAACGCCGGCGAGACCGGCGTGCTGATGTATCTGCCGCGCGAAGGCCGCGTCGCGATCACGGCTGACGGCCGGACGCTCGAGCGTGTCGGCGTCGGCGGCGTGTTCGGCGAAATGGCGCTGGTCGATCGCGCGACGCGCGCGGCCAATGCGGTCGCCGAGACCGACTGCGCGCTGATGGCGGTCAACCGCAAGCAGTTTCTCGAACTGGTGCAGACCAATCCGGCGTTCGGCCTGTCGCTGCTGAAACTCCTCGCCCAGCGGCTGCAGGCCGCGACGATCCAGTCGTCGAAATAGCGCGGCCGTTACTTCAGCGGCTTGAAGCGGATGCGCTTGGGCTTGGCGCCTTCTTCGCCGAGGCGTTTTTTCTTGTCGGCTTCGTATTCCTGGTAGTTGCCGTTGAAGAACGTCCACTTCGAATCGCCTTCGGCCGCGAGGATGTGGGTGGCGATGCGGTCGAGGAACCAGCGGTCGTGCGAGATGACGAGGATGCTGCCGGCGAATTCGAGCAGCGCGTCTTCGAGCGCGCGCAGCGTTTCGACGTCGAGATCGTTCGACGGCTCGTCGAGCAGCAGCACGTTGCCGCCCTCGATCAGCGTCGTCGCGAGATGCAGCCGCCCGCGCTCGCCGCCCGACAGGTTGCCGACTTTCTTGCTCTGGTCGGTGCCCTTGAAGTTGAAGCGGCCGAGGTAGGCGCGCGACGGCATTTCGAACTTGCCGACGTTCAGCATGTCGGAGCCGCCCGAGATGAAATCGAACACGGTCTTGTCGCCTTCGAGCTCGTCGCGCGACTGGTCGACCACCGCCAGCTTCACCGCTCTTGCCGATCGCGACTTCGCCCTTGCCGGGTTTTTCCTTGCCGGTGATCATGCGAAAGAGCGTCGACTTGCCGGCGCCGTTGGGCCCGATGATGCCGACGATCGCGCCGGGCGGCACCACGAACGAGAGATCGTCGATCAGCAGGCGGTCGCCGTAGCCTTTGCTCACGCCCTTGAATTCGATCACGCTGTCGCCGAGGCGGTCGGCGACCGGAATGAAAATTTCCTGCGTCTCGTTGCGCTTCTGGTATTCGTGCGAAGACAGTTCCTCGAAGCGCGCGAGCCGCGCCTTGCTCTTCGCCTGGCGTCCCTTCGCGTTCTGCCGCACCCACTCGAGTTCGCGCTTGATCGTCTTCTGGCGCGCCGACTCGGTCGCTTCTTCCTGCGTCAGGCGCTCGTCCTTCTGCTCGAGCCACGAGCTGTAATTGCCTTTCCACGGGATGCCGTGGCCGCGGTCGAGTTCGAGTATCCATTCCGCCGCGTTGTCGAGAAAGTAGCGATCGTGCGTCACGGCGACGACGGTGCCGGGAAATTTCTGCAGGAACTGCTCGAGCCACTCGACGCTTTCGGCGTCGAGGTGGTTGGTCGGCTCGTCGAGCAGCAGCATGTCGGGCTTGGACAGCAACAGGCGGCACAGCGCGACGCGGCGCTTCTCGCCGCCCGACAGCGGCTTGATCTTCGCGTCCCACGGCGGCAGGCGCAGCGCGTCGGCGGCGATTTCGAGCTGGTGCTCGGTGTCGCCGCCCGCCGCCGCGATGACCGCCTCGTACTTGGCCTGATCGGTGGCGAGCTTGTCGAAGTCGGCATCGGGCTCGGCGTAGGCCGCGTAGATTTCGTCGAGCTTCTTTTTCGCCTCGCTGATTTCGCCGAGCCCCTCCTCGACCGTTTCGCGCACGGTCTTGTCCGGATCGAGCTGCGGCTCCTGCGGCAGGAAGCCGATGCGCATGTTGGGCATCGGGACCGCCTCGCCGTCGAAGTTCTTGTCCTCGCCCGCCATGATCTTCAGCAGGCTCGATTTGCCCGAGCCGTTGAGCCCCAGCACGCCGATCTTGGCGCCGGGAAAGAACGACAGCGAAATGTCCTTGAGAATCTGGCGCTTGGGCGGCACGACCTTGCCGACGCGCTGCATCGTGTAAACGTATTGGGCCATGGGTGTTCTGCGCAATGGGAAAGGCCGCAATCATAGCGGAATGCGCGCCGGCGCGTCGACTCACCATCGCCCCTTGTCGCCGAGCGCCTTTCCGGCGTAATCTCTCGACCTCGCGTCTATCAAAAAACAACCCGGGGGAGCCGTCATGAGTTTCGATGCAACGATGAAGTTCAGCACCACCATGAACCGCGCGGAAATCGACGCCATGCTGGCGGAGTGCCGGAGTTTTGCGGCGGCCGCCGATCTGCCCGCGGTGGCGAAACTGCTGACCGGCACGGACGGCCTGCAGGCCGCCGAATTGAAAGCCCGCATCATCGGCGGTCTCGAGCAGTTGGGCGGCAAGGACGAATACGCGCTCTTGATCGACAAGCTCGACATGCTGCTGCTCAACCTGCCCAACCTCAAGTAAACGCCGTTTCGGTGTCCCGCAATCTTCCGCTGGTTGCCGCGCTATGCGCGGCCGTCATAGTGGCGGCGCCCGCCGGCGCGCGCGTGACGCAAGTCGATATCGCCGCCGTCGAGCCGTTCGCCGATGGCGCGAAATTCGGCGATACCGGCGCGTACGAACGCGTGCGCGGCACGTTCAGGGGCGAACTCGATCCCGCGGACGCGCGCAACAAGGTCATCGTCAATCTCGACAAAGCGCCGCGCAACGCGCGCGGCCTCGTCGAGTACGAAGCCGATTTCTTCCTGCTGCGCCCGCTGGATGCCGCGCGCGGCAACCGCAAGATCCTCTACGACGTCACCAACCGCGGCCGCAAGTTCATACACTTACGCCTGATGGATGCGACGACCGCGTCGGTCGCCGCCGGCAACGATCCGAAGACGCCCGAAGACGCGGGCAACGGCCTGCTCTTCCGCCTGGGCTATACGCTGGTCTGGAGCGGCTGGGATCCGGACGCGCCGCGCCGCAACAACGGCATGGCGATGAAGCCGGTGATTGCGACCGACGACGGTGCCGCGATCGTGCGCGTGATCCGCGATGAATTCGTGAGCGGCACGCGCAACCGCGATCGATTCCGCCGGAGGCGCGGCGGGACCGCGCAGCGAGTCTCTGCGTCTATCCTACGACGCGGCGAACCTCGACCCGGCGCAGGCGAAACTCACCGTGCGCCGCAATGAAACCGACGCGCGGCGCGACATGCCGGCAGCGGGCTGGGCCTACGTGAATGCGCGCGAAATCGAGCTGCTGCCCGCCGGGCACGCAGCCGGAGCCCGGCACGCTCTACGAATTCCACTATCCCGCGAAAGATCCGCGCGTGCTCGGCATCGGCTTGGCGGCGACGCGCGACCTGATTTCGTTTCTGCGTTACGAAACTACCGACGCGAAAGGAACCGCCAATCCGGCGCGACCGGGCGTGCGCCATGCGCTCGCGTTCGGCATTTCGCAGAGCGGGCGCTTCCTGCGCGATTACGTGAAGGACGGCTTCAACCAGGACGAATCCACGCGCAAAGTGTTCGACGGCATGCTCGCGCACACCGCGGGCGCCGGCGGCGTCTTTCTGAATTACGAATTCGGCCAGCCCAACCGCACCGGCACGCAGCACGAGGACCACGCGTTTCCCGAAAACGAATTTCCGTTTTCGACCGCGCTCATGATCGATCCGGTGACCAACCGCGCGGGCAGCGCTGCTGCGCGGCGACGGCTTCGACCCGCTGTGGATGGAGACCAACACCTCGACCGAGTACTGGCAGAAGGGCGCGTCACTGCTCGTCACCGACCCGCTCGGCAATAGCGACGTCGCGCTGCCGCCGAATGCGCGCGGCTATCTGATCGCCGGCACGCAGCACGGCGGGCAGGCGTGGATGACCTCGACGCCGGGGTCGTGCGTGAATCCGCGCAATCCGCACAACCCGACGCCGGCATTGCGCGCGCTGCTCGTCGCGCTCGACGACTGGGCGAGCGAAGGCAAGGCGCCGCCCGACATCGCGCACGCCGCATCTTAAGGACGGCACGTTCACGACGCCCGACCAACTGCGGTTTCCCGCGATTCCGGGAATTGTGGTCGCGCGCCGCGTCAATGAAATCGGCGTGCTGAAGGACTGGGTAAAACCCGACATGGACATGTCGCGGCCTTACCGCGCGCTGGTGACGCAGGTCGACGCCGACGGCAACGAGATCGCCGGCATTTTGCTGCCCGACATCGCGGTGCCGCTCGCCACCTATACCGGCTGGAATTATTACCGCGCGCCGTATCCGGAAGGCGAACTGTGCGACCGCGACGGCACTTACAAGCCGTTCGCGGCAACGCGCGCCGAGCGCGAAGCGGCTAACGGATCCGCGCCTTTCGCTCGCGGAGCGCTACGGCGACCACGCCGGTTACGTCAAGCGCGTGGAGCAAGCCGCCGCCAGGCTCGTCGCCGCGCGCTTGCTGCTCAGTGAAGACGCCGAACGCCTGATCGCGCGCGCGAAAAGCGCGGGCACCGCCGCCCGCTTCGCACGCTAAATGCCACGCGCCGCCAGGCACTCCCACGTCGGGTTGCCGAATCCACTGCATTGGACTGATAATCCCACCAGTCTCAGTCTGGGAAAGATGAAATGAAATCCTGGCTTTGCACCGTGACGGTGGTCGGGCTCATCGCGGCACCCGGTATCGTCGGCGCCGAACCGGTGAAGATCAAGGACGTCGTGGCAAAAACGCCGCCATCCGTCGCCGACAAGCCCCATGTCAAAACGGCGATCTTCAAGAAATTCCAGTCGAGCATGCTCGGTTCCGAGAAAATCGGCGAAGCTCAAGTCGGCTGGTTTTGCAACACGCAGTCGCAGTACGTGATGAGTCAGCGATTCGCCGACGCCGTTGGCCGCACGCTGACGCGCGCTTTCCACGCGGAAATGACGAAGGCCGGCTATCCCAAGGCGCCGCAAACCGAGTCGGTCTTCGAAAGCGCGCAGAAGCAGGCCGCCGATTTCGACGTTGGCGCGCTGCTTAGGAACATCAAAATGAACACCTGCAACAAGAGCGGCGACATTCTCGGCGGTGTTTACGTCGAAATCAAATGGGAGCTGTTTTCGCCGCGCACCCAGAAGGTCGCGTTCGATCTGACCACCGAAGGCAGCTACCAGAACAGCAGTGCCGAGAAAATCACGATCGACGAACTGGCCGAGCGCGCGATGGCGGCGGCAACCCGCAATTTGCTTGCCGATCCGAAGTTTGTCGAGCTCATGACCGCCACGGGCGAGGAAATCGCCGTCGCATCCGCCCCCGCCGAAACCGCGATCAAACGCGGGCGCGCGTTCGACGGCGGCGTCTCCAAGAACGCGACGCTGCTGCGCGCCGCCGTGGCCACCATCGACAGCGGCTTCGGCACCGGCAGCGGATTTTTCATCAGCGCCGATGGCCACTTGCTGACCAATCAGCACGTCGTCGGCGACGTGAAATTCGTCAAGGTGAAGCTGGTGACCAACCGCGAACTGGTGGGCGAGGTCTTGAAGAGCGATAAGGCGCGCGACATCGCGCTCATTAAGACCGAACCGATTTCCATCCAACCGCTACCTACCCGCAGCTCCGAACTCAACATTGGCGAAGACGTGTTCGCGATCGGATCGCCGTTGGGAGACACTTTTACCGGCTCCATGACCAAGGGCGTCCTGAGCGGCTATCGCACGCTCAACGACCTCAGGTATTTGCAAAGCGACGTGGCGATTCTTCCGGGCAGCAGCGGCGGCCCGTTGCTCGATGGCGCGGGAACGGTCATCGGCATCACCGTGCGCGCGCTCGATTCCGGCCGCGCCAATCTCAACCTCTTCGTGCCGATCCAGGACGCGTTGAGTAAGTTTGCAATCGTATTCCGCGAGTAAACGCGCACGCCGCCGCGCCCGCACGTTGTCAGCGGCGGCGGCAAACGTCCGCGTGATCGCGCGCGCTGGATGAGTTACCCGGCCACGCGCAATTTGCGGTTTGGCGCCGGCGTGCTGCACACGGAACGCTCTTCCTGGGTGACTCCACCGTAGCCGTAGGCCACGCCCTTTCGTTGTGAGTTAACACATCCAATTGCGGGGCGGCCGGATTGCAGACGGGCCCCAGGTCTGGTCGATACATTCCACGACGCGGTCCCACCACGTGCGCGGCTGGTTAGGCGCGCTCAGCTGCACCACGCTGGGCTCTTGCGCGGCGAGCAGCGTCAGGCCGTCGCGGTCGACCGTGAACGATGCGCCGGGTTCGAGCACCACGTCGCGCGTATCGCCTTCCATCGTCAGCCATATGCTGCCGCTTACGCACGTCACGGTGCGCCCGCCCGCATCGTGCAACGCCAGGGTGTCGCGCGGGTCCATTTGGTAGTTCGTATGCAAATTAGTCATGTTCATCGTATACTCCCGTGGTCGCTTCGGATCGCGCCGTGATGCGATCTACAGGTGCAGTTTGCGCTCCGTGCCGGCGCCCGCACAAACGACATTTGGGCATGATTCGGATGAGTTAAACGCATGCGAACAACACGCCGCCGGCCTGCCTTCGCTCGACCTCATACGCGGCTTCGAGGCCGCCGCGCGCCACCTGAGCTTCACGCGCGCCGCCGCCGAGCTGCACGTCACCCAGTCCGCGGTGAGCCGCCAGATCAAGGCGCTCGAAGACCATCTCGGCGCGAAACTTTTCACGCGGTTGAATCGCGCGCTGAAGCTGACCGCGGAAGGCGATGCGCTGTACGTGACCGCGCAGTCGGTGATGCGCCAGATCGAAGACGCGACGGCGCGCCTTGCCGCGCGCGGTGACGCGCGGCTGCTGACGGTCACGACGACGGTATCGTTCGCGGCGTTGTGGCTGGTGCCGCGCCTCGCGCGCTTTCGCAAACTTCAGCCCGGCATCGACGTGCGGCTCGCCGCGACCAACGAAACGTGTCGAACCTCGAACGCGACCGCATCGACGTCGCGATACGCTTCTGCGAGCCGCGCGCGGCACCCGCCGGCGCGCTGGCGCTGACCGGCGAGGAGGTATTTCCGGTGTGCAGCCCGGCGCTGCTGCGCGACCGCGCGCGCACGCTGAAGAAGCCCGCCGATCTCGCGCGCCACGTGCTGCTGCATTACGACGACCCCGCCGGGCAATGGCCGTGGTTGAGCTGGAGCCAGTGGCTGGACGCGTTTCACCTCGGCGAACTCAAACCCGCCGGCATCGCGCGCTACAGCCATTACGACCAGTTGATACAGGCCGCCATCGAAGGCGAAGGTGTCGCGCTCGGACGCACGCCGCTGGTCATGCGCTTTCTGAAAAGCGGGGCGCTCGTCGCGCCGTTCAAGGACCGCGTGGCGGGCACGCGCGAATACTTCATCATCGTCTCGCCGCACGCCGCCGCGCGCCCGCAGGTCGAAGCATTTCGTGTCCTGGCTGCAGCAGGAAATCCGCCGCGAGCCGTGATGCGTCAGGCGGCGCTCCGGCTGGAACCCCGTCTCGGTCATATACATCGCGAGCATCGCATCCATCGACATCGCATGCTGCGGGAACCACTCGGCGAGCGCCTCCGCGAGCGTGCGGCCGAGTTGCGCGTCGCCCGCCGCCACGCGTTTGCGCACTTCGAGCGTGGTTTCGAGTATCTTTTCGTGCTCGCCCCGGTGGCAGCCGAGCGGCGGAAACTGCAGCGCTCTCCATCCACTGCTCTTCCTGCGCGAAATGCGCTTCGGTGTGCGCGATAAATTCGTCGAGCGCGGCAAGCACGCCGGCGTCCTCGGCGCCGCCCACGCGGTTCAACTGCTCGACGAACTCGCGATGCGTGTCGTCCATGACGTCGTGCCCGAGCGCGAGCTGCTCCGACCACGCGAGTATGGGTTGGTTCACGGTATTTCCCTTCGCTATGAAGGCGCAGGATAGCCGCACGCGGCAACCCTGATCTTGATCAGGGTCAGACGAATCGCTGCGTCGCCGGCCACTTATCAGCGCCACGGCGCACGCTTGACACACCCTATACAATAGCCGTTTACGCCGATGTCCCGCCCGCCGCGCCCCGCGGCGCCGAATTCCGCCCGCATGAAACCCAACGAAAATCCTGCCCGTCAGCGACGACGCGATTGTGATATTTGGCGCGCGCCAGAACAACCTCAAGAATCTGTCGCTGGCGCTGCCGCTGAACGAGTTGATCGTCGTCACCGGCGTATCGGGATCGGGCAAGTCGTCGCTCGTGTTCGACACGCTCTACGCGGAAGGCCAGCGCCGCTACGTCGAGACGTTCTCGCCGTACGCGCGGCAGTTCCTCGACCGCATGGACAAGCCGCAGGTCGATGCGATCCACGGCATCCCGCCGGCGATCGCGATCGACCAGGTGAGCCAGGTGCGCACGTCGCGCTCGACGGTCGGCACCATGACCGAACTCAACGACCACCTGAAACTCCTGTTCGCGCGCACGGCGCAACTCTTTTGCCGCGGCTGCGGGCGCACCATACGCCGCGACACGCCCGACACCATCTACGCCGCGCTCGCCGCGCGCGCGCAGGCCGCCGGCGATCCGCGCCTGATCATCACGTTTCCGGTCACGGTGCCGAAGAATTTTTCGGAAGATGAAGTCCTGAAGCTGCTCGCGGCGCAGGGCTACACGCGCATACACCGGCAGGACAAAAACCTGCTCGAAATCGTGCAGGACCGCGTGCGCATCGGCAGCGCCGAGCGCGTGCGCGTGATCGAAGCGCTCGAAGCCGCGCTGCGCGTCGGCCAGGGGCGGGTCAACGTATACGCGCTGGCCGAAGGCGACGGATTCACGCTCCACCCCCTCCCCAGCCCTCCCCCATCAAGGGGGAGGGGGCGAAGTTGTGTGGCGCTTTTCCTCCGACCTGCATTGCGCCGATTGCGACATTCATTACGCGGAGCCGACGCCGAGCCTGTTCTCGTTCAATTCGCCGCTCGGCGCGTGCGACGCGTGCCGCGGCTTCGGGCGCGTGATCGGCATCGACTTCGGCCTCATCGTTCCCGACGAATCCAAAACGCTGCGCGGCGGCGCGATCCGGCCGTGGCAGACGCCGAGCTTTCACGAATGCCAGGACGACATCGAGAAATACGCGAAGAAGCGCGGCATCCCGCTCGACACGCCGTGGCGCGAACTCACGCGCGAAGCAGAAAAACTGGGCGCTCGAAGGCGAGCCGGAATGGGTGAGCTGGAAAAAATCGTGGCCCGGCACCTGGTACGGCGTGCGCCGCTTCTTCAAGTGGCTGGAAACCAAAGCCTACAAGATGCACATCCGCGTGCTGCTGTCGAAATACCGCGCGTACACGCCGTGCGAGGCGTGCGGCGGCGCGCGGCTGAAGCCCGACGCGCTCGCGTGGCGGCTCGGCACCAAGCAGGACGCCGACGGCGTGCTCGTCGCCGACCAAGCGCTATCGCGCGAACACCGTGCGCTACGACGACGAAATCCTGCGCGCGCTGCCGGGACTCACGGTGCACGACCTGATGCTGCTGCCGATAGACCGCACGCGCGCATTCATCGATGACCTGCATCTCCCGTCTCAGCTGGACGAAGCCACCGATCTGCTGCTCGCCGAAATCCGCGCGCGGCTCTCCTACCTCACGCAGGTGGGCCTGGGCTATCTCACGCTCGACCGCCAGTCGCGCACGCTCTCCGGCGGCGAGGTGCAGCGCATCAACCTGACCACCGCGTTGGGCACGTCGCTCGTCAACACGCTGTTCGTGCTCGACGAGCCGTCGATCGGCCTGCATCCGCGCGACATGGAGCGCGTGATCGGCGTGATGCAGCGTTTGCGCGACGCGGGCAATTCGCTGGTGGTGGTCGAACACGAACCGCAGATCATGTTCGCCGCCGACCGCATCCTCGACATGGGCCCCGGCCCCGGCGAGCGCGGCGGCGAGATCGTCTGCTTCGACACGCCGGAACGGTTGAAAAATCATCCCGGCTCGCTGACCGGAGATTATTTGTCCGGGCGCAAACGCGCGCGACGAGCGGGCATCGCGCCCACGCACCCCGCACCGCGGCACGCGTCGCGCGAAACATCGAAATTCGCGGCGCCACCGAACACAATCTCAAGAACATCGACGTCGCGATTCCGCTCAACCGCCTGGTCTGCGTGACCGGCGTCTCGGGCTCGGGCAAGTCGACGCTCGTGCAGGACGTGTTGTATGCGGCGCTCCTGAAGCACAAAGGCAAACCGACCGAAACGCCGGGCGCGCATCGCGCGCTGCACGGGCACCAGTCGATCGGCGACGTCGTGATGGTCGATCAATCCGCGATCGGCCGCACCACGCGCTCCAACCCGGCGAGCTACGTCGGCGCGTTCGACGCGATACGCGAGCTCTTCGCCGATGCGCCGCTCGCCAAGGAACGCAGCTACACGCGCGGCACTTTCAGTTTCAACTCCGGCAACGGCCGCTGCCCGACCTGCGGCGGCAACGGCTTCGAGCACGTCGAGATGCAGTTCCTGTCGGATGTTTACCTGCGCTGCCCGGATTGCGACGGCCGGCGCTTCCGGCCGGAAGTGCTCGAAGTGACGCTTGAAAATAAATCGATTGCCGACGTGCTCGACATGACGGTCAGCGAGGCGCTCGCGTTTTTCGCCGATCGCCCGGAGGTGCGAGACCGCATTGAAGCCGCTCGCCGACGTCGGCCTCGACTATCTGCGCCTCGGCCAGCCGGTGCCGACGCTCTCCGGCGGCGAAGCGCAGCGCCTGAAGCTGGCGGGACATCTCGCTAAAGCGGCAAAGCGCACCCCTCACCCTAACCCTCTCCCCGCCAAGCGGGGAGAGGGAATTGACATAAGCGCCCACGGAATAACGGCTCCCTCGCCCCAGATCGGGGAGAGGGCGGGGGTGAGGGGAAGCTTGTTCTTGTTCGACGAGCCGACCACCGGCCTGCACTTCGACGATGTCGCGAAACTCCTGCGCGCGTTCCGCCAGTTGATCGCCGCCGGCAATTCGCTGGTGGTGATCGAGCACAATCTCGACGTGATCGCCGCGTCCGACTGGATCATCGACCTCGGGCCCGAAGGCGGCGACGCGGGCGGCGCGGTCGTCTGCACCGGCACGCCGGCGGACGTGCAGCAGCACGCGACTTCGCATACGGGCAAAGCGCTGCGCGAATACGAAGCGGCGCTTGCTCGATCGCACCCTCACCCTCGACCCTCTCCCGCCAAGGGGAGAGGGATAGCCGCACAGAATCCCCCTTCTCCCCTTGCGGGGAAGGGCCGGGGATGAGGGCACCGCTGACAACTCAATCCGCATCCACAACGCCCGCGAACACAACCTCAAGAACATCGACGTCGCGATTCCGCGCAATCAATTCACCGTCGTCACCGGCGTCTCCGGCAGCGGCAAGAGCACGCTCGCGTTCGACATCGTGTTCGCCGAAGGCCAGCGCCGTTATCTCGAATCGCTGAACGCCTACGCGCGCCAGTTCGTGCAGCCGGCGTCCAAGCCCGACGTCGACGCGATCTTCGGCATCCCGCCGACGGTCGCGATCGAGCAGCGCACGAGCCGCGGCGGGCGCAAGAGCACGGTCGCGACGCTGACCGAGATCTATCACTTCCTGCGCCTGCTGTTCGTGAAGCTCGGCACGCAATACTGCCCCGAATGCGATGTCGCGATCGAGCCGCAGTCGATCGACGCAATCGCGGCGCGCATTGACTTGAAAGCAAGGCCCTACCCGCGGCAGCCGCATCGGCCTGCTCGCGCCGCTGGTGGTCGCGCGCAAAGGCTATTACACCGATCTCGCGAAATGGGCGCGCGGCAAGGGCCACACGCATCTGCGCGTCGACGGCGAATTCATTCCCACCGACAAATGGCCGCGGCTCGACCGCTTCCGCGAGCACAACATCGAGCTGCCGGTCGCCGACGTGCGCGTCGCCGCCGACAACGAAGCGGCGTTGCGCGCCGGGCTCGCGCGCGCGCTCGAATTCGGCAAGGGCGTCGTGCACGTGCTCGCGCCGCTCGAAGCGCTCGAACGCGCGATGGCAAAAAAAGATCCGGCGCTCGCACGCATGAGCGAAACCGTGTTCTCGGTCAAGCGCGCGTGCCCGTCGTGCGGCCGCAGCTTTCCCGAACTCGATCCGCGGCTTTTTTCGTTCAACTCGAAGCACGGCTGGTGCGGCGAGTGTTACGGCACGGGTCTGAAACTCACCGACGTGGGCTGGAACGACGAGCGCGCGAAGACCGGCGCCGAAGACCACGTGCTCGACTCGTGGATCGAATGGCTGGAAGTCGACGAGACCTGCCCCGCGTGCAACGGCAAGCGGCTCAACCGCGAGGCGCTCGCGGTGCGCTACCGCAATCGTTCGATCGCCGACATCACGGCGCTGGCCGTCGGCAAAGTGGAAGCGATGTTCCGCGACATCTCGCTTGCAGGGCGCGAAGCCGAAATCGCGCGCGATCTGGTCGCCGAACTGAAGTCGCGCCTCGACTTCCTGAACCAGGTCGGGCTGTCGTACCTGGCGCTCGACCGCTCGGCGCCCACGCTCTCCGGCGGCGAAGCGCAGCGCATCCGCCTCGCGTCGCAACTCGGCTCCAACCTGCGCGGCGTGTGCTACATCCTCGACGAACCGACGATCGGCCTGCATCCGCGCGACAACCGCGTGCTGCTCGACACGCTGGAGAAACTGCAGGCCAAGGGCAACACG
This sequence comes from uncultured beta proteobacterium, assembly GCA_963778865.1. Lineage (GTDB taxonomy): Bacteria > Pseudomonadota > Gammaproteobacteria > Burkholderiales > SG8-41 > PALSA-1004. Next base: position 353,788 of record CAVZWF010000010.1, on the reverse strand, counting down.
CTGCTCGTCGTCGAGCACGACGAAGACACCATACGCCGCGCCGCGCACGTGATCGACCTCGGTCCCGGCGCCGGCAAACTGGGCGGCGAAGTGATCGCGACGGGCTCCGCCGCGGAACTGATGAAAAACCCGGCGTCGATCACCGGCCGCTTTCTCGCGCATCCGCTGAAGCACCCGCTGCATCCGGCGCGCGCGGTCAACAAGCAGACGCCGGCGATCGAAATCGCCGGCGCGAGTCTGCACAACCTGCAGAACCTCAACGTGCGCGTGCCGCTCGGACGGCTCACGGTCGTCACCGGCGTTTCGGGTTCGGGCAAATCGACGCTCGCGCGCGACGTGCTCTACGCCAATCTCGCGCATCGCGTCGGCGAACACAACAAGAAGAAGACGCCCGCGCATCGATCGGCTGCCGCGACCTCAAAGGCTGGCAGCACGTCGGGCGCGTGCTCGAAGTCGACCAGACGCCGATCGGCAAGACGCCGCGCTCGTGCCCGGCGACCTACGTCGGCTTCTGGGACACGATACGGCGGCTCTTCGCCGACGCGAGCGAAGCGCGCATGCGCGGCTACACCGCGAGCCGCTTTTCGTTCAACACCAAGGGCGGGCGCTGCGAGGGCTGCGAAGGCCAGGGCATCAAGCGCATCGAGATGAGTTTCCTGCCCGACGTCAAAGTGCTGTGCGAAGTCTGCAACGGCGCGCGCTTCAGTCCCGAGACGCTGGCGGTGCGCTTCAAGGGCAAATCGATCGGCGAAGTGCTGATGATGAGCGTCGACGAAGCGGTCGAATTTTTCAGCGCGCATGCGTCCATCCATCACGCGCTGCGGCTGCTGCAGGACGTCGGCCTCGGCTATCTGACGCTGGGCCAGCAAAGCCCGACGCTCTCGGGCGGCGAAGCGCAGCGCATCAAGCTCGTCACCGAACTTGCGAAAGTGCGCAGCCCCCTCACCCCGGCCCTCTCCCCGCACGCGGGGGAGGGAGCAGATGGAGGTGCGGCCACCAAAAATATTCCCCTCCCCCCATGGGGGGAGGGCCAGGGTGGGGGGGCGAATGGCCGCACCTTGTACGTATTGGACGAACCCACCGTCGGCCTGCACATGGCGGACGTCGAAAAGCTCATCCGCGTGCTGCACCGGCTCGTCGACGCCGGCAACACCGTCGTCGTGGTCGAGCACAACCTCGACATCATGAGCGACGCCGACTGGATCATCGACCTCGGTCCGGAAGGCGGCGACGGCGGCGGACGCATCGTCGCCGCAGGGCGCGCCGACGGCGCTCGTCAAACACCGCGAGCGGTCGCATACGACGCGCGTGCTCGCGGAATTTCTCGCCGGGCGCGGCGTCTAGCGGGCGCAGCGCGCAGCGCCGGCGATCGCTTGCGCTCAATCGCGATGCGCGCTGTGGTCGTTCCACAGGTAATGCTGATGCGTCACGCGCTGGGGCGATGCAGCGTTTCTTGCGGTCGTCGTCGCTCGAACAACACGATCAGCGCAAGCAGCGCGACCGCCAGGAAAACAAAGTGCGGCAGATAGTGCAGTAGCGTTGACATGAGTAGATCTCCGTCGTAAAGTTCAGTCTCCTGCACTGAATTAAACGACGCGCGACGCCCGTGATGTCGACGACTGCTACAAACGTTTACCGTTGTTACAATTGGCAATACAAGCTGTCGCCACGCTTACGGCGCGGGCGTGACATTATGACCTGCAATGCGTTCGCGCTGCATCGGCCCACCGCCGACGCCGTCAATCCGGCTTCGCCGCGCAGATGCGGCACGCGTAATCGTCCAGCGCGCGCCGTCGTCACGCCGACCGCGCCATGCTGGCGGCGGTTGTATTCCTCCGGCTCGAGTTCGGTGCGAAACGAGTCGTTGAGCCGGTTGATCATGTTGAACATGCCGGTGATCAGCGACACTTCGACGATCTCGGCATCCGTAAAGAGCCGGCGCAACTCGTTCCACGCCTTGTCGTCGCGCTTGGCGGTGTTGAGCGTCATCGCTTCCGCCCATGCCAGGACGGCCTTCTCGCGCTCGTTGAAGAGCGCGCTCGCGCCGTAGTCGTCGCCCTGCAACGCGTCGAACTCGGCATCGGTAAGTCCCAGTGCTTGACCAAGCACCCGGTTGTGTTCCGTTCAGTAGCGGCAGCCGTTCAGCGTCGAAGTCTTCAGCACGGCGAGATTGCGCAGCCGCACGTCCGACACAGCGCCCGCCGTGGGCTGGCGCACCGCCGCGACGAGCGGCAAAAACCATTTCGCGAGATGCGGGCTGTGCGCGAGTATGCGCACGAGATTCGCGGTTCGCCCCAGCACCTGGTTGGACGAAGCAAAGAGCTCCTTCACCGCACCGGTGGCTTCGTCATCGCTAATGCCGCGTAAACGCTGAGTCATGTCATGCCTCCTGTTGGATTTGCCCGGGACTGGAATGTGCAGTCCGCATCATAAGCCCTGCCGCGCCGGCGTGCTAACGACGAGGGTCGCCGCGAGTTGTCGTTACCCGTCGATTTAGTGCACTATCACGCCTCGCTGGAAACATTCCTACGGAGAGAACGTCATGCAAAACCGATGCCATAAGTTCACGGGCCTGATGCTCGCGGCGGCCTGCGCGTGGGCGGCATGCCAGCCGCAAGCCTCGGCGCAATCGAATTACCCGGACCGCCCGATCCGCGTGATCGTGCCGTTTGCGGCGGGCGGCGGCAGCGATCTGACGGCGCGCTACATAGGGCAGCGGCTCGTCGGACAAGTTCGGCCAGCCGGTCGTGATCGACAACCGGCCTGCCGCTTCCGGCATCGTCGGCACCGAAATCGTCGCCAAAGCCGTGCCGGACGGCTACACGCTGTTGCTGGTGTTCTCGACGCATGCGCAAAGCGCGCAGCTCTTCACCACGCTGCCGTACGACCCGATCAAGGATTTCGCGCCGGTGACCGAAGTGATCTCGACGCCGCTCGTGATGCTGATACACCCGTCGGTGCCGGCGAAGACGGTGCCGGAGTTCATCGCCCATGTGAAAGCCAACCCCGGCAAGCTCAATTACGGGACCTCGGGGCCGGGCAGCTCGCCGCATCTGGCGGCCGAACTCTTCGCCTCGATGGCCGGCATCAAGATGGCGCACATTCCGTACAAAGGTGTCGCGCCGTACATCACCGCGGAACTCGGCAACGAGGTGCAGCTCTCGTATGCCAACATGTTCAGCACGATGCCGCACTGGAAATCCGGACGCCTGCGGCTGATCGCGATGACCGGCTCGGCGCGCTCGCAGACGATCCCGGACGTGCCCACCATGGCGGAAACGCTGCCCGGATATGAAGCGCTGATCTGGTACGGCTACGTCGCGCCCGCGAAAACGCCGCGCGCCATCGTCGACAAGCTGTACAAGGAAATCGCCGCCATCGTCAACACGCCGGAAGTGCGCCAGTATTTCATCGCGCAGGGCAACGACCCGGTCGCCAATACGCCGGCGGAGTTCGACAAAGTGATCAGGGCCGACGCCGTCAAGTGGGGCGCGATCGGCAAGCGCCTGGGTGTGAAGCTCGACTAAAGACTTAATCTTCCGGTGTCAGAAAAACCGGTTCCCTCCCCCTTGATGGAGGAGGGATAGGGTGGGGGTGAAAAGTCCCGTGACTCGCAACATTTTCACCCCCATCCCCGCCTTCCCCCCTCGAGGGGGAAGGAGTTTCCTTGAAGTTTCGTGACAAGGAAATACTAAACACGCCGCGGCAGCGTCAGCACCGCCTCCAGACCGCCCGCCGGCACGTTGCGCAGGATGAGGTCGCCGCCGTGCGCGTGCGCGATGTTGCGCGCGATGGTGAGACCGAGACCGCTGCCGCCGGTCGCGCGGTTGCGCGACGGCTTCGAGCCGGTGAAACGGCTCGAACACGCGCTCGAGTTCGGACTCCGGGATCCCCGGCCCTTCGTCGCGCACCGCGATGCTCAGCGTCGCCGGCTGTATCCGCGACCGCAATGGTCGCGCGCTGACCGTACTTCACCGCGTTGTCGATAAGATTGCCCACGCAGCGCTTCAGCGTTTGCGCGTGCCCGTGATACGGCGCCTGCGCCGCGCCTTCGATGTTCACGTCGCCGCCCACCTCGCGCGCGTCCGCCTGCAGGCTTTCGAGCAGCGCCATCACGTCGACGGGCTGCGCCGGCTCGTGCTGGTCGACGCCGCGCATGAAATCGAGCGCCGCGCTCACCATCGCCTCCATTTCCTCGAGGTCTTTCACGAATTTCGCGCGCAGCTCGACGTCATCGAGCAGTTCCGCGCGCAGCCGCAGCCGCGTGATCGGCGTCTTCAGATCGTGCGACATCGCGGCGAATATGCGCGTGCGGTCGCTGATGAATTTCGAGAGCTTCTGCTGCATGGTGTTGAATGCACGCGCCGCGCGGCTCACTTCGAGCGGACCGCGCTCGTCGAGCGGCGGGCGGTTGATGTCCTCGCCCAGACTCTGCGCGGCGTCGGCGAGCGTCTTCAGCGGCCGCGTCACCCAGCGCACCGCGACGAGCGTCACCACGATGACCGCCGCCAGCAGTACCGCCAGGCTCAGCAACAAACGGTACGGCCAGTTCACCGCGTCCTGCGGCTGGCGCGAATCGAACGTGACCAGCGCGCCGTCCGTGAGGCGCGCCTGCACGATGAACAAGACACCCGCAAAACGGCGCATTCCCGGTCCGGCTGAACCGGGCTCGGCCGATCCCGGCGTGGCGGCATCCTGTCCCCGCTTGCCGCGTCCGCCCATCATGCCGGGCCCACGCCGTAACCCGGCCGGCAGCGGCGCGCTCGGTGACCTGCACGACGAACGGAAACTCGTCGCCGAGTACGCGCTTCAAGCGCGGCCGTGAACTGCGCCGCCTGCTCTTCTTTCTCGGCGTCGCCCGCCGCCGGCGCGAGCGGCGGCGCGTCGAGCGCAATGCGCAACGGCGGCGAACTGAACACGCTCACGATCTTTGCGCGCTCGGCGGGCGCGATCGAATCGAGCAGCTTGACGATGTCGGCGATGCGCGCGGCCGAGCGCATGCCGGCCGCGCGCATCACGAACTCGCCGCGCTCGCGCCAGTGCACGGCAAAACTCAGCAGCTGCGCGACGACGAGGCCGCCGAGCAGGATGAGCACCATGCGCGCGAACAGCGATCGGGGCAGCAGGCGCATCACGGTGCTCACCTCGACGGCAGCGGCGAACAAGTAACCCTCGCCGCGCACGGTCTTGATGATCGCCGGTTCCTTGGCGTCCTCGTTCGAGGCGATGGCGCAACCGGCTCACCTGCACGTCGATGCTGCGGTCGAACGGCGACGCATCGCGCGAGAGCATGAGGTCGATCAGCTGGTCGCGATTGAGCACGCGGTTCGGGTGAGCGAGAAATATCCGCAGCAGCTTGTATTCCGTGCCGCTCAACGCGACGACCACACCCGCGGGCGACAGCAGGTTGCGCGTCGCGATGTCGAGCGTCCAGCCGGCGAAACTTATCTTGCGCGCGGCGTCGGGCTGCAGATTCTCCGGCAGCGTGCGCGTGCGCCGCAGCACGCTCTTGATGCGCGCCAGCAACTCGCGCGGACTGAACGGCTTGGCGAGATAATCGTCGGCGCCCATTTCGAGGCCGACGATGCGGTCGGTTTCCTCGCCGCGCGCGGTCAGCATGATGATCGGGATCTGCGAGCGCGCGCGCACGTCGCGGCACAGCGTGAGCCCGTCGTCGCCCGGCAGCATCACGTCGAGCACGACGAAGTCCGGACGCGCCTCGTCGAACGCGGCCCACATGCCCTTGCCGTCGCCCACCGCGGTGACCCGGTAGCCGTTCTTCTGCAGGTAGTCGCGCAGCAGGCTGCGGATTTCGACGTCGTCGTCGACGACCAGCACGTGATCCTGCGTATTCATGATGTCTGTATACAGCGCCGTGTCGCGCGCAGGGGACAAAAATTGTATCGCAGTGTAACAAGCCCCGACCGCCGACAGGGTGCGATACAAAAAGGCCATTGCGTGACATGCTGGCGGTTACACCCGGGTGATCAAATGAGCCCTGCCAAGAGAGCCGGCAAACCGTCAGCCAGCAAGCGCCGGCCCTCGTGCAGGCAACAGACACTTAACGCACTGGAGATCGATCATGAGAAACAACCGCAAAATTATCGCGAGTCTGGTCGCCGCGGCAGCGCTTGCCGCGTCGGGTTCGTTGGTCTACGCGCAACCGCAAGGTCCCGGCGCCGGCGACTGCGCGCAGGGCAGCTGCAGGCACGGGCAGGCGCGGGCCACGGTCCGGGCATGATGGGGCACGGCATGCGCACGCACTTTGGCGAGTCCCACCATGGCAGGTGGAGCAATCCGGCGGCCGCGGTCGAGGGCTATCTCGCCGCCTGAAAGTCGAGCTCAAGATCACGCCCGATCAGGACACGGCGTGGCAGGCTTTCGCGGCCAAGGCAAAAACGCAGGCCGACGCCATGATTGCGCGTCGCGCGCAATATGTCTGAGAAATCCCCTGCCGCCAAGCTATCGGCGCCCGAGTTGCTCGCGCAACGCACCGAACGCATGAAACAAGGTGTGGCGAGCATGGAAACCATGACCGCTGCGGTGAAGGATCTGTACGGCGTGCTCACACCCGAGCAGAAAACCCTCGCCGATCAGCAACTCGCGCGCGGACCGATGGGTGGATTCGGCGGCGGACGCGGTGGACACGGCTTACGCCGTTGATGGCGAACGCGCACGATAGGAGCGACATTTCGCCTGAGAGTGCCGGGGCCGTGAGGTCCCGGCATTTTTCCGTGGGCCGATTTTTAACCGGCGTGCGCCACGCTTGACGGCGACCCGCCGCCCGCGGCACGCTCGGTCCATCCAGAACGGAGCGACTCATCATGCGCCATGCCAATCGATTGATCGTATGCCTGATTGCGGCAGTCATTGCGAGCGCCGCGTTCGACGTGCTTGCGCAGTTTCCCGGCGGCGGCGGACGCACGCGCGGCGGTCCGCCGTCCGGCGGCATGCAACGCGGCGAACGGCCCGCCGCGCCGGACAACATCATGGAGCTGATCGAATACCGGCTGGAAAGTTTTCAGGATGACCTCAAGCTCACGCCCAACCAGCAGAAAAGCTGGGATCCCTATGCCGATAAGGTCAGGGCGCTCGCAGCCGATATCGTGCGCGAGCGGGCGCGGGCGCAGGCCGGCACGCAGTTGACGGCGCCGCAGCAGATCAACCACGCGCTCGACGTCGCGCGCAACCGCTTGACCGCGCTCGAAGACATCGCCTCGAGCGCGATCACGCTTATACGACGGATTGACGCAAGAACAGAAACTGCTTGCCGACTCGCGCTTCGCCACTATCGTACCGCTGATCGCGGGCAGCACGCCGTCAGTCACCGGTTTCGCCGCGTACCCGCAAGGACGCAAAGCGCCGCCGGCCCGGTAAATCCCGCCCCGTATCGCTTTACATCAGCGCCGCGGATCGGCCGCCGTCTATCGGCAGAGTAACACCGGTAATGAAGGCCGCCTGCGATGAGGCGAGAAACGCCACCGCTCCTGCGATGTCTGCCGGCGCGCCGATGCGCTTGAGCGGCGTGCTGCGGACCACGGTGTCGAGCATTTCTTGCGCGCGCGCCTTGTCGCCGTGCGCCGCCCGCTCGAAACCGCGTTGCGACAACGGCGTGTCGATGCGGCCCGGGCAGATCGTATTCACGGTGATGTTGTCCGCGCCCACCTCCAGCGACAGCGTTTTCGCGTAGCCGATGAGGCCTGCCCACGTCGCCACCGAGAGACCAAAACCGGCGGCCGGCTGCCGCACGGACAAGCGCCATGATATTGATGATGCGCCCGCCGCCCGCTTTGCGCATATGCGGGACCGCGGCACGGCTCGCGCGTATCACGCTCATGAGATTTTGCTGGATCGCCTTCTGCCACGCGGCGTCGTCGAATTCCAGCAACGCGCCCAGCGGTGGCGCGCCATCGTTGTTGACCAGAATGTCGAGCCGGCCGAACTTCTCAACCGCGGCATCGACGACGCGCAGATTGTCTTCCGGCTTCGCGATGTCCGCCGCGGCCACTTCCACCTGCGCGCTGGTCTCGCACGTATGCGCGTGGCCGCCGCGTCGAGCGCGTCCTGCCGGCGCGCCCAGATCAGCACGCGCGCGCCTTCCTGCGCCAGCCGGTGCGCGATCGCGTAACCGATGCCGCTGCTGCCGCCGCCGACGACCGCCACCTTGCCGGTCAATTCCAGATCCATCGTCATGCCCTCTAAAAACTCTGAATTAGGCCGTTCGTGCTGACGTATAGAAGCACGAATATCACGATTATCGAGCAAAACCGTTCACCCTTCTATACATCAGGGCGAACGGTCGGGAAATTAATCGGAAGTTTCCTAATTTTCAGTGAGCGCGACCGCATCATAGTTTGCAATACCGTGCGCAATCAACGCCGGAAGTTCGTTGACACTCGTCTTGCCGCCGTATTACGATTTGCGCGTCAGTTCGTACTCACAATTGCCGGCGCGTCGCGCGCGATAAGGTCGGCGCAGGCAGGTCCGCGTTTCCGATATCCGATCCCGGCTTCCAATTCACATGCGGGCGCCGCTTTCGATCGCGCTCACTGTCGAGGAGAACATCGCGTGACCTGCTTCATCCGGCAAGCGCCGGCGTGCCTGATTGCCGCCGCCATTGCGCTTGCTCCCGCCATCGGCGCGGCACAAGGTGTTGCGCAAAAATACCCGGCGCAAACCATCAACGTCGTCGCCGCCTCGTCGCCGGGCGGCGGCATCGATTTTTTCGCGCGCGTCGTCGCGCAGAAGCTCACGGACGCGGGCGCGCGCGCCATCGTCGTCAACAAGCCCGGCGCCAACAGCCTGATCGGTTTCGAATTCGCGGCCAAGGCCGCGCCCGACGGCTATACGCTGCTCATGACCGCCGGCAGTTTCGTGACCACCCCGATGCTCTACGACAAGGTCCCCTACGACGGCGAACGCGATTTCACGCCGGTCATTTACGCGGGCTACATTCCGCTTGATCCTCGTCACGCCGCCGTCGTTTCCGCCGAAGTCGGTGCGCGAGTTGATTGCACTCGCCAAGGCGAGGCCCGGCCAGGTGCAGTACGCGAACGGCGGCACGGGCTCGGGCGGCAATCTGTCCGCCGAACTTCTGAAATATCTCGCCAAAGTCGACATCGGCGGCATTCCCTACAAAGGCAACGCGCCGGCGCTCATCGCGCTGATGGGCGGCCACGTCTCGATCATGTTCGACACCATGAATACGTCGCTGCCCTTCGTGCAGGCCGGGCGCCTGAAAGCGCTGGCCGTCACGTCCGTCCGGCGCTCCGAACTCGCGCCGGAGTATCCGACCATGATAGAAGCGGGCCTGCCGAATTTCGAAGTCACCGCCTGGTACATGTTGCTGGCGCCGAAAAAAACGCCGCGCGAAATCGTCATCAAACTCAATGCCGATCTGAACCGCGCGTTCGCCGATCCCGAACTCGTCAAGCGCATGCAGGTCCAGGGTGTGAGCCTGACCGGCGGCACGCCCGAGCAGGCGGAAGCGCACATGCAGGCCGAAATCAAACGCTGGGGCCCGCTGATCAAGGCCGCGGGCATAAAAGGAGAATGAGTTTGAAGATATTCGACGTGCATTCGCACTGGGGCACCGAGCGCGGCTATCCGCTGCGCACCCGGAAGCGCTGGCGCTGCAAAAAAAGAACTGGAATTCGGAAACCTGCTATCACACCGAAGACGAGATGGCCGCCTACTTCCGCAAGAACAACGTGCGCACCATCCTCGATTTCGGTTTCACCAAGAAGCTGCCGATCGAAGAGGTGATCCCGTACCACGACTACGCGATCGCGACGCAGCAGAAGTTCCCCGATGTCATCCACGGCTTCTGGGCGCAGATCGATCCGCGCACCGGGCGCGACGGCGCGCAGGAACTGAAACGCTGCATCAAGGCGAGCAGCGGGTTCGTGAGCTACTGCGTGGTGGGCGCCGGCATGGGCTACCCGGCGAGCGATGCGATTTACGCGCCGTTCTACGAAGCGGCGCTGGAAGCCGACCTGCCGGTGCTCGTGATGGTCGGCTACACCGGTGCCGGCGCCGGCCAGCGCGGCGGCGCCGGCATCCGGCTGGAACTCTCGCACCCGCGCTATATCGACGAACTCGCGATCCAGTACCCGGACCTGAAAATCATCTCCTCGCGGCCCGCGTGGCCGTGGCAGGACGAAATGATCGCCATCATGCTGCACAAGCCCAACGTGTGGGCCGAGATGCACGGCTGGTCGCCCAAGTATTACACCGACGCGTTGAAGCGCGAAATCCGCAACCGCATGCAGGACCGCGTGATGTTCGGCGCCGACTATCCGCTGCTGCAGTACGAGCGCCTCGTCACCGACTGGCAGACGCTCGGCTGCGACGAGGCGGTGCTGGAAAAAGTGTTTTACAAGAATGCGGAAAAACTTTTCGGCGCGGCGACCGCGAAGGCCGGCGCATGAATCGTCAGCGACGGCGTGTTCGACGCTATTCCGCGCCCGCCGCTGTATTCGGAGGCGCTCGATTTCGCGCGCCTGTATGAAGAGTATCCGCCGGCGCCGCAATACTTTCACACCGTGCACAAAATGCCGCCGCATGAAATTCGCGCGCTGCAGGAAAAGCGTTTCCTCGAACAGGTCGCGCGCGGCTGGCAGGTCCCGTTCTACCAGAAGCTGTGGGGCAAGGCGGGGCTCGAGCCCGGCGACATCCGCGCTCTCGACGATATCGAGAAGATCCCGCCCTACACCGTGCACGATCTGCGCGAGAGCATAGAGCGCAATCCGCCGTGGGGCGACTACTGGGGCGTCACGCTCGCCGACGGTGCGCGCATGCCGCTCGTGCTGCAGACAAGCGGCGGCACCACCGGGCTGCCGCGGCCGATGATCTATCGCCGCGCGACCGCGAAGTGATGTCCATCATGGGCGCGCGCCGGCTCATCATGCAGGGCGTGCGTCCGGGCGATCTCGTGCAGGTCACGATGTCGCTGGGACTCACCAACGCCGGCATGATGGTGAGGGAGTATCTGTGGAAGTACACCGGCGCGATCGCACTGACGACCGGCAGCGGCGCCGCCACGCCGACGCGCCGGCAGATCGAGCTCGCGCAAAGCTGGAAGACCACCGTGATGCTCGGCATTCCGTCCTACATCCGCCACCTCGGCATCGTGGCGCGCGACGAAATGAACATCGATCCGCGCTCGCTCGGCATCCGCCTGATCTGCTGCGGACTCGGGCCCGAACCGCGCGACGCGCTGGAGGAACTGTGGGGCGCCAAGGTGATGCAGCAGTACGGCACCAACGAGTCCGGCATGATGTCCGCGGAATGCCCGTTTCAGCACGGCTTCCACATTTTCGAAGACGCATACCTGCTTGGAAATCGCGGACCCCGACGACGCACAACCGGTGCCGCACGGCGAGAAAGGCAACACGCTCATCACCTGCCTTTACAAATATGCCGCGCCCGTCATTCGTTTCGACTCCAACGACGTGTCGGCGTTCTGCACCGACGCCTGCCCGTGCGGCGGCACCCATAAACGCATGCAGGGCATATTCGGCCGCGCCGACAACATGGTGCGGCTGCGCGGCATCAACGTGTTCCCGGAAGCGATCGCCACGGTGCTGGCGGGAGACGCGCGCTGCAACGGCGAGTACTTCTGCGTGGTCGACATCGTGGGCGAAGCGCGCCGCGACGAGATGACCGTCAAAGTCGAAGCGGGCAACTCCACGGTGGACCGCGGCGCGCTGACGGGAGGACCTCGAGCGCCGCTTCAAGGAAGTATTGTCGGTCAGGATAGGCGTCGAAATGGTGGACGCGAAGTCGCTCGACGCGCTTACCGGCCTCACTTCGACGTCGAAAATAAAGCGCGTCGCCGACAAGCGCAGACCGGTAAAATAATCCGCCCGGAGGAGACGTTTGGACAATTCGTATTTGTATCGCGCGCGCCGCATGTGCGGGTCAGCGATGATCGCATTCGCCGCCTGTGCGTGCGCGCTCACCGCATCGCCCGCGGCCGCCGCGGACTGGAAGCCCGACAAAAGCATCGAATTCATCGTCGGCACCGGCCCCGGCAGCGGCGTCGACAACACCGCGCGCACGGTGCAGGCGATACTGCAAACCAACAAGCTCGTCGACACGCAGATCACGGTCAGCAACAAGCCGGGCAGCGGTTTCGCCGTCGCCTACAACTACCTCGGCCAGTTTCCCGGCGACGGCCAGCGCCTGGTCGTGCAGACGTCGACCCCGCTCTCGGCGCTTTTGACCGGGCAGCTCAACGTCAAGTACTTCGAGTTCACGCCGATCGCGAACCTCATCACCGAGCCGATACTCTTCATGGTGCGCACCGAGTCGACGATCGCCAACAGCAAGGATCTCGCGCAGCGCCTCAAGACCGATCCGTCGGCGCTCAGCATTGCGCTGGCGACGACGCGCGGCAACGCATTCCATATCACCGCCGCGCTCTTCGCGCGCGCCGCCGGCGCCGACAGCAAGAAACTGAAAATCGTCGTCTACGGCTCGTCGGGCGAAGCGGTCGCAGCGCTGCTGGGCGGCCACGTCGACATCGTGGCGGTCACGCCGGGCAATTTTCTGCCGCTGCTTGGAAGCACGCAAGATCCGCATCCTCGGCGTCGGCTCGCCCAAGCGGCTGGGCGGTCTGCTCGCCACGGTGCCGACGTTCAAGGAGCAGGGTTACGACGTCGTCTTCGACCTGCCGCGCAGCGTGATGGGCGCCAAGGGGCTGACCGCCGATCAGATCCGCTATTGGGACGGCGTGTTTCAGCGCATGGTCAAGACCGACGCGTGGCGCAAGGCGGTCGAGAAGAACCAGTGGGAAGAGGACTACATGAACAGCGCCGACTTCGGCAAGAATCTAAAGGCGCAGTACGAGATACTGAAAGACGTGCTGACCGAGCTCGGCATGGTCAAGCAATAACGCAATGCGCTGCAATCTCCTTGCCCTTCAAGGGGGAGAGCAAGCGCAGAGGCACACTAGAAATTCCTCCCCCTTCAAGGGGGAGGTTAGGATGGGGATGGGTCAATCGCGTGCAATAGGCCAACCCATCCCCACCTCGGTCCTCCCCTTGAAGGGGAGGATGAGAAATGATCTGTGGAATATGGAAAAATCAAGGAGCACAGATGTCTAAACAAAGCAATGACGGCTACTACGAAGCCTACTGGCCGCGCGGCGCGCGCCAGCAGACGCACGCGCGCGCTGGCGCCGCGTCTCGACTCGCTCGACGGCAAAACCGTCGCGCAGCTGTGGGACTATCTCTTCAAGGGCGACGAAGTCTTCGCGCTGCTCGAAGAAGGATTGAAGAAGAAATTCCCGCGCGTGAAGTTCGTGAGCTGGCGCGACTTCGGCAGCACGCACGGCGGCGACGAGAAGGACGCGCTCGCAGCACTCCCGCAACGCTTCAAGGAACTCGGGGTCGACGCCGTCATCTCCGGCATGGCGTGTTGAGGCAGCTGCACGCCCGCCGTGTTGCGGGCAAGTGCGGCGTGCGAAGCGGCGGGCTATCCGACCTCGTCGCTCACGTGTGAGGGATTCTTCAAGCAGGCCGCCGCGACGTCGATCGGGCTCGGCATGCCGAACATTCCGCTAGCACTCGTGCCCGGCCACATCGGCAACAAAAGCAAGGAAGATTTGCGGCACGACGTGCTCGGCGTCACGCTGCAGGCCGTCATCGACAACCTGACCGCAGCTCCCGCGGCACAGGGTGAAACGTCCGAGCCCGGCGCGCGCGACATCGTCGTCAAAGGCGGCTTCGGGGAAGTGAACCGCTATTTCTACCGGCACGAATACTCCGACGGCCTGCCCATCGTGCCGCCGACGCGCGATGCGATCGACGCCTTTCTGCGCTACACCGACCGCGATGCGGACGAAGAGCTCGGCGTGCTGCTGCCCGACAAACGTGCCGCCACCGTGTGGAACGTCGCGGTCAACGGCGTGATGGCGGGTTGCCGGCCCGAGTACATGCCCGTGCTCGTCGCGCTGATCGAAGCAATGTGCGATCCCGAGTACGGCGTCGAGCACAGCGGCAACACGCCCGGCGGCGACACGCTGATCATATTGAACGGCCCCATCATCAAGGAACTCGGTTTCAATTACACGCAGGGCGCGCTGCGCGACGGCTTCCTGCCCAACACTTCCGTCGGCCGCTTCTGGCGGCTTTATCTGCGCAACGTCGCCGGATTTCTTCCGCACAAGACCGACAAGGCCACGTTCGGCAACACGTGGCGCGTCGTGCTCGCGGAAAACGAGGACGTGTTGAAGGCCATCGGCTGGCAGCCGACTTCGGTCGAAATGGGTTTTGACGCCGGCGACAACACCGTCACCATCGCGCGCTACACCGGCGGCGGCTCGCTCTCGTCGGTCACCGGCAGCACGCCCGAGGAAATGCTGCCGTACCTCGCCGATTCATTGGTGAAATTCAACAACTGGCAGATTACGTTCACGACCAGCCACGGCGTCGGCACGCTGCGCCCGCTCGCCGTCATCAGCCCGATCATCGCGGAAACGATCGCGAAAGCCGGCTGGAAGAAATCCGACGTCAAGAAATATCCTGTTCGAACACGCGCGCGTGCCCGCGTGGGAATTCGAACGCCAGTTGCGCGACTGGAATATCCGCGGCGTGTGGGACCTGAAAGACGACGTGACCGCCGGGCGCATACCGAAAGCATTCTACGAATCCGACGATCCCAACCGCCGCGTGCCCATCGTGTGGGAGCCCGAGGATTTCATGATCGCGGTCGGCGGCGATCCGCTGCGCAACAACGCCTACGTGTTCGCGCACAACGGCTTTCTCGGCTATCCGGTCGGCAAAAAAATCGAGTTGCCGCGGAACTGGTCGCAGTTGATGGCGAACCGGCCCGCTTGAACTTCGACTTTCCTGTGCCCGGTATCGGGAGTTTTCCGGACTCCGACCGTGTGCGCGCGAATTTCTAGGACGAATCGGGACTGATCATGCGCTCCACTTACGTCTCGGGCAGCAGCTTGCGGATGAGTTTGAGGAGGTCGAAGGGGCTGTAGGGTTTGGCGAGATAGGCCGTGGCGCCCGCCTCTTTTGCCTTTTGATCGTCGCCGCTCAGGGCGAACGAGGTAATCGCCACGATGGGAGTTTTCGCGATTGCTGCCGTGGCCCGCAGTTGGCGCATCGCTTCCATACCGGAGATTTTCGGCAGCTGGATGTCCATGAGGATCAGGTCCGGAACATGCTCCAGCGCCATCGCCACACCCGCCTCGCCGTCGTGCGCCTCGATCAGCTTGTAGGCCGTGCGCTTCAGCAGGTCGCGCACGATCATGCGATTCGGCTCGTTGTCCTCCACATACAGTATCGTCTTCCCACTCATGCCGCCGCTCCTTCGCTCAGACGCAGCGGAATCTCGAAAATAAATGCCGAGCCCTTGCCCAATTCGCTCTCCACCCAGATTCGCCCGCCGTGCATTTCGATGAACTTCTTGCTGATCGACAGGCCCAGTCCGGTGCCGCCGAACTCGCTCGCAATGCTGGCGTCGGTCTGCTTGAACTCGGTAAAGAGACTCCCGATCTTCTCCGGCGGGATGCCCATTCCAGTGTCCGCGACCCGGTAGACGAGAAGCGCGTCCCGGCATCCGGCCGCGATCTCGACCTTGCCCGCCTGGGTGAACTTGAGCGCATTGCCGGCAAGATTCATCAGGCACTGCGTGATCCTGCCCGCGTCGCCGTACGCGAGCGGCATGTCAGCGGGCAGCGTGACCAGGAACTCCAGCCCCTTATCCGCCGCGAGCGACTGCAGCGTCGCGCGCACACTTTCCACCACTTCGTGCACCGCGTAGTCCGTGAGCGAGAGCTCCATGCGCCCGGCCTCGATCTTGGCGAGGTCGAGCACGTTGTTAATGAGGCGCAGCAGGTGCTTGCCGCTCGTCTGCATCTGGGCGAGCGGCGCCTGCATGTCGGGCGGCACGTCGCCGTAGATCTCGCCGAGGATCATTTCGTTGAAGCCGAGGATCGCATTCAGCGGCGTGCGCAGCTCGTGGCTCATGCTGGCGAGAAACTCCGACTTGTGGCGGCTGGCGATTTCGAGTTGTTCGCCCTTTTCCGCGATTTCGTGAAAGAGCCGCGCCAGCTCGTCGCTCGTGCGATTGAGATTCGCCGCGAGCACGCCGAGCTCGTCGCGGTTGGGCACACTCACGCGCTCACGGAAATTTCCGGCCGCGAGCTCGTCGAAGCGCAAGCCCATCTTCCGCACCGGGGCGATCAGGGACAGGGAAATCGAATAGCCCAGGACGAGCGCAAGCAACAGGCTGACGGCCGCAATTGCAATGACCAGCAGCCGCGAATCGCGGTAATGCTCGGCGCTCTCGTCCATGCGGGCGAGCATGTCCGCCTCCGCCTTGTTAACGAGTTCGTTGGTGAGCCGCTCCAGGCGGTCGGCGAGCGGGCCTGCGCGCTCGATCTGCACTGCACGCCCTTCCGCGACCTTGCCGGCGCGGATCAGCTCGATGGCCTCAGCTGACCACGGCGATGAAGGCTTCGTAGTCCTTGCGCACGCGCTCGAGAATCTCGACCTCGTCACGCGCCACGAACTGCAGCCGGTCAAGGTCGTAGCCGAACTGGTTGAGCTGCCGCAGCGTTGCATCCAGCGTGCGCTCGTCGGGGACGAGCAGCGCGGAAGCGACGCTGTAGAGCTGCGCACTGGTGTCATGCTGGAGCTGCCGGTAGGCGGCGATCTTGCGCTGGATCTTCACCGAGTCCTCGGCGCGGCGGTTCACTGCGTCGAGTGCGGCGAGCCCGACCACGCCGACGATGACCAGCAGCCCGGCGATCACGAGGAACCCGGCCAATAGCTTCGCGTAGATTGAGACCGGCGCTCGCGCCACCACCTCGGCCGGCCAGTTCGCGAGGCGCCTGATCACTCGCGCAGCAGGGCGCGCAGGTCCCTGTACATTTCGTCGGGGTCGAAGCGGTAGCCGAGATACTGCACGCGCAGCATGCCCTTGCGATCGATCAGCGAGGTGAGGAACAGATGGTCCACGTCACCGGCTTTCAGACGCCTGGCAAACGCGCCGTAGCGGCGCACCACGTCGTTAATCTCAGCGCGGGTCCCGGTCAGGAAACTCCAGCCGCCAAGATCGGCGCTGTACTTGCCGGCGTAGTCCTTGAGCACGGCTGGCGTGTCGATCTCGGGTTCGACCGTAATCGATGCAAAGCGCACGCGCGGTCCGAAGTCGGCGCCGAGGTTGCGCTGGATCGCGGCCATTTTCGCCGTCAACAGCGGGCATGTGTCCTTGCAGCTGGCGTAGATGAAAGTGACCGCGATTACTTTGCCCTGGTGGTCCGCAAGGCTCACGCGGGTGCCGGACTGGTCGGTGAGCGCGAACGCGGGTGCTGCGCCCACCGTCGGCAAGCGGCCGGTTTCTTTTGCGGCGTGGCCCCAGGCGCCCAGCGAGCATGCGGCGAGCAGCAGGAAAGTGGGGAAAGACCACCATGGCGTAAATTTCCTTCCCTCGCGTGCGGGGTATAGGTATCTACACATCTGGATCAATCTTCAGTTTCCTTCCCCCGCTTGCGGGGGAAGGCCAGGATGGGGGGAAGCCCGGTTCCGCCCCCTCCCCAACCCTCCCCCGCGCGTTGCGCAAGGGAGGGAGTCCCGAACGCCTGCTGCTTTGAGTGGCGCCATGGGAGACCGACCCGATCACGCCTTCAATTCCTTCCTGAGTTCGTCGATGAAACGAAAATCGCTGCCCTGCGCGATGAGTTTCTGCGGCGTCGCGCGAATCATCCCGGCTTCATGCAGCCGCAGCGCGTAGAAGCGCAGGCTCGCCGTCAGGTCGTAGTCACGCCAGCGCGAGAACGTCAGTTCCTTCATCATCTGCAACGCGTAATCGTACTTGTCCGTCAGTTTGCGCTCGATCAGCACGCGCGTCGCGCGCTCCGGCTCCGCGGTGCAGATCGCGGCAGCCTTGAGAATCGCACGCAGCGCGCGTTTCGTGGCGACCGGGTTCGACTTGACGTAATCGCGCCGCGCCAAAATCACACAGCAGTAGTGCTCCGACCACGGCCGGTCGGTGGTCATGCTGAGAATCAGGCGGCCTATTTTCTTCGCTCGCAACTCCTGCGGCTCGGGCGGAAAACCGAGATAGGCATCGACTTTGCCTGCGGCCAGCAGCCGCATCGATTCCGCCGCCGGATGGGTGATCCAATTGATGTCCTTGTTGGCGTCGACGCCGACATGAGCGAGTATCGCGGTGATCGTCAGGTGACGCCCGGAATGCAATCCGGGAATGGCGATCTTCTTGCCTTTGAGCTCGCGGATGCTCTTGACGTCGCCGCTCGCGAAGAGCTCATAGCAGCCTACGTGCAATCCACCGAGAACGACGAGATTCTGGCTCTTGTCCAGATTCACCAGTGCACTTGAGACGTCGGTCGCACCGAAATCGGCTGCCCCATCGACAATCAGGTTTGGCGCGTCCGAGCCGCCGCGCTGCTCGTAGGAAACCTCCGCGAAGCCTTCCGCCTGCAATAAGCCTTCGCCGGCAACATAGATCGGCGCGAAGCAGATGGCCGTCGTCCGCGCGATTCTGATGCGGCTGGTTTCCAGCTGCGCTTCCGCGGCGAGCGCCGGCACCGCGCGCGCCATTCCCAACGCACCTGCCGCAAACAGAAATTCGCGCCGGCCGGTCACGTCTTCAGCTCCTTCTTCAGTTCGTTCCAGATCCGCCAGTCGGTGCCCTGCGCGATGATCTTCTGCGGGCTGGATTTGATCAAACCGGCCTCGTGCAGGCGCAAAGCGTAGAAACGTACCGTGTCCTCCGCACTGTAATCCCGCCATCTCCCATAGGGGATGCCTTTGATAGCTTGCAGCGTGTAGTCATAGTTCTTTGCGCGGCCTTTGGCGATCGCGGCTTTGCTGACGCGTTCCGGCTCGGACGAACAGATCTCGGCCCCTTTCATGATGGCTCGCATGGCGCGCTTGACTGCCACCGGATGCTTGGCTACGAATTCGCGGTTACCTACCAGCATGCAGCAGAAGTACTGCGACCAGGGCCGGTCGACGGCGCTGTTGACGACCACGCGTCCGATCTTGCGCGCGCGAAATTCCTGCGGATCAGTCGGGAAATCCGAGGTAAGCGTCGATCTTTGCCATCGGCGAGCAACTGCATCGACTCACTCGCCGGATGCTTGACCCAGTTAATGTCCTTGCGCGGATCGAGCCCGACGTGCCCAACCATGCTCGCGAGAAACGCATAGGGACTGGTGTCTTGCGGAGGTATCGCGACGGCCTTGCCTTTGAGGTCGCGTATCGTCTGAATCTTCTCGTTAGCCAGCAGTTCGAAACAGCCGATGTGCTCGCCGCCCAGAATAACGATGGGATCCCCGGCTTCGATGCGGAGAATGACCGGCGCCGCGAAATGACCGCTGATGTCGGCCTCGCCCGACGCCAGCGCACGCTCGACACCGACCGTGCCGGCGACGCGATTGTATTGAACGTCCGTGAATCCCTCCATCCGCAGCAAGGGCTCGGCGATATATTCGGGGCTGCGGCAAGTACTCGGAATTTCCGCGATGCGCAGCCGTGTTGTTTCCGGCGGCGGCTCGGCGCCAAGCGCTTCGCGATCGACACCGAAGAGGCCCGCTGCACCGGCCAACGCGCCGAACTGCACAAAGTCGCGACGGGTGATCATGCTTTCAGTTCCTTCTTCAGCTCGTTCACGAACCGCCAATCGCCGCCCTGAGCGACGATTTTCTGCGGGCTCGACTTGATCATACCCGCCTCGTGCATGCGCAAGGCGTAATAACGCAGCGTGTCCGCGGGGTCGTAGTCGTGCCACTTATCGTAGGGAAGCTCCTTGATGGTTTGCACGGCATGATCGATGTTCCTGGTGTAGCCCTTATCGACGAGCAGCTTGCCCGCCCGCTGCGGCTCGGACGTGCAGATTTCGTTTGCCTTGAGCACGGCTCGCAATGCCCGTTTCACGGCCACCGGATGCTTGCGCACGAACTCGCGGTTGCTGGCGACCATGCAGCAGAAATATTGCGACCACGGCCGTTCCATCGTGGTATTGACGAGAACATGCCCAACCTTCTTCGCGCGCAGCTCCAGGTGTTCCGGCGGAAAAGACATGAAACCGTCGATTTTTCCCTCGGCGAAAAGCGCGATCGATTTTTGCGGCGGATCCGTGACCCAGCGGATGTCTTTGCGTGGATCAAGACCCACATTCAGCGCCATGACCGCGAGCAGGATATGGCGCCCCGAAGTCAATTGGGTCACGGCGACCTGTTTTCCCTTGAGGTCGCGGATCGAGCGTATTGCGTGCGTCGCGAACAGTTCGTAGCAGCCCGGGTGCATACCGGCAAGCACGACGATAGGGTCGCCCGCGTCCAGAGCAAGAATATGGCGTCCGGCGAATCCGGCCATTAGATCGGCTTCCCCGTTCGCGATCATCTTGTCGTCGTTGAGTCCGCCGTCGCCCTTGACGTACTGCACATCCGTAAATCCCTCGGCACGCAACAACTCTTCGGCGACATACAGCGGCGCGAAGCAGATCGCGGGGCTGCGCACGATTCGAATTCGCGTGGTCTCCGGCGGCGCTTCGGCGGCGGCGAATTCTGGTTGTACTCCGAGGAGGCCCGCCGTTCCCGCCAGTGCAAGCCGGTCGAGAAACCTTCGGCGGCTCCAGATCGCGCGTCGATCATTCGATGACATGGCGTATCCCTCCGCGTACCGAGTTTTTGCGAAACACAAAACTGATAACAGGCCCTAAGCACTGCCGGCTCAGCGTTCGCCGGTTGTTCCGCGTTTTCACGGAAAATCCTATCCGATTCTTCGCACGGACGCCGCCGGGAGATACTATACGCGTACGTCGTGCCGGGGCGGAAACCGGTGCGGACTCATCCGTTGCGGCTCTACGGCTTAATCGCGTTCGGCCTTGATGCCGCGTTCCTTGATGACGCGGCCCCACTTCTTCTGCTCGACGTCGAGGTGCGCGGCGAGTTCCTCGGGCGAGCTGGCGATCACGTCGAGACCCCGCTCCTGCCACAGCTTCGCTTGATTCGGAGCCGTGAATACCTTCTTCAACTGCTCGTTGAGCAGCATCACGACCGGCCGCGGCGTGCCCTTGGGCGCGAGGATCGCGTGCCAGGTGAGAAATTCGTAACCCGGCACGCCGGCTTCCGCGACGGTCGGCAAGTCGGGCAGCGCCGCATTGCGCTTGGCGCTGGTCACCGCGAGTGCGCGCAAACGCCCCGAAGTTACGTAACTGATCTCCTGCGAGATATTACCGAACGTCATCTCGACCTCACCGCCGATGGTCGCCATGTCCGCGGGCCCGCCGCCCTTGAATTGAACGGCGATGATATTGACGCCGGTGAGCAGGTTGAAGAGTTCCCCCGCGATATGCGGATTCGTTCCCACGCCGGCCGCTGCGTAATTGAGCCGGCCGGGCTTCGAACGCGCGAGAGCAATCAGCTCCTTCACGGAACGCACCGGCAGTGACGGATGCACCGTGACGAGCGAAGGCGAAGACGTCATGAGCATGACCGGTGCGAAATCGCGGATCGGATCGTAGGGCACCCGGCTCAGCATGAATTGATTCACCACCAACGGGAGCGTCTGGATGACGAGCGTGTAGCCGTCCGGCGGAGAATTCGCCACGAGTTCGGTGCCGATGTTGCCCGAAGCTCCCGAGCGGTTGTCGACGATGAACTGCTGGCCGAGGTTCTCGGTGAGTTTTGCGGCGACGATACGCGCCACGACATCCACGCTGCCGCCCGGCGGGAACGGCGAGACGATGCGCACGGCTTTCGACGGGTAATTCTGCGCGGCGGCCGGCAGCGCGGCGCACAACACGATCAGCGCGGGAAAGAAACGAACGACAGGCATGGCGGCTTTCTTCTACTTCACATGTCGCGGGAGAGCGACATCATACAGTGCATGCGGCCGCACTTGTCGACACCCTCGTTGTTCGGATTGCGGATATATTTTTTGAGCGTGCTATTCATCGGCATGTTCAGATTTACGTTCTTGGGCGGGATCGGCGATTGAAACCAGCGCGCGTAGATTTTGTCGATCTCGCCGCTCCTGAACAGCGCGGTCACCGCGCCGTCCGCCAGTTTCTTGAACGGCGCGTCGTCCTTGCGCAGCATGATGCCGTAGGGATCGTCGGTCAGGAATTCGCCGACCACCGCGAAGTCCGCCGGGTTTTTGGCGTTGGCGCGCAGGCTGTAGAGCAGAACATCGTCCATCGGAAATGCCGCGGCACTCCCGTTTTCGACCGCAACAAACGATTCGTCGAGATCCTTGGACTGGATGAAGCGCATGCCGAGAGACTCCTGCAGGTTGTAGTCCTTGATCGCGCGTTCGTTGGTGGTGCCGTTGGTGACCACCACGGTCTTGCCCTTCAAATCCTTGTAGCCCTTGATGTTGGAGGAGGTTTTGACCAGCATTTTGGTGCCGCTGAAATAAGTGGTCACGACGAACGACACGAGTTTCTGGCGCTCGAGGCTGTTGGTCGTCGATTCGCATTCGAGATCGATGTCGCCGCTCATGACCATCTGCATGCGAATCTGGGGTGTCACCTTCGTCATGGTGACCTTCAAGTCCGGCAGTTTGAGATTCGCCTTTACCGCATCCACGATCTTCATGCACAGATCGATCGAGTAGCCCACGTACTGTTGTTTGTCATCGAGAAACGAAAACGGGCTCGACGCTTCGCTCACGCCCAGCACGATTGTTTTCTTGTCTTTGATTTTCTTGAGCGTGCCCGTGTCCTGCGCATGTCCCGCGGCGGCGCACAGTGCGCAAACGGCAACCGTCAACAGCAATCTGAATATGCAACGCATGGCTTGCTCCCGCTTGTTCCGCACTCAACTGCGACCGGAATCAACGTCCCCCGCCGGCTTCCGCCCGAACCGCCATTCAAGCTCCGCCCTGATGCGGGATAGTCTACCGCAACTTTCACGGCCGCCCGGACACGCGCGATTTTGGGCCGGATTCCACGACGGCCGGCACGTCGGGCAACACCGCCGCGCGCGTCTAGCAGGCGCGCGTTGTTCCTCCCGCCGTCAGCTACCCTCGCGAAATGTGATGATCTGGCGCCGCTCGCGCTTGGTCGGCCGGCCTCTGCGCTCGCCCGCCGGGTTGCCAAATGCCTTGCGGTCCGCGATTTGCGCGACGCGCCGCGCGACACTCTCCGCGCTTTCATCGTAAAGCCTGCGCGCTTCGTCCGCCGGTCCGCGCCGCTCGGCCAGCGCTTTGACTATTACGTTCCACGTGAATTCGCCGACGCGGATCGCGAGTACATCACCCGTGCGCACGTCTTTCGCCGGCTTGATGCGCTCGTCGTGCAATCTCACCTTGCCCGCGACCACCGCGGCCTGCGCCAGTGCGCGGGTCTTGAAAAACCGCGCGGCCCACAACCATTTGTCGATGCGCACGCGGCCGTCTCCCGCGCCGCGCTCCCTGCCTCGCTTCGCACTCCTCAATCCCGACTCCTTAATCCCCAATCCTCGATCCTCGACCCTCAATTCCACTTCCTGACTTCGCGCCCGCCTGCCCGGGTACGGCAACCACCGCATTGAAACCGCACGATCGTCAATTCCGCGCCGCGCTCCGACCATGCCCGCAAAAGTTGCCGCGCGCGCACCCGCAGTGTAAATTGGCTGCATCCTGGGGAGTAGCCGCCGCGTGACGCCATGTTCGTGCAATTCGGATTTTTTCCTGCGCGCCCGGCGCCCGCAATTCCCGGCGTGACACGCTAAGCATACGCCGTCCATGGGCACGATCACCACCGCCTATTTCGTCGATCTGTTGCTGGGGGGGCTCGCGATCGGCTGCGTCTACAGCCTGGTGGCGCTCGGTTTCGCCATGATCATGCGCGCCACCAGCATTATTCATTTCGCGCAAGGCGAGGTGATGATGCTGGGTTGCCTGTGCGGCCTCACCGCACTTACGCTGCTGCCGAAACTTCCGCTTCCGCTGGTGTTGGCCGCGGGCATGCTCTCCTCCGGGATAATCGCGGTGGCGATGGAACTCCTGGTGTACCGCACGCTGCGGCGCAGGCACGTGCCGATCATGAACGTCATCACGGCCACGGTCGGCATGTCGATCCTGTGCATCAACGCCGCGCGCATGATCTGGGGCTCCGAACCGCTGCGCTTCCCCGAGCTGTTTGCGACCACCGCCTATACCTTCGGCACGCTGCGCATCTCGCCGCAATTGTTCTGGATCATGGTGATGGGTGTTGCGATCATGGCCGCGTTGCAGCTGTTCCTGAAGCACACGCGCACCGGCATCGCCATGCAGGCTGTCGCGCAGGATCCGGAGGCGGCGCAATTGATAGGGGCGAACCTCACCCGCATAATGGCCTACACCTTCGCCATCGCGGGCATGATGGCGGGCGCGGCCGGCGTGATGCTGGGCTCGATGTTCTTCGCCTTCTTCGAGATGGGTTTCGTCACCGGATTGAAGGGTTTCGTCGCGGCGACGCTGGGCGGACTCGGCAGCATCGGCGGCGCCATGCTGGGCGGCATCCTGTTCGGGCTGATCGAGACGTTCAGCGCGGTGTTCGTGTCGTCCGCCTACAAGGACGCGATCGGCATGCTGCTCTTGATCGCGATCCTGCTGGTGCTGCCATCGGGACTGATGGGGCTGTGGCAGAAGCGCCGGTGAGTTCCGCGCGCAACGCCCACGCGGCCGGCGGCACCGCCGAACGCGGCGTGACGGTTGCCGTCATCGTGATGCTGGCGGTGCTGCCGTGGATCGATGCGGACTCGTTCGTGCTGCACATGCTGAGCCTCATTGCGATCGCTTCGATCGTGGCGCTGGGGCTGCAGGTGCTGCTCGGCTTTTCCGGACAGTTGTCGATCGGGCAGGCGGCGTTTTACGGCATAGGCGCGTACGCGTCCGCGCTGCTCACCACCAAGCTCGGCGTGCCGTTCCCGCTCGCGCTCTTCGGCTCCGGCATCGCCGCCGCACTGGCGAGCCTCTTGATGGTGCCCATCACGCGGTTGACCGGCGCGTATCTCGCCGTTGCCACACTCGGCTTCAGCATCATTGTCTACCTCTTGCTCAAGAACGAAGAGTGGCTCACCGGCGGGTCGTTCGGCTTCATCCAGATTCCGCGCGCCGCGCTGTTCGGCTATGTGTTGCGCGACGCGAAGTACTCGTATTACCTGTGCGTGGGCGTTGCAGCACTCGTGTATTTCGCGTTCGCACAACTCAGGCGCTCGCGCTTCGGCCGCGCGATCAACGCGATCCGTCAGGACGAGGACGCCGCGCGCGCCAGCGGGATTCCGGTAACGTTACTCAAAAGCGAGTGCTTCGTCATCGCGGCTTTCGTCGCCGGCATCGCCGGATCTTTGTACGCGCACGAAGTACGCTACCTGTCGCCGAACGACTTCACCTTCTGGAAATCGATCGAATTCCTGATCATGGTAGTCATAGGCGGGATCGGCAGCCTGCCGGGAGCCGTCCTCGGCGCCGCCGTGGTGGTCGGGCTGCCCGAGTTGCTGCGCGCGATCGGGGACTACCGCATGCTCGTGTTCGGCGCGATCCTGATGATGACGATGCTCTTCGGTGAGGGCGGTGTGGCGGCGCTCTTGCATGCGGCGGGGCGCTGGAGCGCGAAGCTATACGCGCGCTGGCTGACGCGCACGGCGGCGCCTCGTGGAAACGCGCCATGAGCACTGCCGTCGCGCAGGCTCCGGACAATAACGTGTTGCTGGAAGCGCGGCAGATTACACGGCGCTTCGGCGGGCTGGTGGCGGTGGACGGCGTCGATATCGCGGTGCGCGCAGGCTCGATACACGGACTGATCGGGCCCAACGGAGCGGGCAAAACCACGCTGCTCAATCTAATCGCCGGCATGTTTCCGGCAACCGCCGGTACGCTTCAGTATCGCGGGTCGGACATTGCGCGCAGCTCGCCGGCGCAGCGCGCGCGCGGCGGCATCCGGCGCACGTTCCAGAACCTGAAGCTGTTTCGCGACATGACGGCGCTGGAGAACACGAGCATCGGCCTGCACGCCGAGACCCGCGCGGGGATGTTCGACGCGGTGCTGCATACCCCGCGGCATCGACGCGAGGAACGGGAAATTATCGAACGCTCGTCGGCCGCCCTCGATTTCGTCGGCCTTGCCGCGTTAGTGCATGCCCGCGCGTCAACACTCGCCTACGGACATCGCCGCCTGCTCGAAATCGCGCGTGCCGTCGTAGCGCGGCCCGCGCTGCTGCTGCTGGACGAGCCGGCCGCGGGCCTTAACAAGACCGAAGCGTCGTCGCTGACCGGGTTGATCAGGCGCATACGCGCAGCGGGGACAACGATCCTTTTGGTCGAGCACCACATGGACGTGGTGATGAGCGTATGCGACGAGGTCACGGTGCTGAACTACGGCCGCAAGCTGGCGCACGGCAGCCCGGCGCGGATTCAGGATGATGCAGCCGTGATCGAGGCTTATCTTGGCCGCGGCGATGCGTTGATGGCGGGGGACGGCCATGCTCACACTTGACCGCGTCGTCGCCGCCTATAGCGATCTCGAGTGCCTGCACGGCATCACGCTGGAAGTGCGCGCCGGTGAAATCGTGACCCTTATCGGCGCCAATGGCGCGGGCAAGAGCACTACCCTCAAAGCGATCTCGGGACTGCTCGTGCCGCGTGCGGGCACGATTGAATTCGCCGGCAAACCGATTGCCGGGTGCGGGCCGGACGCCATCGTCGGGATGGGCCTGGTGCATGTTCCGGAAGGCCGGCGCGTATTTCCGGAACTGTCGGTTGAGGACAATTTGCGCGCCGGCGCCTACCTCGTGCGCGAACGCGCGCAGGTGCGCCGCACGCTGGGCGAAGCGTACGAACGCTTCCCGCTGCTCAAAGAGCGGCGCACCCAGCTGGCGGGTACGCTCTCCGGCGGCGAACAGCAGTTGCTCGCATTCGGGCGCGCGATGATGTCGCGGCCCAGGCTGCTCATGCTCGACGAGCCGTCGCTCGGGCTCGCCCCTCTGATGGTCGAACAGGTGATGCGCTCAATCCGCCAGTTTCGCGAATCGGGCATCACCATACTGCTGGTGGAGCAGAACGCGAATCTCGCGCTGCGGCTCGCCGACCGCGGCTACGTCATGGAAACGGGGGGCATCGTCATGACCGGCAGCGGCGTCGAATTGCTCGCCAACGCGCATGTGCGCGCGAGCTATCTCGGCGCGAAATCCGCGCCAGCGGTCAGTACACCCGCCACCGCATGAAGCGGAACGGGTAACATAACGCAACGCGGCGCAAATCATCAAGGCGGGCGATTTTTCGGAATTCCCGCCGCTACCCCGCTCGGGGGGAACGGCGGCCTATGCATGCAGTATTGACCAACCACGGAGGCAAGTCATGATATTCGATCGACGTAGATTCGTTGGCGGCAGTGTGGCGGCGGCGGTGATGGCGGCGTGCGGACCCGCCGTATGGGCGCAAGGTCGCACCCCGATCAAGATCGGCGCATTCGGACCGATGTCGGGCAACGCCGCGGCGCAGGGCCAGAGCGTGCGCGAAGCGGTCGAGATGGTGGTGAAGATAAAGAATGCGGCGGGCGGCATCGGCGGGCGCCAGATCGAGGTCGTGATTGGCGACGATGCCGGCAAGCCGGAGGAAGCCGCGGTGGTCGCGCGCCGCTTCGCCACGCGGGACAACGTGACGATTGCGATCGGCAGCGTGAGCAGCCCGTCCAGCCTTGCCGCAGCCCAAGTGTTCCGCGAAGAGGAGGTGCCGCAGATCGTGGTCAGCGGCACCGCGCAACGCATCACCACTCAAGGCAACGAGTGGGTGTTCCGCTCCGCCGTGCCCGACCGCAAGTTGGTCAGCGACATGGTCGATTTCATCAACGAAAAAATGCCGAACCTGAAACGCTTCGGCTTCATCTACGTCAACGACGATTTCGGCAAGGGCGGCTACGATGCTTTCATAGAGGCGGGCAAGAAATACGGCATCAGCGTCATTTCGCAGGAGAGCTACACGCGCGGCGACCTCGACTTTACCGGCCAGTTGACGCGCATCCGTTCCACCAATCCGCAGGCGATCGTGGAATGGTCGCGCTACACCGAAGGCGCGCTGATCCACCGCCAGATCAAGCAGATGGGCTGGGAGTTGCCGCGCTTCGGCTCGGACGGCATCGCCGCCCCGGCATTCCTCGATCTCGCCAAGGACGCGGCCAACGGCGTCATCTACCCGACGCACTTCAGCCCCGCCACGTCGACCAATTTGCCGGAGGCGCAAAAGTTCATAGAACTCGTGCGCAAGACGTATAACAAGCAGCCCGATTACGTGCATGCGCAAGCTTTCGACGCGGCCAACATTGCGATAGCGGCCATCGAGCGCGCCGGAAGCAGCGACCGTAAGGCGGTACGCGACGCGCTGCGCAAGACCGATATGCAGAGCGTACGCGGGCCGTTCAAGTTCGACCAGAAAGGCGATCCCACTCTCGTGACGCATATGGTGCGCATCGTCGACGTGAAGGAAACCAACGCGCGCGGGTGAGCGAACTGAAGAGCACATAAAACGCCTGCACCGATAACTCGATAATGGGAGACAACCTTGAGCATCAAACCGATCAAATCGGCCGCGCCGCAACCGCTCGCCAACTACACCGAGGCGTTCGTCACCGGCGATCTCGTCTTTGCGGCTGGCCAGCTGGCGAGCGACTTCAAGACCGGCGTGCCGCCGGAGGCGCGCAAGAAGGAGAATTTTCCGTTTTACGGCTCGGACATCGAGCTGCAGACGGAATTCGTTCTGCAAAATCTCAAGCGCACTTTCGAGGCGGCGGGCTCGTCGCTCGAAAACGTGGTCAAGGCGCAGGTGTTTCTCACCGATCTGAACAACTTCCATGGTTTCGACTCGGTGTGGAAACGCTATTTCAAAGTGCCGCCGCCGCGCACCACGATCGGCTGCACCGGCCTACTGGTAAAGGACACACTCGTTGAGATCGACCTCATCGGGCACGTCGAAAAAAAAGGCCTCACGCACTCGGTGATCAAGTCCGCGGCGCCCAAGCCGCTTGCCAACTACAGCGAGGCGTTTCGCGTCGGCGACCTCGTATTCGCCGCCGGACAGCTTGCCAGCGACTTCAAGACCGGCGTGCCGCCCACGGCGCGCAAACAGCAGAATTTTCCGTTCTACGGCTCGGACATCGAGCGGCAAACCGATTTCATCCTGCAGAACCTGCAGCGGACGTTCGAAGCAGCGGGGTCGTCGCTCGAGCACGTGGTGAAGGCGCAGGTGTTTCTCACCGATCTCGATCTGTTTCACGGCTTCGACTCGGTGTGGAAGCGCTACTTCAAAGTACCGCCGCCGCGCACCACGGTCGGCTGCACCGGCCTCTTGGTGCAAGACACGCTGGTGGAGATCGACCTCATCGGTTATGTGCCGAAAAAAGGCCTTCAGCACACGGTGATCAAATCGGGCGCGCCGCGTCCGCTCGCGCATTACAGCGAAGCATTCAAACTGGGCGGCCGCGTGTTCGCCGCCGGGCAGATCGCGAGCGACTACAAGACCGGAGTGCCGCCGGAGGCGCGCAGGAAGGAGAATTTTCCGTTCTACGGCTCCGCCATCGAATTGCAGACCGACTACGTGCTGGGCAATCTCAAGAAAACGTTTGAAGCCGCTGGCTCGTCGCTCGCCAAGGTCGTGAAGGCGGAAGTATTTCTCACCGACCTCAACAATTTCCACGGCTTCGACAAAGTGTGGAAGCGTTACTTCAAAGTACCACCGCCGCGCACCACCATCGGTTGCACCGGGCTCCTGGTAAAGGACACGCTGGTCGAGATCGATCTGATCGGGGTAACCGGCTAGCAGTGTGTTTGACAGGGCGCGCGCATGTCCCTGGGTTGCATGAATTGCCGTTTGATCATAGCGCTTCCCTCTTCACTGTTTACGATTGCGATTCACGGCTTCTAATCGCCCGGCTCGATCTCGAGCGCGACGAGAAAACGCGACACGAAACTGTAGGCCGCAATCGTCCCGGTCAGCTCGACCATCTGCCGGTCGTCGAACAACGCCCGCACGCCGGCGAAAATATCATCCTTGACTTTGATGTCGTCGGTGATCGCATCGGTGTAAGTCAGCACCGCGCGCTCCGTGGCGTCGAACAGGCTCGAATCGCGCCAATCGGCGATCGCGGCGAGCTGCGCCTCGGTCAGGCCCGCGGCAAGCGCGTGTGGCCGGTGCGCTACGACTTCGTAGCGCGCCCCGTTGCGCACGCCGATGCGCGCGATGATGAGTTCGCGCAACCGCGGAGGAATCAATGTCTCATAGCGGATGAAGGTGAACAATTTCGTCCAGCCCTCCGCGAGCGGCGGGCTGTGCAACAGCATGCGCGCGACCGGCGACAGGTTGCCGCCGCGGCGCGCTCTAATAGCCGCTATCTCTTCCGCGAGATCGGGATGCTCGTGTTCCTTGATGTAGTGAATGCGGGCCACGCTTTTCTCCTTCGGGACTCTTAGTCCGCGGTTGCTCCGGACGCCTTGATGACCGGCGCCCATTTGGCCATTTCTGACTTGATGTAGGCGCCGAACTCCGCGGGCGTATTGCCAACGGCGACCGCGCCGTCGCCGGTGAGGCGCTCGCTCACATCCGGCAGCTTGAGCGTCTTGACGATCTCGGTGTTGAGCAGCGCAATCGCCTCCTTCGGCGTGCCGGCGGGCGCCAGCATGCCGAACCATCCGTTTACTTCGAATTCCGGGTAACCCTGCGCGGCGACTGTCGCGACGTCGGGCAACAGCGCGGAGCGCTTGCTGCTCGTCACCGCAAGCGCGTGGAGCTTGCCGCTTCTTGCGAACGGCGCGCCCGCGATCATCGTCGCCAGCATGACGTCGATCTGCCCGCCCATGAGATCGATCAGCGCGGGACCGGCGCCCTTGTACGGAACGTGGGTGCCGGCAATGCGCGCCTGTATCCTGAACAGCTCCATGCCCAGGTGCGGCAGCGAGCCGGCGCCGCTCGATCCGTATACAAGGCCGCCCCTGCGCGCGTTAGACAGCGCGACGAAATCCCTCATATTCTTCACCGGCACTGATGGATGCCCGAGCAGCACGTAGCTCTGGCTCGTGAGCTGGGTGATCGGCGTGAAATCCCGCACCGGATCGTGATTCAGCTTGCGGTAGAGGCTCGCGTTGGTAGCGATGCCCGCGTTCACCCACAACAGCGTGTAGCCGTCGGGGGCCGCCTTCGCCACCAGGTCGTGCGCGATGTTGCCGTTGGCGCCGCCGCGAAAATCGATCACGAACTGCTGGCCAAGCGCGGCCACGAGTTTCTGCGTCACCACGCGCACGATAATATCCGAGCCTCCGCCCGGCGCCACCGGCAGCACCAGGCGTATCGGTTTGGCGGGATAGCCTTGGGCCACAACGTCCTGCCCCAGCGTGACAAAAAGAAATGCGGCCAGGACATCCCGCAGCAATGTCACCCGATACTTCATCCCTTATCCTTGCTCTTGCCTGACGGCCGCACCAGCAAACCGCCCCCTGCCAGCATCACGGCATTGATCCAGAATAATGCAACGACGCCGGCTGCGGCGGCAATTGCGCCGAAAATCACGGGGCCAACCAGCTTGGTCGCGTTGTCCGCCGCAAACCGCACGCCGAGCGCCTCGCCCGAACGCCCCTCCGGCGAGCGCGCGTACATGATGATCAGCGAAATCGGCTGGCTCACGTTCAGGCCGAATCCAAAAAAGAACGCAATTGTCGAGAGCGCGGCGGCGGTCGTCACGAACGGCACCGTCACGAGGCTCGCGCCGCCCAGCACCAGCGCGTAGGCGAGTACTTTTTCCTCGTTGAGCCACGCGATCAGCCGCGGCAATATCATGCGCGCGGCGAATCCGCCCACCGCGCACATGCCGATAACCACGCCGATCGCCGACGCCGACAGTCCGTGCGCGTCGCCGTACACCGGAATGTAAAACTGGAAGATATCGAGCCCGCTCTGCGCCAGACTGCTCGCCACCAGCACCGGCCATACGCCCGCGTTCGTCAGCGTGTCACGCACGTTCATTGCCGGTGCCGACTTGGACTTGGGTTCGCCGCGCGGCAGGAGACCGCCCCATAGGGAAAGCATGCCCACCGGAACCATGAGGCACAGGGCGGCATACAGAAACGACAGCACCGGCCCGGAAGTGTCGAATGCAAACCCCGCCATCAGCGGGCCCGCCGCAGCCGCCACCGAAATCGCCATCGCGTAATTGCTGTAATTGCGCGCGCGATTCTCGGCACTGGACAGCGTGCCGACCATGTTCTGCAGCGCGATGCTGTAATACGTCGAGCCGATGCCGTTCATCGTCGCCGCGACGAATATCGCGGGCAGCGTGGGCACAAAAGCCGGCAGCAACATGCCGCACGCGCTGACCAACGCACCCAGCGTCAGCGGCCAGCGCGGGCCGTAGCGGTCCGCAATGCGGCCCGCCGGCCACGACAGCAGCAGGGGGAAAAGCGCGAACGTCGCCGCGAGCGCACCGATTGTGAACGGTTGCGCGCCCAGTTGCAGCGCGTAGAACACCGCCAGCATGCGGGACGCGCGCGTGCCCGTCATGTTGAACAGCGCCAGCGCCAGGACGAGATTGATCCGCATCAATCCGCGCGTATCCCCGCGGTCTTCACGACGCGCATCCATTTTGCGATTTCGGATTTGACGAAATCGGCGAACGCTTCGGGCGTGGCGGTCGCCGGCTCCATGCCGACATTCAACAACTTCTCGCGCACGTCCGGCGCCGCCAGTATGCGCACGAGCTCACGGTTCAACTTCACCACGATCGCGCGCGGCGTTTTCGCCGGCGCTGCGAATCCGTACCAGTTGGATGCCTGGTATCCCGGCACGCCGGTCTCCGCGACCGTCGGCAGTTCAGGCTCCGCCGGCGAGCGCTGGGCGCCGGTCACCGCGAGCGCGCGCAGCTTGCCGGCCCGCGCAAGCGGCAATCCGGCCGCAATCGTCGGGATGCTCAATTGCAGTTGGCCGCCAAGCAGATCGGTCAACGCCGGCGCCATACCCTTGTAGGGGACGTGCACGACATCGATGCGCGTCATGATTTTCAGCAACTCGACTGCGAGATGGCTGGGCGCGCCGCTGCCGGCCGAGCCGTAGAACACTTTCCCGGGCCGCGCGCGCGCGTAAGCAATGAGTTCCGGCACGCTTTTCACCGGCAACGACACATTGACCACGACAATGCCCGGCCCCGACGTGATCGGCGTGATGAACGCAAAATCGCGCACGAGATCGAACGGCAGTTGCGGATAAAGGCTAGGCTGCACTGCGTTGCTGGCCGACATCATCAACAGCGTATGGCCGTCGGCATCTGCGTGCGCCGCAAGGTCGGTGCCGATAATGCCGCCACCGCCGCTGCGGTTGTCGACGACCGAAGCCTGGCCCCACGCCTCGGTTAATTTGGATCCGATCAGGCGCGCCTGCATGTCGCTGGGGCCTCCCGCCGGAAACGGCACGATGATGCGGATCGGTTTTTGCGGATAGGTCTGCGCATGCGCAACGTCCATTGCCAAAATAAGGCAGACGCCCGTAAATGCCGATCGTATCGTCCCGTGCAAGGGGAGAACAAAGGTGGGCCACGTAACCACGCGCAGCACACTACTTGTCCTCCCCTTCAAGGGGAGGACCGAGGTGGGGATGGGTGGTCCTTCAACGCCCTCCATATTATTTCCTTGACCGCTTCAATTTCACTCAAAATCTCGTTGTTCCAGAATCTCAACACCTTGAATCCTGCGTCATTCAGATATTTCGTGCGAGCCTCGTCTACGATTGCGTTCAACATATGCTGCCCGCCGTCTACTTCGACGACCAGCATAGACTCCAGGCAGACGAAGTCGAGAATAAAATCTTCGAACGGATGCTGTCGCCTGAATTTGAATCCGCGCAACTGGCGACTTCTCAGGCAACGCCATAAGCGCAGTTCTGCGTCAGTCATGTTACGACGCAACTTGCGCTGCGTCTTAAGCCGAAGCAATTTCTTGTTGGTTTGGCCTTTCATTTCGGTTCGATGCGTTCAATCTAACCCATCCCCATCCCAACCTTCCCCTTGAAGGGGAAGGAGATTCTAACTCTCACGGCAGACGGTGCCGTCGTGCTCCGCGGCGAAATGCAACAAATGATTGGCGCACGCCGCGGGAAACAAGAGCTGCACTTTATGAAAGTTTGACGGCAGATGCACCATGCGCAGGTTCTTGATATTGGAGGTGAGCAGCTTCTCCTGCTCCGCGCTGGTGATCGGACCGGCGGTTGGGTAAAGACCTAGCACCGGCGCCTCGATGCGCGGCAGGTACGGCTCGGCGCTCGCGCCGTGCAACAGCTTCGCCATTGCCATCTGCACGTCGGCGCGATTGCGCGCGAACTCCGCTTCGTACCACGCAAGCAGCCCCGGATCGGTGGCGGGCGGGAAGCGCGTCGTGCGGTTGGTAGCCGCGACCCACGCCTGCATGCCCATCTTCTGCTGCGCCTCGGCTTCGGATGCGTGACCCAGCGCGTAAGTTTGCTGGGTCGCCGCCCCGATATAAACCGGGCTCGACACCAATGTCAGCGTGCGCACGCGCGCGGGGTGCGTCGCGGCGAGCACCATGCCGAGTATGCCGCCCATCGATTCGCCGCAAAAATGCACCGCGTCCGTGCCCAGGTCGTCGACGATCGCCACGAGGTCGGCGATGCACGCGTCGAGCGTGAACCCGCGCTCGAGGTCGAAGTTCGCGGACGACTGTCCGAGCCCGCGTATGTCGGGACGCACCACCTTGTAGAAGCGTGCGAGGTACGGCACCCAGCTGTACCAGAAGCGGCCCGAGCGGCCGAAACCGTGCTGCAGGATCAGGTACGGCGCGTTGCGCCACGGATCGGTGTAGTCGTCCAGCTCGTAATAGAGCTCGGGTTGGCCGGGTCGTTTGAGGAAGGGCATGGTGAATGCGTGAAGTTGCGGGATTGAGCCGCTGGGTGATTGGGCGATTACGTTACTCAGTTCCTGAGTCACTTAGAAGTAGTCTCAAAATTGCGCCTTGGCCGTTTGTACTGGGGTATCGAAGCATGAATGGCCGCAACGACCGGCGCATTAGCAGTGTCCGCCCTTTTATACATCAGTGCGAACGGTATTGTTGAGATGGCTTCGCAATCACTTAATCACCCAACCACTGCATCACCGCCCTTTCACACCGTGCGGTGTTTCAAGATAAATTCGCGCGTCTCCTGCGCGCAACGGTCAGCGTCGGTCGCCGCGACGTGATACGAGTCGCCGGGCAGCACGCGTAGCTCCGAGTTCGGTATCATCTGCTGCCACGCGCGCGTCGACTCCACCGAGCCCAGCGCGCTCGCCGCGGTCGTCATCACCAGCGTCGGGCACTTGATGCGCGGCAGATCATTGGTGATGTCCGTATACGGGATGGTTTCACCGAAGCCGATCATGGTGGAGGCCGCGGTGCGGCCCATGAGCTTGGTCCAATACTCGACACCTTCGGCCGGGAACTTGCTGCCCAGGCGTTTGCCCATGTTCTTTTTGGCCCACGCTTCGACACCCAGCTTTTCGAGTTCGTCGGTGGCGTGCGCGGCTTTCGCGCCCATGCGGTCCCAGTTCGGCGGCGGCGTGCCGACGACAGTCAGGCTCAGCACCGCACCGGGGCAGCGCGCCGCGAAATGACGCGCGATGGTGCCGCCCAACTTCGCCGCGATGAGATGGAAGCGCTCGATGCCGAGCAGCTTCATGAGGGCCAAGTAGTCGTCGACGACGAGATCGATGGTCCACTTGAAGTCACGCGGCATCACGGTCGAATCGCCGAAGCCGCGCGTGTCGGGACGCACCACGCGGAACTCGCGCGCGAGATGCGGCACCCAACCGTACCACGCCGCGCCGCGCTCGGCATTGCCATGGATCATCAATATCGTCTCCGCTGTGCGCCACGGATCGGTGAAATCGTCGACGAGGTAGTGCATTTCCAAATCGGCGGCTACGCGGACGATGGGCATGGGCGTGAATTTGTGGGTGGGGAATTGTGCTTTATGCATTAAGCACGGCGTCTTGGCAACCGCGGCTTGCGAACCCGCCCGGGCTCTGCTGCTTTGCTTGCGTGCATGCCGGCATGCGCAAAAATAACTTTGCCGGGGCGTAGCGGAAAAGGCGGACATTATGGATAATCCGCAGACGCGGGTCACTCTGGAGGAGGACTGCAAAATGTTTTCGCTGCGCCAGACCTATCGATTGCTGCCGGTGCTGGTTGGAATGGTACTGTGTCCCGCCACGTCTTACGGCCAGGCGTCGGTCCTGCCGAACAAAGCCGTGCGCATCATCGTCCCCAATGCGGCGGGCGGTCCCAACGATCTGACGGGCCGCTTGATAGCGCCCAAATTGAGCGAAGCGCTGCGGCAAAACGTAATCGTCGAAAATCGTGCGAGCGCCAACGGCGTGATCGGCTCGGAATACGTTGCGCGCGCGGAGGCGGACGGCTCGATTCTCGCCGTGGGAAATTCCGGCACCCACGCGGTCAACGCGACGCTCTACAAAAAGCCGACCTACGATCCCGAGCGCGATTTCGCGGCAGTCAGCGAAATCATATTCAGCAGCCTGGTCCTGGTCGCAAACCCCCGGATTCAGGCCAATACCGTCGCGGAACTTATCGCCGAAGCCAAACGCGCCCCGGGCAAGCTCAATATCGCGGTCGCCGGCGCGACGGGCGAGATCGCCGGCAACATGATCAAGCTGCTGGGGCGCATCGAGATGAACAACATTCCGTACAAGGGCGGCGCGCCGGCGGTCATCGCCGTCGTCTCGGATGAATCGCAGCTGCTGCTGACCCTTTATTCGAGCCTCAGCCGCACTGATTAACGCCGGCAAGCTGAAACCCATCGGGCGTGACGGGCTCGCGGCGCGATCCGCAACTGCCCAACGTGCCGACGTTGGCCGAGAGCGGGCTCGACGGCTACCAGGTCGAGTTTTGGGTCGGCATCTTCGCGCCCGCGAAAACGCCCGCCGCGACGGTGCAGGCGCTGAGCCGGGAGATCGTGCGCGTCGTCAATATGCCCGAAGTAAAGGATCGCTTCGTTGCGGCAGGCTATGAAGTCGTCGCGAGCACGCCGGAGCAGTTCACCGAGCGCGTGCGGCGCGATACCGAGAAGTATCGCCGGATTATTCTCGACACCGGCATGCAGCAGCTGGATTGATTGCGCGGCCGCCGAACACCGGCCCGCCTTCACCGTCGCTACGCGTTTTGACCCGCGCGGGCTTTGCCCATGAGCCATGCCGGAATCAGCGCGAGCGTGAATACGAGTGCTACGACGAGAAAACTGTCGCGAAAGCCCAGCGTATACGCCTGCCCCTGCACTACGCGGCCCAGGTAATGCAGCGCGGCCGCGTTCTGCAAGTCGGCCCCCGCGCCGGCCTGCGCGAACGCGCGCTGCATGGTGCGCAACAGTTCGGTGGTAGCAGTGTTGCCCGCCGTCTGCATGCTGGTCAGCACGTCACTATGAAAAAAAGTGCGGCGATCCAGCACCACCGACAGCATGTTGGTGCCGAGCGCGCCGCCGAGCTGGCGGAAAAAATTGATCATGCCGGCGCCCTGTCCGAGCAGTTTGGGCGGCAGGGCGCGCAGCGCTGCGACGTTAAGCGAAGGATTGATCAGCCCGAGACCGATGCGGCCGAGAACTAACCACCACGCGAAGGTCCAGAACGGCGTGTTGGCATCGGCGCTGCCCATCCACCAGGACGACAGGGCAAAACACGCGAGCCCGGTCATGATCAGCCAGTGCGCCGGCAGGCGGTCGGTCAAATATCCGCCGATCGGCAGGACCGCACCCAGCACGAGGCCGGCCGGCATCAGCACGAGACCCGCCGCCAACGGACTGAAGCCCTGCACGATCTGCACGCACAGGGGCACCAGGTAGACTGAGCCGAACAATCCGGCACCAAAAATGCAGGCAACGAATGCGGCGGAGGCAAACTGGATAGTGGCG
The DNA here is from genome assembly GCA_963778865.1 of uncultured beta proteobacterium. Taxonomy (GTDB): domain Bacteria; phylum Pseudomonadota; class Gammaproteobacteria; order Burkholderiales; family SG8-41; genus PALSA-1004. The sequence continues at coordinate 315,896 of CAVZWF010000010.1, read as the reverse complement.
AGCGCGCGCAGCTCGACCAGCGGTTGGGCGACGCGTAGTTCCCATTTGACAAATGCGGCGCCGACACCTAGCGCCAACCCGAGCAAGGTCAGAATATAGCCGGAATACCAGCCTTCGCGTTGCCCGTTCGAGAGTCCGTTCAACAGGCAGGTGAGGGCGACCGACAACAGCACGAAACCGGTCCAGTCGAAGTTGGCGCGCGCGCTCGATTCTTCGCGTTCCGGTATCAAGAGGCTGCCCAGCATGATGGCCGCTGCGCTGAACGGGATCGGAATGTAGAACACGTAGCGCCAGTTGAAGTGTTCGATCAAGAGACCCGCGACGGTAGGACCCATGGCCGGTCCGAGGATGACGCTCAAGCCGAAAAATCCCATCGCCTTGCCGCGCTGGTCATGCGGGAATACGCGAAACAGCGTGTAGATCGCGAGCGGCTGCAACAACCCGGTCACCGCGCCCTGCACTATTCTGCAGAATATCAGCACCGATTCGTTCGGGCTGGCGCCTGCAAGCAGCAATGCGGCCACGAACACGCACAACGCACCGACGAAGGTCTTGCGCGTGCCGAAGCTGTGGATCATCCACGCGCTCAGCAGCATGGCAACGGTGGTGCCCGCCAGCGCACCGGCCGAGAGCCACTGCGCGCGGTCCTGGCCGATGCCGAAAGCACCCATGATGTCGGGTATCGCGACATTGACCGTGGTGGTAGTGACCGTCGCCGAGATCGTGCCCAGTAGAACGGTGATGGCGACCAGCCAACGGTAACGCGGTCCGTAACGCGCGAACAGTACCTCAGTGGTTTCCGAGGCCAATGTCCACTTCCACCATCATCCCCGGACGCAACATGCGGTCCTTCTCGGTCAACGCGATGCGCACGGGCAGGCGCTGGGTGATTTTCGTGAAGTTGCCGCTCGGATTGGGGTCGGGCAGCAACGCGAACTTGTTGGTGGCCACCTGTCCGATGCGGATAACCTCGCCGCGGAAAACCCGGCCGGGATACGCATCCACGCGGATATCCGCCTGCATACCCGGCTTAAGCACGCCGATATCGGTTTCCTTCACGTTGGCTTCGACCCAGATTTCCTGCGGGTCGTGAAACATGGCGATGCGCTGGCCGGGAGTAACGTTTTCACCTTTGCGCACGAAAGTCATTACCACCTTGCCGTCGGCGGGGCTCAGTATGACGCGGTCCGCGATGTCGACTTCCTGGCGGCTGATCTGCGCGCGGATCTCGTCCGCCTGGCGCGCAAGCACCGTAAGCTGCTGCGCGATCACCTGGAGATTGCGGCGGCTGCCGCCCGCCGCCGATAACGTGCCGCGGGCGCCCGCCACGTCGGCCTGCGCCTTGCGTAAACTCTGCTGAGTCTGCAAGTAAACCGTGCGCGCGCGTTCGACTTCCTGCTGCGTGAGAAATTTTTCGATATCCTGCGCGCGCCTGTAGTCGTCGCTCGCCTGCTTCAGTTGCATCTCGAGCGACGCGGCGTCGGCTTCGGCGGCAAGCAGCCGGTTGGTTTCGCTTTGATATTTGCCGAGCGTCTCCTGGTCGACCTGGCCGGCCTGGGCGCGCACGACCGCCGTCTGGCCCTGGATCGCGTCGAACTTCGAGCGCAGGACTTCGCGCTGCAACACGGCATCGCGGTCATCCACGCGCGCCAAGAGCTGTCCCTTCTTGACATCGTCGCCTTCGATCACGGGTAACTCGGTGACCCATCCCGAGACGCGGCTTGAAATCGTGATCACTTCGCCATCGATCCGCGCGTCGTCGATATGCAGGTGGGTAAATCGCAGGTATAGCCAGTGTCCCGTCCACGCCGCCAGCACAAACGCCACGATAACCAGGAGCCAGGCTTTACCGTGCCCGCCCAACCGCACGCGAAAATCACGCGCTCCTTCGCGCTCGCCGCGCGGCGTCGTATGCGAATGGGACGTTGCCATGGAACGAGAATTCTCCGTCAACCCTCACGCGTTTTTAATATTTGCTCCCGCCGGCGGGAAACGGCGAACCGCGGCCGACGAGACCTTCGAGCATGATGACTTCCGCGTCGGTGTGATTGATGACCGCGGCAGGCGTCGCCGCCCCGTTCTCTATCCAAACCGGTCTTTCATGATGCGTTGTCGCGAAGCTCAGCGACTGGCCGCCTTCCGGCTGCAAGTCCACGGCGCCGAAGCACAGGCAGAAATAGCTCTTGGCTGCGTCGGTCTCGATGTAGCAACCGGTGCCGCGAATGCCGATCGTGGCCGTCGTTGTTGCGAGCTGCCGGCGGCCCCTGCCGAAGACCGACAGCAAGCCGCCTGTCACCACGCGCAGGAACGTCGCGGCCGAAACCTCACCGAAAATCGCGCGACTGTTCGCGCGTTGCATGAAGGCATCGTCGCCAAGAACATAGACGGCGTACGCGCCGGGCCCGGTCGTTATGGTATCGCCGCGCGTGATCAGACTTCCCACGCTCGCGGGCGCGCCGTTTACCGCCACTTCACCTCTAATCGTAATGATGCCCTGCCGCGGCGGACTGGACCCGGCCGCCAGCGCCTCACGTATTAAAGCCGTCAATCCGCCCGCCACGCCTGCGGACATGCCGCGAAGAAACAGACGACGTTTTATTTTGCTCATAGAAATGACGGCCCCAATCCTGCCTGACAAAGTCTCACTTTAGCATCATGCGCCTTTAGCCACGCGTGACCGCTCACCACTCACGGTTCACGCCGTGCAAATTCCGGCGTGCGCTACACGCGGGTACTCGCACTCGCCGGTGTTAGGCGGCGGCACGCAGTCGCTGCGGTAGCGATCAAACTCGGTCTTGAGCAACGCATCGACGGTGGAGTTCAAGTTGAACGGAAAGCCCGCGGAACGCGCGATGCCCAGTCGGCGATCCCGGCAAAAGCAACGCGGACAATCCTGAAACCGCTTGACCTTAGAGCGTCTCAACGCGAACGGCCGATCGGAACCGCGATCGAACTATTTGCTGGCGGCCATGATGAATTCTAGTCGTGGCCATGATGAACTCTAGTCGTTAACGCGGCGCATCATACCCAACGTCTTGCCGCTGGATCAGGGCGCACGCAAAAAACCGCCGTCTGAGTCGATGCAATCTCAACAATCCAGCCGTTGTCATTCTCCCTCATTCTCGACGATTCCCCTATTTTTAGTAGGGTCGAAAACTAGGGAAATAGTTGAAATAGCTTCTTAATCACCCAGGCTCTGACGACGGCTACGCACCACCCGGTGCCGGCCATGCACCACCGTGGGGCGGCCGTATCGGATTGAGCACGGGTTTAACTGCACCCTGCCCGCTCATTGCGCAATGATTTCAGGTATCTGCTACACTGGTACGCCCTTTGCGTTATAAGGCGACATCATGCCTGCATTCATTCGAATGTCCTGCCTGCTGGGCGCCGCGCTATGCCTCACGGCCTGCGCGCCGATGTTGTCATTGGTGGGAACCAATCAAACACTGGTGCAGGTCGTCGCACAAATAGAACGCGTCAAGGTGGTTGGTGATGGCGCGAGTTACATGGCATCCTCCAAAACCGTCACCGACCACGCGCTATCGGCCGTAGTGGACAAGGATTGCAAGGTTTTTAACGTATTTTCGCGCGAGCCGGTTTGCACGGCCAAACCCGCAAATTCGAAAGTGAAGGTGAGCCTAGGCTCTACGTCCGAATCACCTCCGCAGCCCGCAATGCCGGCGACGGTCGAAAGCGGCCCGGAAAATTCCGCGCCGGCGCCCGCGCCGTCCGGCGGGTGAATCGTAAGTCGTAAGTCGTAAGTCGTGAATGGTGAATCGTAAGCGGTGAGCAGTGAGCGGTAAATCGTGAATCGTGATGAGTGACTGGCGATTTGTGGGTGAGTGACTTAGGCTGCGTCCCGCTTACCACTTACCGCACTTTCATTCCGCCTTTATATTCGCCTCGCGCACGAGCTTACCCCAGCGCTCGACTTCGGCCGCCATGAAGTTTTGCGCCGCTTCCACCGTGCTTGCCACGACATCGAAGCCCTGTTCGCGCACCCTCTCCGCGGTATCCGGTTGCCGGAGCACGCCCGCTACTCCGGCATTAATGCGCGCGACGATCGCGTTCGGTGTTGCGCTCGGGACCATGAGCCCCGTCCAGCTCGTGATGGCCAGACTTCGCATACCGAGTTCCGCGGCGGTCGGGACTTCCGGCAGGGCCGGCAGCCGCGCAGCGCCGGCGACGGCCAGCGCGCGCAGTTTTCCGGACCTGATGTGTGGCAGGCATTCCGGCAACCCCGTGATGATGAAATCGAGGTGGCCGCCGATGAGACTGATTGTCGAGGGCCCGCCGCCCTTGAACGGAATGTGCTGCGCGTTGACGCCCGAGAGCTGGCGGTAGAGCTCGAGCGCGAGATGCTGCGGCGTCCCGTTGCCGCTGGATCCCGCGTTGAGCGAACGCGTGCGGCCCAGCGCGGTGAGCTCCGCGAGCGATTTCACCGGCAGGCCTTGCGGCACCACGAGTACCAGTGGCAGCGAGCCCAGCACTGATACCGCTTTCAGGTCCTTGGTGAAACTGTACGGCGCCTGCGGAAAAAGCGTTGCGTTCACCGTATGCGTGATCGTCATGGCGAGCCACGTGTAGCCATCGGGCGTGGATTTCGCGACCATATCCGCGCCCATCAGCGCATTGCCGCCGGGGCGGTTGTCGACCACGATCGCCTGTTTCCACGCGTCCGATGTCCTTAGCGCGATGGTGCGCGCCATCAGGTCCGTGATGCCGCCCGGCGGAAACGGCACGACGTAGCGTATCGTTTTCACGGGGTAGGTCTGCGCATGCGCGGTCGCCGGCACGGCCGTGACGAACACCGCGAATAGCATCGATGCGTAAGCCCCGCGGCAGACCCTGCGCTTCATGTCATCCTCCTAATAGTATGGTTGGGGCGACCTGTGTTGCCGCACCGCCCGCTTACGTTTTCAGTTTTTCGAGGAACGGCTTTAAGAGGTCGATCGGCAACGGGAACACGATGGTCGTGTTCTTGTCCGCGCCGATGACCGTCAGCGTTTCAAGATAACGCAGCTGGATGGCCTGCGGTTCCTGCGCGAGGATCTTCGCCGCCTGGTAGAGCTTTTCGGAAGCCTGCAGTTCGCCCTCGGCGTGTATCACCTTGGCGCGCCGCTCGCGTTCCGCCTCCGCCTGGCGGGCGATTGCGCGTATCATGGACTCGGTCAGGTCGACCTGTTTGATTTCTACGTTCGCGACCTTGATTCCCCATGCATCGGTCTGCGCATCGAGCGCCTGCTGGATGTCCAGGTTCAGCTTCTCGCGCTCGGCGAGCATGTCGTCCAGCTGGTGTTTGCCCAGCACCGAACGCAGCATCGTTTGCGCGATCTGGCTGGTGGCGTTGAGGTAATCAACGACCTGGATGACCGCCTTCTGCGGATCGATTACGCGCAGGTAAACGACGGCGCTGACTTTCACCGATACGTTGTCGCGCGAAATCACGTCCTGGGTCGGCACCTCAAGCACCACGGTGCGCAAATCCACCCTCACCACTTGCTGGATGATCGGGATGACGATGACGAGCCCCGGCCCCTTGACCTGCCAGAAGCGCCCGAGGGTGAAAACCACGCCGCGCTCGTACTCGCGGAATATTCGAATCGCGGCGACAAAAAATGCGACGACCAAAACCACTATTACAACGGCGGTGATCCATCCGGTATCAAAGTTCATGTGGCTGCTCCTTCAGTTTGATCTTTCACTAATTCGCGACAGCGAATGCGTGCCATTCTCACCGTCTCCCTCCGGGGCCGGGGTGAGGGACTGAACGTTCCCACCGTCATCTATTCTGAAACGCTCAATGGGCGCCCATGACATCAGACAACAAGCGTGCGTTTCATGAGGTTACCGGCTCGACCGCGAGCACCAGCCCATCGATGCCGGTCACGCGCACGAGCTGACCGCGCTCGAGCGGCACCTTCGCGCGCACTTGCCACATTTCGCCGTGCACGCGCGCATAGACCTCGCTGCCGGCGGCGTCCAGAACTTCACCGGTAGCGTTGATCATCTCTTCGCGGCCGCTCACCAGCGGCTGCCGGCGCGAGCGCAGCGCGAAGTGCAGCACGACGAACAGAAATGCGGCGCTGGTTGCCGTGACGCCGGCGATCAACTGCCACGGGATGCGGTAAGCGGGAACGTCGGTATCGATCAGCATGATCGAGCCGATGGCCACCGCCGTGATGCCGCCCATGCCGAGGATACCGAAGCCCGGCACGAAATGCTCGGTGACCATCAGGGCCACACCGAGGGCGAGCAGCGCAAGGCCGGCGTAATTGACCGGCAAGAGCTGCAATGCGAAGAGCCCGACCAGCAGGCAGATGCCGCCGACGACGCCGGGCGCGACCATGCCCGGGCTGTAGAATTCGAACAACAAACCGTAGAAGCCGATCATGAGCAGCAGGTAGGCGACGCTCGGATCGGTGATGACCACCAAGAAACGCGTGCGCCAGTCAGGCAGGTATTCGATGATCGCAGCGGCGGCGGTGACGAGACGCCGTTCGCCCCCGGGCATCTCGACCCGTTTGCCGTCAAGCTGCTTAACGAGTTGCGGCACGTCGGCCGCGATCAGATCGACGACCTTCAGCTTGAGCGCATCTTGCGCGGACAGGCTCACTGCCTCGCGCACGGCCTGCTCGGCCCATTCGGCATTGCGGCCGCGCAGCTGCGCCAGCCCGCGAATATAGGCGGCGGCGTCGTTGGTCTGCTTGCGCATCATCGTCGACATGATCGACTGCGGCTGCGCGTCTTTGCCGGCGGCGTCGCCTTTCCCCGCTTTGCGCGCAGGCGATGCGGGCTCAGGCTCGCCGCCGATCGCCACCGGCGTGGCAGCGCCCAGGTTGGTGGCAGGTGCCATCGCCGCGATGTGGCTCGCATACAGAATGTAAGTGCCCGCACTCGCCGCGCGCGCGCCGGTCGGCGCGACAAAGCTCGCGACCGGTATGGGCGACGCGAGTATGTCCTGGATGATGGAGCGCATCGAAAGATCGAGGCCGCCCGGCGTGTCCATCTTGAGCACGACGAGTTGCGCTTTAAGTTCGACCGCCTTGGCGAGGCCGCGGCGCAGATAATCGGCGTTGGCCGGTCCGATGGCGCCGTTTTGGGTCAGCACCAGAACCGGGTCCGCTGGCTGCGCGAAAACCAGCGACGACCCGCAAATCAGTAACATCGCAACTGCCCGCATGATCCGCCTCCAGTTGGGCGTCCCGGAATCGACACAGTGCCACAAATCCGGGCACACCGCTTAGAGTGCCTGAGATACGGAATCGTCGGGCGCTATTAGCGCTCTTCCAGTAGTCGCAATTCGGTGTCGGCCGCGCGCAGCCGTTTGGAGACCGCGTATGCGAGCGACTCGAAAAACCTGCCGCCAAGCGCGGGATCGGTATTTGCCAGCGCGTCGAAGCGCGCGCGCGACAACGCGTAGAGGTCGGACGGCGCGGACGCCTCGACATCGGCCGAGCGCGGCTCGCGGTCGAGAAACGCCATTTCGCCGAAAAAGTCACCCTGGCAGAAGGTGGCGAGATGATGGCGCTTGCCGCTTGCGAGCGGCAGCAGCGCCTCCAGGCGTCCGCGGCGCACGAAAAAAATTTCGTCGCCGGTGTCGCCATGCAAGCAGACACGCCCGCCGACGGCAACCGAGAAATCGCGCACCGCGCCAGCAAGCTCATTGATGATCGCGGCATCGAGTTCACTGAAGATCTCGATCTCGCGCAACGCCAGCGGCTGCTCCTCTTCGTGCGCGGCCCAGCCGGCGGATTCCAGGATACGGTCTTCCATCCACTCAAGCGCGCCGTGGCGCGTGTCGAAGATCTGTATGCCTTCGCGGCTGCTCTCCAGGCCAAGCTGTTCCATGTAGTGCGCGATGTCCTGGCGCGTGGGCAGGCTCGACGGCATGCCGCTGAAGAGCAGCTCGCCGCCGCGCTCGTGGAGCCGCTGGCGCATCTGCTCAAAAAGGTGCGCCGCGGTGAAATCCATCGACTGCACGCGGCGCAAATCGATCAAAAGGTAGCGCCGCGTGGCGAGATCCTGCTCGAGCTCCGAGAACAGTTGATCCGTGTTGCCGAAAAAGAGGTTGCCCTGCAGTTGCACGACCACGGCGTCGTCCCCGTGCTGGTCGAGGATTTCAGTCTCGGCGACAAGGCGGCGGCGCTTGGAGCGCGCACCGTGCAGGTCGATCTTGTTCACGATTACCGAACCGCGCACCTGGTCGCGAATAAAAAGCAGGATCGCAAGGCAGACGCCGACTGCCGAGGCCGCGATCAGCCCGACCTGGGCGACGAGCACGACGGTCGCGATGACGACGAAATCCAGCCGTGTCGAACGGCGCAACGCAAGCCGGAACATGTCGCGATCGAACATGCGCCAAGCGACGACGAGCAGGAGCCCGGCCAGCGCGCCGATCGGCACCCAGGCGATCATCTGGCCTAACAGCACGAACGCGAGCACCACGAACATACCTTCGGCCACCCCTGACCACGGCGAGCGTCCGCCGCTCGTAAAGTTGACCAGCGTTGCACCCATCGTCCCGGCGCCGGGCATGCCGCCGACCAAGAACGCGGCCGCGTTGGCGGCACCCTGCCCGATCAGCTCGCGGTTGGAATTGTGGCGGCGACGCATGAGCGCGTCGAGCACGACGCCGGTCTTCAACGTGTCGATCGAAAGCAGTACCGAGAGCGTCAGCGCGGACACCAGGACCAAAGCGATATCTGAAAATTGCACGGCCAGTAGCGATGCGGCGCGCTCACCCAGCACCGCGAGCACCGAACCTGAGGTTTCGATCGGCCCGATCACGAGCGAATTGCCGGTAAGTTGCAGCAGATCGCGGTTGACGAGCGCAAGCGTGAAGTAGGCGGCGATGCCGGCGAAGAGGCCGAGGATGGCGGCGGGCACCTTCTGCGTAAAGCGGGGTGCGGCCAGCATCACCGCGATCGTCGCGAGCCCGACTATGATGCCGGTCCAGTTCCACAGCGCGGGCGAGACGAGCCCGTGAGCGAGCGATGTGCCCTTGGGCAAACCGAGCAGTTTCGGCAACTGACCGAGCGCGATGATCACCGCCACGCCGGACAGGTAGCCGCTCACCACCTGGTAGGGAATGAACTTGATCAGGCGTCCCGCGCGCGCGAGGCCATAAACGATCTGCAAGAGCGCCGAGAGCAGCGCCGTGATGGCAAGCAGCATCGTGATGCGCGCGACCGCGAGATCGCCGCTGGCGGCGAGTTCGGCGGCGAGCGCCGACATGACTGCCGCGGCGGGCGCACATGGCGCCGTAATGAAGCCGCCGTTGCGGCTGACCAACGACGCGACGATACCGAGCGCCGCGGCGCCCAGGATACCGGCGAGCGCGCCTTCACCGGCATGGTCCGGCCCGATCGCGGAGTAAATCAAAACGCCGAACGCGATCGCCGACGGCAGCGCGACCAGCATTGCCGCCAGGCCGCCCCACAGATCGCCGGCGAGCGGAAACCCACCGGTGCGCTGCACGCTCGTCATGTGTCCGCCTTGAGTTTTGCCCTATTGCCAGCCCGCGTTGTGCTCACTACGGCGTATGGCGTATTGCGGTTGCTTTGCATGAGACGGCTCCCGGCCCTTAAGCGCTTATTCTAAATGCCGACGACGGCATTGATGAAAAAATACGCGCCCCCGCGCCGGCGACAGTCCGTGCAATAGTTACCGCTTGCATCAACAGGGGCGCAGTCCCGGCGCCGTTGCGACGCCACGGCAAATGCGGCACAATCAATCAAACAAGAATCGCGTGTCGATAAGTTCTGCCCGGGGGGTTACATGTTCACTGTGCTTTTGATCGTCCATGGTCTCTTCGCGGTGGCGTTGCTGGGCGCAATTACGCATCAGACTGCAAGCGCGTGGCTGCCGGCGCGCAAGTCGGCAGGCTCTTTCGTCGGGCGCTTCCGCGCCGTCACGGCCGCTTCCTACACGAAAGCCATCATCGCGCTGTATGTGTGCACGTTCCTGCTCGGCTCGATCATCTACCCCGAATTTCGCGTCTCTATCCGCGGCGTGGTCGAGGAAGTCGGCCAGCACGCGGTGATGGGCACGTTCGAGCTGAAGGAGCATTTTGCGGTGGTGGGGCTCGCGGTGCTCCCCGCCTACTGGTATTTCTGGCGGCTGCCGCTCGCGGATGAACACCGCCGCACGCGCCGGGCCCTCACCGCGATACTTGCCTTCATCGTCTGGTGGAATTTCCTCGTCGGTCACGTGATCAACAACGTGCGGGGATTCGGCGCATGAACACGCCACGCTCGTTTGGTTTCCTCGCGATCGTCTTTACGGTCGTCTACACGGTCGTCTATGTAATCGCCGTCGGGCAAAACTACGCGCTGTTTACCTATCATCCGGTGCCCGGCACGATCAGCATGGGAGTCGTCAAACCCCACGACGGCCCCGCCATGTACTGGTACGGCTGGATCGCGACGGGCGCAATCGGTGCGCTGGCCGCCTGTCTAATCGCCTGCCTTGTTCCGGAACGCCTCGCCAAACACGTGTCGTCGGGCTGGTCATGGGTTGTCCCCGTCGGCGTATTGCTTGTATTCGCGTATCTGCTGCGCAACTATTTTCTGGGCTGATTCGCCGACGCAGCCATTGATCGAGGAGGCCGCTATGTCGAAACTTCAGATTGCGCTTATCTCCATGCTCGTCTGCTGCGCGGTGGTGGCGCCCCCGGCGTATGCAGCCGGGGAAATGGGCGACGCCAAACACAAGGACGAAGGCATCCGGTTTTTCGGTTTCGTCAAGGACGCCAACGGCAAGCCGGTCGTGGAAGCGAAAGTATCCGCGGAAATCAAGAACGGCATCAAGTACGTGACGCATACCAGCAAGAACGGCATGTACTCGTTTAACGGCTTCAACAAATCGGTCAAGCCGGACGACGTCATCATCTCGTGCAGTCAGGACAAATTCCGCCAGACGCGCGTCATTCGCAAGACGGCGACGGCGGCAAAGCGGTCAAAGCGGTCGAGACTGAATGCCGGATGCAGGCCGAGTAGTCGCCAGACACTATGAGCGTAACCGCGCGGCTTGAGCTTGCCGCCGTCTGCGTCGTCCTCGCGCTGCTTGCGGGAATCAATCCCGTGCTCGCGCAGAGTTCAGCCGCGAACCTGACGGGCCGCGTTTCCTCCGCCGCGGAAGGCGCAATGGAAGGCGTGCTCGTCAGTGCGCGCAAAGACGGCTCCAACATCACCCATACCGTTGTCAGCGACGCGGCCGGTCGTTTCGACTTCGCGCCGGCCAAGCTCGCCGCGGGTCGCTACGCCCTGCAGGTTCGCGCCATCGGCTTTGAGTTCGACGGCACAACTACGGTCGACGTTCCGGCGCAGGGAGCGGCGAGCATCGATCTCATATTGCGCAAGACGCGCGATCTCGCCGCGCAGCTGACGAACACCGACTGGTTCATCAGCATGCCGGGCAGCGCCGACCAGAAGCGCCCGTTGATCGAATGCATGAGCTGCCACACGTTCGAGAAAATCGCGCGCACGAAGCACAATGCCGCCGCGATGTACGAGGTGTTGAAACGGATGGCGACGTACGCGATCAACACCAGCATGGAGCGCCAGCAGAAGCGCGCCAACCCGCGCAAGTTCGACGAGGCCACGTTTCGCCGGCTGGCCGCCTATCTGGCCTCGGTCAATCTGAGCCAAGGCGCGGCCTGGTCGTACCCGCTGAAGACGCTGCCGCGCCCGCGCGGACGCGCCACGCGCGTGCTCATCACCGAGTACGATCTGCCGCGCCGGACAATCTCGCCGCACGACGTGCTCACGGATGCCGCGGGCATGGCGTGGTACTCGAACTTCGCGGAGAACACGCTCGGGCCGGCTCGATCCGCGCACCGGCGCGCACACGGAATTCACCTATCCGACGATCAAGCCGGGCGCGCCGACCGGCGCGCTCGCCCTGGAACCCGATCGCGACGGCAACTGGTGGCTCGCGACCATGTTCCAGACCGGGCTCGTCAGGTTCAACGTCAAGGACAACACCTTCAAGGTGTTCCCGCTGCCCGCCGATCTCAACAACAGCGAAGCGCAACAGTCGATGGTCATGCCGCGGCAGTCGCATGTCGACGGCAAGGTGTGGACCACCGAAATCGGCCGGCAGGTGATTCTGCGGCTCGACATCGCGAGCGGCCACTACGAGCTCATCGATCCGTTCAAATACATGCCGGAGGGGACCAATCATTCGCCGTACGGGCTCGCGGCGGACGACAAGAACAATCTCTTCCTGATGGATTTCGGCGACGAAGTGATCGCCCGCATGGACGCGCAAACGCTGCAAACGACGATATATCCGACACCTACGCCGCGCTCGCGGCCGCGCCGCACCATGCGGGATCCTCTGGGCCGGATCTGGTTCGCGGAATTCGCCGCCAACAAGGTCGCGATGTTCGACCCCGCAAAAGAGACGTTCCGGGAATGGGACGGTGCCCACGCCCTATACCTATCCATACGATGTGTTCCTCGACAAGAACGGCGAGCTGTGGGGCGGGTCGATGTCGAGCGACCGCGTCCTGCGGCTCGCTCCCGAGACCGGCAAATCCATCGAATACCTGCTGCCGCGGCAAACCAACGTGCGCCGCGTTTTCGTTGACAACTCAACGACGCCGGTCACATTCTGGGTCGGCAGCAATCACGGCGCATCCATCGTCAGCCTGACTCCGCTCGACTGAGCGGCGCGGGAGTTGCGCTGGCGGTTGTAATTCTTCGTCTTAGGTGGGATAGTTACTCGTGGTTAGCAGTGAAAATGACTTTGAAATACCGCAGGGAGGGGAACCCGATGAACCGTAACGTCCCGGCACTGCTGCTTCTGCTCGCCGTGTCGACACCCGCCGCGTACGCGCAGTCAACGGGCGGCGACCTTAACGCAACGCAACTGCTCGGCCGCCAGGTCTTCGCGCAGTCGTGCGGCGTCTGCCATCTGCAACCGGCGCTCGGCGTCAAAACCTACGGGCCGGCGCTCAACAAGGCGGCGGCTGCCGGCAACGACGAAGTCATGCGCGTGTTCATCGTCAACGGCAGCGAACGCATGCCTGCGTTCAAGTATTACCTCAGTCCCGCGGAGATCGATGCGATCATCGCTTATGTGAGAACCGTTCCCGCGCCGGCCGTGCGCGCAGCAAACGAACCGCAAAAATAGGAGCATTCCGATGAGAAAAGCACTCGCATTACTCCTCGCCTGCGCAACGGCTCTCGTCGCGGCAGCCGCAAGCCACGCTGCCGATCAGATACTGAGCGGCGCGATCACCGTCGCAATCCGGCCAGAAACTGGAAGGCGTCACGGTATCCGCCAAGCTCGAGGGCTCGACGATCACGACCAGCGTCTACACGGACACCGCGGGCACTTATGTTTTCCCGCCGCTGCCCGCGGGCAAGTACCGCGTGTGGGCGCAGGCGCTCGGCTTCGAAACCAACAAGGGCGCGGTCGACCTTGCGGTGGCGCGCAGCCACAATTTCGACGCTGCAGGAAATCACGGACGCCGAGCGGCGTTTTCGCCAGTTGCCGGGCGAAATGATGGTCGCGGCATTGCCCGAGGCCACCGCGGACGACGCGCACATGAAACGAATTTTCATGAACAACTGCACCGGGTGCCACTCGACGGGCTACGCGCTGCAGTTCCGGTTCGACGAAGACGGCTGGAGCAAGATCATCACCCTGATGAAAGTGGTGCCGGTCAACGGCGTATATCCGGGGCCGACCGCCAAACCCAACCAGATACTGGACCGCAACCAGAAGCAGCTTGCCGCCTACCTCGCGCGCGCGCGCGGGCCGGGCGTATCGTCGATGAAGGTGGCGTCGCGTCCGCGGCCCACCGGCGAAGCGGCGCGCGCCGTGTGGACGCTCTACGACCTCACGCTCAATCCCGATGCGGGCATCGGCACCCAGTACAACGCGAACGACGGCACCGACTGGACGCTCGGCACCACCTCGAAACTCGGTCAACTGCCGCACGACGGCGGCATGGGTTTGGACGGCACGCTCTACTTCACCGTCAACAATCCCAACCGCAGCGTGACGATAGGCAAGGTCGATCCCAAAACGGGCGCGGTCAAGTTCCTCAAGGCCGATGCGGCGAACGGGCAAGCCGCGACCGCGCACGGGCTCGTGCGCGACGGCGCGGGCAATTTCTGGTTCGACGTGAACCCGGGCCGCCGCGCGCTCGGCAAGCTCGACGTCGCGACCGAGAACATCACGATCTACCAGACGCCGACTGGCATGTCGCCGCTGGGCGGCGCGGTGACCATGGACGTGGACGGCAAAGGCAAGATCTGGGCGTCGACGCCGAGCGGCGCCGTGCGCTTCGATCCGGTGGCCGAGAAGTTCACCGAATTCAAATCGCTGATTCCCGTCAACAATGCGAAGGGCTCGGGCCAGACCTACGGCGCGGCCGGCGATCGCGACGGCAACGGCTGGTGGGCGCAGATGGCGATGGACACCATCGTCAAAGGCGACGTCGCCACCGGCAAGGCGATAGAGATCAAGCTGCCCGCCGTCAAGGTGGACCGCATCTCGGCGGAAGACCGCGCGTTCTACGAAACCGTCAACGACCTGGGATTCAACACTCCGGTGCCGTGGTCGCAGGGCCCGCGCCGCATGGGCACCGACAAGAACGCCAACGTGCTGTGGGTCGGCAATTCGTGGGGTGCAAACTTCGCGCGCATCGACACCAAGACACTGGAAACGCGAATCATCCCGTTTCCCGACCATACGATGCAGCCGTATCACATCACGGTCGACAGCAAGCACAACGTGTGGGGCAACCTGTGGACCTCCGACCGCATCGTGAAGCTCGACCCGGGCACCAACACGTGGACGATGTTCGATCTGCCCGTGCGCGGCACGGAAATCCGCCACATCTCGCTGCACGAGCAGGGCGACAAGCTATTCGTGGTGATGCCGGTCTACCGCACGAGCCAGATGGGCGTGATGACCGTGCGCAGCGAGGCCGAACTCGCCGCGCTCAAAGCCAAGGCGCAATAATCGCTATGCGCGCCTGCGAGCGGTTAGCGTAAGCGCTCAGTCCTCGCCCGCGTAAACCCTGAGGTACGACGAGCGCCCGCCGTCGGCGGCGATGGTGGTGCCGGTCAGCATGCGCGACTCGTCCGATGCCAGGAACACGGCGATGGCGGCAATGTCGCCGGGATCACCCGACGCAAACGGATAGAGCTTCTTTGCAACCACGCGCGCGCGCGCGGCGGGTGTGAGCTTTTCCGCGAGCATCCATTCCGTGTTTTCATAGCGCTTGATCTGGCGCTCGGTGCGGACCGAACCCGGCGCGATGCCGTTGGCGCGGATGCCGTAATCGGCGTACTGCGCGGCGAGAGTCTTCGTAAACGAGACGATGCCGCCTTTGGTCGCCGCGTACGCCGGTTTCATCGATCCCATGAGCCCCAGGTGGGAAGTCATGTTGATGATGGATCCGCTGCGCGCCTTCATCATGTGCGGTATCGCGTGGCGGCAGGTCAGAAACGGATGCAACAGGTTCAACGCGACGGTGCGCTGCCACACGTCGAGATCCATTTCGTGCACGGGCACGTCTTCCTGCAACGAGCCCCCCGCGCAGTTCATCAGCACGTCGAGCCGGCCGTACTTGGCCACGGTCGCGTCGACCGCGCGCTTCACACTGTCGTTATTGGTGACGTCGGTCTCGATGAAGACCGCGTCGCCGCCGGCGGCGCGCACCTCGCGCTCGGCCGCAGCGCCGGTTTCCTTGTTGAGTTCGATGATGGCGACTCGTGCGCCTTCTCGCACATAGGCAAGCGCCGTCGCTTTCGCGATGCCGGCGCCCGCGCCCGTCAGAAAAGCGACCTTCCCGTCCAGTCTTCCCACTTTATTTCCTTTGCACTATTGTTATTGAGCTGCGTGATGGGTGATGGGTAATGAGTGATGAGTAATGGGTGAAGTCTCAAATGTCCTTACTCATCACTCATCACTCATCACTCGACTTTCAGGCCCGCCGTCTTGACGACCTTCGCCCATTTCGCAATGTCGGTGGCGATGGTCTGCGCGAACACCTCGGGCGTGCCGGGCAGCGGATCGGCGCCCTCGCGCGCGAGAATCTCGCGCGTCGCCGGGTCCGTCAGCATGCGATTCAGTTCGCCGTTGAGTTTGGCGACGACGGCAGTGCGGCAGTTTGGCCGGACCGAGCACGCCGTACCAGCCGCTCACTTCGTAGCCCGGCACGCCCGCTTCACCGAGCGGCGGCACGTCGGGCAACGCGGAAGAGCGCTCTTTCGACGCGACAGCGAGCGCGATCATCCTGCCCGACTTGATGTACTGGATCGACGCCGGCACCGACGGAAAGCCGAACTGCAGCTGACCGCCGATCAGATCGATCATCGCGAGGCCCTGGCCCTTGTACGGCACGTGAACGAGTGTTAACTGCGTCATCATCTGAAAGAGCTCGGTCGAGAGATGGCTCGCCGAGCCGATGCCGGACGAGCCGTACGCGAGCGCGCCCGGCTTTGCGCGCGCAAGCGCGATGAAGTCCTTGACCGTACGCACGCCGAGTCCCGGATGCACGACGAACACGTTGGGAACCGCCGCGATGAAGCCGATCGCGGAAAAATCTTTTTGCGCGTCGTACGGCAGCTTGTACAGCGCGGGGCTGATCGCGTGGCCCGCGGCGACGATCACGATCGTGTAGCCGTCGGGCGCGGCCTTCGCGGTCAAGTCCGCGGCAATGGTCTGGTTGGCGCCCGGACGGTTATCGACGATCACCTGCTGGTGAAACGCGGCGGCGTAGCGCTGGCCGACCGCGCGCGCCAGTGTATCCGCCGCCCCGCCCGGCACCACGCCGACCAGAAAGCGGATCGGCCGCGCCGGATAATCCGCCTGCGCGACCGCAGCGCCGCCCGCGCATAAGAGCGCGACCGGCAGAAAGGATTCAAAACGGAAATAGTTGGACAGCATGGCCACGCGTCGCTTCCCTTGCCTGAGTCCCCGCCAGAGCGGGCGGGGAAATAATATTAGCAGATGCGCGCCGCTTATTTCTTCACGAGTGTGCTGCCGTAGAGCCCGGTGGGCTTGATCAGGAGTATCACCAGCATGATGGCGAACGGCGCCATCACCGCGAGCGGCGCGTAAATGAGTGAGCCGATGGAGACGACCTGGCCGACGATCAGCGACGAGATCAGCGTGCCCTTGATGCTGCCGAGGCCGCCGATGATGACGACCATGAAGACGAAGGCGAGCACTTCGAGGCCCATGTTCGGATCGACCATGATCAGCGGCGCATGCAGGCCGCCGGCCAGCCCCGACAACGCGCCCGCGATGACGAAAGTAATCGTGAACAGCCGCGCCACGTTGATGCCGAGGCCCTCGACGTGTTCGACGTCTTCGATGCCGGCGCGGATCGCCTTGCCGATGATGGTCTTGTTGAGAAACAGCCAGATGCCGACATACACCAGCACGGCGATCGCCACCACGGCCAGGCGGTAAACCGGTACATCGGTGCCGACAATATTGATCTGCTCCGTTATCGGCACGCGCACCGGCTTGCGGCACCACGCCCCAGATCGCCTTGATGACGCCGATGCCGCCGATCAGGAGGCCGAACGACGTGATCATGCTGAAGGTCAGTTCGCGCTCGTAGATGCGGCGGAATATGAAACGCTCGACCGCCAACGCGACGATGCCGCTGACCACCACACCGGCCAATACGCCCAGCCAGACGTTGCCGCTCGCCACGCTGACCGTATACGTGAGGTAGCCGCCGATCGAGTAATACAGCAACTGGTCGAGACTGATGATGCGCATGAGGCCGAAACACAGCGACAAGCCGATCGACATCAAAAAATAAATGCTGGCGAGGCTCAGGCCGAAGATCACGCCGGACACGAGCAGTTGCGCGTCCATCAGCGCTTCTCTTCCGCCGTCGCGCGCCGGCTGAACAAGCGCGCCAGCCGCGGCGCCGCGGTGCCCCACAGCCCCTTCTCGCCGGCGAGCATGATGAACACCAGTATGAAACCGACGAAGAGTTCCCAGTTGCCGATGAATTTGCTCAGCACGTCGCGCAATGCCGTATAGGCGACGGTGCCGACCAGCGGGCCGAACAGCGTGCCGACGCCGCCCAGGATGGTCACCACCACCGGATCGGCGGCGCGCGCCGGGCTGGTGATTTCAGGGCTGACCGAGCCGAGATAGACGGCGTAGAGCGCGCCGGCCAGCGCCGTGGTCGTGTTGGCGATGACGAATGCCATCAGCCGCACGCGGAAATTGCTGTAGCCCAGGAACTGCAGCTTCGCCTCGTTGATCTTGGTCGCCAGACAGCAGGCGCCGAACAGCGTGTCGTCGAGATACTTGTAGAGCGCCCACACGCCGATCGCCACCAGTGTCGCGAAAATGAAAAATTCGCTCGGCTTGCCGAGATTCAACACCGGCGTCGACGCGATGTTGGTCGAGAAACCACAGGCCGTTGTCGCCCTTGGTGTAATCGACGAGCACCTTCTGCATCATGAAGAACACGATCACCGCGAGCGCCAGATTGACCAGCGCGAAATAATCGCTGCGCAGGCGCACGAACAACGGTCCGACGATGCAGGCGGCGATGAACCCCGAGGCCACGCCGACCAAAATGCCGACGTAAGGATTGGCGCCGAAATAGAACAGGTAGAACGCCGTGCCGTAGGCGCCGAACGCCAGATAGGCCGGCTGGCCGAACGAAATAAAACCGACGCGGCCGAGCAGGAAACTGCAGCCGATGGTGTAAATCGAAAAAATCACGACTTCGTTGACGAAGGGCAGCGGCAGGACAAAGCGCGCCGCCGCCAGCAGCGAAAACGCCAGCAGTATGCCCCACCACCATTTGAATGCGTTCATCATGCGCGCCATCCCTAGAGGTAGGTCTCGCAATCGGCCGGCTTGATGCCGTCGCGCGCATTCAATTCGGCGACGATGCGGCCTTCCTTCAGCGCATAGACCTTGTGCGCGATCGCGCACACCAGCGGCAGGTTCTGCTCGACGATCACCAGCGCCGCGCTCTTGCTCAGTTCGCCGAACACATGCTTCAGGTGGCTGACGATGCTCGGCGCCAGGCCTTCGGTCGGCTCGTCGATCAGCATCACCTTCGGGCTGCCGAGAATCGCGCGGCCGATCATCAGCATCTGGCGTTCGCCGCCGCTCAGGAAGCCCGCCTTGCGGTCCATCAGTTCCTTCAGCTTCGGAAAAAATCCGGTGACGCGGTCCCAGTTGTAATCCTTGGTCGCATAACTGCCGAGTTCGAGGTTCTCGCGCACCGTCAGGTCGGAGAACACCTTCTTGTCTTGCGGCACGTACTTCACGCCCATGCGCGCAACGTCATACGGGCGATGCCCGAGCAGATTGACGCCATCCGCCGAGACTCGCCCGGACAACGGCTTCAAAAAACCGGCGACACTGCGCAAGAGCGTGGTCTTGCCGGCGCCGTTGCGCCCGACGCAGGCGACGACCTGGTTCGGCGCCACCTTGAAATCGACGTCGAACAACACCTTCGATTCGCCGTAGGCAACATTGAGCCCGCGCACGACGAGGCTGGCGTCAGCCATGGGCCGCCTCCTCCGCCGGATCGATCTGCCAGTAGCTGCGGCGCACTTCCGGATGGTTCAGGCACTCCTCGTAGCCGCCCTCGGCGATTACGCGGCCGTCATGCATCACCATCAGGCGCTCGACGAAATCCTTGATGTGCGAAATCTTGTGTTCGACGATGAGTATCGTCTGCTTGCCGATATGCCGGCGCAACACGTCGAGCACCCCCTTGATCTCGGACTCCGCGAGTCCCGCCAGCGGCTCGTCGAGCAACAGCACCTCGGGTTCGGCCAGCACCGCCATCGCGATTTCGAGCCGGCGCTTTTCGCCGAGACTCAGGTTCTTCACCATGCGGTCGCGCACGGCCAGCAGATCGAAAGTCTCGCAAAGTGGCGACGATTTTTTCGTCGTCGTGAAAACGCTGTCGCCGGGTGAACAGCAATTGCCACATCGACGACTTGTGGTGGGCGCGAAAATACGCCAGCACCAGATTGTCGGTGACGCTGAGATTGTCGAAGGTCGAAGTCAGCTGGAAGGTGCGCGTCACGCCGCGCGCCACCCGCTGCTGCGGCGTCATGTGCGTGATATCGACGCCTTTGTGCAGAATCACGCCTTCGTCGGGCGCGAACATGCCGGTGAGCAGATTGAAGAAGGTGGTCTTGCCGGCGCCGTTCGAGCCGATGATGCCCGCGACCTCAAACTCGCGCAGCGTGAAATCGACGTGATCGACCGCGACCAGCGCGCCGAAACGCTTGGTCACCGACTTCGCCTGCAGAATTTCAATGCTCACGCGGTCGCCCGGTTCGGGGTACAGGAATGACGCGGCGGACGCGAGTCGCGTCCGCCGCCCGGTGCACTTTACAGGGAAATTAGTAGCCGAGCGACTTCAGCGTCGGCATGACCTGCTCGCCGCCGACCGAGCCCATCACCGTGAACAGATCCCACTCGTTCTTCTGTTCCTTGGCGCCCTTGCCCTTGACGAGGAAGGCGGCGTGCTTGTACTCCGCCGCGTGGTCTTCACGCCAGCGCGCCGCGCCCTTCACCGTTGTGAACTGGCCCTTGTTCGCCATCAACGCCGCCGAAACCTTGAGCGGGTCGAACGTCTTGGCCGCTTCGAAGCCGCGGAACATTTCCATATAGCCGATGTAAGCGATCGCCGCATAGGCATCCGGCGGACGGCCGTACTTTGCGCGAAAGAGGTTCGGTGAATTCCGCCGCGCTCTTCGCCACTTCCTTGTCCGGGAAGCTGGCCAGATCGTAGTAGAAGTAATGCATCGCATAGACGCCTTCGAGCGCTTCCGGCGGCAGGCCCTTGGCCACCACGTTGGTGATGAACGCGTTGAAGATCGTCATTTCCTTGTTGAGCCCCATCTGCTGGACCTGCTTGAAGAGCGCCACCGCGTCGGCCGCGAACTGGGCGAAGAGGAACACGTCGGGCTTGGCCGCGCGGACCTTTTGCAGCACCGTCGTGAAGTCGCTGGTGCCGAGCGAGACCTCGTCATAGCCGACGATTTCAGCGCCGCCTTCCTTGGCGGCGGCATAAACGCCGTCGCGCATGTCCCAGCCGAAGCTGTCGGAGCGCGCCAGGAAGAAAATCTTTTTCTTGCCCAGCGTCTTGACCGCCGACTGACCCGCCATATAGCCGACCGTCCACGGGCTGTAGGCCGTGGCGAACGTCGATTCCGCCAGCTTGCCTTTCTGGAACGCCTCTTTCGACATCACGCAAACCGGGAAATACGTCATCGGCTCTTTGCTGACCATGGCGTTGATCGCGTAGGCCAGCGGCGCAAACGTCTGCCCGCCCACGCCCTTGACGCCTTCGTCGACCATGTAGCGGTAACGGCGCACGCCGACGTCCTGCTTGGCTTCGTCGTCCTGCACCACGCCTTCGATCATGACCTTGCCGCCCGGCATGTTAAGTCCGCCGCGCTTGTTCACCACATCGATCGCGAGCAACGCGCCGTCGCGCTGCGTTTCCGCGACCGCCGCAAACGTGCCGGTCAGCGGCAGCAGGATGCCGACCTTGATCTTGGCCGGCTCGGCCGCAAGCGCCGCACCCAGTCCAAGCACATTGCACAACAGCAAGACCGACAGCGCGGTCAATAGCTTTTTCATGTTTATCCCTTCCCGTTATTTAAGTGGATGCGACATCGCTCAACCAATGGCCGGACGCGAACTCAGACCGGTAATCCTCTCGCCATGCCGTCGCGCCGACACGCAATGCCGCGGTGGAAAACCGATGTCCCCCGGCCCTTGGCTCCCGCGGACTCGCATACGACGGTTCACCCACGGTGCCATCGCAGTTTTTGCAATCGAAGGATGCGCAACCGATGCGGGCCTTGCATTGATCTATATCAACAATGCGCCGGTTAGGAATTGCGCCCGCCCCGCCTGCTGCGTCATGCTGGTCGCGCATCAGGTCGACCGCCCGCGTTCACGCTGCCGCACGGTGCGCGTGTTTCCCGAGGAGAACAATGAGGGCATTCGAATACGTCGCCGCCAGAGATTCGCGGCATGCCGTGGCGCTGCTGGCCGAGCATGGCGCGGCCGCCAGGGTGCTCGCGGGCGGCACCGATCTGCTGGTCGAACTCAAGTCGGCGCCCGGCGTCCCGCAAGTGGTCATCGACATCTCGCGCGCGGAGGATCTGAAGAACATCGCGCTCACGGATGAGGGCCTGAGCATAGGCGCCGCGGTCACGCATGCCGCGATCATGCGCTCGCCGCTGATCCGCGATCTGTGCCCGGCGCTGATCGATGCGGCGCACACCATCGGCGCCGTGCAGACCCGCAATCTCGGCACGCTCGGCGGCAATCTCGTGACGTGCGTGCCGTCGATGGACAGCGGCCCGACGTTGGTCGCGCTGGACGCGCTGGTTACGATCGCCGGGCCCGCCGGCGACAAGCACATGCCGCTGACGCGAATTTTTCGTCGGGGCCGCGCAAAACCATGCTCAAGCCCGACGAATTGCTGGTGGCAGATCGTCATTCCGAAAAAGAACCTCGGCAAACCGGCCGCATTTCGTGAAGTTCGGCCTGCGCAAGGGACAGGCGCTCGCGCTGGTCAACGTCGCGGTGAGCCTGTGCGTCGGAGGGCGGACAGCCCGTCTTTCGCGACACGCGCATCGCGCTCGGCGCGGTCGCGCCGATGCATTATCCGCGCAACGCAGGCCGAAGCGTACCTCGAGGGCCGCGCGATCACGCCCGAGGCGATGATGGAAGCCGGCTGATCGCCGCCGGCGATGCGCAGCCGATCAGCGATTTTCGCGCATCGGCGGAGTACCGGCGCGATCTGATCGCGGTGCTCACGCGGCGCGCGCTGGAAAACGCTTGCGCGCGCGCTGTAAGCGCGGCGGGGACGAACCTAGAATGGCCGACGTCACGATGACGGTCAACGGCGAGACGCGCACGGCCTCGGTGCGCGCCGGAAACGACGCTGCTCGGGCTCCTGCGCGATCAATTCAACCTGACCGGCGCCAAGCTCGGCTGCGACGTCGGCGATTGCGGCGCGTGCACCGTGCTCGTGGACGGCAAGGCGGTCAACGCCTGCCTGATGCTGGCCGGTCAGGCCGACGGCCGCGAGGTGCTGACCATCGAGGGGCTCGCGACCCGGGATGAACTGCATCCGCTGCAGAAGGCGTTCGAGGAGCATGCGTCGCTGCAATGCGGCTTCTGCGGGCCCGGCGTGATCCTGTCGGCCAAGGCGTTGCTCGATGAAATACCCGACCCCAGCGTGCAGGAGATCCGCGATGCGCTTGCCGGCAACCTGTGCCGCTGCACCGGCTACACGAAAATGATCGAGGCGATCCAGGACGCCGCGCGCACGCTGCGCGGCGAACCGCGCGGACCCGAGACCGTAGTAACGCGCGATCAGGAACTCAACCATGGCGAAAAAAACCAAGTCGCGACAGGAACAACGCGTTACGCAGCGGACGCTGTACAGCGTCGACGCGACCCTGCGCCTGCCGGCGATAACGCCGCCCGTGACCTATCCGCTCGAAACCCTGGTGCCACAGGTTCGCCAGCAGACGCCGGCGGTCGGCCAGCGCGCCACGCGGCCCGACGGCCGCCTGCACGGACTCGGCCAGACCCGCTACATCGACGACCTCGCCTTTCCGGGAATGCTGTACGCGAAAATCAAGCGCGCAGGTATCGCCTCGGCGCGCATCAAGTCGCATCGATACGCGCGAAGCCGAAGCCATGCCCGGCGTGATGGCGGTACTGACCGGCCGCGAAATTCCCGTCAATTCGTTCGGGCCGTCGCTGAAGGACCAGCCGGTGCTCGCCGACGAACGCGTGTTCCACGCCGGCGACGGCGTGGCGGCGGTGGCGGCGGTGACCGAGCAGATCGCGCTCGAAGCGCTCGACAAGATCAAGGTCGAATACGAACCGCTGCCCGCAGTGTTCGATCCGCTCGAGGCGATGCGCGACGATGCGCACAAGGTGCATGCGCCGAACAGCAACATCTACGCGACCAAGGTCATCAAGAAAGGCGACATCGACAAGGGGATTCGCCGCCTCCGACCGCATTTTCGAAGGCAGCTTTCGCACGCAGATGGTCGAGCACGTGCCGATGGAACCGCACGCGGCGATCGCGATGTGGGACGCCAACGGCCGCGTCACCATCCACTCGACGCTCGGACGCATCACGCTCGGCCGCGCCGATATCTCGCGCACGCTGAAGCTGCCGCTCAACCGCATTCGCATCATCGCCACCATCGTCGGCGGCAATTTCGGCGGCAAGAACGAAATCACCCAGGAACCGGTGCTGGCGCTGCTGTCGAAAAAAACCGGCCGCCCGGTCAAAGGCGTGTTCACGCGCACCGAGGAATTCATCGCGACCACCACGCGCCATCCGATCATCATGGAATACAAGACCGGCGTGACCAAAGACGGCCGCATCCTCGCGCGCAAAGTGCGTCTGGTGCTCGACGGCGGCGCCTACTGCTCGTGGAGCGAGACCACGCTCGGCAAGGCGTGCATTCTGTCAGCGGGCCCGTACAACATCGACAACCTCCACGCGGAAGCGTTCGTCGTCTACACCAACAAGACGATGACCGGCGCGATGCGCGGATTTGGCGCGCCGCAGGTGTGCTTCGCCTACGAATCGCACATGGACGACATCGCCGCGGCGTTGAACCTCGATCCGCTGGACATACGGCTGCTGAACGCGTTCGAGGAAGGCTCGCCGAGCCCGACCGGCCAGGTGCTGCAGAGCGTGGTGCTCAAGGACTCGCTCCTGCAGGCGGCGCAGCGCTTCGGCTGGAAGGAGCCGCGGCCATGAAACGGCGCGGACGCGGCATCGCGTGCATGTGGTATCCGATCGGCTTCACGGTCGCGGCAAACCCGAGCGCCGCGGTGGTCAAAGTCAACGAAGACGGCACCGCGACCGTGCTCACCGGCACGGTGGAAACCGGCCAGGGCTCGCTGACCGTGTTGGGCCAGATCGCGGCGGAAGAACTCGGTATCGCCACCGATGACGTGCACGTGGTGTCGGCCGACACCGACGCAACACCCATGGACACGGGCGCAATCGCGAGCCGCACCACCTACGTGACGGGCAACGCGATCCGGCTGGCAGCGGAAAAGGCCAAAGCCATCCTGTTCGACGTCGCGGCGGCTATGCTGGGCGTGAAACCTGATCAACTCGAGGCGCGGGACCGCAAGATCCAGGTCAAGGGCTACCCGCAGCGCAATCTCGCCATCGGCGAAGTCGCCAACCACGCGCAAGTGGTGATGGGCCAGCCGCCGATCGGAGCCGCATCTTTCAATCCGCCGACGGTGGCGCTCGACCCGCAAACCGGACAGGGCAAGCCGTTCAGCACCTACGTCTATGCCACCCAGATCGCCGAAGTGGATGTCGATGACGAGACCGGCGAAGTGGAAGTGATCCGCATCGTCGCCGCGCACGACTGCGGCACCCCGATCAATCCGATGCTGGTCGAGGGCCAGGTCGAGGGCGGCATCTCGATGGGAATCGGCTACGCGCTGCAGGAAGAGATCCTGTTCGACGCCGCCGGCCGCCAGATCAATCCCAACCTCACCAACTACATCATGCCGACCGCGCTCGACATGCCCGAGATCGAAGTCAATATCGTCAAGAGCTTTGATCCGACCGGGCCGTTCGGTGCGAAGGGCGTGGGCGAGCCGACCTCGGTGCCGACCGCCGCGGCCATCCTCAATGCCATCCGCGACGCGGTCGGCGTGCGCATCACCTCGCTGCCGGCGACCGCGGAAAAGGTACTGGCCGCGATCAAGGCGAAACGCGCGCGGGAGCCGCAGCGGATTGCAGCACGTGCGCCTGCCGCCGCGCTGCTCGGGAAACTCTGATTCACGTCTCAACCGTTCGTGCTGATGTATGGAAGGGTGAACGGACTTGTGCATTAAGCACACGGTACTCGTGCTTCCATACATCAGCACGAACGGATTTAATCAGCGCTTCCTTAGAACTTCATCCCGGTTTTTTTGACGAGCTCGCGCCACTTTGCGAATTCGGCCCGCACTTCGACGGCGAATTCCTGTGGCGTGTTGCCGACCACGTCGGTGCCTTCGAGTTCCATGCGGCGCGCGACTTCCGGGGTTTGCAGCGCGCGTCTGGCCTCGCTGCCCAGTTTGGCGACGATGGCGGACGGCGTGTGCGCCGGCGCGAACATACCGAACCACGCCACCACGTCGTACCCCGGCACGCCGCTCTCGGCAACCGTCGGCAGTTCGGGCAGCGCTTTCGCGCGCACGCCGCTGGTGACCGCAATCGCTTTCAGGCGCCCCGCCCGGATGAGCGGCAGCGCGGAAATCGGGCTGCCTATCATCCAGTCCGCCTGCCCCGCGGCAACCGCGGGATATGCGTCGGCAACACCCTTGTACGGCACGTGGGTCATCGGCACGCCGGCCAGCACGGTGATGAGTTCAGCGCCCATGTGCACGATGCTGCCGATGCCGGCCGAGGCGAAGCTCAATCCGCCCGGCTTGGTTTTCGCGAGCGCGATGAGCTCCTTCATGTTTGCCGCCGGCAGCGACGGCGTGAGAATCACGATGTACGGATTGGAGGTGAGCCGGCTGATCGGTTGCAGGTCGCGCACCGGGTCGTAGCCCTGCGGGCGTATCGCGGCGTTGGTGACAACGCCGCTGCTGGTCACGAGCAGCGTGTGACCGTCGGGCGCCGCCTTCGCAACCAACTCGACGCCTATGCTGCCGCCCGCGCCGACGCGGTTGTCGACGACGAAAGTCTGGCCCCACAGCGAGTTGTAATGCTGGGCGGCAATGCGCGCGAGCGCATCCACGCCGCCGCCCGCCGTCACGTTCACGATCACGCGCACCGGACGCTGCGGATAGGTTTGCGCGCCGGCTGTCGCGCACGCCAGCGCGAGTAACACCGCGGCTCCGGCTGCGTCGCGAAAAATGTCTGCTGCACGCGAAAGATTCATCGCTTTGTATGTTACCCCATCACTCGGAATTGCCGAGCGGCCAGACGGCAGGCATGACCACGCCGCCGCTATGCGATTGCGCTAGACTGTTCGCATGCCGAGAAAACCGCCGCCCGATAACGTCGCGCCAGACGCCAGCGCGTGCGGCCGGCGCCTGGCATGTTCATGGCTCGCGTGCAGGCGGCTCGTGCCGGTGCTGTGCGCAACGCTGCTCGCCGCATGCGCGTCGCAAAACACCACACCGCCGCGATCCGGCGGCGGCTTCCAGCCGTCGCAGCTCGCGAAATCCGACATCGACCGCGTCGCCGAAACGCACCAGCGCGAAATCTTCGCCGACCTCAAGCGGCTTACCGAGAAGCTCTACCGCCGCAACCCGCGCGAACTGAAGAAAAGCGGCCAGCCGAACGTCGAGGCGGGGGTCGCGCGCATATTCGAGGGCAAGCACGATTGGCGGTTTCCCGAACTGCAGGGCAAACGCGGCACCGATGCGATACACCTCGCGTTTCGCGACGATTATGCGGGGGACCGCGTACTCGCGTTTGTCGCCGGTCTCGGCAGCATGCTGCAATCCGCGTTCAACAACAAAACGGAATTCTTCATGCTCGACGATCTGAATCCGCAACGGCTTTACAACGCCGCGCGCAACGTGGAAATCGCGGTGTGGAAGCTATCCAACGCGCGCAATCCGCAGGGGGAACTTTATCTGTTGTCCAACGAAACGGCGGGGCCCGTGCACAATCTCTCGTTCGAGCGCGAATTCGGCAAGATCATCGTCAGCCTCGACATCCTGTGGAAAATCATCGCCGACAAGGACAACCGCACGATCGTCAAGGTGATCCAGAGCCTCGCGACCGCGGTGTTCCTGCCGATCAAGTGAGCTGAGTCAGGCCGCCTTGGCGGGCGCGTCGCGCATCACGGCGTCCACCGTGCGGCCGAGCTTGTCGACGATTTCGGCGATGTGCGTCGCATCGACGATGAACGGCGGCGCCAGCATCACGTGATCGCCGCGCCGGCCGTCGACAAGCCCGCCCGCCGGATAGCAGATCAGCCCGTTATGCAGGCCGGCGTCCTTGATTTTCGCGTTGATCCTCAATGCGGGATCGAACGGCTCTTTCGTGCGGCGGTCGGCGACGAACTCGAGCGCCATGAACAAGCCGCGCCCGCGGATGTCGCCGACGTGGGGGTGGTTGCCGAAGCGGTCGGCGAGCGCGGCGTTGAGCGCGACGCCCTGGCGCCGCACGTTGGCCAGCCAATCGTGCGCGCGGATTTCATTTTGTGTCGCGAGCGCGGCGGCGCACGCGACCGGATGGCCGGTATACGTATGCCCGTGCATCACGACGTTGGTGCCGTGCTCGATCGCGCGGTGGATTTTCTCCGCGATGAGCAGCGCGCCTATCGGCTGGTAGCCCGCACCCAGACCTTTGGCCACGGTCAGCATGTCCGGCGCGATGCCTTCCTGCTCGCACGCGTAGCGCGTGCCGGTGCGGCCCATGCCGCACATGATTTCGTCGAGTATCAGCAGCACGCCGTGCCGATCGCAGATTTCACGGATGCGCCTGAAGTAACCCGGCGCCGCGGTCACCGCACCGAGGGTGGCGCCGACCACCGTTTCGGCGATAAACGCCGCGACATTGTCAGGTCCGAGCTCGAGGATTTTCGCCTCGAGTTCGTTCGCCATGCGCAGTCCGTAGGCCTCTGCGCTTTCCTCCGCGCCCTGATAGCGGTAGGCGTAGCACGGCGCAATATGCTGCATCGAACTAATTAGCACGGGTTCGAACGGGCGCCGGCGCCAGATATTGCCGCTTGCGGACAGTGCGCCGAACGTATTGCCGTGATAACCCTGGCGCCGCGCGATGACGAAGGTGCGCTGCGGCGCGCCGGTCTCGACGAAATACTGGCGCGTAAGTTTCAGCGCGGCTTCGACGGACTCCGACCCGCCGCAGGTCAACCACACCTTGTTGAGCGTTCCGGGCGCGCCGTTCACGAGTTCGTCGGCCAGCCGTTCCGCGGCCGCGGTCGTGAAAAAACGCGAGTGCGCGAACGCGAGCCGGTCGGCCTGCTCGCGGATCGCCTTGCGCACGGCTTCGTTGCTGTGGCCGAGGCACGACACCGCGGCGCCGGCGGAGGCGTCGATGTAGCGCTTGCCCGCCGCGTCGATCAGATAGGGGCCGTCGCCTGCGACTGCCACCGGCAGCGCGTGGCCCACGTTCTCCCGGTACAGTATGTGCGACATGGTTCCCCCTTGATCCGCGATCAGGACGACAACATACCGCCGGCACACGGGTTTCGTCCAGTGCAAACCGTAGCGCTGGTGACCGGGCGCAAACCGCTTGACCGCGGACTTCTCCGCGCCTTACGCTGCATGGCATCAACGCAATCCACACCGGGAGGAGACCCGCATGCCTTACGCCACCGCACGCGACGGAACGCAACTCTATTACGAGGAGGCCGGCCGCGGCACGCCGATCGTGTTCGTGCATGAATTTTCCGGCGACTATCGCAGCTGGGAAGCGCAGATGCGCTGCTTTGCGCGCCGCTACCATTGTGTTGTATTCAACGCACGCGGTTATCCGCCCTCCGCGGTGCCGGCAGCGCGCGCCAAGTACTCGCAGGCCATCGTCATCGACGACATCGTCGCCGTGATGCGTCACCTCAAATTGCGCAAGGCACACATCGTCGGCTGCTCGATGGGCGCGCGCACTGCGCTGGGCTTCGGCATCACGCACGCTACGCGCGCGTTGTCGGTGACAACCGTCGGCGCCGGCGCGGGATCGAACCCGGCGACGCGCGCCGCGTTTCTGCGCAAAACTGAAGCGAATGCGCGCAGCTTTCTCGCGCTGGGCGTGCGCGCAACGTTGCGCGCCACCGGTGTCGCTCCCGGCCGCATAGCGCAAATGAACAAGGACGCGCGCGGTTACGCCGAATTCCGCCGCTGGCAACAGGAGCACTCAGCGCTCGGCCTCGCGAACACGCAACGCGGCGTGCAACTGAAGCGCGCGACGATTTATCAGCTCGAAAGCGCGCTGCGCAAAATGAAAGTCCCGCTGTTCGTGGTCAGCGGCGACGAGGACGATAACTGCGTCGCACCCGCGGTGTTCATGAAGAGCGTCTGCCGCGCAGCGCGGCTGTGGATCTGCCCCGCCACCGGGCATACGGTCAACACCGAGGAGCCGGCGCTGTTCAACCGCATGCTCGGCGATTTTTTAGGCCAGGTCGACGCCGGACGCTGGCGGCCGCGCGATCCGCGCTCGGTCGTGAAGTAATCCGGCTTCTGTTACGCGGGCATACGGGCGGGGTTGAACCCACCCTCATCCCGGCACCTTGGCCGATTTAATTACAAACCCGCCTGCGTCACGAACTTGGAAACCAGGTAAGGCTCGATCGCATCGGCGCCGCCTTCGGAGCCGTAGCCGGAATCCTTGACGCCGCCGAATGGTACTTCGGGCAATGCGAAGCCGAGATGGTTGATCGTCATCATGCCCGTTTCGACCTGCGCCGCGATGGCGTTCGCGGTTTTGGCTGACTTGGTCCACGCATACGCTGCGAGCCCGTACGGCAGCCGGTTCGCTTCGCTCACCGCGTCGTCGAAGCTCTTGAACGGATTGATGATCGCCAACGGGCCGAAGGGTTCGGTATTCATCGCCATCGCGTCCGTCGACAGTTCCGTGACGACCGTCGGTTCGAAGAAATTACCTTTCTCGCCGATCGGGAAACCGCCGGCGCGCAGCTTGCCGCCGTGTTTCTTCGCGTCTTCAACATTCGCCACCATCGCGCTTTGCCGGCGCGGATTGGCGAGAGTCGCCATGCGCGTTGCAGGATCGAAGCCATCGCCGACCTTGACCGCTTTCGCGCCCGCGACGAATTTATCGACGAACTCTTGATAAACGCCCTCCTGCACCAGAAAGCGCGTCGGCGACACGCACACCTGCCCGGCGTTGCGGTATTTCATGAACGTCATCGTCTTCGCCGCCAACTCGATATCGGCATCGTCGAAAACGATCACCGGCGCGTGCCCGCCGAGTTCCATCGTCACGCGCTTCATGTGGCGCCCTGCCAGCGCGGCCAGTTGTTTGCCGACCGGCGTGGAACCGGTAAACGTAATCTTGCGGATCAATGGGTGCGGGATCAGGTAACCCGAAATATCCGCCGGGCTGCCATAGACGAGATTGATGACGCCCGCGGGCACGCCGGCATCCGCAAACGCGCGCACCAGTTCGGCCGGCGAGGCGGGCGTTTCCTCCGGCGCCTTGAGTATGACCGAGCAACCGGTGGCGAGCGCCGCCGACAGCTTGCGCACCGCCTGGTTGATCGGAAAATTCCACGGCGTAAACGCGGCTACCGGACCCACCGGCTCTTTGATCACCAATTGATAGACGCCCTCGGTGCGCGCCGGAATCACGCGCCCGTACGCGCGCCGGCCTTCTTCCGCGAACCAGTCGATCAGATCGGCGCCCGCCAGCGTTTCCATCCGCGCTTCGACGATAGGCTTGCCCTGCTCGAAAGTCATACAGGTCGCGACGGTCTCGACACGCTCGCGAAAAATATCCGCGGCCTTGCGCATGATCCTGCAGCGCTCGAACGCCGACACCTTGCGCCAGGCCTTGAAGCCCCGTTCCGCGGCCTCGAGCGCGCGGTCGAGATCGGCCCGTTCGGCATACGCAACGGTGCCGATTTCCTGATGGTCGGCGGGATTGACGACCGGCAGCGTCCGGCCGGAAGCGGCGGCGCACCAGTGACCATTGATGTAGAGCAGGGTGTTTGGATACATGACGATACCTGTGTAGTTGAGTTAAGCAGGAACGGTTATGACTGGCCGTTGCGATACGCTTCGTCGAACTTCGCCTCGAGCCTGGCGTTCACGCCGCGGCAGCCGGCGACCACCGCCTGCGCCCAGTCGAAATAATCGCGCTTGCGCTGGTCGTCCCAGCCGCGCGGCGGGCTCACGATAAGCGCGCGCAGGTTGGAAGTCTTGTCCGCGATTTTCAGCATTTTGGCGCGGTCGGATTTGTGCGGCGCCTGCGCGACCTGCAGCCGCTTGCGCTCGGCTTTGAGCAAATTCTTGTCGTCGGTGACGTCGCGCACGAGGTCCGCGACGTCGGCCCCGAAAAGTTCGACCAGTTCCTCGTACGTGACGCCCTGGTCCTCGATGCAATCGTGCAAGAGGCCGGCGATGACGAGATTGGTATCGCTGCCGTCGGTTGCTTCGGCGAGCAGATAGGCGACTTCGGCAAGGTGATTGATGTACGGTTCCTGCGCCACGCCTTTGCGCCGCTGGCTCACGTGTTTGCGGGCTGCGTAGTCCAGTGCGCGGCAGGCCAGAACGACGTCGATGCTCATACCAACACCCGCGTTCAATCGGCGCGGATGCCCGCGTCGCGTATCACCTTGCCGAGCCGCGTCATATCGTTCTTGATCAGCGCGGCGAACGCTTCGGGCGTGCTGCCCACGGGTTCGAAACCCGCGGCGACCAGACGCTCGCGCGTGTCGGGCAACTGGGTGACGCGCACGACTTCGGCGTGGATCTGCGCGACGATATCGGCGGGCGTGCCTTTGGGCAGCAGGACTCCGGTCCACGAATCGGCTTCGTAGCCGGGCAGTCCCTGCTCGGCGATGGTCGCAATATCGGCGGTCGCGCTCGTGCGTTTGGTGCCGGTGGTGCCGAGCATGCGCAGACGGCCGTTGCGATGGTACGGCAAAGACTGGGCAACACCGGTGAACGCGACCGGCACCTGCCCCGCGACGACATCGTTGAACGCCGGGGTGACCCCCTTGTAGGCGACGTGCACGAGCTTGATGCCGGTCATCGACTGCAAGAGTTCCATCGGTATGTGCTGCGCGCTGCCGATACCGCCCGAGGCGTAATTAATTTGGCCCGGAAGTTTTTTCGCCAGCGCCACCAGATCGGGCACCGACTTGGCCGGAAAAGACGGATGTACCACCAGGCAGTTGCCGATCGTCGCGGTGAGCGAAACCGGCACGAAATCGCGCAACGAGTCGTAGGAAATCTTGGGGTACAGTCCCGGATTGACGGCAAGCGTTGCGATATTGGCCATGCCCAGCGTGTATCCGTCTGGCGCCGCGCGCGCGATCAGCTCCATGCCGATAATGCCGTTGGCGCCGGTGCGGTTGTCCACCACCACCTGCTGCCCCCAACTCTCCGCCATGCGCTGCGCGTAGAGCCGCGCCAGCATGTCGACCGCGCTGCCGGCGGCAAACGGCAGCACCACGCGCATCGCGCGCGCCGGAAATTTCTGCTGCGCCAGCGCAGCGGGCGACGCGGCAAGCATGCACGCAGCCACGATTGCGCATAGCGGCCGGGTTTTCATGGAATTCCTCCTGATACTGACGCGTTTTGTACATGCTAGCAGGAAACGCGGCACGCCTGCGCAAGACGCGCGGCCGTGCGGAGCGATATACTGGGGGCCCGCGAGGAGAATCACCATGGAACTGATAGAGCTGGGCCCCGGCTTTGCCGCGGAAGTGCGCGGCGCGGGGCTCGCCGACGTTGCCGCGCGCGACGACGCATACGCGGCGGTGCGCGCCGCGTTCGAGGAGCACTCGGTACTGGTCTTTCGCAACCAACCGATCACGGATGAACTGCAGGTGGCGTTTTCGCAGCGTTTCGGACCACTCGAAACCGCGAAGGCTGCCTCGCTCGGCGAGGGCACGCCGTTTTCCATACTCACCAACATAGACCGCGCGAGCGGCGCGCTCGTGCCACCCGATCACAAAGAATCGCTGCGCGCGCGCGCCAACCAGTTGTGGCATACCGATAGCTCGTTCAAGGCGCCGCCGGCGCTCGCGTCGGTACTCTCCGCGCGCGTCATACCGCCGCAGGGCGGCGAAACGGAGTTCACGTCGATGCGGCGCGCGTGGCAACGCTTGCCCGGGGCGCTGCGCACGCAGCTGGAGAGTTCGTGCGCGTGGCACGACTACGCGCACTCGCGCGGCAAGATTGCGCCGCAACTCGCCTCCCAACGCGAGCGCTCGACTTTGCCGCCGGTATGCTGGCGCATGCGCTGGCGCAATCCGGTGAATGGGCGCGACTCTCTTTACGTCGCTTCGCATGCCTGCGGCATCGAGGGCATGGCGCAAGATGAGGCGCTCGCGCTGATCGATGAATTGATCAATGATGCGACGCTGCCGGAATATACGTACCGGCATCGCTGGCAGGCGGGCGACGTCGTGATGTGGGACAACCGCGCAACGCTCCACCGCGGACGTCCGTGGCCCGACAACCTGCATCCGCGCCACATGGTGCGCACCACGATCTCGGCGACCGACGCCGATGGTGTCGCGCAATTGCGGCCGGCGCACGCCGCGGCGTAACGCTCGCGGCGCGGCGACGCCGGTCACCATGCCTGTCCGCCTCGTCCTCGACACCAACGTATGGCTCGACTGGCTGGTGTTTGACGATGCGGGTATCGCGCCGATCCGGGCCGCGGTGGCCGCGGCACAGGCGGAAATTTTCATCGATGCGGCGTGCGCGCAGGAACTCGCGCGGGTCCTCGCTTATCCGCGCAGGAAAAAATCGCTTGATGCGGTAATGCAGGCCGCATGCCTGGCGGAATGCCGGCGCGTTGCGCGCAGCGTGACGGCAGCCGCGCACGCGGACGCAGGCATTTCCGGTGCGACCTGCCTGCCGGTATGCCGTGACCCTGACGATCAGAAATTTCTCGAGCTCGCGCGCGCGTGCCGCGCGGATTTTCTCGTCACCAAAGACGCCCTGCTGCTCGAGCTTGCGCGGCGCAAAGTCCGCCGCGCGCCGTTTCGCATCGTCACGCCCGCGCAATTCAGCGCCGCGCTGGCGGCAACACCCCTCTGAATTGGCTACACGTCCGCCCGGGCAACGCGTTGGACCTTTTGTTCGCGCGTTATTCGGCGACCAGCCATTTCACCTGCTGTCCGCCCTCGCCGTCCCGCGCCAGCAGCGGCCACAGCCAGGCGAGTATTTTGCGGGCAACCGCTTCAAAACCGAACGGCGGATTCGCGACCAGCATGCCGCAGCCGCGCACGCTGCCGCTGAATCCCAGGTTGCGTACCGCGATTTCCAACTGCAGGATCTTGCGGATGCCCGTCGCCGCCACGCGCCGCTCGAACGCGTGCATCGCGGTCGCGTCCATCAGCGGGTACCACAACGCGTAGACGCCGGTCGCGAATTTCCGGTAGCCCCCGGCAAAACCGTCGGTCAGGCGCTTGAACTCCTGCGCGCGGTCGAACGATGAATCGATGAACACGAGTCCGCGCCGCTCGGTTGGCGGCAGCAGGGCCTTGAGCGCCCGATAGCCATCGCAGAGGCGCACCTGAACCTGGCGGTCGTTGGCGAAGAGTTTGCCGAGCGTTTCGCAATCTTTTTTGTTGAGTTCGGTCAGCGCCAGACGGTCGTTCGCGCGCATGAACCGGCGCGCGATGCGCGGCGAGCCCGGATAGTACTTCAGCTTGCCGTCAGGATTTTCCGCGCGCACGGCGTCGAGGTACGGCGACAACTCCGGCGGCGCGTCCTCTTTCCCCCAGACGCGCGCGATACCCTCCTTGTATTCGGCGTTTTTGCGCGCCCATTCGTGAGCGAGATCGTAGCGTCCGGTGCCGGCGTGCGTGTCGAGACAAAAAAAGGGCTTATCCTTCTGCGCGAGTGCCAACACGAGCTGGGCCAGCAACGCATGCTTGAACACGTCCGCGAAATTGCCGGCGTGAAACTGGTGTCGGTAAGCGAGCACGCGAACAGCAGGCTTGAGGAGCGGGGAGTCGGGGGCGAAGCGAGGGGCCGGGGGGAAATTACTTCACGCCGAATTTCGCGCGATAGTGCTTGCCGAGCAGCTTGCGCGTCTGCTGATTAAAATTCGGATTGAGCGCAAACGGATTTTTGCTTTTCGCCGGCACGGGCGTCGCCGCGTGCTGCGGCGGTTTGGATGGTGAGGGTTTTGTCATGGGTGCGATAGGCGGTGGGCCGGTGCGCAGTATGCGCCAATTCCGGCGGCGCGGGAGCGGCGGCCGGCCGGCGGGTGATGGCTGGCTGCATGATATTATCGACGCGTCCGTGTGACACAAGAAAATCCATGCCCTTACGCTGCTTATTGCCCGCCATTGCCACACTGTGCGGATGCTGACGCCACGCGCTGACGGCCGGTGACGCGGCATGACTCTCGGTAGATTGCTGCTGAATATCGCGGTGCCGGCCGTCGTGCTGACCGCCGCCTGGCTGCTCGCGCCCCGACTTGACCAGTTGCCGCCGTCGCTGGCGGGACTCAAGGAGTACGGCATCTACGCGATGCTCGGCCTGGGGCTCGCCGTGAGCCTCGCGTTCAGGCGCGGGCGCGTCGTAATCGCCCTGCTGGTGCTGGCGCTTGCGTACGTGAGTTACGCGCCGCTCGCGAACGAGGCGCTCGTGACCTTCCGGGCGAGCACGGTGTTTGCCGCGTTGTGCGTATTCGTCCCGCTGAACTTCGCCGCGCTGTGCCTCTTGCCGGAGCGCGGGCTTTTCAACATGCACGGCCTGCGGCGCCTGAGCGTGATCGCGCTCGAAGTGATCTTTACGTGGTGGAGCGTGTTCGCGGTCAATACCGGAATCACCGAGTGGGCGTACGAACCGCTGCACGCGACCGAGCTTTTCGCGGCGTCGCCCATTCCGCAGATCGGGCTCGCCGCCATCGCGCTCGCCCACGCCACCATGGTCGCGGCATGGCTCATCCGGCGCGCGCCGATCGACCTCGCGTTCGCCGCCGCGGCGCTCGCTTTCGGCTTCGCGATGCACGCCAGCGCGGCGCCGCACGTGTTCGCCGTTTTTACCGGCGCCGGCGCGCTCATGTTCACCGTCGCGGTGTTGCAGGACACTTTCCGCATGGCGTTTCGCGACGAACTCACCGGACTCGCCAGCCGGCGCGATTTGAACGAGCGCATGCTGGAATTGGGCAACCGTTACGCGATCGCAATGCTCGACGTCGATCATTTCAAGAAATTCAACGACACCTACGGCCATGATCTCGGCGACCAGGTTTTGAAAATGGTCGCGATGAAGATCGCCGAAGTCGGCGGCGGCGGCAAGGCGTTCCGCTACGGCGGCGAGGAATTCGCCGT
Source organism: uncultured beta proteobacterium (assembly GCA_963778865.1). Classification (GTDB taxonomy): domain Bacteria; phylum Pseudomonadota; class Gammaproteobacteria; order Burkholderiales; family SG8-41; genus PALSA-1004. The sequence goes on along the minus strand of CAVZWF010000010.1, from coordinate 278,892 downwards.
GTTGTTTCCAGGCAGGGATATCAATTCCGCGCTGCCGCACCTCGAAGCACTGCGCGGCGCCGTCGAGGGCTACAGTCTCGCGCTGCGCGCGACCGACCGCCCGCCGGCGGCGAAAAAAACCCTGCGCCACCGCGGCGCATACCGCGCGGCAAAGTCGGTGTCGGTCACCATCAGCATCGGCGTGGCTGAACGCACCGACCAACTCGCGGCACCCGCCGACGTCATGCGCGCCGCGGACAAGGCGCTCTACCGCGCGAAGCGCCTGGGACGCAATCAGGTGAGCAAGTAACCGCGTGCAACGCCTGCAACGCGCCGCAAGCATGACATTGCCGTCTGCAATCCGCTCGGTCGTCGGCGTCACGCTGATGTTTGGCGCAATACTCGCCTTCCCCGCGAACGCACCCGAACTTAGAATTCTGGCGACCGATCCTGCGCCGGATGTTCTGCTCGCGCGCGCGCAGCCGTTTTTCGTGCGCTTCGAAGTGACGAGCGCCGCCGAATCTGCGGTATCCGTCAGCGGCCGGTTCCAAGGCGCGGCGGTGGTGGACAACGGCGGGGTCAGCGCGCCGGCCCGGCTGCCCGCGGGTGGCGGCAACGGCGTGGCGAGTATTTTCTACTGGGGCGAGAATCCCGCGCGTATCGACGAAGTGCGATTACAGATCCTTGATCCGCACAGCGGCGCGACGATAACCGAGTACGCATTCCCGGTCGCCCTCACCTGGCTCACTGACGACCCGCCGCGGCGCGCGCCCGCGGCGTGGGTCAGGGAATGGCAGCAGGCGCAAGCAGCGCGTACAAACGGGCCGGCGGCGGAAAGTGCGCCCGGCAATGGCGTCTGGCTCGCGCTGGGTGCGGGCGGTCTGATCGTTGCGCTGGCGCGCGTCGGGTTGCGGCGGCGTGCGCGGCCCGATGACGACGCGCGACACCGGTGATAAGCTCGCAATCCGTGCCCATCGCAGGAGGCAACGATGCAGCTGACGCCCGCACAGGTCGAGGAATACCGGCGCGAGGGCTATCTGTTTTTCCCCGCGCTATTTACACGCACCGAGATCACGACGCTCAACGACGAAGTGCCTAAACTCTACGCCGAGGAGCGTCCCGAGAACGTGCGCGAGAAAGGCAGCACCGCGGTGCGCACCAACTTCGCCGCACATACCTACAACGACGCTTACGCGAAGCTCGCGCGCCATCCGCGGCTGATCGAGCCCGCGCAGCAGATACTCGGCGACGACGTTTACATCCACCAGTTCAAGATCAACGGCAAGGCGGCGTTCGACGGCGACGTCTGGCAGTGGCACCAGGATTACGGCACGTGGTTCAACGACGACGACATGCCGGATGCGCGCGCGATGAACATCGCGGTATTTCTCGAAGACGTGAACGAGTACAACGGGCCGCTGATGTTCATCCCGCGCTCGCATCAGAAGGGGCGCCAGGAAGCGGGGCACGACCTGACGACGACGAGCTATCCGCTATGGACGATAGACAACGCCACCATCACGCGGCTCGTCGCGGAAGGCGGCATCATCTCGCCCAAGGGCCCCGCCGGCTCGATGATGATATTCCACTGCAATCTCGTGCACGCCTCCGGCAGCAACCTGACGCCGTGGAACCGCACCATCGTTTATCTGAGCCTGAATTCGTGTCAAAACCACATCCGGCGTTTCCAGCGACCGGAATACATCGCGCACCGCGATTTCACGCCGATTCAGTGCCTGCCGGACAATTGCCTGCGGTAACGGGGGGCCTCTTGCCAAGACAAAAGAGCTGACCACGGCTACCATCGGCCGTTGCATTCCCGAATGCGCTGTGTCCCGCAGTTGGCATGACAGCGACGTAGCGCTTAGAATCGTCGCCATAGTCTTCTTCGGAGAGCGCAATATTGATCTACCCTAGAACTGAGGCTCTCGCTACCGGACCAGCTTGCGAAGGAGGCGAGTGCAGCAGGGCTCTTGGCGCCGGAAGAGATTGAACGGCTCGTGCGGGAAGCACTGCGCGCACGCCGTGCGGAGAAATTCACCAAGATACGCGAGAAGCTTGCCGCCGTCCCGCTGCCACCCATGACCGCCGAGGAAATACAGGCCGAGATCGACGCCTATCGCGCGGACATGCGTCGTGCGGCGGGGTACTCGATACCAACACCGCAGTCTCGGAGATTCTCTGGCATGGCGCGCCTGGCAAGCTGATCGACGCCGTCCAAGCAAAGAGAGTTGAGCTTTACACCAGTGCGCCCCTGCTCGCGGAACCGCAGGGCATTCTTACGCGCAGTAAATTTGCAAAACAACTGAAAGCGCGTTCGCTGAGCGGCGAAGAAGTTCTGGAGAGTTACGCTGCGATCGCGTCGATCGTCATGCCAGCCGTGATTACTCCCACGGTCAGCCGCGATCCGGCCGACGACCTGGTGCTTCGCGACTGCTATTGCCGCAGAAGCAGATCTGATCGTTTCCGGCGATGCGCATCTGCTCGATCTCAAGATTTTCCATCGCATTCCGATCATCAAAGCTGCCGAGGCGTTAAACCGCATCGCGCAGTCTTCTAGACGTTGAATCAGCGAAACCGCCGGTCGTCGAGAAGCGGGAACTGCCGAGGTGCCGGCAATGAACAGCCGCGTGCGCGGGGCATGGCTCGCTCCCTTGAGCATCACTTGGACTTTACGTAGCCCGAGTCTTCCCCGCATTTAACCCCTTCCGGGTCCGGCCTCCGTTTATAGCGGCAGGTCGTCATTAACCCGGAGGTCGTCGTGCGAAATTTCACGGAATCTATACGGCAGGTCGCAAAGTTATTGTTGTTAACAGCAGGCGCATGGTTCGCGTCCGCAGCAAACGCGCAGAATCTGGCGCCGGTGGAAGTCGGGCGCATTGCGCGTCCGCAGCTGGTGATCGCGGCGCCGGGCGACACGCCGGTGCGGCTGCAGCAGGTCGCGGTGCACGCCGAAGTCAGCGGCAGCCTCGCGATTACCGAGGTCGCGCTGACTTTTTACAATCCGAACCGCCGCGTGCTCGAAGGCGAGCTGCAGTTTCCGCTGCTGGCCGGCCAGAACGTGCTGGGTTTCGCGCTCGACGTGAACGGACGCCTGCGCGATGCGGTGCCGGTCGACAAGGCGCGCGGCCAGGCGGTGTTCGAAGACATCACGCGCGTGCGCGTCGATCCGGGCCTGCTGCAAGTCACGCAGGGCAACAACTTCAAGCTGCGCGTGTATCCGATCCCGGCGCAGGGCACGCGGCAGGTGCTGATCCGCTACGCGGAAACGCTGACGAAACGCGCGGGCCGCATCATCTACCGCCTGCCGCTCGAGTACGCGGACACGCTGGACAGCTTCCGGCTCGACCTCAACGTCGCGGGCGCGCAAGCGGCGCCGAAGGCAACGCGCGGCCAGCTCGATGGCCTGAATTTCGCAGCCCGCGCCGCAACGGCTATCACGCGCAGGTGGCGCGCGAACGCTACGCCGGCCGCGGCGTGCTCGAACTCGATATTCCGCTCGGCGACAGGGCGCGCAGGCCTATACGCAAGTCTTCGACGCGAAGACATATTTCTACGCCGAGCTGCCGGTGCCGGCGCGCTCCGCGCCGCGCGCGCTGCCGGCTGTCGTCGGGCTCATATGGGACAGCTCGGGCTCGGGGGCCGCGCGCGATCACGTGCGCGAATTCGCGCTTGCTCGACGCCTACTTCCGCCGCATGCAAAACGGCGAAGTGCGGCTCACGCGCATCCGCGACACCGCCGAGGCTGCGCGATCGTTTCGCGTAGTCGATGGCGACTGGCGCGCGCTGCGCGCAGGCGCTCGAAACCACCGCCTATGATGGCGCAACGAATCTCGGCGCGTTCGTCGCGGAAGCGAACGTGGCCGAATACCTGCTGTTCAGCGACGGCCTTTCCAACTTCGGCGCGCAGCCGTTTGCAGCACCGCGCGTGCCGCTCTACACCGTGTCGGCATCGAACAAAAGCGACCCGGCGCTGCTCGCGCGCGTCGCCGACGACAGCGGCGGGCGCTATATCGATTTGACCGCCGACACCGCGACGGAAGGCGCGCGCAAACTGCTCAACGCCACCACGCGCGTCACTGCGGTCAGCGCCGACGGCGCGCGCGACGTCGTGCTGCGCTCGCCGTACCCGCGGCAGGGGCGCATCGAAGTCGCGGGCCAGCTGACCGAAGCGTCGACGCGCCTGCGCGTCACCCTGCGGCATCCGGGCGCGAAGCCCGTCACGCTGGACGTGCCGGTGCGCGCAGGCGCAGCGCCGTTCACGCATGGTCGCCGCGTTGTGGGCGCGCTTCAAAATCGAAGCGCTGGAAGCGCAATACGACTTCAACCGCGCCGAAATCCGCCGGCTGGGGCAGGCGTTCCGGCTCGTCACGCGCGAGACGTCGCTCATCGTGCTCGAACGCGTCGACGACTACGTGCGCTACGAAATCGCGCCGCCGGCGGAACTCGCCGCGGACTACGAACGGCTGCGCGCGGCCGCCGCGCAACGCCGCGGAGCCGACCGCCAGGCGCATCTGGAAAATATCGTGCGCCGCTTCGAGAACAAGATCGCGTGGTGGAACAAGGATTTTCCGCAGGGCGACAAACCCGCGCCGCAACCGGCGCTCAAGCCCGCCGAAAGCTTCGGGGCTTCTGCAAGACCGGCGCGACGCGCCCGCGCGCAACCAGGCGCCCGCCCCCGCATCCGCGCCCGCCGCGCAGCCCGAGCAACGGCATGCTGCGCAGCGCGAGGCCGGCAAGCTCGGCCGGCCGGAATGAAAGCGGAATCCGACGCCGCCGGCAACGCGCAACGACGGCGACGATCCAGCTCAAAAAATGGGAGCCCGACGCGCCGTACGCAACGCGCATGCGCAACGCGGCGGGCGACAACGTATACCGCGTCTACCTCGACGAGCGGCCGGGTTATCTCAACAGCACGGCGTTTTTTCTCGACGCGGCCGATATCCTGTTCGACAAGAAACAACCCGCGCTCGCCGTGCGCGTGCTGTCCAATCTCGCGGAAATGGATCTCGAAAACCGCCACATCCTGCGCATCCTCGGCTACCGTCTGCTGCAGGCGCAGGAAGCGAGGCTCGCGATCCCGGTATTTCGCAAAGTGCTCGAACTCTCGCCGGAAGAGCCGCAATCCTACCGCGACCTCGGACTTGCGCTCGAACGCCGACCGCCAATACCAGCAGGCGATCGACACGCTCTACGAAGTCGTGGTCAAGCCGTGGCACGGGCGCTTTCCCGACGTCGAAATCATCACGCTCGCGGAATTGAACGCGATCATCGCGACGCGCGGCGCGAAACTCGACGTGAGCCGCATCGATCCGCGCCTCATCAAGAACCTGCCGCTCGATTTGCGCGTGGTGCTGACGTGGGACGCGGACAATACCGACATCGATTTGTGGGTGACCGATCCGAACGGCGAAAAAGCCTTCTACGGACACCAGCTCACCTACCAGGGCGGGCGCATGTCGCTCGATTTCACCGGCGGCTACGGGCCGGAGGAATTCTCGTTGAAGCGCGCGAAGCCCGGCAAATACAAGGTCGAAGCGCAGTATTTCGGCGACCGCCGCCAGACCGTGACCGGACCGACCACGCTGCAGGTCAAGCTCGCGACGCGGCTTCGGCACCGCGGAGCAGAAGGAGCAAAGCATCACGCTGCGCCTCAAAGACCGGCAGGAAACCGTGTTCGTCGGCGAGTTCGAGGTCAAATGAGCGGCGCCGGTGCGAGGCGGCGCGTGGAATTTTTTCTCGTCCACTCGCGTCGCCGCGATACTGCTGCCGAAACAACCGGCAAGCGCTAATATGGCGGGGTAGGCGCGGCGACCGCCGCGCGTTTGACGAAAGCGCCGCCATGGAACCCATGACTCACCTCGTTGTCGCAGCGATCGCGTTTCTCGCGACGCACTACATTGCGAGCACGCCGTTGCGACGCGGCGCTCGTCGCCGTGCTGGGCCGCGCTTATCTCGCGCTGTATTCGCTGCTCGCGTTCGCAACGCTCGGCTGGATGATCTGGGCGTTTTACCACGCGCCGTTCATCAATCTTTGGTACGCCGTGGCGCTGCGCCCGGTGCCGCTCGTCGTGATGCCCTTCGCGCTGGTGTTCGCGGTATGCGCCCTCACCACACCCAATCCGACTCTGGTCGGCCGGGAGCGGCTGCTCCAATCGGCGGAGCCCGCGCGCGGCATCCTGCGCGTCACGCGCCATCCGTTGATGTGGGGCTTCGCGTTATGGGCGGGAGGCCATATCGTCGCGCGCGGCGATGCGGCGGCATTGATATTTTTCGGCACCTTTCTCGTGCTCGCGCTCTCCGGCACGTGGCTCATCGACCGGCGCAAAGCGGCCGCCCTCGGCGACCACTGGCAGCGCTTTGCCGCGGTGACCTCGAACGTGCCGTTCGCGGCGATTCTCGGCGGCCGCAATGAGTTCAAACTCGCCGAAATCGGCGCGTGGAGAATACTGCTTGGGCATTGCCGCCTACGGCGCGCTGCTGCTGATGCACTACCGGCTGTTTGGCGCGCACGCGATCATCTGACGCGTGGGGCCCCGCGCGCGCGCTTCGCGGCGCAGGTAGAATACCCGTTCGCCCAAAATCCATGTCCGCATGAACATCGCCGACATACGCCAGGAATACATGCGCGCAAGCCTCGACGAGCAGGACGGTCGCGCGCGATCCGTTCGTGCAATTTGACCGCTGGTTCAACGAAGCGATCGCGGCGCAGATGCCGATGCTGAACGCGATGACGCTCGCCACCGTCGCGGCAAACGGCCAGCCGTCGGCGCGCATCGTGCTGTTGAAAGGCGTCGACGCGCGCGGCTTCGTGTTCTACACCAACTACGCTTCGCGCAAAGGCGCCGAACTCGCCGCCAATCCGGTGGCGGCACTGCTTATTTCACTGGACCGAGCTCGAACGCGAAGTGCGCATCGACGGCCGCGTCGAAAAAGTCTCGGCGCAGGAAGCCGACGAGTATTTCGCGAGCCGTCCGCTCGGCAGCCGGCACGCCGCGATCGCGTCGCCGCAAAGCGAGGTGGTGCCGGACCGCGCCGCGCTCGAGGCGCGGTTTGCCGACGCCGTCAAGCAGTACGGCGACGATCCGCCGCGCCCCAGCGCATTGGGGCGGCTATCGCGTGCTGCCCGACGCGATCGAATTCTGGCAGGGCCGTCCCAACCGCCTGCACGACCGCGTACTGTATACGCGCGGTGGCGACGGCTGGAACATCGAGCGCCTTGCGCCGTAGCCGCGCGCTGGTATTGCATTAACAGGAATTGCCATGAATTTGACTTCGTTGTTGTTAAGCGTGCCGCTGTTGACCGGCATGGCGGCCGGCGCACAGGCCGAATATCCCGAACGCCCGATCCGGCTCATCATCTCGTCGGCGGCCGGCGGCTCGCCCGACGTAGTGACGCGCATCCTCGCCGTCGAACTGGTCAAGCAGATGGGGCAGCAGATCGTGATCGACAACCGGCCGGGCGCCGCGCAGACCATAGGCACCGACATGGTCGTCCATGCGAATCCCGACGGCTACACCATAGGCTACGCCAACGTGGTGACGCTCGCGATCAACAAGTCGCTGCTTGCCCAAACCGCAGCAGCCGTACGATCCCGACCGCGATCTCGTGCTCGTCGGCCAGTTTCTGTCGACCTACAACATGCTGGCAGTAACCAATGCGCTGCCGGTGAAATCGGTCAAAGAGCTGATCGATTACGCGCGGCAGAATCCCGGCAAGCTCCTGAACGCATCGGGCGGCAACGGCACCACCGGCCACCTGGGCGGCGAGCTCTTCAAGATCATGACCGGCACGCAGATCGTGCACGTGCCGTACAAAGGCAGCCCGCAAGGGATCTCGGACCTGATCGGCGGCCAGGTGCAACTCATGTTCGACAACCTGACTTCGATTTCCCCGCACGTGAAATCGGGCAAGGTGCGCGGCATCGGTGTCAGCAGCCTCAAGCGCTCGCCGATATTTCCCGACATCCCGACCATCGCGGAAGCCGGCGTGCCCGGCTACGAAACCAATGCGTGGGGCGGCATCGTGGTGCCCGTCGGCACGTCGCAGGCGATCGTGACGAAGCTCAACAGCGAAATCAACAAGGCGCTGCAGGCGCCGGCGCTGAAAGAGCGCTACGCCGCCATCGAAGCCGAACCGGTCGGCGGCACGCCCGAGGCGTTCGCTGCGTTCGTCAAGAAGGAAACGGTGAAGTGGGCGGAGGTCGTCAAGAAATCCGGCGCCAAGCTGGATTGATGCGGGAAAATTAATTCGATGGCGCGCAATGAACACTACGACCTGATCGTCCGCAACGCGACCATCATCGACGGCACGCGCGCGCCGCGCTTTCACGGCGAAATCGGCGTGCGCGGCGACCGGATCGTCAAAATCGGCGCGCTCGACAACGCAACCGCCGATACCGAACTCGACGCGTCGGGCATGATCGCGGCACCCGGCTTCATCGACGCGCATACGCACGACGACCGCATGCTGCTGTCCAACCCGGACATGGCGCCCAAAGTGAGCCAGGGTGTAACGACCGTCGTCACCGGCAACTGCGGCATCAGCCTCGCGCACTCGCCGGCCACCGGCGCGTCGACGCCGCCGCTCGATCTCCTGGACGGCAGCGGCGACTGGTTCAGGTTTCCGAGTTTCCGCGCCTACCGCGAAGAACTCGCGGCGCGGCCTGCCGCCATCAACGCGACGTGTCTCGTCGGCCACACGACGTTCCGCGTGGCGACGATGGACAATCTCGACCGCGCGGCCACGCCCGCCGAGATCGCGCAGATGCGCGCGATGGCGCATGAATCGCTCGCGTCCGGCGCGATCGGCGTCTCCACCGGCACCGCGTACCCGCCGGCGGCCTGCGCGCCGACGGAGGAAATCATCGAGATATGCCGCCCGCTTACGCGAATTCAACGGCCTGTACGTCACGCACATGCGCAACGAAGACGATCAGGTCATCGAGTCGATCGAAGAAACCTGTTTGATCGGCCGCACGCTCAAAGTGCCGGTCGTCATCTCGCACCACAAAACGGTCGGCACCAGAAACCACGGGCGCTCGGTCGAGACGTTGAAGCTCATCGCCGAGCGCATGCGCGACCAGCCGATGGGGCTCGACTGCTATCCGTACATCGCGTCGTCGACCGTGCTGCGCTACGACCGGCTCGAGCAATCGTCGCGCATCATCATCACGTGGTCGAAGCCGCATCCGGAGTTCGCGGGCGTCGATCTCGACGAAGTCGCGCGCCGTCTCAAGATGACGCAAGCCGAGGCCGTCGAAAAAATAAAGCCCGCCGGCGCGATCTATTTCATGCTCGACGAAAAAGACGTGCAGCGCATACTCGCCTTCGAAGAAACCATGATCGGCTCCGACGGCCTGCCGCACGACACCAAGCCGCACCCGCGGCTGTGGGGCACTTTCCCGCGCGTGCTCGGCCATTACTCGCGCGAGCTGAAACTTTTCCCGCTGGAAACCGCGGTCTACAAGATGACCGGGCTCACGGCGCGCAAGTTCGGATTGAACCGGACCGCGGCGTGCTGCGCGAAGGCGCTTATGCCGACATCACGCTGTTCAACGCCGACACGGTGATCGATGCGGCGGATTTCCAGCACTCGACGCTGCCCGCGCGCGGCATCGGCACGGTCATCGTCAACGGCGCCGTCGTGTGGCGCGACGGCAAAGCGACCGGCGCGCGGCCCGGGCGCGTGTTATTGCGGGGAGCCTGAGTTCGCTCTAGAAGTAATGCTGGGCCATCCACCAGGCGACGGCTGCGACAAACGCCGAGCACGGAATGGTGAAGAGCCACGCCCACACGATATTGCCGGCGACCCCCCAGCGCACCGCCGAGAGCTTCTGCACCGAGCCGACGCCGACGATCGCGCCGGTGATGGTATGCGTGGTCGATACCGGCACGCCGAGCCCGGTCGCGAGAAACAGCGTGATCGCGCCGCCGGTTTCGGCGCAAAAACCGCTCACCGGCTTTAGCTTGCGTGATTTTCTGGCCCATGGTCTTGACGATGCGCCAGCCGCCGAACAGCGTGCCCATCGCGATCGTGCCGTAACAGGCGAACACCACCCACAGCGGCAGCGGATCCTTGTCCCCAACGGTGCCGGCTGAGATCAGCAGCATCCAGATGATGCCCATGGTCTTCTGCGCGTCGTTGCCGCCGTGACCGATGCTGTAGAGCGCGGCCGATACCAACTGCAGCCTGCGGAACCAGCGGTCGACCCGGCGCGGCGTCGAGCGTGCCCACATCCATGACACCGCGAGCATCAGTGCGATACCAAGCACGAAACCGAGCGCCGGCGACAGCACGATCGCCGCCGCAGTCTTGAGAAAACCGCTTGCGATCAGAGTGTGCACGCCACCCTTGGCGACCGCAGCGCCGGCGAGACCGCCGATCAGCGCGTGCGACGAGCTCGACGGGATCCCGTAGTACCAGGTGATGACGTTCCAGGTAATCGCGCCGATCAGCGCGCCGAAGATCACGTGATTATCGACGATCAGCGGATCGATGATGCCCTTGCCGATCGTCGCCGCGACCGCGACACCGAAGATCAGAAACGCGACGAAGTTGAAAAACGCAGCCCACACCACCGCCCATTGCGGCCGCAGCACCCGGGTCGAGACGATGGTCGCGATCGAGTTGGCGGCGTCGTGAAAACCGTTCATGAAGTCGAACGCGAGCGCGACGAGCACCAACAGCACCAGCGCCTCGAAGCTCATGCGTGACGCACCGCCGTCCGTTCCGCACCGCCCGCCGCGCTCATGAATTCTCGATCACGATGCCCTGGATGATGTTGGCGACGTCCTCGCAGCGGTCGGTCACCGTCTCCAGGTGCTCGTAGACCGAGCGCAGCTTGATCAGCTCGCGCACGTCCGGCTCGTCGCGGAAGAGGCGCGCGATGGCCCCGCGCATCACGTGGTCGGCTTCCGACTCGAGCCGGTCGATGTCGGTGCAGATCGCCATGATTTCGGCCGCATTGTCCATGCTCGAGAGCAGCGTGACGGCAGCCTTCACTTTCTCGCAGCAGGTCACGCAGATGTCGGCGAGCTTCTTCGCCTCGGGCGTGGGGTCGCGCACGTCGTAGAGGAACATGAGCTGGGCCGAATCCTCGATCAGGTCGAGGATGTCGTCCATTTTGCTGATCAGCTGGTGGATGTCCTCGCGGTCGATCGGCGTGATGAAGGTCTTGTGCAGCAGCTCGATCGTGGTGCGCGTGATCTTGTCGGCGCGCTTCTCGATCGACTCGATGTTGTAGGTGCGGCGCTCGAGGTCCTCGCGGTTCGCCATCAGCGCGGCGAGTTCGCGGCTGCCGAGCACGATCTGCTCGGCGTGCTCGTTGAACAAATCGAAGAACCGGCCCTGGCGCGGCATCAGGCGTCCGAACATCTAACCCTCCGTTCCGTGATGGGCGGGCCGCGCCTGGCGCGGCCCCCCGTTGATTCGAGACGCTAGTTTAGCGGGTTTGGCGCGCGCCGGCGGCGGTTTCCCGCAGGGTATACTCGCGATTGCATTCGCATAGTTCGCCTGGCCGCTGCCGCGCCCACGTGTGAATACCGCCCTCACCACCCGCCGCTGGTTCGATTCCTTCCTCGCCTGGTACTTCGTGACCATCTGGGGCTCGGGTTTTCTTGCGTCCAAGATCGGCATGCAGTACGCGGCGCCGTTCACCTTTCTGACGGTGCGTTTCCTGTTCGGCATCGCGTGCATGGTGCCCATCGTGCTGGTCATGCGCCCGCTGTGGCCGGCGTCGCGCGCGGAACTCGGGCACGTGATCGTCGCCGGGCTGCTGATGCACGCGATCCATCTCGGCGGCAGCCACTACACGCAGTACCTCGGCGTATCGGCGGGCATCACCGCGGTGCTGCTGACCGTGCAGCCGCTGTTGACGGCGCTGGTCGCTTCGCGCTGGATGGGCGAACAGCTGTCGTCGCGCCAATGGCTCGGCATCGGCGTCGGGTTCGCCGGCGTCGTGCTGGTGGTGTGGCACAAGATCGACATCCGCGAGATGACGCTCGGCAGCCTGTGCGCGGTGATCGTGGCGCTGCTCGCCGTCACCGCCGGCACGCTGTATCAGCGCGTGTTCTGCGCGCGCGTCGATTTGCGCGCCTGCACGCTGGTGCAGTTTGTCGCGACGGCGGCGGTGCTGGCGCCACTCGCGTGGTTCGTCGAAGGCTTCAGGATCACGTGGGCGTGGCCGCTTGTCCGGCGCCATCGCATTCCTCGTCATCGGCGCGTCGATACTCGCGGTCAGCGCGCTGCACACGCTGATGCGCCACGGCGAAGCCACGCGCGTGACCAGCCTCTTTTACCTGACGCCGGTGTTCGCGGTGGTGCTCGAATTCGCGCTGTTCCAGGTCGTGCCGACGATGGTCTCGACGCTCGGCATCGCGATTACCTGCGCGGGAGTTGCGCTGGTGGCGTGGAAGCGCGATCAGCCGGCGCCGGAGTAGTAGCGGACCGCGAGTTTCAATCCGCCGTTGCGACTCTTACACTAACGTCGTTCAACGCGGCCGGTCGCCCGCCAGCGTAATGCGATGCATGACGCGCCGGTAGCCGTGATAATCGTTGACCGGGTTGTGCTGGGTGCACCGGTTGTCCCACAGCGCGAGCGAGCCCGGCCGCCAGCTGAAGCGGCACGTAAACTCGGGCTTGACCTGATGCTGAAACAGGAAATTCAGGAGCGGCGCGCTCTCCTCCTCGCTCCAGCCCTTGAAACGCGCGGTGTGCGCGACATTGACGTAGAGCGCCTTCTTTCCGGTCTCGGGATGCGTGCGCACCACCGGGTGTTCGGCGCTGTATTCTTTTTTCGCATCATCGCGGCCATCGGTCTTCAGGCGGTCTTCGCGCGTTTTGCTGACGTCGGCCTTGGCCGAACTGGCGACGCCGGTCAGCCGAGACAGCGTTTGCCGCAGCCCGGCGGACAAAGTCTCGTAGGCGAGAGTACTGATTGGCGAACAAAGTGTCGCCGCCGGTGGGCGGCACCTCGCGCGCAAGCAACAGCGTGCCCATCGGCGGCGCGTCGAGGTAAGTCGTGTCGGAATGCCAGATGCCGCCGAAATTGGCGCGCTCGTGCTCGAGCTTGACCACCGGCGTGATGCAGGCAAAGCCGTCGAGGCCTTTGATGAACGGATACTCGACCGGCGTGCCGAGCGCCTGCGCGAAGCGCATGAACTGCGCCGACGAGAGCTCCTGGTCGCGAAAGAAAATCACGCAGTGCTCGAGCCACGCGCGGCGGATGGCGTGCACGGTGTCGGCGGCAAGTTCGCGCGCGAGATCGATCCCGTGGATCTCGGCGCCGAGTGCGCCGGCGATTTTCCTGACTTCCATAGTGGGTGCGGGCGGCGTTTCCGTTTTGGTTTTGATGAGTCCGTCGCGCGGCGGTCGCGTGTGGCCTATGAGTATACCCAAGAGCGCGCTACCGGATGAAACGCGCGCCGCGCCGCCTGAAGACGGGTAAAATCGCGGTTTACCCGGCGCTGCCCGGCCCGCCTGTGACACTCGCTTTCATACTGCCGTTCAACATCGCGCTGCATCTCGCGTACACGGGCACCCGCGTCACGCTGTCGCTTTTTGCGCTGAACCTCGAGGCCTCGCCGTTTACCGTAGGCGTGATGTTGTCGTTGCTCGCGTTGCTGCCGATGACCTTCTCGGTTCCGCTGGGACGCCTGATCGACCGCATCGGCGTGCGCAAGCCCATGCTCGTCGGCGCCGCCATGCTGTTCAGCGGCATCATGGTGGCGGTGATATGGCCCACGCTGCCCGCGTTGTTCGTCACCAGCTGCCTCGCCGGCTCGGGTTTCATCGTGTTCCACATTGCGGTCAACTATCTGGCGGCGGTCAGCGGCCCGGCCGGCCGACCGCGCGCGCAACTTCAACTGGCTCGCGCTCAGTTTTTCGACGTCGGGTTTTCTCGGGCCCGTGATCGCCGGCTTCGCGATCGACTGGATAGGCCACCGCCGCACCATGCTGCTGCTCGCGTGCTTCGCGCTCGTCACCCTGATCGCGCTTGCTCGTCAAGCGCATCGACGTGCCGCTGCAGCCGGCCGAGGCGCCCGGCGCGAAACCAGCGCCGGCTCGTCGATTTGTTGCGCAGCCGCGACGATGCGGCGGGTGTTTATCGTGAGCGGCCTTCTGTCCATGGTGTGGGATCTCTTCTCGTTCGTGGTGCCGATCCACGGCTCGAACATCAATCTGTCGGCGTCGACCATCGGTCTTATTCTGGGCGCGTTCGGCGGCGCCGTGTTCGTGGTGCGGCTCGCTCATGCCGCTCGTGATTCATCGCGTTGGCGAATGGCAGATGCTGATCGGCGCGATGATCTTCACCGGTGTCGCGTTGTTTATCTTTCCGCTCGTGACCACCGTGCCGGTGCTGATCGGGCTCGCGTTTCTTCTCGGCGTCGGGTCTGGGCGGCACGCAGCCGATGGTCATGTCGCTGCTCTACAGCAAGGCGCCGCCGGGCCGCGGCGCCGAGGCGATCGGCGTGCGCACGCTGTTGATCAACATCAGCCAGACGGTGATTCCGCTGCTGTTCGGCGCGCTGGGCGCGGCGCTGGGCATGACGCCGGTATTCTGGACCATGGCGGCGCTGTCGGCTGGGCGTCGCTTACTTCGTGCGCAAGCCGTGAGCGGGCGCTTGAAACCGGGAACTGCGCCGCCATGTAAGGGTCATATCCGGCGTGTAGAATTGCGCTGCCTCGATATTCAACGAGGGGGAATCCTGACCATGAAACGTATCGTATTGTTCCTGCTGACCAACCTCGCGATCATGCTGGTGCTGTCGGTGGTGCTGAGCGTGCTCGGCGTCGACCGCTTTATGACCGAAGCCGGCCTCAACGTCGGCATGTTGCTCGTGTTTTCGCTGGTCGTCGGCTTTGGCGGCTCGTTCATCTCGCTCTTGATGTCCAAGCCGATCGCGAAGTGGTCGACCGGCGCGCAGGTGATCGACGGCTCCGAAGGCGCCGAGCAGCGCTGGCTGGTGGAGACGGTGCGCAAGCCTCGCCGACAAGGCCGGCATCGGCATGCCGGACGTCGCGTACTACGAGGGCGAGCCCAACGCGTTCGCCACCGGCGCGTTCAGAAATTCGGCGCTGGTCGCGGTATCGACCGGCCTCATGCAGTCGATGAGCCGGGACGAAGTCGAGGCGGTGCTCGGCCACGAGGTTTCGCACGTCGCCAACGGCGACATGGTGACGCTCACGCTGATCCAGGGTGTGGTCAACACCTTCGTCGTGTTCCTCGCGCGCATCGTCGGCTACTTCGTCGACCGGGTGGTGTTCAAGAACGAGCGCGGGGTCGGCGCCGGCTATTACATCACGGTGATCGTGTGCGAAATCGTGTTCGCGGTGCTGGCGTCGCTGATCGTCGCGTGGTTCTCGCGCCGGCGCGAATTCCGTGCCGACGCCGGTTCGGCGCAATTGCTGGGCTCCGGCCGCCCCATGATCAATGCGCTGACGCGGCTCGGCGCGCACGCACCCGGCGCGCTGCCGCAGTCGATCGCGTCCGCCGGCATCAGCAACAAGCCGGGCTTCATGGCGCTGTTCTCGACCCACCCGCCGCTCGAAGAGCGCATCGCCGCGCTGCAGGCGCAGCAGTAAGAACGCGCCGCCGCAAAAGCAAACGGCCGGCCCCGCTATGCGGTGCCGGCCGTTGCCTGGAACGGATTAAACGATTACTTGAGGTGCTTGCTGACCAGTTTGGTCATGTCGAACATCGACACCTGCTTCTTGCCGCCGAACACGACTTTGAGATTGTCGTCGGCATTGATCATTGCGGCGGTTCTTGCTGTCCTGCAGACCGTGCTTCTTGATGTAGGCCCACAATTTCTTGGTGACTTCCGTGCGCGGGTAGGGGCCGGCGCCGATTACCGGGCTCAACGCCGCGGAAATCTGCATCGGCTTCATGAACGCCGCGCTGGGTTTACGTGCGGATTTTTTCTTCGCGGGTTTTTTGCTAGCTTTTTTCTTTGCGGCCATCGTCTGTTCTCCTTGACAGTAAAGACTGGAAATTCACCCAAAAAAATTGGGTTGAGCGGATTGTAATCCAAACTTTGCGTTTGTGGTGCAATCTTAGAGAGAAAATACCACTGCCGCACGAGGGGCGAATAACGGGCGGGGCGACCCGTCCGCGACGGGTAGACCCTACTGCTTGGTGTCGTTGAAACCCCGCCTCTTAAGTATTAAAGTGGTGAAGTTCCGTCTCGGAGGAAATCACCATGCCGGCCAAAATTACGCTAAACGTCAACGGCAAAGCGGCGACTGTTAACGTCGACGATCCGCACATGCCGCTGTCTATATGCCCTGCGCAACGACTTGGGATTGCACGGCCCGCGCTTTGGCTGCGGCCTGGGCCAATGCGGCGCCTGCACCGTGCTCATCGACGGCAAGGCGGTGCGCTCGTGTCAGTTGCCGGTCGCAACCGCTGCCGGCAAGAGGGTGCTGACCCTCGAAGGGCTGGGCTCGGCGGCCCGGCCGCACCCGCTGCAAAAGGCATTCATCGAGGAGCAGGCGGTGCAATGCGGCTACTGCATCAACGGCATGATCATGCAGGCCAAGGCGCTGCTCGACCGGAATAAACGCCCGAGCGAGGACGAAATCAAGCGCGCGTTCGCTCGACAATCTGTGCCGCTGCGGCACGCATCTGCGCATCGTGCGCGCGGTCAAGCGCGCCGCCGCGGAACTGGCCTAAGGGAGAAATCAACCATGTCTAACCAGACTATTTCACGTCGTGATTTCCTGACGGCCAGCGGCTCGCTGGTCGTCACCTTCTCGCTCGCGGGCCTCGCGCCGGGCGCCGGCGCGCAGCCCGCCGCCGCCGTCAAGATCGGTCGCGCTCGATCGGTCGACGGATTCGTCTCGATCGGCGCCGACGGTGGCGTCACGATGCTATTCCGGCAAGGTCGACCTCGGCACCGGCGTGCGCACTGCGCTCACGCAGATTGTCGCCGACGAGCTCGACGTGCCGTTCGCCAGGGTGAAAATAATCGAGGGCGACACCTTGCTCACGCCCGACCAGGGGCCGACCTACGGCAGCCTGTCGATCCAGATCGGCGGCATGCAGATACGCCAGGCCGCGCGACCGCGCGCGCGGCACTCGTGGCGAAGCCGCGAAGCGCCTGAACGTGACGCCCGAAGCGAGGTGGCGACACAGGATGGCGCGTGCGTCGCCAAAGGCCAGCGCGTCGCCTACGGCGAACTCATCGGCAGACAAGGAGTTCGAGCTCAAAGTCGACGCCAAGGCACCGGTTAAGGACCCTGCAACCTACAAGATTGTCGGCACGCCGGTCGCGCGGCTCGACATCCCGGCGAAGGTCACCGGCGAATTCCACCTACATGCAGGACTTCAGGCTGCCGGGCATGCTGCACGCACGCGTAATCCGGCCGACCAGCGTACGCGCCGAGCTGATCGGTTTCGATGACAGCGCGGCCCGGAAAATTCCCGGCTTCGTGCAAACGGTGCGCAAAGGCAACTTCCTCGCCGTCGTCGCGGAGTCCGAGTGGGCGGCGATACGCGCGAGCAGCGCGGTGAAAGCGCAGTGGTCGAAATGGGCGGGCCTGCCTGACGGTGAAAAGCTGTGGGTCCACGTGCGCAAGACCAAGATCAACAAGGACGAAGACCTGCAGAAAGCGGGCAACTCCGCCGATGCGCGACAGAACGGCGCGAAGAAAGTTAACGCGACCTACGACTTCGCGATTCAGACCCACGGCTCGATCGGGCCGTCGTGCGCGGTCGCCGAATGGAAGGACGGCAAGGTCACGTGCTGGACGCGCGTCGCAGGCAGACCCACCTCCTGCGCAAGCAGATGGCGCAAATGCTGCGGATGAAAGAGCCGGATGTGCGCTGCATCTATATCGACGGCTCCGGGTGCTACGGGCGCAACGGCCACGAAGACGCCGCCGCCGACGCGGTGCTGATCGCGCGCGAAGCCGGCAAGCCGGTGCGCGTGCAGTGGATGCGTGCCGACGAGCACGGCTGGGACCCGAAAGGCCCGCCGACGCTCATCGATTACCGCGGCGCTCTCGACGCCAAGGGCAATATCGTCGGCTGGGAATCCGAAGTGTTCATTCCCGACCGGCCGTCGCAAGACCATTCAGGTGACGCTGGTCGCCGCCGACCTCGCCGGGACTGCCGAAAGATCCCGCGCATCCGGGTAACATCCACCAGGCGCTCGCGATTCCGTACACCTTCCCGAACATCAAGGCGACCGCGCACTCGGCTCGCCGAGACGCCGTTCCAGCCGTCGTGGATCCGCACGCCCGGCCGCATGCAGAACACCTTCGGCAACGAATCTTCATGGACGAACTGGCGCGTGTCGCCGGCGCCGATCCGGTCGAATTTCGGCTGCGCCATCTGAACGACCCGCGCGGCGTCGAGTTGCCTCGAGCGCGCCGCCAGGCTCGCCGGCTGGATACCGCGCACATCGCGGCCGGTGTATTCCGGCGACATCGCGTCCGGCCGCGGCGTGTCGTATGTCAAGTACGAACTGGTGCGCACCTATGTCGCAGTGGTCGCCGACGTCGAAGTCAACAGCAAGACCGGCAAGATCCGGGTTGCTCAGTTCGCGTGGCGCACGATTGCGGGCAGATCATCAACCCCGACGGCCTGAAAAACCAGATCGAAGGCAACGTGATGCAGACCGTGAGCCGCACGCTGATCGAGGATCTGCAAGTTCGACCGCTCGACGGTGACCAGCGTCGACTGGAAGAGCTATCCGATACTCACCTTCCCCGACGTGCCGGAAGTCGTGATGGATCTCATCGACCGGCCGCAGGAAAAACCGTGGGGGGCGGGCGAGCCGACCGCGGCGGTGGTGCCGTCGGCCATCTCGAACGCGGTGTACGATGCGCTGGGCATACGGCTGCGCTCGGTGCCGTTCACGCCGGACAAAGTACTCGCGGCGCTAAAGACCGCGTAACAGTCGGTCGCTCAGGGACCACGGCGCCGTTCGCGGCGCCGTTTTTTTTCATTTGCCACGCGCCTGGGACGGTTTTGTAACGCAACCTAACGGATATCGCGCGCGAGGCGCACGCCGCTGAACTGCCAGCGCGCGGATGCCGGAAAGAAATTTCGGTAGGTCGCGCGGATATGCGATGCCGGCGTCGCACACGAACCGCCGCGCAGCACGTACTGGTTGGCCATGAATTTCCCGTTGTATTCGCCCACCGCGCCCGGCGCCGCGCGATAGCCGGGATACGGCTCATACGAACTGCGCGTCCATTCCCACACGTCGCCGTAAACCTGCGTGACGCCTGCCGGGTCCGTGGCGCGGGCAGGCGCGGGGTGGAAACGCCCGTCTTCGAGAAAATTGCCGGCGACCGGTTGCGCAGCGGCGAAGGTTTCCCATTCCGCTTCGGTAGGCAGCCGCGCGCCCGCCCACCGCGCATAGGCGTCGGCCTCGAAAAAACTCAAGTGACATACCGGCTCATCCGCATGCAGCAATTGCCGGCCGTGCAACGTGAACGCCGCGTCCGGTTCGCCGTCCGCCTGCCAATACAGCGCCGCCGTCCAGCCTTGCGCGTTACGCATTTCCCACCCCTCGGACAACCAAAGCTCGGCCCGCCGGTAACCGCCGTCGGCGATGAAATTCGCATACTCGCCGACAGTGACCGGCCGCGACGCAATCGCGTAGGCATCGATGAACACGCGGTGGCGCGGCTCCTCATTGTCAAACCGGAAACCGTCGCCGCCGTGGCCGATCTGGCGGATGCCGTCGGGCAGACTAATCCACGTGACCGGCGCGGATTCCGGCGCGCGATCCGCGCGCGGCGCGACGTATGCGGGCTTAAGCGGGTTGCGCGACAGCAAATGCTTGAGATCGGTGACGATCAGTTCCTGGTGCTGTTGCTCGTGATTGATGCCGAGTTCGATCAATCCCAGCGATTCGGGATCGAGTTCCGCGCCGCCCAAGAGCCCCGCGATGTGGGTGTCGACGTGGCGGCGGTAGGCCCACACTTCGTCGAGCGCAGGGCGCGACAGCAGGCCGCGTTCAGGCCGCGGGTGGCGCGGGCCCACCGCCACGTAATAAGAATTGAAGAGCACGCGAAACTGCGGAGCATACGGGCGATAACCGGGCAGCGCCCGCTCGAGCACGAAAGTTTCGAAAAACCACGTGGTGTGCGCCAGATGCCATTTGACGGGACTTGCGTCGGGCATCGATTGCAGCGCGCAATCTTCCGCCGACAAGGGCTGCGCCAGACGCTCGGTTTGCGCGCGAACCCGCTGGTACTGCGCGGCCAGCGTTGCGGCCGCGTTGAATTCCGCGCGCTGGCAGCCGTTATCGCTGAATTGCGGCTTCATGCAGCCCCCCCTCCTACGCTGACCCAAACCGTTTGGTCGCAAGCGGACGGCAATCCTAACACGACCCGATTAGAGCCTGTCACCCGCTACGAATCGAATTCTGCCGTCAAGAAAGCGGACAAGCAGGTGGTCATGACAACCGGATCGCTGCTGATCGAAAAAGGCGAGATCCCGTTCCTGCTCATGATCTCTCCCCTTCTGCGGCCCACTCACGCGTAGGGCCGTAAGCCCCCGACCGGCGTGGGACGCTAAGTCGCTTCGCGCATGGTCTCCCGCAGGGTCGAGATGAATGCTGCCTGAACCGGAACGGGCTCCGGCGCTTCTGCGGGTTTTGGCGGTTGCGTGCGTCGCGCAAAATATACGTTGTTCAGCGAATCGCAATAATCCACCCAGTTCATCTCTACTGGCATCAGGCGGTCCGGCAGTTTCATCGATGGCTCCTTGTGCTAGGCGTAAAAATTAAAATCATGCTGTCGTTCACGGCAACTGGGCGCCGACTCGACAATGTTTTCGAGTCATCCAATTCGGGTTGCAAGTGAAAGACGGCTGGACTCGGGAAGATTTCGCGCATCACCGCGCAACGAGAATGTTCAATCATGTCGGCCGGCTCATGACGTCGCCTGTGATCGCAAGTTGGAAGTACTTTAAAGCAACCCAACGCCAGCATTCAAGTCATTCCTAAGGCTGGATTTCGGTGGCGTTCGCAAACGTTGCGTTCGCGAATTTGCCTCAAAAATGGGCGCCAGCACGGAAACGCAGACGCAGCGGGCATTGCACGTCGATTGCCGTTAGTTATCGACAATGTTATCCACAGAAATCGTGGATGCTTCTTGGCCAAGTACTTTTTTTCTCGCGCGGACGGTTCGAACCAAAAAAACCCATGGACCGCCTTGTCGGCCGATTTTGCAACCGGGTTCGGACGGGGTCCCGCCAATTGCGCGGGCACCTTGCTTAGCTTGCCGCGTGTCTGTTCACTCCGGTCGAAGTGGCACTTATTCGGTCGCGTGCACGAGCCGCCGCGCGATTCTCCAGCACCGGTGCGTGTATGAGCGCGATGCTGACCCACACGGCTACGCTAAAGTACATCGACATCCACGCCACTTCGTTCTTCCAGTCTTCCCATCGATGGGAGACCACCCAGCGCTCTGAAATGTCGAGCATGCCTTGCGTGATGCTGAGGTAGAGGCGCCCGCTCGACTCATCCGCAATCCAGCGCATCCAGTACATCGGCACGTCGACCAGGAACATGAATGCGATATAAGCGATGCCCGCTGCGCACCATGCGGCAAGCAGCGGGCGCAGGCTCGTCTCGCAGCGTGGCCAGCTCGCGATAAGGCTAGTGACGAGCAGCCCCGCGCTCAGGCCCCAGATCGATTCTTCGGCCACGTGACCGAGATTCGAAGTGGTAAGAACCGAGTACCACGAGCAGGTTTCCGCAATCGCGATGAGTGGAACAATTACTACCGACGTGGTCCTGCCGACGACGCTGCCGGTGGCGCGCGAGATTTCACGCAGCAGCAACGCCCACTGAGTTACGAAGCACAGCTCGGCGAACGTCGCAACCGAGCGCCCTACGATAACGCTGGACAGCCACGAATCAAAGAGGCACACGCGCGGCACGTCGTACACCGGCAAGGCTGAACGAAAAGCGCACCCAAACACATAACCGGCGGAGAGCAGAAGCTGCCAGCGGCGCGGCGCGTAGGCGTCCGCTGACAAGACCGCCTGACGCCGCACGAGCACGGACGCCGAGAGCGACCAGGCAAGAATGTTGAGCCCGCTCACGGCACACAGGAATAGCCACCACCAAAATACGTCGGCTGACATGATTTTGCAATGTTGCCATGCTACGTGCGTAGCGCCAACTTATGTGACAGGAGCGCAGAAATTGCGAATGCGACAACCTCGGATCGGCCAGCGCAGGCAGTTCTGGTTGCTGCGAGCGCCGTCGTACGTCGCGGCAGGCACCGGCGAGTCGCAGTCGCCGTCCTCCGTGTAAATGACGAGGATGCCATTGCACAGAATTCTTATCGGGAATTGATGGCTGCTGATGCACGCAATCGGTTTCGTCGAAAGACGGAACAACCAATGAAACGGGGTATTCGCATTGCGAGGTGAGGCAAACCGGAGCTGTCGCCTAAAAAAACGCGCCCCGGAGCGGCAGCGAGCTGCTCCGTGGCGCATAAAGTGCGCTCCACCCGGCGGAGGCGGAGCGCCGAGGTTACCGCCGGCGGGTCGCCGGCATGCGCGAGTTATCTGCGATCGTCATCGCGATCGTCGTCGCGATCGTTACTCGCACGAAGGATTTCGTAGGTTGCATTGTCGCCGTGCTGCTGCGTGTAAAACACGCGCCAGCCGTCGTTGAACGGACGCGGTATTTTCGCGCCAAGTATGCCGGCCGGAGTAGGATCACCGTCGGACACGTGGATGCCCGTGATTTCGTTGTCGCCCGAGTTAATAAATCCGGCGCTCCCCTCCAGTCCGGAGTCTATCGTTGCCGACGGGTCGCGGCCCTGCGCGATGATGCGGACCGGCTGGTTGGCGGAATTGGCGTAGTCCTTGCGCACGTCGAACAGATACCCGGAATCCAGCGCATTGCGTTGTGTGTGCAACGTGTCGCCCGCGTCCTCCACGAACACGATATGGTGCTCGTCCCAGAACGCGACGTTGTCGAAGCCCGTATGCACCACATCCCCTCTGAAGAACAGCGTAAGCTTGCCGCTGTTCGCGGACGGGCCGGTTTGGGTCAACTTCATAATGCCGCCAAAGCCACCGTAATCCGAGCCTGCCGTGGTGGTCGCGCTCGTATCGCCGGTTTCGTCGAAGAAGAACTCGCTGAAATTGCTGCCCGGACGAAACAGACCGTTCTCGGGACGCTTGAACGGTGTCGCGAGCTTGGTCTTGGCGAGCGCGTTGGCATTGAATGGGGTCGTGCCGTCGATATCGCTGTCGTGTATCGTTACCCATTTCGTGTCGAACGCGTTGCCGTAGGTGTGCAGATCCTTTAAGATCCTGGGTCAGCGCGCTTGCGGTCTGGAATACGATCGGCTGGCCGGGATTGGCCTTCGACATCACTTGCAGCACCTGCAGTTTGCCGCCCAGCCTCAAGTCGTGCGTGTTCTTCGGAACGAAGCGATAGATAAAGCTGTTCGGCAGCCGCGCGCCGCCGATCGTGCTGCCGCCGATGTCTTCCACGATCCAGACGTTGCCGTCGGAGTCGGCCTGTATGCCTTCATAGCCGCCGCGGCCGAGCACGCCCGAAATGTCTTCCACCATGGAAGGATAATCAGGAGTCGCCTGCCACACGCCGCCGGCCGTGCCGCCGCCAAATTCGCCCGTAAACAGAATACGACCCGACCACGGATACCAGGTCGAGCCGTCGATTGAGGGCAGGTTTTTACCGTCTTTGTCGGTCGTCGCCAGCACCGTGACGCGATGCGCGGCATCGGCGTCGAGATTGATGCGCGTGATGGAGCCGGGCGTGCCCGCTTCGTGGCCCTGGAACAGGAAGTGCATGCCGTAATCGTATTTCGGATCGAAGCCCGTCAATCCGTGCAACACCAGATAGGTATTCTTGTCCGGCTCCGTCTTGGTCGCTTCAACGTTGCTGCCGAGCACAGGCACCAGCGTGGCATGGTCGTTCACATAACCATAATACGAAATGGCGGCAGTCGGATTCTCGACGGGCATCGAACCCTGGGCACGCACGACTTGCACGAGTTGTGGCGAGAGGACGGTTGGCAAAGTCACGCCGGGCGTTTTCGTATTGGCGTTCTGAACGTGGGTCAGCCCCTGGCCGAATGCCGCGCCGGAACCCAGCGCGAGGCTGGCAGCGACGAGCGATGCAATAACAGTTTTGCGAAAATGCATGGTGGGTCTCCTGGTTGAAGAGAGATAAGTGATTGGCGATGCGATTGCGGTTATGCGTAAATGCATTCCGAGTCTTTCCGTTGACGACGCGGAACCGACACGTTAGATCGTGCATATGACAAGCGTATGATGCATCCTGAAAAAAATCCGAACGTCCTCTTGCACGCGGTCGAATGCTGCGGGTACGCCTACGGCTGGTTCCTCATGTCACGCCGGCGGTCAAGCCGGGTAAGGTCAACAACGCGGGCAAAATCAAATCCGATTAATTCATGAAACGCTGACACCGACCGGGCCCGCTCGAAGCGGTAACAAGTCGGCGTTAACGGGCACGACACTTACTGGCAGCTAACCAGCGGATCTTTGCAATAAGGTACGTTTACCCAGCTGAAAACTGCGGGCGAATTCGGATTCACGGTCAGGCGCAGCCACTCGGCAGGCGCGGTCGTCGACCCCTGAACGGTGATGCGTGTCAGATTCGGTACCCGTGGGGTGTTGTGAATTTTGCCGGTAGCGCTGGCGGGGTCGGCGAGAGGTTTGTCGACGCCGAATACGTGCGAGTCGCCATTAATCAAGAGTACCGGCCGGCCGAAACGGATGCTGCGCTGTGCCAGTTCCTGCACGAAGATCGAGTAGTTACCGAGCCCGTCGCCACCTGCAACCAGTGCCGCCGGGTCGAACATGTCCGCCTGCAAGCCGATTACCACGGCGCTTGCGTGCTCTTCCTCGGCGCGGTCAAATGCTTTGTCCAACCAGCGAATGTCGGCAAGCGTACGCTGCGCGGCCTCTGCCACGCGCGCCGGTTCGTCGGCGAACGGCGCGGTCCACGGCAGGCCGTCGTTGTTCGAACCGGGCATGTTCAGCGTCACGAATACGACCCGGTTGCGTTCCCACATCACGTTTTCGACGAACTGGGTATCCTCCGGATGCTTCGGGTCGAAGTCGAAGGCCTGGGTCGATACAGGCTTCTTGCGCACGCCCAACGTCATGCCAAGATTGGGGAAAAACAGGCTGCGGACCGCGGCCAGCTCGTTGAGCGGCGCGCCGCTGGAGAATTCTTTTTTCTTGTGGCAGTCGGTCCACTCGTTGTCGCCCGGCGTATAAACAAACGGGGGGTTGAATTTTTCAAAAAACTGGTAAACATTTTGGTTGTACATGGGAATGGATCCGGCCGGAATCGGGTTGAGGCCGGCGCCCGTGCATGGCTGGCTGCCCGAATGAATGTCGCCGATGTGCAGAACGAGACTCACGCGCGGGTCGGCGTTGATCGAATCGATCAGCAGCTGAGCAGAATTGAACAGGACCGGACCGTACGGCCAGTCACCGAAAACGGCGAGCGTAAATTCGTTCCGCGAACGCGAATTATCGTCTTTGTCACCATCGTCAGCTATTGCGGCAAAAGCGAAAAGCATTGTGGCAAGCAATGCAGCGGAAGCAATATTTTTTTTCATGGAGTTCCCTATGTAAGTTGGTCGATCGCAGGCGGCCGGCACGTTTAACGCACGCGGCCATGCCATGTTAGGGGCGGCTGATTGCAATATAATGACGTGACTGTGTGGTCCGGGCCGTGCCGCGGCTAATGCTCCGCGGCGTGTTAGGCCGCGTATTGCAATTTGAGGGCTACCCGCGGGACGTTGAATATTTCGGGATTGCCGTTTGACGCTTGCGCGCGCCTCGGCGTGAGTTTGCCGAAAATGCCGCTGCCGCGCCGCTATTGCGCCGGTCCGGCGCGTATGCTGCCCGGCTCGGTATTCATAAAACTGAAACGATTTTGTTATAGGCTCGTAACAATCAAATCATATTCGGCGATCTTGCCGGCAACGGGCAATGCGGAACGCGGATGGTAACGGTGAATTTATCTCGCAATGCCGAGCATTTCCGGCCGGCCGCGTCGTATGGACAGCCGGCTATGACCGGTCTACACCCGTCGCAAGGAACACGATGAAAACCGTCAAAATCACGCACGCTCGATACCGCGCGCTGCAAAACCTGACACGCAAAGACATCGGTCTATTGAAGAAATATCCCAAGATCCTCGCTGAATCACGGCTGCTTCTGCATGCCTGCAAGAAAGTCATCAAGCGTGTCGAGAAAATTTCCGAATTCGCGAGCCGCCGCAAGCGGCAGACCGCCTATAAGCGCATCATCGCCATCTGCCAGAAGTCCATAGACCGCATCGAAAAGTGACCCGCGTCGCGATATGCCAGTTCTGCGCGGATCGCGTAGTACCGAAAATAAGCGGTCCTCCGGGTCAAGCGGAATCCCGCGCGATGCGAGCCGCAGAATGCCGTCGTCATCGTCTTGCGCACACCCGGGGTAGTCTGGCGCGACAACGACGACCTCGTGGCCGCGCTCGCGTAATTCGCGGCGGAAGGTGCGGATCGACGTCGACACGCCGTTCACGCGGGGAAAATAGACGTCTGAAATGTAAAGTATGCGCAATGGCCGGCTGCGAGACCGCGACGATTCAGCATAGTCGTTGCGCGTTACCGTTTTACTACATACCGTCTATCGCGGCCTCCGCAGTATCCCCGCGGGTCTTACCGGATTTAGCATCAGCGCGACGCCCGAACTCCATGCACGATGCAGCTAATTGACCGTTCTCACGACGGTGGAATATTCAGGCCACAATCCTGACGCGTATCGTCAGGCTGGCGCCAGCGTATCGAGCCAGATGGCGAGCCCCTGCGCGTTGAGTTCGATATCGCCGGCGAAAACCTCGAGCACCTCGTCGTGCGTTAGCCGCCAGCCGTAACGTTGCGCTTCGCCCAGAATTATATCGGTCACGCCGGCCACGAGACGCGCGTGGCGCGCGACACCCGCCGCGCGCTCGCGGCGCGCGAGTTGTTCGTGTGCATCGACAAGACGATGCATATCGTCGGCGAGACGCGCGATGTCGCGCACCCGGCTGTAGTGCGTGACATAGATTGCGCCGGGATTCAGACTCCGGATCAAATCGAGCGAGCGATGTTCAGCCGCGGGATCGAACTGCGTCGGGCTCGTCGTCGGAAACACGAACTGGCGTCCGTCGCAATCGAGTTCGCGGTAAGAGAGCCCGAACGTATCGCCCGCGAACACATGTCCCGATTTTGTATCGAGCACGCAAACGTGATGGCGCGCGTGGCCCGGCGTGTCGAAGAATTGATACTCGCGGCCGTTCAATGCGATCGACGACCCGTGCGGCGTTTCGATCACGCGCTCGCGCGGCACCGGCACGATAGCTGCCGTAAGTGCGCTCCATCGCTTCCGCGCCATACACCGCAAGCGTGCTCGCAATCAGCTTTGCCGGGATCGATGATGTGCCGCGCGCCGCGCGGATGCACGGTCAGCATCGCATTGGGCAATTGCGACAGCAGCAACCCGGCGCCGCCCGCGTGATCGAGATGAATATGCGTGAGGATCACGTAGTCGACCTGCGCGGGCGCGATCCCTTTGACGCGCAACGCGTCGAGCACGCGCGGCACCGAACTGTTGACGCCGGTATCCACGATCGCCGCACGGCCGCCCTCGACGATCAGATGAATCGCGCCGAGTTGCGGCCGCTGATAGCCGGAGTCGATGGCGCTGATGCCGAATTCGTAATCGGTGACGTCTGACATTCGCGGGAAAAAATGAGCCTGGCGTAAGCGGGAGGCCGCGACTATTCTAACTGCTTGCGGCGACGGGATTGGCCACTGTAATACGAATGTAACCTTGCGCGCCTAGGTTGCGGGGATTTACCTTCGGGGATCGCGCGACTCATGGAAAGTCCATACAAAGGCAAGACCGGTTTCAGGCGCATCTGGAACGCGATGCTGTATTCACTCGACGGCTTTGCGGCCGCCTTCCGGCACGAGGACGCGTTCCGCCAGGAGGTGTTTCTCGCGCTCGTGCTGATACCCGTCGCGCTCTACCTGCCGGTCGGCGGCGCCGCCAAGGGACAGATGATCGCGCAGCGTCCTGTTGGTGATGATCGTGGAATTGCTCAATTCCGGAATCGAAGCGGTCACCGACCGCGTCTCGCTCGAAGATCACTCGCTTGCCAAGCGCGCCAAGGATCTGGGCAGCGCCGCGGTCATGCTGTCGCTCATCAACGTGCCGGTCGTCTGGCTGCTGGTCATATTCGGCTGACGCGCCGCACCCGGACGTCATGCAATCATCACAAAAACTTAATTAAAACGTCTTGACGGCGCGGCATCATGCGCGCCATGGACAGCGGGCAAATCATCTGCCAGCAACTGCCGACCGCGCGCAAAACATTGCGTGTCGCGGTGGTCACCGAAACCTACCCGCCCGAAGTCAACGGCGTCGCGATGACGATCAGCCGCATGGTGGCCGCGCTGCAGCAACGCCAGCATCAGGTCCAGTTGATCCGCCCGCGCCAGTCGCGGCAGGAAAATGCCGCCAACACGCCGGGTCTTGAAGAAGTACTCAAGCGCGGCGTCGCCATTCCGCGCTACGACAATTTGAAAATGGGACTGCCGGCCAAGCAGGCGCTGTTGCGGCTATGGGCGTTGCGGCGTCCGGACGTGGTGCACATAGTCACCGAGGGTCCGCTCGGCTGGTCGGCGCTGGCCGCCGCAGTCAAGCTGAGAATTCCGTGCAGCAGCGATTTTCACACCAATTTTCAGAGTTACAGCAAGCATTACGGCATCGGGTGGCTGAAGAAACCCATCGTCGCTTACCTGCGCAAGTTCCACAACAAGGCAAGCTGCACGCTGGTGCCCACATCCGCGATGCGCGATGACCTTGAAAAACTCGGCTACATCAATCTGCGCGTGGTGGCGCGCGGCGTGGACACCGGCCTCTTCAACCCCGCGCAGGCGCAGCGCGGTATTGCGTCAGCAATGGGGGGTCAAACCGCAGCAACCGGTCGCGCTTTACGTCGGCCGTCTCGCGCCGGAAAAAAACCTGCCGCTCGTACTGCAGGCGTATGCCGCGATGAAAGCAGTGCGGCCCGACACGCGGCTGGTACTGGTCGGCGACGGCCCCGAGCGCGCCGCCCTGCAAGCGGCGCACGCCGACTGCGTGTTCGCGGGCATGCGCACGGGCGATCGACCTCGCGGCACACTACGCAACCGGCGACGTCTTTCTGTTTCCGAGCACGACCGAAACGTTCGGCAACGTCACCCTCGAAGCGATGGCGAGCGGACTCGCCGTGATCGCCTACGACTACGCGGCGGCGGCGGAGCATATCCGGCATGGCCGCAATGGTCTGGTCGCCGATTTCGACAATGCGCGGGAATTCACGGCGCTCGCGGCCAACTTGATCGGCGATCCGCAGCGCATCGCAAGCCTCGGCCGACGCGCGCGTGAGACCGCCGAGCGCATCGACTGGGAAGAGGTCCACAACGAATTCGAAGCCGCGTTGCTGGACGTGATCGACGGCCATGAGCGACAGGCCGGTTACGACGAGGCGCGACTATCCGCCTGAAGAGCGCAGCGCCGGATTCGACCGCGCGAGCGCCGTCGCTGACGCAATGACGCCGCCTGAGCCGACGTCGCTTCGCGCGCGTTCGCTGTTTCTGTCGGACATCCACCTCGGCACCCGCGCGTGCCGCGCCGAGCAACTGCTGTCGCTGCTCAAGGAATACGAGTGCGAGTAACATTTTCCTGGTCGGCGACATCATCGATTTCTGGGCGATGAGCCGCGGCATTTACTGGCCGGAACTGCACAATACGGTGGTGCAGAAAATACTCAAGAAAGCGCGCCATGACGTGCGCGTCTACCTGATTCCGGGCAACCACGACGAGGCGCTGCGCGATTACATCGGCAGCGCGTTCGGCGACATCAACGTCGTGCGCGACTACGTGCACACCGCCGCCGACGGCAAGCGCTACCTGCTGTTGCACGGCGACGAATACGACCAGGTGACGACCTACCATCGCTGGGTTTCCATTCTGGGCGACATCTCGTACACCTGGCTCGTGCATCTGAATCGCCTGTTGTCGCTCGTGCGACGCAAGCTCGGCATCTCCGGACACTGGTCGCTCGCCGATTACGCCAAGCGCAACGTGCTGCACGCGGTGAGCTTCATCAGCAATTTCGAAGAGTCGGTCGTGCACAGCGTCAAGCAGCGCGGGCTCGACGGCGTGATCTGCGGCCACATCCATACCGCGGCCATCAAACGCATCGACGGCATCACCTACATCAACTGCGGCGACTGGGTCGACAGTTGCACCGCCATCGTCGAGCACTACGACGGACGCATGGAGCTGGTGCGCTGGAGCCAGCCGGCTACCGTAGCCGTACCGCGCACCGCGGCAATTGCCGGGGAGTCGGTGTAGTGAGCCTCTCGCGGACGCCAGCCTGGAGAATCTCGCCGCCACGGTGCGATGTCCGGTATCCGCGTAGAATGTAACAATTCTGTAATAGAAAATCACTAGTCTTCAGCCATGGCCGCAAGAACGTGTCAATGCTGGCGGCAACTCCGCTTTCCGCCGCGGCTTTTTTCCCTCCCGACCGAAAATCGCGATTGCACGGCGGCGACGCGCTTGATAACGACACGGGTATAGCGGCCACTGCGTGACGCGCAATAATGTGGACTAATGGCTAAACGATACGTCGCTCCCGAGCTCTATCTCAATCGCGAGCTGGGGCAGCTTGAATTCAACCGCCGCGTGCTGGCGCTCGCCGAAGACCGCAGCGTGCCGGCGCTCGAACGGCTGCGCTTCCTGTGCATCGTCGACAGCAACCTCGACGAATTTTTCGAAATCCGCGTCGCGGGCCTGAAGGAGGAAATCGCCGCCAACGCGCCGGCCGGTCCCGACGGCATACCGTTGCGCGAAGTATTTCGCCAGGTCACGGCAAAAGCGCAGGAACTCGTGGCGCGGCAATACCAGGTGCTCAACGACGAAGTGTTTCCCCAGCTCGCGGCCGAAGGCATACGCTTCCTGCGCCGCAGCAAGTGGAACGCGGCGCAGAAAGAGTGGGTCAGGGAATATTTTTTCCGCGAGCTGATGCCGGTGCTGACGCCGCTCGGGCTCGATCCCGCGCATCCGTTTCCGAAGCTCCTGAACAAGAGCCTCAATTTCGTGATCGAACTCGAGGGCAAGGACGCGTTCGGCCGCAAATCGAGCATGGCGATCGTGCAGGCGCCGCGCGTGCTGCCGCGCGTCATCGCGATGCCGCGTTCGATTGCCGGTTGCGAACACGGTTTCGTCTTTCTCTCCTCGATCCTGCACGCGCACGTGGCGGAGCTGTTTCCCGGCATGGCGGTGCTCGGTTGCTATCAGTTCCAGCTCACGCGCAACAGCGATCTGTACATCGACGAGGAAGAGTTGCGCGAACTGAAAAGCCTGCGCAAGGCGCTGCAGGGCGAGTTGACGCAGCGCCAGTTCGGCGACAGCGTGCGCCTGGAAGTCACCGATTTGTGCTCGCCGCGCATGGCCGATGCACTGCTGCAGCAGTTCGGCCTGACGCGCGACGATCTCTACCAGGTCAACGGGCCGGTCAACCTGGTGCGCCTGATGCAGATTCCGGAGCAGGTCGACCGGCCGGACCTCAAGTTTCCGCTGTTCGAGCCCGCCCTGCCGCGCGAACTCGCGAAGCAGCAGAATATTTTCGACGCCATCCGCAAGGGCGACATACTGCTGCATCAGCCGTACCAGTCGTTCATGCCGGTCGTGAACTTTCTCAAGGAAGCCGCCAACGATCCGCAGGTCGTCGCCATCAAGCAGACCGTGTACCGCACCGGCGCGCAGTCGGAGATGATGGAACTGCTGATACAGGCCGCGCGCAACGGCAAGGCGGTGACGGTCGTGGTCGAACTGATGGCGCGCTTCGACGAAGAGGCCAATATCAATTGGGCGCAGCGCCTCGAGGAAGTCGGCGCGCACGTCGTCTACGGCGTCGTCGGCCACAAGACGCACGCCAAAATGGCGCTGGTGGTGCGGCGCGAAGGCAACCGCCTGCGGCGCTACGTGCATCTCGCGACCGGCAACTACCATTCGCGCACGGCGCGGCTTTACACCGATTTCGGGCTGTTTACCTGCAACGAGGAAATTGGCTCCGACGTGAGCGAAGTGTTCATGCAACTGACCGGACTCGGCAAGGCGTTGAAGTTGAAGCACCTGCTGCAGTCGCCGTTTACGCTGCACCAGCGCACGTTGAAAGCGATCCAGACCGAAGCGAAGCACGCGCGCGATGGCAAGAAAGCGCGCATCATCGCCAAGATGAACGCGCTGCTCGAACCCGAGATCATCGCGGCGCTCTACGACGCGTCGCAGGCCGGCGTCAAGATCGATTTGATCGTGCGCGGCGTGTGCGCGTTGCGTCCCGGGCGTCGCCGGGCGTGTCGGAAAACATCCGCGTGCGCTCGGTGCTGGGGCGCTTTCTCGAGCATTCGCGCGTCTTTTATTTCTACAACGCCGGCGCCGAGGACGTATACCTGTCGAGCGCGGACTGGATGGACCGCAACTTCTTCCGCCGCATCGAGGTGTGCTTTCCCGGTGCTCGATCGCGCGGCTCAAGAAACGCGTGATCCGCGAAGGCCTGAAGCCGTTCCTCGAACGCAACATCGACGCGTGGGAGATGGGCGCCGACGGCCACTACAAACACCGCAAGGGCAGCCGCGGCAAGAACGCCGCATCCGCAGAAAATTCTGCTCGAACTGCTGGCGGACAGGCCGCCCGCATAACGGCTCGCCGGTTCGTTCTCCCCCTCGCCCTCATCTTGTGCGACTTGCCGTGTGCGTTAAACTTCCGCCGTGGCTCGCAACGCCCGCGTGAGGTAGCATAAGTCCGTGGTGCCATGCCCCTCGAAACCGAACTCAAGCTCAGGATCGACCCGCGGCATCTCGCGCGATTGGCCGCTCACCCGCTGCTCAAGCAGCGCGACGCAGCGTGCCAGGCGCAAGCTGTACAGCGTTTATTACGATACGCCCGAACTCGACCTGTGGCGCGCGGGCGTCACGCTGCGGCTGCGGCGCAGCGGCAAGCGCTGGACGCAAACCGTCAAAAGCGGCGGCAGCGTGGCGGCCGGGCTGCATCAGCGCGAGGAATTCGAAACGCAATCAACATCGCGATTGCCGGATTTCGATGCGTTGGAAGGAAGCGACGTTGCCGCGTATTTTTCTTCACTTGAGACTGCGCGCACAATTAAAACCGCTGATCGTCACGGAGTTCACGCGCGCGAGCCGCATGCTGGCGCCCGCCGACGGCGTTGCGATCGAAGCGAGCATCGACCGCGGCCTCATCAAGAGCGGCGATGTAACGGCGCCGATCTGCGAAATCGAGCTCGAAATGAAAGCAGGTCCGGCATGGCGCGCCTATCAGGTGGCGATGCAGTTGCTGGAAAGCAGTGCCGCTGCTGGTCGAAGACCGCTCCAAAGCGCGAGTGCGGTATCGCGCTATATCTCGACACACCGCAAAAGCCGGCCAAGCCGGGGCCGTTGGCCGTGGTCGCGGGCATGACCCGCAACCACGTGTTCAAGGCGCTGATCGTGAGCTGTCTTGCGCACTTTACGGGCAACCAGCGCGGCATGCTCGATGCCGGCGATCCCGAATATCTGCACCAGATGCGCGTCGCGCTGCGCCGGCTGCGCTCGGTGTTCAGCACGTTCGCGCCGCTCATTCCGCCGGCGGTGACGGCACCCCCGGTGGCGGAAACGCGCTGGCTCGCGCGCATACTCGGGACCGGCGCGCGACTGGGACGTTTTCGCCGGCGAGACGCTGCCGCCCGTGATGGCGCGTTATGCGCAACATGCCGGCCTCAATGAACTCGCGCGCGCCACCGCGCGGCTGCGTCGTGGCGCCAACCGCCGTGCGCGGCGCGCCGTCGTCTCGGCCCGCGGTCAGGGTTTGTTGCTGGCACTCGGCGCATGGACGAGTGCCGAGACCTGGCTTGAAGCGCTCGACGACGCGCAACGCAAAGAGCTCGGCCTGCCCGCGATAGAATTTGCACGGGGGGTTTTGAGCGCAATGCGCGGGCGCGTGCGCAAGCGCGGCAGGAATTTTTCCGATCTCACGCCGCCGGAACTGCACCGGCTGCGCATCGCCGCGAAAAAATTGCGCTATGCGACTGAGTTCTTCGCGCCGTTGTTTGGCGAGCAAGCGGCGCGTGACTATCGGGCGGCGCTGACTCGTCTGCAGGATGCGCTCGGTTCCTACAATGACGCGGTGAAAATGACGCTTTGCGCCGAACTCGCTAGCCGCGGCCTGACGGGTGCGCCCGCAGACGAAGCGCGCGGCATCATGCTCGGGTGGAGTGCGGGCAGTGCAGGACGCGGGAACGCGCTATCTGAAGCGGATATGGGAGGAGTTTCGTAACGCCGAGCCGTTCTGGAAATAAGCGTCTCGATTTCAATGCCTGCGGCTTAGGATGCGCTAAAGCGCTTCCTAAGCCGCCTGTGCTTCGACACTCCCTTCGAGTTCGCGCAGCGCCTTGATGTCGAGCTTGAAGCCCGCCGCCGCCCACTCTTCGATTTCCTCGTGCAGGGCAGTAACCGTCAGCGGGTTGCTCGCAAGCCACTCGCGATCGATGCCAAGCCGCATTGTGCGTCCGCTCACCTTGGCGTCGATGTCGGGCAGCTCGATGTCGGAGCGGCTGCGGTAAATCAGCGCGGCGAGCCTCAATCCCATCACCATGCGCCAGTCGACGATCTCGACATCCTGCGTAAAAATTTTCTTCAGCGTCCGGCGGTGCGCGAGCACCAGCGTGGCGAGCCGCCATTGCTCCATTTTCGAAAATCCCGGCATGTCGGCGTTCTGCACGATATACGCGGAGTGCTTGTGATAGCCGCTGTAGGCGACCGAAATGCCGATCTCGTGCAGTTTGGCGGCCCACGCGATGTAATGCGGCGCCGCGTCGTCGCTCGCCTCGGCGTCGGCGGTAAAACGCCGATAGAGCGATAACGCAAGGCTCGCGACGCGGCGCGCCTGCTTCGAATCGACGTGGTAACGCTGCATGAATTGCGATACCGTGATGTCGCGCATGTCGTGGTGCTGAAAGCGTCCGAGCAGGTCGTAGAGTATGCCCTGGCGCATCGAGCCGCCGGCGACCGTCATCGATTCGATGCCGAGTTCCGCCAGCGCCGCGGACATGATCGCGAGCCCGCCCGGCAGTACCGGCAGGCGGTCGCTCTTGATGCCCGCCAGATCGAGCCGCTCGACGTCGCCGGCCTTGATCATCGCGGAGCGCAAGCGGTCCAGTCCGTCCGGGGTAATGCCGGCTTCGGAATAGCCGTTCAACTGGAGAATTTCGGCCAGCGCGCGCGCGCTGCCGGACGAACCCACCGCCTCGCTGCCAATTGCCCTTCGCGAACCCGGCGACCATGGTCTGCAGTTCGGTGCGCGCGGCGAGTTCCGCCTGCTTCATCGCGCTCTTGGTGACCTCGCCGTCGGGGAAATACTTGAGGCTGTAACTGACGCACCCCATGTAGAGGCTGTCCAGCCTGCAGCGGCTTCAAGCCGCGCCCGATGATGAACTCGGTCGAACCGCCGCCGATGTCGACCACCAGCCGCTTGTCCTTGGACACGGGCAGGCTGTGCGCTACGCCCACGTAGATCAGGCGCGCTTCCTCGCGTCCCGCCACCACCTCGATCGGAAACCCGAGCGCGGCCTCGGCCTGCTTCAGAAATGCAGCGGCATTCTTGGCGACGCGCAGCGTATTCGTGCCGACCGCGCGCACCGCATGCGGATCGAAGCCGCGCAGGCGTTCGCCGAAACGCCGGATGCAGTCGAGCGCGCGGTTCTGGGAATCTTCATCGAGGCGCTTCTCGCGGTTGAGGCCCGCGCCGAAGCGGATCGGCTCGCGCAGAGAATCGAGCGGGTAGAGCTGATCACCGACGACGCGCGCAACTTGCAGGTGGAACGAGTTGGAACCGAGGTCAACCGCGGCGAGCGTGGAGTAAACCGCCATGTTATCTGTGTGAGTCCCTCGTCAGCGTCGGTGTATCGGTCAATTCAGGGTGGTCACGTACAAACGAAGTATAGGTAATTTGCATCGACAATGCTACGGATTTTGTGCGCGGAAAAGTTCGCGGCAACCGCCACCTTCCACGCCCCCGATGACTACCCATGGCTCGGTGACTATGCTGACGTTGAAACGAAATAGTTCCGCTGAAACCAAAGCGAGACATTGACAAGGCCGATCATGACCGGCACCTCGACCAGCGGCCCGATGACAGCCGCGAACGCGGCACCCGAATTGATGCCATAGACGGC
Source organism: uncultured beta proteobacterium (assembly GCA_963778865.1). Classification (GTDB taxonomy): domain Bacteria; phylum Pseudomonadota; class Gammaproteobacteria; order Burkholderiales; family SG8-41; genus PALSA-1004. The sequence goes on along the minus strand of CAVZWF010000010.1, from coordinate 242,616 downwards.
TACGGCCACGGCGATTGCCAGTTCAAAGTTGTTGCTGGCTGCGGTGAATGAGAGCGTTGCGCACTTCTCGTAGCTCGCACCCAAGCGCCTGCTCATGAAAAACGAGATAACAAACATCACGACAAAGTAGATCAGGAGCGGAATGGCGATGCGCACCACATCGAGCGGGATGCCGACGATCAGCTTGCCCTTCAGGCTGAACATGACAACGATCGTGAAGAGCAGCGCGATCAGCGTGATCGGTCCGATCTTCGGCACGAAACGGATGTGATACCAATCCTTTGAGACAAAGCGCAGCATGATCACGCGGGTCAGCACACCGGCAATGCATGGAATGCCCAGATAAATGAAAACACTTTCGGCAATCTGCTTGATCGAAATATCGACAACCGAGCCGCGACAGCCCGAAGAAGCGGCGGCAGCACCGTGATGAACAGCCAGGCGTAAACGCTGAAGAACAGCACCTGAAAGATGGAATTGAAGGCCACCAGACCGGCGGCGTACTCGGTGGAGCCCCTGGCGATCTCGTTCCAGACAATCACCATGGCAATACAACGGGCGAGGCCGATCATGATGAGACCCACCATGTATTCCGGTTTGTCATGCAGAAAAATCACCGCCAGCGCGAACATCAGTACCGGCCCGACGATCCAGTTCTGCACAAGGGAGAGCCCCAGCACCTTCTTGTCGCGGAATACGTCAGGCAGCTCTTCGTAACGCACCTTGGCAAAGGGCGGGTACATCATCAGGATCAGCCCGACTGCAATGGGAATGTTGGTCGTTCCGACCTGAAAGCTATTGATGAAGTCCTCGATACCCGGTACCCAAAAACCGAGTCCCACACCGAACGCCATGGCGGAAAAGATCCAGACTGTGAGATACCTGTCCAGAAACGAGAGTTTTTTGGTTACGGCACTCATGGGTAGTTGTTACCGAGACGCGCGGCGGATGCGGATCCAGCGCTTATTTTGGCGAGGCTTCGCTCTTCGTCTTGCCGATTTCGTCGAGTTTTTTCTGCAAGCTCAGACTTATCGAGCTTGTCGATCGGCAGATTCGCGAGAATATTGATGCGAGTTGGCGAGGTGCCGGAATGCCTCGGCAAACGCGCGACGCTTTTGCTCGTCGGTTCCCTTCACCGCCGCCGGATCGGGCAAACCCCAATGCGCGGTCATCGGCTGGCCCGGCCATACCGGGCAAACTTCATTCGCCGCGTTATCGCACACCGTAAAAACGAAATCCATTTTTGGCGCGTCGGGTTTCGCGAATTCGTCCCAATCCTTGCTGCGCAGTCCATCGACAGGCAAACCTACGCTTTTAATGAGATCAAGAGCAAACGGATTGGGCTTGCCGGATGGATGGCTGCCGGCGCTGAACGCCTTGAACGCGCCGCGGTTAACGGCAAGATTATTGAGTATGGCTTCCGCCATCAGGCTGCGCGCCGAATTATGGGTGCACAAAAAGAGCACGTTATAGATTCGAACGCTCAATTCAGTTCTCCACCGCGACTCGTTGCTTGGCTCTCGTGCGCGACGGCTTGCATGCAGCGCCGGCGTGCAGGGATTTCCGCCACAACAATTGTCGGTAAGGAAGCCCAGCAGGCCGTTCATGCTCCGGAAGTTGGCGGAATAAATGACGAATCGTCCTTGCGTGCGCGCCGCTACCAGCCCGGCGTGGGCAAGTTCCTTGAGGTGAAACGAGAGCGTGGCCGGCGCAATATCGAGCTTGTCACCGACGGCGCCGGCGCTCAAACCGTCCGGGCCGCGCGCAACCAGCAGACGGAAGATCGCGAGGCGCGATTCCTGCGCCAGCGCCGCGAGTGCCTTGACGGCCTGGGTTGATTTCATATTTCGAATAATATCGAAATATCATTCGCCCTGTCAACGATAAACCCGCCGTCCGGCGGCGCGACGGGTGGCGTCCGGACGCGCGGCCCGCCACCCGACCGTGCATTGTCATTGTATCTTCAAAAAAATCCCCGTTTTCAGCGGCCTGTCATCGTATCGTAAAACTATTGCTGTAAATGTCCTGACTCATATCTGCTTTCAAACAGGCGATCGAGGGGTGTGCATGAACAGCTTTCTTCAGGCTCTCAAAGTGCAGCGCTGGGACGACCATCGCTACTATCATCACAGCCGCATCAATCAATCGCTGCATCTGATCAGCGCGATCAGCTTTCTTTGCGCCTACGCCCTGCTGTTCACCGATCCGGCGACCGCCGCCATGATCGGCTGGCTGATCGCGATGGTCAGCCGGCAGACCGGTCACTTCTTTTTTGAGCCCAAGGGTTACGATGAAATCAACCAGGCCACCCACGAATACAAAGAGCAAGTCAAAGTCGGTTACAACCTCAGACGCAAAGTCGTGCTGCTGTCGGTCTGGGCGCTTTCGCCGCTCGTACTGGTGATCGATCCAACGCTGTTCGGGGTTTTTGCGCTGCCGGAGGAATTTGCGCGAAATACCGGTTTGATCTGGCTGTTCGTAGGCGCCGGCGGGTTGCTGTTCCGCACCGCGCATTTGTTTTTTCTGAAGGATGTACAAACCGGTATCGTGTGGCTGACCAAGATCCTTACCGACCCGTTCCACGATATCAAGCTTTATTACAAGGCTCCGTTGTTCCTCGCGCGCGGCGAACTGATCGATTCCGCGGGATCTCAACTGCGCGCGTGAGGCGATATGCCGTCGCGCGAAGGCCGCGCGCTCGAAAGCGCGGACGGCACGCGAGACGGCGGCAAGGCACCCATGCGCATACGCGTCGCGATTATTTCGCGCAAGATGCGATGCTTGATCGACTTGTTGGTCAGCATGGCATCCGACCACCACCAGCCGTCCTGGTCCATGGTCCGGGCGGCATGCACGAACTTTTCGGCGACCGCCTTGAAGTCGGCTTCCGTGTAGTTAAGGCTGAAAATGAGGCGGCCGGTGCCGACCCAACTCAGCGCCAGACCTTCGGCGCGCAGGTAGTATTGGAGCATCCAGTTGTAGCGCGCGGGCTGCGTGTAATAAACCGTCCAGATCGAGGACAGGTTGGCCACCCGTACCGGCAATCCCGCGAGTTCCAGGTGCTGGTTGAGCGCTTGCGCACGCGCATTCCAGATTTCGTCGCTCAGGTACAAGCGTTGAATCTCCGGCGTCGCGAGCCGCTGCAAAAACTCATGCATGGACGCCATCACATAAGGATGGGCGTTAAAAGTTCCTCGCGCGAAGCAGACATCCGCCGGACGATCGTCATGGTACCGTTTCATCAAATGTTTGCGGCCACACACCACGCCAACCGGGAGTCCGCCGCCGAGCGTCTTGCCGTACGTGACCATGTCGGCGCGCACGCCAAAATATTCTTGCGCGCCTCCCGTCGCCAGGCGAAATCCCACAAAGACTTCATCGAATATCAACACGATATCGCGTTCGCGGCAGACTGTGTGCAGTTCTCGCAGCCACTCGGTGTAGGCCGCACGGTCGAAATGCGCATGGCGCGTGCTATCAACCAGCGACGAATCGGCGGGCGCACTCGCGTTGGGGTGCAATGCCTGCAGCGGATTTACCAGCACGCACGCAATATCGCGGCGTTTGCGCAGAACTCTGAGCGTATCGTCGTCCAACTCTTTCAGCGTAAAGGTTTCGTGCGCCGGCACGGGATTGCCGATACCGGGCTGCACGTCCCCCCACCAGCCGTGGTAAGCCCCGCAGAACCGGACAAGATGCGTGCGCCGCGTATGGTAACGCGCGAGCCGCACCGCCTGCATCACCGCTTCGGTGCCGGACATGTGGAACGAGACTTCGTCAAGCCCGGAGATCTCTTTCAGCCGCGCGACATTGTGCGCGATGATGGGATGGTAGGCACCGAGTACCGGACCGAGTTCCCGCGCCCGCCCCTCGCCGCGCGCGAGGCACTGCTTGTAGAAATCGTTCCCGAAGAGATTCACTCCGTAGGAGCCGCCAACGTCATAAAGTTGATTGCCGTCAAGATCCGTAACCTTCACGCCGGACGATGCGCTGACAAAAGATCCGGCGTTGAGGTGCGCGCGCACGAAGCGGCTGAACTGAAACGGCACGCGGTACGCGCCGGTGAATTGCAGGTCCGAAACGCTTTCCTGGACTTCAGCCGTAAGGTACGCCGTTTTCGCGAAGCGCGTGCGATAAAGTGCGGCGAGCCGCATGAACCCGGCGTGGCGGCGTGCGGAAATTTCGTCGGACGCGCCGTCACAGCGAAAGAATCTTGTTTCGTCGTATTCGTAAAAGGGCACGAGCGCCGCAAACATTCGCGCGATCCGGGAATGCCCCGCCAGCGACGGATGTTTTGCCCGCGAAAGCTCGAGTCGCGTCTTCAGTTTGAGCAATACGCCTGCCAATACGACAGCGCCCAGCGAGTAGATCGCGAAGGTCTCATATATGGAATTCATCCATTGCAGGTCTACCTGAACCATATTGCATTTCAATGACGGTACGCTCCCTCATTAAATCCATTTTGCGGCAGGAAGACCTTAACTACATATTGACCAACCGGATTCCGCGCCATCTCGTGACCCGCTTCGTGGGCTGGTTCAGCCAGATCGAACAGCCGCTGGTGCGCGATGCGTCAATTGCACTGTGGAAATTGTGCTCGGACCTGAACCTTGACGAGGCGAAAAAACAGAAGTTTCGCAGCCTGCACGACTGCTTCACGCGGCAGTTAAAGGACGGCGCGCGGTCCGTGAACGCCGATTCCGCAATCCTGGTCAGCCCCTGCGATGCAATCGTCGGCGCCTGCGGGCGGGTTGACGGAACACAACTGATCCAGGCCAAGGGCCACCCATATACGTTGCCCGAACTGCTTTACGATCCGGAGTTGGTGAACCTTTATCGCGACGGGTGCTACGTCACGCTGCGGCTGACGTCCACCATGTACCACCGCTTCCATGCGCCGCATGATTGCAGGGTCGAGCAGGTAACTTATATTTCCGGCGACACCTGGAACGTCAATCCCGTCGCGCTCAAGCGCGTTGAAAAGCTTTTCTGCAAGAACGAGCGTGTGCTGATACGCACCCGCCTGGAAGCGACGGGCCACGTCATCACGCTGGTGCCGGTTGCGGCGGTACTGGTCGCCAGCATCCGCCTCCATTTCTTGGATGTCCTACTGCATTTGAAGCATCGTGGACCCAACGTCATGCCGTGCGACGCGCCACTGCGCAAGGGCGAGGAAATGGGTTGGTTCCAGCACGGATCGACCATCATCGTCTTCGCACCGGACGCCTACGCTCTGTGCGATAACGTGCAGACCGGCGCCGTGATCCGCATGGGACAGTCATTGTTGCATTTGCCGTGAGAGCGAATCGGCGACATGCTCGCGCGGCCCCGATTCGTCTAAAGCGCTGGCGGCAGCTTCTCAACTCTTGGCATCGTCCGCGACGCGCTCAGGAATAGATGCCGCCACGGGAACGATACGCCGGGCGGTGAACTTTGCCGCAAAGCGGCTGCCCTTGCCCGGCTTCGCTTTTGATGTCGAGCGTCGCCTGGTGCCGGCTCAGGATGTGTTTGACGATCGCCAGGCCGAGACCCGTGCCGCCGGTTGCGCGCGAACGGCCGCGGTCGACGCGATAGAAGCGTTCGGTGAGCCGCGGAATATGCTCGGGCGCGATGCCGATGCCGGAGTCGCTGACTGCGAATTCCGCTTCGTTCGCGGTCGCACGCCAGGTGATGCGAACTTCGCCGCCATCCGGCGTGTAGCGAACCGCATTGGTCACGAGATTGCCGAACGCGCTCGCGATTTCATTTTCGGCGCCGAGCAAATCGAATCCCGGCTTCGGCGTCGAGCACGATGCGATGCCTGCCGCCGCTCAATGCCTCGCCCTCCACGCGCAGGCGCTCGAGCAGCGGTGCTATGCGCACGCGTTCGTCGAGCGGCGGACTGGGCGCCGATTCGAGCGTCGACAGCGTCAACAGATCGTCGACGATGCGCTCCATGCGCTTGCCCTGCTCGGCCATCAGGTTCATGTAATCGCGCGAGCGCTGCGGATCGAGTTGCAGTTCCCTGATGGTTTCCAGAAATCCGGACAACACCGTGAGCGGCGTGCGCAGTTCGTGCGACACGTTGGCCACGAAATCGCGGCGCATGGTTTCCAGCTTTTCAAGCCGCGTGATATCGCGCGACAAAAGAAGCTTTTGCGCGTCGCCGTAGGGAATGATCTGCACCGAAAAAACCGCGCCCCCGCCGCGCGTCGAGCGCAGTTCCATCGGGTGCGCGTAATCGCCGGATTCGACGTAGGCGACGAATTCCGGCTGGCGCATGAGATTGATGACCGGCTGGCCGGCGTCGGTCTCGACGTTGAGATCGAAATGAGACTCGGCGGTGTCGTTGCACCATTCGATGCGATTGTCGGCGTCGAGTATCACCACGCCGTCGGGATGCGCGCGTCGCGGCCTGGCGAAAACGCACCAGCGTCTTGGCGAGCTGCTGGTGCTGCCTGGACTGCACGCGTTCGAACCGGTACAGCAGCGAGAAGATGTAATCCCATGCGCCGCTGCCCGCCGGCACCTTGCCTGCGACCGGCGACTGCAGCCAGCGCGTAAGCGCCTCGACGTGCTTCATGTGGTGCAGCAGGAGCAGAACCACGCCGCCGGAGAACGCCACCCAGCCGGCGGTCGCGCCAAACATGATGGTGCACGATCCACGCGGCCAGCGCGATCAGCGCAACCGCATGTACGGTACGGAGCAGAGGTCGATCCATCAGACGCGGCGCGCAGGACAATAACGTGGCGATTATCGCATGCCGGCGCCGCCGTCGCAGTGGCCGGCGCGATCGCGCGCGGGCAGACGATCAACCGTGCAGGCGGTAGCCGGCGCCGCGCACGGTCTCGATCAGGCGGTCGTGCCCGGTGGGCTCCAGCGCCTGGCGCAAGCCGGCGGATATGGACGTCGACGGTGCGCTCCTCGACGAACACATGATCGCCCCACACCTGGTCGAGCAATTGCATGCGGCTGTAGACGCGCTCGGGGTGCGTCATGAAAAAATGCAGCAGCTTGAATTCGGTCGGCCCCAGGCGCAGTTCCTGGCCCGCGCCCGATACGCGGTGCGCGGCGGGATCCAGTTGCAGGCCGTCGACATCGATCAGGTCGTCGGTGAGCTGCGGCGAGCGCCGGCGCAGTACCGCCTTGATACGCGCCAGCAGTTCCTTCGGCGAAAACGGCTTGGTGATGTAATCGTCGGCGCCGGCATCGAGGCCTTCGACCTTGTCCTGCTCCTGCGCGCGCGCGGTGAGCATGATGATCGGAATGTCCTTGCTGCGCGTATCGGCGCGCAGCCTGCGCGCGAGCACCGTGCCGGCGACGTCGGGCAGCATCCAGTCGAGCAGAATCAGGTCGGGCCGCACTTCGCGTATCAACGCATCGGCTTCCGCCGCGCTGTGCGCGCGCTGCACGCGGTGCCCGGCGTGCTCGAGATTGACGGCGATCAGCTCCTGGATCGCCGGCTCGTCTTCGACGACCAGTATGTCGCTGCTCATGCGATCGGCCGCATCAACCCAGCGCCTCGCGTTCGAGTTCCTCGACCGTGGTATGGCGCACGTCGGTGCCCTTGACGATGTAGATCACCTGCTCCGCCATGTTTTTCGAATGATCGCCGATGCGCTCGATGGCTTTGGCGATCCACAGAATCTCGAGCGACTGCGAAATCGTGCGCGGATCCTCCATCATGAACGTGATCAACTGGCGCACGATGGCGCGGAATTCCTCGTCGATCGCGAAATCCTCGCGCACGATCGACGCGGCCGCGACCGGATCGAGCCGCGCGAGCGCATCGAGCGCCTTGCGCAGCATGCCGCAGCGCGATATTGCCGACGTGCTTGACCGCGGCGACCGGCGTGCTCGGCATGCGCGCGCGCTCGTAGCTCTGCTTGCCCATGCGCGCGATCTTGGCCGCTTCGTCGCCGATGCGCTCGAGATCCGTCACGATCTTGATGATGGCAAGCACCATGCGCAGATCGCCGGCCGCCGGCTGGCGGCGGGCGATCAGCTGGCTGCAATCGGTGTCGATGCTGACTTCGAGCGCGTTGACGCGATGGTCTTCGGCGACCACATGGTCCAACGCACGCACGTCGCCCGACGTCAGCCCGTCGATCGCCGCGAGTATCTGCGCTTCGACGAGCCCGCCCATTTCCAGCACGCGCGAGCGCAGGGTTTCGAGGTCGATGTCGTATTGTTTTGAGGAATGCTCGGTCATGGTCAATCGCTCCAGGGGCGGTCTTAACCGAACCGCCCGGTAATGTAGTCCTCGGTTTCCTTGCGCTTGGGCTTGATGAAAATATTGTCGGTCGCCCCGAATTCGATCATTTCGCCCAGGTACATATAGGCAGTGTAATCCGACACGCGCGCCGCCTGCTGCATGTTGTGCGTGACGATGACGACCGTGTAGTCGGCCTTCAGTTCATTGACGAGCTCTTCGATGTGCGCGGTGGAAATCGGGTCGAGCGCGGAACACGGTTCGTCGAGCAGCAGCACCTCGGGCTTGATGGCGATGCCGCGCGCGATGCACAGCCGCTGCTGCTGGCCGCCCGAGAGGCTGGTGCCGCTCTGGTTCAGCTTGTCCTTCACTTCCTTCCACAACGCCGCCTTGGTCAGCGCCCACTCGACGCGCTCGTCCATCTCGCCGCGGCTCAGGTTCTCGTACAGACGCACGCCGAACGAAATGTTGTCGTAAATCGACATCGGAAACGGCGTCGGCTTCTGAAACACCATGCCGACCTTGGCGCGCAAGAGCGTGATGTCCTGCTTCTTGTCGAGTATGTTATCGCCGTCGAGCCGGATTTCGCCTTCGGCGCGCTGGTCCGGATACAGTTCGTAGAGCCGGTTGAAGGTGCGCAGCAGCGTGGACTTGCCGCAGCCCGACGGGCCGATGAACGCCGTGACCTTGTTGGCCGGGATGTCCAGCGTGACCTTCTTGATCGCCTGGTACTTGCCGTAATAGAAGTCGAGATTGTTGACCTTCAATTTCGGATTGGCGAATTGCAGTTCTTCACTCATGAATGAAATCCGGTGATAGACGCGGGTTCGGGTTCAGCGCCGGAACAGCGCGCGCGCCAGAATGTTGAGTCCCAGCACGCCCAGCGTGATCAGGATCGCGCCGCCCCACGCCAGGCGATGCCAGTCGGGATAGGGGCTCATCGCAAACTGGAATATGACGACCGGCAGATTCGCCATCGGCTGGTTCATGTTCAGCGACCAGAACTGGTTGTTGAGCGCGGTAAACAGCAGCGGCGCGGTCTCGCCGCTGATGCGCGCGACCGCGAGCAGAATGCCGGTGATGATGCCGGCCCTGCGCCGCGCGATACGATACGAACACGATCATCTTCCATGCCGGCGCGCCCAGCGCGACCGCCGCCTCGCGCAGGCTGTCGGGCACGAGCTTCAACATGTCGTCGGTGGTGCGCACGACCACCGGAATCACGATGAGCGACAACGCGAGCGCGCCGCCCCAGCCCGCGAAATGCTTGACCTGCGCGACGTAGACCGAATAGATGAAAAGCCCGATCACGATCGACGGCGCGGACAGCAGGATATCGTTGATGAAGCGCGTCGCCGGCGCGAGCCAGCCGCGGCGCCCGAACTCGGCGAGATACGTGCCCGCGAGTATGCCGATGGGCGTGCCGATCAAAGTCGCCATCGTCGCCATCAGCAGGCTGCCGACGATCGCGTTGAGCAGCCCGCCGGCGCTGCCCGGCGGCGGCGTCATTTGCGAGAACAACGAAAAAGTCAGCGCGCCGAATCCCTCGTGCACGAGCGTGATCAGTATCCATGCCAGCCAGAAAAGACCGAACACCATGGTCAGGCCCGAAATGAACAGCATCAACGCGTTGACGCGGCGCCGCCGCTGATAAATCCTGTTGCCGGGTGAAATTGCGCTCGCCATGGCCGCTCCTAGGTTTTCGCGCCTTCCTGCCTGGCAAGCTGCAGCAGCAGGAATTTGGACAGCGCGAGCACGATGGTGGTGATCAGGAACAGGATCAATCCGAGTTCGATCAGCGCCGAGGAATGCATGTCGCCAACCGCTTCGGTGAACTCGTTGGCGAGCGACGACGCGATGCTGTTGCCGGGCGCAAGCAGCGACGTGCTCAGCCGATGCGCGTTGCCGATGACGAACGTGACCGCCATGGTTTCGCCGAGCGCGCGGCCGAGACCGAGCATGACGCCGCCGACGACGCCGATCTTGGTGTACGGCAGAACCACCCGCCACACGACTTCCCAGGTGGTCGCGCCGAGACCGTAGGCGGACTCCTTGAGCAGTGGCGGCACCAGTTCGAACACGTCGCGCATCACGGCGGTGATGAACGGAATCACCATCACCGCGAGGATGATGCCGGCGGTCAGCATGCCGATGCCCATCGCCGGGCCTTTGAACAGCATCCCGAACATCGGCAGCGGACCGAATGTCTTGATCAAAACCGGCTGCACGTACTCGGCGAACAATCGGCGCGAACACGAACAGCCCCCACATGCCGTAGATGATGCTCGGGATCGCGGCGAGCATTTCGATCGCGGTGCCGAGCGGCCGCTTGAGCCAGGTCGGCGACAACTCGGTCAGAAACAACGCGATGCCGAAACTGACCGGAATGCCGATGATCATCGCGATGCCGGAACTGACCAGCGTGCCGTAAATCGGCACCAGCGCGCCGAATTCCTCGGTGACCGGATCCCACTCGGGATTGAACAGAAAATCGAAGCCGAACTTGGAGAGCGAAAGCTGGCTGTGATACAGCAGCGAAATCAGAATCGCGGCGAGGATCGAGAACACGAAGAACGCGAAGAATCGCGTCAGGTTCCTGAAAAATGCGTCCATCCAGTCGAGCCTTTGCGCAGGCTTGGGTTGCTGATTATAGGCGGTTTGCACGCCGGCATCGAATGCCGGCGCGATCGCCGCAGCATCTCTGGGTGGCATGAGTGTGTCTTTAAAAAAGGCGCGAGAGGCCTGAGCCTCTCGCGCTGACTGCCAGATTGAATTGTCCCGCAATGCCTAGAATGCCACCGGTTTGCCCGACGCGTCCTGTACCTTCTTCCATTCGGCTTTGACCAGCTTGACGACGCTGTCCGGCATCGGAACATAATCGAGGTCCAGCGCCAGTTTGTCGCCGCTTTCATACGCCCAGTCGAAAAACTTGAGCGCAATCGCCGCGTTCTCCGGCTTGTCCTGCTTCTTGTGCATCAGGATGAAAGTGGCGCCCGTGATCGGCCAGCTCTCCTTGCCGGGCTGATCGGTCAGCAGCAGGTAGAAGCCGGGCGCCTTGTCCCACTGCGCGTTGGCGGCTGCCGCGCGGAAAGACTTGTCGTCGGGCCCGACGAAATTGCCGTCCTTGTTCTGCAGCAAGGCGTACGACATCTTGTTCTGCAGCGCGTAGGCGTATTCGACATAGCCGATCGAACCCGACGAGGCGCTGCACGTACGCGGCCACGCCTTCGTTGCCCTTGCCGGACACGCCCGCCGGCCATTTCACCGAGGTATTGTTGCCGGCCTTGTCTTTCCATTCGGCGCTGACCTTGGAGAGATAGTTGGTGAAAATGAAGGTGGTGCCGGAGCCGTCCGAGCGCGCGACCACCGTAATGTCCTGATCGGGCAGCTTGACGCCTTTGTTGAGCGCCGCGATTGCCGGCGCGTTCCACTTGGTGATCTTGCCGAGGTAGATGTCGGCCAGCAGCGCACCGGTCAGGCGCAAACCGCCGGGCTTGATGCCTTCGATGTTGTACGACCGGAACCACGCCGCCCATGACCATCGGGAACTGCACCAGGCCGTCTTTCTCGAGTTGCTGCGGGCTCGAGCGGCGCGTCGGAGGCGCCGAAATCGACGGTCTTGGCGAGGATTTGCTTGATGCCGCCGCCGGAACCGATCGATTGATAATTGAGGCCGACGCCGGTTTTTGCTTTGTAGGCTTCCGCCCACTTGGAATAAAGCGGATACGGAAAGGTTGCGCCGGCGCCGGTGATGTCGGCCGCCGCTGCAAGCGTCGCCGCGGCGAGGCCCAGCGCCATTGCCGCGCACGCGATAAATCGTTGGACTGATTCGGATTTCATAGAGTGCTCTCCAGTTTGAACGCGGGGGTAAATACCTGCAGAATGGGCGCATGATAGACGCCGATTGTTACAGCTTCGTGACGCTCGGCGCCCGCCCCGCTGGAGACGGGATGGCGCGTTCGCGGGCGCAGACTAAGCCGGCGGGAGCGCCGGTAACGGCATATTCGCCGGATCTGCTGCATCAACTACGTCTTTACCCGGCTGCGCGAACTTCTTTCTGAACTTGGCAACTTTCGGCGCCACCACGGCCTGGCAGTACGGCTGATGGCGGTTGTTGGCGAAATATTCCTGGTGATAGTCCTCGGCCACGTAAAACGCCGGTGCCGCCGCCACTTCAGTGACGATCTTGTCGCCGAAAACTTTTTCCGCGGTCAGTTCCGCGATCAATTGCTCGGCCGTCGATTTTTGTCCGGGCGAGTGATAAAAAATCGCCGAACGGTATTGAGTGCCCGCGTCGTTGCCCTGGCGGTTCAAGGTCGTCGGATCGTGGATGGTGAAGAATACCTCGAGAATTTCGCGGAACGAAATCGTCTTCGGGTCGAATGTGATGCGCACGACTTCGGCATGACCCGTGTCCCCATTGCATATCTGCTTGTACGTCGGATTGGCGGTCTTGCCGCCGGTATAACCGGACTCGACCGAGCTTACGCCTTGCAGATTGTCGAACACCGCTTCCAGGCACCAGAAACAGCCGCCGCCGAGGGTGGCAACTTCCTTGCCGGCGGTACTTCTTGCGTAGTCATGTGAATTCCTTTCCGCGATCGAGTTGTGCGAACCACCGTTAGTCTGTGCAACGGCGGGTTCCTGACACGGGGCTGATATTATGCGGCATGCAAGGAAACACCTGTTATGGCGACTAAGCTGACACGTCCCATGAAGGACGCAGTCATTTCCAGGAGAATAGCTTCATGCCGACAATTCGCAATGTACTGCTCGCGCTGGGCGCGACGCTCGTTTTTGCCGGCGCGACTGCGGGTTACGCGCAGACGCCCAAACCGGGCGCGGCTCCCGCCTACGCGAAAGCCACGTTCGCCGGCGGCTGCTTCTGGTGCATGGAGCACCCGTTCGACGTGCTGCCGGGCGTGATCTCGACCACCTCCGGCTATACCGGCGGGCAGAAAAAAAATCCGACCTACGAGGAAGTTTCGTCGGGCCGCACCGGGCATGCGGAAGCCGTGCAGGTCGTCTATGACCCGAAGAAAGTGACCTACGAAAAACTGCTCGACGTGTTCTGGCACAACATCGATCCGACGGTCAAAGACGAGCAGTTCTGCGACCACGGCTCGCAGTACCGCAGCGGGATTTTTTACCACGACGACGAACAGCGCCGCCTGGCCGAAGCGTCCAAAGCGGCGCTCGAGCGCAACAAGCCGTTCAAGCGGGCCCATCGTCACCGAAATCACGCGCGCGGCGGAGTTTTATCCCGCGGAAGACTACCACCAGGACTTTTATCTCAAGAATCCGCTGCGCTACAAGTACTACCGCAGCGGCTGCGGACGCGACAACCGCTTGAAGCAGTTGTGGGGCAAGGCGCCGGAGTAACAGCGTGCATCAATACGGCGGAAGCGTCCATGCGTCAATGCGGTCAGTCGATGGTGACGCGCGCGAATTTTCGCTTGCCCACCTGCAGCACAACACGCGCGCCTTTGGCGAGCATGAGCGTTTTGTCGCTGACTTTTTCCCCGTCGAGCTTGACGCCGCCCTGCGCGATCATGCGCAGCGCTTCCGACGTGCTCGCGGTGAGCCCGGCATCCTTGAGCAGGTTCGCAATCGCGATGCCCGCGGCGCCGGCGTGCACGGTCACCTCCGCAATGTCGGCCGGAATTTCGCCCTGCTTGAAACGCGATTCGAAATCGGCGAGCGCGGCCGCCGCCGCCGGCTGATCGTGAAAACGCGCGACGATTTCCTGGGCAAACGCGACTTTGATATCGCGCGGGTTGCGGCCTTGCGCGACTTCTTTCTTCCATTGTCCGATCGTTGCGAGCGGCGCGAACGACAATAATTCGATATATCGCCACATCAACTCGTCGGAAACCGACATCAGCTTGCCGAACATTTCGTTCGGGGATGTCGGTGATGCCGACGTAGTTGCCGAGCGACTTCGACATCTTGTCGGTGCCGGCGAGACCTTCGAGCAGCGGCATGGTGAGTATGCACTGCGGCGGCTGGCCGTAATGTTTCTGCAGCTCGCGTCCCATCAGCAGATTGAATTTCTGGTCGGTGCCGCCGAGCTCGAGATCGGCCTTCAGCGCGACCGAGTCGTAGCCCTGCACCAGCGGGTAGAGGAATTCGTGGATCGCAATCGGCTGGTTTGCCTTGTAGCGCTTGCCGAAATCGTCGCGTTCGAGCATGCGCGCGACGGTATGGCTTGCCGCGAGCTTGATCATGTCGGCCGAAGTGAACTTGTCCATCCACGCCGAATTGAACGCGATCTCGGTCTTCGCCGCATCGAGTATCTTGAATACCTGCGCGGTGTAGGTCTTCGCGTTGGCCGCCACTTCCTCGCGCGTGAGCGGCGGGCGCGTGGCGTTCTTGCCGGTCGGGTCGCCGATCATGCCCGTGAAATCGCCGATCAGAAACACGACGTGGTGGCCCAGGTCCTGTAACTGCCGCAGTTTGTTGATCAGCACGGTGTGGCCGATGTGCAGGTCCGGCGCGGTCGGATCGAACCCCGCCTTGACGCGCAGCGGGCGGCCGGACTTGCAACTTGTCGACGAGCTCGGCCTCGACCAGCAGTTCATCGCAGCCGCGTTTGATGATTTCGAGCTGGTCGGTCAGTGCTGCCACGACGGCCTTGCAGTCGATACTACAAGTTTTTCACAATGTGAAATCCGGGGTTGCGCACCCGTACCATTCTGCTAAGCTTGCCGCGTCGCTCCAAGGGGGGCCTTAAGACAGTATGCTAAAAGCATGATTTTAACTCATAAAATTACTGTCCTGATAGGCAATCTTACGTTCCGTCACCGGCTTGCCGCAGCGCTCATCGCGCTGCCGTGCTTTGGAGTTGTCGCCGCGTTTGGCATCGCGCCGGATACGCTGGTTGAAAAAGTGACGATCAACAACGTCGTGCAGGAACTGCACGCTGCCGGCTTTGACGCCGACTGCGGATCAGCAACCCAACTTTTACGCGCGAGGAACGCATCCAGCGCGGCGACACGGTCGCATCGCTGCTGGCGCGGCTGCAGATTGACGATCCCGAAGCAATGCAGGTTCTGCGCAACAACAAGCAAGCCAGGGCGCTTTATCAGTTGATCCCCGGCAAGACCGTGCGCGCGACCGCCGACGCGGACGGCAAGCTCGTCAGCCTGCGCTACCTGAACGCGGGCAACCTGGTGGCGGTCGATCGCGCCGCCGATGCGTTCGTGGTCAAGCAGGAACCCGCGCAGCTCGAGCGGCGCGTGCTCATGAAATCGGCCGAGATCAGAAATTCGCTGTTCGGCGCGACCGACGCAGCCGGCCTGTCCGATGCCATCGCCACGCAAATTGCCGACATCTTTTCGACCGACATCGACTTTCACCGCGACCTGCGCAAAGGCGACCGCTTCAGCGTCGTTTACGAAGTGTTTTACGACCATGGCGAACCGGTCAAGTCCGGACGCGTGCTGGCGGCCGAGTTCATCAATCAGGGCAAGTCGTATCAGGCGGTGTATTTCAACTACGCCGAAAACGAGGGCGGCTACTACACGCCGGACGGCAAGAATCTGCGCAAGCAATTCCTGCGCTCGCCGTTGGAGTTCTCGCGCATCACCTCCGGTTTCACCAACGCGCGCTTTCATCCGGTGCTGCAAACCTGGCGCGCGCACAAGGGCATAGACTACGGTGCGCCGACCGGCACGCGCGTGAAGGCCACCGGCGACGGCGTGGTGGAAATCGCCGGCCGCCAGGGCGGCTACGGCAACGTTGTCGTGGTGCGCCATCAATCCAAGTACACGACCTGGTACGGACACTTGTCGGGCATCGCCAAGGGCCTGCGCAAAGGCAAGCGCGTCGCGCAGGGCGAAGTCATCGGCTATGTCGGCG
This sequence comes from uncultured beta proteobacterium, assembly GCA_963778865.1. Lineage (GTDB taxonomy): Bacteria > Pseudomonadota > Gammaproteobacteria > Burkholderiales > SG8-41 > PALSA-1004. The sequence continues at coordinate 226,564 of CAVZWF010000010.1, read as the reverse complement.
CGACCGGGCTCGCGACGGGTCCGCACCTGCATTACGAATTTCGCATCAATGACGTGCACCAGAACCCGTTGCGCGTCGCCATGCCGGCCGCGCCACCCATCACGCCCGAGCAAAAGCCGAAGTTCGAGCAAACCGCCAGGCTGTACGCGGAACGCCTGGATCTGCTGCGCACCACCAACCTGGCCCGGCTAGACTAACCTCCAATGCCCGAGTTCTACGTCGGGCTGATGTCCGGCACCAGCCTTGACGGCGTTGATGCAGTGCTTGCGGATCTGGGCGCCGTCAAGCCACGCCTGCTCGGGCACCGCCACCACGCGTTCACGCCCGCGCTGAAGTCCGAATTGGCGGCGCTCAATTATTCCGGAACCGACGAATTGCGGCGCGCGGCGCGCGCATCCAATGAGCTCGCGCGTGTGTATGCGGCGGCCGTCGCGGCATTGCTCGCGCAATGTTCGCTTGACCCCGGCAATGGTGACTGCGATCGGTTGCCACGGCCAGACCGTGCGCCACCAACCTGCCGACGGTTACACGCTGCAGCTCGTCAATGGCGCGTTGCTGGCCGAACTGACCGGCATCAACGTGGTATGCGATTTCCGCAGCCGCGATATCGCCGCCGGCGGTGAGGGCGCGCCATTGGTGCCGGCATTTCATCACGCGGTATTCGCCAGCCCCGATGCGCATCGCGTGATCGTCAATATCGGCGGCATCGCCAATCTCACCGACCTGCCGCGCGCCGGCGCGGTGACCGGCTTTGACTGCGGACCGGGCAACCTGCTGCTCGACGCGTGGACGCAACGGCATCTCGCGCAACCGTTCGACCGCGATGGCGCATGGGCGCAACGCGGCCGCGCGATTACCCGCCCTGCTCGCGCGCCTATGTGCCGACGACTATTTCCGCCGCGCGCCGCCCAAAAGCACGGGTCGTGAAACGTTCAATCTCGAATGGTTGGAGCAACAGTTGGAGGGAACGGAAAAACCCGGCGACGTCCAGGCCACGCTGCTCGCACTGACCGCGCACGGAATAGCCGACGCAATCGGAAACTTCTGCGCGGGTGCAACCGAGGTCTATCTGTGCGGCGGCGGTTCACGCAACACCGCGCTGGCGGCCTTGCTTGCGACGCAACTCGCGCCACGGCAGGTTGCCGCGACCGACGCGCTCGGCGTGAGCGCCGAACACGTGGAGGCGCTCGCATTTGCGTGGCTTGCGCAGCAAACGCTTAACTCGCGGACCGGGCAATCTGCCGGCCGTCACCGGCGCGCGCGGCGCGCGCATTCTGGGCGCAATTTACCGCGCCTGAAATAAAAAGGGCGCCAGCGGCGCCCTTTTTCATGAACAAGTCCGGCTCAGGCTGAAAACGAGGATCCGCAGCCGCAGGTGCTGGTCGCGTTCGGATTCTTGATCACGAACTGCGCGCCTTCGACACCTTCCTGATAATCGATTTCAGCGCCGCCCAGATACTGCAGGCTCATCGGGTCGATCAGCAGCGTAACGCCGTTTTTCTGCATCGAGGTGTCGTCGTCGCTGACCGCCTCATCGAACGTGAATCCGTACTGGAAGCCCGAGCAGCCGCCGCCGGTAACGAACACGCGCAGCTTGAGATCAAGATTGCCTTCCTCGTCGATCAACTGCTTGACCTTGGCCGCCGCGTTGTCCGTGAAAACCAGCGGGGCGGGCATTTCGGTAATAGCGTTCATGTGCTGTACTCCTGACAATTCGCAACCGCAATCCGGCGCCCTGCCGTCACTGCGCGTGTGCCGAGTGTTCAGTCAGCCGTGGCCGGCTTTAACTGCACGACCTTGTCGGACTTGCCTTCGGGTTGATATACGAGCCGCCCTTGCACCACGGCGCCCAGCTGGATTTCCAGCGTGCGATAGTATACATCACCTGTGACATTCGCTTTGGCCTGCAGTTCCGCATACTCGCTGGCGTGCAGCGGGCCCACCACCGTGCCGTTGATAACCGCGTGCGAAACGCGGATTTCGCCTTCGATATGCGCCTGCTCGGACAAAACGAGCGTGCCCGGTTTGTCGTCCGCGGCGATGACGTTGCCGCGCACATGGCCATCGACGCGCAAACCGCCGCCGAAGGTGATATTGCCCTCGATCGTGGTGCCGGCGCCGATCAGGCAGTCGATGCGATTCTGGGGTTTGTTGTTTTTTCCGCTTCCGAACATGGCCATACTCCCTGTTATGACGCGTTGACAGCCTGAGTCAGCTTGGGCTCATTGCTGCCGTTTTCGAACACCCGGACCTGCATGCTCTTGACCACCGCGCCGGCGGCGACGCGAAACGTACCTTCTACGCGCTGGTAGAACCGAAAATTCAGCTTGAACCCCTTGTCCGCCTGGTCGCCTTCGGCGGGCAGAGTCATGACCATCTTCTTGCTATCCTGCTGCAAGTTGACCACAAATTGCAAGCTGCCCTGGAAATCCTTGCTGCGCTGCCCGGTCTGGGTCAGCAGCAGCCGGTAGCGGTATTCGCCGGGCAGGGCGTCATTTTGCACCATGAAGCGGTTGACTGCCACCCCGCCGTCCTTGCTGCCCGGAGGGCATCAGCGTCTGAAAAAACGCGAGATCTTCCTTGAGCGCCGGCGTTTTCCTCGGTCAATGTCTTCATCTGCTTGACGAGGTCCGCATAGGTCGCGCGCTCCATCTGGAGTTGGCGCTCGCTTTGCGCGAGCTCTCCGCGCATACGCGCGAGCTCCTGCTGCATCTTGGCGTTTGTTTCCATCAACCGCTGCACTTCGCGGTCGGCCTCGCTCTGATCGAATCCGGCGAATTGCTTGCCGAAATCGTAGGCGGCGTGCGACAGGAAAAGAATGACCATGGCCAGCGCGATCATGCCCAGCCAGCGCAAATACCACGGAATCGCGGCGCGCACCGCCATGCGCGGCGCCGCAATGCCGAACATGCGCTTGAGCTTTTTCGTTAAGGCATTAATGCGATTTGCTCCAGTCCGGCCGTCTCCGGCAGGCCGCACATGATGTTCATGTTCTGCACCGCCTGCCCGGCTGCGCCCTTGGTCAGATTGTCGATCACCGACAGCACCACCGCGATGTCGCCGCCCTGCGGCTGGTGCACGGCGATGCGGCAGAGGTTCGACCCGCGTACTGAGCGCGTTTCCGGATGACCGCCCGCCGGCAACACGTCGACAAATGGCTCGTCGGCGAAATGCTTTCTCGTACAGCTGCTGGAGATTGACGCTGCCGGTCAACTGCGCGTAGAGCGTCGCGTGTATGCCGCGGATCATCGGCGCGAGGTGCGGCACGAACACGAGCCGCGTCGCGCGCCCGGCAATCGCGTTCAGTCCCTGCGAAATCTCGGGATGATGCCGATGCCCGGGCACGCCGTAGGCCTTGAAGTTGTCCGACGCTTCGGCAAACAGCGTGTGCACTTCGGCCTTGCGCCCGGCGCCGCTGACGCCCGACTTGGCATCCGCGATCAAATGTTCGAGATCGACCCTGCCGCTTTTCACGAGCGGCAGAAAACCCAGTTGCACGGCCGTCGGATAGCACCCGGGATTGGCGACGATGCGCGCGCGCCTGATCTCGTCGCGATTGACTTCGGGCAAACCATAGACCGCCTGGGCGACAAGCTCGGGACACGCGTGCTTGGTCGCGTACCATTTTTCCCAGGTCGCGATGTCCTTGATGCGAAAATCCGCCGCGATGTCGATGATCTTGACGCCCGCATCGAACAAGGTGCGCGCCTGCTGCATGGCTACCCCGTTGGGGGTGGCGAAAAACACCACGTCGCACTGCTTGAGCGCGGCATCCGACGGCGCGCTGAAATTGAGATCCACGTGCCCGCGCAGATTCGGAAACATGGCGGCGACGGGAGTGCCCGCCTCCTGGCGCGACGTGATGATCTTAAGCTCGCAGTGCTGATGTTGCGCGAGCAGCCGCAACAACTCGACCCCGGTATAGCCGGTGCCGCCGACGACTCCTATTTTGAGTATCTGGTTTGCCATTCCCGTCACCTACGCGCGTCAAAGGGCGATCGCGCCTATTGTAAGTTACCAACGAAAAAGCCGCCCGCAGGCGGCTTTAACGGCCGAATCCGGAGGCTAGCGTTTCGAGAACTGCTTGCGGCGTCGCGCTTTGTGCAGGCCGACTTTTTTGCGCTCGACTTCGCGCGCGTCGCGCGTTACGAGCCCGGCCTTCTTGAGGACCGGCTTCAAGGCCGCATCGTATTCAATCAGCGCGCGCGTGATGCCGTGGCGCACCGCGCCCGCCTGCCCGGACTCGCCGCCGCCATCGACGTTGACCATGATGTCGAACGCGGTGAGTTTGTCGGTCAGAACCAACGGCTGGCGCACGATCATGCGACCGGTTTCGCGGGAGAAAAATACGTCTACCGGCTTGTCATTGACGACGATGTCGCCTTTGCCCGGCTTGATGAACACGCGCGCGACCGCGCTTTTGCGCCGGCCGGTGCCGTAGTTGTACTGCGGTTGCTTGGCTGCCATGGAATCAGGCCCTTATCTCTAGAGGTTTCGGTAGCTGCGCCTCATGCGGATGCGCGGCTCCCGCGTAGACCTTCAGCTTCTTCAGCATTGCGTAGCCGAGCGGTCCCTTGGGCAACATGCCTTTGACCGCCATTTCCAGCACGCGGCGCGGATGCCGCGCCTGCAGCTTGGCAAAATTGGTCGTGTAAATACCGCCCGGATACGTGCTGTGCCGGTGGTAGAGCTTGGTGCGCGCCTTGCTGCCGGTCACGCGCAGCTTATCGACATTGACGACCACGATATAATCGCCGCCGTCGACGTGGGGCGTGAATTCCGGCTTATGCTTGCCGCGCAACCGATGCGCCAGCGTAGCCGCGAGCCGCCCGAGCACTTTGTCCTGAGCATCGACCACATACCAGTCGTGCTTGATTTCGTGGGCTTTCGCCGTAAAAGTTTTCATAACCGAACCCGCTACCTTGCGCTGTGACGTTAAAAACGTCGTTGGAAACGACAGAAAGCTTTGGATTATATGGTAAAAATCAAATCTCTGTCAAACCCGCTACAACGCGGCATGCATTCAGCCTTCGCGGACTCCGCGACCGGCGCCGAGGCAGCGCGCAGTCGCGTCCACCTGAGCGCCGGTTATCGCCATGAAATTCATGGGTCGATTGGGTATCGTTTAAAATCGCTTTGAACCAGCAGGGAGCGGCATGAAAGCCAGAATCAAATGGGTTGAAGACGTGTGTTTCGTGGGCGAATCGGGCAGCGGTCACGCCATCGTGATGGACGGCGCGCCCGAGGGCGGCGGCCGCAACCTCGGCATGCGTCCGATGGAGACGGTGCTGATCGGCACCGGCGGCTGCACCGCTTACGACGTCGTGCACATCCTGAAAAAGTCGCGCGCGGCAATTACCGATTGCGTTGTCGAAATCGAATCGGAGCGCGCCGCCGAAGACCCTAAAGTCTTCACCAGCATCCACATGCATTTCATCGTCAGCGGCAAGAATCTGAAGCCGCAGCAAGTCGAACGGGCGATCCAGTTGTCGGCGGAGAAATACTGTTCGGCCTCCATCATGCTCGGCAAAGACCGCGGCAATAACACATGACTTCGAAATCCGGGAAACCTGACGGCAACGCACCACGGTTTGCCGCCATGTAACGTGATTAGTATGGACGCGGCAGCCCCGGCGATATACTGACAACCTCACCGCAACGGAAAACCCGATGGAACACCTCGAACCGAAGCAGGCTTACGAAATGCTGCACAAGACTCCCGATGCCGTATTCATCGACTGCCGCAGCGAGATGGAGTACCTGTTCGTCGGCCACCCATCCGGCGCGATACACGTCGCGTGGAACGACGGCTCGAACTGGGACATCAATCCCGATTTTGTCGCGCACGTCAAAAAAGCCACCAGCGTCAATCGTCCGGTGATATTGATCTGTCGCAGCGGCAACCGCTCGCTCGACGCCGGCCACGCGCTCGAGGCAGCCGGCTTTACCAAGGTCTACAACGTGTTGCACGGTTTCGAAGGTGAGCTTGACGAAAATCATCACCGCGGCGCGAAAAGCGGCTGGCGATTCGACGGACTGCCCTGGGAGCAGTGCTGAAGCCGAGAGGCGCCGGGTGAGAGGCTTGAGTCGAAAGAGTCTTCTCCTGCGGCGGCGCTTGATCCCACCGCTTCCCGTCTCTAGCCTTTCCTCGCGTCTCACGCCATGCTTACGCCCAGCAATTTGCCTAGCGAATAGGTTACGCCACCTGCTGCGGCGCCGATTGCCAGCATGCGCGCGCCGCTCATCAACGCGCCACGTCCCGTAAAAAGCGATAGCGTCGCGCCGACCGCGAACAACGCGATGGCGGTCAGCACGATGACCGCCGGCAAGCGCGTGCCGCCCAATACCGAAAAAAAACGGCAGCAAGGGAATCGCACTGCCCAGGGCAAACGAGATAAAGGAAAACAGCGCCGCGCCCCACGGCGAGCCCAGGTCCTCGGGATTCAGGCCGAGTTCCTCGCGCGCGAGCGTATCGAGCGCGCGCTCCGGATCGGCGATGATTTGGGTCGCCATGCGCAGCGCCTCAGCGCTCCCCATTCCGCGCGCCTCGTAAATCAATGCAAGCTCGTGCGCTTCCTCGTCGGGATATTCCGCCAGTTCGTCGCGCTCGAGCCCGATCTGATATTCGTACATCTCGCGCTGCGAGCGCACCGATACGTATTCGCCCGCGGCCATCGAAAATGCGCCCGCGACCAACCCTGCGACGCCGGTCAGCAGTATCGTCGCCGCGTCCGCGTTCGCGCCGGCCACGCCCAGAATCAGGCTGGCGTTGGAAATAAGACCGTCGTTGACGCCAAACACGGCTGCGCGCAGGTTTCCGCCGCCCGACAAGTCCGCGGTGATGTCCGACGTCATCCAACTGATGCGAAGCGATCTGCCCGGAACTGCTGGCGTAGACCGACATGCCGCGCACTTTCATCGCGGCGAGCACCGTGCGCAAACGGCGCGGTCCGTGACGCCGCACCAACCCGGCGACGACGCGCGAACGCACGTCAGGCGTGAACGCCGGCACAGCTCGCCCCGGCGGCAGACGCCTTCTTTTCCCACACCGCGGCCTGGCCCTCGGCCTCTCCGGCCAGCCCGAGAAAAAGTTTTTCCCGCGGTGTCCCGGCTTCGCACGCCGCGACCACGCGATACAAATACGCGGCGCGTTTCTCCTCGTTCCAGTTGGAAATTGCGTTCACGTCCTGGACTTCCGTTTGAGTCAGATGGACGAAACCATACCAGCACGCGAACCCACTGGCGAGCAGGATCGCCATGCCGGCCGCGAGACCCAGCCCCGTGCCCGATACGTACGGGCGACAACAGTCCCGACGCCAGTCCCGTAAAGAAACTCTGTTGCGCGCCCTGCAAAGACGCGGCAAGCCCGCGATTGTCGGGAAACAAGTCCAATAACAACAGCGTAATGCTGGGCATCGCCAGCGACATGCCTATCGTATAGACCATCACCGGCAGGACAGTCCATGGCAATGCCGGCGGATACGTCATGTTATAGGCAAGATTGAACAACGCGGCCGTCACCATGACGCTGTAACCGTAGCGCACGGTACGCCGCGGCGACAACTTGCCGGCCAACCGACCGGACAGGAATGCGCCCATGATCACGCCGGAAATCCCCGGCACGAACAACCACGCAAACTCTTTCTCATCCATTCCGAGCAAACCGTAAATCACCGCGGGCGCCGATGCGATGTACAGAAAAAATGCCGAGAAATTCAATGCGATTGCGGACGACAGCAAGCCGAATCGCACGCTGCCGAACAGCTTGAAATAGTTTGCCAGCAGCGGCCGCACGGAAAATGGCTGGCGTTTTGCCGGAGGCAGCGATTCTGCGATCCGATAATAGCAACCCACGCAAAGCACCGTGGCGAACAAGGCGAGAAATACAAAAATCGAGCGCCAGCCGAACCATACCTCCAGCCAGCCGCCGAGTATGGGCGCAACCGCGGGCGCGAGCCCGAAGATCATGGTCACCATGGCCATCACGCGTTGCGCCTGGTGGCCGGGATAAAGATCCCGTATCATCGCGCGTCCCGCGACCATGCCGGTGCCGGACGACATGCCCTGCAATGCGCGAAACATCAGAAGCTGCGGCAGGCTTTGCGCCAACGCGCAACCGATCGAAGCCGCGGTGAATATGACCAGCCCCGTCAGGATCACGGGACGCCGGCCGAACGAATCAGTCAGCGCACCGTGAAACAGCATCATGAACGAGAACGGAAGCAGATACGCGGACAAGGTCTGCTGTATCTCCAGCGTCGTCGCGTCGAGCGAACGTCCCATCGCCGGAAACGACGGCATGTAGGTATCGATGGCGAACGGGCCCAGCGTGGCAAGGCCCGCCAGCATCGCGGCGAGCACCAGCGTTGCGCGGTCGGCTTGTTGCTGGGTGTTCACGCCCGGCATGGGGCGCAGGTCAAGTCGCGGCGGAATCATCCGCCGATTATAGACGCGCAATGCGCGCCGGCTTTCAGCATCGCGGTCGAAGCGCCGAAACTGAATCGCTTCCGCGATATGGGCACTTGCGATCGCGCGCTCACCGCGCGAGATCGGCGATAGTGCGCGCCACCTTCAATACGCGATGGTAGCCGCGCGCCGATAACCCAAGCCGGCTGATCGCCTGCTTGAGCAGCGCTCGCGCCGGCAGCATCGGGCATGCAGGTCTCGTCAATTTCGCGCGTCGATAATTTCGAATTGGGTTTGCCCTGGCGCTCGCGCTGGCGACCATACGCGGCGTCCACGCGCGCGCGCACGACTGCGCTGGGCTCGCCGCCGGCCGCGCGCACCAGATCTTTGTCCGCCACCGCCGGCACTTCAATCTGCAGGTCGATGCGGTCGAACAGCGGCCCGGAAATTCTGCCGCGATAGCGCGCGACCTGGTCCGGCGTGCAACGGCACTTGCCGCTGTAATGCCCGAGGTATCCGCACGGACACGGGTTCATCGCCGCGACGAGCTGAAACTCGGCGGGAAACTCCGCTTGCCGCGCGGCGCGCGATACCGTCACGCGGCCGGCTTCGAGCGGCTGGCGCAACACTTCGAGCACGCTGCGATTGAATTCCGGCAGTTCGTCGAGAAACAGCACGCCGTGCATGGCGAGCGAGATTTCGCCCGGGCGCGGATTGCCGCCGCCGCCGACGAGCGCAACACCGGAGGCCGTGTGATGCGGGCGCGCGAAACGGCCGCCGCCGCCAGTTGCGCACGTCGAATCCGGCGCTGCCGAGCGATTGAATTGCCGCCGACTGCAGCGCCTCAAGCTCGGTCATCGGCGGCAGTATGCCGGCGCAGCCGGGTCGCCAGCATCGTCTTCCCGGCGCCCGGCGGCCCGACCATGACGAGGCTATGCGCGCCCGCCGCGGCGATTTCCAGCGCGCGCTTGGCATGCGCCTGGCCCTTGACGTCGGCGAGATCGGGCAGCGGGTTCACACGCCGGCACCGGCACTTCGCGGCACAGTGACATGAGTTCGCGGCCGGCGAGATGCGCGCAGACTTCGAGCAGATTGCGCGCGGCATATACCCTGGCGCCCTCGACCAATGCCGCTTCCGGCGCATTCTCGTGGGGCACGACAAACGCGCGATGATCGCGGCTCGCGCCGTACATCATCGCCAGCGTGCCGCGTATCGGACGCAATTCCCCGGTCAACGCAAGCTCGCCCGCAAATTCGTAGTCCGCGAGCTGATCAGCGGGCAACTGGCCGGACGCCGCGAGTATGCCCAGCGCGATCGGCAGATCGAAGCGCCCGCTTTCCTTCGGCAGATCGGCCGGCGCGAGATTGACGGTGATGCGGCGTGCCGGGAATTCAAAGCGCGCGTTCTGCAGCGCGGCGCGCACGCGATCCTTCGCCTCTTTGACTTCCGCCTCGGGCAGTCCGACGATGGTGAAGGCCGGCAACCCGTTGGCAAGATGGGTCTCGACCGTGACGAGCGGCGCGTCCATTCCCGCCAGCGAGCGGCTGTACAACACGGCGAGTGACATCGGCGACCGGAAAAACCCGGGATTCGAAATGGCGATAAGCGTTTAACGCCCCGCGTCGCCGCCGCGACGACAATCGCGCCTAGGCCTTAAGTCATAGGCGAGCGCGAAATGCGCCGCCCGCGCGCCTAGCGCGAGCGGCCGGCCGCAGTTACCACTCGCCGCCGCAGCACGTCCGCTGTTTACCTCAAGTTCGGTCAAGCTTGGCTTCGAGTCCGGTGAGCTTTTCGCGCGTGCGCGCGAGCAGCTCGGCCTGAATGTCGAATTCCTGCCGCGTAACGAGATCGAGTCGCGCGAACATTGCCGCGAGCATCGCGCGCAGGTTTGTTTCGATATCGCGCGCCGGACTGTGGGCGAGTATTTCCCGCACTTTGGCGCCTAACTCATCCGTGAACTGCTGATTGAGCATCGCATTGCTCCCATAACAAGAACGTTGACGCCTAATTTACCACCGTGCCGCGCGCGTCTTGCAAATCGCACGGCCGCACCTGCGAACCGATGCCAAACGCGACATCGCCGCAGCGCGAAATATCGTGGGCACCACACTGGTGCGCGAGCAGTTTTCTCGCCTCAACACAGTGCGAGAAAATAGAGTTCCTATACCCGCTGTGTAGACACTTTCTATATTTTAAATCAATTGCTTAATTGTTGGCACGGTATGTGCTGATAGCAAGCCCGCAATGCAGTACCAGGTTTCATTAACTAATTGAAAGGAAAACCATGTTCAAGAAAACCATGACGGCGGCAGCCGTCACTGCAGCGTTGGCCGCGCCCGGTGTCGTATTCGCCGCAGACGCCCCGGCCCCCGCTGGCGCACCGGCCCCGGCAGCAGCGCCGGCCGCCGCTGAGGAATCGCCACATACCTTTACCGCGAACGTCGGCCTGTACAGCCAATATATATTCCGTGGCATGAGTCAAACCAACGGCAACCCGGCAATCCAGGGCGGTTTCGACTATGCCTACAATTTCGGGCCGGCTTCAGTCTACGTCGGCACGTGGAATTCGAATATTTCGTGGCTCAGCGACGGCGGCCAGTATACGAGTTCCAGCCTGGAGAGCGACTGGTATGCCGGCATAAAAGGGAACTTCGGCAAATCCGATTTTACCTACGATGTCGGCTTCCTTCAGTACTTCTATGTGGGCAACGTCAACTCGGCGCCGCCCACTCGGTATCAAGGGCGACACCTCGGAAATCTACGGCGCGCTGGGCTGGAAGTGGCTCTCCGTTCAAAGTTAACTACGTAGTCAGCGACAAAGCATTCGCCGTGCAGGACGCGCAGGGCACGTATTACGTGGATCTGTCGGCAGCCTATCCGGTGGGCGAGTCGGGTTTCACGCTGATCGGGCACTACGGCATTCAGAAGTATCAGGGCACCGACATCCGCAATTCCGGGCTCGCCTCAAACGACAACGTATTACAGCTATAACGACTATAAGCTCGGTGTCAACTACGACTTGGGCAAATTGTCGAAGGTGTTCAACGCCGTGACGATCGGCGCCTTTTACACCAATACGAGCAGCGCCAACCACGTAGGTTATGGCGGCCGCGGCGATGTACCAGCCGGCGCTTATCCGAAGGCCATTTCGGACAGCACTGGCGTGGTATTTATCTGCAAAAAACTTTCTAATGCCTGAAACGCGGGGCCGGCATTGCCGGCCCCATTTCCTGGGGAACCCAAATGAAACTAGTCACTGCAATCATCAAGCCGTTCAAGCTTGACGAAGTGAGGGAGGCTCTGTCCGCGATCGGCGTGCAGGGCATCACCGTCACGGAAGTCAAGGGCTTTGGGCGGCAAAAAGGCCACACCGAGCTGTATCGCGGCGCGGAGTACGTGGTGGACTTCCTGCCCAAAGTGAAAATCGAGGCCGCCATCAAAAACGAAATGCTCGATCAGGTGGTCGAAGCGATCGAAAAATCCGCCAACACCGGCAAGATCGGCGACGGCAAGATTTTCGTGTTCGATCTCGAACAGGTTTACCGCATCCGCACCGGTGAGACCGGCGCGGACGCGCTATAAGGGAGAACCGACAATGAAACGCTTATTGACCATACTCGCGCTGGTCGGCGCATTCAGTCTTCGGCACCGCACTGCCTGTCGTCGCGCAAGACAAGGCGGCGGACAAACCCGCCGCCGAAGCGCCTGCGGCCAAGGCCGACGAGAAAAAGGATGCTGCGCCCGCCGAAGCGGCCGCCGACGACAAGAAAGACGCCGCTGCCGCCGCCTCGGCGGCACCCGCCACGCCGAAATGCGGCGACAAGGGCTTCGACTGCAACAAGGGCGACGTCGCGTGGATGATGACGTCCACCGCGTTCGTGCTGCTGATGACGGTCCCTGGCCTCGCGCTGTTCTATGCCGGCATGGCCCGCACGAAGAACGCGCTGTCGACGGTGATGCAGAGCTTTTCGATCTTCTGCGTCGTCGCCGTGCTGTGGGTGATCTACGGTTACAGCATCGCGTTTACCGCCGGCAATCGCGTTCTTCGGCTCGTTCGACAAGCTGTTCATGCTCGGCGATGACCCGACTACGGCGGTCGCGGCGACCTTCAGCAAGGGGCAGTACTTGCCGGACTTCGTCTACTGCATGTTCCAGCTGACGTTTGCCGCGATCACTGTCGCGCTGATCTGCCGGCGGCTTCGCGGAGCGCTTCAAGTTCTCCGCGATGATCCTCTTCAGCATCCTGTGGTTCACGTTCGCGTACCTGCCTGATCGCGCACATGGTGTGGTACTGGGACGGCCCCGATGCCTACACGACCGCGAAGGCGGCGGAGGAACGCAGGCACGCATGCCGGCTTCATCTTCCAGAAAGGCGCGCTTGACTTCGCCGGCGGCACCGTGGTGCACATCAACTCCGGTATTGCCGCGTTGGTTTGCGCGCTGATGCTCGGCAAGCGCAACGGTTACGGCAAGGTGCAGATGGCGCCGCATAGCGTCATGATGACGGCCATCGGCACCGGCATGCTGTGGATGGGCTGGTTCGGTTTCAACGCCGGTTCCGCGCTGGAAGCCAACGGCGGCGCCGGCGTCGCGTTCTTCAATACCTTGTTCGGCACCGCCGTTGCCGGCGTTGCCTGGGTGCTCACCGAGTGGATCGTCAAGGGCAAGCCTAGCCTGCTGGGCGTCTGCTCCGGCATCGTCGCCGGACTGGTGGCGATTACGCCAGCGGCTGGCTACGTCGGCCCGATCGGTGCGTTTGATCACCTGCGCGATCGCCGGCGTGGTCTGCTTCTTCGCCGTCCACCAAGGTCAAGAGCATGGCTCGGGCTATGACGACGCGCTCGATACCTTCGGCGTGCACTGCATCGGCGGCATCATCGGATCGCTCGGCACCGGCATCTTCGTCAATCCGACGTTTGGCGGCACCGGCGTCTATGACTACGTCGCCAACAAGGTCGGTGACTTCGATGCCAGGGCGCAGATCGTTTCGCAGCTGTGGGACATCGGCATCACGCTGGTCTGGTCCGGGCACCGTCGCATTCGTGATCCTGCTGATCCTGAAGGTCACGATCGGCATCCGCGCCAGCGACGAAGCTCAGGAAGAGGGGCTCGACCTCGCGGATCACGGCGAAAAAGCCTACAACTACTGATAGTTCGGTCTTTGCTTCAACATACGACGGGGTCGGCCTAGGCCGGCCCCGTTTTTTGAAACTCCGGGAACCACCATGAAACTGGTCACTGCAATCGTCAAGCCGTTCAAGCTTAACGAAGTTCGCGCAGCACTGTCCGCGATCGGCGTGCAGGGCATCACTGTCACGGAAGTCAAGGGATTCGGCCGGCAGAATGGCCACACCGAGCAATATCGCGGCGCCGAGTATGTAGTCGATTTTCTGCCGAAAGTGAAGGTCGAGGCGGCGATCAAGAGTGAAATGCTCGATCAGGTCGTCGACGCCATCGAAAAATCGACGAACACCGGCAAGATCGGCGACGGCAAGATTTTCGTATTCGCGCTCGAGCAGGTCAACCGCATCCGCACCGGCGAGACCGGTGCCGAAGCTTTATAAAGGGAGAACCCATGAAACGACTATTGACCTTGATTGCCCTGTTCGGCGCGCTGAGTTTCGGCGCCGCCATTCCGGTAATCGCGCAAGACAAGGCGGCGGACAAACCCGCGGTCGTCAGCGCCCGTCGCGGCGGCGCCCGCGGCGGCACCGGCGCCGCGCGGAAGCCAAGAAGCCGCCGAACCCAACAAGGGCGACACCGCATGGATGATCGTCGCCACGGCATTCGTGCTGATGATGACGATACCCGGCCTCGCGCTCTTTTACGGCGGCCTGGTGCGCACCAAGAACATGCTGTCGGTGCTGATGCAGGTATTTGTCGTGTGCTCGCTGTTGACCGTGCTGTGGTTCGTGTACGGCTACAGCATCGCATTCACCGAGGGCAATGCGTTCTTTCGGCGGCTTCGACCGGCTGTTTCTTAAAGGCCTGACGCCCGATTCGACGGCGGCGACGTTCAGCAAAGGCGTGGTGATTCCGGAATACATCTACATGGTATTCCAATGCACGTTTGCCGCGATCACGCCATGCCTGATCGTCGGCGCATTCGCCGAACGCATGAAGTTTTCCGCCGTGCTGATGTTCATGGTGCTGTGGTTCACGTTCTCGTACCTGCCGATTGCGCACATGGTGTGGTTCTGGGCGGGTCCCGATGCCTACACCGATGCGGCCGCGGCCGACAAAGCGCAGGCGATCGCCGGTTTCATCTTCCAGAAAGGCGCGCTGGATTTCGCCGGCGGAACGGTCGTGCATATCAACGCCGGCATCGCCGGCCTGGTGGGCGCGTTGATGCTCGGCAAGCGCATCGGCTACGGCAGGGAAGCGATGGCGCCGCACAGCCTGACCATGACGATGATAGGCGCGTCGCTCCTGTGGGTGGGCTGGTTCGGCTTCAATGCCGGCTCCAACCTCGAAGCGAACGGCACCACCGCGCATGGTCTTCGCCAACACGTTCGTCGCGACCGCGGCGGCCGCCTTGTCGTGGATGTTCCTCGAATGGATGTTCAAAGGCAAACCGTCGATGCTGGGCGCGGCGTCCGGTGCGGTCGCGGGACTGGTGGCGATTACTCCGGCCTGCGGCTGGGTCGGTCCGATGGGCTCGATCGCGCTGGGCCTCATCGTCGGCGCCGTCTGCCTGTGGTCGGTCAACGGCCTCAAGCGGATGTTCGGTTACGACGATGCGCTCGACGTGTTCGGCGTGCACTGCATCGGCGGCATTGTCGGCGCGATGGGCGTGGGCGTGTTCGCCTCGCCCGAGCCTGGGCGGCACCGGCGTTTACGATTACGTGGCCAACAAAGTCGGCGACTACGACATGGGCGCGCAGTTGATCAGCCAGGCGTGGGGCGTCGGGCGTGACCCTGGTCTGGTCAGGGGTGGTCGCATTCATCTGCTACAAGATCGTCGACATCGTCATCGGTTTGCGCGTGCCGCGAAGAAGTCGAGCGCGAAGGCCTCGACGTCAACGAGCATGGCGAGATGGCGTACCACATTTAGGAATTGCCTCGCGTTGCATTGAAATGGGCGCCCGCGGGCGCCCATTTTTTTTGCGCCACGGCCAGACTGCGCAACGCATGATCGAAATTATTCGACGGGCCGGCGCCGCACGCCGAGCTGGGTCGATTGCCAGCCGAGCGCCGTATAAAAGAGCTCGGCGCTTGCATTTTCCCGGTCCGCCACCAACTGCATGCGCGTTGCGCCGCGCGCCTTCGCCCACGCCGACAGAAATTCGAGCAACTGCTTGCCGATACCCTGGCGGCGATGCTCGGCATGCACGACCACGTCCTCGATCCACGCCGAGGGCGCGCCTTCCGCGGTCGAAATCACGATTTGGCCGCTGGCCATGCCGACCGGCTGGCCGCGGTCATCACGGGCCACCGCGACAATTTGCCGGTCGCTTTTCGCGCTTTCCGCGATCAGCAGCTCCAGGCCCCGCGCCTGACGCGAGGCATCCGCGGTAAAGTCGAGTTCGACCTCGAACAAGTCGTTCAGGAGCGCCGCCAGTTGCGGAATGTCCGCGCGCTGCGCCGGTTCGATTTTGAAATTCATCAGCCACCTCCGCACATGAGCCCGGACAACGGCATGCTGCAGAACCGTCTGAGCAGGCTGCGCCCGCGGAAACGCCGGGAGTATCCGCGCATCCGGTAACGCACCCTAACACCGACCACCCCGCCGCCGGCATTTGGCCGGACGGACGGCAGTCGCGCCGCCGACAAGCGACGGCACGGCGGCGGCCAGCGGGACGCGGCGGGCGGGTTTGCTACAATACCCGCCCGGCCACGCTGCGAACCGCCATGACCACTGTTCCGCACCTCACCACGGCCCTTACCGGCCCGTTGCTCGAACTCGAGCGCAACATCCTCAAAGCGATGCCCGAGATCGAGCATTGGTTTCGCGCGCAATGGCAGGAACATGCAACGCCGTTCTATGCGTCGGTCGATTTGCGCAACAGCGGTTTCAAGCTGGCGCCCGTCGACACCAACCTGTATCCGGGCGGCTTCAACAATCTCAATCCCGAATTCGACGCGCTGTGCGTGCAGGCCACCATGGCGGCGGTGGAAAAGATCTGCCCCGACGCGCGCGGCGTGCTGCTGATTCCCGAGAACCACACGCGCAATACGTTTTACCTGCAAAACGTGGCGGCCTTGCAGAAAATTCTGCGCCACGCCGGGATGATCGTGCGCATCGGCAGCCTGTTGCCCGATGTCACGGCGCCGGCCGACATTGCGCTGCCGGACGGCAGCAAGCTCACGCTCGAACCGATCGAGCGCAATGGCAACCGCCTGAGCATCGACGGATTTGATCCGTGCGTCGTGCTGCTGAATAACGACCTCTCAGCGGGCCTGCCGGAAATTCTGAAGAATCTCGAGCAAATCGTGCTGCCGCCGCTGCACGCCGGCTGGTTCATGCGCCGCAAGTCCAATCACTTTGCGGTGTACAAGGACGTCGCGACCGATTTCGCCAAGGTGCTCGGCGTCGACCCGTGGTTCATCAATCCGTATTTCGAGAAATGCGGCAAGATCAATTTCCACGAGCGCAAAGGCGAGGAATGCCTTGAAGGTTACGTGTCGGAAATTCTCACCGATATCCGCGCCAAGTACCAGGAATACGGCATCACGCAGGAACCGTTCGTGATCGTGAAAGCCGACGCCGGCACCTACGGCATGGGCATCATGACGGTAAAGGATCCGTCCGAAGTGCGCGGGCTCAACCGCAAGCAGCGCAACAAGATGGCGGTGGTCAAGGAAGGTCTGGAAGTGCATGAAGTGCTGGTGCAGGAAGGCGTATACAGCTTTGAAACCGTCAACGCCGCGGTGGCCGAGCCGGTCGTCTACATGATCGATCATTTCGTGGTGGGCGGTTTCTATCGCGTGCACGCGAGCCGCGGCGCAGGACCAGAGCCTGAACGCACCGGGCATGCAGTTCGTCCCGCTCGCATTCGAAAAGCCCTGCTACTCGCCCGATCTCGACGATCCGGATTGTCCGCCGAACCGCTTTTATGCCTACGGTGTTATCGCGCGGCTGGCGCTGGTCGCCGCCGCGCTCGAAATCGAACAGACCGCAGCGGCGTTCGACGACGGATTCGACGGCGCTGGCGCACGCCGCCGAGGGCTGATTCCGCCGGCTCCGCAGCCATGAAGATCGCGTTCATCGTCGATCCGCTCGACGACTTCAAGATATACAAGGATTCCACCTTCGCGATGATGCGCGAAGCCGCGGCGCGCGGGCACGATCTCTACGCGCTGCAGCAGGAAGACGTCGTCTGGCAGGGCGGCGACCGTAACGGGCCATGCGCAAAGACTGCACCTGACCGGCGACCCGCAGGCGTGGTATCGCGTTGAAGCCGGCGCAGCCGGCGCCGCTCAGGGATTTCGACGCGGTGCTGATGCGCAAGGACCCGCCGTTCGACATGGAGTACGTGTACAGCACGTATCTGCTCGAACTCGCGCAGGAACAGGGTGCGCGCGTATTCAACAATCCGCGCGCGATTCGCGACTGCAACGAGAAACTGGCCATCGCGCGTTTTACCCAGTTCACTGCGCCGACGCTGGTGACCCGGCACGCGCGTCTGATTCATGAGTTTCTCGCCGAGCACGCCGATATCATCCTGAAACCGCTCGACGGCATGGGCGGCACGTCGGTATTCCGCGTGCACGCCGGCAGACCCGAACCTCAACGTCATCGTCGAAACCGTCACGCACTACGGGCGGCGCACGATCATGGCGCAGCGCTACATTCCGTCCATCGTCGACGGCGACAAGCGCGTGTTGTTGATCGGCGGCAAGCCCGTGCCCTACGTGCTTGCGCGCATACCGAAGCCGGGCGAGACGCGCGGCAATCTCGCCGCGGGCGGCACCGGTGTCGCGCGCGAATTGACGCCGCGCGACCGCGAAATCGCCGAGACACTCGGCCCGCTGCTCCACGCCCAGGGCCTGCTGCTGGTCGGCCTCGATGTGATCGGCGACTACCTGACCGAAGTCAACGTCACGAGCCCGACCTGTTTTCAGGAAATCACCGAGCAGACCGGCTTCAACGTCGCCGGCATGATGCTGGATGCGGTGGAGCATGCGGTCGAGCGTCGCTGAAGCCGCCGCGTTATCACGTGCACGCATCGCCGGTGTCCTGCTCGCGGACAGTCACGCGCGCCGCGGGTGGCGCGCGCCGGCGTAGTATAATTTTGGCCACACGACCAGCAACCGGCTTCGCGCATGATAGGCATACTGATAATCACCCACGGCACGCTAGGCGAAAGCCTGGTTCATTGCGCGAGCCATGTGCTCAACAAGCGGCCGCCGCGCTTGAAGCAGCTCGGCGTCACCGCGCAGGACGACCCCGCCCTGCTGCTGCCGCAGGCGCGCGCGCTGGCGAAGGAACTCGACGACGGCAGCGGCGTGCTGATTCTGTCCGACATGTACGGCGGCACGCCGAGCAACCTTGCGTCCAAGCTGGTCGTTCCGGGCAAGATCGAGGCCGTGGCCGGCGTCAGCCTGCCGATGCTGATCCGCGTGCTCACTTACCGCGACCGCGACCTGCAAACCATAGTGACCAAGGCGATCAGCGGCGGCTGCGAAGGCGTCGTCCGCGTACCCGTGTTCAAACTGCACAATGCTGCAACGGGAAGCTGAAATCATCAACAAGCTGGGGCTGCACGCGCGCGCGTCGGCCAAGCTCACCCAGCTCGCGGGCCAGTTCGCGAGCCGAATATCTGGGTTGCGCGCAACGGCAAGCGCGTCAACGCCAAAAGCATCATGGGCGTGATGATGCTGGCCGCGGCCAAGGGCGCCACCGATCAATATCGAGACCGACGGCCCCGACGAAGAAGCCGCCATGACGGCGCTCACCGGGCTGATTGCCGATTATTTCGGAGAAGGCGAGTAGCGCGAGTGAAGCGTGAGGCGTGAGGGGTGAGGCGGGAAACGCGCGAGTTCTGACGCCTTCACCCCTTACTCCTCACTCCTTACTCTCCTCACCGCGCCAGCCCATGAGCTTCACCATGCACGGCATCCCGGTGTCCGGCGGCATCGCCATCGGGCACGCGCACCTCGTCTCGCACGCCAGGCTCGAGGTCGCGCATTACGTGGTGCCGCCGCACCAGATCGCCGATGAATTGGCGCGCTTTGATGCCGCGTTGACGACGGTGCGCGCCGAACTCGAGGAACTGCGCACGCAGATACCCGTCAACGCGCCGCAGGAATTCGACGCCTTCCTCAATCTGCACCTGATGATACTGAACGACTCGACGCTGTCGAAAGCGCCGCGCGAGATCATCGAAACCGAGCAGTGCAATGCCGAGTGGGCGCTGAAGGTGCAGATGGACGCGCTGCTCGACCAGTTCGACCAGATTGAAGACGGCTACCTGCGCGAGCGCAAGGCCGACGTGATCCAGGTCGTCGAGCGCCTGATGAAGGTGCTGTTCGGGCAGCCCGGTTATACGCCGCCGTCGCGCGCGAGCGACGAAGCAGAACCTGATCCTCGTCGCGCACGACCTGTCGCCGGCGGACGTGATCCAGTTCAAGCAGCACCAGTTCGCGAGCTTCATCACCGATCTGGGCGGCACCACCTCGCACACGGCGATCGTCGCGCGCAGCCTGAACATTCCGTCGATCGTCGCGTTGCACCACGCGCGCCAGTTGATACGCGAAAACGAGTTGCTGATCGTCGACGGCACGCTGGGCGTGATCATCGTCGACCCCGATCCGCAGGCGCTCGCCGAATACAAGCTGCGGCAGCATCAGTGGGACCTCGAGCGGCAGAAATTAAAGCGCCTGCGCGACACGCGCGCCACGACGCTCGACGAGGTCGAGGTCGAGCTGCAGGCCAACATCGAATTGCCGGACGATATCGCGGACGCGCGGGAAAACGGCGCCACCGGGATCGGGCTTTTCCGCACCGAGTTCCTGTTTTTGAACCGCGACAACCTGCCCGACGAGGACGAACAGTTCGAGGCCTATCGCCGGGTGGTGCGCGAAATGGACGGGCTGCCCGTCACCATCCGCACCTACGACCTCGGCGCCGACAAGCAGATCAACGGCGCCGTATCGACGGGCACCAATCCGGCGCTCGGCCTGCGCGCGATCCGGCTGTCGCTCACCGAACCGCAGATGTTCCTCGCCCAACTGCGCGCGATGTTGCGCGCCTCGCACTACGGCAAGCTGAAGATCCTGATCCCGATGCTGATGAGCGCGCCGGAAATCACGCAGACCCTGAGCTACGTCGCGCAGGCCAAGCAAAACCTCGAAGACAAATTCATCCCGTTCGACCGCACGGTCGAGATCGGCGGCATGATCGAGATCCCGGCGGCGGCGCTGGCGATCAACACGTTCATCAACAAGCTCGATTTCCTGTCGATCGGCACCAACGATCTGATCCAGTACACGCTGGCGATCGACCGCACCGACGACACCGTGTCGCACCTCTACGATCCGCTGCACCCGGCGGTGCTGAATCTGGTCGCGCACATCATCAAGGCGTGCAACAAGGCCGGCAAGCCGATCGCCCTGTGCGGCGAAATGGCGGGCGACGTGCAACTCACGCGGCTCCTGCTCGGCTTCGGGCTGCGTCAGCTTTCGATGCACCCGGCGTGCCTGCTCGAAGTCAAGCAGCAGGTGCTGAAATCCAGGCTGCGCGATATCGTGCCGCAGGTCAGCAAAATGCTGCGCGCCGACGACCCGGACAAGCTGCGCGCGATGCTCGCGCGCCTGAACGCCTGAGCAATGCGCTGCCGCGGGTTACGGCCCCGGCATCCACCCGCGACAGAACGGGCGGCGTATGAATAGTGTCACGCGAAATTCCGGGCGTAGCGGCAACGCGAACCCGGCCTGACTGATATTTGACAACAGCCGCCCTGACGCTGTAAGGTTGTGCCAGCTTTTGTGCGCCGATTTGAGTTCAGCTTGCGGGCGCCTAATAAATCCGGCTAAAGAGAAGGACAACCCGGGACTGGCGCAAGCGGACCGGGTTTTTTCGTTTATGGACGACACCAGAGATCCACATTCAGTCGGGGCAGTCACCCCGCGCATCGCGAAATTCGCCGAACCGCTCGTGCTCGCGAGCGGCGCGACGCTCGCCGGCTACGAACTTGCCTATGAGACGTACGGCACGCTCGAACGCGGACAAATCGAACGCGGTGCTGGTGTGTCACGCGCTGAACGCCTCGCACCACGTCGCCGGCTACTACGCTGACGATCCGAAAAACATCGGCTGGTGGGACAACATCATCGGCCCCGGCAAGCCGCTCGACACCAACCGCTTCTGCGTGATCGGCGTCAACAACCTCGGCGGCTGCTTTGGCTCGACCGGGCCGTCGTCGATCAATCCGGCGACCGGCAAGCCGTGGGGCGCGGATTTTCCGGTGGTCACGGTCGAGGACTGGGTCACGACCCAGGCGCGGCTCGCCGATCAGCTCGGCATCCGGCGCTTTGCCGCGGTCATGGGCGGCAGCCTCGGCGCGATGCAGGCGCTGTCGTGGACCATCCAGTATCCCGAGCGACTCGGTCATGCGCTGGTGATCGCGTGCGCGCCCAACCTGTCGGCGCAGAACATCGCGTTCAACGAAGTCGCGCGCCAGGCGATCATCACCGACCCCGATTTCCACGGCGGCCATTATTACGAACATCAAACGCGCCCGACGCGCGGCCTGCGCGTCGCGCGCATGGTCGGCCACATCACGTACTTGTCGGACGACGAGATGGCGAGCAAGTTCGGCCGCCAACTGCGCCATGGCAAGCTCAATTACACGTTCGGCGTCGAGTTCGAGATCGAATCCTATCTGCGCCATCAGGCCGACAAGTTCTCGGACTATTTCGATGCCAACACTTACCTGCGCATCACCAAGGCGCTCGATTACTTCGACCCGGCGGCCGCGCATGGCGGCAATCTGAGCCTCGCGCTGGAGCCCGCGACCGCGAGTTTCCTGGTCGTCTCGTTCACCACCGACTGGCGCTTTTCGCCCGAGCGCTCGCGCGAAATCATCAAGGCGCTGCTCGACAACCGGCGCGACGTGACGTACGCCGAGATCGACGCGCCGCACGGCCACGACGCGTTCCTGCTCGACGATGCGCGCTACCACCGGCTGGTCGCCGCCTACTACGACCGCATCGCGCGGAGCTCGGCGCATGAATACGAACGCCATGCAACGCGCCGACTTTGCGGCGATCGCCAACTGGATCAAGCCCGGCGCGCGCGTGCTCGACCTGGGTTGCGGCGACGGCACGCTGCTGCGCTATCTCGCCGAACAGCGCGACACCATCGGTTACGGCGTCGAGATCGACGACGACGGCATACTCGCGTGCGTAAGCAACGGCGTCAACGTGGTCCAGGGCGATCTCGAGCGCGGCCTGTCGGGATTCGCGGACGGCTCGTTCGATTACGTGATCCTGTCGCAGACGCTGCAGGCGGTGCGCAGCAGCGAGCGCGTGGTGCGCGAAATGCTGCGCGTCGGCCGCCAGGGCATCGTCACGTTTCCCAATTTCGGCTACTGGCGCAACCGCCTGCAGGTCATGCGCGGCAACATGCCGGTGTCGGACAACCTGCCCTACGCGTGGTTCGACACGCCCAACATCCATTTGTGCACGATCACCGACTTCGAGAATTTCTGCCGCAACCACGACGTGCGCATCCTCGAGCGCATCGTGATGAGCGGCGGCGCGCGCGGTGACGTTGCTGCCGAACCTGCTCGGCAGCCTCGCGGTGTACCGCTTCGAGCGCGCGTAACGCATGATGTCCGCACAGCTCTCCGCACAGAGCGGCTGGCGCGCAGCGCTCTTCAACCGGCGCATGCTGATCTGCGTGTTCACCGGCTTCAGCTCGGGTCTGCCGCTCTACATCCTGCTCTCCCTGCTGCCGGCATGGCTGCGCTCCGAGCATGTGGATTTGCGCGCGATCGGGCTCTTTGCGCTGATGCAGTTTCCGTTCAACTGGAAATTCCTGTGGTCGCCGCTCCTCGACCGCTACGCGCTGCCGGCCTTCGGCCGCCGGCGCGGCTGGATGCTCGCCTCCCAGATTGCGCTTTTGCTGGCGCTGCCCGCCTTCGGCGCGCTCGACCCGCAATTCGATCTCCTGACGATCGCGCTGCTGGCGATGACGCGTTGCCTTTCTCAGCGCGACCCAGGACATCGTGCTCGATGCCTACCGGCGCGAAATTCTTGCCGACACCGAACTCGGTCTCGGCAATTCCATTCACGTCAACGCGTACCGCATCGCCGGCCTCGTGCCGGGATCGCTGTCGCTGATACTCGCGGACATTCTGCCGTGGTCGAGCGTGTTCGTCATCACCGCGCTCTTCATGCTGCCGGGCATCGTCATGACGCTCGCGGTGAGCGAGCCGGCGGTCGCCGGCGCGCTGCCGCGAACGCTGCGCGACGCGGTCGTCGAGCCGTTCCGCGAATTCATCTCGCGCGCCGGCCTGCGCTCGGCACTCCTGATGCTCGCATTCATGGTGCTCTACAAGCTCGGCGACAGCATGGCCACGGCGCTGGCGACGCCGTTTTACCTCGACATGGGATTCACCAAGACCGAGATCGGACTCATCGCCAAGCATGCCGGCCTGTGGCCCAGCGTGATCGGCGGGCTGCTCGGCGGCATCTGGATGTTGAAGCTCGGCATCAATCGCGCGTTGTGGCTGTTCGGCGTCGTGCAGGTAGTATCGATACTCGGCTTCGCGCTGCTTGACCGCGTTTCCGCAAGACCGCCTCATGCTGGCGGTCGTGATCAGTTTCGAAGCGCTCGGCGTCGGGCTCGGCACCGTTGCTTTCGTCGCGTACATCGCGCGCGCCACGCACCCGCTGTACACCGCCACGCAGTTCGCGTTGTTCACGAGTCTCGCCGCAGCACCCCGCGTCGTCATCAACTCGGTCACCGGCGTGCTGGTCGAACAAACGGGCTGGCTCAATTTTTTCTTTATCTGCACGCTGCTGGCGCTGCCCGGCATGCTGCTGCTGCCGAAGGTCGCGCCGTGGAACGGCGATCAAAGCGCACGACAGAACGCGGCGGAACCGCCGTAGTGCTGCACGCTGTGTTCACGCGTTAATTGCCCGTGATTTACTTCTTGGCCGGCTTGTCTTCCTTCCGGTTCGAACAGATTTTCGATCGCCTGCCCGGCTTTTGCGCCCAGCCCGGTTCCCACGCCCGGCAGCAGCACGGTGCCGATTGCAGCCCCCGCCAATGCGCCGCCGGTCGGATAAAGCGAGCGGTGATTGAACCGTGCCCGCCACATTGAGCGGAACGCTGGTGCTGGCGCCCGCCACGTTGACTTGTGCATTCACGCGCCCGGACAGTTCCTGTTTAGCGGAAATGTTGACGTTGCCATCCGCCGCCAGCACTCCTGAGGAGATTTTTAGCTGCGTGAACTGGTGGGCGCCGCGGTCCCTGACGAGATGTCCCGACAGCTGGTCAAAGCGCGTTTCGCCGCCGGTAGCTACCCTGCTTCATCAAACTGGTCGCCACTTTCTGAATATCGACACCATGCAATACGCCGTTCTGCACATTAAACGGCGTTTCCAGATGCAGCGCGTTCATCAACTGGCTAGCATCGGCAGACGATGCCGAAAAAGCCGGTTTTGCATTCAGTTTCCCGCTCATGTTGGTGCCCGGCGACAACAGCGGAACCAGCGATTTCAGTTCGACCTGCCTGATGTCCAAGTGCGCCCTTGATCTGCAGACCTTTCTGCCAGGCGGCGGTTGCCCGGCCGTTCACCGTGCCGCCATACAACTTGGCGGAGATTTGGGTGAAGTCGGCATTGTTGAGCGTTGCCACACCTTTGACGATGAGCTCGTCAAGCACTATGGCCGGCCCCGCCGGCGACTTCCACACTCTTGGCGGTAACGTCGATCAAATAATTCGACTTGTCCGGCTTAACCGACGCCTTGAGTTTGCCGTCCTGCGTCGTAATCAACGCGTCGACCGGGTCGCCCTTGCCGTCGAGATCGATCCGGGCGTCGAACGGTCCAAAGCTCGTCTTGTCGAGTTTGATGCAGCGCGTCATCGAAGCGAATGCTTTCTATCCTGGCGAGCGGCGGTTGCGCTGGCGTCTTGGCGCCGTCCGTCTTGCTCCACGCCGGAATCTTGTCGATCGCCTTCTGCGTCAACACCAGGGACTTCAGCTCGATGGACTTGATGACTTTGGTGTGTCGACAAGAGCGAGAACAGATCGGGCGTCACGGTGACTTTGCCGAGCTTGATGTCTTCGGTCTTGCCGACCGTGATGCCGTCGACCGTAACATGCGGCAACGGCAGCGTGCCGATTTTTATGCTTTTTATCGTTACCGGCTCCCTAAGCTTTTCCGAGGCCTCTTTTTCGATGCGCGGAATGTAATCATCCAGCGTGACAAAGAACGGCACCGCCGCGGCGACTGCCAGCAGCAGCGCAAGCACTATTGATATGCGTTTAAGCCATTTCATGTCAGCGTATGAATGTCCGCGCAATCGACGCCACGTATCAAGCGCGTCCGCCGCGCAGCGTGCGGGGTCCTGAGCGCGGCGTTAAATGGATCGTTCATGATACATTTGGAAGCGCGCGACCGAAAGGTGGTCCTGGACGGCCGTTGGTCGTCATTTGGCCATGCGCCCGTTTCCGGCATACTTATTGCGGCGCCACAAAGCCCGGGAGGCATCGTGAAGAAAATTCTGCTTGGCATCGCGGTGATTGTCCTGCTGGCAATCGGCGGCGGCGTATGGTGGCTCTACAGTTCGCTCGACCAACTGGTAGCGTCGGCGATTCGCCAATACGGGTCCGAGATCACCGGGGTCTCGGTTAAACTCGCGAGTGTCAAGATCGCCCCGGCGGATGGCACTGCCACGCTGCGCGGCCTGGTTGTCGGCAACCCAAAAGATTTCAAGACCGAGCATGCGCTTTCGCTCGGTGAAATCAGCATGGCGCTCGACGTCGGCTCTTTGACCAAAGACGTAATCCTGATCAAGGAAATCGCGATCATCAGGCCCGACATCATTTATGAGTATGCCGCGGGCGGTAGCAATATTGATGCGATTCAGCGCAACGTCGACCGCTTCGTCGCCGACCACCTCGGCGCCAATGACCAAACTAAAGGCAAAGGCGCGGGCAAAAAACTCATCATCGAGAATTTTTACGTCAGGAACGGAAAAATCAATGCGAGCGCCGCCGTCCTGCAGGGCAAGGCGCTGTCGGTGGCGCTCCCCGAGTTGCACTTGCGCGATATCGGCAAAAAATCAAACGGCGCAACCGCGGGCGAGGCAGTCAAGCAGATCATGGGCGCGGTGACCCAAAGCGTGACGCGCGCGGTAGGCAACCTGAGCGTGGGCGCCGCGACCGAGACATTGAAGAAAGGCGCGGGAGACACGCTCAAGGGTTTATTCAAATAACCCTCTGTTCGGCTTCTAAAGACTATTCAGGTGCGTTTGGCCGGTTGTGGATTTCATATGGCAGCAAGCGGTCAAGCTCTTTTCTTACGACCGCGTAGCACTCGCATGCGCGCTTTTCCAGTTTTCCGCGATCCAGAACCTTGATGTGGCCGCGGCTGTAATGAATCAAGCCGTCCGCCTGCAAATTGCCGGCGGCTTCCGTCACACCCTCGCGACGCACACCCAGCATATTCGCGATCAGTTCCTGCGTCATCAATAGTTCATCGCCTGGCAAGCGGTCCAGGCTCAACAATAGCCAACGGCACAGCTGCTGATCCAGCGCATGGTGCCGGTTACACACAGCGGTCTGCGCCATCTGCGTAATCAGCGCCTGAGTGTAACGCAGCGCCAAATACTGCAAATTGCCGCCCAGCGCGAATTCCTTTCTCAGGACACTTGCTTTCAACCGGTAGCCGTTGCCCGCGCTTTGTACCTACCGCCCGGCTTGGCGTGCTTTCGCCGCCCATGAACAAGGAGATGCCCACCAGACCCTCGTTGCCGGTGATCGCGATTTCTGCTGAGGCGCCGCTTTCCATGACATAGAGCAACGAGACGATGCTGGTGGTCGGGAAATATATGTAGGACATATGTCCGCCGGACTCGTAGACCGCCCATCCCAGCGGCATTGGTATGAGTTCAAGATCGGGGAGCAGGCGCGCGTAACCATCCGCGGGCAGGGCTGCGAGAAGATGATTTTGCTTTGGAGAGTGCGGTGAAGATTTCGCGGGCATTTCCTTACGTCATGGACGCGTTACTCCACCGGCATGTTACCAACTGGGTCGGAACTAAAACCGTGCTGGAGCAACGAAGATTACGGATGTTAATTTTAACCCATATGTTCGCTACCGAATAATTGATTATGTGCGTTAGCGTACAGACGCGAGGGTGAACGAACGGGATAATTCTTGTAGTTTGGGAACACACATCGCGATGACGCGCGGTGTTTTCTTGGCGGCACGAGGCCGTAATCGAATTTTGCCGTCGCTGACAAGCTCAGAATATACCTTTCCGGGCTTAGAGCAGTCGGAAATAGCCCCAAATTCGGTATTGATTTATCCGGTTTTCATGTGCTTATCTCACGCCCGCGCGTGCGAGATCAGCTCTTGCATCGTTGTACGTTTTACACGGAGGCCGGCCATGTTCGAACAAGAATACGCACCAGCCATTCTCCACGGCGCCGGCAGGCTGGATGGTGTGGCGGCTATCCGCTGTCAAGCAGCGATGCTATAAGCGGTGAGTAAATTTTCCTTGAAAGTCAATCATAAAGTTGCTGCTTCGCTGGTTGGCGCGGCCCTGTTGGTCGCGCTGGTGGTGGTGCTGTCGTTCTGGGCTTACCGGCAAATCGAGGCATCAACCGCGGCGCGCAAGCACACTTACGATTTAGTGCTCCGCGCGCACGCTTTGCTATCTGAAATAAAAGACGCCGAGACCGGTCAGCGCGGCTACGCGCTGACCGGTGACGAAGCATTTCTGCAACCGTATTTGGCGGTGCGCGAAAGCGTCGGCGTCCATCTGGAGGAAATGCGTCAACTTACCGTAAACATTGCCGCCCAGAAACGCCTGGAGGCACTGGCGCCGTTGGTGGCTGCCAAAATGGCGGAAATCGCGCAGGTCATCGAACTGCGCCGCCAACTCAAGGTAACGGAGTTACTGGCGGTTGTAGCCAGTGGCCGGGGCCGGCAGTTGATGGATTCGATTCGCGCCGAGACGAGCGGCTACATTCAGTTGGAGGACGCCTTGCTGAGGCAGGTCGGCGTAGATTTCCAATCGAGCATGCGCAATCTGTTTGCCATCATCATTGCCGCCAGCCTGCTCACGTTCCTGTTTGCGCTTTCGTTCACCTACCTTATCTATCGGGAAACACAGCATAGGCTCAACAATTTATTGCATGTCGAAACACAGCATTTGCTCGAGATCCAGGAGCGGCTGAATAAAGACCTGCAGCAGATCAATTTCACCTTGCACGTCAGTGAAGAAAAGCTCGCCGTTACGCTCAACTCCATCGGCGACGCCGTGATAGCCACCGATGCCGAAGGGCGGATGACGCTTATGAATCCCCTTGCCGAACGGCTCACCGGTTGGACGCTGGCGGCAGCCGCCGGCCGCCCGGTGGAGGAGATTTTTCACATCCTTAACGCGGAAACCCGGCTACCTTCAATTATCCCGGTGCAGGAAACCCTGGTGCATAACACGATGCAGCGACTGACCAACCACACCGTATTGATTGCACGCGATGGCAGCGAGTGCGATATCGCCGACAGTTGCGCACCGATACGCGACCGCGACGGCCGGGTGGTCGGTGCCGTGCTGGTGTTTCGCGACGTCACCGAACGCAAACTCCTGGACCAGGTGCTGCGGGAAAACAACGCCGAGCTGGAGAGCGCCCGGTCCGTGGCGGAAAAAGCCAACCTCGCGAAATCGGATTTCCTATCCAGCATGAGCCATGAACTGCGCACGCCGCTCAGTGCAATCCTCGGTTTTGCCCAGCTCATGGAATCCGGTTCCCCGCAGCCAACCGTCTCCCAGAAACGCAGCATCGATCAGATTCTCAAGGCGGGTTGGTACCTGCTCGACCTGATCAACGAAATCCTCGATCTCGCGTTGATCGAGTCCGGCAAGCTTTCGCTGTCAATGGAACCGATGTCGCTCACCGAAGTCATGCGCGAATGCCAGACCATGATAGAGCCGCAGGCAAAAAAGCGCGGCATCAGCGTGACCTTTCCGCGGTTTGCAATCCCGTGCTTTGTCAAGGCCGACCGTACACGGGTGAAGCAGATTCTCATCAACTTGCTTTCCAACGCGATCAAATACAACACGGCAGGCGGAACGATCGACGTAGACTGCATCGCGACCAACCCGCAACGCATACGCGTGAGCGTCACGGACACCGGCGCGGGATTGCCACCGGAGAAGCTTGCGCAACTGTTCCAGCCGTTTAATCGTCTCGGACAGGTAGGCGACGCCGAGCAAGGCACGGGCATCGGTCTCGTGATGTGCAAGCGGCTGATCGAATTGATGGGAGGCGTGATCGGAATGGAAAGCGCGGTCGGGGCGGGCAGCGTGTTCTGGATCGAATTGAATCTCACGGCAGAGCCACAAGCGGCCGCCGGCACAGCTAAACTCACGGCTGTCGCCGAGGCGGGCGCGCAAGCGGAAGCGCAGTTGCGCACCGTGCTTTACGTCGAGGACAACCCCGCCAATTTGTTGCTGGTCGAAGAGCTCATCACGCGCCGGCCCGATATCCGCTTGCTGAGCGCAACGGACGGCTACCGCGGCATCGAGATTGCACAGGCCGTGCGGCCGGATGTCATCCTGATGGACATTAATCTGCCCGGCATCAGCGGGACCGAGGCGCTGCGCATACTTGCCGAAGACCCGGCGACGGCGCACATTCCAGTGATTGCGGTGAGTGCCAACGCAATGCCCCGCGATATCGAAAAAGGCCTGGCCGCAGGGTTTTTCCGTTATCTCACCAAACCTATCAAGGTCAACGAATTCTTGCATACGCTGGACGTGGCGCTGGAATTTGCCAAGACGCAAGCAGCCCGCGCAACCATTGAGGAAAAAGCATAATGACGAGCGCACCCGACGTTCTTAACGCCAGCATACTGATCGTTGACGATCAGGAGTCCAATATCAGCCTGCTCGAGCAATTGCTGAGCGAGGCCGGCTACACCTCTATTGCGTCGACGATGAATCCGCAGGAGGTCTGCGCGCTGCATCGAAAAAACCGCTACGACCTGATTCTGCTCGACCTGCAGATGCCGGGGATGGATGGATTCCAGGTGATGGAAGGCCTCAAGACCAATGCTGCTGACAGCTACCTGCCGGTCATCGTGCTCACCGCCCAGCCGGGCCACAAGCTGCGCGCGCTGCAGGCCGGCGCCAAGGATTTCATCAGCAAGCCGTTTGATCTCATCGAAGTCAAGACGCGCATCCACAACATGCTGGAAGTGCGGCTTGTTGTACAAGAGACTCGAAAATTACAACAAGATTCTGGAAGCAGAAAGTCCAGGAACGGACCGCCGAACTGCGCGAAAGCGAAGCGCGCTATCGCAGCCTGACCGAGCTCGCCTCCGATTGGTACTGGGAGCAGGACGAGACCGGGGCCTTCACCAAGGTTTCCGGTCCGGTGCTGGAAATGCTCGGCATCCGGGTCGATGCCATTGCGGGTGAAACCGGCGGCAACCAGGACGGCGGGCTGGAACGAGGCGGAGCGGGAGGCGCTTCAGCGCAAAGATTGCAGCGCGGCAGCCCTTCCTGGATTTCGTATTCAGCCGCGTCAATAACGATGGTTCGCAGCAAAAATTTCGGGTCAGCGGGGAGCCGATGTTCAACCAGTCCTGCGGTTTCATCGGTTACCGCGGAATCGGCGTGGAACTTACCGCAAAGCTATAGAACGCGGGAAGCCGATAATTCGCCATGTTAATACCCCATAGCCCCAATCAAAACCATCTGCTCGCCGCGCTGCCCACCGCGGAATTCGAGCGCCTGGCGCCCAATCTGGAACTGGTTCCGATGCTGCTCGGCGAAACCCTGTACGAACCCGGCGGCCAGTTGTCGCACGCCTATTTCCCCACCACCGCCATCGTGTCGCTGCTCTATGTCATGGAGTCCGGCATGTCGGCGGAAATCGCGGGGGTGGGCAACGAAGGCGTGCTCGGTATTTCGCTGTTCATGGGAGGCGATACCACGCCCAGCTCGGCGGTCGTGCAGACCGCGGGCCACGGCTACCGGCTGACGCGGCAAGTTGCTGAAGGAGGAATTCAATCGCGCCGGACCGATGCAGCGCTTGTTGCTGCGCTATACTCAGGCGCTGGTCACGCAGATGTTCCAGACCGGCGCCTGCAACCGGCACCATTCGATCGAGCAGCAACTGTGCCGGTGGCTGTTGCTGACCCTCGATCGTTTGCCTTCGAACGAGTTGATCATGACGCAGGAATTGGTTGCCAATGCGCTCGGCGTGCGCCGCGAAGGCATTACGGAGGCCGCCGGAAACCTGCAGCGCGCCGGCGTTATTCGTTACCGCCGCGGCCACATTACAGTGCTTGAGCGCAGTCGGATTGGAGGCCAGCGCCTGCGAGTGCTACGCGGTCGTCAAGAAGGAATTTGGCCGCTTGCTGTCCGATGTGCGGCACCGCCCAAGCACTGCTGCCATCGCCATGTAACAGAACGGGCGCCGTCGCCGGTCCGCCGCTCGATACAATGCGGCAGGAACGCTCGCAGAACCTGCAGACACGCGGCGGGACGCCGGACGCCGAGCCAACGTGACGATAAGCAAAGAGGCTCGACGATTGAAGGTTAGCAGCAAAACCGTTCTGCATAGTTTGCTCCATCTGCCGGCGTTGTTTCGTCGCAACCGCCGGATGCCGGAGTACGCAAGCGAAGAGCTGCCGCTGCGGGCGGAACTGTTCAGCGCCGACCAGATGGAACAGCATGGCAAGACCCTGGCGGGCTCGCACCGGTTGAGTCTGCGCAGCGCGCGCCGGATCAGCTCCTCGCGCGGCTGGCCGAGAACGAAGACGTTCTGCTGGAAGCCTGCAACCTGCTGACGGCGGCAGTCAAGGCCAACCGCCGGATTTCGCCGGCCGGTGAATGGCTGCTCGATAACTTCTATCTGATCGAAGAACAGATACGCACGGCCAAGCGGCATTTGCCCAAGGGTTACAGCAGGGAACTGCCGCGCCTGGCTCACGGCCCGTCGGCCGGACTGCCGCGCGTGTACGACATCGCGCTGGAGGCGATCTCGCACGGCGACGGACGGGTGGACCCGGAAAGTCTCAGCCGCTTCGTCGCCGCCTACCAGAAGGTCACCGCGCTCAAGTTGGGCGAGTTGTGGGCCATTCCCATCATGCTGCGCCTGGCGCTGATCGAGAATCTGCGCCGCGTCGGCGCGCGGGTGGCGGCCAGCACCATAGACCGGGACCGCGCCGACGCCTGGGCGGACCAGATGATGGAGGTCGCCGAGAAGGACCCGAAGAGCCTGATTCTGGTGGTGGCGGACATGGCGCGATCGAATCCGCCGATGGTCAGCTCGTTTGTCGCGGAGCTTGCGCGGCGCCTGCAGGGCCAGAGCGCCGCTCTGGCATTGCCGCTGACCTGGATCGAGCAGCGGCTCTCCGAGTCCGGCCTGACGATCGAGCAGCTGGTGCAGTCGGAAACCCAAAAGCAGGCCTCCGGCCAGGTCTCGATCGCAACAGCATCGGCAGTCTGCGCTTTCTGGGAGCGATGGACTGGCGCGAGTTCGTCGAAACGATGAGCGGCGTCGAGCAGAAACTGCGGGAGGATCCGGGCGGAGTCTACGGCAAGATGGATTTCGCCACCCGCGACCGCTACCGGCACGCAGTCGAGAAGACCGCGAAAGCGAGCCGTCTGTCCGAGAGCGAGGTCGCGCGCAAAGCGATTCAGCTGGCGCACGAAGGCGCGGCCAGCGCGATGGCCAAAGACGCGCCGCAGGGTGGCGCCGGTGGCGATCGCACTTCGCATGTGGGCTATTACCTGATCGACAAGGGCCTGCCGCAGCTCGAACGAGCGGCAGAGGTGCGCTTGTCGATCGCCGAGGCCGTGCAGCGAACGGGCTGCCGGTTTCCTTTGCTTCTTTATCTGGGCACGATCGTGCTGCTGACACTGATCTTTACCGGAAGCTTGCTGGCAAAGGCGCATGCCGGCGGGCTGCAGGGCTGGATCCTCGACCCTGATAGCGATCCTCGTGGTTTTGTGCACCAGTCATCTGGCGATCGCGCTGGTCAACTGGGTGGCAACCTTGCTGGCGACGCCGCAGCCGCTGCCGCGCCTGGACTTTTCCAGCGGGAATTCCGCCGGACTGCCGCACGCTGGTGGTGGTCCCGACCATGCTCACCAGCGCGCAAAACATCGAGGATCTGATCGAGGCGCTTGAAGTCCGGTTCCTGGCGAACCGGGACGCCAACCTGCACTTCGGCCTGCTGACCGATTTTCGGGACGCGCACGAGGAAACGCTGCCGGAAGACGAACCGCTGTTGCTGCTGGCCAGGAACCGGATCGAAGAACTGAATGAAAAGTACGGAAACGCCAAGACCGGCGCCGACGGCGATGCCTTCTTCCTGTTCCATCGCCCGCGCCGCTGGAATCCGCGGGAGCGGCTGTGGATGGGTTACGAGCGCAAGCGCGGGAAGCTGGCGGAATTGAATTCGCTGCTGCGCGGCGGCGGGCAGGACTGGTTTCTCGCTGATCGTCGGCACGACCGACGGTGTTGTCCAGCGTCAAGTACGTCATCACCCTGGACACGGATACGCAACTGCCGCGTGATTCGGCGCGTCAGTTTGTGGGCGCGATGGCGCACCCGTTGAATCGCGCGCACTTCGACGAAGAGCGGCAGCGGGTGACCGAGGGCTACGGCATCCTGCAGCCGCGCGTGGCGGTGAGCCTGCCGGGCACGAACCGGTCGCGCTATGCGCGACTGTTCGGCAGCGAGCCCGGCATCGACCCTTATACGCGCGCCGTCTCCGATGTTTACCAGGACGTGTTCGGCGAGGGTTCGTTCATCGGCAAAGGCATCTACGACGTCGATGCGTTCGAGCGATCGCTCAAGGGACGCTTTCCCGAAAACCGGATACTCAGTCACGACCTGCTGGAAGGCTGTTACGCGCGGGCCGCGCTGTTGAGCGATGTGCAGTTGTACGAGGAGTATCCGTCCCGCTACAGCGCGGACGTGAGCCGCCGGCACCGCTGGATACGCGGGGATTGGCAGATTGCGTCGTGGTTGCTGCCGCGCGTACCCGGCAACCGCGCCGGCTCCGGCGCCGGCCGTCGGCGCAGAATCCGCTCTCGGCGCTGTCCCAATGGAAGATCTTCGACAACCTGCGGCGCAGTCTGGTCCCCGCGGCATTGACGCTCCTGTTGCTGCTGGGCTGGACCCTCTTGTCACCGGCCTGGTTCTGGACCCTGGTGGTGATCGGCATCATCCTGATTCCGCCCTTGATTGCCTCAATTCTTGACCTGTTGCGCAAGCCGGATGACGTGCTGCCCGGTCAGCATCTCGCCGCGGCATTGCGCTCGGCGGGCGGGCACTTCGCGCAGGCGGCGCTTACGCTTGCCTGCCTGCCCTACGAGGCATACTTCAGCCTGGACGCGATCATACGCACCAACTGGCGGATACTGGTCACGCAAAACGCGCCTGCTGGAATGGAGTCCGTCGGGCGACGTCGGATCGCGATGATCGCACCGGCGCTCGCCGCCTGCTGCCAATCGATGTGGATAGCGCCCGCTCATCGCCATCGCCGCGGCAGTCTATCTGGCGGCATCAACGCCGGCCGCGCTGGCAGTGGCGGGGCCGATTTTGTTCCTGTGGATTGCCTCGCCCGCAATCGCCTGGTGGATCAGCCGGCCGCTCGCCCGCCGTGAAGCGCGGCTGACGGCCGAGCAGATCATTTTTCTGCAGAAAATTTCGCGCAAGACCTGGGCGTTCTTCGAGACCTTCGTCGGTCCGGAAGATCACTGGCTGCCGCCGGACAACTATCAGGAGCATCCCGGTTGCCGTGGTTGCGCATCGCACCTCCCCGACCAACATGGGGCTTTCGCTGCTCGCGAATCTGTCCGCGTACGACTTCGGCTACATTCCGGCCGGACAACTCATCGAGCGCACGGCGAATGCGCTCGCACACGATGGCGGCCCTGGAACGGCACCAGGGTCACTTCTACAACTGGTACGACACGCAATCGCTGCAGCCGCTGCCGCCGCTCTACATTTCGTCGGTGGACAGCGGAAACCTCGCGGGCCATCTGCTGACGTTGCGGCCGGGACTGCTCGCGCTGCCCGATCACAAGATCCTCGGGCCGCGATTGTTCGACGGCTTGAGCGACACGCTGAGAGTACTCGATGGACGCTGCGCAGGAGAACGCCGCTGCACCCCGGCTCGCTCAACTGCAGAAGGATCTGGAATCTGCCTACGATTCCCGGCCTGCCACGCTCGCGGCGGCGCGGCCGTGGCTGGCCCGGCTGGCGGCGTCTGCCGCGGAGGTGGCCGCCAGTCTCGGATATTGGCCGCGCTACCCGCGCCGGAGAGCGACGCGCAGTGGTGGGCGCAGGCGCTGACCCGGCAATGCCGGAGCGCCCTCGATGAGCTGACCTTGCTCGCCCCGTGGCTGGCGCTGCCGGCCGCGCCGGGCGGGCTCCGCGACGTCCTCGGACAGCAGTGAAATTCCGACACTGCGCGAACTGGCAACCCTGACGCAGCAGTGGTTGGCGGCAATCGAGCAACAACGGGTCCCTGACGCGACGCCCGAGGAGCGCGAGTGGCTGGATGAGTTGCGACGGCACGTCGCCGCAGCAAGCCGCCACGCCCAGGAGCGGATTGCGGCGATCGAACGCCTGGCACTGCAAGCGGGCGAACTGGCCGCAATGGAGTATGACTTCCTGTACGACAAGGCGCGTCATCTGCTCGCTATCGGCTACAACGTTGGCGAGCGCCGCCAGGACTCGAGTTACTACGATCTGCTGGCTTCCGAAGCGCGACTATCCAGTTTCGTGGCGATTGCGCAGGGACAACTGCCGCAGGAAAGCTGGTTCGCCCTGGGGCGCCTGCTCACGACCACCGGCGGCGAGCCGACGCTCCTGTCGTGGAGCGGTTCGATGTTCGAGTACCTGATGCCGCTGCTGGTGATGCCGACGTACGAAAACACGCTGCTCGACCGGACCTACCAGGCGGCGGTGGAGCGACAGATCGTGTACGGGATGCAGCGCGGCGTAGCGTGGGGCATCTCGGAATGCGGCTACAACACGGTCGACGCCGCTCTCAACTACCAGTATCGCGCGTTCGGCGTGCCCGGCCTGGGGCTCAAGCGCGGACTGGCCGAGGATCTGGTGATTGCGCCGTATGCCTCGGCGCTCGCGCTGATGGTCGCGCCCGAGCACGCGTGCCTGAATCTGCAGCGGCTCGCCGCCGAAGGGCTGGCGGGAAAATTCGGCTTTTATGAAGCAATCGACTACACCGCGTCGCGTCTGCCGCGCGGGCAATCGAGCGCCGTGATCCGGTCGTTCATGGCGCATCACCAGGGCATGATCTTCCTGTCTCTGGCCTATCTGATCCTGGACCGTCCGATGCAAAAGCGCTTCGAGTCGGATCCGATGTTCCAGGCGACCACCTTGTTGCTGCAGGAGCGGGTGCCCAAGGCCGGAGCGTTTCAGTTGCATACTGCCGAGTTCTCCGCCATTCGTGCGACTGCCAACGATCCGGAAATGCCGGTGCGCGTACTCAGCAGCCCCGACACGCCGATACCGGAGGTGCAGTTGTTGTCGAACGGCAGATACCACGTGATGGTCACGAACGCGGGCGGCGGCTACAGCCGCTGGAAAGACCTCGCCGTCACCCGCTGGCGCGAAGACACGACCTGCGACAACTGGGGCACGTTCTGTTACATCCGCGACGTGACGAGCGGGGTGTTCTGGTCGAATACCCATCAGCCGACGCTCAAACGGGCGGAAACCTACGAAGCGATTTTCTCGGAAGGACGGGCGGAATTTCGCCGCCGCGACCTCGATTACGATACGCATACCGAGATCGTTGTTTCGCCGGAAGACGACATCGAACTGCGCCGGGTGCACATCACCAACCGCGCGCGGATCCGGCGCACGATCGAGGTCACGAGTTACGCTGAAGTGGTTCTCGCCGCACCTGCCGCGGACGCATTGCATCCGGCGTTCAGCAATCTTTTTGTGCAGACCGAGATCATCCGCGAGCGGCAGGCCATCCTGTGCACGCGCCGGCCGCGCTCGCTCGCCGAGCAGGCGCCGTGGATGTTTCACCTGATGGCCGTGCGCGGCGCGGAGGTCGGAGAGATTTCGTACGAAACAGACCGCATGCGCTTCATCGGCCGCGGGCGCACCGTCGCCGCGCCGCAGGCGATGGGCGATTCCGCGGCGCTCTCGGGCAGCGCGGGCTCGGTGCTGGATCCGATCGTCGCGATCCGGCTATCGAATTACCCTCGAGCCGGAACAAACGGCAACGATAGACATGGTCTCCGGCATCGGCGCCACCCGCGACGCGGCCTTGAGCCTGGCCGGGAAATACCAGGACCGGCATCTTGCGGATCGCGTTTTCGAACTGGCGTGGACCCATAGCCAGGTGGTGCTGCGGCAGATCAATGCCACCGAGGCCGACGCGCAACTCTATGGACGTCTTGCGCGGCTCCGTCATCTACGCCAATTCGAGTTTGCGCGCAGACGCCGGCGTTCTCGGCAAGAATCGTCGCGGACAATCCGGCTTGTGGGGCTATGCCATTTCCGGCGATTTGCCGATCGTGCTGCTGCAGATTGGCGACCTGGCGAATATCGATCTGGTACGCCAACTCGTGCAGGCCCACGCCTACTGGCGCCTGAAGGGACTCACCGTGGACCTGGTGATCTGGAATGAAGATCGCGCCGGTTACCGGCAGCTGCTGCAGGAACAGATCATGGGACTGATCGCCGCGGGCGTCGAAGCCCACGTGATGGACAGGCCCGGCGGAATCTTCGTGCGCCGGCGGAACAGATATCGGATGAAGATCGCATTCTGGTCCAATCGGTCGCGCGCGCCATCATCAGCGACCGGCGGGGAGCGCTGGGGGACCAAATCAACCGGCGCGGCCTGCATGGAAGTGCGCGCACCGCATCTGAATTTGCCGCGCTTCAAGCCGAGCCGTGCGCACCGCGCCGACCTGCCGGCGACCGACACGTCCGCCGCGCCGCGATCTGCTCTTCTACAACGGGCTCGGCGGCTTCACCCCCGATGGGCGCGAGTACGTCATCACGACCGCGCACGCGCAGCGTGACGCCGGCACCCTGGGTGAACGTGCTGGCGAATCCGCACTTTGGAACCGTCATCTCCGAGAACGGCATGGCCTACACCTGGAGCGAGAATGCCCATGAGTTCCGCCTGACCCCGTGGGGCAACGATCCGGTGAGCGATGCGAGCGGCGAAGCCTTTTACCTGCGTGACGAAGAAAGCGGGCACTTCTGGTCGCCTACGCCATTGCCCAGCCGCGGCGCCACGCCTTACGTCAGCCGGCACGGCTTCGGTTACAGCAGCTTCGAGCACGCGGAAGACGGCATCAGCTCGGAGCTCACGGTCTACGTGGCCCTGGACGCCGCGGTCAAGTTCTCGGTATTGAAAGTGCGCAACGAGTCAGGCCGCGCGCGCCGGCTCTCCGCCACCGGCTACGTGGAGTGGGTGCTGGGCGACCTGCGGCCGAAATCGACCATGCACGTGATTACTGAAATCGATCCGGTGAGCGGCGCGTTCTACGCACGCAACGCATACAACACCGAGTTCGCCGACCGGATTGCGTTCTTCGACGTTGACGACATCGCAGACCCGGACCTTCAGCGGCGACCGCGCCGAGTTCATCGGGCGCAACGGCACGCTCAGGAATCCGGCGGCCATGACGCGCGTCGCAACTTTCCAACAAGGTGGGAGCCGCTCTGGATCCCTGCGCGGCAATCCAGGTTGCGTTCGAGCTGGCCGACGGGGAAGAGCGTGAGTTCATCTTCAGGCTCGGCGCCGGGCGCAACCTCGACGATGCGCGCAAGCTGCTGCAGCGCTGCCGCGGCTCGGCGGCGGCGCACGACGCGCTGGAAAAAGTGCGGCAATACTGGCAGCACACGCTGGGCGCAGTGCAGGTGGAAACACCCGATCAGTCGCTCAACGTGCTGACCAACGGCTGGCTCGTGTATCAAACCCTGGCCTGCCGTCTGTGGGCGCGCAGCGGCTACTACCAATCAGGCGGCGCGTTCGGTTTCCGCGATCAGTTGCAGGACGTGATGGCGCTCATCCATGCCGAGCCCGCGCTCGTGCGCGAGCACCTGCTGCGCTGTGCGGCCCATCAGTTCCGGCGAAGGCGATGTCCAGCATTGGTGGCATCCCACCTCCGATCGCGGCGTGCGCACGCACTGTTCGGACGACTACCTGTGGTTGCCGCTGGCGATGTGCCGCTACGTGTCTGAGCACCGGCGACACCGGGGTGCTGGATGAACCCATACCCTTCCTCGACGGCCGGGCGGTGAACCCCGAAGAGGACTCGTATTACGACTTGCCCGGCCGCTCGGAAGAGTCGGCCAGCTTATACCAGCACGGTGTGCGCGCCATCCTGAGAGGTCTCAGCTTCGGCGAGCACGGCCTGCCGCTCATCGGCTCCGGTGACTGGAACGACGGCATGAACATCGTGGGCGCACACGGCAAAGGCGAAAGCGTGTGGCTGGGTTTCTTCCTGTATGAGGTGCTGATGCGATTCACCGAGCTTGCGCGCATGCGCAGCGACACGTCCTTCGCCGAGCGCTGTCAGAGAGAGGCCGCGCAATTGCGCCAGAATATCGAGCGCAACGGCTGGGATGGCGAGTGGTACCGCCGCGCCTACTTCGACGACGGCACGCCGCTGGGATCGGCGAGCAACGCCGAATGCCAGATCGATGCCATTGCGCAAAGCTGGGCCGTGCTGTCCGGCGCGGGCGATCCCAGGCGCTCGCGCACGGCGATGGCGGCGGTGGACCGGCGCCTGGTGCGCCGCGACCACGCGCTGATCCAGCTCCTGGATCCGCCGTTCGACAAGTCGGCTTTGAATCCCGGCTACATAAAGGGCTACGTGCCGGGCGTGCGCGAAAACGGCGGGCAATACACGCACGCGGCAATCTGGACGGTGATGGCGTTCGCTGCCTTGGGCGACAGCCGGCGCGCATGGGAACTGTTCGACATGATCAACCCGGTCAACCATGCGAATTCCGAGGCGGCGATCGCCACCTACAAAGTGGAACCTTATGTGGTCGCGGCCGACGTCTATGCGGTTGCGCCGCACACCGGCCGCGGCGGCTGGACCTGGTACACGGGATCCGCCGGCTGGATGTATCGGCTTATCGTGGAATCACTGCTGGGGTTGAAGCTGGAAGTCGACAAACTGCGCTTTGCGCCCTGTCTTCCGGCAGATTGGGAAACGTTCAAGCTGCATTACCGCTACCGGGAAACGG
Organism: uncultured beta proteobacterium; assembly: GCA_963778865.1. Taxonomy (GTDB): domain Bacteria; phylum Pseudomonadota; class Gammaproteobacteria; order Burkholderiales; family SG8-41; genus PALSA-1004. Next base: position 185,751 of record CAVZWF010000010.1, on the reverse strand, counting down.
TCTACCACATCACCGTTCTTCAAACACACGCCGCGGACCGGCAAGACCAGTGTAACCGTTGACGGCGTCGAGCAGCGCGACGAGGCCGTTCCCTGGTTGACGATCGCCTGGAACATGCGGTCGAGGTAAGAATTCACTGCGCTCAAAGCTGAAGTCAGGGCTTCGCAACCCCGCCTCATCCTGGGCAAAGCCGGGATAACTCCCGCTGTAAGTTCCAGTTACTACAGACGGCCGCGCACGATGGAAAGTCGCGTGGATCAATCTCCCGCTGATCGTCGGCGGCTTCCAGCCATGGTCACAGAGGGGCGCGCCCGCTGATGACTCTAAGCAGGACGACCACGATGGCGATCACCAGCAGCGCATGAATGAGACCGCCCATGGTGTAGGAGGTAACGAGGCCCAAGAGCCACAAGATGACCAGAACAACCGCGACGGTATACAGCATGGTAATTCTCCTTGCGTGCCCTGGATCGGGCGTTGAACTTAGCGATCGTGCGCGGGCAAAAATCTCAAGGGTTGGCCTGAATCACGTTGTTTACTATTTTTACGTGATCCCCCGTGCGCCACGCCGGCGGGTTTGCTTCACTGATGACGCGGCTCGACCCATCGTCCAGGCGTATCGTGACTTCGTAGGCCTTGCTTGATTTCACGCGTTTCTCGACTTCGTTGCCGGCCACTGCTCCACCCACCGCACCGATCGCGGTCGCCACTGTGTTGCCTCTGCCGGACCCCACCTGGTTGCCAAGTAGTCCGCCGACGACGGCCCCGCCGACGGCGCCGATGCCGCTGCCTTCACCCTTCCTCGAAACGTCCCGCGTCGATTCGATCACGCCGCAGTCAACGCATGTCGCTCGGGCCGGTGTATTACCAGCCACAGGTAGCGGGGCCGTATGCGGTTCTGCACGCTTATGCGTTTTCGCCGCGACAGGATAGTCTGTATTCGTCGAGAGCTTGCCGGACTTGACGCTTTCGGTACTGTCGCCGGAACGACCCATCGAGGTTGGAATCCAGCCCATGATGGCCGCTATGCCGGCGGCGCAAAACAGGATCACTGCGACGCCCGCGATCCACATCAGCAGGTAGGGCGATCGGGCGGTTTGGGTGGGCATGTCGATTTCCTTTGCAATTTCGCGGCGTAACTGCTTACGCCGCGCAGAAACTCAGGGCACCCTGTCGCTGGAAAGCCAGTTCGTGGAACCGCTGATCGTTGTGGCAATTCTCCCCTTTGCGGCCACTACGTTCTGTACGACAACCCACATACAACCGGAAAATCTCGCTATGTACGCCAGCCAACATACAACCGCAGATTCGCGCGGTAATCTTCGCGCATTGCCATAGTGCGGTCGTGTTGCCGTGAAAGGCATCGCGTAACCGCGCACTTTAATCGTTCGTGGTTAGTCTCGACCGCTGATTGTCGCTTTGCAGATCCGCATGCCGTCGGTTGGGTGCACTGGCAGGACGCGGTCACACGAGGAGAACCCGATGCTCTTTGAAAATCAGTCGCCCGTTGCGAGAGACCTGCCTGCCGCGCTGCCCCGCAAAACGCACCCGCGGCCAGCTGCCAACCGGCCAGCCGCTGCAAATCGGGTGCTGGCCGCCGTGCCCCGGCAAGCGTATCAGCGCATGCTGACCGGCCTCGCGCCCGTCGCGCTGGCTTACTTACCGCATCGTCAAGAACCTGCAGGATTTTACGCAGAGCGCCTGACGCAGAACTTTTCCGCCGGACGCAAGACGCCGAATCCAATCCCGGAAACAACCACGCGCCGGCCACTCGGGGCCGGCGCGTCGCTCACCGTTGGCTCCGGGTGTTTACTTCTTGTCTTTACCGACCTGGTTGCCGATCAAGCCGCCGACCGCCGCACCGCCGACGGTGCCGAGGGCGCTGCCGCCCGTAAGCACGGCACCTCCAACGGCCCCGATTCCAGCGCCTATCGCGGTATCCTTATCACGCGTCGACATGTCGCTGCAACCGCCCACACCGAACAACACCGCTGCCGTAACTGCACTGACTGCAAACCTATGCATCGTTTTCATGGTGATTCCTCTTTTTCAAATTACAGTTATAAAACACTTCACGCTTCGCAGACTAACGCTTACGACTGACTGAAGCGTGCCTTCGCTTCCTTCACACACGCGGTTTTCGCGCCCTCCGCATACATGTCGCACTTTTCGATGGCCACCGAACAAACGGCTTCCGCCTTGATAGGGTAAATTCGAGAGTACTGCGTAATCCGTGGAAACATGGCAAAAACCATTGCTCCCGCGCTGTCTCAAGCGGCACGAATTAATTTGTTCATGCGCTCTTGCCAGTCGCTGAGCTGCTTCTCCGTTTCATCCTTGGAGACGCCATACGTCGACTGGATCGTGCCGGCAAGCTGATCGCGCTTGCCTGCGATAACCTCGATCTGGTCATCGGTAAGCTTGCCCCACTGCTCTTTGACGCTGCCCTTGAATTGGTTCCAGTTGCCTTCGATGCGATCCCAGTTCATTTTCATTTCCCTAAAGTTGGGTGACTTGCCGTTGGTTGATCAAGTGCGGAATTTTCCGGCGCCCCGCCAATAAAACGATTGTCACCTTCTACCGGGACCTTCACCGTTCGTTGGCGAACATAACGCGGGATCCTTCGCCATTCGCATCGGCAGAACGTCGATACGACGCGGGAACCGGCAGGACTGTGCTTGAACGCATGATGCCGCCGTCCGTCTTGTCAGCTGTTCCGCGCACGAGTTGCGACCGGTATCCGCGGCGGACCAGGCTTGCTGCCATACCCGCGATCGCGAGCGGCGCCAGCCAAAGCGCCAGCCGTTCCACCACGTACGGTCCCGTTTGCTCGTCCGCCTGGACGCTCAGCAGTTGGCGATATTCGCTGTCGACGATGGCGGCAAGTTTATCGGTCGTAAGCGCGGGGAATGTCAGTCGCGTGCCGTTCAACATACGCACGATACGCGGGGTTTCCGGCCATACCAGTTCTCCACGGACCGGTGTTGCCGCGATCGCGGGGCCGCGCAAAATCGATGACGCTTCGATCGAGAGTTTGCTCAGGAACTCGGGATCGTGCGGCATGTACCGTGCACGGGGCAAATCTATCCATGCGGATGCGCCGGCCACGAGGGTCCATATGACCGCCAGCACCCTCCAGAGTTGCCACCATCCGCCGCGTCGATTGAACATGCGGCCAGTGTCGTCCGCTACGGTGACGCGGTCTGTGCGTTAACGAGCATAAAGCGGTTTATTCGTCGCATTGCCGACGCTGCGCACGCCATCGATGCCGCGGGCAACTTCAATCGCGCGGTCGATCTGGCTCTGATCGTCGACGAAGCCGCTCAACTGGACTTCACCCTTGCGGGTTTCGACCTTGAAATCAAAACTCTTGACGTCCGGGTCGGCAAGTAGCGCGGATTTGACTCAAACAGGCTGCGCGACATGATGGTTGCGGCGATCGTCAAACGCAATGCCGCTCACGGTAAATGTCGGCCTGCACGACATTTACGTCATGGGTTCGCCAGCGCACAGACCGTGCTGAAGCAAGGAACATAATTGCCGCACCGACCAATCACCCTCGACCGATTGATCCACCATAGAAGAGAGGAATCATCATGACGCATTCGAAATTGTTTACGCCCGTAGCAGCGGCGGTCCTGCTGGGCGCGGTAGCGCTCGCATTCGTTACGAACGCCAATAGCGACGAGTCCGTCCATACCCTGGGCGGTATCTCCTATGTGTCCGGAGGCGTCGGCACGACTTCGCTCGACCGGCTCGGTTCGCTCGCCAGGGACTTCAATCTCAAACTCGTATTCGCGTTGAAGTCCGGCGACTACGTGAGCGGCGTCAAGGTCAGCATCGCTGACGCCGCAGGCAAAACGCTGGTGGATACGCTGTCCGAAGGGCCGTGGATGCTGACCAAGTTACCGGCGGGCAAGTATCAAATCGTCGCCACCTTCGCCGGCAATGCGGAAAAACGCTCAATCGCCGTCGGCACGGAGAAACTCAAAACCGTCGATTTTCGGTGGGCGTCTGACGAGCGCAGTGAAGTCATATCCACGCAGTAATGCAAACCAGCACACGGCGCGCGACACAGTGCGCGCGGTGAATTTCGTATTTCTAAACCCAAAGGAGCCCGCATGAACCGTAAACCAGTTGTTTCCGCCATCATGGCATTGTGTTTGACCACGGGAGGATTTGCCTTCGCCGAGGGCAATAGTGACCACAACGATCGCGGTCGCAATGAACAATCACATCGCGGCGACCCGCAGGATCGCCGGGACCATGCGGGCCATGCGAATAATGAGCGGCGGGACGAACGCGGCGCAGGTCCGAACCATAACTATTACCGCGGCGAACGCCTGCCAGCTCAATACCGCCACACACAATATGTGGTCAATGACTGGCGCGGCCACCACCTGAGCGCCCCGCCCCGCGGTTACCATTGGGTTCAAACCGGCAGCGACTATGTACTGATTGCGATCGCCACCGGCATCATTGCGCAGCTCTTGCTGAGCAACTAATATTCGAGAGAACCGCCGCAAGGCGGTTCTTGCTACACCAGCGCGCGGATTCTCCGGCGCGCACGGAGATAATGGATGCAATGATCGATGCTGTTGATCGCAGGCATCGTGGCGGCCGGGTTCCCGTGTCGCCGGAAGCGCGACCGGCATCGCTCTTGAATCGACATGAGGCAAACGCCATGAATCGGGATTACACAGAAGACCGCTGGATGCAAGGCACCGGCAACGTCAACGAGCGCTGGGGCGATCTTACCGACGGCCAACTCGCCGGCAGGGTACAGGATACGTACGGAGCGACGAACCGCGACGACGACGCACGGGGCCAACTCACCGGCTGGCAGCAACGCCTGAGCGAGATCGAACGCGCCGCGCAATGACCCGTAGTAACGCGCGCGGTTATAGTCGGCCGCGTAACGGGAATCAGCATAAGATATTCGATCTAAAAAAAGCCCGCTCGCGCGGGCTTTTCTCTTTGCCGGTGCCCTGGCACGTGAGACGTCGTGCGCCAAGGTGCTGGTAACTTGTTTCAACTCCGGCAGGCTATTAGTCGGCCTTGATCTTGATGTTGTTCTGCACCGAAGTAACCCCTTTTACCGAGTGCGCGATCGTAACGGCTTTGTCCACCGCATTCTGGTTTGCAGCGTTACCGCCCAGCACCACCATGCCCTTGTTGTCCGTATCGACGCTAATACGAACCAGGCTCGAAAGCTTTTCCTCGGCCAGTTCGGCCTTGATCTTGGTGGTTATTACCGAGTCCTTGACGAATGCCTTGGGCGACGAACGGTCGGTGTCGCCATCGGCGGTATAACCGGCAATCGGTAGTATCAGCGCGCCGGCCAGGAGACAGGTGGTCACAAGTTTGGTGTTCATGGTTTGTTGTTTCCTTTTAAGTTGAGAGTTGATGGTTCTGGCAGAAAGTCGATCCAGAGCCGCAATTGTCCGCCTCGCATTACGGGTACTCCGTGCGCTGGCACACATACGGCAAAAACTCTTTGCGGTAGCGTAGCGGTAATTTCATTGAACATTACATCGGTCGTTTCTTATGAAGAAATTTTTTCTGCTCGCGCTGCTCGCTTCGCCGTTGCTGCTCGAGGGTTGCTACACGCCGCTGGTCGAAGGCGCGCAGGAAGGTTACGACGCCATCAGGCGGGATTCTCTGCTGGCTGAAACGGCGACCGGCGATCCCGTCGCACAGTACAAGCTTGGCGACACCTATTGCTGCCACGGCGGCGGCCCCATGGACAAGGTGTCGGTCTACGACAACCCCAAGGCGACCTTCTGGTATTGCAAGGCTGCGCGGCAGGGCTATGGACCGGCGCAGTTGCGCCTTGCGCAAGTGTATGCGGGACATCCGATACACGGTCTTCACATCGCGTTGCGGGCGAGTGCTGTGGTCGGCACGGCCGAGACCGATCTCGGCGTTGCGCTAATGTGGGCGAGCGTCGCGGCCACCGACGGCGGCGACGATGCGATTGCGTTGCGTGACGACATCACGCAAAAAGCGACGGACAAGGAACGCGCCAAGTCCTCCACGTTCATGAAAGACTGGCGCGCCGCACCTTGCCGGTGGGCCGAAGTATTTCCCTCCGCCGCAAACGCAAAATAAAAACCGGCTGGCGGGTCGAGCCTCCCGCCGCAACCAGTCGATAGGTCCGCCTTATGTGTGCTGGCGAACAGATCATTTCGCGCGGAGCGGAAATAATAATCGCGCAGATGACGGTGACCGACGATGGATGCAGCCGCCAGCGAATGATCCGAAAAAAGAACTTGACCGCAATATTCGAAACCGTTGCGCGGCGCGTTCCGCGCGCAGTCCGCCAACAGCCGAGATCGGAATTAGTCATGAAAGCACGTGCAAAGTATATGGTGACTCAGCTGGTCGCGCTGCTCTTTGCGGTGTCATTTTCGCTGGCGCCGCAAAACCATGCGGCGGCGCAAGACGCGCCCGCATTCACGCAGCAGGAACTCGATCAGATGCTGGCGCCGATTGCGCTGTACCCCGACGCGCTGCTGTCGCAGATCATGATGGCGGCGACCTATCCGCTCGAGGTCGTCGAGGCCGAGCGTTGGTCCCGGGCCAATCCTCGCTTGAGCGGCGACCGGGCGGTGCGCGCGGTCGAGCGCAATAACTGGGACCCCAGCGTCAAATCGATGGTCGCATTTCCACAAATCCTCAGAATGATGAGCGACAAGCTGGACTGGACTGAGCGGCTCGGCGACGCGTTCCTCGATCAAGAGCGGCAAGTCATGGACACGGTACAGGATCTGCGCCAGCAAGCGTATGCCGCTGGAAATCTCCGCTCGAACGAATATTACCGGGTGGATACGCGGGGCCGTTACATCGCCATCGAGCAAGTGAATCCGCAGTTCGCCTATGTGCCGTACTACAACCCGACCGTGGTCTATGGGCCGTGGCGCACGCCGCAGTATCCACCGGTGTACTGGGCGCCGTGGTCAGGCTATCGCGAGCGCCCGGGGTTCGGCGCGGGATTTGCGTGGGGTGTGGGCATTACTCTGGGTGCGGAATTTTTCTTCGGCGCTTTTGACTGGCCGCAACGCCACGTCAATGTGGTAAACGTCAATAACTACTACTACCCGCGCAACACGAGCGTTGCGAGCCGTGCACCGGCCGCGTGGCAACACGATCCCGATCATCGCCGCGGCGCGCCGTACCGGGAAGCGTCGGTGCGCGAAAAATTCAGCCCCGCATCCGCATCGCCGGAGGCGCGGCGCGATTTCCGCGGACACGCGCCGACCGCCTCGGAGCAGCGCGGCGCAAATGGCAATCGGCCGGATGCGCGCAGTGGTTCCGGCACGCGGCCGGAAACACGCGGCGTCCCGCAACCCGCAGCCGTTGCACCGGCAACTGCAGCTCGTCCGGAAACACGCGATACCCGCACCAGCCGCCCCGAAGAACGCACTCCAACGCAACCCACAGCGGTTGCACCGGCAACTCGTCCTGAGGCACGCGATACCCGCACCAACCGCCCCGAAGTAGGTACCATCCCGCAGCCCGCTGCGAACGGGCCAAGCGCCCGCACGAATGCACCTGCCGTTAGCCGCCCAGAGACGCGCGACGCGCCGGTCCGTCCGAGCGCGCCTGTCATGGCCAGCCGACCTAGTGTCGAGCCGCCGCCGCATGCTCTGGAGGGGGTAGGCCGGGGACCGGAAGTACGTCAGCGCCAGCGAACGCGGCCACGCCAGCATTCCGACGCCACGACCGCCGGATCGAATCGCTACTCCCGCGCCTTCCCAGCATGTCGCTGCGCCTGCCCCTCCTCAGCGCGTCGCCGCACCACCTCCTCCCCCGCAGGCCGCCGCCACACCACCGCCGCCTGCGCATGTCGCCACGCCGCGGCCTCCTGAAAAGGCACGCGACGAAAAAGGCAAAGGGTCGGACGCCAAGTGATCCCGCAACATTTTGTCAATTCAATTGCCTCGAGGTAAATATGGTGAATAGGCCCAGAATAACCGTTAGTCGCGCGTGCAACCGCCGGAGCGGGCTGCACGGGGCAATTTGCGCATTGATGCTGCTCGTCATGGCGCCCGTCGCCTGGGCGGCAACGGCGGTGCAACAAAGCTTCGCCTCGCCCGAGGCGGGAGCCGCCGCACTCTATGAAGCCGTCAAGTCGAACGACCAGTCGACGTTGCTTGCGATATTAGGATCGAACGGCAGCCAACTGATCAGCTCGGGCGACGCAGTTGCCGATGCGCGGAACCGCGAGGCATTCGTCAAAGCCTACGGCGAGGCCAACCGGCTCGTGCGCGAAGGCGGCGCGCGCGCAACACTCGTGATGGGCAAGGACGAGTGGCCGCTGCCGATTCCGCTGGCGCGATCCAGCGATGGCGGCTGGCGTTTCGATACCCGCCAAGGCGGAGCGGAAATTCTCGCTCGCCGCATCGGCCGCAACGAACTGGCGGCGATTCAGGTTTGCCTTGCGATCGTTGACGCCGAACGCGAATACGCGGCACGCGATCCGGACGGCGATGGCATCCGGCACTACGCGTCCAGGCTCGTGAGCACGCCCGCCCGGCGCGATGGGCTCTACTGGCCCACCACGGCGGACGAGCAGCCCAGTCCGCTCGGTCCACTGCTCGCGGCCGCGGCGATAGAAGGCTACACCGGCACGGACGCCGGTTCGCTTGCGCCTTACCACGGCTATTTCTACCGGATCGTCACCCGCCAGGGCAGGCACGCGCCGGGTGGCGCGTACGACTATCGCGTCAATGGCAGGATGCGCGGCGGCTTTGGCGTCATCGCGTACCCGGCGCGTTACGGTGCCTCAGGCGTTATGACGTTCATCGTCAACCAGGATGGTGTCGTGCACGAGAAAAATCTTGGCAAGAACACGCCGGCGATTGCCTCGCGGATGTCCGCCTTCGATCCCGACGCAAGTTGGAAGCGACCGTAGAAAAAATATCGTCACGCCTAGCGCCGCCGAACGGCGTGTTGCGGGCGCAGTGCCGGCATGAACTGATGTTTCCTTTTCTGAGATTTATCGATGGGTCGTAATATGGCTACTCGCCTTTTGTTCGCCATTCTCGCCGCCGCTTTCCTCGGCGGATGCGCGTCGCTGCCGCCCGGTTCCGATTATCCCAAGACCGCCTCGTCGGCCCTCGCCCAGCCTGAAGAGACCCGCTTCGGCCGCCAGTTTGCAGATCGCGGCGCGCGAACACGCGGGAAATTCCGGGTTTCGCATGCTGGCGGTCGGCGTCGACGGGTTCCTGACCCGGGTGCAAATGGTCAATGCCGCCGAGCGAACCCTCGACCTTCAATACTTTATTTTTCGCGCGGACGAGACCGGCCAGTTGCTGACCGAGGCCGTGCTGCGAGCGGCCGACCGCGGCGTGCGCGTGCGCGTGCTGGTCGACGACGGCGAAACGATTGCAGGCGATGAGCAGCTCGTGGCGCTGGACGCACACCCGCAGATTGAAGTCCGGATTATTCAACCCGTTCGCGTATCGCGGTCATTCCGTGTTTTTTCGCGCGCTCGAATTCGCGTTCAGCAATTCGCGGCTCGACTACCGGATGCACAACAAGTTGATGGTCGTGGACAACGCGATCGCGCTGATCGGCGGGCGCAATATCGGCGATCAATATTTTCAGATCGATCCGGAATCCCAGATGGCCGATGACGATGTCTTTGCCGCGGGGCCGATCGTCAAAGCGCTCTCGGCGACATTCGACGAATTCTGGAACTGCGCCATCGCGATTCCGGTCCGCGCCCTTGGCGAAGGGGACGACGTCGGATGCCGCTTTGGCCGAGTATCGCAAGGTCCTGACCGAACATCGCCAGCAGGTGAAGGCGGACGGGACCGATTATGCGAGCCGCGTTGCGACCGGCGAGCCGCTGGCCGGGATGCTCTCCGGCAAGTTGCCGCTCGTCTGGGCGCATGCGCAACTGGTCTACGACAGCCCGGAAAAGAAGCGCGTGGAAAAAGGCGAGATGGTGGGCAGGCTGATGCACCGGCCGGTGGCCAAGGCCGCGGCGGCGGTGCAATCCGAGTTGCTGATGATCACGCCGTACTTCATACCCGGGGACGAAGGAATGCAGTTGTTCGCCGACCTGCGCAAACGCAACGTGCGCGTTCGCGTCCTGACCAACTCGCTCGAATCGACCACCGTACTGCTGGCTCATTCCGGTTACATGCGCTATCGCCTGCCCCTGCTCGAAGAGGGCGTCGGAATTCTATGAGGTGCGCTCGCTGCTGGGCAATGCCAGAGGCAGCGGCCAGACGGCAAAGATGACGCGTTACGGAAACTATTCATTGCACGCGAAGCTGTTCGTGTTCGACCGCCAGAGGCTGTTCATAGGCTCGATGAACTTCGATCAGCGTTCGATGCATCTGAATACCGAGATCGGTCTGATCATCGACAGCCCCGAGCTCGCGCAGCAAGCCGCGGCGCGCTTCGAATCGATGGTGAGTCCGCCCAACAGCTACGAACTGATGCTGCGCTCCCGCGAGACGGGGGAAACTCGCCGCGTTTGGTCTGGCGCACCGAGGAAGACGGCAAAGCCGTTGAATACGACAGGGAACCCGCGCGCAGCGACGAGCAGAGACGGAAGGTCAAGCTGTTGTCGTTGCTGCCGCTGGATAGTGAGCTTTGATATTTCGATCGTTGAAAGTGTTGGCGCCGTGGCTGAGCAACGAGCTCGCGCGCGACCGGAGTCTCAACTGCGTTGATTCAAATTACTTGTCCTAACCATTTTTGGTCGCCGCGAATTCAAGTGCCACATCCAGCGCGTCCATGAACTCGTTGACCTTGATCGGCTTGGTGAGATAGCGGAAAAATCCCGCCTGCAGTCCGCGCTCGATGTCGTGGGGAATCGCATTGGCGCTCAAGGCAAGAACTGGGATGTGGGCCGTTGCCGGGTCATTGTGCAGGATTTTCATGGCCTCGGTGCCGCTCATGCCGGGTAGATTGATGTCCATCAGTATCACCTCCGGCAGTGCGGCGAGCGCAAGCTCGATGCCCAGAGTTGCGTTCACCGCGGTCAAAAGGCGCAGGTCGGGGCGGCGGCGCGCGATGATCTGCTCGACCAGTTGCAGATTGGCCGAATTGTCCTCGACATAGAGCAGGGTGCGCAGCGCGGCGCCGTTCCGGGCTTGCGGCTGGCCCGCAGCGGTGTGTTCAGCTTCGTTAACGGCAAGTTGCGGCGCAGGGGCCACCACCAAATCGATCCAAAACACGCTGCCTTCGCCGACGGTGCTTGCCACGCCGATTGCACCGCCCATCAGCTCGACCAGCCGCTTGGTCACCACCAGGCCGATGCCGGTTCCTTCCTCGGCGCTGGCCTCTTGTCCGAGACGATTGAACGGCTGGAACAATTGCGCCAGCTTCTCCGGCGGCAATCCTGCGCCGGTGTCCCTGATGCTGAAGCGAATGCTGTGCGGCGGGCTCGCGGCGTATTCCACGGCCACGGATCCTCCCGTCTGGTTATATTTGATCGCGTTGGACAGAAGGTTGATGAGCACCTGTTTCACCCGGGTCCGGTCGGCACTGACAAAGCACGGATGGTCGAAGCGGGGAAAGCTCATGCGGATGTTGCGCTTTTTCGCCTGCGGCTCGATCATGGACTGGCATTCGAGCATGATGTCGACCAGCGATACCGGTTCCAGCGAAATCGAAAGCTTCCCGGATTCGATCAGCGCGAGATCGAGGATTTCGTTGATCAGTTCCAGGAGATACCACCCGGCCTGGAGAATCTGGTCGATGCTCGCCTTCTGCGCGGGCGTCGGCGGCGGGGAATCGGACTCCATCAACTGGGCGAAACCGAGGATCCCATTGAGCGGGGTGCGCAGCTCGTGGCTCATGCTGGACAGGAAATCCGATTTCGCGAGATTGGCCTTGTCCGCCGCGGCAATGGCGCTCTCCAATTCGATGTTGTTTTCCTGCAACGTCAACTCGAAACGTTTGCGTTCCGTGACGTCGCGCGCCGCGGCAAACACGCCCCGCAGCTTGCGGTCGCGGTCGTGCAAAGTGGTCGCGTTGTAAGACACCACGGTTTCCTTGCCATTCCTGGCGCGCGCGGTAAGCTCATAATTGGTGACCTTACTTTCGCGCAAGACCTGCTTGATGGCCGCCTCGGCACGCTCCGGATCGGTAAAGTAGTTCTTGAACGGCGCACCGATCAGCTCATCGCGCGTGCAGCCGGTGAGCGCCTCCATCTGCTGATTGACATCGGTGATGATGCCGCGCAGATCGGTGGTCATCAGGGCGTCGATATTGGATTCGATGAGCGAGCGCGTGTAGAACTGCTGGTCGCGCAGGCGCTGATCGAGCAGCATCTGCTCGGCTTCCACCTGCTTGCGCGCGGTATTATCGGTGCCGATCAGCAGATAACCGATGATTCCGCCCTGGGCATCGCGCAGCGCCGTGACCGACACGACCGCCGGGAAGCGGCTGCCGTCCTTGCGGATGTAGGTCAGCTCGTAAATGTCCTCGATGCCGCGCGAGGCCTTGAAAACCAGCGCCTCGAAGCCCGGCGTGATCGGGGTTGCCAGCTCGAGGCTCAGCGCCGTGGCGCGCACGATCAGTTCCTGCGGATCGGAAATATCGGCCGGCGTGATCCTGTTCACCACATCGGCCGCCGTGTAGCCCAGCATGCGCTCGGCGCCGACATTGAACAATTGGATGACGCCCTTCTCGTCGGTGGCGATGGAGGAGAAGTTGGCGCTGTTCAGAATCGCGTTCTGCAGCGCTCCCGTCTTGAGCAGCGCAGCTTCGCGCCTGACCTCGGCAATGACTTCCACCGTAATGTCGTCGTCGAGTATGGCGGATTCGAAAACATGGGCTGACATCGGGTACCTTTGTGCAAATACTGCAATGAACTTGGCGGCACATCGCGCGTCCAGAACCGCGAAAATCGCACCACCGAGTACTAACTTCGGTCGAACGCCAGACGCCGTACGGGCTTCGTGTCCGGCGGCGACGTCCGGCGAAAGTCAAGCCGCGGCTCAGTTTTGCATATGCGCAGTCAGGCTGTGACTAAGAGCGGCGTCTTTTTCCGCAAACGCCAGTGCGACATCCAGCGTGTCCATCAATTCATCGACCTTTCGAAAATGGCATCCTGCAACGCCCCGGTCTGTACGCAGAACCTCCTCACGCCTGACCTCAGCGATGACAGGCGCCGCGCCGGCGGCCCTGTCGACGGCGGCGGAATCAGGTTTGTTCGCGGGCATGGCACAGACTCCGTTCAAATCGGGAATAGGTCGCGGCAGTGGTTCGGGCACCGGTGGCCTGATGCTGACAAACAATCCCCGCGCAGGCTGACTGCCAACCCGCCGTCGATTGCACGCCGTCTGGAGGTTATACCCCGCCGTCTTCCCGCGCTCTGTGCGCCATCACACATAACAAACGACGGGAATATCAAACCCCGGGATTGACGGGAAGCAGGTGCAACCCGTCACCGCAAGGGTGATGAACCGCATCCGGTAGGGCGCCACCTGTGCGCCTCCCCACCGACCATCAAATGTATGGACTAATGTACGGGACCGTACGGAGCCGGCACCGTTATCGGTGTAAATGTTGTACCGCATCCAGAAAATTTCGTTCATTATCGGACGCAGGTCCAGGAGTCAGCACAACATGAAAAACACCCTCTTCATCGGCATTGCGCTGTTGGTCATAGGCGCGGCAGTTCTCGGCTACGACCACTACACCTATACGACGACGGAGGAGGTTCTCAAAATCGGGCCGATCACGGCGACCGCCGAACGCGAGCATACGGTGTCTTTGTCGCCGATTCTCGGCTGGCTGCTGGTCGGCGGCGGCGTGTGCTTCCTTGCATTCGCCCTGTCGAAGAAGAACTGACAAGTGAGCACGCCGTCATGACTATCAACCTCGGTCTCACCCCGCTCGTATCGCTGATCGCCGGGATTCTGATTCTCGTCATGCCCCGGCTGCTGAACGTTATCGTCGCCGTTTATCTGATCGTCATCGGACTGATCGGCGTCTTCGGCGCCGGTAATTTTCACTTCTGATCACGGCCATGCTGGTGTTGGCTATCGTCATTGTCTTACTCAGAATCATTGGCGGACGGAAACCCGTTTGACCTTTGCGTCGAGCGAGTTCAAGTGAAGCATTTACTTTATTGAACCATCCATTGGAGGTCACCATGTCAAAACATTCGCCAACCTGGCATACGCGCTGGTGCGCAAGGTTACTGCAATTTGCCCTGTTCGCTTCGCTGCTCGCCGGGGTGCCCGCGGCTGCGGCTGATACACCCGCGAAGGACGCCGACAAGGACACCTACGATCAGGATTCCATCCTCAAGGACGCGGCCGACTTCTTCGGCTCAAGCACCGAAGGGCTGGCCAAGGTAATCGAGAAGGCATTCAAGGAGCACGGCCGGCCGAACGGCTATATCAAGGGCGAGGAAGCCAGCGGCGCAATCACGGTGGGCTTGCGCTACGGCAATGGCACGCTGAAACTCAAAGCGGGGACGTCTAGAAAGGTCTACTGGCAGGGACCGTCCATCGGGTTCGATCTGGGCGCGAATGCGTCCAAGGTTTTTGTGCTCGTCTACCACCTGCCGAACTCCGATAACCTCTTCCAGCGCTTCCCGTCGGTTGACGGCAGTTTCTACTACGTCGGCGGAGTGGGCATCAACTACCAGCAGCGCGACAAAATCATTCTTGCGCCCATCCGGCTCGGCGTCGGCCTGCGCGCGGGCGCCAGCATCGGCTACATGCACTACACCAGGCAAAAAACAGTCAATCCGTTCTGAGGTCCGAACGCATAGAATACATTAGCTGCCTACTCAGATCATAACAACGCGCCGCGCGCGGTGATCGGCCACAGCGCCTCGACGCGGCCGTTGCGCATGCACACGAACCAGTCGTAGAGATTGACCGTCGGATCGCAATGCCCGGGGATGAGTTTCAGCTTGTCGCCGACCTTGAAGCGCGTCGCGCCCGTGATCTGCAGCACGCCGTGTTCGTCCGACGCTTTCACGTATTCGACGTCGGCGTAGTCGGCGACGCGCGGCATGCCTGAATCCACGCTCGAGGCCTTGAGCCCGGCATCGACGACAGCCCGCCCGGGGCCGGGCGTGCTCATGACCGTCGTCCACACGAACAGACTGTGCTCGAACTGCGGAATGCCGCTTTCGGTCCATTCGTTCTTCGCGTAGTCGGCATCCATGAAAATGTAGGAGCCCGCCTGCAACTCGTGATAAACGCTGCTCGCCGCCTCGAACATATAGCTGCCGGTGCCGGCGCCCGTCACGTAATTGCACGGGATGCCTGCTTCGCCCAACAAGCGCGTCGTCGCGCGCACGTGCTCGACCGCGCGCGTGATGGCATCGCGCCGCTCGGCCACCTTGCGGATGTGCTGCGCCGAGCCCTGGTACGCCTGCAAGCCGGCAAACCGCAGATTGCCGCACGCGGAAATCTGTTGCGCGAGAACCACCGCCGGCGCGCCCGGTTGCACGCCGCAGCGGTCCGGCGCCGACGTCGATCTCGACGAGCACGTCGAGCGTCACGCCCGCGGCGCGCGCCGCCGCCTCAAGCGCGGCGACATTGCCGGCGTCGTCGGCGCACACCGCGACGTGCGCGCGCCGGTTGAGCTCGGCGACGAGCTTGACTTTCGGCGCGCCGACCACTTCGTTGGCGATCAGCACGTCCCGCACGCCGCCGTCGACGAGCGCCGCGGCCTCGCTCGCTTTTTGCACGCAGACGCCGGCCGCGCCGAGCGCGATCTGGCGCAGCGCGATCTCCGGACACTTGTGGCTTTTCGCGTGCGGCCGCAGGCGGATGTTCCTGCCGTGCAACGACTCCGGCAGGCGCCGCAGATTGCGCTCGAACGCGTCGAGCTCCAGCATGAGGCACGGCGTGTCGACCGCGGCAAGCGGCATGCCGATTTCGGCGGCGGAATGCAGGCTCATAAAGGTCTCACCGGCTTGGCGCGTCACAGCGAGTAATCGTAATCGATCGTCAGCGGCGCGTGATCGGAATAGCGCTGGTCCTTGTAGATCTTTGCCTTGCGCGCGCAGGCCGCGATGGCGGGTGTCGCGATTTGATAATCGATGCGCCAGCCGACATTCTTCGCCCACGCCTGGCCGCGGTTCGACCACCAGGTATATTGTTCGGCGCGTTGGTCGACGCGGCGGAACACGTCGACGAATTTGAGCTCGTCGAAAATCCGCGTCAGCCACGCGCGCTCCTCGGGCAGAAATCCCGAGTTCTTGCGGTTGCCGCGCCAGTTCTTGAGATCGATTTCCTGGTGCGCGATATTCCAGTCTCCGCACACGATGAATTCACGTCCTTCCCGCGCGAGTTCGTCAAGGTGCGGATAAAATTCGGCCATGAAGCGGAACTTCGACTGCTGGCGATGCTCGCCGCTCGAACCCGATGGCAGGTAGACCGAGATCACCGAGAGCTTGCCGAAGTCCGCGCGCACGTAACGGCCTTCCGCATCGAACTCGCGCACGCCTATGCCTTCACTCACGCGGTCGGCCTTGCTGCCTCGAATAAAGTCCGACGCCGCTGTAGCCTTTTTTCTCGGCGTAATGGAAATGCCCGTGAAAACCGTGCGGCGCCAGCATCTCCGCGGTCATGTCCGCCGCCTGCGCTTTCAACTCCTGCACGCAGACCACGTCGGCCTTCTGGCGCGCGAGCCAGCGCAGCAACCCTTTGGCGGTTGCCGAGCGGATACCGTTGAGGTTCAGGGTGATTACGCGTAACATAATGTTTTCGTGGTGTTTAGAGTCTTTGCAGGAGTTTCATGCCGGACAATTTCAGACACGAATTCATCCGGTTCGTGGTGGCGCAAAAAGTGCTTTATTTTGGTCAGTTCAAGACCAAGGCGGGCCGCATGTCGCCGTACTTTTTCGATGCCGGGTTGTTTTACGACGGCCAGTCGCTCAAGCAGCTGGCGCAATTTTACGCGAAAGCCATACTCGCCGCCGGCATCGAATTCGACATGCTGTTCGGCCCCGCCTACAAGGGCATCCCGCTGGTCGCGGCGGTGTCCATGGCGCTCGCCGATGCGGGACGCAACGTGCGCTACAGCTTCAACCGCAAGGAAGAAAAGGACCACGGCGAAGGCGGCATGGTCGTCGGCGCGCCGCTCGCAGGCCGCGTGCTGATCATCGACGACGTGATTTCGGCCGGCACCTCGGTGCGCCAGTCGGTCGGCATCATCAAGGCGGCGCACGCCGTGCCGTGCGGCGTTGCGATCGCGCTCGACCGCATGGAGCGCGGCACCGGCGAACTGTCAGCCGTTCAGGAGGTTGAGCGTTATTACGAAATACCGGTGATCAGCATCGCCAGGCTGGACGATCTGGTCGCCTATTTGCAAATGGACCGCGGGATGTCCGCCAACCTGACCGCGGTAAACAAATACCGCGAACAATACGGAGTTCCGGCGCATGCTTAGCTTACGAGCGGTTTCCCTGTTTGCCCTGTTAGTCGCGGTCGGGTCGGCGCTGGCGCTCGCACAGGGCAGCGGCAATATCGTGTGCTGGAAGGACAAGTCGGGCAAGACCGTCGGTTGCGGCGACAAGGTGCCGCCCGAATATCAGGACAACGCCACCCGGGAAATCAACAAGCGTGGGGTTGCGGTCAAGCAATCCGACGCGACGCTGACGGCGGAGCAAAAAAAGGCGAAGCAGGCGGAAGCTCGATCGCAAACAGGCGGAAACTCAAGCGGCAGCCGAGCAACGGCGCAAGGACAAGGCGCTGCTCGATACGTTTACCACGGTCAATGAAATCGACCTCAAACGCAATCGCGACATCCAGCTGATCGAGTCGAACATCGAAGCGCAGCAGACCAATCTCAAGAACGCGAACGACCGCCAGGCCGACGCGAGCGCCCGCATCGAGGCAGTTCAAAAAGGAAAACAAGCCGGTGCCGGATTCGCTGCAGGAGGATTACGACCGCGCCGAAGCGGCGAAGACGAAAATCCAGAGCCAGATCGCGCAGAAACGCAAGGATATCGTGGAACTGAACCAGCAGTATGACGAAATGAAAAAACGTTTCGCCGAGCTGACGAGCACTGCACCGGCGCCGACGACCGCACCGGCGACCGCGCCTGCATCCGCAGCAGGCGGCACCAAGCCGGTGGCACAAGCGGCACCCGCGCCCGGCGGGCGCCCGCGAAAAAGTAACTTTAGTTGCCGGCCAGTTTTTGCTTCAGCAGCGCATTGACCTGCGCCGGATTGGCCTTGCCCTTGGACGCCTTCATGACCTGGCCCACCAGCGAATTGAAGGCTTTTTCCTTGCCGCTCTTGTAATCCGCGACCTGCTGCGCGTTGGCGGCGAGAACCTGATCGACGATTTTCTCGATTTCGCCGCTGTCGGAAATCTGCTTCAGACCGTGTTTCTCGATGATTGTATCGGCGTCGCCTTCGCCGGCCCACATCGCGGCAAACACTTCCTTCGTCATCTTGTTGTTGAGCGTGTTGTCAGCGTTTTTCCGGAGCAGCCCGGCAAGCGCCGCCGGGGCGACAGGCGAGTATGCGATGTCGAGTTCGCTGCGATTGAGTGCGGCTGCAAGCTCGCCAATCATCCAGTTCGCAACTTGCTTGGCACCAACTTCTTGGTCCTCTGGATCTAATGCAGAAAGCGCCGCCTCGAAATAATCCGACCACTCCCGCGACTGCGTCAGCATGGCGGCATCCAATGGCTTTAGCCCGTAGTCGGCCGCTAATCGTTCGCGCTTCGCCTGCGGCAGTTCCGGCATCGCGCGCGGCAATCTCGTCTATCCAGTTTTGCGCGACCTCGAGCGGCGGCAGATCAGGGTCGGGAAAGTAGCGATAGTCCATCGCGTCTTCCTTCGAGCGCATCGAACGCGTTTCGTCCTTGTCAGGATCGTAGAGCCGGGTTTCCTGCACGACGGTGCCGCCGTCTTCAATGCAGTTCGATCTGGCGGCGGACCTCGAACCTGATCGCCTGCTCCATGAAACGAAAGGAATTGAGATTCTTGATCTCGCAGCGCGTGCCGAGCTTGTCCGACCCCGCCGGCCGCACCGATACATTGGCGTCGCAGCGGAACGAGCCTTCCTGCATGTTGCCGTCGCAAATGCCGATCCAGCGCACCAGCGTATGCAGCGTTTTGGCGTAGGCGACCGCTTCTTCCGCGCTACGCATGTCGGGCTCGGTCACGATTTCGAGCAACGGCGTGCCGGCGCGATTCAGATCGATGCCGCTCATGCCCTGGAAATCCTCGTGCAATGACTTGCCGGCGTCCTCTTCGAGATGCGCGCGCGTCAGCCGCACCGTTTTCTGCTGTTCGCCCGACAACATAGTCGAGCGTGCCGCCCTCGACGATCGGCAATTCGTACTGGCTGATCTGGTAGCCCTTGGGCAGATCCGGATAGAAATAATTCTTGCGCGCGAAAACCGAGCGGCGGTTGATTTTTCCGTTGACGGCAAGCCCGAAGCGGATCGCGCGCTCCACCGCGCCGCGATTCAAGTACCGGCAACACGCCCGGCAGTGCGATGTCGACCGCACTCGCCTGTGAGTTCGGGCTCGCGCCAAACGCCGTCGACGCACCCGAGAATATCTTCGCGTGCGTGGACAATTGCGCGTGCGTTTCCAGCCCGATGACGACTTCCCACTTCATGCGATACCTGGCGGCATGCGCATATGCCAATCGGTCACCTGCTGGTACTGGTGCGCGACGTTGAGCATCTTCGCTTCGGCGAAATAATTGCCGATGATCTGCAAGCCGACCGGATGGTTTTTGTCTCCAAACCCGGCGGGAATCGACATGCCGGGCAGGCCCGCGAGATTGACGGCAATTGTATAGATGTCCGACAGATACATCTGCACCGGGTCACCCGCCTTTTCGCCGAGTTTGAACGCAGTGGTCGGGCTCGTCGGCCCCACGATCACGTCACACTTCGTGAATGCAGCAACGAAATCCTGCGCGATCAGCCGGCGCAGTTTCTGCGCCTTGATGTAATAGGCATCGTAGTAGCCGTGCGACAGCACGTAAGTGCCGATCAGGATGCGGCGTTTGACTTCCGCGCCGAAGCCCTGGGCGCGGGTCTTTTGATACAAGTCGAGCAAATCGGCATACTCCGGCGCGCGGTAGCCATAGCGCACGCCATCGAATCGCGACAGATTACTCGATGCCTCCGCCGGTGCGAGCACGTAGTACACGGGTACCGACAGCTGCATGTTCGGCAATGACACCTCGACCGTCTCGCAACCGAGCTTTCTGAATTCCGCCACTGCCTGCTCGATGGCCCGCGCAACGTCCGGCGCCAGGCCGGCGGCAAAAAATTCCGCCGGCAGCCCGATCCGCAGTCCCCGCACGGAACAGGTCAGGTCGCGCGCATAGTTTTCGGTCGCGCGCTTGAGGCTCGTCGAATCGCGCGCATCATGTCCCGCCATCACGTTCATCATCAAGGCGAGGTCTTCGGCGGTTTTCGCAATGGGCCCGGCCTGATCGAGACTGGACGCGAACGCGATCATGCCGTAGCGCGATACCACGCCATAAGTGGGCTTAAGTCCGCACACTCCCGACAGCGCCGCCGGCTGGCGGATCGAACCGCCGGTGTCCGTACCCGTCGCTGCCGGCACCACACGGGCGGCCACCGCCGCCGCGGAACCGCCGGAGCTGCCGCCAGGAACGGCAGCGGCGTCCCACGGATTCTTGACCGGCCCGTAATACGAAGTCTCGTTGGACGACCCCATCGCAAACTCGTCCATGTTGGTCTTGCCCGCGATCACCGCACCCGCTCGATTGAATAGTTCGATGGCGTGCGCGTCGTAAGGGGCCACGAAATTCGACAGGATTTTCGAACCGCACGTCGTGAGCCAGCCCCTGGTGCAGAAAATATCTTTATGCGCAACCGGGATGCCGGTCAGCGGCCCCGCCGCGGTTTGCGCGATCCGCGCGTCGGCGACGCGCGCCGCATCCAGACTGCGTTCGTCATCGACGCTGATAAAAGCATTGAGCGTTTTGCCCAGCGTATTGATTCGCTTGAGGAAAAACTGCGTGACCTCAACGCTGGACACGCGCCTGGCGGCGAGCTCGGCGGCGAGTTGTGTGAGCGTGAGATTCAGCATGAAAACGTGAGGTGTAAGGAAGTAGCGGTGAGAAGAGGCGCTTTGCGCCTAATACCCCACGCCTTACTCCTCGCACTTATCGCCTTACTCGATAACCTTGGGCACCAGGTAAAGAGCGGCCTCGACCTGCGGCGCAATCGATTGAAACAAGGCATGCTGGTCGGTCTCGGTAACGATGTCATCGCGCATGCTCAGCATCATATCCTGCGCGTGCGACATCGGCTCCACGCCGGCGGTGTCGACCGCCTGCATCGCTTCGATCAGACTGAAGATATCGCTCAATCGGCTTAAGACCTCGCCCGCTTCGTGCGGCGCGAGTTCAATGCGGGCAAGCTGCGCGATGCGTTTTACGTCGTCCAGCGTCAAGGCCATGGTACGCGTGCTTTTTCGCTTAAAAATTCCCGTGTAATCAGGTATTATACAACGCTAAATTAGAGCGTTTTTTCCTTTCTTCGGAACCAGTTATGTTCGGTTTTTTGAGCGGCTACTTCAACAACGATCTGGCGATCGACCTCGGCACCGCCAACACGCTAATCTATGTGCGCGGCAAAGGCATCGTGCTAAACGAACCGTCGGTTGTGGCAATCCGGCAGGAAGGCGGCCCCAACGGCAAGAAAGTCATCCAGGAAGTCGGCCTCGCGGCAAAACAGATGCTGGGCCGCACGCCCGGCAACATCACGGCGATACGCCCGATGAAAGACGGCGTGATCGCCGACTTCACGGTGACCGAGCAGATGTTGAAGCACTTCATCAAGAAAGTGCACGACTCGCGCCTCTTTTCGCCGAGTCCGCGCATCATCATTTGCGTCCCGTGCGGCTCGACGCAAGTGGAGCGGCGCGCGATACGCGAGTCGGCGATCGGCGCCGGCGCGTCGCGGGTCTACCTGATTGAGGAGCCGATGGCGGCCGCCATCGGCGCCGAACTGCCGGTCGGCGAGGCGACGGGGTCGATGATCGTCGACGTCGGCGGCGGCACCACGGAAGTCGGCGTCATTTCCCTGGGCGGTCTGGTCTACAAGGGCTCGGTGCGGGTCGGCGGCGACAAATTCGACGAAGCGATCATCAACTATATCCGCCGCAACTACGGCATGCTGATCGGCGAAACTACCGCCGAGAATATTAAAAAGGAAATCGGCTCCGCGTTCCCCGGCTCGGAAGTGCGCGAAAAGGAAGTCAAGGGCCGCAACCTCGCCGAAGGCATCCCGCGCAGCTTCACGATTTCATCCAATGAGATTCTCGAAGCGTTGACCGAACCACTCAACAGCATAGTCAGCGCCGTCAAATCCGCGCTCGAACAGACGCCGCCGGAACTGGCGGCCGACATCGCGGAAAAAGGCATGGTCATCACCGGCGGCGGCGCGCTCCTGCGTGACATCGACCGCCTGCTGATGGAGGAAACCGGCCTGCCGGTGATCGTCGCCGAAGACCCGCTGACCTGCGTGGTGCGCGGCTCTGGCCTGGCGCTCGAGAAAATGGAAAAGCTCGGCAGCATCTTCACCGATGACTGACGCGCGTGAGGAGTGAAGCGTGAGCAGTAAGGCGAAAAACCACCGCCTTGAATCGCCTCCCGCTTCCCCCCTCTCGCCTCACGGCTGATGGAACACACTCCGCCGCCATTTTTCAAGCGCGGGCCCACTCCCCTCATTCGTCTGCTGTTGTGTTCGCTGTTGTCGATTGCGCTGTTGATTTCCGATGCGCGCTATGGCTACCTCGAAGGCATACGCACGGCGGTTTCCGTGATCATCTACCCGTTGCAGCGCATTGCCGGGGCACCGCGCGCGCTGCTTGACAGCCTCGCGGAATTCTTCGTAACGCAGGCGGCGCTGCGCGCCGAAAATTCCAAACTATCCGCGCAGAGCCTGCACGATTCGGTGACGCTCAGAAAATACGCGGCACTTGCCGCCGAAAACACCCATTTGCGCGACATACTGGCGGCGCGCCAGCGCTTCCCCGAGAGCACCGTGTTTGCCGAAGTGCTTTACGCCGCGCGCGATCCATTCACGCGCAAAGTTATCATCGACAAAGGCCAACAGCACGACGTCAAAGCCGGGCAGCCGGTCATCGACCACATCGGCGTCGTCGGTCAGGTGACGCGCGTCTATCCGTGGCTTGCGGACGTCACCCTGATCACCGACAAGGAACAGGCCGTGCCGGTAGTCAGCCTGCGCAATGGGCTACGCGCCGTGCTCGGTGGCACCGGTGTCGACGATCAGCTCGAATTGAAGTTCATCCCGCTAAACGCCGACTTTCAAAATGGCGACCAGCTCGTGACCTCGGGCATCGACGGCGTCTACCCGCCGGGCCTGCCGGTGGCCGAAGTCTCCAATGTCGAGCGCAACGCGGCGTATCTCTTCGCGCGTATAACGTGCAAGCCGCTCGCGGGCGTGACGAGCCACGGCCAGGTGCTGGTGTTAAATTGGGAAAACAAGGCGCCCGCTCAACCGGCCGAGGAAGCCAAACCGGCGCGCGCCAAAAAATCGCGCAGGGGCGGCTGATGCAAGCACGCGACATCGCCCCGCACGAAATCCTGCTGCCGGTGCGTGCGGCATTCATCGTTTTTACGTTCTTTGCGGCGCTGCTGATCAACGTGCTGCCGTGGTCGGGGTGGTGGCTGGCAGTCAAACCCGATTTCGTCGCCTTGGTAGTGCTGTACTGGTGCATACAGCAACCGCGCAAGGTCGGCTTTACCTGCGCCTGGCTGCTCGGACTCGTCATGGACGTCGCCGAGGGCAGCCTCTTTGGCCAGCACGCGCTCGCGTACTCGGTGCTCGCGTTTGCCGCCATCGTCCTGCATCGACGCGTACTGATGTTCACGCTGCGCGATCAGGTTCTGCACGTGCTCGTGCTGCTGCTCTTGAACGACGTGTTGGTACTCGCCGTGCGCATGCTCGCCGGCGCCGCCTTTCCGGGTTTGAGCTATTTCATCGGCAGCCTGACCGCCGCCGCGCTGTGGCCCGCGCTGTCATTCCTGTTCAAACTTCCGCAGCGGCCAACGCCCGATCCCGACCGTGTCTGAACTGACGATCAACCCGGGTGTTGAGCTCAGGAATCTGCGCCTGGAGATCTACCACTTCCGGCTGCGGCTCGCGATCGCGTCCGGCGCCGTGCTCTGTATGTTTTTTCTGCTGTTCGCACGGTTCTTTTACCTGCAGGTCATACAGCACAATTACTACAGCACGCTCGCCGAGGCCAACCGCATCTCGATCGTGCCGATCGTGCCCAATCGCGGCATTATCGTGGACCGCAACGGCGTGCTCCTCGCGACGAACTACGCGGCCTACACGCTCGAGATCACGCCGCGCAAGGTCGAGAACATCGACGCGCTGATCGACGAACTCGCGACCGTGATCGAAATTACGCCCAAGGACCGGCGCCGCTTCCGCAAACTCGTCGAGGAGAGCAAGAGTTTCGAGAGCCTGCCGCTGCGCACGCGGCTCGCGGACGAGGAAATCGCGCGCTTTGCCGCCAACCGCTACCGCTTTCCCGGCGTCGAAATCAACGCGCGCCTGTTTCGCCAGTATCCGCAGGCAGAATTGTTCTCGCACGTCGTCGGGCACATCGGGCGCATCAACCCGCGCGAAATCGAGCAGTTGGAGACCGACGGTCTCGACGCCAATTACCGCGGCACCGATTACATCGGCAAGGTCGGGCTCGAGCAAAGCTACGAGACCCATCTGCACGGCACCACCGGCGTGGAGGAGGTCGAAGTCGATGCCGCCGGCCGCTCCGTGCGCACGCTGTCGCGTTCTGCGCCCGTATCCGGCAACAACCTCGTGCTTAATCTGGACGCCGGGCTGCAGGAAGTTGTGTATCGCGCGTTCGGCGACTACCGCGGCGCGCTCGTCGCCATCGAGCCCGCGACCGGCGGCGTACTGGCATTCGTCTCCAAGCCCGGCTTCGATCCCAATCTGTTCGTCGAAGGCATCGATCCGCAAAACTGGAAGGAACTTAACGAATCCATCGACAGGCCGATGGTCAACCGCGCGCTTGCCGGCACCTATCCACCGGGCTCCACCTTTAAACCCTATATGGCGCTCGCGGCGCTGACGTACGGCAAGCGGCGGCCGGAGCAGACGATCAGCGACCCGGGAGGGTTCAATTTCGGCGGCCACTTTTTCCGCGACGACAAGGTGGGCGGTCACGGCATGGTCGATATGTACAAGTCGCTGGTCGTATCGTGCGATACGTATTACTACATGCTTGCCAACGATCTGGGCATCGACAATATCTCGAACTTCATGCGGCAATTCGGCTTCGGCAGCCGCACCGGGATCGACATCACCGGCGAGTCGGCGGGCATACTGCCGTCGCAGGACTGGAAGACGAAGCGCTTCAGGCAGAAATGGTACGCGGGTGAAACCATCAGCGTGGGCATAGGCCAGGGCTACAACGCCTACACGCCTCTGCAGCTCGCGCAAGCCATTGCGACGATCGCCAATGATGGCGTCATGTTCCGGCCGCACATCGTCAACTTTGTTGAAGACATCGTGACGCGTAACCGCACCGTGGTCGAGCCGCAGCCGCTGCGCACGTTACAACTCAACCCCGAGCATCTCAAGGTCGTCAAGGACGCGCTGGTCGGCGTCAACAAAGAGGGCACCGGCGCGCGCGCCTTCGCCGGCGCGCCGTACGTGAGCGCCGGCAAGACCGGCACCGCGCAGGTCGTCGCGATCAAACAGGGCGAGAAGTACGTCGAGAGCCGCGTTGCCGAAAGGCATCGCGACCACGCGCTGTTCATCGCCTACGCACCGGCCGACAAGCCGAAGATCGCGCTCGCGGTGCTGGTTGAAAATGCCGGTTTCGGCGCGCGCGCCGCGGCACCGATCGCGCGCCAGGTGTTCGACTACTATTTGCTGGGCAAGCAACCCACACCGCTCAAACCCGCCCAGGACGACGCCGAGGCTACCCGTGACTAGGCGCATCACGCGGCTCTTGACCGCGCACATCGACAATCAGTTGCTGGTCGCGCTTCTGCTCCTGATGGCCGTCGGGCTGGTCACCATTTTCAGCGGCTCCAACCAGAGTGTTGCGCGCGTATCGAGCCAGCTCGCCAATATCATGGTGGCGCTCGGCGTGCTCTACGCGTTTGCGAATATCCCGCCGCATTACCTGATGCGCATCGCGCTGCCGCTATACGTGCTCGGCGTGCTGCTGCTGGTGTGCGTCGCGCTGTTCGGCGACGTAGTCAACGGCGCCCGGCGCTGGCTCTACATAGGCGTAACGCGTATCCAGCCGTCGGAACTCATGAAAATCGCGGTGCCGCTGATGCTGGCATGGTATTTCGACCGCTACGAAGCAACGCTCAAGCTGAAGAATTACATCATCGCGGTGATATTGCTGGTGCTGCCGGTTGCATTGATCGTACGCCAGCCCGATCTCGGTACTGCGCTGCTGATTTCCGCCGCCGGCGGCTACGTGCTTTTTCTCGCCGGACTAGTCGTGGCGCATCATACTCGGGCTCGATCATCGGCGCCGCCGCGTGCCTGCCGTTCGTATGGGGCGTGCTGCACGACTACCAGCGCCAGCGCATACTGACTTTGATCGATCCGACGCAGGACCCGCTGGGCGCCGGCTATCACACGATACAGTCGACGATCGCGGTGGGCTCGGGCGGCATCACCGGCAAAGGCTGGCTGCAGGGCACGCAAACCCATCTCGATTTCATTCCGGAACGCACCACCGATTTCATCTTCGCGGTCTACTCCGAGGAATTCGGTTTGCTCGGCAACATGCTGCTGCTCGTTCTGTTCCTGCTGGTGATCGCGCGCGGCGTGGTCATCACCGCCAACGCGCCGACGCTCTTCACGCGCCTCTTCGGCGGCGCCATCACGCTGACCTTCTTTACCTATGCGTTCGTCAACATGGGCATGGTCAGCGGCATCCTGCCCGTCGTCGGCGTGCCGCTGCCGTTCGTGAGCTACGGCGGCACCTCGCTGGTGACGCTGTGTCTCGGCATGGGAATATTGATGAGCATCGAGACGCATAAGAAGCTCGTTCAGTCGTGACGGGTAATGAGGATGAGGATGAGGAAAAAACGGTTAGTGCCAATGCTCGCTTTTGCGACTGAGAATGGGTCGGTGACGACCCATCACCCATTACTCATCACCCATCACCCATTACCCATTACCCATCACCTCATTGCCGCCGCATTCCTCGCGACGATGCTGCTCGCCGGCTGCGGCAGCATGGGCGCGCGCGACTCTCGCGCCGGTCGCGCGTGCGCCCGATCGCGCGCCGGCGCCGTCCAAGCCGGCGACTGCGGGCGGCGGTTACTACCTCAACGACGGGCCCGGCGACAATCCGCCGCCCAATCTCGGCCAGGTTCCTGACGCGGTGCCGAAACGCGAGCCGCTGGCGCGCGGCGCCATGCGGCCGTACACGGTGATGGGCGTAAGCTACACGCCGATGACCGAGGTCGTGCCCTACAAGGCGCGCGGCATCGCCAGCTGGTACGGCAGGCGCTACCACGGCCAGAAAACATCGTCGGGCGAAATTTACGACATGTACGGCATGACGGCGGCGCATACCGTGCTGCCGATCCCGAGCTATGCGCGCGTTACCAATCTCGCCAACGGGAAATCCGTGGTGGTGCGCGTCAACGATCGCGGCCCGTTTCATTCCGACCGCTTGATCGATCTGTCGTACACGGCGGCCTACAAGCTCGGCGTATTGGGCGGCGGCAAAGCGATGGTCGAAGTAGAGGCCATCATCCCCGGTGCCGGCACGACCGCGGCGCCCGCGGTCGCAACGGCGCCCGTGCCACCGCACCCTGCCGCCGCGACCGTCACCGCCCTTGCCGCCGCCCGCGCCGCCGGTCGCTATCGCGTTGCCGTCCGAGCGCGCAACTGCGGGACCGCCGCGTAGAGCCGGATGTAACACAGCCCGCAAAACCGGAATCCGCCGCGGCCGCGCCGGTGGTCGCCGTGACCGCCGAACAGAAAGGTTTATACCTGCAACTCGGCGCGTTCGGTTCGCAGGACAATGCCGACAACTATCTCGCGCGGCTGCGCGCGCAGATCGACTGGCTGGCGCCCGCGCTGCACGTCTATCCGAAGGACGGACTCTTTCGCGTGCATGCCGGACCGTACGCCAACCAGGCCGACGCGCGCACCGCCGCGGACCGCATCAGCCAGGCGCTGGGCATCAAGGCGATGGTGCTGCGTGAGGCTGAACCCGTTACAGCACGTAGCGGGCCAAATCCTCGCTTTGCGCAAGTCCCTTCAATCGCGTATCGACGTACGCGGCGTCGATGTCGATCGCGGCACCCGCATGTTTTGCCGCGTCATACGAAATCTCCTCGAGCAGTTTCTCCATCACGGTATACAGCCGCCGCGCGCCGATGTTCTCGGTTTTCTCGTTGACCTGCCACGCGATTTCGGCAAGCCGCTTGATCGCCGCCGGCTGAAAATCGATTTTCACGCCTTCGGTCGCGAGCAGCGCCTCATACTGGCGCGTGAGGCACGCGTCGGTATTGGTCAGGATCTGCTCGAAATCGGTGACGGTGAGGCTCGCGAGTTCGACGCGAATCGGAAATCGCCCCTGCAGTTCCGGGATCAGGTCGGAGGGCTTGGCGAGATGAAAAGCGCCGCTCGCGATAAACAGGATGTGGTCGGTCTTGATCATGCCGTACTTGGTCGACACGGTCGTGCCCTCGACCAGCGGCAAGAGGTCGCGCTGCACGCCCTGGCGCGAAACATCGGCGCCCGACACCTCGCTGCGGCTCGTGATCTTGTCGATTTCATCGAGAAACACGATGCCGTTCTGCTCGACGTTGGCGAGCGCCCGCGATTTCAGATCCTCGTCGTTGACGAGCTTCGCCGCCTCTTCCTCGGTCGAGCAGCTTCATCGCCTCGCGGATCTTCAGCTTGCGCGTCTTGCGCCGCGCGCCGCCGAGATTCTGGAACATGCCCTGGATCTGCGAGGTCAGGTCTTCCATGCCGGGCGGCGCGAAAATTTCCATGTGCGCCTGCTGCGCGGCCACGTCGATTTCGATTTCCTTGTCGTCGAGTTCGCCTTCGCGCAGCCGCTTGCGGAATTTCTGGCGCGTCGCATTGTCGCCGTCGTTCGCCGCCGCGACGCCGTCGCGCGCCGCCGGCAGCAGCACGTCGAGTATGCGCTCCTCGGCCTGATCCTCGGCCTGATGCCGCACCTTGCGCGTCGCCTGTTCGCGCGTCTGCTTGATCGCGGTCTCGACGAGATCGCGAATGATGGTATCGACGTCGCGCCCGACGTAGCCGACCTCGGTGAATTTCGTGGCCTCGACCTTGATGAACGGCGCGTCGGCGAGCCGCGCGAGCCGGCGCGCGATCTCGGTCTTGCCGACACCGGTCGGGCCTATCATCAGGATGTTCTTGGGCGTGATCTCCTGGCGCAACGGCTCCGGCACCTGCTGCCGGCGCCAGCGATTGCGCAACGCGATCGCCACGGCGCGCTTGGCGGCGTCCTGCCCGATGATGTGCTTGTCGAGTTCGTGGACGATTTCCTGGGGGTCATTTGGCTCATAGCGTGAAGGTAATGGTGAGGAGTGAAGGGTGAAGGCGTCGGACGATTTACGCTTCACTCGTTCACGATTCACCTTCACTCAAGAATCTCAATCACATGCTGCTGGTTGGTGTAGATACACAGGTCGCCGGCGATGGTCAGCGCTTTCTTGACGATTTCCTCGGGCGGCATGGGCGTGTTTTCAAGCAATGCGCGCGCCGCGGCCTGCGCGTAGGGTCCGCCGCTGCCGATGGCGACCAGCCCCTGCTCCGGTTCGAGCACGTCGCCATTGCCGGAGATAATCAACGAACTCTGCGCATCGCACACGACGAGCATCGCTTCGAGCCGGCGCAACATGCGGTCGGTGCGCCAGTCCTTGGCCAGCTCGACCGCCGAGCGCAGGAGATTGCCCTGGTGCTTTTCGAGCTTGGCCTCGAAGCGCTCGAACAGCGTGAACGCATCCGCGGTGCCGCCGGCGAAACCCGCGAGGATCTTGTCTTCATACAGCCGCCGCACTTTGCGCGCGCTCGCTTTAAGCACGACATTGCCGAACGTGACCTGGCCGTCGCCGCCGAGCGCCACGCGCGCGCCGCGCCGCGCCGAAACTATGGTGGTGCCGTGAAATTGCTCCATGGAAATGCTCCGTTGAATCTAAGTTGAACTGCGACGCGCGATGCGCCGCCGCTGCACGATGATATGGGGGCGGATGGCGCGAATTCAATCACACCACGTGATCAGGAGCCAGCGCGCACGGATTCGCGGAAGTTCCCGTTTCGATCTGTATGGTGGCGTGCCCGATGCGGAACTCGTGCTCGATGTGGTGAACGACATCAGCGAGAAAATCATCGCCGGGATGGCCCGCCGGGCATCACCAGATGCACCGTCAACGCGGTTTCGGTGGTGCTCATCGCCCAGATGTGCAAATCATGCACTTCAGCCACGCCGGGCACGCCGGCAAGATAACTGCCGCACCTCCGCGGGATTCGACGTTTTCCGGCGCCGCGTGCAGCGCGAGCTTCACCGAATCGCGCAAGAGCGCCCACGTGCCGATGAATATGACCGCGACGATCAGGAGGCTCACCGCCGCGTCCAGCCACTGCCATCCTGTAAACAGATATGCCGACGCCGGCGATGGCGACGCCGAGCGACACGCCGGCGTCCGCCGCCATGTGCAGATACGCGCCGCGCACGTTGAGATCGGTTTTGCGATCCGCCATGAACAGCCACGCCGTGCCGCCATTGATGAAGATGCCGATGATCGCGATCCAGATCATCAGCGTTTCATTCAGGGCGGCGGGGCTTTTGAAGCGCAGCACCGCCTCCCAGGCAATGCCGCCGGTGACCACCAGCAGCAGCATCGCATTGGCGAGTGCCGCGAGTATGGTCGAGCCGCGGAAACCGTAAGTGAAGCGCGCGGACGGCGGTCTTTGCGCGAGGGCCGCGGCGCCCCATGCGAGCACGAGTCCGACGACATCGCTAAAATTATGCGCAGCGTCCGCCACCAGTGCCAGCGAATTGGCAATCAATCCGCCAATCACTTCGGCCACGACGAAAGCGATATTCAGCGCGATGCCGATTGCAAACGCGCGGCCCAGCCGCGCGGTGCGGGCGTGGTAAGCGTGAGGGTGGTCGTGAGCGTGGGAATGAGCGTGCATGCCGTCCGATGAAGCGGGGAATCTGCTTTACTCTATATTGAAGCTCCGCGTCGCGCCACCCTGAATAATTATCGCGCGCTGATCACTCGCTTGAGCCGGCGCGCCGCACGCATGCAAATACGATCACCGCCAGCGCAGTCATGACCCACACGATGGCAGGGCCCGACGGCCAATCGGTTAACGCCGACACAACCAGGCCGAGCGCATAACCTGCCGCGCCCAGCGCATAGCCTGCCGCGAGGCGTCCTTTCGCCATGCGCCGTGTTGCGAGCGCCGGCACGATCAGCGTCGTGAAAACCAGGTACAGGCCGACCAGTTGCACCGACACCGTGACCGCGCACGCGAACAACAGATAAAAGCCGACGCGGCCGAGACGCTCGCCCCGCATGAACCACACAAGCAATATCACCGCGTAAGCCGCGGCAACCAGCGGCAGGCGCGCCGGGTTGACCCACAGTATCTGGCCGACCAGCAATTCCTTGAGGTGCTCGGCGCCATGCGGATTGGCGGCGAGCACGATCAGCGCGCCGCTCGCGGCGAGTATGAAGGTGACGCCGATCAACGCCTCCTGCACTTCGGGCCAGTGCTTTTCGGTCCACGTCAGGAGCAGCGCGCCCGCCAGTGCCGCCGTCAATGCCGAAACCTGCACCGCCCAGCCGTGCGGTTCGAAACCGAGCCAATCGGCGCAAATCACGCCGAGTCCCGCGATCTGCGCAATCGCGAGATCGATGAACACGATGCCGCGGTTCAATACCTGGATACCCAACGGCACGTGCGTGGCGGTGACCAGCACACCGGCGATGAGCGCCGGCCAGCAGAATCGTAAAATCGAACCCGGCGGCGTTCATTTGCACCGTCAGCAACTGCGCGATGCTGTCGTCGAACAAGCCGAAAAGGTCTTTCGCCTTGTCGGTGCCGCCAACCGTGAACGGCAGGATCAGCACGCGGAATTTTCGCGCGCTCGCGCCAACCAGTCGCCTCCGCGCGGGTCGTTATAGGCGGCGAGCACTATCGCCTTGCGCCGGATCGCGCTGCTGCTGCGCGAGCAACTCCGATCAGATGGCCGGCGGTCGGCGGCAACCCGGGTTTCGGCTCGAGCGCAGCCCACTTCCCGCATGCCGAGCCACGCGATCAGATACGTCATGTTTTTATGATAAACGATCAGCGGCATCCCTTTCAGCGGCGCCGCTTCTTTTTCCCACGCGCAAGATCGCCTGCTGCCAGCGCTCGAGAAACGCCTTGGTGCGCGCCCGGTAGTTGTCGGCTTCGGCCGGATCGAGCTGTGCCATGCGCTCGCCGAGTGCTGCGGCGATCTTGGCGATGTTGCGCGGATCGAGATGCAGTGCGGATTGCCGCCCGGGTGTATGTCGCCCTGCGATCGGTCCACCGACGCCGGAACTTCCAGCATCGCTGCGAAGCGCGCCGCTTCGAAGTATCCCGGCTGTCCCGCTTGTATCTTCGCATTGCCGGCCTGCGTCAGCACCAGCGGCAGCCAGCCGATCTCGAGTTGTGCGCCGGTGCACACGACGAGATCGGCGCTGCGCGCGCGCGCGATCAGGCTCGGCCGTGCCTCGACGTGATGCGGATCCTGCAACGCGTTGGTCGCCACGTATACGTTCGCTTTGTCGCCGCCGAGTTCCTTGCTCAATGCACCCCATTCCGGCGTGCACGCGAAAATATTGAGCGCCGCTGCCGCCGGCGCCGCCACAAGCCACATCAGAGGCAACAGGAAAAATCGTCGTGGTGTTTTCATCGGTGTGCCCTTTCGCGCCGCGCTCAGAACTTGTGAGCGCCGTGCGCGCCCAGGCTGTAGATGTACTGCACGAACACCTGATTGTCGGTGAGCCCGAGCCGCGACTTGTCCGACGCAAATTGCAGGCGGACGCGGCTGAACTCGGTCGGACTCCAGTCGAGCATCAGCGTGTTGCGCGTCGGGCTGTGACTGGCGAGCACCGGGAAATCCGCGGCGGTCGGTCCGAGCCCGTCGTTGACGATGCCGTTGCTGAGCGTGCCGTAACTCAGCGCGTCGTAACGGTAACCGACGCGCCAGCTGCGGATAAAACTGCCATACGCCCTGCGCATACCATCCTGGTTGAGTCGCGTCTGAAAATAGCCGTTGACCGGAGGGAAAGTGCGGCGCTACTGTAGTTGAGCGTCCCGTTCTGCCTGAGCCGGAAATATTCGCCCTGCAGCTTGAAGTTGTTATACGTTGCATTACCGTTTGGCGCCCATTTCAGCACACCGTTGAGTGCCCCACATTTTTGCCGTGCCGGTGAATGTGTTGGTTGTCGGATTGCCGGCCGAGTCGACATCCTGGTAGCTGCGCCCATTGGGTGACATCTGCAGATACGACACGCCGGCGCGCCACGCGGTGCTCGCCCCGATATCGCCGCCGAGATTGGCGAACACGCGCTGCCGCCGATGCCGTTCTTGTTTTGGTCGCTGCCTGGAAACTGGTCGCCGGCGCTGGCCTCGGCGCCCACTTCCATGAAAAGATCCGTCGGCGCGACCCACTTCAACTGCACGCCGTCCTGCTTCAACTGGTTGCCGAGAAACGCCTTGTACACGAGCGGCGCGTCCTGAAAATCCCACGCGTGCTGGTGCTGCTCGTTCAGGTAGCCGATGCCGGAAAAAAAACGCCCGCCTTTGAGCGTAAAGCCGCGCGACAGCGCGAGCGTCTGGAAGTACGCCTCCTCGACGCTGACCCCGCCCTTCGGGCGCGAGCGATGCAATCGCCACGCCGCGGAAATACGGATCGATATTGGCGGAGATATTCAGTTCGGTCTCGCCGAGGCCGAAGCTGCGCTTGGGCGGCCCCACCTCGCCGCCCGACGGCACGAACCCGGTGATCTGGTAGGTGTTGGGATCCTGCGACGTGTTCGCATAGGTGCCCTGCAGGATCAACGACAGCGCGGGATTGAACGCGTTCTCGCCGCTGCGTGCGGACGCCAACGACGCGGTGGCGGCTTCGGCCGTGGCGGCATTTTGCTCGGCCTTGCCCGCAGTGGATTCCGCCTTGGTCGCCGCGGTTTCCGCCTTACCCGCCTTGGCCTCCGCCGCCGACAGACGCTTCTCCAGCTCCTGGATGCGCTTTTCATACGCATCCTTCATCTGCCTGATTTCCTCGCGTATCTTGCCGAGTTCCGCATCCTGCGCCAACGCCGGACCGGTGAATGCCAATGCGACCGCCGCAGCGATCAATTTACGTTTGAACACGTGGGTGCTCCTTCAGTCACAACAGAACACGGCAACCGCTGTCAGCAGTTGCCCCGCAGGTGTGTCAGAGGAGTACGGGCGGGCCGCGCGAAGCGGGGACTACGAGGTCGGCGGGAAAAGCGGGGAGAAAATGATTGCCGCTGCGTTCAATCGCATTGCTCGCAAGCCGCAGCGGAACTCTGGCGCAGTTGACGGCGCCCAGGACCTGCGCAAACGAAACGTGGAAATCGCACAGACTCGCGTGCGCGGACTTTTGCTTCTGGTCCTGCTGCTGAGCCTGCGCCGGCAGCCGGTCCTGCAGGTGCCGCGTCTGGTGCGTGAGCGCGCCATGCTGCGCCACCAGCAGCAAAGCCGCCAGCAGTATCCGCAACAAGCCGCGTTTCAGGATCATGGGTCCATGCCCGTTATATCAACCGCGCGGACAAATTAACACAAGGATGGACAGGTTGCAAAAGCCCGCGCAAATCACCGCACAACACCTGCTATATACTCATCCCAACTTTTCTGTCGCGTCACTCGCCCGCGCACGTGCCATGAAGCGGTTTCTGCTCATTACTGATCAAGCTTTACCAATGGTGCCTAAGCCCGTTCTTCGGCGGCCAGTGCCGCTTCTACCCGAGTTGCTCCGCCTACGCGGCCGAGGCAATCGACACGCATGGCGCATTGCGCGGCACCTGGCTCGCGATCGCGCGCCTATTGCGCTGCCATCCCGTGGCATCCGGGCGGCGTCGATCCGGTGCCTCCCAAGAACCGGTAATGAGCAATGGGTAATGGGCAAAATACCCATCACTCATTACGCATAACTGACTCATCACTGCCGTTCAGCGCCCGCAACGCGGCAGATCAGGCCCTTCAAATACTCGCCTTCGGGAAAATTCAGCGCGACCGGATGATCGGCGCCGGCGCTCAGGTGTTCGACGATCTGCGCGTCGACATGCGCGTCGACTGCCGCGCCGGCGACAATTTTCTGGAACAGGTCGCGCGACACACCGCCCGAGCACGAAAACGTGAACAGCAGTCCGCCCGTCCGCAGCAATTTGAACGCGAGCAAATTGATGTCCTTGTAGGCGCGCGCCGCTTTCTCCGCGTGCGCGGCGGTCGGCGCGAACTTCGGCGGATCGAGCACGATCAGATCGAAACTGCGCGCCTGGTCGCGCAGTTTACGCAGCAACTGGAACACGTCGCCTTCGATGCATTCGGCCTCGGGTAATTTATTGAGTGCAACGTTGCGTTTGAGCAATTCCAGCGCCGGCCCCGAACTATCGATGGCAGTCACTTTCGCGGCGCCGCCGGCCAGCGCATTGACGGCAAATCCGCCCGTGTAAGAGAAGCAGTCGAGGACTTCGCGCTTTTCCGCCAGTTCGCGCACGCGCCGGCGGTTGGCGCGCTGATCGAGATAAAAACCCGTTTTGTGCCCGTGTGGCACGTCGACCTCGAACACCGCGCCCGCCTCGTACACGTAAAGCGGGCTCGCGGGTGCGGGGCCGCGCAATACCCCGACGCTAGTGTTGATCCCCTCCAGCGCCAGCACGTCGGCATCGGAGCGCTCGTATAGCGTGCGCGGCTGCACCACTTCCATCACGGCGTCGGCAATCGCGTCGCGCCAGCGCACGGCCCCCGCGCTCGACAATTGCAACACCACCGTCTCCGCATAGCGGTCGATCACCACGCCGGGCAATCCGTCCGATTCCGCATGCACGAGCCGCACCGTGTCGCTCGTTGGCAGCAGGTGCGCGCGCAGCGCAACCGCGCGCTCGATGCGTTCGCGGAAAAATGCCGCGTCAATCTCGCGCTTGCCCCAGTCCCACACACGCGCGACGATTTGCGACTGCGGATTGCACGCCGCGACCGCCAGGAACTCGCCATCGCTGCTGTGTATCTCGATAGTGTCCCCGGGCTGCGGGTCGTCCCGTCAGTTTCGCCACTGCGCCCGAGAACACCCACGGATGACGGCGCTTCAACGACTTTTCGCGGCCAGGTTTGAGTATCAGCTTATTCACGCGGCCACCGTTGCCTGTCCCGGGATCGACCCGGAAAACGTGCAATGCAAAAACTCATGACGCCCAGTTCTCGATCCTCAATCCCTTGATGCGCCTGAACTCTCTTTCGTTGTTCGTGACGAGGGTGGCATCCAGCGCAAGTGCGTGGGCGGCGATCAGCATATCGTGCGCGCCGATTTTCTCGCCGCGGCGTTCCAGCGCAGTACGCAATTGTCCGTAGAACTTACGCGCGGAGTCGTCAAGCGACAACACCGGAAATTCGCCGATAAACAAGCGCACCGCTTCATTGTAGTGTTGGCCTTGGGCGCGCAAGGCACCGATCTCAAGCTCGAATGCCGTGACTACGGATATAGCTACCGCCCGATCGGCGATGCGCGACAGTCGCCGGTAAACTGCGTCAGGCCGTCTGCGTATTATGTAGACGCAGATATTGGTGTCGAGCAAGTACATCAGCGCTTGGCGCGGCTCTTACGCTTGGCTCCCCTGCGTTTTTTGGCGGGACTATAACCATGTTCGTCCCACCACGCCGCGTCGCGCTCCAAAGGTGGTTGTGGCGGACGCTCGAATGTCGAATCGTCAGGCAGCGTTTGCAAAATTGCGCGCAGCCGCTCGCCCAACGGGCGCTTGGACTTGGGACGCAGCAATAGCGCGCCGTCGGGTTGCTGCTCAATCAGCACTTCGTCGACGTTGAACCGGTACGCCTTGGGCAGGCGCACGGCCTGGCTGCGTCCGTCATGAACACCTTGGCCGAGGTCATGGCAGGCCTTCCTTGTGAGATATATCAATGGCATATACTCTCACGACCACGCTACGGAGGCAAGGCTAGTCAGAACAGCGCCTGCCGCCCTCCCGTCAACTTCGCGGCCGTACCCGAGAACACCCACGGATGGCGGCGGTTGAGCGACTTTTCGCGACCGGGTTTTAAAACGAGTTTATTCATGCAACCGCCGATGAACACAGATGGACGCCGATAAAACTAACGCTGAAGCGCCCAAAATGAGATCGTTGGCAAATAATCTCTGACAATTGTCGTCGGCCTTTTTGCGTTCGATTCTCTCGCCTTTTTCCGTAACTTCCGCGCGCTCTTTAGTTGATCGTTTCTGCTTTTTCATCTGCGTTTATCGGCGTTCATCTGCGGTTCCATTGTCTTTCGCTTTTCCTTGGCGTCCTTCGCGTCCTTTGCGGTTCAGCTTTTTTTCTTAGCGCGCGGATGCGCCGCGTCGTAAACCTTCGCGAGGGACTGAAAATCGAGATGGGTATACACCTGGGTCGTCGAAATGCTCGCGTGCCCGAGCATCTCCTGCACCGCGCGCAGGTCGCCGCTCGATTGCAGCACGTGCGACGCAAACGAATGGCGCAGCACGTGCGGATGGACGTTGGCGGCGAGTCCGAGCTTCACGGCCCATTCCTTCATGCGGTACTGGATGGCGCGCGCGGTCAGGCGCGTGCCGTTGCGGTTGACGAACAGCGCATCGGCGCCGTCCTTGACGAGCAATGCGCGCTGTTCGAGCCATTTCCTGACCGCGGCGATCGCGTGGCTGCCGACCGGCACCACGCGCGTCTTGGCGCCCTTGCCCGTCACCCGCACCGTCGCGTCGCTGAAATTGATGTCGCCGGGCGCGAGACCCGTGAGTTCCGACAAACGCAGGCCCGACGAATAAAAGAGTTCGAATATCGCCTTGTCGCGCGTCGCGAGCTTGTCGTCGTCCGGCAATGTCCATCATCCGCCCGGCCTCGTCGGGCGACAGCGCGTGCGGCAGCGATTTCTTGGCCTTCGGCGCGCGCAATCCCACGCAGGGATTGTTGATAAAGCCGTGATCGCGCGCGAGATAGCGGTAAAACCCGCGCCACGCCGACAGCATGCGCGCGAGGCTGCGTCCGTCGAGCCCGCGCGCGTGCAATTGCGACGACGAAACGGCGAACATGATGAATTTGCAGGCTGGCGAGCGGCGTGTCGGCGGCGAGCCCGATCAGCGCCGCGATATCGCGCTCGTAATTGAGTATCGTGTTGTGGCTCAGCCGCCGTTCGTTGGCGAGGTGCCCGAGGAAATCCTGCAGCAGCTTCGCAGCGCCCGCATTGCTGTGCGGCTGGGTGCTTATCTGCTTCTGCGCCCTGCACGCCTTCACCCTTCACCCTTCACCGCGCGCGGCAGCGCGCTTCACGTCAGGTGGCCCGTCATCGCGGCTGACGCCAATTCGCCCAACCGCGTCGAGGTAAAGCGTCCCCATCTCGGGATAAAAGCGCTGCGCGTCTTCGCTCGCCAGCGCAAGCAGGCCCAGGCGTGCGCTCGCTCTTCAGCGCGACATACGCAAACGAGCGCAGATGCGCGGCGGCCTCGCCGAACCATGCGCGCGGTGTCGACCATCGCGTGCGCGCTGCAATACGGGTTGCCGAGACTATCCGCGAAATCGCGCGCCGCGGCGCTCGCCGCCTCGAATTCCGGCAATTGCGCATGCGCGCCTTCCGGCCACAGCCGCAGCACGGTATGCGGCACCGCGAAATCCTCGCGCAGATTGAAATGCAGCGCGGCGACGACGGCCTCGATATCGCGCGCCGCGACCAGCGCGAGCGCCAGCCGGTGCAGTTTTTCGCCGATCGCGTCGTTCTGCTCGCCGAACACGATCAACTCGCGCAGCTTGTCCTCGAGCAGCTTGCTCTTGTCGCGCAGCGCAGAGTATCTGGCGCTCGCTGATCGGAATCGCGCGCCCGCCGTGCGGATGCGGAATCATGATCGTCGCGAGAAAATCCGCCTGCTCTTCGAAAAACTCGGGGTGCTGCTTGAGGTACTTAACAACCGCGTCGGGTGTCATCGTCAGTGCCTTTTATGAATCCTCGGTGCCTAACTCGGCTTTTCACAATTCCATCTCGCCGGTGAAAACGGTGACGGCCGGCCCGGTCATCAGCACCGGCTTGCCCTCGCCCTGCCATGATATACCGAGGTCGCCGCCGCGCGTAGTGACGGTCACGCGCTGATCGAGCAACTTCCGCTGGATGCCGGCGACGGCGGCCGCGCACGCGCCGCTGCCGCAGGCGAGCGTTTCGCCGGCGCCGCGCTCGTAGACGCGCAGCTTGATGTGCCCGCGATCGACGACCTGCATGTAACCGGCATTCACGCGCTGCGGGAAGCGCGCATGGGCTTCGATCGCGGGACCCTCGGTCAGTACCGGCGCGGATTCGACGTCCGCCACCACCTGCACCGCGTGCGGGTTGCCGATCGCCAGCGCGCTGATCTCGACCGCTCTGCCGCCGACGTCGAGCAGGTAGGTCGGCGCGCGGCGCGGCGCCTCAAACGGAATGCGCGCCGGCTCGAATTCCGGCACGCCCATGTCGACCGTGACCCGGCCATCGGCCTCCACGCGCGGCACGATCACGCCGCTCAGCCGTGCCGACGCGGATTTCGGTCTTGTCGGTAAGCCCCTGCTCGCGCACGAAGCGCACGAAGCAGCGCGCGCCGTTGCCGCATTGCTCGACCTCGCCGCCGTCGGCGTTGAAGATGCGGTAGTAAAAATCGGTGTCCGGCGCGCGTGCCGCTTCGACCTGCAGGATCTGGTCGCAACCGACGCCGAAATGACGGTCGGCGATCCGGCGCAACTGATCGCGGCTCAAGGCCAGCGGCGCGCGCGTCGCATCGAGCACGACGAAGTCGTTGCCCAGCCCGTGCATTTTGGTGAATTTCAGACGCATGCTTCGCGGCAATCCCGATAATTGCGGCGATACAATGATAACCGTCATTCGCGCTTCGCGCGGCATGCTCAAATATCCTTCGTCATGACGTAATCGTCCATCACGAATCCGCCGCCGATGTCCTTGACGACCGCATCGGTGATGCGAAATCCGTTTTTTTCATAAGCGGCGATCGCGGAGCGATTGAGCTTGTTCACCGCGAGCACGAGCGTTTCGCAGCCGTACGCGCGCGCGATCGTGACCGCGCGGTCGAGCAGCATGCCGCCGTAACCCCGGCGCTGATGGTCGTGGTGCACGTAGAGCTTGTCGAGCTTCATCTCGCCTGCGTTTGCGGTCAGGAAATAAGACGCAAATCCCGTCATGCGGCCGTTCACCAGCAGCTGGTCCCACCATAAATCGCGGCGCTGCAATTCGTCGCGCACGACGCGCCGGGTCATAGCGCTGCGCCAGCATGTATTCTATCTGCGCCGCGCTGATGATGGCGGGATAATGCGCGCGCCAGATTTCGCCGGCGAGCGCGCACAGGCTGTCGACATCCGCCGCGGCGAGCGCGGTGATCCGCACCGCCGGGTTTCGCCTCACCCCTCACTCCTCACTCCTCACGTTCATAAGGATTCGGCTCCCCCGCCGGCCGCGTCTTGAAGCGCTTGTGCAGCCAGTAATACTGTTCCGGCATTTCGCGCACGCGCTCCTCGATGAACGCATTCATGCGCCGTGCGTCGGCAGCGAGGTCGCCGCCCGGAAAATCGCGCCATGCCGGATACAGCTTCACCACATAGCCGGCGCCCCCCGGCAACTGGCGCGTGACGCACGGCACGATCACCGCGCCCGCCAGTCCGGCGATGCGCGACAAGCCGGTGATGGTCGCCGCCTGCACGCCGAAAAACGGCGCGAACACCGAGTCGCGCGCACCCAGATCCATGTCGGGCAGGTAGTAAAACGGCTCGCCGCTTTTGCAGCGACCTGATCATCGGCCGGATGCCGTCCTGGCGCGCGAACAAGGTCGTCTTGCCCGAAGCGCGTGCGGCCGTGAATGAAGATGGCGTCGGCGGCCGCGCTTTTCTGGCGGCTGTAGACTGAATTCATGCGGTGACCTTCGCAGGCAAGCCGGATGCCGCCCATGTCGAGGCCGATGAAATGCGGGTGCCAGCAGTATGACGGGCCGATCCGTGATGCCGCGCCAGTGCTCCAGCCCTTCGACCCGGACCAGCGCGCACACGTCTTCCTTGGAACCCCACCACAGAATGCCGTGTTCGAGCAGGCTGCGGCCGAACGCGCGGAAATGACCGCGCGCAAGCCGCCGGCGTTCGTCATCCTGCAAGCTGCGGGAAAGCACAACCGCAAATTGGTCAGCACCACGTTGCGCCGCGCGCGCGCCAGCGCATACAGCAGCGCGCCGAGTGCCGCGCCCACGCGCGCCAGCACCGCGAGCGGCAGAAAGTGCAGCAGCCAGATCAGCGCGAGACCGAGCCTGATCATCACGCGCCGCCGGCCCGGCGCCGGCAATATGCGCTGCATGATGTTCAATTTAGAGTGCCAACCTTATTTTGATATAATGCGCGGCTTTATCACTTTGACCGGCCGCAAACAATGAGCGATTTTCTGTTTACCTCTGAATCGGTGTCCGAAGGCCATCCCGACAAGGTCGCGGACCAGATTTCGGATGCCGTGCTCGACGCTATCTTAGCCCAGGACAAACACGGCCGTGTGGCCGCCGAAACGCTGGTCGCCACCGGGCTCGTCGTGATGGCCGGCCAGATCACCACCAGCGCCAAGGTCAACTACAGCGAAATCGCGCGCGACATCATCAAGCGCATCGGCTATGACGACTCGTCGATCGGATTCGACTATCGCAGCTGCGCGGTATTGACCGCCTATGACGCGCAATCGGTCGACATCGCGCAGGGCGTCGATGAAGGCAAGGGGCTCGATCTCGACCAGGGCGCCGGCGATCAGGGCCTGATGTACGGATTTGCCTGCGACGAGACGCCGCAACTGATGCCGGTGCCGATTTACTACTCGCACCGCCTGATGGAGCGCCACGGCGAATTGCGCCGCGACGGCCGGCTGCCGTGGCTGCGGCCCGACGCCAAATCGCAGGTCACGGTGCGCTACATCGACGGCAAACCCACCCAGATCGAGACCGTCGTGA
This sequence comes from uncultured beta proteobacterium, assembly GCA_963778865.1. Taxonomy (GTDB): domain Bacteria; phylum Pseudomonadota; class Gammaproteobacteria; order Burkholderiales; family SG8-41; genus PALSA-1004. The sequence continues at coordinate 143,531 of CAVZWF010000010.1, read as the reverse complement.
TCTCGACCCAGCACCATCCGGACGTCACCCACGAGCAGATCAAGGAAGCGGTGATCGAGGAAATCGTCAAACCCGTGTTCCCGAAGCACATGCTGAAGAACGACACCAAGTACCTGATCAATCCGACCGGACGCTTCGTGATCGGCGGGCCGCTGGGCGACACCGGATTGACCGGCCGCAAGATCATCGTCGACACCTACGGCGGCTATTCGCGCCACGGCGGCGGCGCGTTCTCCGGCAAGGACCCGTCCAAAGTCGACCGCTCGGCCGCCTATGCCGCGCGTCACGTCGCCAAAAACATCGTCGCCGCGGGACTCGCGAAAAAATGCGAAGTGCAGGTCGCCTATGCGATCGGCGTCGCGCGTCCGGTCAGCGTGCTGGTCGACACGTTCGGCACCGGCACCATCGCCGACGAGAAAATCGGCAAGCTGGTGGAAAAACATTTCGACCTGCGGCCGAAAGGCATCATCCAGGCGCTCGATCTCCTGCGCCCGATTTATCTCAAGACCGCCGCCTACGGCCACTTCGGTCGCGACGAGCCGGAGTTCACGTGGGAAGCGACGGACAAGGCCGCCGCACTGAAGGCGGACGCGAAATAAATTCGCGTACGCTTGTCGATAAAAGCCGGCGCGGCCGGCTTTCTTTGCCCTCCGCGGCAAGACAAAGCGGGCGAATTTGCGCTACAATCCGCCCCCTCCCCGAGGAGCGTTGCGACGGCCGCCCTCCATGCGGCCGCCAGGCTCGGGGGATTTCAAATTTGCAACGGCGCTCACGAACTTTTTTCTGATGAGGAAAGGAGCGCGTGATGAACGCCGCTACGCAAGCAAAATTCACCGACTACAAAGTCGCCGACATCGCGCAGGCCGCCTTCGGCCGCAAGGAAATCGCGATCGCCGAGACCGAGATGCCGGGTCTCATGGCGGTGCGCGAGGAATTCAAGGGCAAGCAGCCGCTGAAAGGCGCGCGCATCGCCGGGTCGCTGCACATGACGATCCAGACCGCGGTGCTGATCGAAACGCTGGCGGCACTCGGCGCCGATATCCGCTGGGCGTCGTGCAATATCTTCTCGACGCAGGACCACGCGGCGGCGGCGATCGCGGCGCGCGGCATCCCGGTGTTTGCCTACAAGGGCGAGACGCTCGAAGATTATTGGGATTACACGCACCGCATCCTGGACTGGTCGGACGGCGGCACACCCAACATGATCCTCGACGACGGCGGCGACGCGACTCTGCTGGTGACGCTCGGCGCGCAGCACGAGAAGGCCGGCACGCGTGCCGCCCGCGGGCAACAACGAAGAAGAACGCGTGCTGTTCGCGGCGATGCGCAAAACGCTCAAGGAAAAGCCCGGTTTCTACTCGAAAATCCAGGCCAACATCAAAGGCGTGACCGAAGAGACCACCACCGGCGTGCACCGCCTGTACCAGATGGAGAAGGAAGGCCGCCTGCCGTTCCCGGCGATCAACGTCAACGACTCGGTGACGAAATCGAAGTTCGACAACCTGTACGGCTGCCGCGAATCGCTGGTCGACGCCATCAAGCGCGCGACCGACGTGATGATCGCGGGCAAGGTCGCGGTCGTCGCGGGCTACGGCGACGTCGGCAAAGGCAGCGCGGAAGCGCTGCGCGCATTGTCGGCGCAGGTGTGGGTGACCGAGATCGATCCGATCTGCGCGTTGCAGGCGGCGATGGAGGGCTTTCGCGTGGTGACCATGGACTACGCCGCCGACAAAGCGGACATTTTCGTCACCGCGACCGGCAACCTCTCCGTGATCACGCACGACCACATGAAGCGCATGAAGCACAATGCGATCGTGTGCAACATCGGCCACTTCGATTCCGAAATCGAAATCGCGAGCCTGAAGCAATACGAGTGGGACAACATCAAGCCGCAGGTCGACCACGTCGTGTTTCCCGACGGCAAGCGCCTGATCGTGCTCGCCGAAGGGCCGCCTGGTGAACCTCGGCTGCGGCACCGGGCATCCGTCGTTCGTGATGTCGAATTCGTTCACCAACCAGACGCTCGCGCAGATCGAGCTCTTCGTGAACGGCGGCAAGTACGAAAACAAGGTCTATACGCTGCCCAAGCATCTCGACGAGAAAGTCGCGCGCCTGCACCTGAAGAAACTCGGCGTCGAGCTGACCGTGCTGTCCGAGACGCAGTGCGGCTACCTCAACGTGCCGGTTGACGGACCGTACAAAGCCGACCACTACCGGTATTGATTGGTGATAGGGTGAAGAGTGATGGGCGAAGAGTAAAATAAGACTGGGTCCCCCTGTCCCGCTCTTATATGGAATCTCAGAAAAAATTCCCGCGCGCGTATAGCTTTGAATTCTTTCCGCCGAATACGCCGGAGGGACAGGAGAAGCTGCGCGCCACGACCCGGCAGCTTGCGCAGCTGAATCCGAAGTTTTTTTCGGTCACGTACGGCGCCGGCGGCTCGACGCGCGAGCGCACGCTGGGCACCGTGCTCGATATCCGCGCCACGGGGCACGCGGCGGCGCCGCATATCTCGTGCGTGGCCTCGACGCGGGAGGGCATACGCGAGTGGCTGCAACGCTACAAGGACCATGGCATCAAGCATCTCGTCGCGCTGCGCGGCGACCTGCCCTCGGGGCTCGCGGCGGCCGGCGAGTTCCGTTACGCCAACGAACTCGTTGAATTCATACGCAAGGAATTCGGCAAGCATTTCATGATTGAAGTCGCGGCCTATCCCGAATTCCATCCGCAGGCGAGAAGCGCGCAGGACGATCTCGCCGCGTTCAAGCGCAAAGTCGAAGCCGGCGCCGACTCGGCGATCACGCAGTATTTTTACAATGCCGACGCCTACTATCGTTTCGTCGACGACTGCGAGGCGATGGGCATCGCTATCCCGATCGTGCCGGGCATCATGCCGATCGGGCGCTTTTCGCAGCTCGCGCGATTTTCCGACGCGTGCGGCGCGGAAATCCCGCGCTGGATGCGCAAGAAACTCGAAGGCTACGGCGACGACACGGCGTCCATCCGCGCGTTCGGCCTCGATGTCGTCACCGCGCTGTGCGATGACCTGCTTGCAACAGGGCGCACCGGGCCTGCACTTTTATTCGCTGAATCAGGCCGGCCTGATCACGACCATCTGGCAGCGGCTCGGGCTTTAAGCGGCCGCATCAAAGCCCCCTCAGCGCCACTCCGGGAGCATCTTCGTGAGTTTTTACGCGCCGCCACCCGTTGTCACGGCCGAAGTCTTCGCGACCGTGCCCGGCCGCCTGAACAAAAGCGGGCAAGCATCGACGTGGATCGACGCGAACCACCCCGGCTCCAAACTCGGCTCGTTTCTCGAAGGCCCCGCGTTCGACCGCGCGGGCAATCTGTACGTGGTCGATATTCCGTTCGGCCGCATTTTGCGCTTCGCGCCGGATGGCGAATGTAAAGTCGTAAGCGAATACGACGGCTGGCCGAACGGGCTGGCGATCCATCGCGACGGGCGGGTGTTCATCGCGGACTATCGTCTGGGTATCATGGTGCTCGATCCGCAAAGCGGCAAAGTGTCGCCGGTAATCACGCATTGCCAGTCGGAAAGCTTCAAGGGCTGCAACGATCTTACGTTCGCCAAAAACGGCGACCTGTATTTCACGGACCAGGGCCAGACCGGCGTGCACGACCCCAGCGGCCGCGTGTACCGTCTGACCGCCGGCGGCAAACTCGAGCGGCTGATCGACAACGGGCCGAGCCCGAACGGTCTTGCGCTCGACCCCGCGGAAAAAGTTCTGTACGTGGCGATGACGCGCGCCAACTGCATGTGGCATCTGCCGCTCAAGGACGGCGGCGTCTCGAAAGCGGGCGTATTCGGTTATCTGCCGGGTATTCACGGCCCCGACGGACTCGCGGTGGACGAGGCGGGCAATCTCGCCGTGTGCCACGCGCGCGTGGGCATCGTGTGGCTCTTGAGCCCGCTGGGCGAGCCGCTGTTTAGAATCCAGGCGAAGGATGGCGTCAGCCGTCTCACCAACGCAGCGTACGGCGGCCCCGCGCGCAAAACGTTGTACATCTGCGATTCATACAACGGCCGCATCCTGGCCGCGCAATTGCCGGTGGCCGGCGTTCAACTCTTTTCGCACCTATCGCAATAACGGGCGCCGCCACGCTTTTACGCACTCGCACAAGCTTCTGGATTTACCGTTCCCAATTGCTTAAACTGGGCGCTCTGCACTGCCGCAGACGTAAGCGCCCCGCCAACTTATCCGCAAGCACCGATGAAAAACGGAATTCAGCTGGTTGCTGTCTTCGCCGCGATAGGTTTGGCCATCGCCGCCCATGCACAGGGCTTCAAGTTCTCGCAGGAGGACGGCGCCGCCAAAGGCGAAAGAACAGGCGCGCCAGCAGGCAATCAACGATCGCCTCTCCACGCCGTGCCGCGATCAGCTCAAAGACAAGAAGATCATGCTGATCATCGGCGAACAGCAAATTGGCGGCGGCGTGCTGGCAAACCAGGACAACTACGGGCCGCATTTCCAGCTCATCAATCAACGCCTGCGCGCCCTCGGGCTCAAAACGTTCACGCCGGAAGAAATCAAGAAACAGATCGCGCAAGCGGAGATCGACGCGTATTTCAAGGGCAACCCCGATGCCGCGCTGTCCGCCTCCAGGCGCCTCGGCGCAAATTTCGTGCTGCGCGGACTGATCACGGCCCAGGCGGGCGTCAATCCGGTGATCCGGGTGAACGAGGTGACGGTCAACCTGGGCTTTTCGCTGGCGGATGCCGGCGGCCACATGATTTCAGACGCCACCGCCAATGGCGGCTCGTTTCTCCGGCAGCGATATCCGCGCGGCGGCCGCACGGCTCATCAACGAGCAGGCCGATGAGGTTGTCGCCAAGCTCTACAGCGATTACTGTACCAACGCGGTAGTCGTGGAACCCAAGAATCAGACCAAACGCAAGAAATAGCGGCACGCGTCGTGGCCGGGAAGAACGCTCATTTTTCAGGAGAACCGAAAATGAAAATCGACTTTGTGAAAATCACCCTCGGTCTCGCGGCGGGCGCGCTGCTCGCGGCATCCGGCGCGAGCCAGGCGCAGCCGCGCTGGGGTGCCGAAAGCAGCTCCGCGCCGGCGACCTCGACCTCGCAAAAAGACCAACGAAGCGGCCGACCGGGCCGTATATAAACCGGTCGAGTACTCCAACGCCAGCAAAGCGGGGCCGCCGCTCATCGTGATCCCCGGTGAAATCAAGAGCAACAACGTCACATTTACCCAGAAAATTCGGCGCCAACAATATCGCCGACTTCGCCGAAATCGAGCTGTCCAAGGCCAACTTCCCGGTGCTCGAACGCACCAATCTCGGCCCGCTGCTCAACGAATTCACGCTCGCCTACAACCTGGGCGACCCGGAGAGCGCGAGCAAAATGCTCGGCCGCGGCAAGCTCAAAACCACCAAGTGGGTGATCAAGTTCGACATTCTGAAAACCGAGCAGGTGGCCGCCGCGCAAAAGGGTTTCGACGGCGGTACGGTCGGCCGCATGATCGGGCTATTCGGCGGACAGGGCGCCGCGATCGGCGGCACCGCGGTCGGGTCGGTCAAGACCCAGGACACCAGCGGGGTCTGGATTATCGGCATGCGCTACAAAATCATGAACGCCGAAACCACCGAGCAGGTTGCACAGGGCTACACCGAGGAAAAAATGGAAGTCGGCACCACCGGGACGTCCGTGCTCGGCGCCTCGTCCGCCCAGCAGGGCGGCGTGACGCTCGACACCATGGTGCAGCGCCTGATCCAGAAATCGGTGTGGGAAATCGACAGCAAGTATAAGTAAAGCAGCCATGAGCGAAGCCCCCCTCAAGCTCGGCAAGTACGAAATCCTGCGCGAGCTCGGGCGCGGCGCGATGGGCATCGTTTACGAGGCCTTCGACCCGACGATAGAACGCACGGTCGCGCTGAAAACCATCCGCCGCGACCAGCTCGAGGGCGCCGAGGCGGCGGATGTGATCGCGCGTTTTCAGCGCGAAGCCAAGGCCGCGGGGCGGCTCAATCACCCCAACATCGTCTCGATCTACGATTTCGGCGACGACAACAACACCACCTTCATCGCGATGGAATTCGTGCACGGACGCGAACTCAAAAGTTATTTCGAGAAAAACGAGCGCTTTCCGATGCCTGAAATCGCGCGCATCATGGGCCAGCTGCTCGACGCGCTCGAGTATTCGCACAATTACGGCGTGGTTCATCGCGACATCAAGCCGGCCAACATCATCATTCAGCCCAACGGGCAGGTCAAAGTCGCGGACTTCGGCATCGCGCGCATCGAGTCCTCGCAGTACACGCAGGCCGGCACCGTGCTCGGCACCCCGGCTTACATGTCGCCCGAACAGTTCATGGGACAGACCGTGGACCGCCGCTCCGATATTTTTTCGGCGGGCGTGGTGCTCTATCAATTCCTGACCGGCGAACGGCCGTTCTCCGGCACGACGACCACCATCATGCATAAAGTGCTGAGCGTGAATCCGCCGCTGCCGTCCATCCTCAACGTGCAGACGCCGAAACCGTTCGACTCGGTGATCGTCAAAGCGATGGCAAAGCGCCCGGACGACCGCTTTCAGACCGCGCGCGAATTCGCCGACGCGATTCGCCTCGCCGCCGAAGGCAAGACCGCGCCGGGACTGCCCGCCACCGAGGCCGCCGGCGTCGACCAGACTGTCGTCAATACGGTGGCTGACGCACCCGTCGCAGCTGCCGCCGACCGCACCCGAACCATGAAAATGCCGGCGCCGACCGCGAGTGCCGCACGGGCGCACGCCAGCGACGCGCCGGCAACCGCAGCGGCACCGGCAGCGCAAAATTCCCATGCTGGCAATCGCCGCGGCAGTGGTGGCTGTCATCGGCATCGGCGTTGCTGGCTATTTCGTGATGTCGCCGTCGCGGTCACGCGATGTGGCTGCGCCCGCGTCCGCGCCGCCACCTGCGGCGACCGCACCTGCGGCTCCACCGGCACCCGTGCCGGCGGTAGCGACAACGACGCCGCCGCTTGAACCCGGCACCATGCTCATCAGCGCGGTGGGACTCGCCGACCCCAACGACCAGAAGTACCAGGCCGACAAATCGCTGCTCACGGCAGACCTGCGCGCGGACTCCAAGAGCCAGCTCGTTGAAAAAGCCATCGCGCTGTACCTAGACCGCGCATCGCTCGCCAAGAATTACGACCTGCTGCGCGAGCGGCTGTTGTCGAAAAGCGGCAGCTACATCGCGAGCATCGTGCAGGAAGGCGCACCGGAACTCGGCAAGGACGGCCTCATGTACGTGACCACCCAGGCCGCGGTCAAGGTGCGCGAAGTGCAGAAGTCGCTCAATCAGATGTCGAGCGATGAGCGCATTAATTTCATCCGCAACAACGGCGACCCCAAGATTTCGGTGGCGATCAGCGTGAGCGGCGAAGACGCAGCCGCACCCGCGCAAAATTCACAGGTCGCGGAGAACCTGTTGAAGGAGCGCATCAAGTCGTTCGGATTCCGCATCTGGTCCGACAATCCGGCCGCACCCGCCGCAGCCGGGCAAAGGCGCCGACTTTGCGGTAGTCGGCGAAGCCCGGCTCAAGAAACTGTCGGCCAAGCTCGCCGCGTCGGGCATCACGATCGACAAGTACATGCTGACCTCGTGGACCGTCAAGTGCGTCGACAAGCAAAGCGGCGAGGAAATCTACTACAACAACAAGCTGCCGGTCGCCGCGGGCTCGTGGGCGACCGCGGAGCAGGCGCTGGCGGCGATCGGCGGCAAAATCGCCGATGAATTCTCGAAAGACTTTTTCGTGCGGCACTTCAATGCGAGCGGGCAGAAAGTCGCGCTCAAGATCGACGGCCTGCCGGACAAGGGCGTGGAAACCGCGATCGCGCGCGAGTTGGTCGGTCTGCAGGCGATCATCGACATCGCGCGGCGCCCGGGCGCACCCGTCATTTACGATATGCAGCTCTCCGGCGGCACGGGACCGTTGACCGATCTCGTCGCGAGTACCGTCTTGAAGCCGCTCAACGCCAAGCTGGGACAGGCGTGTTTCAACCTTGGCGCCACCAGCGGCGAGCAGGTCGCGGTTACGTTCGACGCCGCGTGCGGCGACAAAGCGGTGCTTGCCCGGCTCGATAGCTATCCGCCCGCGTCGCTGTATGCGGCGCCGCCCGCGCGGCAGAAGTTGATACTCAGGGATCCCGCGGCGATCAAGACGGTCTGACGATCTAGCCGCTGGCAAACGACACGATCTCGGCGCCCGCCGCGGTCGATGCATGGCCCAGGCTGATCACGCCGCGTCCGCGCAACATGAATTGCTCGCGTTTCACCATGATCTCGGCGTCGCCCGCGACCGTCACGTAGGTGCCGTTGGTGCTCTGGTCGACGAGAAAGAAATTGCCGCGCCGGTATTCGATCTTGCAGTGCACGCGGGACGCCATTTTGTCCGCAATCACCAGTTCGTTGGCGGCGTCCCGCCCGAGCGACGCCGATGTCTGCTCCACGCCAAGCGTGAGCGTGCGCGCGCCATAGGTCAGGGTCAGCGTCGACGCAGGCGTGCTGGCGGTCGCCTCGCGCGCGGCAAGCGCCGTGAGATCGTCGCTGTCCTGCCAGATCACCTCGAAGATGCGAATTTCGTCCTGCTTGCCCTTGACCACCATCGCGTCGAGTTCACGCGTGGACGCCTTCAAGAGCGGCGAGAGCGCGTCCACCGTCGGGCCGCTGGTAATGATCTGCCCGCCTTTGGCGAGCCCGGCCATGCGCGCGGCGGTATTCACCGCGTCGCCGAAAAAATCGCCGCCCTCTTCGATTGCCGGGCCGAAATGAAAGCCGATGCGGATCGCGAGACGCACGCCGTCGGTCTGCGGAATGGCCGCGACGCGGTTCTGCATGTCGCATGCGGCCTGCATGGCGGCGTCGGCAGACGCGAACACCGCCATCACTTCGTCGCCTATGGTCTTGATGACGCGTCCGTCCTGCATGCCGGTCGACTTGCGCAATTCGGCCAGTACCGATTCGATCGCGGCCAGTGCGCGCTGATCGCCCAGCTTTTCGTACAGGCTGGTGCTGCCGCTGACGTCGGCAAACAGGATGGCGAAATGCTGGGGCGTGGTGGTCACAGCGCCGAATTATAGCTTGACGCAGCCGCCGCCCGCGACGCCCGGCGTCACGGCCGCAGCGCGGTCAGGCGGCGCGTGCGACCTGCTTCTTCTTGGTCTGCGCAGCCGTCGCGTGCATGGCTGCATAGGCGCCGTGCGCGGCGGATTCGGCATCGCCGACGTGCACCGGCAGCCCCATGTCGGACAGCACCGAACCCAGCGCCGACAGGCACAGCATGACGTTGTCGGGGCGGCACGAGTAACCCATCAAGCCGAAGCGCCAGATCTTGCCGGCGAGCGGGCCGAGCCCGGCGCCGATTTCGAGGCCGAACTCATTGAGAAGCGTCTTCCTGACTGCGGCTTCGTCGACACCCGCGGGGCAGCGCACCGCGTTCATTTGCGGAATCTGGTACTGCTCGTTGACGAGGAACGTGAGTCCCATCGCTTCGAGCCCCGCTTTCAGCGCGAGATGATGGCGCTGATGCCGCGCCCAGCAATTTTCCAGCCCCTCCTCGCGTATCAACAGCAGCGCTTCGTGCAGCGCGAACAACGAGTTGGTGGGCGCGGTGTGATGGTAGGTGCGCGTGCTCGCGCCCCAGTAACCGAGCAGCAGGTTCATGTCCATGAACCAGCTGTGGATCTTGTCCTTGCGCGATTTGACGTCGGCGACCATGCGCTCGGAAAACGACACCGGCGACAGACCGGGCGTGCAGGATAGGCATTTCTGGCTCGCCGAGTAAACCGCGTCTATGTCCCACTCGTCGACCAGCACCGGCGTGCCGCCGAGCGAAGTCACCGCGTCGACGATCGCGAGCGCGTCATGCTTGTGCGCGATCTCGACCAGCGTCTTGGCATCCGACTGGCAGCCGGTCGAGGTCTCGGCGTGCACGAAGGCGAGAATGCGCGCGCCGGGATTCTTGCGGAACGCGTCTTCGACTTTGTGCGGATCGATCGGCGAGCCCCATTCGTCCTCGACGACGATCGGCAGTGCCGCCGCAGCGCTCGACGTTTTCGATCATGCGGCCGCCGAACACGCCGTTGCGGCACACGATCACCTTGTCGCCGGGCCGCACCAGGTTGACGAAGCAGAATTCCATGCCGACCGAGCCGGGGCCCGAGATCGGAAACGTGAGCGGGTTCTTGGTCTGGTAGGTGTAGCGCAGCAGCGTCTTCAGTTCTTCCATCATCTCGACGAATATCGGGTCGAGATAACCGATCGCCGGCTGGCTCATCGTCGTCAGCACGCGCGGATGGATCTCGGTCGGGCCGGGCCCCATCAGCGTGCGCTGGGGCGGATGGAAAGAGTTGATGCGTTTGGCGGGCATAAAATCATTCATGGTGTCGTTTCCTGTAAGTGATGATCCGAACAAACTCTCCCCGTCCGGACGCGACTTCATCCGTAGCGGCTTTCTGGCGGTGGCTTCGTTGAGGACTTCGGCGGCGGTGATCTGGCCCTTGCTGGCGTTCTCGACTTCCATCGCCCAGCGCGCCGGCACGTAACCGGATTTCACCCAGTTATTGACGACGGCGCGGTCGAGGCGGAATTGACGCGCAACTTCGGCTTGGGAGCCGAAAAGGGCGACGAGACGGTCAGCGCAGTTCATGGTTGATTCTCGGCCGAGAATTTACCATGACAAAATTATTTTGACAATCTACGCTTTGCCTATGAGTGCCGACCGATCTTAAGTTAGCGCCTACTCCGGATTTGAAAATGTCGTGAATTCCTCTTCCGGATCAAAGGCTTTGTCGCCATCTATCGACGCGCGACCCCGTGCGCCGCGACCGCCGCGAAATCGAACAACTCGCGGTCGAGCAAATGCGAGGGCCGCACGTTCTGCAGGGCGCGAAAAATGGATTCGACGCGTCCCGGATAACGCTTTTCCCAGTCGCGCATCAAGTCCTTCATCTGCTTTCTTTGCAGCGTCGGCTGCGAGCCGCACAGGTCGCACGGGATGATCGGAAACTGTTTCACCTCGGCATACGCCGCGAGGTCCCGCTCCTCGACGTAAGCGAGCGGGCGGATCACGACATGCGCGCCGTCGTCGGACACGAGCTTGGGCGGCATCGCTTTCAACTTGCCGCCGAAAAACAAATTGAGAAAAAACGTTTCGAGTATGTCGTCGCGATGATGGCCGAGCGCGATCTTGGTGGCGCCGATTTCCTTCGCCACCCGGTAGAGCACGCCGCGCCGCAACCGCGAACACAGCGAGCACATGGTCTTGCCTTCGGGAATGACGCGCTTGACCACCGAATACGTGTCCTGCACTTCGATGCGAAAAGGCACGCCGAGCGCGGTCGAGGTATGCGGGCAGCACGTGCTCCGGGTAACCGGGATGACGCTGGTCGAGATTGACCGCGACGATCTCGAAATCGATCGGCGCATGCGTGCGCAGGTTGATGAGAACGTCGAGCAGCGCATAGCTGTCCTTGCCGCCCGACAGGCACACCATCACGCGGTCGCCGGCGCGTAATCATGGCGTAGTCGCTGATCGCCTGCCCGACCTGGCGGCGCAGGCGCTTGGCCAGCTTGTTCGCCTCGTAGAGCTTTTTCGGGTGCAAATCCGGAGCGTTCATAGCGTGATGCTCCTGCCGCCGTCCACCGCGATCACCTGTCCGGTCACGTACGGCGCCGCCGTGACCAGAAATTCGACCGCCTTCGCGATATCGTCGGGCTCGCCGGCGCGCTTCAACGCGGTCTGATTGACGATGCGCTGGCGCGACAACTCGTCGGACCACGCGTCGTCCTCCGGCCACAGTATGGTCCCGGGCGCGACCCCGTTCACGCGCACTTCGGGGCCCAGCTCGCGGGCGAGCGAGCGCGTGAGCGCCAGCAAGCCCGCCTTTGGCGACCGTGTAAACAACGTAATTTTTCATCGGCAACTCGGCGTGGATGTCGACGATGTTGACGATGCAGCCGTGGCGTTTGCGCAGTTCAGTCGCCGCCGCCTGCGCCAGGAAAAGCGGCGCCTTCAGGTTGGTGCCGATGAGATCGTCCCACGCTTTGTCGGTGATCTCGCCGATCGCGGTGGCAAAGAAACTGGACGCATTGTTGATCAGGATATCAAGGCTGTCGAATTGCTTGACCGTGGTTTTTACCAGGTCGGGCAGGCTTGCGCCATTGAGCAGGTCGGCCTGAATCAGCGCCACCGAATTCGTCGCGGCGCTCGTTCAACTCCTGCTGCAACGCGCGCGCCTCGGCAATCGATGCGCGATGATGCAGCATCAGGTTGGCGCCCTGCGCGTGCAGGCGGCGGCAGATCGCCGCACCGACGCGTTTCGCGCCGCCGGTGACCAGCGCCGTCTTGCCCGCCAGAGGCCCGTTCGTCGATTGCGTCATAGTGCATATTGTAAGCTATCATCCTCAGTCACAGCTTGCTACCCGCCCATCTATCCCATCTTCCCGCGCCTGCCGCTGACGCCCTCGCGCACAGCGCGCAATTGCGCGAATTGATCGCCGGCGAAATCGCCGCCGGCGGCGGCTGGATCAGCTTCGCGCGCTACATGGAACTCGCGTTGCATGCGCCCGGACTCGGCTACTACAGCGCCGGCGCAACCAAGCTCGGCGCGCGACGGCGACTTTGTCACCGCGCCGGAAATCGGCGGACTGTTCGGCCGCACGCTCGCGCGCCAGGCTGGCGCAGATACTGCGGGCGGGCGTCACCGATATCGTCGAGCTGGGCGCCGGCAGCGGCAAGCTCGCGCGCGACCTTCTGCGCGCGAACTCGCCGCACTCGACTGCCTGCCGCAACGCTACCTGATCCTCGAAACCAGCGCCGACTTGAGGCAGCGCCAGCAAGCCTTGCTGCAGCGCGCCGTGCCGCAGATCGCGGCACGCGTGACGTGGCTCGACGAATTGCCGCAATCGCTTGCGGCGATCGTGATCGGCAACGAAGTGCTCGACGCGATGCCCGTGCACATGATCGCCGTCGGCGCCGACGGCATCGAAGAGCGCGGCGTTGCGCTGAACGGCGACAACTTCGAATGGCGCGCGCGACCGGCGGCCGGCGCATTGCTTGATGCCGCGCGCAAGCTCGACCTGCCGCGCGGCTACGTCACTGAAATCAACCTCGCCGCGCGCTCGTTCATGCGCACGCTGGCCACATCGCTCGAACGCGGCGTAATCCTGCTCATCGACTACGGCTTTCCGGCGCGCGAGTACTATCATCCGCAACGCAGCGAGCGGCACGCTGATGTGCCATTACCGCCAGCATGCGCACGACGACCCGTTCTGCCTCGTCGGCCTGCAGGACATCACGGCGCACGTCGATTTCAGCGCGATTGCCGAACGCCGCGACGCAGTCCGGCCTCGATTTGCTCGGCTACGCAAACCAGGCGCAGTTTCTGATCAATTGCGGCATCACCGATGTGCTCGCGGCAACGCCGGCCAACGATGCCGCAGCCTACCTGCCGCTGGCGGCGCAGGCGCAAAAGCTGGTGAGCCCGGCGGAAATGGGCGAGCTTTTCAAAGTGATCGCATTCGGCAGAAACCATCGCGTGCCGCTCGCAGGCTTCGCCAGCGGGAACAAACAAGGGCTGCTGTAGAATAGCCGCAAGCTATTCATAGCCGGCGCGCCGCGCGATGCCCTCCCGCAAAACATATTCTGCGCATCATCCTCGTCCTCGTTGTCTCGGCAGCGGCGGGATTTGTCGCGCTGGAAGAAACTGCAGGGGCCGGTCGTCGAGGTGGCGCGCGCGCAAGCAGGCCCGTTCGAACATTCGATCGTGGTCAGCGGGCGGGTGCAGGCGCCCAACCGCATCGAGATCGGCGCGGTGATTACCGGCCGGGTCGAGAAGGTGCTGGTCGAGGAAGGCGCGATCGTGACGACCGGCCAGCCGCTGATCCTGCTTGAAACGAGCGAACTCAAGGCCGCGCTGGACCAGGCGCGCGCGGCCGAGGCGAGCGCGCAGGCGCGCGTGGCGACGGTGCGCGAGTTGAGCCTGCCGCAATCCAACGACGCCGTCGTGCAGGCCGAGGCGCAGGTCCAGTTCGCCGAAAACGAATACCAGCGCAATCGCGATTTGCGCGACAAGGGCTTCATCAGCGAAGCGCGCCTGCAGGACCTGGAGCGCCTGCTCGCGGTCGCCAAAAGCCAGCTCGAATCCGCGCGCACCCAGGCCCGGGCACAGGAACGCCAGCGGGGTCGCCGCGCGTGAAGCCGTGTTGCGCGAACAGGAGGCCCGCGCCGCGCGCGAAATGGCCGAGTCAAAACTCGCGCAAACCACCATCCGCGCGTCATTGCCGGGCACGGTGCTGGTGCGCGCGGTCGAACCGGGCGACATCGTGAGCCCCGGCAAGCGCCTGCTCACGATCAATTCGAGCAGCGAGACGCGGCTCACCGCGCAGATCGACGAAAAAAATCTGCCTTATCTGAAGGCCGGGCAGGAAGCGCTCGCCTCGAGCGAAGCTTTTCCCGAGAAGAATTTCAAGGCGATGCTGTATTACATCAGCCCCGGTGTCGACACCACGCGCGGGTCGGTCGAAGCGCGCTTTCGCGTGCCGCAACCGCCGGACTACCTGCGCGCCGACATGACCGTGTCCATCGACATCGGCGTCGGGCGCAAGGAACGCGCGCTCACCGTTCCGTCGGAGGCGGTGCGTGAATCCGGCGGCGCGCAACGGTGCAGGTCGTGCGCGACGGCCACGCGCGCAGCGTGAAAGTCGAAATCGGCATCCGCACCGGCAGCCGCGATGAAATCACCTCCGGCATCGCCGAAGGCGACATGGTCGTGCTCACGCGCGGCATCGACGACGGCACCCGCGTCCACGCGCTGGAAGTCCGCCGCTAGAGGCGCGGCCATGGGTTTCGAATGGACGGTCGCGCTGCGCTTCCTGCGCGAAGGCGGCATGCAAACGCTGATGATCGTCGCCGGCACCACCATCGGCATCGCGGTGATCGTATTCATCACCGGCTTTCTCGGCGACCTGCAGCGCGACCTGATCAAACGCACGCTCGGCGTGCAGGCGCACATCGTGATCCGGCCGGCGGAAGAAGTGGCGCGGCCGCTGCGCGACGCGCCGTCAGCCACGGCCGCGCTGCCGCAAGTGCAGGCGCGCGTGCAGCGCTTGCGCTCGGTCGATCAGTGGCAGGCGCTGGTGCCGGCGCTCGAAGCCACCCCCGGCGTGCGGGCGATCTCGCCGATCGCCGCGGGGCCCGGCCTCATCACGCGCGGCGACGCCAACAAAACGGTGACCATCATGGGCATCGTCCCCGCACCGTACGTCGCGGTGACGCGCTTCAATGAAAAAATCGTCGCGGGCGACCTGCGTCTCGATCCGGGCGACGTGCTGATCGGCACCGATCTCGCGCAAAGACCTGGGCGTCGGCCTCGGCGACAAGGTGCGGCTGTCGACCCCGACCTCGCCCGGCGACGCCTATCAGGTGCGCGGCATCTACGATCTCGGCATGCGCAATCTCAACCGCGCCTACGCCTACGTCGGCCTGGCGCCGGCGCAGGCCCTGCACGCGCTGCCGGGCGGGGTGTCCAGCCTCGAACTCGCGATCGACGATCTCTTCGGCGCGGAGAAACTGGCCGCGCGTCTGCGCCGCACCGATGCCGCACGAAGTCGAGAGCTGGATGCAGGCGAATCCGCAACTCATGGCGGCGCTCTCCAATCAGACGGTCATGACGCTGCTGGTGCGCTTCTTCCTCGCGCTGGTGGTGGCGATCGGCGTGTCCAGCGTGCTGGTCGTCGCCGTGGTGCAGAAAACCAAGGAAATCGGCATCCTGCGCGCGATGGGCGCATCGCGCGGCCGCATCATGCGCGTGTTCCTGCTGCAGGGCGCGTTGATCGGCGCTAGCGGCGCGCTGCCGGGTTGCGCGTGCGGCTATGCGCTGACTTCCGTCATGAGCAACGTTTCGTGCGCTCGTCCGACGGCGCGCCGCTCTTTACGGCGCGGGTGGAACCGCGAGTTATACCTGTACACGCTGCTTGGCGGCGGCCGCGCTCGGGCTGATCGCCGCGATGATGCCGGCGCGGCGCGCGTCGCGACTCGATCCCGCGCAGGCGATCCGCATATGAGCGCGGCCATCATCGAGCTTGCGGACATCCGCAAAACCTATAACGAAGGCACCGCGGTCGCGGCGGAAGTCCTGCACGGCGTCAACATCACGGTGCGCGCCGGCGAGTTCGCCTGTCTGATCGGCCCGTCGGGGTCGGGCAAAAGCACGCTGCTCAACCTGATCGGGCTCCTGGAGCGGCCGACGGCGGGCTCTTACCTGCTGAAGGGCCGCGCGATCCAGCAGGCGAGCGATGACGAGCGCACGCGCGCGCGGCTGGAAACGCTGGGCTTCGTGTTCCAGTTTCACCATTTGCTGCCGGCGTTTTCCGCGCTCGAGAACGTGATGTTGCCGGGACTCATGCGCGACGGCGCATTCACGCGCGAGCACCGCGCCAACGCGCAACAACTGCTGACCGCGGTCGGCCTTGCGGACGCGCAGAACAAGCCGCCCAACGAGTTGTCGGGCGGCATGCAGCAGCGCGTGGCGATTGCGCGCGCGCTCGCACTGTCGCCCCAGCTCGTGCTCGCCGACGAGCCGACCGGCAATCTCGACACGCACACCGCCGACGAGGTGTTTGCGCTGATGCGCCACTTCAATGAAACCAAGGGCACCGCGTTCCTGCTCGTGACCCACGATCCGCGGCTGGCCGCGCGCTGCGATCGCGTGATCGAGTTGCGCGACGGCACGATCGTCGGCGATGCGGCCAACGCACAGAAAGCATAGGCAAGTGGTGGCTACGACTGCGTCATGGGTCAATGCGGTGAAGTTGTCGTCGCAGCGCTGGTGAGCGCAGCGTGCATGGCCCTGGCGACCCAGGTCGCCGCGGCCGCGGACGAAATCGCGGCGGCAAAATATCGCTGGGAGCACAGCCCGCACGGCGCGATGCTCGAGCGCATCCTGCCGCCGGCCGTCGAACCTGCGCAATTGCCGGAGCCGCAATCGGCCGGCGCGCGCCTCGTCGCGGCCTACTGCGTGCAATGCCACTACCTGCCGAATCCGGCGATGCACGGCGCCGCCAAATGGCCGATGGTGGTCGAGCGCATGGTCTGGCGCATGCAGGGCAAAGGCAATATGGGCAAACTGATGCAGGACATGATGGGCAATGTCAAAGCGCCGGACAACGGCGAAGAGTCCACGCTGGTGCGCTACCTGCAAAAACACGCGCAGCAGGAACTCGACCTCAAAAAATATCCGGACATTCATACGCCGGCGGGTCGCATCTACAGCATCGCCTGCGCGCAATGCCATGTGCTGCCCGACCCGCGGCGTCACACCGCGCGTGAATGGCCCGCAATCGTCGAGCGCATGCGGCGCAACATGGCGTGGGCGAATCGTGTAACAGGAGACCCGGTGTTGCGCACATCGCCCGAACTCGACACCGGCGAAATCGTGCGCTTTCTGCAGAGAAACAGCCGGAGTAAGTGAGGAGTAATGGGGCAACGGGTATTGCGGTAATGGGTCTTCACTTATGGGTACTGCATTACCCATCACCCGTCTGACCTCTCCTCACCGCTATCCCCACTACGCGGGAACCTTCATCCCGCGCTGCACCGCGGGACGCGCCGAAATCGCATCGAACCAGCGCTTCACATTCGGAAAATCGGCGAGATTCGTCTTGTGCCATTCGTAGCGCGCAACCCAGGGATAGGTCGCGATGTCGGCGATCGAATACTCGTCGGCGAGATACTCGTGCGCGGCCAGCCGCTGGTCGAGCACGCCGTAGAGACGGTCCTTTTCCTTCGTGTAACGGTCGATCGCGTACGGGCACCGGCTCCTTCGCCGCGCGCAGAAAATGGTGCACCTGCCCGAACATCGGTCCCACGCCGCCCATCTGGAACATGAGCCACTGCAACGCGTCGTATTTGCGGCGGTCGGACTTCGGCAGGAGCTTGCCGGTCTTGCCCGCGAGATACACGAGTATCGCGCCGGACTCCATCATCGCGTACGGCTTGCCGTCGGGACCGTCGGGATCGACAAGCGCCGGGATCTTGCTGTTGGGGCTGATCGCGACGAACTCGGGCTTGAACTGGTCGTTCTGGCCGATGTTGATCGCGTGCGACGCGATACGGCAGCCCGATTTCCTCGAGCATGATCGAAACCTTGCGGCCGTTGGGTGTCGTCCAGGTATAGAGGTCGAGCATGCGTTCTCCCTTGTTGGAAATCTGATGTTGACGGTGATGTCTTGCTCGCGAGCGCTTGCCTGACTGCGGCAAGACGTGCCTGTGCGACCCGCTCCTTGATAAGCGCGGGGTCGGTGCAGTGCTTGCGCCACTGCGCCGGCATCGACCGCGCGCGCGGCGGCGAGCGCGTCGCGCAGCCGTGACACGGCCGGATTGACCGCCGAATCTTCCGACGCCGCCGCGCAAACATCGAGCAATTGCAGAAAACGCTCGGGCCGGCGCAACGCGTCGGTCGCCTGCAAGAGCCGCAGCAGCGCTTCGACCGGCAGCTTCGATGCCTTGTACACGTCGGCGTGGTAAGCCGCCGCCAGCAGCGCAAGCTCGCGGCACTCCTGCGGCACGCGCAGGCGCGCGCACATGACTTCTATCGCGCGCTCCTCCGCGTGCATCGTGATCAGGGCAAAGCGCGCCGCCAGCGCGAGCCCGCGCGCAGCACCGGCGTCGAGCGCGGTCAAGCCGGCGCTCCCCGGCGGCACCTGCCATCAATCCCGCGAGTTCGGGCAGCACGACCGCCGCGGCACCGCATTCGGCAAGCACGCGGAACATGCGCGAGGGACGGCGCTCCATCAGCCCGCGCGCCAATTCCTGCCAGACGCGTTCGGCGACCAGTGCGTCGGCTTCGCCCTGCGCGACCATTCCACGCATCAACTGCAAGGTTGCCGGCGCGATCGCAAAATCGAAACGCGCGGCAAACCGCGCCACCCGCAGTATGCGTACCGGGTCTTCGCTGAACGCCGGCCCGACGTGGCGCAGCACACCCGCCTTGAGGTCGGCGACACCGTCGAACGGGTCGATGATCTTGCCGGCGTCATCTCGGGCTATCGCGTTGATGGTGAGATCGCGCCGCGCCAGGTCCTCTTCAAGCGTGACATCGGGCGCTGCGTGTATCGCGAAACCTTGATAGCCGCGTGCGGTCTTGCGTTCCGTGCGCGCGAGCGCATATTCTTCATGCGTTTCCGGATGCAGGAAAACCGGAAAATCCTTGCCCACCGGTTTGTAGCCGAGTTTCAGCATTTCCGCCGGCGTGGCGCCGACCACGACGTAATCGCGGTCCGCGCCCGGCAATCCGAGCAGTTCGTCACGCACGAAACCGCCGACCGCGTAGATTTTCATGCGGTCAGCGCCGCGGCATTCGCGACGAGCAATTCCGGATGCCGGCGCCTTGCGCAAACTCCGCCATGCGCGACGCCGGGCTTATGACGCGCGCCCCGCGTGGCCGCGAAAAGCACGATAGCGCGCGCGCGGCGTCGCGCTCCCGAGCCAGGCGGGCGCTGTCGCCTCCAGCGCGGCGGGTTGCATGCCGAAAGGAAACGGCTGGTCGCTCACGTTATCGACTTTCATCGAGTCATAATTGTCGCGCGTCATCAACTTGCACCGGCAAGAGTTCCAGCGCGAACGCCTGCAGGTAGGACAGCGTATCGTTCAGGCCGACGATGGGCCGGCGCCGTCCGGTGACCTCGCCGACCAGCGTCAACCAGTTCGCGCAGCGTGTAGACCCGCGGGCCGCATAAATCATACGTCTTGCCGAACGTGGCGGGGTCGTCGAGGCTCGTCACGAATGCCGCTGCGACATCGTCGACGAACACCGGCTTGAAGCGCGCCTCGGGGCAGCGCGAGGAACACGACCGGCGCGAACTTCTAGCAATTGCGCAAACAAATTGAGAAAGCGATCGTCACGTCCGAAGATGACCGAGGGCGGAATATCGTCCATTGCAGATTCGATGCGCGCACGAGCGCTTCCGCCGCCCCCTTGGTGCGCTGGTATCGGCTCGGTCCGTTGATATCGGCGCCGAGCGCGCTCATGTGCACGTAGCGGCGCACGCCGTCACCGTGCACGCGTCGATCACCTTGCGCGTGAGTTCGACATGCGTCTGCCCGAAGCCGCGCTGCCGCCCGCGTCGTGCAGCACGCCGACCAGGTTGATCACCGCGTCCATGCCGCGCGGAGGCCCGCCAGCTGCGCACCGTCGTGCACGTTGGCATCGACCACGTCGACGGTCGGCAGCAGGATCAGCGGTTTGGCGCGCTCGCGATCGCGCGACGGCACGCGCACGTGGAAGCGCCGCGCGCTCAGCTGGTGCACGAGGTGGCCGCCGACGAACCCGCTGCCGCCGATAACGCAAACCCGGGTCATTTCCATAAGCTCCCGCCCGTCTCTTTCGGCTCACTGCTTCACGCGGACTCACCCGCCCGGCTCATCCAGCGGCTTCTCCGCCGCTGCTGACCGCGGCGCGATTACGCCGATGCGATCCTTGAGCGAGCGCAGCGTCTGCCCGAACTGCTGGCTGTAATAACTCGCGTTGCTCATGACCTTCTTCACGTAATCGCGCGTCTCGTTGAACGGGATCGACTCGGCGTAAATCGCCGCCTCCATCGGTTCCTCGGCGCGCCAGGCGCGCGCGCGCCCCGGTCCCGCATTATAGGCCGCCGACGCGAGCACCGGCTGGTTGTCGAGCGTTTCGAGCACGTGCTTCAGATACCACGTTCCCAGATTCAGGTTGGTCTCGACATTGGCGGTCTGCGTCGCGCGATAATCCTTGAGGCCGGCTTTTTGCGCGACCCAGCGCGCGGTGGCGGGCATCAGCTGCATCAGGCCCACGGCGCCCGCGCTCGATTTGACGTCGGCGATAAAGCGGCTTTCCTGGCGTATGAGCCCGAAAACCCACGCCTCGTCGAGCTGCTGCTGGCTGACATAGCTCTTCATCACGTCGCGGTAGGGCGCAAGATAGCGCATGCTGAAATCGTGCAGTTCGCGCGTGCGATCGGCGGTGGCGATTGCGCGATCGTAGATTTCGCTGCGGCGCGCGAATTCGGCGGCGGCCAGCAATTGCTTGTCGTCGTAGCCGCGTATGACCCAATTCCATTCGCGGTTGCCCTCGAAGCGCAGATTGAGCCGGTAGAACGCGAGCGCGCGCTGGAAACCCGGCACTTTCGCCCAGCGCCTGCACTTCATCGCGGCTCGGCTTGTACGCCGGCGCCGGCACTTTGCCTCTGCCGCCGAGATCTTCGGCCGCGAGCTGCCCGTAGAACGAAAACTCCGCCGCCAGCGGCGCGAGTATTGCCCGCGCGTCAGCCGTGCGGCCCAGCATGTGCAACGCGCGCGCTTTCCAATAGCGCCAGGCCGGTTCCTCGCCCTCCTTCGGCGACATCGCATCGACCGCCGCCAGCACGTCGGGCCAGCTTTTCGCGCGCAGCGCGACGCGCACCTTCCACGCCAGTTGTTGATCGTTGAGTTCGCCGGCCTTCGCGTACCACGCGAGTGCCTGCGGGTCGTGCCGCTGCGCGCCCTGATACGCGATTAACCCCCACACGTAACCGCGCTCAGCCTCGGTAAAACGCGCGCCTAGCTTGACCCAGTGCTGTGCCGCCAGCGGCGGCGCGGTGCGCGCGAGGCGATGCACCGCATACATCACGGTTTCGCGTCCTGCGCGCGTCTTGAGATTGAACGTCTTGCGGTCGAGGTAAGCCTGCGGATTGACCGCGATGCCGGACCACGCCTGCGCAGCCGACGTCTCTTTCGCCGGCAGGTATTCGGCCGCGCGGCGCGCGACACCGGTATTTCCGGCTTCGAGCGCTAGACGTATGCGCGCCCACACATCGTCCGACAGTGAGTTGTCTGCCCTCGGCAAGCGCGGCAAAAAGCGGCGTGCAACTGTCGGGCTGATCGCGGCCGCTGAACCACAGCGTGCGCGCGTAGCTCAATGCTTCGGTGCCGCCGGCGCGCAGGCGGCTTTGCAGCGAGTAACACAGGAGTTCGGTATCGTCGCCGTTCAACTGCGGGTATTCCGCGTCGAACAAATCCCACTGCTGCTTGCCGGCGAGCAGCCGCAGCCAGTCGGCGCGCAGGCTGTTGGCGACCGGCCCGTCAGCGACGCGTTCCAGCAAAGCCTGCACCTCCGCGGGCGCCGCGTCTTCGAGACGCAGCCTGAGTTGCCAGTAGGCGACGTACGGTTCGAGCGCGTAGTCATTCAGCGATTTGGCAAAACGCGCGAGCTTGACGGGATTGCCGGCTGCGGAACGCCTCGCGCGCGGCAAGAAAATCATCGTCCTGGCTTGCGGCCAGCGCGCCCGCCGTCAGCGCCAAGCTCGCGCAACCAACAATAATGTGCCTAAGCGCCGGTTGCAGAATTGTCTGCAACCCGCCATGCCCGGGAAAGTAAGCGGGGAAGCATCGCCTCATCTTGTAACGCACTCCAAGCATCGCCCGCAATCCATTCGGCGCGGGCCCCGTTTAACGCCCGCGAAAACAACAAACCCCACCGGAGCGGGGTTTGCGTGATTGCTGCCGATACCGCGTGCGCTTATTTCTTCTGATCCGCTTTCAAATTCGCCTTGTCGGCCGCGATGTCTTTTTGTTGGCCTTTGACCGCCTGCTTGTCCTTGTAAACTTTTTCGGCGTCCTTGGACTCCGCCGCCATCTTGCCTTCCTTGGTGTCGGCTTTGCGCGTCTTCTGGTCGGACTTTAACTGCTTTTCTTCGCGCTGCAACGCGGCCTTGTCCGACTTCATTTGCAGCGATCCCGCCTTGTCCGCCGCGATGTCCTTTTTCTGGCCCTTGATTGCCTGCTTATCCTTGTAGACCTTTTCGGCGTCTTTCGACTCCGCCGCCATCTTGCCTTCCTTGGTGTCGGCCTTGAGCGCCTTCTGGTCGGATTTCAACTGTGCTTTTTCGCGGGCCACCGCCGACTGGTCGGCCTTCAATTGCGCCTTGTCTTCCTTGACCGCAGGGGACTGGGCGATCGCGATGCCGGCGGCAATAGCAAAAGCCGCAGCAACCGCATTTACGCAAATTCGGTAAATTGGTTTCATATCCTTCTCCTTATCCTTTTCCGTGGGGTAATCGCTTGAACCCAAGATGGATGCAATGCGGGCCGGTATTTTAGCATGATCAAATAATACGGGCATTATCGCCCATGAAAGGTTGTGCGTGGCGTCCGGAAATCGATAAAGTTGGGCCCGGGTGTGCCTGCCTATGCAGCCGGCAGTGCGACCGGCGCCCGCGCTCCACAACTCGCTTGCGCCTGAACGGCCGCCGCTAGCCGAGAAACAGCCGATACGCCGGATTGCGCGTCTCGTTCGAGTACGGGTATCCGAGTTTCGCGAGAAACCCCTTGAACGCGGACTTGTCGCGCGGCGGCACCTGCATGCCGACCAGCACGCGGCCGTAATCGGCGCCATGGTTGCGGTAATGAAAGAGACTGATATTCCAGCCGTGGCGCATGCTGGCGAGAAACTTCATCAGCGCGCCCGGGCGCTCGGGAAACTCGAAGCGGTAAAGAATTTCGTGCGCGACGCCGGGCGCATGGCCGCCGACCATGTGGCGCACGTGCGACTTGGCGACGTCGTTGTCGCTGAAGTCGAGGGTCGTCAGGCCGTTGCGCTGCAGCGCGCGCACGAGCCGCGCGGTCTCATTGCGGTTGTGCACCTGCACGCCGACGAACACATGGGCCTCGCGCGCGTCGCCGTAGCGGTAATTGAATTCGGTCACGCTGCGCGGACCCAGCAGCGCGCAGAATTTGCGGAAGCTGCCCGGCGTTTCCGGTATCGTCACCGCCAGTATGGCTTCGCGCTTCTCGCCCAGTTCGGCCTCCTCGGCGACGAAACGCAGGCGGTCAAAATTCATGTTCGCGCCGCACGCCACCGCGACCAGCGTCTTGCCGCGCACGCCTTTGCGCTCGACCCACGCCTTGGCGCCGGCGATCGCGAGCGCGCCCGCGGGTTCGAGCACCGCGCGCGTGTCCTCGAACACGTCCTTGATCGCCGCGCAGATCGCGGCGGTGTCGACGCGTATCACGTCGTCGACGAGTTCGCGGCAGATGCGGAACGGTCTCCACCCCGACCTGCCGCACCGCAACGCCGTCGGCAAAGAGCCCGACGTGATCGAGCTTGACGCGCCGGCCGGCCTTCAGCGAGCGATACATCGCGTCGGCATCGACCGGCTCGACGCCGATGATCTTCACGCGCGGCCGCAGGCGCTTCACGTAGGCGGCAATACCGGAATCAGCCCGCCGCCGCCGATGGCGACGAATATGGCGTCGATCTCGCGCCGCGTCTGGCGCAGAATTTCCATCGCGATCGTGCCCTGTCCCGCGATCACGTCCGGATCGTCGTACGGATGCACGAAAGTAAGCCGCTGCGCGCGCGCAAGCTTGCGCGAATGCGTGTACGCCTCGTCGTAGGTATCGCCGTGCAGCACGACCCGCGCGCCGCGCGCCGCCACCGCCGCCACCTTGATCTGCGGCGTGGTCACCGGCATGACGATGGTGGCGCGGCACTTGAGCTTCTGCGCCGCCAACGCCACGCCCTGCGCGTGGTTGCCGGCAGACGCCGCGATCACTCCGCGCGCGAGCGCCGCCGGCGACAGCCGCGACATCTTGTTGTAGGCGCCGCGCAGCTTGAACGAGAACACGGGCTGCATGTCCTCGCGCTTTAAGAGCAGCGTATTGTTGAGGCGCGCCGACAGGTTGGGCGCGCGCTCGAGCGGCGTTTCGATCGCAACGTCGTACACGCGCGCGGTCAGAATGCGTTCGAGGTAATCGATTTTCATGGTATAGCCGGTGACGTGAAAGGGCGTAAAGGTTAGCAGGAATGGGCGATATTTGCCATTTTGCGCACCCCCTCTCCCCCGGGGGTAGCTCCGCGCTCCGTGCCGGTGGCGGTTTCGCCGCGGTACTCGCTCACTCCGCACGCTTTTCGCCATTTACTATTCACGCCCCACCATTTACCATAGCCGCATGACTCAGGACGAACAGAAGCAGGCGGTCGCCAAGGCCGCCATGGAGCACGTGCCGATGGGCAGCATCGTCGGCGTGGGCACCGGCTCGACCGCGAATTACTTCATCGACGAACTCGGCAAGATCAAGCACAAGATCGACGGCGCGGTCGCGAGTTCGGAGGCCTCGGCGCAACGCCTGAAGAAGCTCGGCATTGAAGTGCTCGAACTCAACAACGTGCCGGAGCTGCCCGTCTACGTCGACGGCGCGGACGAAATCACGCGCCATCTTTCGATGATCAAAGGCGGCGGCGGCGCGCTGACGCGCGAGAAAATCGTGGCGGCAGTCGCGCGCAAATTCATCTGCATCGCCGACCAGTCGAAGCTGGTCGACGTGCTCGGCAGGTTTCCGCTGCCGATCGAGGTCATTCCGATGGCGCGCTCGTACGTCGCGCGCGAACTCGTGAAGCTCGGCGGCCAGCCGGCGCTGCGCCAGGGATTTACCACCGACAACGGCAACGTGATCCTCGACGTGCACAACCTTCAGATCATGAAGCCGCTGGAGCTGGAAAGCGCGCTCAATCAGATTACCGGCGTGGTCGCCAGCGGGTTGTTCGCGCGGCGCGGCGCCGACGTGCTGCTGCTGGGCGCCGATAAAGGCGTGCAGACGCTGACGCGCTAGGCTCTGCCCGAGCTCTAGATTAGGTCAGGCGAGATCGCCACGCGCAGATGGGTGCGTGCCGGCACGACGTCGGCGCGGCGCGCAATCCATACGATCGCGCCTTTTTTCACGCTCCACAGCGACGCGGTCCCGGTGAGCAGCAGCGCCGCGGTTTCGCCGAGCGTCGGCTGGTGGCCGATCACGATCACGGTGCCGTCGCCCTTGGGCCAGCCCGCAGCGAGCAGCACGTCCTCCGGCGCCGCGGCGATGCCGATTTCCTTGACCGTTTTAAAATCGAACTGCAGCGCGCGCGCCGTCTGCTGCGCGCGCTTGGCCGGACTCACCAGAACCGTGCGAATCCGCCGGCACGCGCGCGCGCAACCATTTGGCCATGCGGGCGGCCTGCTTGATGCCTTTGGCGGTGAGCTTGCGCTCGCTGTCGTGAGTGCCGTCCTCAGCTTCGGCGTGGCGCCACAGGATCAGTTCCATGACCGGGGCACTCTCAAAGTGTCGCGCTTGACGGCATGGCGCCGGACTTGATCAGTGGCCGGACGGCGGAACGTAGCCTTGGGCGCGCGTCCGCGCCGCCGCCGAAAAAATGCTTGTCCATCTGCTGCACCAGATAATCGCGCGCTTTTTTATCGGCCAGATTGAGGCGGTTCTCGTTGACCAGCATTTTCTGCTGTTCGAGCCACTGTTTCCACGCTTCTTTCGATACGCTTTCGAATATCCGCTTGCCGATTTCGCCGGGATAAGGCGGAAAGTCGAGTCCTTCGGCTTCGCGGCCGAGCTTGACGCATTTCACCATTCTAGTCATGAGCTTCGCTCCAGGCCGCCTGGCGCGTAACCGGACGGTCGCCGCGCAGGAGGCGATTTTATCAGGAATGCCCGGCCGCTCCGGAATTCTCGATCGGCGGCCTTGCGGCCCGGATATACGGGGTCGGGATGCGGCCGCTCGAGATGAAAACCCTGCACCGCGTCGACGCCGAAACTCTTCAGCATGTCGAGCGTCTGCTGGTCTTCGACGCATTCGGCGATCGTATGCTTCCGCATGCCGCGCGCGACCGCGACGATCGCCTTCACGAATATCTGGTTGTCGAAATCGTTGGGCAGATCGCGAATGAAGAGTCCGTCGATCTTGACCGCGTCGGCCTGCAGATGCTTCAGATAGGCGAACGACGAAAAACCGGTGCCGAAATCGTCCAGGCAGGTGCGGCAGCCGGTCTGGCGCAGCGCCTCGATAAAACGCCGCGCGTCGTGCAGGTCCGACACCGCCGACGTTTCGGTCAGCTCGACCAACAGGCGGCGCGGCGCAACACCGCAACGCTTCAACTGCTCGGCGATGTATTGCGGCAGCGTGGGCTCGTCGAACGAGCGGCCCGAGATGTTGATCGCCAGCGACGGCATGTTGACGTCGACGCAGCAATTCGATGCTGTTGCTTGATCACCCAGCGGTCGATGTCGAGGATCTTGCCGCTTTTCTCCGCGTACGGAATGAACTGGCCCGGCATCAGGATCTGCGGCCGGGTCGTCCTGATCGAGCATGCGGATCAGCACTTCGTAATGCGCGAGCGTGTCGTCGCGCGCGTTGAAAACGCCCTGGAAATACAGCCGCAGCAGATTGTGCTCGAGCGCGTGCGCGATGCGGTCGTTCCACGACAAGCTGCGCCACCATGGCGCGCGAATCGTCCAGATCGCGGCGGTAAACGCGCCAGGCGTTCTTGCCGGCGTCCTTGGCCTGGTACATCGCGGCATCCGCATGCGCGATCAATTCCTCGGCGGTTCCGGCGTGCTCGGGGTAAATGGCGATGCCGAGGCTGGTGGTCAGCCGCAGGGTCTGCTCTTCGAACTGGAACTTGATGAGCGCGATCGAACGCACGATGCGCTCCGCGAGCACGCGCAGAATGTTGTCCGACGCGTCGGGCACCAGGATCGCGAATTCGTCGCCGCCCAGCCGGCTGAAAATCTCGTTGCGCCGCACCTGGCTCGCGATGTCGCCGGCGACCCGTATGAGCATCGCATCGCCCGCGCGGTGGCCGAACCTGTCGTTGATGTACTTGAACTCGTCGAGGTCGAAATACAGGAGCGCGAGCCGCGTGCCGCTGCGCTGCGCGTCCGCGATCATGCGGCCCAGTTCCTCGTTGAAACGGTGCCGGTTGAATAGCCCGGTCAGCGAATCGCGCTCGGCGAGATTGACCAGCTGCTCGGCGGTCTGCCGTTCGAGCGTGACGTCCTCGAACATCCAGATGTGGCCGACCGCCCTGCCGTCGGCGTCCTCGACCGGATAGCACTGCTGCGTGATCAGGCGGCCGTCGGCCAGCTGGATTTCGAACGCGCCGGGCACTTCGCCGTCCGCCGCGCAGCGTGAACAGATGCGGCATCTGTTCTTCGGGGCGCGCCAGCACCGACGCCGATTTTTCGAGCACCTGCAGCGGGTCCGCCCCCAATAACTGCGCCGCGGCCGGAATCTGCCACAGCCGGTTGAATGCCGGATTGGTGTAAACGACCCGATTGTCGGTATTCACGAACAAGATGCCGAATTCCATCGCCGACAGCAGCGCCGACAGGCGCGCGTGCTCGTCCTGCGCGCGCTTCAAGTATTCCTGCTGCACCGCCTGCGCTTCGCGCAGTTCGCGCGACCGTCGCGGCGAGCCGCTGCTCCGCCTCGCGCCGTTGGCTCACGTCGCGTATGCTGATGCGGATGCCCAGATACTCCTGATCGCTGCCGTAGATCGGCCGCCAGTCGGCCGCGCCCCACAAGAGCGTGCCGTCCTTGCGCCGCGCGCGGAATTCGAAATCCTGCCCGGCGTTGCCGCGCAGCGCCTGCCGGATCTGCCGTATGGTGCGCGCGACGTCCTCGGGATCGACCAGCGCCGCCGGGAAAATTATCCATCGCGAGGCATTCCTCCGGCGTGTAGCCGAACATGTCGTGCACGCGCGGATTGATCCAGATCAGGCGCCCTTCGGTGCCGATCCACAATTCGACGTCGTAGGAGTAATCGGCGATGGCGTGAAACTTGGCCTCGTTTTGCGCGAGCGCGTCGATGCGGCTGCGCAGCGCGCCGGCCATGACGTTGAAGCTCGCCGTCAGCTTGCCGATCTCGTCGTCGCTGCCGACCGGCAGCCGCACCGTAAAATCGCCCGCCGCGACGCGCTCGCTCGCAGTCCGTCAATTGCCGCAGGTTGCGCGTGAGCCAAACGCTCACCAGCGCGAACAGCAGCGCCGACACCAAAAGCGCGAATGCCGCCGGTCACCACCGCTTCGCGCATCAACTCGTCGCGGGCGCTCTGCATAAACGCCGTCGAGACGCCAAAATGCAGCGTGCCCAGAGTGGTTCCCGCCGCTTCGATCGCCACCTGGGTGTCGAAGCGGCCGCGGCGAGCGCCGCTGTCATCGTGCAGACGCGTGCCGGGCCGCGGCAGCGCTAGCCCGGCATCCCAGCCCGCGCGCGCGACCGGCCTGCCCTCTTTATCGAGCAACACGAGATAGGTGACCCCGTCCGCGCTCTTCACCCGCGACATCACCGACTCGATCGCCGCCACATCCCCGCGCTTGAGCGGGTCCGCGAGCAATGCAACCAGCAGCTGTTTTTCTTCGTCGAGCCGCGATTGCGCGCGTTCCTCGAGCTTCGTGTTGATGAGGTCGAGGCTTTGCGTCGTCAGCATCACGAGCATCAGCGCCTGCACGACGGTCGCCGCCAGAAACAGCTTGGCGCGCAGCGAGGTGATCCGCGGCAGCTTCAAGCCTGCTCCGGGGCGTGCGCACGGCGCCGGCGTTGCGCGGCGGAATTCGGGATGCGACATTACTCGACCCTGGAGCGTTCTGCCGGCGGTTACGCGCTACAGGCGCTTGACCAGCACCTGCGAGCGCCGCTGATAATTGTACAGATCCTGCTTGCGGCGTGGCAGCGCCGCCACCGGCGCCGCGTTGAAGCCGCGTTCGATGAACCAGTGCGCGGTGCGCGTCGTCAGCACGAAGAGCCGCCGGATCTTGCGCTGTTTCGCGCGCGCTTCGATCGCCTGCAGCAGGCGCTCGCCCGCGCCCGCGCGCCGGTGATCCGGATGCACGGCGAGCCCGGCCAGTTCAGCCATGCCGTCGTCGTACTGATAGAGCGCGGCGCAACCGACGATCACGCGGTCGTGCTCGAGCACGAAGAAGCGCTCGATTTCCATTTCCAGCAGATCGCGTCCGCGCTTGACCAGCGTGCCGTCGGCCTCGAGCGGTTCCAGCAGCCCGCAGCACGCCGCCGATATCGTCGATGCGCGCCGGGCGCAGCTTTTCCAGCGGGTCCTGCGTCAGCATGGTGCCGACGCCGCGCCGCGTGAAGAGCTCGAGCAGCAACGCGCCGTCGGCGTGGCGTGAAATCAGATGCGCGCGCTTGACGCCCGCGCGGCATGCGCTCACCGCGCGCGGCAAATACAGCGTCACGTCGCCCGCCAGCGCACCGGCGCGCGCGAGCAGCTTTTCGGCCTGGCTGCAGGTCAGTTCGTGCTTGAGTTCCGCGCGCTTGCCGGTGACCACACCCGGCGTATCCATCAGGAAGATCAGCTTCTCCGCGCCGAGCGCGACGGCGGCCGACATCGCCACGTCCTCGAGCGCGAGATTGAAGATTTCGCCGGTCGGCGAATAACCGAGCGGCGACAACAGCACCAGTTCGTTGTGATCGAGGCGGTCGCGTATGCCGGCGACATCGATCTTGCGCACCTCCCCGGTATGCACGAGGTCCACGCCGTCGACCACGCCGATCGGCTTGGCCGTCACGAAATTGCCGCTCGCGACGCGAATGTCGGAACCCGCCATCGGCGAATTCGCGCAGCCCCATCGACAACAACGCTTCGATTTCCACGCGCATGCGGCCGCTCGCCTCCTTCGCGCACGACAACGCGATGTCGTCGGTGATGCGCAGGCCCTGCACGTAGCGCGCGCGGTGCTTCAACTGCTTCAAGCGCGCTTCGATCTGCGGCCGCGCGCCGTGCACGAGCACCAGCCGGACGCCGAGGCTCGCCAGCAGATTCAGGTCGTGTATGAGGGCGACAAACCGCGCGTCCGCGACGACTTCGCCGCCAAACGCAATGACGAAGGTGCGTCCGCCGAAGGCGTGAATATAGGGCGCCGCCGAGCGGAACCACTTGACGAAATCAGCGGAGACGGAAAGCGCCATGTAATGAGCCGATGCCCGGATTAGTTCAAGCGCATGTTATGCGAGAAAACGCAGCAAGGAAAGCGCAATAAAGCGGCCGACAGCGTCGCGGCGACGTGCCGGCGGCGACCGGCGCATCACGTCAGAAATCGCCCCACAACGTATTGAGCGCGGCGAGCGCCGCCAGTGCGGCGGTCTCCGTGCGCAGCACGCGCGGGCCCAGCTGCAACGCGACGAAGCCGCGCTCGCGCGCGACCGCGGCTTCGACGTCGGTGAAGCCGCCTTCGGGCCCCGCCAACAGCGTCACTGCGGCGGGTCGCGGCAAATCGGCGAGACGCGTGTCCGCATGCGGCGACAGCAGGACGCGCAATTCGCCTTCGCGCGGCGCCGGCAATGCGCCCAGCCAATCCAGCATCGGCCGCGGGGACGCGAGATCCGGCACCACGTTGCGGCCGCATTGCTCGCACGCCGCGATCATCACCTGGCGCCAATGTTCGACCCGCTTGATCGGCGCGCTCGGCGTCGAGCCGCACGATGCTGCGCTCGCTGTAGAGCGGCTGCACGCCGCGGATGCCGAGTTCGACCGCCTTCTGCAGCGTGATGTCCATGCGCTCGCCGCTCGAAATCGCCTGCGCGAGGATGCACGCCAGCGGGCTTTCGCGATCGACCGGCGCGCCGGCGATCGAGCTTGACCGTCACGCCGCGCTTGTCGATGCGGGCGATGGTGGCGGAAAATTCGATCGCCATCATTGAACACCACGAGCGCGTCGCCGACCGCCGCGCGCAGCACGCGCGACAGATGATGTGCGGCAGTCTCGCGCAGCGACAAGCAGCGCGCCAGGCGCCAGCGCGTCGGGCGCATAAATGCGCGTGGTTTGGGGAACAGCGCGCCGCATGCGAAGATTATGCCATAGCGATTCGCGCGGCCCGGCGTTTTACCCGCGCGGCAAACAGGACTAGAATCGCGCTTCTTCGCGGTCAAGTTGGCAGGGACGGTTCGATTGAAAATCATCATTCTCGGCGCGGGCCAGGTCGGCAGCTCGGTGGCGCAAGCCCTGTGCTCGGAAGCAAACGACATCACCATCGTCGACAACGATCCCGGCGCGCCTCAAACTTGCTGCAAGACCGTCTCGATCTGCGCACCGTCGTCGGCAATGCGGCGCACCCGGCGGTGCTGACCGATGCCGGCGCCGCGGACGCGGATCTGATCTTCGCGGTCACGCGCAGCGACGAAACCAACCTGGTGGCGTGCAAGCTCGCGGCCAAACTCTTCAACACGCCGACGCGCATTGCGCGCATCCGCGCCACCGACTACCTGTCGCATCCGGAAATCTTCGGCGCCGACGGCTTCGCCGTCGACCACGCGATCTGTCCCGAGCAGATTATCACCGACTATATCGTCAAGCTCGTGGAGTTCCCGGAGTCGCTGCAGGTGCTCGAATTCGCCGACGGCAAAGTCAGTCTGGTGGCGGTGCGCGCGTTTCATGGCGGGCCGCTGGTGGGCCATCAATTGCAGGAAATCCGGCGCCACATGCCGAACGTCGACACGCGCGTCGCCGCCATTTTCCGCCAGGACGCGCCGATCGTTCCCGAGGGTCACACCGTGATCGAAGCCGGCGACGAGGTGTTCTTTATCGCGGCCACCGAGAACATCCGCAGCGTCATGCGCGAGCTGCGCCGCATGGACAAGCCGATCAAACGCGTCATGATCGGCGGCGGCGGCAATATCGGCCGCCGCCTCGCGCATGCGCTGGAAGCGAATTACCAGGTCAAGATCATCGAGCACAGCAAGGCCAACGCGGAACGCCTCGCGGCGGACCTTGACCGTGCGCTGGTGCTGGCGGGGGACGTCACCGACGAGGAACTGCTCGAAGAGGAAAACATCCACGAAATCGACATGTTCTGCGCGGTCACCAATGACGACGAGAACAACATCATGTCGTCGCTGCTCGCCAAGCGCATGGGCGCGCGCAAGGTCGTGGCGCTCATCAACCGCGGCTCCTACGTGAATCTGCTGCAGGCCGGGCAGATCGACATCGCGATCTCGCCGGCGCAGGCGACCATCGGCACGCTGCTCGCCCGCGTGCGGCGCGGCGACTGCGTCGCGGTGCATTCGTTGCGCCGCGGTGCGGCCGAGGCGCTCGAACTGATCGCGCACGGCGATTACGCTTCGTCGCACGTCGTCGGCCGCCGCATCGAGGAAATCAATCTGCCCAAGGGCACCACCATCGGCGCGATCGTGCGCCGCGCCGCGCCCGCCGGCGAGGGCGACGGCGCCGCGGCAGCGGCGGACGTGCGCGTAATCATCGCGCATCACGACGTCGTCATCGAGCCCGACGACCATGTCATCGTGTTCGTCGTCAACAAGCACATGGTGTCGAAAGTCGAAAAGCTGTTTCAGGTCAACATCGGGTTCGTCTAAAGCGATGCGCGGGTACCGCTGATGCGCCAGTTGCTCGCAGTCGCGCCGGTGCTCGGGCTGATGGCGATGATGATGAGCAGCACTCACCTGCTGCCGATCGCCGCCGCGCTCATATTACGACGACGGCACCGCCACCGCGTTCGCCATCTCGATGGCAGTCAACTTCGCGCTCGGCTGCGTGACGTGGCTCGCGACGCAGCGCTTCGCAGACGCGAATTGCGCCCGCGCGACGGCTTCCTGCTCGTGTCCCTGGCGTGGGCCGGCGGCGCCGGCATTCGCCACGCTGCCGTTGCTCATGGCGCTGCCGGGGCTCTCGTTTACCGACGCCTATTTCGAAACCATGTCCGGGCTCACCACCAGCGGCGCCACCGTGCTGTCGGGTCTCGACGGCTTGCCGCACGCGATCAATTTGTGGCGGCATCTGCTCAACTGGCTCGGCGGCATGGGCATCATCGTGCTGGCCGTCGCGATCCTGCCGATGCTGGGCGTCGGCGGCATGCAGGTGTACAAAGCGGAAACGCCGGGGCCGATGAAAGACGCCAAGCTGACGCCGCGCATCACCGAAACCGCCAAGAACCTGTGGCTGATGTACTTCGGCATCACGCTCGCCTGCATGGCGGCGCTGAAACTGGCCGGCATGAACTGGTTCGACGCGGTGTGCCATGCGTTCTCGGCCATGGCGCTGGGCGGATTTTCCACCCACGACGCGAACATCGGATATTTCGATTCGGTCGCGATCGAGGCCGTGCTGATCGTTTTCATGCTGCTCGCCGCGATGAATTTTGCGACCCACTTCCTGGCGTGGCGCGACAGGAGTTTCGCGCCGTACCGGCGCGACAGCGAAGCGCTCGGCATGCTGACGCTGGTGCTCGGCAGCTGCGCTGGGCGTGGCCTTGTACGTGTGGCATGCCGGCACCTACGCCAGCTTCTGGACCGCGCTAAGGCACGTCAGCTTCAACCTCGTCTCGATTGCGACCGACTGCGGTTTCAGGAGCGTCGATTACGGCCAGTGGCCGGTATTCGCGCCCATGTGGATGCTGTTTCTGAGTTGCGTCGCGGTCAGTTCCGGCTCGACCGGCGGCGGCATCAAGATGATCCGCACGCTGATCATCGCGCGCCAGGCGGGCCGCGAGATCCTGTTTCTGATTCATCCGAACATCGTCAACCCGCTGAAAATCGGCGGCGCCGTCATTCCGAACAAGGTGGTGCTCGCGGTGCTCGGTTTTATTTTCGTCTACTTCATCAGCGTCGTGACGATGACGTTTGCGCTGCTGGCGAGCGGGCTCGACTTCATTTCGTCGTTCAGCGCCGTCATCGCCTGCATCAACAACGCCGGCCCGGGACTCAACGTCGTGGGTCCGGCGGGCAATTTTTCCGCGCTGACCGATTTTCAGACCTGGGTGTGCACGCTCGCGATGTTTCTCGGGCGCGTCGAAATCTTCAGCCTGCTGATCCTGTTCACGCCCGCATTCTGGCGCAAGTAACGCGGCGCTCGGCCCGCTTCACCCCCGCGCAAATTTCGGACGGCCACGCGGTATTCGCCCCGCCCGGGCGGCGCCGGCCGGACGAAACGATTGTGAACGGACGCCCGCGCGTTTACAATAGCGCCGGTCTGATTGTCCGGCACGAGGCAGGCGGAACTAGACACCCAACAATGCAATCGGTGAATCTCACGCACCACTTCCTGATCGCCATGCCCAACATGGCGGACCCGCATTTTTCCAAGACCCTGACCTATATTTGCGAGCATAACGAGCAGGGCGCGCTCGGCCTGGTGATCAACCGTCCGATCGACATGACGCTGGCCGCGCTGCTCGACCAGGTCAGCATTCCCGTGTCCTCCACGCAATGCGACGCGATCCCGGTGCATTTCGGCGGACCGGTGCAAACCGACCGCGGCTTTGTGCTGCACGGCCCGGTTGGCAACTGGCAGTCCACGCTTTCGATCAGCTCCGAAATCGGACTGACGACGTCCAAGGACATTCTGCAGGCGGTGGCGCGCGGCGAGGGTCCGCGCCAGATGCTGGTGACGCTCGGCTACGCGGGCTGGGCGCCGGGCCAACTCGAGCAGGAGCTCGCGCAAAACGCATGGCTGACGGTCGCCGCGCGCGACGACGTCATGTTCGACTTGCCGCCCGCGCAACGTCTGGCGGCGGCGATGGAGATGCTGGGCGTCGATTACGCGACCTTGTCGGAGGATGCGGGACATGCGTGAAGACGCACCGGTGACTGCACGCGACGGCGCGCACCGCGCCGCGCGCCCCGCGCCGCGCGAAGCGAGCACCACGGTTCTTGCGTTTGATTTCGGCGACGCAGCGCATCGGCGCCGCGGTCGGCGATACGACCGTCGGCATCGCGCATCCGCTGACGACCATCACCGCCGCAGACAAGAAAAGCCGTTACGCCGCGATCGCCGGCCTCGTGCAGGAATGGCGGCCGGCGCTGCTGGTGGTCGGCCTGCCCGCCCATCTCGACGGCACGGAACACGAAATGTCGCGGCTCGCGCGCAAGTTCGCGCGCGAACTCGGCGGACGCTTCGATCTTGCCGGTCGAACTCGTCGACGAACGGTTGACCTCGGCGTCTGCCGAGACGAGCCTCGCCGAGGCGGGCGTCGGCCGGTCGCAAACGCAAACCGGTCATCGACCAGGTCGCGGCGCAACACATTCTGCAGGCCTACCTCGACGAGCAGGCGCGCCGCGCGCGCACTGACGGACGCCGCACAATGACGCACGCCCGCGCTGCCCGACGCCGAACAACTGCTCGCCGCGCTCGTCGCGCAAATGCGCCCGCACGTGTCGGTCGAGACCGGCCTGATCGGCATCGTCACCGGCGGCGCGTGGCTGGCGGAGCGTCTGCACGCCGCGCTCAAACTCAAGGTGCCGTGCGGCACGCTGGACGTGTCGTTTTACCGCGACGACTTCCAGCACAAGGGACTCAAGCGCAAAGTGGCGCCGTCGGACATTCCGTTCGAAGTCGAAGGACGCGACCTCATACTGGTGGACGACGTGCTGTATACGGGGCGCACCATACGCGCGGCGATGAACGAGCTCTTCGATTACGGCCGGCCGGCGAGCATCCGGCTCGCCTCGCTCGTCGACCGCGGCGGCCGCGAACTGCCGATCGCCGCACAATTTGTCGGCGCCGTCATCGAATTGCCGGCGTCGCAAAGCGTGGAATTGAAGCGCGATGCACAGGGCCGCTTGAGCCTGGTGCTGGGCCAGGACTGACGACAAGGACGACGGCCGCGCATGTTCCTCAACCACTAACCCGCAGCTCAACAAGAACGGCGAACTGCACCACCTGCTGTCGATCGACGGGCTGCCCGGCGAGATCCTGCGCCAGATCCTCGACACCGCGCAGTCGTTCGTCGGCGTCACCCAGCGCGAAGTGAAGAAGGTGCCGCTGCTGCGCGGCAAGGCCATCTTCAACCTCTTTTTCGAGCCTTCGACGCGCACGCGCACCACCTTCGAAATCGCCGCCAAGCGGCTGTCGGCGGACGTGATCAATCTGGCGATCAACGTGTCGTCGCAAACCAAGGGCGAGTCCGTGCTCGACACCGTCGCGAATCTGGCGGCGATGCAGGCCGACATGTTCATCGTGCGCCACAGCCAGAGCGGCGCGCCGCACCTGATCGCGCGCCACGTCAGCGAGGACATTCACGTCGTCAACGCCGGCGATGGCCGCCACGCGCATCCGACGCAGGGCCTCCTGGACATGTTCACCATCCGCCACTACAAGCAGGACTTCACCAAGCTGCGCGTGGCGATCGTCGGCGACATCCTGCACTCGCGCGTGGCGCGCTCGCAAATCCACGCGTTGACGACACTGGGCGTGCCCGAACTGCGCGTGATCGGCCCCAAGACGCTGCTGCCCTCCAACGTCGACAATCTGGGCGTGCACGTTTATCACGACATGGCGAAAGGCCTGAAGGACGTCGACGTCGTGATGATGTTGCGGCTGCAAAACGAACGCATGCAGGGTTCGTTCCTGCCGTCGCCGCAGGAATTCTTCAAGTTCTACGGCCTGACCGCGGAGAAACTCGCGCTCGCCAAACCGGACGCGATCGTGCTGCATCCGGGACCGATGAACCGCGGCGTGGAGATCGATTCCGATGTCGCCGACGGCCGCCAGTCGGTGATCCTGCCGCAGGTGACGTTCGGCATCGCGATCCGCATGGCCGTCATGAGCATACTGGCGGGGAACTGAAGCCGTGATGAGTGATGAGTTATGGGTGATGAGTAAACCCCCAACAACCGGTAACCGGTCGTTGGTTCGCTTTCATTATCCATTACCCATTGCCCATTACCAGCCGCTATGAAAATCCACATCAAAAACGGCCGCCTGATCGATCCCGCAAGCGGCGTCGACGCCAGGCAGGATGTGTTCATCGCCGCCGGCAAGATCGTGGCGCTGGGCGCGGCACCCGCCGGCTTACACCGCCAATCGCACCATCGACGCGAGCGGACTCATCGTCTGTCCCGGGACTGGTCGATCTCGCGGTGCGGCTGCGCGAACCGGGATTCGAGTACATGGCCACGCTCGAATCGGAAATGCAGGCGGCC
Organism: uncultured beta proteobacterium; assembly: GCA_963778865.1. Classification (GTDB taxonomy): domain Bacteria; phylum Pseudomonadota; class Gammaproteobacteria; order Burkholderiales; family SG8-41; genus PALSA-1004. The sequence goes on along the minus strand of CAVZWF010000010.1, from coordinate 105,785 downwards.
GCGGCCGGCGGCGTCACGAGCCTCGCGTGCCCGCCCGACACCGATCCGCCGCTCGACGAGCCGGGGCTGGTCGAAATGCTCAAGTTCCGCGCGCGCAACCTGAACCAGGCGCACGTCTATCCGGTCGGCGCGCTGACGCTCGGACTGAAAGGCACGCATCTGACCGAAATGGCCGAACTGACCGATGCGGGCTGTGTTGCGTTCTCGCACGCGGATGCGCCGCTCACCGACACGCAACTGCTTGCTGCGCGCATTGCAATACGCGGCGACGTTTCGATTTTCCGGTGTGGCTGCGGCCGCAGGACGCGGGGCTCGCGCGCGGCGGTGTCGCGCACGACGGCCAGGTCGCGACGCGACTGGGGCTCGCGGCGATCCCGGTCTGCGCGGAAACCGTTGCGTTGTCGACCATACTGCTGCTCGCGCGCGAAACCGGCGCGCGCATCCATCTGTGCCGGATGTCGAGCGCCGAAGGTGTCGACATGGTGCGCGAGGCCAAGCGACGCGGGCTCAAGGTGAGCTGCGACATCGCCATCCATCACGCCCACCTGTCGGAAATGGACATCGGCTATTTCGATCCGAATTGCCATCTGACCCCGCCCTTGCGCAGCCAGCGCGATCGCGATGCCTTGCGCGCGGCACTCGCCGACGGCACGGTCGATGCGTTATGTTCCGATCACACGCCGGTCGACGAAGACGCCAAGCAGCTGCCCTTCGGCGAAGCCGAGACGGGCGCCACCGGCGTCGAGCTGCTGCTGCCGCTGACGTTGAAATGGATCGAGGAATCCGCGCTGCCGCTCGCCGCGGGGTCTCGCGCGCATCACGTGCGATCCGGCGCGCGTGCTCGGCATCAACGCCGGCCGCCTCGCGCACGGGCGGGAGTGCCGACGTGTGCGTATTTGACCCTGCGCGCTTCTGGAAAGTCGAACCCGCGGCGCTGAAGAGCCAGGGCAAGAACACGCCCTACACCGGCATCGAAATCAAGGGCAAGGTGCGCTACACGCTGGTCGAAGGCCAGATCGTTTACGAATCGGCCTGAACCGGCCGCCCGCTCCATGCGCCGGTCGCGGCGTCCCGCCGGACATCCGATAATTTTTGAATCCTGAATCCTGAACCTGCTCAATGAATCCACTGCTCGATTTCTCCGGCCTGCCGCGTTTCGAAGCGTTCAAGCCCGAATATGTGACGCCCGCGGTCGACGAATTGCTCGCCGCCAACCGCGCGGTGATCGAGCGACTGGTCGCGCCGGGCGCCGCTCCCGCCTGGGAAAATTTCGTGGCGCCACTGTACGATGCGACCGAGAAGCTCAATCGCGCCTGGGGACAGGTCGGACACCTGAACGCGGTGATGAACAGCCCCGAGCTGCGCGAAGTCTATAACGCCAACCTGCCGAAGGTGACGCAGTTTTACACCGAGCTTGGCCAGAACCAGCGATTGTTCGAGAAGTTCAAGCAGCTCGACGCATCTCCGGAATCGGCGCGCCTCACTCGCGCGCAACGCGCGGTCGTCGAGCACGAACTGCGCGACTTCCGGCTCGGCGGCGCCGATCTGCCGGCCGCGGAAAAAGCGCGTTTCACGGAGATCCGCGCGAAACTGTCGGCGCTGTCGTCGCGCTTTTCCGACAACCTGCTCGATGCGACCAATGCGTTTGCGCATTACGTCGAGACCGAGGCTACGCTGGCGGGCATTCCCGCCGACGTGCTGCAAACCGCGCGCGAAGCGGCCGCGGCGGACGGCAAAGACGGGCTGGAAATTCACCTTGCACGCGCCATCGTACCTGCCGGTCATGCAGTATGCCGACGACCGCGGCCTGCGTGAAACGCTGTATCGCGCCTACGCGACGCGCGCCGCCGAATTCGGCAAGCCCGAATGGGACAACACGCAGTTGATCGGCGAAATCGTCGCGCTGCGGCGCGAACTCGCGCAGTCTGCTCGGCTTTGCCAGTTTCGCCGAGTATTCGCTCGAGCCCAAGATGGCCGAGTCGCCGCAGCAAGTGCTGCAGTTTCTCGCCGATCTGGCGGCCAGGGCCAGACCGTTTGCCGAGCGCGACCTCGCCGAACTCACGCAATTCGCGCGCGATGAACTCGAGCTCGCGGAACTGCAGGCGTGGGACATCGCGTATGCGTCGGAGAAGCTGCGGCTTGCGCGCTACGCGTTCTCGGACCAGGAAATCAAACAGTATTTTCCGGAAACCAGCGTGCTGCCCGGCATGTTCCGCGTGGTCGAGACGCTCTACGGCATCTCGATACAGCCCGACGACGCGCCCAAGTGGCATCCCGACGTGCGCTTCTTCAGCATCCGCGACCGCGCGGACAATCTCATCGGGCAGTTCTATCTCGACCTCTATGCGCGGCCGTCCAAGCGCGGCGGCGCGTGGATGGACGATGCCATTACGCGGCGGCGCAGAGGTCGCGGCATCCAGACGCCGGTCGCCTATCTCAACTGCAACTTTGCCGCGCCGGTCGGCGAAATCGACGGCCGAAAGCGGCCGGCATTGTTCACGCACGACGAGGTGATCACGCTGTTCCACGAATTCGGCCACGGCCTGCACCATCTGCTGACGCGCGTCGAAGAACTCGGCGTGTCGGGCATCAACGGCGTGGAGTGGGACGCGGTCGAACTGCCCAGCCAGTTCATGGAAAATTTCTGCTGGGAATGGGATGCGCTCTCGCCGCTGACGCACCACGTGGATACCGGCGCCCGGCTGCCGCGCGCGCTGTTCGACAAAATGCTCGCGGCGAAGAATTTCCAGAGCGGCCTGCAGACGGTGCGGCAGATCGAATTCTCGCTGTTCGACCTGCACCTGCACTATCGACTTCGATCCGCGCGGCGGCGCCTCGGCGCAGGATTTGCTCGACGATGTACGCCGCCAGGTGGCCGTGATCATTCCGCCCGCATTCAATCGCTTCCCGCAGAGCTTTTCGCACATCTTCGCAGGCGGTTATGCGGCCGGCTACTACAGCTACAAATGGGCGGAAGTGCTGTCGGCGGACGCTTTCAGCCTGTTCGAAGAGCGCGGCGTGCTCGATGCCGAGACCGGCCAGCGCTTCCGCGACGAAATACTCGCCGTCGGCGGCAGCCGCCCCGCGCTCGAATCGTTCGTTGCGTTCCGCGGCCGCGCGCCCAGCATCGACGCGCTGTTGCGGCACAATGGAATGGCGGCCGCGCCGACGGCGTGACGTGCGCCCTACCCTCGCGACAGGCGTTGTGCTATAAAAGTGGCGGGTCGAATGAACCGGAGAAATCACATCATGAAAACATGGGTGTTTTTGACCTTGATGGGATTTGCCGCGCTGGCCCACGGCGCGGAAATGTACCGCTGGGTTGACGAAAAGGGTGTCGTCAACTACACGCCGTATCCGCCGCCCGCCAACATCAAGCAAGTCGAGCAGAAAAGGTTCGGCGCCAACACGATACAGACCAGCGAAGTGCCGTACAGCGTGCAGCTGGCGACCAAGAACTTCCCGGTCACCTTCTACGCCACGCCCGATTGCGGTGAACCGTGCAAGATGGCGCGCGCGCATCTCGACAAGCGCGGTGTGCCCTATACCGAAAAAAATCCGGCCAAGCCGGCGCGCCTGAAGATTTCGAGAATTTCAAGAAACTGACCGGCGGCGGCATGGAAGTGCCGTTGCTGCAGGTTGGGCAACTCAAAATGCTCAAAGGCTATCTCGCCTGCCGAATGGGACAGCGGCGCTCAACGAGGCCGGCTACCCCAGCGCTGCGATTCCCGGCGCCAAGCCGGCGCGCCAAGCCGCCCGCGCAAGCGGCGGCGCCGCCCGCGGCCGCCAAATAATGCGGGTTGCGACCTGGAACGTAAATTCGCTCAAGGTTCGCCTGCCGCAGGTGCTCGAATGGCTCAAGGCCAGCAGCCCGATGTGTTGTGCCTGCAGGAAACCAAGCTCGAGGACGCGAAATTTCCGGCGCAGGAGATTCGCGCGGCCGGCTACCACGCGCTCTACAGCGGCCAGAAGACCTACAACGGGGTGGCGATCCTCAGCAAGGAACCCGCGAGCGGCGCGCAAGCGTCGATTCCCGGTTTCGACGATCCGCAAAAGCGGGTGCTCGCGGCAACCGTCGCATGGCGTGCGTGTCGTTTGTCTCTACGTCCCCAACGGCCAGAGTGTCGAATCGGACAAATACCGCTACAAACTCGACTGGCTCGCGCGAGCCCAACTCTGGCTGGCCGGTGAACTCGCCGCGCATGACCGGCTGGTCGTGGTCGGCGATTTCAACATCGCGCCCGACGATCGCGATGTGCACGACCCCAAGGCGTGGGAAGGCCAGGTGCTGTGCAGCGCGCCGGAACGCGCAGGCGTTTCAAACTCTGCTCGCCAGCGGTCTTCAAGGACAGCTTCCGCCTGTTCGAGCAACCGCCCGCATCATATACGTGGTGGGATTACCGCATGAATGCGTTCAAGCGCAAGATGGGACTGCGCATCGATCACGTTCTGCTGAGCACGCGCCTCGCGCAAGGCTGCCGCGCGTGCTCCATCGATATCGAGCCGCGCAAGAACGAACGTCCGTCCGACCACGCGCCGGTCATTGCCGACTTCGCGACGCATAAGCTCGCGACCGCTCCGCGGCCGGCTTCACTCGCCTAGTCGCCGCCCTTGCCGGAATCGAGGCCCAGTTCCTGGATCTTGCGCGTCAGCGTATTGCGGCCCAACCCCAGCAAGTGCGACGCTTCGATGCGCCGACCGCCGGTGTGCGCAAGCGCGCGCGTAATCAAGGCTTTTTCAAATTGCGGCCCAAGCACATCCATCAATCCGGAGTCGCCGCGGTTCAAGGCGTTCGCCACTTCGCGCTCCAGCGCGGTGATCCAGTTTTCGCCGGCCGCGGCACCCGCGTCCAGGCGCAGTTCGGACGGCAGGTCGTTGACGTCGACGCTGACACCCGGCGCCATTACCGTCAGCCAGTGACACAGGTTCTCGACCTGGCGCACGTTGCCCGGAAAATCCTGCGCGCCCAGAAATTTCAAGCGCCGCATCCGACAGGCGCTTGGTTTCGACGCCGAGTTCGCGCGCGCTCTTCGCGAGAAAATGCCTGACCAGCAACGGTATGTCTTCGCGCCGCTCCCGCAGCGGCGGCAGCCGCAGCCGGATCACGTTCAAGCGGTGAAACAAATCTTCGCGAAACAGGCCCTGCTTGACGCGCACTTCCAGATCCTGGTGGGTTGCCGCGATGACGCGCACGTTGGCCTTGATCGGCTGATGCCCGCCCACACGGTAAAACTGTCCGTCCGACAGCACGCGCAGCAAGCGCGTTTGCAAATCGGCCGGCATGTCGCCGATCTCGTCGAGAAACAGGGTGCCGCCGTCGGCCTGCTCGAAGCGTCCGCGCCGCATGGTTTGCGCGCCGGTGAACGCGCCGCGCTCGTGGCCAAAGAGTTCGGACTCGAGCAAATCCTTGGGAATCGCGGCGGTGTTGATCGCGATAAACGGTTTCGCCGCGCGCGGGCTGTGGCGATGCAATGCGCTGGCGACGAGTTCCTTGCCGGTGCCCGACTCGCCGGTGATCAGCACGGTCGCGTGCGACTGCGCAAGCCGGCCGATGGCGCGAAAAACTTCCTGCATCGCCGGCGCCTGGCCGAGTATCTCGGGCTCGGCGCCCGAGGATTCGACGACGTCGTCCTGGCGCGTGCTCTCCTCCATCGCGCGCCGGATGAGCTCGACCGCGTGGTCGACATCGAATGGCTTGGGCAGGTATTCGTAAGCGCCGCCCTGAAACGCGGCGACCGCGCTTTCGAGATCCGAATAAGCGGTCATGATGATGACCGGCATATGCGGGAAGCGCTGCTTCGCCTGCTGCAGCAGCGCGAGCCCCGATTCGCCGGGCATGCGGATGTCGCTGACGATCAGCTGCGGCGTTTCGTGCGCGAGCGCGGCCAACGCCTCGTCAGCCGACGCGAATGCCCTGAACGCAATGTTCTCGCGCGTGAGCGCTTTCTCGAATACCCAGCGGATCGAGCGATCGTCGTCAATAATCCAGACCGGTTTCATGACTTGCCATTTTCACTGTGGTTAATCGGCAGCAGCAGCGTAAACGTCGTGCTGCCCGGCTGACTGTCAAACGTGATCGTGCCGCCGTGCTGGGTGACGAACGTCTGGGCCAGTGTCAGCCCCAAACCGCTGCCGCCTTCGCGACCCGACACCAGCGGATAGAACATGCGTTCACGCATGTCGTCCGGTATGCCGGGCCCGGTGTCGTTGAATCTGCACCTCCAGTGCGTGCTTGTAGCGCTTGCGCGCCAGCGTGACCTGGCGTGCGATGCGCGTCCTTAACCTGAGTCTCGCCCTTGCCCTGCATCGCCTGCGCCGCATTGCGCGCGATGTTAAGCACGATCTGTATCATCTGCTCCTTGTCGCCTTTCAGTAACGGCACGCTGGTGTCGTAGTCGCGACGAATCACGATGCCGTGCGGATACTCGGCAAGTATCAGGCTGCGCACGCGCTCCAGCACTTCGTGAATGTTGAGCGGCGCCGGTTGCGGCAGACGGTGCGGCGTCAGCAGCCGATCCATCAGCGACTGCAGACGGTCGGCCTCCTTCATGATGACCTGCGTGTACTCGTGCAGGCCCGGCCGCTCGAGTTCATGGTCGAGCAGTTGCGCCGCGCCCCGTATGCCGCCCAGCGGGTTCTTGATTTCATGCGCGAGATTGCGGATCAACTCGCGGTTGGCCTCGCTCTGATCGTGCAGCCGTTCCTCGCGCGCGATCCTGATCTGCTGGTCGATATGGCGGAATTCCAGCAAGCAGGCCGCTGCCAGCCCGCGACCCAGCCTTCGATTTCCACCGGGCGACAGCGTGCAGCTCAAATGCAGCTTGGCGTGCCCGGGCACGCCGATCTTCAGATCGTGCTCGGTATAGCTGCAGTTGTTCGCGCGCGCATAGTCGATCGCCGCGCCCAGCACCGGATCGTGTTCGAAAATTTCGGTAATCGTATTTCCCACAAAGCTCTTGCTGCTCAAGTTCAAACAGATTTTCCGCGGCGGGATTGGCGAAGCGCACTATGAGTTCGCGGTCGACGATAACGATCGCCGTCGCGAGAAGATCGAGCCCTGCTAATGCGGCAACCGCCATCGTTCTGATGTCATAAGAATGTATGAGCAAGAACCGGACCAGCCAGGTAATCCGGATGCGCGGACTAAAGGCAACCTGACGCCATGCAACTTCAGCCGACCGCGCACGTCCGGCTATTTGATGTTGGCGATTTCCCTGCGCAGACTCTCGACGTTGCTTTCGTGCAGCTTGACCTTGTCCTCGAACGGCTTAAGCCTTTCCTCGACCCGCGCGAAATTCTTTTCGCTGCCCAGGCGCGTGTCCTTTTGTTCCGCGAGCTGCTTTTTTGGCGGCATCGAGCTGGCTCTGTTCCTGCGCAAGTTCCTGTTCGAGAATTTTCCGGCGGCCGGCGTCGCGGCTGCGCTGCGTATCGTTATCGACGCTTGGAAAGTTGGCGGGCTTCTGCTGCGCGGCGCGCGGTGGCGCCGGCGCGGTATTGAGCGGCTCCAGGGTCAATCCCTTGCAGCCTTTCGCATCCGCTTTCACGTTGGTATAGCGCGTATTGCCGTCGGCATCGACGCATTTCCACATCTCGGCGTGCGCGGCCGACGCCATGCACGCAAGCATTAGCAACATACCATATTCTCATAGCGATCCTCGGGTAGCCCTTAACTGCAACGGGCGATACCTCGCGCGGTTGACTGCACAAATCCAGATGGTCGCGCTAAGTCTATGTCAGACAAGTAAAAAATTACAATGCGACGAGCCCGCTGCAGAGAGCCCCGAAAATGCAACAGGGCGGGAAACCCGCCCTGTTGCGATCCTGCGCCGGCGATACCGCTTACAAGCTGTAATACATATCGAACTCGACCGGATGGGTGGTCATGCGAAAACGCGTGACCTCTTCCATCTTGAGCGCCATGTAAGCGTCGAGCATGTCGTCGGAAAACACGCCGCCCGCGGTCAGGAACGCGCGGTCCTTGTCGAGATGCTCAAGCGCCATTTCGAGCGACGAACACACGTTGGGCACTTTTTTCGCCTGCGACGGCGGCAGATCGTAGAGATTCTTGTCGATCGGATCGCCGGGATGAATCTTGTTCTGCACGCCGTCGATGCCCGCCATCATCATCGCGGTGAACGCGAGATACGGATTGGCGGTCGGATCCGGAAAACGAACTTCGACGCGGCGCGCTTTCGGATTGGTCACGTACGGAATGCGGCACGACGCGGAGCGGTTGCGCGCCGAGTACGCGAGGTTGATCGGCGCCTCGAATCCCGGCACCAGCCGTTTATACGAATTGGTGCCGGGATTGGTAATCGCGTTTAGCGCCTTGGCATGCTTGATGATGCCGCCGATATAGAACAGCGCGAATTCGGACAGGCCGGCGTAGCCGTTGCCCGCGAACATGTTCTGGCCGCCTTTCCAGATCGACTGGTGCACATGCATGCCCGACCCGTTGTCGCCGACCACCGGCTTCGGCATGAACGTCGCGGTCTTGCCGTAGGACGACGCCACCATGTGCACCGTGTATTTGAGAATCTGGTTCCAGTCCGCGCGTTTCACCAGCTTCTCGAACTTGGTGCCGATTTCGCACTGGCCCGGCGGCCGCCACTTCGTGATGGTGCACTTCGACTTCGACGCCCTGCTGTTCGAGCGCAATGCACATCGCATTGCGGATGTCCTGCAGCGTGTCGACCGGCGGCACCGGGAAATAACCGCCTTTGACCGGCGCGCGGTGTCCCATGTTGCCGCCTTCGATTTCCTCGCCCGACGACCATGGCGCTTCCTCGGATTTGATCTTGACCGCGCAGCCCGACATATCGACGTTCCAGGTCACCGAATCAAATATGAAGAATTCGGGTTCCGGACCGAAGTACGCGGTGTCGCCGAGGCCGGTGGACTTGAGATAGGCTTCGCCGCGCTTGGCGATCGAGCGCGGATCGCGGTCGTAACCTTTGCCGTCCGACGGCTCGATCACGTCGCACGAAATGTTGAGCACCGGCTCGTCGGTAAACGGATCCATGCGCGCCGAATCGGGATCGGGCATCAACAGCATGTCGGAGGCTTCGATGCCTTTCCAGCCGGCGATCGACGAGCCGTCAAACGCATGGCCGTCGGTGAATTTCTCTTCGTTGAACGCCTTGACGGGAACCGACACGTGCTGCTCCTTGCCGCGCGTGTCCGTAAACCTGAAATCGACAAACTTGACTTCGTTGTCTTTGACCATCTTCATTACATCGGCTACCGCCATTGTGTTCTCCCTAACTTGAGCGTGTTTATCGAAAACGGAAGATTCCGGAGTGCGTTGATTCAGCACGAAATATGCCAAGCTCGAAACCGGGGAAAGCATTGTGCCACAAGTCAATTCCGGTGACATAAGAACCGCATTTGCACCAATATTGTGCAAACTGGAATTCCGTTGCACCCTAATCAGTGCGGTTTGTTCGCATGTCAGCATTGGGGTAGAATTTTGCGTTTAAACCGATTTTTGGAATCTCTCCCATGGCCGCAATCGATGAAACGCTGAAATTAGCACGCGCACGGGCGCGTGAAATGGGCCTGCCATACGAAGGCGCGCTCTTGCCAGCCGAAGCCCATGCGATACTGCATGCAGCAACCCGGCGCCAGGCTCGTCGATGTGCGCAGCCGCGCCGAACTCGATTTCGTCGGGCGCGTCCCCGGCAGCGTTGAAATCGAGTGGAAAAGCTATCCCGGCATGCTGCCGAATCCGCAGTTCCTCGAAGAACTCACGCGACAGGTGCCGCAGGACGCCGATCGTGATGTTCCTGTGCCGCAGCGGCGGCCGCTCCCATGAAACGGCGGCGGCGGCGGCGCGGGCGGGTTATCAGGACGCCTACAACATACTCGCAGGGTTTCGAAGGCGACCGCGACGCGGCGGGACACCGCAACACGGTCGGCGGCTGGCGCGCCCAGGGCTTGCCGTGGGTGCAGAGCTGAGGTGGGTAATGGGTAATGAGTGATGCGGAATGGGCAAGAGGCCACAAGCATTTCATCACCCATTGCCCATCACTCATTACCGATTCACGCCTCCCAACTCACCACACCGCTGTAAGCAGTCAGCAGCACCACCACACCGAACGCGATGCGGTACCACGCGAACGGCGTGAAATCGTGGCTTGCGATGTAGCGCAACAGCCAGCGCACGCACAAAAATGCGCTGGCGAACGAGACCGTCATGCCGACGGCGAACATGCCGATATCGCCGGCATCGAACAACGCGCGATTCTTGATAAGATCGTAGGCGCCGGCCGCGATCAGCGTCGGCACCGCGAGGAAAAACGAAAACTCGGTGGCGGCGCGCCGCGACAGCCCGAACAGCAACCCGCCGATGATGGTCGCGCCGGAACGCGAAGTACCCGGAATCAGCGCGAACGCCTGCGCGCACCCGACCTTAAGCGCATCCGTCCACGTCATGTCGTCGACCGACTGCACGGTGACGGCATGCGTCGCGCCGCTCGGCCCACAATATGATGACGCCGCCGACGATGAACGCGATCGCGACCGGCACCGGCTTGAACAACGCCGCCTTGATGTATTTGCCGAACGCCAGACCGAGCACCGCCGCCGGCATAAATGCAATCGCGAGATTGACCGACGAACTGCTGCGCCTTGCGGTCGTGCGCAAGCCCCGCGATGAGCCCGGCGAACTTGACGCGATACTCCCACACGATCGCCAGCATCGCGCCGGTTTGAATCACGATCTCGAAAATCTTGCCCCGCTCGTCGTTGAATCCGAGCAACTGGCCGACGATGATCAAATGCCCGGTGCTCGATACCGGCAGGAACTCGGTGAACCCCTCGACCGCGCCGAGTATCACCACCTTGATCCATAGCATGATGTCCATCGCGCGCCATTGTAGCCGCAATTGCACGCGCATTTTTTGCCGGCCGCGGCGGACGCCACGCCGCACTGGTAGCATAAGCCTGGCGCGCCGTAAGGTCGATGCGCATCAACCCGACTATGTGAGTCCATGCCTCCATCACACACCCTGCACATCGCTGGCGGGCATCGGCTTGCGCGCCGCGCACTACCGCCAGTTCCTCGATGGCCGGCCGCGCGTCGGCTGGCTCGAAGTGCACAGCGAGAACTATTTCGGCGCCGGCGGCTATGATCTGCACGTGCTCGAGCACGTGCGGCGCGATTACCCGCTGAGCCTGCACGGCGTCGGCCTGTCGCTCGGCTCCGCTGACGGCCTGCGCGAGCATCATCTCGCCAAATTGCAGCGGCTGGTCGAACGCATCGACCCGCTGCTGGTGTCCGAACATTTGTGCTGGGGCGCGTACGGCGAACGCCATTTCAACGATCTCTTGCCATTGCCCTATACCGAGGAAGCGCTGGCGCTGATGGTGGCGCGCGTCGATCAGGTGCAATCGGCGCTGGGCCGCCGCATACTGGTCGAAAACGTTTCCAGTTATCTGCAATATCGCGACTCGGCGATACCCGAACTCGAGTTCGTCGCCGAACTGGCGCGGCGCAGCGGCTGCGGCATCCTGCTCGACATCAATAACCTCTATGTGAATTCCGTCAACCACGGCTTCGATCCGGTCGCGGCGCTGGACGCGCTGCCGGCGCACTGCGTGGAGGAAATCCATCTCGCGGGACACACGCGCGCGGAAATTTGCCTGATCGACGATCACGGATCGCGCGTAACCGACGCCGTATGGCGGCTGTATGAAGCGGCCCATGCGCGGCTGCGGCGCGGTGCGCACGCTGATCGAGTGGGACACCCGGATTCCCGGCCTCGACGTGCTGCTCGATGAGGCGCGCAAGGTCGAGACGATATTGGCGCCGGCGCATGCCTGATCTCGCCGCCACGCAACAGCTCGTCAGCGCGGCGTTGACCGATCGCGCGCGCAACGATGATGCGTTGCCGTTGATCGCCGGCGACCCTGCGCTGGCGCGCGACCGCCTTGCGATTTATCGCGCCAACATCGCCGCCAATGCGGCCCTGGCGCTGGCGGCCATTTATCCGATCGTGCGCAAACTGGTCGGCGCGGAATTCTTTGACGGTCTCGCGCACGCCTACTGCGGCGCCCATCCGTCGGTCAGCGGTGATCTCAACGAGCTGGGGGAACGCCTTGCGGATTTCGTGCGGACCTTTCCGCCCGCGCAGTCGCTGCCTTATCTGCCCGATGTCGCGCGCCTGGAATGGCTCGCGCACCAAGCGCACTATGCCGCCGACCATGCGCCGCTCGACGCGGGCAGGCTCGCGTCGATACGCGAAGACGATTACCCGCGGCTCGCGTTGACGCTGCACCCGGCGGTCGCCACGCTGACATCCGCTTATCCGCTCTACCGCATCTGGGAAGTGCATCAGGACGACTATCGCGGCGACATCGCGGTCGACCTCGGCAGCGGCGCTGAACAGGTCGTGGTCTACCGCCCGCAATTTCACGTGGCGGTCGCCAAGCTTTTGCGCGGCGGAGGCGAAATTTCTCAATGCGCTGGCGCGCGGCGCACTGCTCGGACCCGCCCTGGCGCACTAGCGACGGCCGAAGATACTGGATTCGATCTTGCGGCGAGCCTGCGGCGCTGGACGGTGGCGAACATCGTCGTCGGCCTGAGCGTTGGCGTTTGAGCGTGCAAAATAATAACGGCCGCCCGCGCAGCCGTTATCAACTCAACGCAAGACTTGGTCAGGCTTTGGAATAAATCTCCGCGCCTTTTTTCACGAACTCAACCGCCTTCTCCTGCATGCCCGCTGACGCGACCTGCGCCAGCGCAGCCTGCTCGTCGATGCCCTGCTTCGCCGCGTACTCGCGCACGTCCTGCGTGATTTTCATCGAGCAGAAATGCGGCCCGCACATCGAGCAGAAATGCGCGAGCTTGGCGCCCTCCTGCGGCAGCGTTTCGTCGTGAAACTCCTTGGCCTTGTCCGGATCGAGGCCGAGGTTGAACTGGTCGTCCCAGCGGAATTCGAAGCGCGCTTTTGACAGCGCGTTGTCGCGGATCTGCGCGCCCGGATGGCCCTTGGCGAGATCGGCCGCGTGCGCCGCGATCTTGTACGCCATGATGCCGTCCTTGACGTCGTTCTTGTCGGGCAGGCCGAGATGCTCCTTCGGCGTCACGTAGCACAGCATCGCGGTGCCGTACCAGCCTATCATCGCGGCGCCGATCGCGCTGGTGATGTGATCGTAGCCGGGCGCGATGTCGGTGGTGAGCGGCCCTAACGTGTAGAACGGCGCCTCTTTGCAGTATTTCAACTGCAGGTCCATGTTCTCCTTGATGAGATGCATGGGCACATGGCCCGGGCCCTCGATCATCACCTGCACGTCGTGCTTCCACGCGACGTCAGTAAGTTCACCCAGCGTCTTTAATTCGGCCAATTGCGCTTCGTCGTTGGCGTCAAAGCCCGAACCCGGACGCAGTCCGTCGCCGAGCGAGAACGCGACGTCGTACGCTTTCATGATGTCGCAGATGTCCTCGAAATGCGTGTAGAGGAACGATTCCTTGTGATGCGCGAGGCACCATTTCGCCATGATCGAGCCGCCGCGCGAAACGATACCCGTCATGCGCTTGGCGGTCATCGGAATGTACGCGAGGCGCACGCCCGCGTGGATGGTGAAGTAATCCACGCCCTGTTCGGCCTGCTCGATCAGCGTGTCGCGGAACATTTCCCACGTCAGCTCCTCGGCCTTGCCGTCGACTTTCTCGAGCGCCTGGTAGATCGGCACGGTGCCGATCGGCACCGGCGAGTTGCGGATGATCCATTCGCGCGTCTCGTGGATATTCTTGCCGGTCGACAAATCCATCACCGTGTCGCCGCCCCAGCGCGTCGACCACGTCATTTTTTCGACTTCCTCGGCGATCGAGCTCGAGAGCGCCGAGTTGCCGATGTTGGCGTTGATCTTCACCAGGAAATTGCGGCCTATGATCATCGGCTCGGTTTCCGGATGATTGATGTTGGCCGGAATGATGGCGCGGCCGCGCGCCACTTCGTCGCGCACGAATTCGGGCGTAATCACGGCGGGAATCGCCGCGCCGAAGCTCTGGCCCGGATGCTGGCGCGTGACGAGTTCCGGCAGGCCGTCGCGACGCTGGGTTTCGCGTATCGCGATGTATTCCATTTCCGGCGTGATGATGCCCCTGCGCGCGTAATGCATTTGCGAAACATTCATGCCAGCCTTGGCGCGGCGCGGATGGCGCTTCAGGTTGAAACGCAGCTCCGCGAGTTTCGGATCGGCGGCGCGGCTGCGGCCATACGCCGACGTCAGGTCGGGCAACAACTCGGTATCGTTGCGCTCCGCTATCCATTTTTCGCGCAGCGGCGCAAGACCGGAACGAATGTCGATTTTCACCGCCGGATCGGTGTAGGGTCCCGAGGTGTCGTAGACGTAAATCGGCGGATTTTTTTCCGCGCCCATGTCGGCCGGCGTATCCGATTGGCTGATTTCGCGCATCGGCACCCGGATGTCGGGCCGCGACCCCGCGACATAGACCTTGCGCGAATTGGGCAGCGACTTGACCGCCGCCTCGTCGACGTGCGCCGTTGCGCTAAGAAACTTGGGATTCGCATTCATGATTGCTCCTCGCAGTAAAACAGGGAAGAGCGGCGCGAGGGCATCGGATTGGCGCCACGCTTCCCTGCGGCGGCATTATCCGCATCAGGTTCGAAGGGTCTTTCTCACCCGGCGGTCGGCCACAAAACAAGCCCGCCAGGACCCCCAACGTGTAGCGTTCAAGCTACTGGAATTATGCGATAATTGCAAGCTCGCGATTCCCGTCATTCACATGCGCGGATTTTACACTCATCCTCATGAATGCCCAAATCGACATCGAACGCGCGCGCTTCAACATGGTGGAACAGCAGATTCGCCCCTGGGACGTGCTCGATCAGCAAGTGCTGGACCTGTTGTTCGCCGTGCGGCGCGAGGACTTCGTTCCCCCGCAATACCGCAGCCTCGCCTTCGTCGACATGGAGATTCCGCTCGGCGACGGCGAAACGATGCTCGCCCCCAAACTCGAAGCGCGCATGCTGCAGGAACTCGCGGTCAAACCCGCCGACCGCATACTCGAAGTCGGCACGGGCAGCGGCTACATGACTGCGCTGCTCGCCAAACGCGGCGCGCATGTCACCAGCGTCGAGATCGTTCCCGCGTTCAGCGCCGCCGCGGCGGCCACGCTCAACGCGCACGGCATCGCGAACGTTACGCTTGAAGTCGGCGACGCCGCGCGCGGCTGGATGAAGCACGCGCCATACGACGTAATCGTGCTGACCGGTTCGGTGCCCGTGCTGGCGGACGAATTTCAGCACAGCTTGAAGCCCGGCGGACGCCTGCTTGCGGTCGTCGGCGAAGCCCCGTGATGGAGGCGCGCCTGACGACCTGCGTCGGCGGCGGCGCCTACAACACGATCGTGCTGTTCGAGACGTGCATTCCGGCGCTGCGCAATGCGCCGCAACCCGAAAGATTCGTGTTTTGATCGAGCAACTGCCGGCAACGGCACTGCGGCTATGGCTGGACGACAAGATCCCGCGCCGCACCGCTAATACCCGACGTCCGTGAGGCCGAAGGCCACGGCGTCTCATCGCGGACGCGCAATTGCTATGCCACGCGAAATTCCCGCGTGGTGGAACGAACTTTCGCAGGACCATGACACCATCGTGATGTTGTTGTCAAAAAACAACAGTTCGAATGATTTTCTTATAAAAACAATGATGTTTATGCAGACAAATTAAAGTATTTTCTTTAAACTCTCTTTAACATTCTAATCCATTGAGGTTTTTATTGTGGCAGCCACCACGGCCTGCGCAGCCTGCAGGGCGTGAATTATCTGCCGCGCGCAGGCCTGAGTCGCATTTACAACTTGAGCGGCGGCATTGCCGCATGGGCCGACCAGGTGGAACCGGCCATGCCGCGTTACTGAGTTTATGCGAGCGGTCAATCGCCTGTTATCGCTAGTGGGACTCGCGCTGTGCGCCGCGGCGCACGCGATTGCGGCGGCCGATTTACTGTCGATCTACCGCGAAGCGCAAAGTGCGGACGCGGTCTACGCCGCGGCGCGCGCGAGTTACGCGGCGGGGCAGGAAAAGCTGCCGCAAGGCTTGTCGGGGCTGCTGCCGGTGGTAACCTTCTCGGGCAATACGCAATATCAACGACCGCGATTTGGAGTTCCGCAACACCACCCCCGGTGCGGCTACCGCCTCGGGCAATACACGCTTTAACTCCAACGGCATCAGCGTCACCGCCACGCAGCCGTTATTTCGCTACCAGAACTGGATCACTTACGAGCAGTCGAAAAACCAGGTCTCGCAGGCGGAGGCGACATTCCTGCAGGCGAATCAGGACCTGATCCTGCGGGTTGCGCAAGCCTACTTCGACGTATTGCTGGCGCGGAACAACGTGACGCTGGCCGCCGCCCAGAAAACCGCGTTTGCCGAGCAATTGGCGCAGGCGAAACGCAATTTTGAAGTCGGCACCGCGACGATAACCGACGCCAACGACGCACAGGCGCGTCACGATCTCGCCGTATCGCAGGAGATTTCCGCGCAAAACGACCTCGAAGTCAAAAAACAGGCGCTGCGCCAGATCATCGGCCGCATGCCGCCGGAAATTGCCAGATTCGGCAGCCGGTTTCACGCCGCAACTGCCGACGCCGAACAACATGGACCAGTGGGTGGAAAATGGCGCCGCGGCCAGTCTGCAGGTGAAAATTGCCCAGTTCAACCTCGATATCGCCTCCCAGGACGTCACCAAGAACCGCGGCGGCCATCTGCCGACGCTGGACGCGATCGCCTCCTACAGCGAAGCAGGCGCAGGCGGTGGGCATACAGGGCGGCGCGGGTTTCGACAACACCACCAAGTTCATCGGCCTGCAACTCGCGTTGCCGCTCTACCAGGGCGGCCTTGTCAACTCCAAAGTGCGGGAAGCGCTCGCCAACCAGGACAAAGCGCGCCAGGACCTGGAAAACGCCCGGCGCACGGTGGCGCTCAACACGCGCGCGTCTTTTCTCGGCGTCACCAATGGCGTGGCGCAGATCAAGGCGCTGGAAGTCGCGCTCATCTCGGGCCAGAGTTCGCTCGACTCGACCAAGCTCGGACAGGAAGTCGGCGTGCGAACCCAGGTCGACGTGTTAAACGCGCAGCAGCAGTTGATCACCACGCGGCGCGACTATGCGCAGGCAATCTACACCTATGCGATCAACGTATTGAAGTTGAAAGCCGCGGCCGGCACGTTGAGCGACGACGACCTCGCCTACGTCAACCAGTGGCTGGAAAAATAGCGGCCGGCGCGACGTCCCAAGGCGGCGTCTGCGCAAGCAAATCATCGCCGCGCGCGACGCGCTGCCGCCGCCACACGGCGCGAACTGAGCGCCCGCATCACGCAGCAATTGCTTGCCCTCGACGTCTATCGCAATGCGCGCTGCGTGCTCGCTTACATGAGTTTCGGCAGCGAATTCGATACGACGACGCTCGTTGACGACGCGCTCGCGCGCGGCATGCAACTGTGCCTGCCGCGCGTCGACCGCGACACGCGCGCGCTCGCGTTGCACCACGTGGAAAATCTCGCGCGGGATTTGCAAAGCGGCGTGTGGGGCATCCGCGAGCCGCGCGCCGACTGTCCGCACGCAGATCTCGGCCGCATCGACTGCGTGCTGCTGCCGGGCGTGGCCTTCACACCGCGTTGCGAACGGCTCGGTTACGGCGGCGGCTATTACGACCGGTTGATTGCGCGCTTTCGCCCGCCGGCCGCCGCTGGTCGCCGCCGCGTTCGCGCTGCAGATCTGCGCGGAAATCCCGCTCGATGCCTTTGATCAGCGCGTCGATGTCGTGGTCACCGAAAACGCGACTTACCGCGAAGATAATAACGAGTGACTAAAGATGGGCGGCTGAGTAATTGAGTGACTTCGTCACCGAATCACCAAAACCGCTCACCGCTTACCGCTCACTGCTCGCCGAATTTAATCATCTCGATAATGCGCGCAGTGGCGCCGCGATGTTCGCGCGTGAACGCGAGGCCGGCTTGACCCATGCGCTGCGCGCGCGCGGGATCCAGCAGCAACGCGCGCGCCGCCGCCATCGCAGCGCCGGCGTCGACCACGCGAATCGCGGCGCCGGCATCAAGCGCGAGTTGCGTGGCCTCGGCAAAGTTATAGGTCGACGGGCCGACAATCACCGCACGCCCCGCCGCACACGCCTCGATCAGATTCTGCGCGCCGAACGGCAGCAGGCTGCCGCCGATGATCGCGACGTCGCACGCGGCGTAGTAGGCGGCCAATTCACCCATGCTGTCGCCCAGCACGATGCGCGTCTGCGCCGCTACCGGCTGATCGGCGCTGCGCCGCTGGTACGCAATCCCCGCGCGTTCGATCAGCGCCGCAACCTCGTCGAAGCGCTGCGGATGGCGCGGCACGATCACCGTCAGCAAATCCGGTATATCGATTCGCGGCAACGCCTGCAGCAGCAGCGCTTCCTCGCCTTCGCGCGTGCTCGCGCACAGCAGCACCGGCCGCGACCGGCCCCATCGTTCGCGCCACGCGCCGCCTTGCGTGATCTGGGCGGCATCGGGCGTGATATCGAATTTGAGATTGCCGGTCACCGCGACCGCTCGCGCGCCGAGCGCCTGCAAGCGATCGGCGTCGGCGCGGCTCTGCGCGGCGATCCCGGAAAGTTCATTCAGGCAGTTGCCGGCGAAAGCCCGGAACCGCGCGTAGCGGCGCAAGGATTTTTCCGACAAGCGGGCGTTGACCAGATAGATGGGGATGCGACGACCGTGGCACGCATGTATCAGGTTGGGCCAGATCTCGGTCTCCAGCACTATTCCGCATGCCGGTTTGAAGTGTTCGAGAAAGCGCTCCACGGCGAACGGAAAATCATACGGCAGGTAACAGCGTTGCACGCCGTCGCCGAATAGCGCGGCGCCGGTTGCGCGCCCGGTCGGCGTCATGTGCGTGAGCAATATGCGGTGCCGCGGATACTCGCGCTGCAGGGCGTGGATCAGCGGCTCCGCCGCGCGCGTCTCGCCGACCGACACCGCATGCACCCAGATGAGCGGCGGTTCGACTCTCACGTCGTAACGCCCGAAGCGCTCGGCAACATGCTCCAGATACTCAGGTTGCCGCCGCGCCCGCCACCACAGATGCCAGAGCGCGCGCGGCAGCAGCGCGTAGAGCAACAACGTGTAGACAAAACGCGTCGCGCTCATGCCAGGATCTCTTCAACCGCCGTTATCACCTCCGCGCGCGGTCGGCGCGCGGCCGATGCCGCCGAGATTGGCGGCGCGCGCGCAACCGTAGATGCCGGTGGCGGCGGGATCGGTGGCGACATAAATGCCCACCGTCGGCACGCCCAGCGCCGCCGCCAGATGCGTGAGACCGGTGTCGACGCCGGTCACGGCCTTCGCGCCGGCCAGCAAACCGGCGAGATCGTCCAGACTCAACGCCGGCGGAACCACCGCGGCGCGCAACTTCCGCGCAATGCGCATGCTGCGTTCCCGTTCGCGCGCATCGCCCCACGGCAGCACGCACGCGATGCCGGCCGCGTTGAGCGCATTCCCCAGTGCGATCCAGTTGCGCTCGTCCCACAGCTTGTAATCCCCGCTCGAGGCATGCAGCAGCACCGCGTACGCACCGGCATCGAGCCATTCAAAGCGGCGCGGCAGCGGCGCGAATGCCGTAATCGCATGCGGCGGCACGCTGTAACCCAGCGCGCGCGCGAGCAACAGCCGGTTCCTTTCCACCGCGTGCACGTCCCATGAAATCCGGTACGTATGGTGATAAAACAGTGCGAGCGGCTCGCGCGAACTGTGAAAATCAAGACCGTGGCGCGTGCCGCGCGCCGCGCGCGCGATCAACGCGCTTTTGAATAAACCCTGGGCGTCGATGATAGCGTCATAGCTTGCGCCCGCAGTCTGCCGCCGGCTCGCCGCGATCTCGTCGCGTATCGGGCGGCGCCACCACGCGCGCCGCCAGCGCCGCATCGCGACGGGAATGACGCCGCTCACGCCCGGATGCAGGCGCGCGATCGCGGCCAAGGACTCTTCGATGACCCAGTCGACCGCAGTCGACCACGCCGGCCTTGCGCAGATCCGAAATGGCGGGCAGCGCGTGTATCACGTCGCCCAGCGAAGAAGTCTTGATCAGCAGTATTTTTCTTGAGTACATTGCAAAATGAGGAGATACCTCCCCAACTATCTCCTGTTCATGACTTGCCGCGGATCATTCCGCAACAGGCTCGCGCAAATGCGCCTAAACCAAGCGGATCCGCAATCCGCCAAGCCTACACGCAGTGCGGCTTTACGCATAGAATACGGGCGAAGCATATCCAAGTCCCGCCGCATCGTCATGCATAAGATTTATCCGCGATGAAAATTCTTGTCACAGGCGCTGCCGGTTTTATCGGCATGCACGTTGCACAACGCCTGCTCGCGCGCGGCGACGAAGTAGTCGGCATCGACAATCTCAATGACTATTATGACGTCAATCTCAAGCGCGCACGTCTCGATCGGCTGCAGTCGAACGCCAAATTCCGCTTTGAGAAGCTCGACATCGCGCAGGCGGACGCGATGTCGGCATTGTTCGCGAAAGAAGGCTGCCAGCGCGTTATCCATCTGGCGGCGCAGGCGGGGGTGCGTTATTCGCTGCGCAACCCGCAGGCCTATATTCAGTCCAATATCGTTGGCTTCGCCAACGTACTTGAGGGGTGCCGCCACAGCCGCGTCGAGCATCTGGTTTATGCGAGCAGTTCGAGCGTGTACGGCGCCAACACCAAGATGCCGTTCAGCGTGCATGATAATGTCGATCACCCGGTGAGTCTTTATGCGGCCAGCAAGAAGGCCAATGAGTTGATGGCGCATTCCTATAGTCATCTGTTCGGCCTGCCGACAACCGGGTTGCGATTTTTCACGGTATACGGACCCTGGGGGCGGCCCGACATGGCGCTCGCGTTATTTACCAAGGCCATCCTTGCGGGTGCGCCTATCGACGTCTTCAACCATGGCAAAATGCGGCGCGACTTCACATTCGTTGACGACATCGTCGAGGGCATCATTCGTGTGCTCGACCACGTCGCGGCTCCCGATCCGAAAGCCGATATGTCCCAGCCGGACCCCGCCAAGAGCTACGCGCCTTACCGTCTTTATAATATCGGCAACCACAGCCCGGTAGAATTGATGACGTTCATCGAAACGCTGGAAGCGGCTATCGGCAAAAAATCGGCCAAAAACATGCTACCCATGCAGGCGGGAGATGTCGCGGCCACCTATGCCGATGTCGAGGATCTGCAGGTGGCGGTAGGTTTTTCGCCGTCTACCACGCTCAAGCAAGGCTTCAAGGTATACATCGACTGGTATCTCGCATACTACGGCAGCCGGGCGGCGTGACTCAGCATCAGTCTCTCACAGGTCGACTCTCATGATCCTAGTTTCCGGCGGCGCCGGGTTCATCGGCTCGAACTTTGTGCTGGCGTGGATCGCGCAGGTGGGCGAGCCGGTCGTCAATCTGGACAAGCTCACGTACGCCGGCAACCCCGACAATCTGACGCCGCTTGCCGGTGATCCGCGCCATATTTTCGTGCATGGCGACATCAACGATCGCGCACTTCTGCGGGCGTTATTTGCGCAACATCAGCCGCGCGCGATTGTGCACTTTGCGGCCGAAAGCCACGTGGACCGGTCCATCCGCGGTCCGGAGGAATTCATACGGACCAACGTGAACGGCACATTCAGCCTGCTCGACGAGTCGCGTGCGTACTGGTCTGCGCTCGACGCTGCACGACAACAGGCATTCCGCTTCCTGCACGTATCGACCGACGAAGTGTACGGCTCGCTCGGACCGCGTGACCCGGCTTTTACCGAAAGCACTCCGTACGCGCCGAACAGTCCCTATTCGGCATCCAAGGCCGCGGCCGACCACCTGGTGCGCGCCTACCACCATACCTACGGATTGCCGACGCTAATCACCAATTGCTCGAACAATTTCGGCCCGCGCCAATTTCCGGAGAAATTGATCCCGCTCATGATCATTAATGCCATCCGCGACCGGCCGCTGCCGGTGTACGGCGACGGCCTGAATATTCGCGATTGGCTATACGTGACCGACCACTGTGATGGGATCCGGCGGGTGCTCGAGCGCGGTCGCACCGGCGAAACGTACAATATCGGCGGCGACAACGAACGGACCAACCTCGACGTGATACGCTCGATCAGCGCCAACCTTGACGCACTCAAACCGCGTTCCGGCAACCTTTCCCATGCCAGCCTGATCGCATTTGTAAAAGACCGGCCCGGCCACGACTGGCGTTATGCGATCGACAGCAGCAAAATCCGGCACGAGCTCGGGTGGCGTCCGCGCGAGAATTTCAGCACGGCAATGGAAAAGACGGTGCGCTGGTATCTGGACAACGACGCGTGGGTGGAAAAGGTTATGAGCGGCGAATACCGGAACTGGGTCGCCACCCACTACGCGCAACAGGAGCGCGCATGAAAGGCATCATTCTTGCCGGCGGTTCGGGCACGCGGCTGTATCCGGTGACGCATGCCGTTTCGAAGCAGCTGCTGCCCGTCTACGACAAGCCGATGATCTACTACCCGCTGTCCACGCTGATGCTGGCTGGAATCCGCGAGCTGCTGCTGATCTCGACGCCGCAGGACACGCCGCGCTTTGAACAACTGCTCGGCGACGGCGGCCATTGGGGCGTCAGCATCCGCGTACGCGGTGCAACCTTCGGCCGACGGCATCGCCCAGGCATTTCTGATCGGCAAGTCATTCATCGCGGACGGACCTTGCGCGCTCATTCTCGGCGACAACCTCTTTTACGGACATGACCTCACCGACCAATTGAAACGCGCGGCGGCCAAAACCAGCGGCGGCACGGTATTCGCGTACCCGGTTCACGATCCCGAGCGCTACGGCGTGGTGGAATTCGACGCGCGCGGAGGCGCCGTCAGCCTGATGGAGAAACCGGCGGTGCCGCGGTCGCGTTATGCCGTTACGGGTCTTTATTTCTACGATAGTCAGGTCGTCGGCATCGCCGAGTCGCTGGCGCCCTCGCCGCGCGGCGAACTCGAAATCACCGACATTAACCTGCGCTACCTGGAAATGAAACAGCTCCACGTCGTCGTGATGGGCCGCGGCCAGGCATGGCTCGATACCGGCACGCACGACTCGCTGCTCGAAGCGTCGATGTTCATCCAGACGCTGGAGAAACGCCAGGGCCTCAAGATCGCGTGCCCCGAAGAGATCGCCTATCGCATGGGTTACATCTCGGCGACCGACCTCGAAAAACTCGCCCAACCTCTCAAAGGCAGCGGCTACGGGAGTTATCTGCTCGCGCTGCTCAAAGAAAAACAGTTCTGATGCAAGTTTCACGCACCGCATGACGACTGTTGCCATCGTCGGCTTGGGTTACGTCGGCCTGCCGCTCGCGGTCGCGTTCGGCCACAAATTCCGCACGATCGGCTACGACCTGTCGGCAACTAAGATCGCGAGTTACCGCGAAGGCATCGATTCCAACCGGCAGATCCCGCGCGACGAACTGCGTGCCGCGACGCAACTCGAGTTCACGACTGATCCAAAGCGGCTCGACGCCGCGGACCGCGTGATCGTTGCGGTGCCGACACCGGTCGACAACGACCGCCAGCCTGACTTCGGCCCGCTGCGCACGGCGAGCGCAACCGTCGGCAAACACATGCGGCGCGGCGCCATCGTGATCTTCGAGTCCACCGTTTACCCGGGCGCAACGGAGGAGATTTGCGTGCCCATCCTCGAAGAGTGTTCCGGCATGCAATGGAAGCGCGATTTCCACGTCGGCTACTCGCCCGAGCGCATCAATCCCGGCGACGCCGCGCACACGCTCGCTTCCATCACCAAGGTCGTCGCGGGCGATGATGCGGACACGCTCGAGAATGTCGCCGCTATGTACGGCGCGGTGGTGGGCGCAGGTGTGCACCGCGCGTCCTCGATCCGCGTGGCGGAGGCGGCCAAGGTGATCGAGAACACGCAGCGCGATCTCAACATCGCATTGATGAACGAACTCGCCGTCATCTTCGGACGCCTCGGTCTCGATACACTGGAAGTGCTTCAGGCGGCCGGCACCAAGTGGAATTTTCTGCCGTTCCGGCCCGGCCTGGTTGGCGGGCACTGCATCGGCGTCGATCCCTACTACCTCACGCATAAGGCGGAAATGGTCGGCTATCACCCGCAGGTGATACTCGCCGGGCGCCGTATCAACGACGGCATGGGCCACTACGTCGCAGGACAAATTGCAAGCCTGCTGTCGCGCGCCGGCCGCGCGGTCCGCGGCGCAAAGATCAACGTGCTCGGGCTTACCTTCAAGGAAAACTGTCCCGACCTGCGCAATTCGAAAGTGGCCGATGTCGTCGCCGAGTTAACGCAACTCGGCTGCGAGGTATTCGTGCACGACCCGCTGGCCGATCCACGCGAAGCGGAGCGCGAATACGGTATTCGCCTACGCGCATGGGAGGAGTTGCCACGGGCTGATGCGCTCGCACTGTGCGTCGTGCATGAGCTACTGGTACGCCGTCCGCTGAGTGATTTCGTGGCCAAGGTGGAGAAGGGTGGCGGCGTCGCCGACGTCAAGTCGGCGCTCAACCAGCGGGAACTGGAAGACGCCGGGTTGCGCGTCTGGCGGCTGTAAGACCGTGATCAAGTGACGAAGCGGTAAGATTACTCAACCACCCAATCACTCTCTAGGACCTTCCGTAAACATCGTCAAAGCGAACGATGTCGTCTTCTTCGACGTAATCTCCGGTCTGCACTTCGATGATCACCAGCGGCTCGCGCCCCGGATTCGACCAGGCGATGCCGGTTGCCGGCGGGGATGAACGTCGATTCGTTGGGTTGCACCGAAAATTCGCGCTCGCCGTTGACCACCTGCGCCGCGCCGGAAATCACGACCCAGTGCTCGCTGCGCCGATGATGCATCTGCAGGCTTAACGCCGCGCCGGGATTGACGACGATACGCTTCAACTTGAAACCCGGTCCCTGCTCGAGCACCGTGTAAGTTCCCCACGGACGCGTCACCGTGCGATGTATCTTGTGCGTCGGATGGTCGGCGAGCTTGAGGCGCTCGGTGACCGCGCGCACCTTCTGCGCCTGATTGCGGTCGGCGATCAGCAAAGCATCGGGCGTATCGATGATCAAGAGGCCATGCACGCCGACGCCTGCCACCACGCGGTCGGCGCTCTGCACGTAGC
This sequence comes from uncultured beta proteobacterium, assembly GCA_963778865.1. Classification (GTDB taxonomy): domain Bacteria; phylum Pseudomonadota; class Gammaproteobacteria; order Burkholderiales; family SG8-41; genus PALSA-1004. The sequence continues at coordinate 80,611 of CAVZWF010000010.1, read as the reverse complement.
AATCGCTGCTGTCGATCATGATCGCTTCGCCGACCGTGCGGTTGCCCTCTCGCATCGGGCGGCGTCATTTCGCCCACCGCGTTCCATGAGCCGACGTCGCTCCAGTCAAATCCGGCGCGCACCATCGCGATGCCGGACGCTTTTTCCATCACCGCGTAATCGATCGAGATCGCGGGCACCGCGGCGAAACTCGCGGCGTCGATGCGGATTGCGTCGCCCGGCTGATCGCGCGTTGCGGTCCAGCAGCGTTCCGCCGCCGCGTGCAATTCCGGCGCGTGCCGGCGCAAATTGTCGAGCAGCGTGCGCGCGGTGAAACAGAACATTCCCGAATTCCAAAAGTGGCTGCCCGATGCCGCAAATTCCGCCGCGAGTTGCGCCTGCGGTTTCTCGACAAACCGCTTGACCTCGAATGCGTCCGCGCCAATCGGCGCCCCGCATTCGATATAGCCATAGGCGGTTTCGGCCGCCGTGGGCTTGATGCCGAACACAACGATGCGCCCTTCACCGGCGAGTCGTTGCGCCGCGTTCACCGCCGCCTGAAATGCCGGCAGCGGATCGACCACGTGGTCGGCCGGCAGTATCAGCAAAATCGCGTCGTTACCCCAGCGTTGCATCGCATACAGCGCAGCCAGCGCTATTGCGGGCGCGGTATTGCGCGCGCTCGGTTCGAGCAGGAACACGGGGTCGAGTTCGCCCTGCACCGACCGGTACTCGTCGCGCGTCGCGAATACGTATTCGTGGTTGGTCACCGTGATGACGGTGCTCGCGCCGGCGAGCGAAGCGGCACGCTGCAGCGTCTTCTGCAGCAAACTCTGCCCGTCGGCGAGACGGATGAACGGCTTCGGATACGCCTCGCGCGAGACCGGCCACAACCGCGCGCCGACGCCACCGGAAAGAATTACGGGAATCAGCATCTGCTCATCGTGTTTCGTCGGTTACACGCTAAAAATTGGCAATTGCCGTCATGCTGCGCGGTTTATTGGCGCGCGCCTTTCCAAGTATAATCAATTGGCACACCACTACAGCAGCGCGGGCGGATGAAAAAAATTGCATTGATCACCGGCATCACCGGCCAGGACGGCGCCTATCTTGCCGAGTTTCTGCTCGGCAAGGGTTACGAAGTGCACGGCATCAAGCGCCGTTCGTCGCTGTTCAACACCGACCGCATCGATCATCTCTACCAGGACCCGCACGAATCGCACCGCCGCCTGATCCTGCATTACGGCGACATGACCGATTCGTCGGCGCTGATGCGGGTGATCCAGCAGGTGCGCCCGCACGAAATCTACAATCTCGCCGCGCAAAGCCATGTCGCGGTGTCGTTCGAAGAACCCGAATACACGGCAAACTCCGATGCGCTCGGCGCGCTGCGCGTGCTCGAAGCGATACGCATTCTGGGGCTCGCCGAAAAAACCCGCTACTACCAGGCCTCGACCTCGGAACTGTTCGGCAAGTCGCAGGAGACGCCGCAGCGCGAAACCACGCCGTTCTATCCGCGCTCGCCGTATGCCGTCGCCAAGCTTTACTGCCTACTGGATCACGGTCAATTACCGCGAAGCCTACGGCATGTTCGCGTGCAACGGCATACTGTTCAACCACGAATCGCCGGTGCGCGGCGAAACCTTCGTCACGCGCAAAATCACCCGCGCGCTCGCCCGCATCAAGCTGGGGCTGCAGGATTGCGTCTATCTCGGCAATCTCGACGCCAAACGCGACTGGGGACATGCGCGCGACTACGTCGAAGCGCAATGGCTGATGCTGCAGCAGGACAAGCCCGAGGATTTCGTCATTGCGAGCGGCGTGCAATACAGCGTGCGCGATTTCGTCGATGCCGCCGCGAGCGAACTCGGCATCAAATTGCGCTGGCGCGGCAAGGGCGTAAAAGAAGTTGCCGTCGTCGACCAGGGTCCGCGCGCGAAAGGCGAATCGCCGGCCCGCGGCCAGACCGTGGTGCGCGTCGATCCGCGTTATTTCCGGCCGACCGAAGTCGATTCGCTGCTGGGCGACGCGCGCAAGGCGCGCCGCAAGCTGGGCTGGCGTCCGCGCATTTCGTTCAAGGCGCTGGTCGCGGAAATGGTACGCGAAGACCTTAAAGCGGCCGAGCGCGACGAACTCGTCAAGCGCCACGGCTACGCGGCGTACGATTATCACGAGTAGCACCGTGTTCATGCGTAAGAACCTCCGGAGGCAAAGACAGCGAGTGGAATATCAAGCGATACTCAACAAAACAGGTTGAGGCATTTGCCGTTGACGAAGACGGTTGGTTGGTGATCACCGTAATCGTGAAATACTTTTGATGAGCGGGGTGGTTATGAAACTTAGTTACGATCCGAAATATAACGTTGCATACATACGATTCCATGAAAAGCTCGGTCAGGTAACAACGATCAAGATTAGCGACGACATGAACATTGACATTGCCCCGGATGGAACTGTCTATGGTGTCGAATTGCTGAATGCAAATGAACAACTCACCCAAGACCATGGCGCGCTGATTGTTGAATCGGGTGGCCAGCGCCAGGAAATACCCCTGGTGGCATGAGTAGTGAATGATTTGGTAATTGGGGACGTGGTTCGGCCTCATTACAATTTGCAGGCATGGAAAGCGTCGATGGAATTGGTCAAGGATGTCTACAAGACTCACTTGCATTACGCGCGTTACTTTTTGTAGATATCCGGCCGCTGGAACTCGACGTCCCGAATTACACCGGCTTGCGCGGCTCTATCGTCGAACTGCCGTTCGCCGACTGCGCGGTTGAATGCTTAGGTTAATTTCCTTTTATATGGCAGAATATAGGTGTTTTTCAACATAAGGTAGGCATTTTTACAGATGCCACTCCCCGACCGACAGGTTGGCTACAACGCGCTGATCTCCCGCTATGGGTTACATTGCGTGGAGGATCGTACCTCCAGTTTTATCGCCAAACGCCGGAGCGTAGTTGATCGCACGGAACGAGTCGATGATTCAGTCGTCGTGCGTTATCCCGGCAAGTACGATTTTGATGATACGTTGTCAGGTCACCTGGAGTTCTGCCTCAAGTACGAAGGCGTGAACATGTCGGTACTCGCAGCGTTGTTCGAACAGCGCGGTGCTGATGAGCTCCAGGCCTGGCTCGATAGCAAGCCGGGTTCCCGCTATGCACGCGTGTGCGGCCATCTCTACGAGTGGCTCACCGGAAAGACGCTCCGCTACAAGCTGCCTCCCGGCATTGATGCCGTCCCAGTGCTCGACGAAAAGCGCTATTTCACTGCGCCCGCCCAGCGCAACAAACGCTTTGCGGTTCTTCACAATCTACCCGGCACGCCTGCGTTTTGCCCTCTCGTACGCCGCACGCCGTCTCTGCGCGCCTGGATCGAGAAAGACCTCGGAGCAAGAATCGCACATGTGCTCGCCAGTCTCGAACCGGACCTACTGGCGCGGGCCGTCAATTATCTATATCTTGCCGAAACGCGCTCCTCTTTTGCGATAGAGAAAGACGTTCCCGATTCACAAAGAGCCGAGCGCTTCCGTCGCTTGCTGGAACGCGCCGGCGAAGACATGCCGCTCGAAGAGCAAACTTTCGTTGAGTGGCAAAATGTTATCGTGCCCCGTCTGCGCGCCGAAGTTTCCTATCGGCAAAAGCAAAACTGGTTGTCGCGCTCCGGCCGGTCCACGCATGCTGCAGACTACATCCCGCCTGCCCCCGCTGAAGTACCCGGCATGATGGAAGGTATTGTAAAAGTAGGAGAACTCGTCAAGAGCAACACTTATCCTGTTGCTTTAGCCGCCGCATGCGCATCCTTCGGATTTGTTTTCGTGCATCCGTTCTTCGATGGCAACGGCCGACTGCACCGCTTCTTACTGCACCATCTTTTGCGTCTGGGAGGATTTACCCCCCCAAGCGCCGTTGTTCCTGTGTCAGCGGCGATGGAGCGGAATATTGCACGCTATGCCGAGGTACTTAAGCACTACTCCGCTCCACGCACCACTATGCTCGATTACCGTCTCGACTCGGACGCGAACTTTATCGACGTTAAGATGCAGCCCTTATACTTGTATGCATTTTTCGATGCTACCGAGCTGTGCGAATTCACTTTTGCGTGCCTGGAGCACGCCATCGATCAGGATCTGGCCGAGGAGCTTGCGTATCTCCACGCCTATGACAGCGCGCATCAGGCGCTCACGAGATGGCTCGATGCGCCACAGCCCGAGTTGGAAAAACTCATCCGGTATATCGCGCAAAACAACGGGCACCTCTCGAGGAACAAGCGAGGACAATTTCCTCTCATTGGTGACGACGATATTACGCGCGCGGAAACACAAGTCGGCGAAGCGTTTGCCCCGTACTGGAAGCGCCCGCGCCCGAACAAAGTAAACGGCGTGGCGTCCCATACTTCATAATATGACGAGGGGCGACTTAATAGCGTTTGAGTAATCACCATGCGATTCTATTTTCTCAATCACTCAACCATTCACGCAACCACCGATCTCACTCATGCACCACGAGGATAAAATCTACGTCGCGGGCCATAAAGGTCTGGCCGGCTCTGCATTGATGCGCAGACTGGAGCGCGGCGGCTATCGCAATCTCGTGACCCGCACGCATGCGGAACTTGACCTGACCGACCAGGCGGCGGTGAATGCTTTTTTTGCCCGGGAAAAACCGCGCCATGTGTTCCTTGCCGCCGCCAGGGTTGGCGGCATCAAAGCCAACGCGACCCATCCCGCGCAGTTCATCTACGAAAATCTCGCGATCGAAATCAATCTCATCGACGCGAGCTACCGTCACGGCGTGGAAAAACTCCTGTTTCTCGGCTCGAGCTGCATCTATCCGAAACATGCGCCGCAACCGATGAAAGAAGAACACCTGCTCACCGGCCAGCTCGAGCCCAGCAACGAGCCCTATGCGATCGCGAAAATCGCGGGCATCAAGATGTGCGCCGCCTACAACCGGGAATACGGGACAAATTTTCTGTGCGCGATGCCGACCAATCTGTACGGACCGGGCGACAACTTCGACCTCGAAAACTCCCATGTGCTGCCGGCTTTGATCCGCAAAATGCACGAAGCAAAAACGGCCACACGCGATAACGTAGTCGTCTGGGGTTCCGGCACGCCGCGCCGCGAATTTCTCCACAGTGACGACCTTGCGGACGCCTGCGTATTCCTCATGGAACGCTGTCATGCCGGCGAAGTGGGCGAGTTCATCAACGTCGGCTCCGGCAACGATCTCACGATCCGCGAGCTCGCCGAACTCGTGGCCCAGGTGGTAGGCTTCCGCGGACAGCTCACGTTCGACACCAGCAAACCGGACGGCACGCCGCGCAAGTTGCTCGACGTCTCGCGCCTGACCGCATTGGGCTGGAACTGTCGCATCGGGCTGCGCGATGGCATCAAGGCCGTTTACACGGATTACGCCGCGGCAACCGCACCACAAACAGCGGGCTCCGCGGCGCCCGCGGCAACTCGGGGATAGACATAGTGAAAGCCGTCATACTCGCGGGAGGACTGGGCACCCGCATCAGCGAAGAATCGCATTTGCGGCCGAAACCGATGATCGAGATCGGCGGCAAGCCGATCCTGTGGCACATCATGAAAATCTATTCGGCCCACGGCATTAACGATTTCATCGTGTGCTGCGGCTACAAGGGTTACATGATCAAGGAGTATTTCGCGAATTATTTTCTGCACATGTCGGACGTGACCTTCGACATGGCCAACAACAAAATGCAGGTGCATCAGGCATAGCGCCGAGCCGTGGCAAGTAACGCTCGTCGATACCGGCGACGACACCAGACCGGCGGCAGATTGAAGCGCGTGAGTAGCTATCTCGGCAAGGAAGATTTCTGCTTGACCTATGGCGATGGCGTATCAAACATTGATATCAAGGCACTGGCTGCATTTCACAAATCCCAAGGCACGATCGCTACCGTTACTGCCGTCAGGCCTCCCGGCCGCTTCGGCGCGCTGAATATGCAGGATCACAAAATCGTCAACTTCCAGGAAAAACCCGCGGGTGACGGCGGCTGGATCAGCGGCGGATTCTTCGTGCTGTCGCCGCGCGTACTCGACTATATCGGCGGCGATCAAACGATTTGGGAGCGCGATCCGATGGAGAAATTGGCGCACGAAGGCCAGCTCTCGGCATTTATGCATGAAGGATTCTGGCAACCGATGGACACGATGCGCGACAGAGTACTACTCGAAGAGCTGTGGAATTCAGGCAAAGCCCCGTGGAAAACCTGGAAGTGAACACGCAGTTCTGGCACGGCAAAAAGGTCTTCATCACCGGCCACACCGGATTCAAAGGCGGATGGTTGTCGCTATGGTTGCAAACGCTGGGCGCGAAGGTCTACCGGATATTCGCTGCCGGCGCCGACCGAACCCAGTTTTTTTGAAACCGTGCGCGTCGCGCACGGAATGACTTCCGTCATCGGCGACGTGCGCGACCTCGCGTCGCTGACGGCGGCAATCAAGCAGTCCGCTACCCGAAATCATCATCCACATGGCGGCGCAATCGCTGGTGCGGCCATCCTATGATGATCCTGTAGACCACGTATTCGACTAACGTAATGGGCACGGTCAAGGTTCTCGAAGCCGCGCGCTCCCAATCTCCAGCCTGCGCGCGGTCGTCAGTCGTCACCAGCGACAAATGCTATCGAAAACACCGGGGCGCAACGCGAGTTTCGAGAAGGCGACCGGCTCGGCGGGCACGATCCCTATTCGAACAGCAAGGCGTGCGCCGAATTGGTGACGGCCGCATATCGCGAGCTCCTTTTTTTCCCGCGGCGAAGCCACTCCGACGGCGGTCGCGACGGCGCGCGCCGGCAATGTCATCGGCGGCGGTGACTGGAGTGCCGACCGCCTGATCCCGGACGCCATTCGCGCATTCAGCGCACGGCGCCCCGTGATATTGCGTTACCCGCGAGCAACCCGGCCGTGGCAGCACGTCTTGGATCCGTTGCAGGGATATCTGCTGCTCGCGGAAAAACTTTGCGCGGCACCGGACGGATATGCCGAGCCCTGGAATTTTGGCCCCGCGCAGGACCACGTGGCGACTGTTGCCGATGTAGTCGAGACGGTCGCCAAAAAATGGAGCGGCGACGCTACGTGGGAGGCAGACCCGGCCAGCCATCCGCATGAGGCGCATTTCCTGAGCATCGACGCCGGCAAAGCGAAAGCTCGTCTCGGATGGACGCCAAAACTTGATCTGCCGCAGGCGATCGACTGGACTGTGGAGTGGTATCGCGCGTGGCGCGACGGCGCCGACATGCGGCGTGTCAGCGAGATCGCAACTCGATCGTTACCGCAGCCTCGCAACAGCATGAGCGCCGCCGCCTGCCGGTTCTGCAGCGCGCCGCTCGACCGCACGTTCTGCGATCTGGGCATGTCGCCGCTGTCCAACGCGTTCATCAAGCCGTCCGACGCGCACCGCATGGAGCCGTTCTATCCGCTGCATGCCTATGTGTGCGACGAACTGCTTCCTCGTCCAGCTCGAGCAATTCGAAACGCCCGCGCATATATTCAGCGACTACGTTTACTTTTCCTCGTACTCCGACACGTGGCTCGCCCACGCGCGCGACTTTGCCGCGAAAGCGATCCGCGAATTCGGCCTGACCGCGCAGAGCCTCGTCATCGAAGCAGCAAGCAACGATGGTTACCTGCTGCAGTACTTCAAACAAGCGGGAATCCCGGTGCTGGGCATCGAACCCGCGCAAAACGTCGCCGCGGCGGCGCTTGAAAAAGGCATTCCGACCGTCACCGAGTTTCTCGGCGTCTCGCTCGGCGCAGAAGACTGGCCGCCGACGGCAAGCGCGCCGACCTGCTTGATCGGCAACAACGTATTCGCGCACGTGCCCGAGCTCAACGACTTCGCGGCCGGGCTGCATACGCTGCTCAAGCCCGCCGGTGTCCTTTCGCTCGAATTTCCGCACTCTGCTGCAACTGATGCAGAACAACCAGTTCGATACCATTTATCACGAGCACTTTTCGTATTTTTCGTTTGCGACTGCGCTGCGTGTGCTGGCCAAACATAGACTGACCGTATTCGACGTCGAGCAATTGCCGACGCACGGCGGCTCGCTGCGCGTGTACGCATCGCGCGACACCGCGCGGCAACCGTACGCCGCGCGTGCAGCAATTGCTCGATCGCGAGCGTGCGTCCGGACTTGACAATCCCGCGACATATTCTTCGTTCGCCGAGCAGGTCAAAACAACCAAACGCGCTCTGCTGCATTTTCTTCTCGATGCCAAAGACAAAGGCAAGAGCATCATCGGCTACGGCGCCCCCGCCAAGGCGAATACCCTGCTCAACTACTGCGGCATTCGCACCGATTTCATCGAGTTCACGGTGGACCGCAATCCGCACAAGCAGGGCATGCTGCTGCCCGGCACGCGCATACCGGTAATGCATCCGGACAAGATATTCGAGCGCAAGCCGGATTACCTCCTGATCCTGCCGTGGAACCTCAAGGATGAGATAATCGAGCAGATGGCCGGCATCCGCGGCTGGGGTGGCAAATTCGTGGTGCCGGTGCCCGTTCCGACGGTCTGCTAGCGACATTACGAATGGCGCAATCGTGATATTCACCGAAACCAAGCTGAAAGGGCGCCTACATCATCGAACCGGAACGTCGTGGAAGACGAGCGCGGGTTTTTTGCCCGTACTTTCTGCAGCCGCGAGTTCGAAGAACATGGAATTAAATTCAACTTCGTGCAATGCAATATCTCGTTTAACAGGCAGAAAGGGACGCTTCGCGGAATGCATTACCAGGTGAAACCGCATGCGGAAGAGAAAATCGTACGGTGCACCATGGGCGCTATTTACGACGTTATCATCGACCTGCGACCTAACTCGCTGACATTCAAGCAGTGGATTGCGTCCGAACTCAGCGTGGATAATCGACGCATGCTGTTTGCCCCCAAGGGATGCGCGCATGGTTTTCTTACCCTGGAGGACAGCACCGAAGTGTTCTATGAAATGTCTTCAGACTACAATGCGGAAAGCGTGAGAGGCGTAAGGTGGAACGATCCCGCGCTGGGAATCAAATGGCCGCACCCATCGCCGTCGGTAATCTCGGCGCGTGACAGAGAATTTCCCAATCTCGTGGCATGACCGGCGCTCGCGGCACGTCGATTTACGATCATGAAATTTACAGTGTTAGGCGCTTCCGGTCTTGTCGGGTCCCGTCTCTGCGGCTTTCTCAAGCGGCGCGGAGACGAAGTCTTCGCGCCGCTACGCGACGATCCATGTATTTACGCCGAGGAACTCGGACATGCGATCTATTGCATCGGGGTCACTGCGGATTTCCGCCGTAAGCCCTTCGAAACCATTGCGGCGCACGTGACTGTTCTTGCTGATCTGCTGAACCGGGCTACGTTCGACTCGTTTCTATATCTCTCTTCAACCCGGGTATATTTAGGCGCAAAGAGCACTGAGGAGTCCGCAGATTGCCGGGTCAATACCAACCATCCTGACGACTTTTACAACCTCACCAAGCTAACTGGCGAGTCCTTGTGTTTTGCCAGCGGCCGCGACAACATCCGCGTGGCGAGGCTATCGAACGTATTCAGTGCGGAAGCTGACAGCGAAAACTTTCTGAGTGAAATCTTGCGCGCCGCGCTGACAACCAAACGGATCACCGTTCGCACCTCGCTCGATTCCGCGAAAGACTATATCGCCATCCCGGACGTGCTGGAATTGCTGACACAGATCGCCGTGTCCGGCAAAGAAAAACTTTATAACGTGGCATCGGGAACGAACGTATCCAATCGCACATTGGTTGATCGCCTCGCCGAGCTTACCGGCTGCCGGTTAACCATTGCCCCCGAGGCGCCGGTCGTCGTATTTCCACCGATCTCAATAACTAGAATCAAGCAGGAATTTTTTTCACCCGCAGCCGATGTATTGATTGAATTGCCTCGAATGCTTCAGGAATTGAAGGCCTCCGCATTGTGATAAGAATCGACCTCGAAGCGGGTACTGTTGAAGAACAAACGGCGACCGGCATCCGCACGCTTGAAATCGGCAGCCCCGAAGCGTTCCGATTGATCTCGAAAGCGTGGCTACGCAGCGGGTGGGACAGCAAGTATGTCTATAGCTTTACCTGGCTCGGCCGCCCGATGATTCAGCTTCCGGAGGACATGCTGCGGATTCAGGAGATCATTTATTCGGTCAAACCCGACGTCCTGATTGAGACCGGGGTCGCTCACGGGGGGTCGCTGGTGTTTTATGCCTCACTGTTCAAGTCCATGGGCAAGGGACGCGTGGTCGGAGTTGATATAGAGATAAGACCGCACAACAGAAATGCAATCGAGGCGCATGAGCTATCGCCTTTAATCACCCTCATTGAAGGCAGTTCCGTCGCCGCGGATACGGTAGCCCGCGTCAAAGACCAGATTCGGCCGCACGAAACAGTGCTGGTTGTCCTCGATTCCAATCACACCAAGGCGCATGTCCTTGCGGAACTCAGGGCATACTCCGCGTCTGTGACACATGGCTCATATATCGTGGCAACGGATGGGATAATGCGCGACTTGGTCGGCGCACCCCGCTCGCAACCGGATTGGGACCGGAACAACCCCAGCGCGGCCGCGGCCGAGTTTCTGCGCGAATCTGCGGATTTCGTGATCGAGGAGCCCCGGTTCATGTTCAACGAAGGCGTGATCACCGAAAGAGTGACCTACTGGCCTAGTTGCTATTTACGCCGCTTTGGATAGTCAATAGGGTTGTATACGCAATGGCATAGCGCTTTACCAAAATCGATGGCCCTCAAAGAAATATATTGGGGTTTGCTTTGTGAAATTTGTTTCCCGTAGATACAATGCGCGGCCCTTTTATTGATAATAAAAAATGATCGTTTTAGGTTTGCATAAAGACCCTTGGCACAACTCCGGTGCCGCGATGATACGCGACGACGGTAATGGCCCCAGGTTTGTTTACATTGCCGAGGAGAGGCTCGACCGGGTTAAGGACTCACGGGCGTTCCCTGAACTTGCCACGCGCGCTTGCATGAAAGAGTTCGGTGTGAATTCGGTAAACGAAATCGATCTCGTCGTGCTTGATTACATTCGTCACGCTTCCGATTGGAGGCGGGATAATTTCCGCACTCCGTGCCGCACCGATGTCTTTCTGGCGGATTTACCGGCAAGCAAGATTGCGATCGCGAATCATCATCTGGCGCATGCATACGCCACCTACTGCTCATCGCCATTCGAGAATGCAGCCGTATTGATCGTGGACGGCCGCGGATCAGACAACGAAACGCAATCGCTTTTTATCGCCGGCCCTGCGGGCATCGAACTCATCGATCGCACCGATCAAATCGGTATTGGTTTGCTATATGCGACCGTGACCGAGGCCATTGGATTTGGACTCTTGCAAGAGGGCAAGACCATGGGCCTCGCTCCGTACGGCGCCGGGGTATCCGAGCCTGTTTTTGATTTCAAGGGACGTCATGCCGGGATTGTGACCGACTACAGCCAGTTCTGCGCATTAGGCAAATACGAGATCATCCAACCGCACAGACTCATCAAGACCTTTGAGGATAAAACGCGCGCCGCGTGGGAAGTGCAGCAGGAATGTGAACGCGCTGTGCTACATCTCGCGCAGTACGCCAAAGAAAAGACCGGGGCCAAATATTTGTGCTTGTCAGGTGGTGTCGCGCTAAATTCGGTTGCCAATAATAGCATCCTCAAATCCGGACTTTTTGATGATATTTTTATCAATCCAGCCGCGTCCGATACCGGCATTCCGCTCGGCGCGGCGTTATATGGCTATCATCGCCTCAAAGGCAACCCGAGAAACTACCGGGAGATTTCACCATTTATTGGTCCGACGTACACCCAACAACAGATCGAAGAGGCGATTCATCGGTTTTCCGGATTCGAAGTCGTCCGTGAAAACAGCTTTGATGAAACCTCAAAGGCGCTGGCAGCCAACAGAATCATTGGCTGTTTTCAAGGACGCTCCGAAATGGGCCCACGGGCACTCGGCAACCGCAGCATCCTTATGAGTCCGCTCGTGGCCGAAAACAAGGATGTTCTGAATTCGCGGGTAAAGCACCGCGAGGGGTTCCGCCCTTTTGCGCCGGCCGTGCTCGAGGAGCACGCAGCCGAATATTTTGACATTGATCGGCCAAGCCCATACATGTTGCTGGTGCCGAGCGTCCGCCCGGAAAAGCGCAGTATCATTCCGGCGGTTACCCATGTCGACGGGACGGCGCGCCTGCAAACGCTGACGCGCGAAAGGAACGGCTTGTTTTATGAATTGGTTTCAAGCTTCCAAGCGACTACGGGTATCCCAGTACTGCTTAATACGTCATTTAATCTTGCCGGGGAACCGATAGTCGAGAGTCCGGAGGACGCCATTCGTTGTTTCCTATCGACGCAGATCGACGCTCTTCTTCTGGACAAAATCCTGCTTGTGAAGCGCAAGACCGCAGAAAACCCGTAAGACCTCCAACAAGATTGCGTACGTTGAAAATCTCTTACGGCACGCTCGACGATTACGCCAATTCAATGTTCCCTTTTGAGCGGCTGCACAATGCCCGGCCGGAGAAATGCAATCATTATGTACACAAGGGCTTTGGCCGTCGAGTCGAAGTTGCGTCGATCGTTGATTACGTGTCCGGTCGTGCCAACTGGTCGGTTGCATTCGCCAAAGCAGGCACCCGGTGCACCTGCGCGATTGACTCAGTTGCAGGCAAGTTCAGGTATTTTCCGCAATATTGCCGTCAACGCTGGCACGGCTTGCGTCGCATTGGCTATCACGAATAGGCGCGCAAACTTCCCATGATACTTAGACGCATACTACGCAAGGCGCGTCGGACGTTGATCTCCGACACGAACTGGGGTCGATTGCGGCGGGTGCCCAAGCTCGAGGCCGTGGTTGGTCCGCTTACCTACAATCAAGATGGCCTTGCCACACGTCACAATTGCGACTTCATTACCGATCCACTATTTGCAGAGGCATACCGGCTTGGCGAGGCAACAGGTTCGTGGGGAGAGGCCAAAGTGCATTGGCGCGTGTACGTTGCGTGCTGGGCTGCCGACCAAGCTAGGAATTTGGAAGGTGATTTTGTCGAATGCGGCGTGAACAAGGGAGGAGGAGCACGCGCAGTTATCCACTTTGTTAATTTTGCCAATCTGCAGAAGCGCTTTTTCCTGCTTGACACATTTGCAGGCCTGGTCGACAGGTACATTTCCGAAGAAGAGCGAAGACTCGGGCGGCATGCTGGCGGTTACGAGGAATGCTTCGACGCCGTGCAGAAAACCTTTGCGCCTTTTCCCAACGTTATACTGGTGCGGGGTCCGGTTCCGGAAACTCTTCCTGAAGTGACCTCCAATAAAATTGCATTTTTGTCGATCGACATGAACTGCGCGCCACCCGAAATAGCGGCGGCCGAATATTTCTGGGACAGATTGTCGAGAGGTGCCGTGATGTTACTCGACGATTTTGGCTGGCCCGGACATCATGTGCAAAAACGCGCCTTTGACGATTTTGCAGCAAAGCGCGGCGTGCGCGTACTTGCACTTCCAACTGGTCAGGGAATCATCATCAAACCGGACAAGCTGTAGTGATCCGGCGCAACCTTATCGCAAATTTCGGGGGCAAGCTTTGGACTGCCTTGGTGTCCTTTGCTTTCATCCCGATTTATGTCGACCTGCTCGGCATCGAGGGCTATGGCTTGCTCGGCGTCCTGCTTTCACTGCAGGGACTGTTTGCGCTATTCGATCTCGGACTTAGTTATACCCTTACGCGTGAATTTGCTCGCCTGCTCGCCTGCGACTCGCACGACAAGCTGCACGACGCCCTCAAATCCTTCGAGACCTGTTATTGGGCCGTAGCAGGACTGCTTGCGCTGTTGATTGTGCTGCTGTCGCCGGCGATCGCCGGGTGGTTGAACTACAAGCATCTTGACCCGACCGTTGCTCGGCATGCGCTTTGGGTGTTCGCGTTTGTATTTGCGCTCAATTGGCCCAGTGCGCTTTATTCCGGCGGGCTCACCGGTCTCGAAAAACTGGTGCCTCTCAACGTCATCAATGCTCTCTCTGCGACCGCCCGCAACGCGGGTGGCGCGCTCGTGCTGTGGCTGGCCTCTTCAAACATCCTCGTGCTGCTGCTTTGGTACCTGATCGTAAACGCCGTCACCACCAGCGCACTGCGTGTCGCGCTGTCAGCAAACGTGGGACCGGCCCAACAGCCGGGGCGATTCGATTTTTTCATAATCAAGTCTACTGCACGCTACTCGATCGGCGTAAGCGGCATTCTATTGATGCTCACGCTGCTCAGCCAACTCGATCGGGTCGTGCTCTCGCGCCTGGTGACGCTCGACGTGTTCGGCAACTACATGCTCGCAGTCACTGTGACCGGCGCATTGGGGTACCTGGCAGCGCCGGTAACGAGCGCGTTATTTCCACGGCTGGTGCGTGCATTCATACAGAATGACCAGGTGGGCCTTGCCCGCACTTACCACCTTTGCAGCCAGATGATTAACGTTCTGGTGATTCCTGCTGCGGCAATTCTGTTCTTTTTCGCGCAACCAGTCCTTGCGGCATGGACGGGAAATTTGGACGTGGCACAAAAGTCAGCGCCGCTGATGCGTTTGCTGGCCCTGTCGACGGCCCTCAGTCTGCTGATCAACTGTTCATTCCTGTTGCAGGCCGCATGCGGCTGGAACCGGCTGGGGTTTTTTCAGCAGTTGTCCGCGGTGATAGTGATGTCGCTACTGTTGTTAGCTCTGGTACCGTCGCTGGGAGCTCTGGGTGCAGCGTGGGCGTGGGTCGTCCTGTACTCGGCGCAGGCCATGTTCGGTCCGTACCTGATGCACCGCCGGCTGCTACGCGGCGAGTATGTTTCCTGGCTCATAAACGACGTACTCGTTCCGGCCACGGTCGCCGTGCTATGCGTCTGGTCCAGTGCCGCGTTGATGCCGCAGGGGATGGCGCGACTGACCTTCGTAACCTGGCTCTTAGCAACCTTCTGTATAGCGAGCTTGCTGCATCTGGTGTGCTCGTCTGAACTCAGGCCGAGGTTGATTGAATATGCGCGCTCCGGAGGATTTTAAAACAACGATGGCTGCACCGCAAAAACAGCCTCTGGTAACGGTCGGCGTGCCAGTGCTCAACGGTGAAGCGCTGCTCGAGCGAGCATTGCGCTCGATCGTCGGGCAGACTTACCAGAATCTCGAAATTGTCGTCTCCGACAATGGTTCAACTGATCGGTACCGCGGCAATCGTCGACGCATTTTCAACGCGAGACCCACGCTTCCGATGCTTCCGACAATCCACGACCACGCCGGTACTAAAGAATTTCAAGTTTGTACTCGACCACGCGAATGGCGAATACTTTTTCTGGGCCCCACACGACGACAGGTGGAACGCGCGCTACGTCGAGTTAGGCGTGGCAGCGCTCGAAAACAGTCCGGACGCCTCGGCAGTAATGGGAACTGTGCGTTACTTCAACGAGCACGAACAAGAGATACTGCGCTACGATCCGCCGTATCCGCTTACCGACCGAGATCCTTTTCGAAGAATACGCGATTATCTGACCGATAATGTAACTGACCACCTTTACTACGCAATGTTTCGAAAACGCGTTCTGCTCGATACAATCTGGAGCAAGTCGACATGCCCGGAAAAAGTCGTCATCATGCATGCACTCATAAAGGGGCCGGTTGTAGACGGCTGGGGCATGGAGTATTACAACCGTCATATACCAAGAACCCCCGACGAGATCGCGCAAGTGCACGCTTTGCCTTCATACAGCCGTGAATTCCAACTGCGGGGATTTGTCGATGTCACACGGGAAATCTGGCACGGAACTTCGTGGTTTAACGCCGTGCGGCTTGTGCCCCTTTATTTTTTTTCCCAGAACTGGCACAAGTTCTTTACAAAATGGCTACTCGAGAAAATCGGCCTGAAGCTGGATTAGCGCCCGGAAACGATACTTGCTATCACGGACCATTCCCGCAGTAGACAACGTACAATCCGACCTCGATGCTTTCTGCAATCAAACAGCGGATTAAGGAAAACGGACCGCTCAAGCGCTTTGCGCTATTCCTTATGCGCTGTGCGGGCCCATGGCTTAACATTCGTCCGTGGCGCACACTTGCCGGCTACGCTGTCTTTTTCCGGCACTTGCAGTGGTTCCGCGCGGCCGGCGGGGATGCCCGAGTGCTGGACTTCTACCCCTGCCTTTTCGACAGGACAGCGGCTTCAAGCATCGACACGCACTATTTTCACCAGGCGATCTGGGCGTTCCGCCACATCAAGGACAGTGGCGCTGCATCGCATGTCGATATCGCCTCCGAGGTGAATTTCGTCGGACTGCTCACTTGTATTACACGCGTTACATTTGTCGACATCCGTCCGCTGGAACTTGACATCCCGAATTACACGGGTTTGCGCGGCACTATCGTCGAGCTGCCGTTCGCCGACGGCGCGGTTGAATCGCTGTCGTGCCTGCACGTCATCGAGCATATCGGGCTCGGCCGCTACGGCGACCCGCTCGACCCACGCGGCCCGGAGCGCGCGGGCCGCGAGATCGTACGCGTGCTGCGGCCAGGCGGCCGCGCCTACATTTCGACACCAGTGGGCCGGCCACGCGTGCAATTTAACGGTCAGCGCGTGTTTGCGATCCGCGAGTTGCCCGAAATTTTCCGCGGGTTAACGCTGATCGAGTTTTCGATGGTCGATGCACCCGGCGCACTGCACAGAAAATGTCGACCCGCTGAAGGCCGACATCAGGGAGCTGGGTGCGGGTCAGGATTGCGGGCTCGGCATGTTTGTCTTCCGCAAGCCAGCGGGTTAAGAAATGAGCGTAATTGAAGACCAGTTCAGGGCCGCCAGCTGTACGCATGACCGCGCCCCGGCGTTCAAGTTGCTTGATCTGGGTGTTCACCGGTTTATGGCGCGTTGGTTAGCGCGCCAGCGTGCAGATCCAAGCCCGCGCACGGCGCGCTTGTTTTTCGGCGCAGATATGACAGTGGTGCTGCCCGAAGTGATATCCGAGGCGATTTATACTTACGGGCTGTTTGACTCCACCGTCACATGGATGGCGCTTAAAGCGGTGCGGCCGGGCGACCTCGTCTTTGACGTTGGTGCGCATTTCGGGTATTTCTCCCTTTTGTTTGCCCATCTCGTCGGAAGTGGGGGCCACGTGATCTCGTTCGAGCCTACGCCGTCGTCCTTCGCAATCCTTGAACAGAACGCGCGACGCAGCGATCGCGTCGAACCCGTAAACAGGGCGGCCGGCGATGTGGCAGGCGATATCGAGATTGCAGACTTCGGGACTCAAGTACAGCGCCTGGAATACGCTAGCGGAGGAATCACGGATGCCTGGTATGCTCGCCGCGGGCTCTGTCCGGCGCGTAAAGGTACAGGCGGTGAGACTAGACGTATTTGCGTACGAACGCGAACTTGTTCCTGATTTCATCAAGATCGACGCAGAGAACTTCGAGCATGCCGTGGTCGCCGGCCTCGCCGGCATTCTCGATCATGCGCAGCCGGTTGTATTGCTCGAGTCAGGGTCGGAGTCTGCACTCGCGGCAGGCCGCGAATTCGCGGCGCGTGGTTATCGCATCATGGTTTCTGACGGGCCGGGTTCGCTGCATGCGTGGGATGGCGTGCTTGCCGATGCAAACGCGCGATACAAAGATCTTTTGTTCGTGCCGGCTCCCCGTTTAGCGGCGTTCGCGGTGGGGGATGTCGCAATAGAACAGGCAGCGCTTTGCCGGTAAAGGTTATCGCTGCATTGCCAGTGAAGCTACCTTGGGCGCTTGAAAATTGCCGGGCCATGGTGATCACCTCCGCTATCAAGGCGAGCAACGCGCAGCGTCGGCACCAACACAGGAGATGTGACGCGACCGACTGCGACTCCTGCAGAGGGGCTGCGCTTTACTGTTTCGCAGATGCTTGCTCGGAACCGTCCGGCGGCAGGTCTGGAGCAGGATGATGATGGTGCTCGCAAAATCGGGAGGAACGCGTCGATCATGAATCTTTTCCGCTCCACCGCAATCGATTTTCTCCGCTGGATTACCGACGTTGCCGGGGGCGTCATGCTCTCGAACCGAGCCTACGATCACCTTCTGTCCCAGCGCGCGCGAGCTGTTGCAGAACTGGTCAAATACGAAAACGCGGGATCCGGACGAGGTCTTGTCGGAGTGGTATTCAGCCATGACAGAGCATTGCAGCTTTACGCTTTGCTGCACACCTATTTTGGCCTTGTCGAGCACCCCGTACCACTCTTCATATTGTATAAGGCGAGGACCGGTCCGCACGCCAAGGCCTACAAAGAAGTCGAGATGGCGTGTGACAACACTCCAGCCAAAATAATCTTCGTCCCAGAGACATTAACTTTTCGAGAAAGCATATTGGATGTCTTGAACCGGATTGCAACAAGAAATATGTTTTTCTTGGTGGATGACATCATTTTCATCCGACCGGTGAATTTCGAATCGATTAAGGACATTGATCCTACCGCCACCATATTGAGTTTACGGCATAGTCCGCATCTACGCCGCAGTTACACAGCCCGCAAGGAACAATCTCCGCCGAGTTTTTCCAGCACTGAAATTGAACCCGAGCTGCTCCTTTTCAACTGGTTTGAGCAAGGTAATGAATGGTCTGATCCATGGTCCGTCGATGGCCAAATACTGTCCACGGCAGAAGTTCGTGCACGAACAAGGCTGTCCGATTTTCGAGCCCCTAACAGCTATGAAGGCGCCCTAAAGACATATAACGACATTGCAAAGGGTCGTCACGGTATGTGCTTCAGGGAAAGCAAGATACTGAATCTGCCCATCAATCGCGTGCAAAGCGAAACCGCCAATCATAGCGGCACCATATCACCGGAATTCCTCCTGGGGCAGTGGAACACAGGCATGATGCTCGATACCGGCATGTTCCGCACCTACGTACCGGAGTCACCTCACGAAAGAACATCTAGTCAAATTTACGAAACGCACGAATCTCCCACGATAATCACGGCAACCGATATCCCACTCCAACAAAACGGATGCATGAAATCAAAGCTGGTAATCGTTGGCGCAGGAATTGGCGGGTGTTTTTTGGCGGACAGCTTGGCCGAGAGTTGTGACGTCAGCATTGTCGAAATCGGCGCGCAGTCCCCCGATTTTCTCCAACAGCGCGTAAAGGATCTTGGGAAAGCGGCGATTACATACCCGCACATCGGCTCGGGTCTTGGCGGGACCACCGCTTTTTGGCACAACGGCCTTATTGAAGTGGATGAAGACGTATTCAAACACAAATGGCCGTTCCCGAGTCCGAGCTTGATCAATATTATGCTCGGGCATATCCGAAGCTTGCCGGTGTGCCGCAAGTTGTCATTACGGAGCAAGTTGAAACGTTACGCCGAAAATACGTGGCCATAGGTCTACCGGAAAAGTTTCTGGGGAAAGGGCTGTTTTATCCTCAGCGGACCGTCAATCCGTGGAATAGCCTCAAGCTCAAAGGGCGGGTCACGGTGATTGAGGGCGAGGTGGTAGATATGGTTCCAGCAGAAACGGCTGAGATTCGTTATTTGCTTATCAGAAATGGAGATCGGGAAATCAAGATCGACGGCGACGTTTTCGTGTTGGCAGCCGGCGGGCTTGGAACCCCATTGTTGATTCAGAAGCTGGCAGAACGGCTGCCGCTTCCTGCGTTGCAACAAGCCGGGGTGCATTATGAGGATCACCCCTCTGCGGTTGTCGGTGAAGTCATTTTAGATGAGCCGCTTTACAAGCTATGGAATTACCCGGTTCCCTGCGCAAAAGGCAACTTGCGATTGCCCTTGGTGATCAAACAGGACAGGATTCAGATCTCATTTCAACTCAGACCCGCTGCACATTTTTGGATTATCAACCCAAGAAATCGATTGAAAACCGTTTTGCATGAACTTAGGTATTCCCCGTTCAAACTGCGTTCATATTTTCTGCTTTTGACTCATTGGGATGATGTTCTGGAGATACTTTCTTTCAAATTCGGTGTTCATTTGCCCACGCGGCACTATTCGCTGGTTATGGTTGCCGAGCAACTGCCCTCTGACACCCGCGCGGTATGGAAGGAAGCAGGCGGCGCTACAATCTATCGACGGTGGGACATCTCTCAGCAATACATCGACACGGTCCGGGAATCGATTGCTCGGATAGTAGGCGGTACTGGGCAACAAAATAAAATCCGCGAGCATTTTCCCGGATTGGCCCGATCACATTATTTCTTCTTCCCACCATTCAGGCACTGCCCGCATGGCGACAGCATCGGATAAGGGGGTTTGCGACAAAAATGGCCGCGTTCACGGCCTGAAAAATTTGTATGTGTGTGATGGCTCTCTTATACCTGCCAGTGGCTACGCAAATACCGGGCTCACTATTGCTGCGCTTGCGCTGCGCATGGCAGACTACTTGGAATCGGTTGTCACAAAGAGCGACAGAGCTGTTCGAAGCCGGCAGTGAAATTGTGACCTATCGCGATATCGACGATTTCGTGGCAAAAGCGCGCCACTTCCTGGAACGCGACGCCGAGCGCGCGACCATCGCGGCGGCAGATCGCGCGCGCGCCACGCGGGACCATATCCGGCTTACGCGTTTCCGCCGGCTGTTCGCCCTGATTGAGGCGCAGCGACAAAACGATGCCGCGGCCACCGAAAATATTGCATGACCCCGCAGCTCCTCGATTACCTGTGCGATCCAGTCGATAAGTCGCCACTCGATCTGCGCGACCCGCAATTCGGGGACGACGGCCACATCATTAGCGGACTTCTGAAGTCGGCTGGAGGCAGGTCGTATCCGATCCGCAACGGCATACCGCGCTTCGTCAGCGAGAACGAGCAGGCGCACGTCGCGTCCTTCGGCGACGAATGGAACTATTTCAACTTCGACGACTTCCGCCTCAACTGGACGCAGCACAGCATTAAAAATACCTTCGGCTCGCTGGATGAATTCCGCGGCAAGATCGTGGTGGACGCCGGCGCGGGAAGCGGCATCCAGTCGCGCTGGATCAGCGAGGCCGGCGCCAGTGCACGTTATCAGCCTGGAGCTTTCCCACGCGGTCGATGACGTCGTCACGCGCAATCTTGTGGGCATTGTCAATGTAGACGTGATTCAGTGCTCGATCGATCAGCCCCCGCTGCGCGACGGTTCGATAGACGGTATCGTGTTGTGCCACAACGTGATTCAACATACGTGCTCCGTGGAGCAGACTGCGCGCGCGCTGTGGCGACTGATCGGTCCCGGCGGGGAGTTCGTTTTCAACTGCTACCCGAAGAACGATCAGGGCATCGTGCGCAAAACCCGCCTCGCCCTGTATGCGGCGCTGCGCGGGTTCATGGTACGGCGGTCGTTCCGGTTCCGCCTCAATTACGCACGGATCATGGGCGCATTGAGAATGGTGCCGCTGATGGGCTGGATTCTGGAAAAATCGCTGATTGTGATCCGCGGCGATGTACCGCCCGGACCGGACTACTGGCACCGCGCTTACAAATCGGCGGTGTTGAACACGTTTGATTGCTACGGCGCTCACACGTTTCAGCACATGAAGTCCGACGACGAAATTCGAGGGCTGGTAAAGGAGCTGCAACCGGATGCAAACAAGGTACTGAACGCCGACCGGTATTTTCTCCGGCCGCCGCCGATCGGCATCGCGCTGCGGCTGCAAAGATAAGGGTCACACGCGATGTGCGGAATCTACGGACTCGTGCGGCTCGACCAAGCGGTAGAGCGCGGCGCGCTCGAACGGCAACGCGATGTGCTCGCCCATCGCGGCCCCGACGATGCCGGCGTCTGGATTTCGGACTGCGGGCGCGTGGGACTCGCGCACCGGCGGCTCTCCATCATTGATCTGTCTCCCGGCGGACATCAACCGATGGTATCCGCCGATGGGCGGCTCGCGATCACCTACAACGGCGAGATCTACAACTACCGCGAACTGCGCAGGGAACTCGAACAGCGGGGATGCGCGTTTCACAGCGCGAGCGATACCGAAGTGATACTCGCCGCCTACGCGACGTGGGGTGAGCAATGTCTGACCCGCTTCAACGGCATGTTCGCGTTCGCGATCCACGACCGCGGGAACGGCACGCAGCCGTCCGCGCTGTTTCTCGCGCGGGACCGCGCCGGCAAAAAACCTTTTTACTACTGCGTTGGCGCGAACCGTTTCGAATTCGCGTCGGAGCCTAAGGCGCTGGCTTCCCGTTCCGGCATCGGCCTCGCCGCAGTCAATTACTATCTCGCGCTCGGGTATGTTCCCGGCGAACTGTCGTTGTTCGACAACGTGCACAAACTGCCGCCCGGGCATTCCGCGCGGCTTGAACTCCCCACGCTCAGGTTGAATGTCTCGCGTTACTGGCAGCTTCCGGCCAACGCTCCCATCGAAACGCCGGATGGCGAAGCGCTGGCTGACGAAACCCAGCGCTTGCTCGCGGACGCGGTACGCTTGCGGCTGATCGCGGACGTGCCGCTGGGCGTGCTGCTGAGCGGGGGGCTCGACTCCAGCCTGATCGTGGCCGCTGCCGCACGGCAAGCATCGCGGCCGATCAAGACGTTTACCGTGGTGCAGCCCGGATCGCAGTTGGACGAATCACGGCACGCGCGGCGCATCGCGGAATATTTCGCAACCGAACACCACGAACTGCCGCTGGACCGGCTGACGCTGCGGACGGTCGAAGAGATGGCGGCGGGAATAGACGAACCGATCGCCGACTCGTCGTTGATCCCGACCTTTCTGATCTCAAAACTTACGCGCCAGCATGTGACCGTGGTTCTGGGCGGCGACGGCGGAGACGAACTATTCGGCGGCTACACCAATTACCTTGACACTTTGCGCGACGTGCGCCGTCTGGACTGGCTGCCGCGACCGCTATTGCGGATGACGGCGGCTGTCGCCGCCGAACTGCCCGCGGGGTGGCGCGGGCGCAACCGCGTCGCGGCGCTGCGCGGTGGGCCGCTCGAGCAGATGGTCTGGGGCTCAGCCTTTTTCGATCCCGTGCTGCGCCGGCGATTGTTTACCGGCGATGCCCGTAGCACGCTGGGCGCCGGGCTCGAGTCGCCGGAGCACCGGCAACTTGGACTGCTGCACACCGGCCGCGGCGCGATCGACAGCATGACGCGCGCGCACTTCAACGGCGTGCTGCCCGATGATTACCTGGTCAAGGTCGATCGCGCGAGCATGGCGCACGGGCTCGAAATGCGCTCGCCGTTTCTCGACCACCGCCTTGCCGAATTCGCCGCGCGCGATATCCCCGGCGACTGGAAATGCGACGGACGCGAGACCCGCCGCGTGCAGAAAATCCTCGCGCAGCGCGTGCTGCCGCTGGGCTTCGACACCGCGCGTAAGCAGGGCTTTTCGATCCCGATGGACGACTGGCTGCGACAGGACCGCTGCGCAACGGTGCGGCGCTACGTTGACTATCTGCCCGATTACTGCCGGCGCGATACCATCGAGCAGTTGATCGCCGGACAACTCGCGGGCCGCGCCAACGGAGCGCGGTTGTATGCGCTGCTGATGCTGGGGATTGCGCTCAAAAACGCCGCGGTATACTCACCCGTATCGGCGTAGAACAGCGGCAGGCGGGTGCCGGCGCCCGCCATGCCGTAAAATACGCGCCAACAACCAATGGCCGGCACCGTGTATGACCCCT
The DNA here is from genome assembly GCA_963778865.1 of uncultured beta proteobacterium. Lineage (GTDB taxonomy): Bacteria > Pseudomonadota > Gammaproteobacteria > Burkholderiales > SG8-41 > PALSA-1004. Next base: position 56,993 of record CAVZWF010000010.1, on the reverse strand, counting down.
GAACAACGCTACCTTGATCTGCTGAAGAAATGCCTGACGCGCTCGATGTTCGACGAGAGCTTCGACCGCATTCCGAAAAACACCAAGACGTTGTGGCGAAGTCTGCGCTCCGGCGCCTACGCCGCTTTCAACAACGCGCTCGCGCCATGGAAGCTTGCGCTGGTGCATAGCGCCCGCCCCACCGGCGAAACCATGCTCGGCATGGAACGCCTCGACAACATCGAATTCTGCATAAGCGATGCACTGCGCAACGGCGTGCCTGGCGACGTGATAGAAACCGGCGTATGGCGCGGCGGTGCGACAATTTTCATGAAAGCGGTGCTCGAGGTTTACGGCGCAACTGATCGCACGGTGTGGGTCGCCGATTCGTTCCAAGGTCTGCCCAAACCTGATCCGGACAAGTATCCGGCAGACCAGGGCGACACGTTCTGGACCCAGTCGCTCGACGTTTCGGCGGACGACGTCAGGGCCAACTTTCAGCGCTACGGGCTGCTCGACGAACGCGTCAGATTCCTGGTGGGTTTTTTCAGCGAGACGATGCCCGGCGCGCCCATAGACAAGCTGGCGGTGCTCCGGCTCGACGGCGACATGTACGAATCCACCATCGTGGTGCTCCAGAACCTTTACCCGAAACTTTCGCCTGGCGGCTACGTGATTGTCGACGATTACGGCTGCGTGCCGGCGTGCATGCAAGCAACCGAGGATTATCGCGCGCAACACGGCATTACCGAACCGGTCGAACGCATCGATTGGACCGGCGTGTTCTGGCAGAAGAAGGGGTAATCGCGCAGCACGCGTTTGAGGAGCCATGGCGCCGAATCCTAAGATCTCCGTCTGCATACCTGCCTACAACCGCGCCAACTTCCTGCCACCGTTGCTGGATTCGATTTGCGCGCAGGACTGTCGGGACTATGAAATCGTGATTTGCGAAGACATGTCGCCCGAACGCGATGAGATCGCGCGCGTCGCGGCGGATTACTCGGCGCAATATCCCGGCATCATTCGCTACCTTGAAAATGAGAAAAACCTGGGCTACGACGGCAACCTGCGCAGGCTCGTCGAGTGCGCCCGCAGCCGCTATTGCCTGTTCATGGGCAACGACGATCTGATGTGCCCGGGGGCGCTCTCAGCGGTAGCGAACGCGCTCGAGCGCTATTCAGGCGTCGGGGTGCTGGTTCGCAGCTATGCGGATTTCGACGAAACCCCTGAGCGCATCGGCCAGGAGTTCAAGTACTTTCCCGAGGAAAAGTTCTTTCCGCCGGGCGCCGGAACCATCGCGACCCTGTTTCGCCGCTCGACCGTAATATCAGGCATGGTACTGCACCGCGAGGCCGCCCTGCGACACGCCACTACCCGGTTCGATGGCACGCTGCTCTATCAGCTTTGGCTGGTCGGCAATATTCTCGCGGAAATGAGCGGCCTGTTTCTGCCGCAGATCATGGTCCTGCGGCGCAACAATATCCCGCCCGATTTCGGCAACAGCGAAGCCGAGCGCGGCAAATTTGTGCCGCGCGAGCACACGCCTGAATCATCACTTCATTTCATGCGCGGCGTAATCGAAATTGCGTCGGCCCTGGACCGCGAGCGCAAAGTGCGCGTGCTGGCGGCGATTCTGCAGGATTACGGCAACTATTCCTATCCGTTTCTCGCGATACAGGCTGACAAGCCCGCCGCGACATTCATTGGGTACTGGTGGCGCCTGGGAGCCATGGGGTTCGCGCGTAGCCTGCCGTTCCACCTCTATTTCCTTGCGTTGCTGGCGCTGGGCCCCGGGCGCGTCGAGCGTGTAGTCCAATGGATCAAGAAGCGGCTTGGCTACACTCCGGTGATAGGGAACATTTACAAAGGCCGATCTTCTTGAAGGTGCTGATCGCGGGCGACTGGCATTCGGAACTGCATGAGGAAGCGATGTTCCAGGCGTTCTCCGCACTAGGACACCAAGTGTTCCGCTTCGCGTGGTACCGTTACTTCCAGCCGTCGGCCGATTGGCCGGTGCCCTTGGGAGTCGCGGCGCGCGTCAGTATGAAATTCCAGAACAAATACCTGTTCGGACCAACGGTTAATCGCTTGAACCGCGACCTTGTGCGCATGGCCGCGGAAGTCCGGCCCGATATCGTGTTCGTTTATCGCGGCACGCACGTAACTCCACACACGCTCACGGCGATCAAGGAGATGCTGCCCGACGCGCTGTTGGCCGGCTACAACAATGACGATCCGTTTGGTCCCGGGCAGCCGCACATGCTGTGGCGGCATTTCCTGCGCTGTCTGCCGCATTATGATTTGACGCTCGCTTACCGCCCCCATAATGTGGCGGAATTTCAGTCCCGGGGTGCTCGCGCGGTCCATTTGCTGCGCTCCGGGTTCATGCCGGAGCGCAACCATCCGGTTACACTGACGGATGCCGACCGCGCCCGCTACGCGAGCGACGTCGTATTCGTCGGCCATTACGAAAACGACGGCAGGATCGAGTATCTCGAGGAGGTCGTGCGGCAAGGCTACACACTGCGGCTGTTCGGTCCCGGCTACGACTGGGACTCCGTGATTGCACGATCGCGCTGGCTCAAACGCCAGCGGCCGGTGCAACTGGTTTGGGGCGAGGAGTACAACAAAGCGCTGTGCGGTGCGAAAATCGCGCTGTGCTTCTTTTCTCGGCTCAACCGTGACACTTATACGCGGCGCTGTTTCGAAATTCCGGCCGCCGGAACCATGATGTTAAGTGAATACTCCGACGACGCCGCCACCCTGTTCGCCGCGGGCCGGGAGGCCGACTTTTTTCGGGACAAGCAGGAATTCATCGCGAAACTCAAACTCTACCTTGACGACGATGCATTGCGCTCCAGTATCGCCGCTGCCGGATTGAAGCGGGTGTGGGCCGACGGGCACGACGTGACTTCGCGCATGCGTCAGCTATTGCAGCACGTCGCCGTCATCAAAAGCCGGCGAAAAGCAATTCATGCATAAGGCCCAGTCGGTGGCGATGCGGTTTTTTCGTGCGGTCGGCATGGAGAGCATTGCATGGTCTTTGCGCCGCCTGCACTGCCCGGTGGCGCCGACGGCGTTGGTGCTGGAAGTCGGCTCCGGCGGCAATCCGTACGCGCGCGCGAACGTGCTGCTCGATGCCTTTGAGGAAACCCGTCACCGTCATTGGGCGCCGCTGGTCACCGGCCGGCCGCTGGTGTTCGGGTTCGTCGAAGAGCTGCCGTTTCGCGATCAGGCATTCGATTTCGTCATCGCTTCGCATGTGCTGGAGCACTCGGCGCAACCCGCGCGATTTCTTGCCGAATTGCAACGGGTTGCCCGCGCGGGCTACATCGAGACACCGGATGCATTCATGGAGCGCGTCAATCCGTACCGCGACCACCGTCTCGAGGTAACCTGCCGGAACGCCCGGTTGGTGATCCGCAAGAAGTCCGGCGTGGCGTGCGGACGAAACCCTTGTCGAGCTATACGAGCATCGCGCCAAGCCGCTTATCGCAGGCGGACTCATTCCGCGTCATCCTTTCGCATTTCATGTACGCCATTACTGGGAAAACCATATCGAGTTCACGATCCTGAATCCGCAAGAACCCGCCGACTGGCAAGCGCCGGATGGCGGCGGGAATTCCGCGCACGGCGCAGCGACCGGCAGCGGCGTGAAAAACAGGATACTCGCCATGCTGCGCGGCGTGTTGTCCCAGCATGGCCGCAACCGTGCGATTGATCTCGTCTCCCTATTGCGTTGTCCGTCCTGCCACGCAGCCGCCCTCGTGAACGCCGGCGACCGCTATACGTGCTCGGCATGCGCCGCGTCCTACCCGCTCAGAAACGGCGCGCCGGTAATGCATCCCGCGCAACCGAGACCGTGACATGAGCGTACTCCGGAGCATTATCGATTCCGCGACAGCCGCGCTCTGCTATCTCAGGCGGGGACGGCGCGCCGCCGTGACGCCCGATCCACGCGATGGACGGGTCAAGATCAACCTCGGTTGCGGACTCGCCGTGTGCAACGGGTGGATCAATGTTGACACCAGCCTCAATGCGTTGGTCGCGGCGTGGCCCCGGTTTTCGCATCGCGCGCTCTACCGGTTGTCGGGCGCGAGCGAGTATTACTCACGCGACAAATATTGCGATCTACTCGAACAACACCGTTTCGTGCACCACGATGCGGCTTATGGCCTGCCGTTCGCCGATGGAATTGCCGATTTTGTCTACTCGTCGCATTTTCTCGAGCACTTGTTCAAGGACCAGGCGCAACGGGTGCTGCGCGAATCGATGCGGGTGCTGAAACCAGGCGGCACGGTCAGGGTATGCGTGCCCGACCTCGCGCATGCCGTCGCGCTGTATGCGGCCGGCGACAAGCGCGAAATGCTGGAGAATTATTTTTTTGTCGACGTCCGCTCGAGTTTTCATGCGCGCCACAAATACATGTATGACTACGAACTGCTCGCCGCCGAACTCGGCGCCGCCGGGTTCGGCGACATCCGGCGTTGCGGCTACCGCGAGGGCGGCACGCCCGACATCGCGCAACTGGACATCCAGCCACAAGATACCCTCTATGTCGAAGCGCGAAAACCGCACGCGTAGCGATAAGCCGGACGGCTAGCATGTGCGGCATTGTCGGACGCATCAATTTCGACGGCGTGCCGGTAATCCGCGCCGAGCTTGATGCCGCGCGCGACCTGCTTGCCAACCGCGGTCCCGACGCCGCCGGCGCCTGGACCGAAGCGGGTGTCGGGCTGGGACACCGGCGGCTGTCGGTGATCGATATTACGCCTGCCGGACATCAACCCATGGTGTCGCATGATCGCCGCTATATCATCGTTTTCAACGGCGAAATTTACAATTTTCTCGAATTGCGCCGAGAACTCACCGCTGAGGCGGCGCCCTGGAGCAGCCAGAGCGATACCGAGGTCATACTCGCCGCTTACCGCAAATGGGGCGTTCGCTGCCCCGAGCACTTTCATGGCATGTTTGCCTTTGCCATCTGGGACGCGCAGCGCAGGGAACTATTTGCCGCGCGCGACCGCATGGGTGTCAAGCCGTTCTACTACCATCATTCCGGGGCATGTTTTGCGTTTGCCTCGCGGCCGCGCGCGTTGCTCGCGCTGCGACCCGCGTTATCGGCGGAAATCGACGAGCAGGCGTTACGCCTGTATCTCGAAAGCGGCTATGTCCCGGCGCCGTACTCCATACATCGCGAAGTCCGCAAACTGGCCCCTGCACACTATCTGCTCGCCGATGCCAGCGGTATCCGGCTGCAACGCTACTGGGACTTCCGTGCCATCGAGCCCGACGGTTCGTGGGAGGGGCGCAGCGAGGAAAACTTGCTCGAAGAGCTCGATGAGATCGTCGTGCGCAGCGTGCGCTCCCGCCTGATCAGCGATGTGCCGCTGGGTGCGTTCTTGTCGGGCGGCATCGACAGCTCGCTGGTAGTCGCCGTGATGGCGAAACATTCGGTGTCGCCCGTAAAAACCTTCACCATCGGCTTTGAGGAAAAGGCATACGACGAAAGTGCTCACGGGCAAGCGGTGGCCCAACACCTCCATACCGACCACCACGGGGAACATCTGCGCGTCGACGATCTCATCAGCCTGATGCCGGTGTTTGCCGAGGAATTCGACGAGCCGTTTTTCGACAGCTCCGCGTTTCCGACCATGGCGGTGTCGCGGCTCGCGCGCAGACACGTGACGGTAGCGCTCAGCGGGGACGGCGGCGACGAGCTGTTCGGCGGCTATCACTATTATCAAATTGCCGAACGGCTGGCCACGCTGTTTCGTCTGCCGCCGGCGTTGCGAAGCGTGCTTGCCACGCTGGTGGGAACGCTGCCCCACCACCGGTTCAAGCTGTTGGCGGGCGCACTGAATCAATCCGATCCGGTTGCGGCGTTCGCGTTTGCGCGCAGCATCACCAAGGATTTTCCGCAGGTATTGACGCCGGGTGTGGCTGAGCGCACGCGAACGATGGGAGATCTTTTTGCGGCAACGGCGGCAACATTTGCCGGCGGGTTACGCGCGGGCGAACAGGGCATGCGCCTCGATATGTTGCATACGCTGCCGGAGGATTACCTGCAAAAAGTGGACGTTGCCAGCATGGCCTATTCGCTCGAATCGCGCGAACCGCTGCTCGACCAGGACCTGGTTGAATGGGCGATGAAATTGCCGCTGGCATGGAAGCTGCGCGGCGGACAAAATAAGTACTTGCTGCGCAAGCTTGCCTATCAATATGTGCCGCGACACCTCCTCGACCGGCCCAAGCGGGGGTTCTCGGTACCTATCGATGCCTGGCTGCGCGGGCCGTTGAAAAACTGGGCGCTGGAGCGCCTGCACGACGGCGCGCTGTTCAGCCGCGTTCCGCTGGAGCAAGAAAAAGTGCTCGAGTTGTTCCGCATGCACGCCGCTGGCAAGCGCAATGCGCATCCGCTGCTATGGGCAATATTAATGTTGCTGGATTTTGTTTCACGCCAGACGGCGCCCGCCGGAGCACGCCCATGAAAGTGCTGATCAACGCATTTTCGGCGCGCCAGGGCGGCGGTCAAACCTATTTGCATAACCTGCTCAGTTTCCTGCCGCCAGAAAATACGGCACAGGTTTTTGTGCTGGCGCCGGAATCCCTGCTGCTGCCGCAAACAGCCCACATCACGAGAATTCGCGTGCGATGGCCGGTCGAGAATCCTTTTCTGCGCGCGATCTGGGAAAAAACCCGGCTCGTCCCGCTCATCCGCAAGCTGGGTGTCGACGTCCTATTCTGCCCCGGCGGCACCGTCGGCGCACGCGCACCCGACGGCTGCAAGACCGTCACGATGTTTCGCAATATGATTCCTTTCGACCGAGTCCAGCGGCGCAAGTATCCGCTCGGCTACCAGCGGCTGCGTAACTGGCTCCTTGAAAAAGTCCTGCTGAAAAGCATGTTGCGCGCAGACTTGGTGATTTTTATTTCCGGGTTTGCACGCAAAGTCATTGAAAACCGGGCGCGCGGACGTCTACACGCCAGCGTCACCATTCCCCACGGCGTCAATCCGCATTTTAGAGTGGGGCAGGACAACAAGCCGGCGAGGCCCGCCTGGCTGCCGCCTGACAATTATCTGCTATACGTCTCGACGCTGGACTTTTACAAGGCGCAGGTCGAGGTATTACAGGGGTATGCGTTGCTCAATCAGCGGCGCGTCACGCGCGAAAAACTCATACTGGCCGGCCCGGCCAACCCCGCTTACGCGCGTAAGGTACGCGCCGAGATCGGGCGCCTGGGACTAACCGATCACGTAATCGTTGCTGGCGAGATCCCGTACCGGGAGTTACCGGGCGTATATCACCACGCATTGATCAACATTTTCGCATCGGAATCGGAAAACTGTCCGAACATTTTGCTCGAGGCCTTGGCCGCCGGCCGCCCGATCGTCTGCTCGAACCGTTCCCCAATGCCGGAATTCGGCGCCGACGCCGTGCTCTACTTCGACCCGGCCGCGCCGCACGAACTTGCCGACCAATTGTCGCTGGTAATCGATCATCCCGCGTTGCAAACACAATTGGCGGCCAAGGCCGGCGAACGGGCGGGGTTATACGATTGGCACCAAACCGCGCGTCTGACCTGGCAGGCGATTGAAAATCTTCACGGGCAACACGCGCAGCCGTGAAGATACTGATCGTCTCCCAATACTTCTGGCCCGAAAATTTCCGTGTCAACGACCTCGCGTGCGAGCTGCAAACGCGCGGCCACGCGGTCACCGTGGTGACCGGCATCCCGAATTATCCGGCCGGCCGCTTTTTCCCGGGCTACCGCTGGCGTCACCCCGGGCGCGAGCGTTGGAATGGCATCGACATCATCCGTTGTGCGCTGGTCCCGCGCGGCAGCGGCAGCGGCTGGCGTCTCGCGCTTAATTACCTGTCGTTCGCCGTTAACGCGAGCCTGACAGCGCCGTGGCGTTGTCGCGGCCAATTTGATGTTATCTTTGCATTCGAACCATCGCCTATCACCGTCGCGGTGCCGGCCATAGTGTTTAAGTGGCTGAAACGCGCGCCGCTGCTGCTGTGGATACTCGATTTATGGCCGGAAAGCATGACCGCGGCCGGCGCGGTTCGCTCTCCGGTCGTGTTGGGTTTGGTCTCGAAAATCGTGCGCGCCATCTACCGGTGCTGCGACGTCATCCTGGCCCAATCCCGCGGCTTCATACCGCGCATCGAGCAAATGGGTGCGGCACCGGGGAAGATCCGCTATTTCCCGAGTTGGGCCGAAAACGTTTTCACGACGGTGCCGGCCGCCGATTCCGGCGTCTGGTTGCCGAAATTGCCGCCGGGCTTTCGCGTGATGTTTGCCGGCAACGTCGGCGCCGCGCAGGATTTCGCGGGCATCCTCGATGCCGCAACCCGGCTCAAATCGCACCGCGACATCCACTGGATCGTGCTCGGCGAGGGCCGCATGCTGGAATGGGTCAAAACCGAGGTACGTGCACGCGCACTCGACGGCAACGTACATCTCTTGGGCGGCTATCCGCTGGAGACGATGCCGCATTTTTTCCGTCAGGCCGATGTCATGCTGGTGACGCTCAAAAACGATCCGATTTTCGCGCTAACAATACCAGCTAAGGTACAATCCTACTTGGCGTGCGGCCGCCCGATCGCAGCGATGCTCGACGGCGAGGGTGCGCGTATCGTGACGGAAGCGGGTGCCGGCCGCGCCGGCCCGGCCGGGAATTCGCAGGCATTGGCCGACAACATTGTGGCGTTTTACCGCATGCCGGCGGCCGCGCGGGAACGCATGGGGCGGGCCGCGCGTAACTACTATGAACTTCACTTTGACCGCGGCCGGCTCATCGCCCAGCTCGAAGGCTGGCTCGGCGAAGCCGCGAAAAATCGAAGCACTTAAGTGTTAGCGCATCGGATAAATCATGGCCAATCCGTTTAAGAACAAGGTCGCACTGATCACTGGCGGCACCGGCTCGTTCGGCCAGGCCGTGGTCGCTCCGTTGCTCGCGCGCGGCGTGCGCGAGATCCGTATTTTCAGCCGCGACGAGCTCAAGCAGGAAAGTATGCGCATTGAACACGGCAACCGCCGGCTGGAGTTCATCATCGGCGACGTCAGGAACCGCGACAGCGTCGACCAGGCGATGCGGGGCGTCGATTTCGTGTTTCACGCAGCGGCGCTGAAGCAAGTGCCTTCGTGCGATTTTTTCCCGATGCAGGCCGTTTATACGAACGTCGTCGGCAGCAATAACGTGGTCGAATCCGCGGTGCGCCACGGCGCGGCGAAGGTCATTTGCCTGAGCACCGACAAAGCGGTTTACCCGATCAACGCGATGGGTATCACCAAGGCGCTGATGGAGAAAATCGCGCAGGCCGCCGCCCGCAGCAGCGAGCGCGGGCGCACCGTGATCGCGTGTGTGCGCTATGGCAACGTCATGTACTCGCGCGGGTCGGTGATCCCGCTTTTCGTCGGCCAGATCCTGAACAAACAGCGGATCACCGTGACCGAGCCGGGCATGACGCGTTTCCTGATGCCTCTGTCGGAGGCGATTGCGCTCGTGATGTACGCGTTCGAGCACGCGCGCCAGGGCGATATCTTTATTCGCAAGGCGCCGGCGTGCACGGTGGCCGACCTCGCCACGGCGCTGAAAAACCTCTTCGGCTCGCGGCTTGCGGTGAAAACCATAGGCATGCGCCACGGCGAGAAGGTTTTTGAGACCCTGGCCACGCGCGAGGAGCTGCGCCAGGCGCAGGATCGCGGCGATTATTTCCGCATCGGCATGGACACGCGCGATCTGAATTATGCCAAGTACTTTACGGAAGGCGACCGCGGCGAGGCCGAAATAGACGACTACACCTCGCATAACACGCGCCGCCTGAACGTGCGTGAAGTGGAACGCCTGCTGCGCACGCTGCCGGAAATCCGCGCCGCGCTGCGCCACCGGCGCAACGGCTAGCGCCGTGACGACCACGGGCCGGTAGTCCGCTTTGACTCGTATCGGCATCACCGGAGCGGACGGATTCCTGGGGTGGCACTTGCGTGCATTCCTGCACGCTGTGCCCGACGTAACCGTAGTGGCGGCCCGCCGCGATATTTTTGCCGAGCCGGGAAGGTTGCGCGACTTCGCCGGCGGCGTAGATGCCATCGTGCATCTGGCGGGTGTCAATCGCGGCGACGACCGTGCCCTCCGCGATACGAATATCGCGCTCGCGGAACAACTGGCTGCCGCCCTTTTGGCGGCCGGCGCCAAGCCGCACGTGGTGTTTGCAAACTCCACGCATTGCACCCGCGCGTCTGCTTACGGCGAATCGAAACGCATTGCCGCCGAGAGACTGGCGGCGTGGGCCGCCAAAGCCCAGGCGACTTTCACCAACTTCATCATGCCGCACGTGTTCGGCGAGGGATGCCGCCCGCTGTACAACTCCGCGGTCGCGACGTTTTGCCATCAACTTGCGCACGGCGAGGTCCCGCGTATCATCGAAGACGGCGAATTGGAATTGATCCACGCGCAGCGCGCGTCCGAGGACATAGCGGCCGTCATAGTACGCGCGCAAGGCGGCGAAATCAGGCTGGCCGGCACGCCGATCCGGGTCTCCGCGGCACTGGCCATTTTGCAGACCGCTGCGAAGCAATATGCCGCGCAGATTATCCCGGAATTCGATTCCGCGTTCGCGCTCGACCTGTTCAACAGCTATCGTTCGTACCTGTTTCCGCAACACTACCCGGTCGACCTTGAAATGCGGCGCGATGCGCGTGGCAGCCTGTTCGAAGCGGTTAAATCGCTGCACGGCGGGCAGTGTTTCATGTCGACGACGAAACCCGGCATTACGCGCGGCAATCACTACCACCGCCGCAAACTCGAGCGCTTTCTGGTGGTGCAGGGCGAAGCGCTGATTCGTGTCCGGCGGTTGATCAGCGGTGAAATCATCGAATTTCGCGTGTCGGGAGCGCGTCCGCAGTACGTGGACATGCCGACGCTGCACACTCACAATATCACCAATACCGGCGCCACCGATCTCACGACTTTATTCTGGACACAGGAAATTTTCGATGCCGCGCACCCCGACACCTATGCGGAAACGGTTTGAGCGATGAACAAGATCAAAGTGCTCACGACGCTTGGCACGCGGCCCGAGATCATCCGGCTGGCGCGCGTGATTCCCTGCCTCGAACAATACACGCGCCACGTGCTGGTGCATACCGGCCAGAATTACGATTACGAGCTGAACGAGATTTTCTTCAAGGATCTCGGCATGCGCAAGCCGGATCATTTTCTCGGCGCGGCCGGCGCGACGGCGGCCGAGACGATGGGCAATACGCTGATCAAGATCGACTCCGTGCTGGAAAAAGAACAACCCGACTGCCTTCCTCGTGCTTGGCGACACCAACAGCTGCCTGGCGGCGATCGCCGCCAAGCGGCGGAAGATTCCGGTGTTCCACATGGAGGCCGGCAACCGCTGCTTCGACGAGCGGGTGCCGGAGGAAATCAACCGCCGCATCATCGATCACCTGAGCGACGTCAATCTTCCCTACAGCAACCGCGCGCGCGAACTGCTGCTGCGCGAGGGCCTGCCGCCCGACCGCAGCATCACGACCGGCAGCCCGATGTACGAGGTCATCCACCACTACCTGCCGCAAGGCAAGGCAATCGGACGTGCTGCGCGCGGCTCGGCGTCAAGCCGCTCGAATTTTTCGTGGTCAGCGCGCATCGCGAGGAAAACGTCGACGACGAAGCACGCCTGCGCGAACTGATGGGGACGCTGAATTCGCTTGCCGAGACCTATGGCAACCGCATTATGGTCTCGACCCATCCGCGCACCCGCAAGCGCATCGAAGCCCTGGCCGTCAAGCCGCATGCTCTGGTCGAGCTGCACAAACCGTTTGCGTTCACCGAATACCTTGCGCTGCAGTTGAACGCGCGTGCGGTGCTGTCCGACAGCGGCACGATTACCGAGGAATCGTCGATCCTGAACTTCCCCGCGCTCAACATCCGCGACGCGCACGAGCGCCACGAAGGAATGGAAGAGGCGGCGGTCATCATGACCGGGGTCCGGCGCGGACCGGTGCTCGCCGCGCTGGAAGTCGCACTTGCCCAACCGCGCGGGGAAGCGCGTCTGATGCGCATTCCGCCCGATTACGCGGTGCCCAACGTCTCGCACAAAGTGCTGCGCATCATCCTGAGCTACACCGATTACATCAATCGCACGGTCTGGCGCAAGCACTCTTAGCACAGCGAGCGGCGATTGCGAACGGTTCTGGTCACCGGTGCGACCGGCTTTATCGGCCAGGCGCTGTGCGCGGCGTTGCACCGCGCCGGCAAGTCGGTGCGCGTCGTCACGCGCCGGCCGGCGTTGCTGGCAGCTGGGCGACCCGGCATAGACGGCGTCATTCGCGCCGATCTTGGCGCTGCGGTCGACTGGCGTGCAGCGTTGCAGGACGTGGATTGCGTCGTTCATCTCGCCGCGCGCACGCATGTCATGCACGACACGGCGGCCGATCCGCTCGCCGAATATCGGCGCATCAACGTCGATGCGACGCGACGCGCTGGCGCAGGCGGCAGCGGCCGGCGGCGTACGGCGATTCGTTTTTGTAAGTTCGATCAAAGTGAACGGCGAAGCCACCACGTGGCGCGCCATTCTGCGAGATGGATCGCACCACGGCCGGAAGATGCCTACGGCGTGCTCGAAATGGGAAGCGCGAACAGGCGCTGCGGCGAAATCGCCGCCGCGTCGAAACTGGAAACCGTGGTACTGCGCCCGCCGCTGCTCTACGGGCCCGGCGTCAAAGGCAACTTCCTGCGCCTGATGCGCGCGATCGAGCGCGGAATGCCGCTGCCGCTCGGCGTCGATTCGACAATCAGCGCAGCCTGATTTACCTGCGGCAATCTGGTCGACGCGATCGTGTTGTGTCTCGATCATCCCGCCGCGGCGGGCAAGACCTATCTGCTGGCGGATGACGACGTTTCTACGCCCGAACTGGTGCGCGCGCATTGCCGACGCGCTCGGCAAGCCGGCGCGCCTGCTCGCCGTTGCCCGCCGGCATTGCTGAAACTCGCCGGCGCCGCGTCGGCAAAATCAGGCGCAGTAACGCGCCTGCTCGGCTCGCTGCAAATCGACAGCAGCAAGATTCGCCGCGAACTCGGATGGCGGCCGCGTTGCGACATGCGGAACGGGCTGCGCGCAAACAGCCGAATGGTATTATCACCGGCTCGACAGTTATTCGCGCCATTGATTCCCTCGATCGTCCATGCCGTTGTCCTGCCGCCGCTGCTCGCATTGATCGTGAGCGGCGCGCTGGTCGCGATGCTGATTCGCAGCCGCGTGGCGTCACTCGCGCTCGATCACCCCAACCAGCGCTCATTGCACGCCACTCCCGTGCCGCGGCTGGGCGGCATCGGAATCATCGCCGGTGTCGCCGCGGCCTGGAGCTACGCGCAGCCCGCGATCGACCCATGGTTGCTCATCGCACTCGCGCTTTTGATCGGCGTCTCGCTGGTCGATGACGTGCGCGGCGTCGGCGTCGCGTGGCGCCTGCTCATACATCTTGCGAGCGCGTTGCTCGCGGCGACGGCCATGCTGCAGCGGAGACGCGTGGTGGTTGATCGCGGTCGTCACGCTGGCCACCGCGTGGATGATCAATCTTTACAATTTCATGGACGGCGCGGACGGACTCGCGGGCGGCATGACGGTGATCGGCTTCGGCGGTTACGGCGTCGCGGCGCTTGCGGGCGGTGATTTTTCCTTCGCCGCGGTTAATCTGTCGGTCGCGGCCGCGGCGCTGGGATTCCTGCTGTTCAATTTTCCGCCCGCCCGGGTTTTCATGGGCGATGTCGGCGCTATCCCGCTGGGCTGTCTCGCCGCCGCATTCAATATCGCCGGCTGGCTGCGCGGCGACTGGCCGTGGTGGTTCGGCATCGTCGATATTTTCGCCGTTCATCGTCGACGCCACGCTCACGTTGATCAAACGCCTGCTGCGCGGCGCCAGAATCTGGCAGGCGCATCGCGAGCATTACTACCAGCGGCTCGTGCAAAGCGGCTGGGGCCACCGCAAAACGGCTTACGCGGAATACGCGCTGATGCTGTTATGCGGCGTGATCGCAATGGCGGGCATGCGCCAGGCACCCGCCATCCAGAGCGCGCTGCTGGGCGGACTGGCGCTGCTCTATACGGGACTCATCGTCGCGCTCGAACGCCGCTTGCCCCACTATGCGAAATCTTAACCCGCGCACCGCACTCGCCTTCGCGCACGACGTCGTGGCGTCGGTCGCGACCTGGGTCATCGCGTTCTGGCTGCGCTTTAATCTGGAGGTGCCGCCTCCGTACGACACGCTGATGCTCGAATCGCTGCTGCTACGTGGTGCCGCTGCAGGCCGCGATTTTCTGGCTGTTCGGCCTCTATCGCGGCATCTGGCGTTACGCGAGCATCCCGGACTTGAAACGCATCGTGCTGGCGGTTCTGCGTGGCTGCACTCGCGCTGCCGGCGCTATTCGTGATGCTGCAAATTCCGATTCCCCGCTCGGTGCTGATTTTCGATCCGCTGCTGCTGGTCATGATCATGGGCGGCAGCCGCATTGCGTATCGCGTGTGGAAGGAGCAGGGATTGAGCGCGCTGACCGCGGGCGAGCGCGAACCGGTCGTGATCATCGGCGCGGAAGAAGCGGCCGTGACCTTGCTGAAGGAACTTGCGCGCAGCCCGCAATGGCGCGCCGCCGGGGTATTCGACGACAACGACACCCTGACAGGCCGCCAATTGCAGGGCGTGCGCATACTCGGAAAAATCAGCGGCGTGCCCGGATGGATCGAGCCGCTCGGCGTCCGGCACGCGATCATCGCCATGCCGGCCGCATCGCATGGCGCGCGGCGCCGCGCCGTGAAAATCTGCACCGATGCCGGGCTCAAGGTCATGACCGTGCCCTCCTATGACGATCTCGTCAGCGGCAAAGTCACGGTATCGCAGATCCGCCATGTCGAGCTCGACGACCTGCTCGGACGCGATCCGGTGGTGCTCGACACCGCGGGACTGCAAGAGTGGATACACGACCGCGTCATCATGGTGACCGGCGCCGGCGGTTCGATCGGAGCCGAACTGTGCCGTCAGCTCGCGCGCTTCAGTCCGCGCGCAATCGTGCTGTTCGAACTCAGCGAATTCGCGCTCTACAACGTCGAGCAGGAATTCCGCCGGAATTACGCGTCGATTCGGCTGGTCTGCGCGATCGGTGACGTCAAAGACCGCGCGCGCATGGAAGAAGTCATGCAAGCGCACCGGCCCTCCGTGGTGTTTCACGCCGCGGCCTACAAGCACGTGCCGCTGATGGAAAGCGAAAATGCGTGGCAGGCGGTGCTCAACAATGTGGCGGGAACGCATGTCGTCGCCGACACCGCCCTACAAAGCGGCGTCGAAAAGTTCGTGCTGATCTCGACCGACAAGGCGATCAATCCGACGAGCGTGATGGGCGCGACCAAGCGGCTCGCCGAAATGGTTTGCCAGGCGTTGCAGCAGCCGCACGGCACACGTTTCGTGATGGTCCGCTTCGGCAACGTGCTGGGCTGCGACCGGCAGCGTGATCCCGAAATTCCGCGAGCAAATCGCCGCCGGCGGGCCGGTAACCGTCACGCACCCGGAAATCAGGCGCTATTTCATGTCGATTCCGGAGGCGGCCCAGCTCGTGCTGCAGGCCGGCTTGATGGGCAACGGCGGCGAGATCCTCGTGCTGGACATGGGCGAACCGGTGCTGATTGCGGACCTCGCGCGCGATCTGATCCGGTTGTCGGGTTTTACCGAAGACGACATCAAGTTCGTCTACACCGGTTTGCGGCCCGGGGAAAAACTCTATGAAGAGTTGCTCGCGGCCGACGAGGACAGCCTGCCGACTCCGCACCCGAAATTGCGCATCGCCAAAGCGCGCCGGGAAGACGACGCCTGGCTTGCAGCGCTTGCTCGAGTGGCTGCGGCAAAGCGCGCCGCGCGGCGACGACCCGGTACGCCATGAACTCGCGCGCTGGCTGCCTGAGTATCGCCAAGAGTAGACGCTACGCCTCGTTCCCGACCCGCACACGAATCCCGTAGAATGGGCGCGCTAATTGCCGCCTGCCATGCGCATTCAACCATTCAACAGCCAAGCTGACACCTGCGCACGCGTCTTCGCCATTGCACTCGGTATCTCGATACCGATTTCAGCGCCCCCGCTCAATTACGTACTGCTGTCGTTGATTCTGGCGACGCTGCTCGCGTCCGGCAATTTTCGCGATAAATTCTCCACGATCAGGGCAAATCCGGTCGCCATCGCCGCGCCCATGCTGTTCGCGTTGCTGGTGCTCGGCCTCGCTTATGGCACGCGGAATCCCGGCGACGGGCTGCGCTACCTCGGCAAAGTACGATGATCTGTTGTTCGTTCCGGTATTTGTCATCCTGTTTCAGGACGGCCGCACCCGCGAACTCGGCTTGAAGGCGTTCGGTGGTGCGGTGCTCGTGAACCTGATCATGTCGCACCTGGCTTATCAGGATCTGCTCATCGACAACGTCGTGCTTGATCGCGTGCATCAATCACCCAGCGGATTTAAATTTACGATTACCCACAGCCTGCTCATGAGTTACGGCGCATTTATGTTTTCGCTGCTCGCCCGCGAGGAGACACGCCGGCCCTGGCGGATCGTTTTTGTTATTCTCGCCATGTTTGCCGCGCACAACGTGCTGCTCATGGTATTCAGCCGGACCGGCTATTTGGTGGTTTCCGTGCTGCTGCTTTATCTTTTTATTGTTTCATTCAAGTGGCGTGGCGCGATTGCCGCATTCGCGCTGGGAAGCGCGTTGTTGGGCTCCGCTTACATCGGTTCCGACGTATTCAGGCAACGCATAGACAGCGTCGGGCAAGAACTTGGGGCGTGGCAAGGGGATCGTCTGGCGGACACGTCAGTCGGCGTGCGCATGGAGCTCTACAGCGGAAGTTTAGAAATCATCCGCGAACATCCGGTATTCGGCGCGGGCACCGGATCGTTCCCGCTCGCGTACGCCGCAACGCACGGCGATGCTAAATTGGCGGACGCCAACAACCCGCATAACGAGTACCTGCTCATCGCCTGCCAGCTCGGAATGGTCGGCCTCGCGTGCCTTATCTATCTCTTTTACCTGCAGTGGCGGCTCGCGGCGCAATTGACGCCGCTTTACCGCGACCTTGCGCGCGGCCTTGTGCTGACCATGGTCACCGGCTGTATGTTCAATTCGCTGCTGCTCGACCACACGGAAGGACTCTGGTTCGCCTGGGCCAGCGGCCTGCTTGTTCGCCGGGCTCAAGCCGCCGGCCACGCCGGAGGCGCGCGCGATGACTCTATCCGTAGTCGTAATCGCGAGGAACGAAGCCGCGCGTCATCGCGCGCTGCCTTGAGTCGGTTGCGTGGGCCGACGAAATCATCGTGCTCGATGCGGCGAGCACGGACGGCACGCCGGACATCGCGCGCGAAGCTAAAAGCGAAAGTAACGACGACCGCAGATTGGCCGGGTTTCGGCGCGCAAAAAAACCGCGCGCTCGAACTCGCGACCGGCGACTGGGTGCTCTCGCTCGACGCCGACGAATGGGTCACGCCGGAACTGCGCGCCGAAATCGAACATGCAATTGGCGCACCGGGCAATTTAGCTGCATTCCGGATGCCGCGGCTCTCGAGTTACTGCGGACGCTTCATGCGTCATTCGGGCTGGTGGCCTGATTACGTCACGCGCGTCTTCCGGCGGGGTGCTGCGCGTTTTTCCGATGATCTCGTCCACGAACGGCTGATCGTCGACGGCGCGATCGGCGCATTGCGTGAGTCCCTGATGCACGAAGCCATCGCCGATCTCGCTGACGCGCTCGAAAAAATGAACGCGTACTCGACGGCCGGAGCGGCCATGCAATTCGAGCGCGGCAAGACCGCCTCGCTCGCCGGCGCGGTAGTGCACGGCGCATGGACTTTCGTTCGCACTTACGTGCTGCGCGGCGGCTTTCTCGACGGCCGCGAAGGCTTCATGCTTGCGGTATCGAATGCCGAGGGCGCGTATTACCGTTACCTGAAATTGATGATACTCGCGTGAAAAAGCGTGATGGGTAATGGCGTAATGCGCATGCGAATCGCCGTCATCGTCACCACCTACAACCGTCCGGACGCGCTGGCGGCGGTGTTTGCCGGGTATCAGGCGCAACGCGATGCCGAGTTTGAGTTGCTCGTCGCAGATGACGGATCGACCGCGGAGACCCGCCGCGTCGTCGATGAATTCAAAGCGCGCGCAAGCTTTCCCGTGACCCACGTGTGGCAAGAGGATCAGGGGTTTCGCGCGGCGGCGATCCGCAATCGCGCGCTTGCGGCAACGCGTGCCGACTACATAATCTTCAGCGATGGCGATTGCGTGCCGGCGCCGCGCTTTGTCGCACAGCACCGGCGGCTCGCCGAACGCGGCTGGTTCGTCGCCGGCAACCGCGTGCTGTTGAGTGCGGGATTCACCGCCCGCGTGCTGCGCGACAAGCTGCCGATACACGAGTGGACGGGCGGCGCCTGGCTCGCCGCACTGGGCCAACCGCGACGTCAACCGCTGGCTGCCGCTGGTGACGCTGCCGGACGGCGCGTTTCGCCGCGCCACACCCCAGCGCTGGGACAGGCGTAAAGACCTGCAACCTGGCGGCTGGCGCGATGACCTCATGCGCGTCAACGGGCTGGACGAAACCTACTCCGGATGGGGCCTTGAGGATTCCGACCTCGTCATCCGCCTCCTGCACGCCGGCGTGAAACACAAAAGCGCGCGCTTTGCCGCCCCGGTATTTCATCTCTGGCACGCCGAGAACGACCGCAGCCGGCTGGCTGAAAACCAGCGCCGACTGGATGCCTTGCTCGACTCGCAGCGGACGGTCGCCGAACTCGGCGTCGATCGCTACGTCGCATCCGCAGCGCAATGAATACATTGCGCGCGCCATTCTCACCCTCCCTTTCAAGGGGAGGGCTGGGGTGGGGATGGGTCGCATGAATCCGCCAGCCAGAATTCTGGTGATCGTCACGCGCCGCATCGGCGACGTTGTGCTCACGACGCCGCTGATACGCTCGCTGAAGCGCGCGTGGCCCGCTGCGGCGATCGACGTGCTGGTATTCGCGGGCACCGAAGGCGTGCTTGCCGCCAACCCTGATATTCGCCGCGTTCTGACGATAGCGGAGCGCCCGCGTTGGCGCGATCACTTCGCACTGGGCGCAACCATCGCGCGCCGCTACGACGTTGCGCTGTCGGTGGTGCCGAGCGACCGGCCGACTTTCTATGCGTGGCTTGCCGGCCGCTGGCGCGCGGGCCTCATCGTCGATGCGCCCAAGCACCGCTGGAAACAACGCCTGCTGCACCGCTGGGCCGCATTCGACAATCGCAACACGCATACCGTGTTGATGCACTTGGCGCTCGCCGGCACGCTGGACATCGCGCCCTGTTATGACGTGGTTGCCGCATGGCGGGAAAGCGATCGCAGCGAACTCGTGCGCGCGCTGCCGTTCGCGCTGAGCGAGCCCTATGCCGTGCTGCACGCGTTCCCGAAGTTCAATTACAAGATGTGGCGGCGCGAAGCGTGGGTCGAGGTCGCGCAGTGGTTGCAGGCGCGCGACGTACGCGTCGTGCTGTCGGGCAGCGGTGATACGGACGAACTCGATTATGTCGAAGCCATCGCACGTGCGATTCCCGGCGCAGTCAATCTTGCGGGCAAGCTCGCGTTAAGCCAGGTCGCGTGCCTGCTGGCTCATGCGCGCGCTTATGTCGGCCCCGATACGGCAGTCACCCACATGGCGGCTGCGCTCGGCATTCCCGTAATCGCGTTTTATGGCCCGACGGATCCGGTGAAATGGGGGCCGTGGCCCGCGGGTTACGCGCATGCGGGCAATCCGTGGCGGCGCAACGGTACGCAGCGTGTCAACAACGTGACTCTGATCCAGGGCCGTGCCGCATGCGCGCCGTGTTTTAATGAAGGTTGCGACCGGCACGTCGCAAGTTTCAGCGACTGCCTGCAGCAATTACCGGTGTCCACCGTCGTTGCGGCACTCGCGGACATACTTGCGGGAACGCCGCATGACTGATTCGGCGCAGCCCTATGTGACACTATGCCCGGTCGGCTGTCGCTCGCCGCTCACGCCGACCACGCTGCTGTTGCCCGAAGGCGCGTTGCAGCGCTGTGAGGAGTGCGGACAGCTATTGAGCCGGATCGGCGAGGCGGCCTATTGGGAGTCGATGCGGCAATTCGATCAGCACGAATTCAATCAGCCTGCGCCACGCGAGCTGGCGCGTCGTTTCAAGGTCGCGCGCCGCCGCCTGGCTACGATCAGCGCATTGCTCGGCAAATCTCCCGCCGCGCTGCGCGTGCTCGACGTCGGCTGCTCGCGCGGCAATTTTCTCGCGGCGGGCGCCAAACTGGGCTTTCACATGGAAGGCGTCGAGCCGGCGGCCACTGTCGCCGCGGCGGCGCGCGCGCAAGGACTACAAGTACATAACGGGCTGCTCGCAGACATTCGGCTGCCGCCCGCATCGTTCGATGCCATTACGCTCTTCGAGGTGATCGAGCACCTCAAAGAGCCGCTGCCGCTCTTGCGCGAATGTCATCGCGTGTTAAGACCCGGCGGCCTGCTCGTGCTCAGCACCGGCAATACCGCCAGCTGGACGGTTGCCGCGATGCGGGAGCGCTGGGATTATTTTCACATCGCCAAAGACGGCGGCCACATCAGCTTTTATAACCCACACTCGATCGCAATGCTCGCCGCACGCGCGGATTTTGCCGCGGAGCGGATCGAGACGTCACGCGTAAAATTCCATGAGAAGAGTGAAGTTGCGCGCTGGCATTACGTCGCCGGCAAGCTGGCGGCCGAACTGCTGAATGTGCCAGCGCGGCTTGCCGGCCGCGGCCACGACATGCTGGCTTTTCTGCGCCGCGTTTGAATCAGTAATGAGTGATGAGTAAAGGGCGCGCCGCCGGCGTAAGCTCATCGTTCAGCACTATCACCCATTACCCATCACTCATTGCCAATTCAGCGCGCGGTGCTTCGACACGCGGCGCCGCGGCACAGCAGGTATAAATCGTTCCCGCCAAGTTGGTAATGCTGCGCGAGTTCGCCCAGCTGCGGATTAAGCGTATACGAAATCACGAACCCGCTGTCCCACTCCGGCGGAGTCCAGCGCAGGGGCGGCGATTGCGGGTAGCGCCACGCGTCGATATAGCCTGCAACGCTAAGACCGCTGGCGCTGACATCCGTCGTGTAGAGCGCGTGGCCTGCCGTGCGCGTCATGATGTCGCGCGCGGCGACCGCGTAGTTTTCTCCGCGGTAGTAGCTTTGGTAGTAGGGAAAGATGGCGACCGCCGCGATGAATTTCACGACCACGGCCGCCGCCAACCAGCGCATGATCAACCCGGCGCTGTCCTGCCAGGCGCTCCACAGTACGATGGCCAGCGCGAGCGCGATAACCGGATAAATCGGCAGCAGGTAACGGATGTTGCCGTGCGGCGACAGCCAGTACGGCAGGTAGTTGATGAACGCGATCCACGCGGCAATGCGCAACGGATGACCATGCGGGCCGCCAAGCACCGCGCGCTTTCTCCATAGGAGATAACCGGCGAGTGCCAATCGCCGGCATCAGCCGCAGCGCCGTTTCGAGCGGAAAGCCGAGCAGCTGGCCGAGGTAATCGAGTGCGGCTTTCGGGGGCGAGCTTCGCCAGAATTTCGGTGAACATGCGCGCGCCCTGCCCCTGGTTCTTCGGCAGCAGCGCAAGCCACGCCAGCGGCGCCGCCACCGCCGCAAGATGCAGCGCGATCGACGCGGGATGCAGCAGCACGCGGCGATACGGTGCGCGCGCGAACAGCACCAATACCGACACGCCGTAAAACACGTACGCCGTGAACGCCTTGCTCATGAATGCGCACGTGAGACTGGTGACCGCCATCCCGATCAGCCACGGCCGGCCCTCTTCGCACGCAACCCACAGCGCCGCAATCGCGGAAAATACGAAGAACGCGAACAGCGGATCCACGTAAGCGAGCCAGCCGCGATACAGGAGCACGTCGGCGAGCGTGAGATAAACGAGCGCCGCGAACGCTGCGAATTGCGCGTCGCGCGTCAGGCGGCCGGCGAGCCACGCGACA
The DNA here is from genome assembly GCA_963778865.1 of uncultured beta proteobacterium. Classification (GTDB taxonomy): domain Bacteria; phylum Pseudomonadota; class Gammaproteobacteria; order Burkholderiales; family SG8-41; genus PALSA-1004. The sequence goes on along the minus strand of CAVZWF010000010.1, from coordinate 34,937 downwards.
CCGCTGCGGTTGCGAGCGTCGCCGCGATCGTGAGCGCGCGCGCGACCGGCAGCATGTATTCCCAGCCGATCAGCGCTGCGCAGGGAATGATCAGCCAGTTAAAGAGCGGGTTGTGCATGAGGCTGCGCGCCGAACAACGGCTGCTGTATCCATTCCCGCTGGTGCCACATTTCGAGCGACGTGATCGGAAATATCGCCTCCTCGCCGACGTAGTAAAACGCCAGCGCCGGCGCGAAACTCAGCGCCGCGAGCAGCAGCAGGAATCGGATGTGGCCGTTATTCATGTTGTCGATGGGTAATGCGTAATGAGTGAGTCATGGGATAATGCCCTCGCAAATCGTCGCCATTACACATCACTCATCACCCATTACTCGTTCTCCCGCTCCACAACCCGGCGCGTATCTTTCCGGGCGTGCGCGCTGCCTGCCAGTAGCGTGCCGAAGATGCGCGCATAGCACTGCGGCAACGCATGATGTTCGTCGACAAATTCGGGCACCGCGCAACCGTAGCGCTCCGCCTGCCCGGCGTCGATGATAACCAGATTGCGCGCGCGCGCCCACCGGTCCAGCGCGTCCTTGGTATGCCGCAACAAGGCCGCGGTGTGCGGGGCGTCGAGCAAGCGCGCGTTCCAGGCCGGGCACGAGCGGCGGCATGAACAGGATGACGCCGCCGCCGCGCGCGCGCATGCTGTCCGCCAAGGCCGCGATACGCTCGAGTATGACCGCGTTGGGCTCGCCGCCGGATTGCGTCAGCGCAGTCGCGTATTTGGAACTGGCAACGACCGCGCTCGCAATCAGCGCCTCGGCGCGGCGCGGCGGCACGGGTTCGAGATTGGCGAAGGTCGCGCTGCCGTCGTAGCGAAAACCGGTACATGTGCCGCGAAATATCGTGTCGAAATCCTTGGCCGGCGTGCCGTCGGCGCAGCGATATTCGTCGCCGGCGTCCTGCAGGAATATCTGCCGGAACGCCGCTGCCGGTGATGCCGCGCGCATGATGCCCTGCACGATGCCGAACAGATTGCGTACGCGCGGCAACGACAGCGCATCCTGCAATTGCTGCAAGTAGCGGCACTGCGGGGCCCGCCGTCTGCGCGCCGCCCGCGGGCGGCGCGAGTTCTTCGCGTCCGGGCGCGCCGGGCTGATAGACAAATCCCAGCGCCCAGTCGAGCGGAATGACCAGCCATTTGACGGAGGTCTGCATTCGCTGCAGAGACTCCGCCTCGGCCATCACTGTCATCAGCGCATTGCCGGTTTGCGCGAAATTGTAAATCCGCACGCCGTCCGGAAACATGCCCTGCGTGATGCCCATGGCGGTCGACGAGCCGAACACGACGGTATTGATGTCCGGGCAGGCGGTCGAACAGCCGCGCCGACTTGAACGGGCGGTTGTTGCTCAATGGCGGCGCGTAGGTCACGCCGCGCGTTGCCTGTTGCCATGCGCTGGCGGGCGCCACGGCCGCGGCGCCGCCGAGACTTTTCAAGCCGAGGATGTAATTCAACGCCAGCACCGGCAACAACACGGCGGCCAGCGACCGCCGTGAAGACGACGACATAGCGTCGCTGCGGGCGGATGGCGTCCATCAGAACTGGAAGTAGAGAAATTCCGACTGCTTGTGCAGATTGAAGATCGCGATCAGCGCGAGCACCGCGGTTAGCACCGCATAAAGCGGCGCCGGCCGCCACGCGAGCCGCCCGTGGTAACGCTCGGCGAACAACGCAAGCGCCGGCCGATAAGCGGCGAGCAACTGCTGCGTATTGGGCGCAAACCACACGATGAGCAACGAGATCCAGATCCAGTTCACCACACCGCCGCCGACGAGATCGTGGGTGTCGCCGAAGCGCACGCCATGCGCGGCCAGCCATTGCCCCGCGGCGCCCCATTTCGGCAGCCAGAAATCCGGCAGCACGAACCCGTTGACGCCGGCCATTGCTTTGAACATCGCGACTGCCGTGGCGAGATCCGCGCTGCGGAACAACACCCAGCCGATCACCACCGCGATAAACGTCAATCACGCAGCCGCACGCACGTCCCCAGCGCGTCGAGTGCTCGAGGTCGTGCCCCCACCCGCCGCGCAGCGCGCGCCAGCCGTGATTGATCGCGAGATAAACGCCGTGCAACGCGCCCCACAGCACGAAGGTCCAGCCCGCGCCATGCCACAACCCGCCCAATACCATGGTGATCATCAGGCTCGCGTAACGCCGCGCCTGTCCCCGGCGGTTGCCGCCCAGCGGAATATAGAGATAGTCGCGCAGAAAACGCGACAACGTCATATGCCAGCGCCGCCAGAATTCGATGATGTTGACGGCTTTGTACGGCGAATGAAAATTGAGCGGCAGCACGATCGCCGAAGAGACGCGACAGGCCGATCGCCATGTCCGAATAGCCGGAAAAATCGAAATAGAGCTGGAACGTGTACGCGAGCGCGCCGCACCACGCCTCGAGCGCCGTCAGCTCCACGCCCGCCGCGGCCGCATCGAACACGGGCTTGGCATAGCCGCCGATGCCGTCGGCCAGCATCACTTTCTTGAACAGGCCGATCACGAATATCGTGATGCCGACGGCGGCGTTCTCGAAACTGAAGCGGTAGGTCGCGCGCTCAGCGAATTGCGGCATCATTTCCGCGTGATGCAGCACCGGCCCCGCGATCAGGTGCGGAAAATAGGTGACGAAAAGGCCGTAGTGAACGAAGCTGTATTCGCGCGCCTTGCCGTAATAGGCGTCGGCGAGAAAGGCGATCTGCGTGAACGTGAAAAAAGAAATGCCCAGCGGCAGCACGATTTCGCCCAGCGACAAAGTCGAGCCTGCAATGTGATTGACGCTGGAGAGAAAGAAGTTCGCATACTTGTAATAGGCGAGCACCGCGAGATTCGACCGCGACCGCGAATATCAGCATGCGTTTTTGCGCGCTTTTGCGTCCAGCCGCCGTGTGTCGCGCAATCGCCACTGCCGCACAGGTAATTGAAGCAGATCGACAGCGCCGAGCAGCCCAACGTACAGCGGATTCCACCACCCGTAGAAAAAAAGCGAGGCGGCGGTGAGCCACGCCGCCGCCAGTTTGGGCTGAAAGCGGCCGAGCAGGAAAAATCCCGCCAGGGTCACCGGCAGGAACACGAAAATGAAAACGTAGGAGTTAAACAGCATCGCTAATGGCGGGCGATGCGGTCAGTACACAGGCTGTCGCCTGCACCTCAGAGCGTCGCGGCGGCACGCGTTGAGTAAAATCCCTTGACGGCGTCGATCACGCTGTCGACCTCGGCGTCCGTGATGCCGAAATAAATCGGCAGCCGCAGCAGGCGGTCGGCTATGTCGTCGGTCACCGTGAAGCTGCCGCTCGCGCGGCCGAATTTACGCCCGCCCGGCGACGAATGCAACGGCACGTAATGCGCGACCGCAAGCATGTCGCGCGCCTTCAGATGCGCCGCCAGTGCCAAGCCGCGTCGCCAGCGTGTCGGTCAGGACGTAAAAAATATGACCGTTGGCCACGCGGTCGGCCGCGGCGACGTGCGGCAATTCGATTGCGCCGGAATCCGCCAGTTCCGCGAGACCCGCCCGGTAGCGCGCCCATATTGCGCGCCGCCGCGCAATCACTTCATCGGCATGCGCGAGCTGGGCGTCGAGAAACGCCGCGATCATTTCGCTCGGCAGGTACGAGGAGCCGAGATCGACCCACGTATATTTGTCGACCTCCCCGCGCAGAAAGCGGCTGCGGTTGGTGCCTTTCTCGCGCACGATCTCGGCGCGCTCGATGAACCGTGCGTCGTTGACGAGCAGCGCACCGCCCTCGCCGGAGAGCAGGTTCTTGGTTTCGTGAAAGCTGAAGCAGCCGAAGTGGCCGATCGTGCCCAGATTGCGTCCTTTGTAAGTCGCGAGCAGCGCCTGCGCGGCGTCTTCGACGACGAGCAGCTTGTGGCGCTCGGCGATCGCCATCACCGCGTCCATTTCGCACGCGAGCCCCGCGTAATGCACCACCGCAATCGCCCGCGTGCGCGGCGTGATCGCGGCCTCGATCAGGCTTTCGTCGATGTTGATCGTGTCGCGGCGCACGTCGACGAATACCGGCACCGCGCCGCGCAGCGCAAACGCATTCGCCGTCGAAACGAAGGTATACGACGGCATGATGACTTCGTCGCCGGGCGCCAGATCGCACAGGATGGCGGCCATGTCGAGCGCGCCGGTGCACGAATGCGTCAGCAGCGCGCGCGGGCAGCCGAGCCGCCGTTCGAGCCACTCATGACAGCGCTTGGTGTAATACCCGTCACCCGACAGGTGGCCGCGCGCCAGCGCATCGGCGATATTGGCGAGTTCCGCGCCGACCGCGGTGGGCTTGTTGAACGGGATCTTCATAGCCTCAAGGATACTTCAATTCCGCCGGGCAACCAGCAACAGCGAGCCGCCGGCCGGAAACCGGATGCCGAGACGGATCAGGACGCGCTCGACGGCAAGCACCGACGCGAGCAGGAAGTTCGCGATGCGGCCGACGCGCAAATCCGCCAGCACGTCGTAGTCCGCCGCGGGCGTATTCTGCAAGCGGCGCGACAACACCATCAGCGGCAACAGCAGGGACACAAACGACGTCATCATGACGACGCGGAATCCCGCCTGCAACACCTTGGCGCGCAATTCCGTCGCGGCGTAACGGCGCACGTGGTGCGCGTGTTCGTCATAGACGCTCCACAGGAAGCGGTGCTGCGGCACGGTAACGATCAGGCCGCCGCCGCCGCGCAACGCGCGGTGCGCCTCTCGCCAGCACGGCCGCGTCCTCGTCGATATGCTCGAGCACGTCAAACAGGCCGACCACGTCGAAATGCGCGACAAACGGGATCGCGCGCGCGTCCATCTGCATGAACTCGGCACGCGGCACGCGCTGCGCCGCGAACGGCAGCCCGCTGCTCGATACCTCGCTCGCGTAAACGGTGAGTTGCGGCATGGCGCGGGCGACGCCGGCGAGCACGAACCCGGTGCCGCAGCCGATTTCAAGAAACATGCGCGCGGCCGCAAAATATTTGCGCATCGCCCACGTCAATAGCGCGTTGCGCGCGCGAAACCAGTAGTTGCGCGCTTCGAGCGCATACAGTTGCGCGAAATAGCTGTCGTCGTAGCCTTCGTTGCCGGCGGCCAGCGCGGGTGCGAACGCGGGAAATCCATCCTTCACCGGCGGCGCAAACCCGCAGGCGGAGCACTGCCAGCCGTCATGTTCGAAATTCGCCTGACAGCGCTGGCAAATCTTCAACCCTGGCTCCCGACCACCAGACCGAGCACCACCAGCGCAATGCCGGCGACCTTCATCGGCGTGATCGGCTCGCTGAAGAACCAGGCGCTGCACAGCATGACCAGCACGAATGCGAGGCTCATGAACGGATAGGCGTGCGAGAGTTCGAGACGTGTCATCGCCGCCATCCACGCCACCGACGCCAGCAGCGCCGCCGCGAACGCGCTGATCACCCACGGATTGACGAGCAGGCGGCCGAGAAACTGGATTTTCTCCGTGGGGTCCGCGGGAAACGGCCCCGCCTTCAAGCACCTGCCACTTGATCGCGATCTGGCCGTAGACCGTGAGCAGCACGGTGCACAGCACATAAACGTAACTCATGGCACCATCCGATGGTAAACATCGACCGGACTGCGAAAGCGAAAGCCCAGTGCCGCGTAGAGATTGATGACCGCCATGTTCACGAACGAGATCGAGCTTTGAATTTCGGCGTGCCCCTGCGTCAAACAACTGCCGGCACACCTTGCTCCAGAAAAACTTGGCGAGCCCCTTGCCGCGGTAGGCCGCGCTCATCGCGTGCAAGACCAGTTTGTCGCCGGAATGCGCGATGAATCCGGCGACGTTGCCCTCAAACAGCAGGCCGTAAACCTGGCCGGCGCGATAAAGTTCCGTCAGCCAGTTCTCATAACGGGCGTCGGCCTGCTTCGAGTCGATATTGAAGTCGCGGTGAAAGCGCCCGTAAAAAAACGCGTTGTGACAGATTTCGACGATCGCCTCCAAGCGGCACGCTCTGTCGAGCAAGACACCCCTGCGCGCGCGAAATCTTTCAGCTGGTCGGCCGTGCACCACGGTTCGATCAGCGTATCGCAATAGTAAAAACCGTACTCGTGCAGCGACGACTTGTCGGCGAGCGGGTCGACTTTCACCGTGTAATGGCCGGTCGTCGTCAACGCCTTTTTCAGCAGCTCCGGATGCGGGTCAGCGATTTCAAAGCAGTCAAAACCGAATGCGGCCTTATCCCACGGCACCGGCTTAATCTGTCTGGTTTCGCTCATCAAAAGTCGAACGGTGGATTAGGTAAAGGGGGCGTTTCTTGGTTTCGTCGTAGGTTCTGCCGAGATAAATCCCGATGATGCCGAGCAGCGCGATGATTATACCGCCGATGAAATAGATGGAGACGATCAGGCTGCTCCACCCGGCGACGGGAGAGCCGTACAAGCAGAATTCTGACCACCACGTAGACGCCGCACAAAAACGCCAGCGCGGCGAGCAGAAATCCGCCGCGGATCGCGAGCCGCAACGGCTTGTCCGAGTAGGCGATGATGGTTTCGGTGGCGAGCAACCACAGTTTGCCGAACGTATAACTCGAGTGTCCATCGTGGCGGTCGGCATGCTGGACATCGATGCTCGCGGTCGGAAACCCCATCCAGTTGACGAGGCTGCCGAAAAACCGCGACCGTTCGCGCATGGTGCGGTATGCAGTGACCACTTTGCGCGAGACGATCCGGTAGTTGCCGGCCTGCGGATCGTACTCGGTGTCGGCGAGATAACTGAACAACCGGTAAAAAGTCCACGACAGCAGGCGCTTGAACAGCGGATGATTGCGCTTGCCGCGCCGCGCGAGCACGATTTCATAGCCCTCCCGCGCTTTCGCGTAGAGGCGCGGAATTTCCTCGGGCCGGTCCTGCAGATCGCAGTCCATCACGATCACCCAGTCGCCGTCGCAGTGATCCAGCCCGGCCGTAATGCCGCAATGCTGGCCGAAATTGCGGCTGAACTGCAGGCCTTTGACGCGCGCGTCGCGCTGCGCGAGTTCCGTGATGATCTGCCACGAGCGGTCGCCGCCGCAGTCTTCGACGAGCACGATCTCGAAATCCCGCGTGATCGGCTCGAGCGCGCCCTTCAACCGCCGATACAACTCCTCCAGACAGGATTCGGCCTTGTATACCGGGACCACTACCGAGATATGTGCCATGGGCTGGAGTTACGCCGGTTCCTGCAGCTTGAACTGGATATTGTAGAGTTTGGCATAAATGCCCGCTTTTCGCCAGCAACTCGCGATGGCTGCCGATTTCGGCGATGCGCCCGCGGTCGAGCACGACGATGCGGCCGGCCTTTTCGATCGTCGACAGGCGGTGCGCGATCACCAGCGTCGTGCGTCCCTGCATCAGCGTCTCGAGCGCCGCCTGCACGTGGCGCTCCGATTCGGAATCGAGCGCCGAAGTCGCCTCGTCCAGTATCAGCACCGGCGCATTCTTGAGCAGCGCGCGCGCGATCGCCAGCCGCTGGCGCTGGCCGCCCGACAGCTTGACGCCGTTCTCGCCCACCAGCGTATTGAGTCCCTGCGGCATCTCGCGGATGAATTCCATCGCGTGCGCGGCTTCGGCCGCGGCGACGATGTCCGCCTCGCTGGTGTCGCGCATCACGCCGTACGCGATATTGGCCGCGACGCTGTCGTTGAAGAGCACGACGTCCTGGCTCACCAGCGCGATGTTGGCGCGCAGGCTGGCGAGCGTCAGCGTCTCCAGATCGTGGCCGTCGAGCAGTATGCGCCCGCCGGTCGGGCGGTAAAAACGCGGCACCAGATTGGCGAGCGTGCTCTTGCCGCCGCCGGATGCGCCGACCAGCGCCACGGTTTCATCGGGATTGATGGTGAGCGTGATCGCATCAAGCGCCAGCGCATGCCGGCGCTGCCGTACGAAAAACTCACGTTATCGAAGCGGATCTCGCCGCGCGCGCGTGCGATTGTTCCGTCTGCCCGCGGTCGTTCTCGCCGGCCTGATCGATGAGTTCGAACACGCTCTCGGCGGCGGCGAGTCCGCGTTGCAGCGGCTCGTTGACGCTCGTGATGCGTTTGAGCGGTGCGGTCAGCATCAACATGGCGGTGATGAACGACACGAATTCACCGACGGTGATCTCGTTGGCGTTCGACTGCTGGGTGGCCAGATAAACGATGGTGGCGAGCGCGACACCGGCCAGGAGTTGCACCACCGGCACGCTGGCCGCCGCCGCCGTGACCTGCTTCATCATGAAGCTGCGCACGCGGTTGGCCTGCTCGCCGAAACGCGCAGCCTCGTAGCGCTGCCCGCCAAACAGCTTCACCACCTTGTGCCCGTCTATCGTTTCCTGCAAAACCTGCGTGACGTCGCCCATGACCTGCTGCACCGCGCGGCTGCTGTTGCGCAGCCGCACGCTGATCAGCCGCACCACGCCGACGATCAACGGCGTCATCACGAGTGCGAGCAGCGTGAGCTTCCAGTTGAGCCACAGCATGTACGCGAGCAGCCCCACCAACGACACCGAGTCCTTGAATATCGCCGTCAGCACGCTGGTTGCCGCGGCGGTGACCTGGGTTACATCGTAGGTCAGCTTGGAAATCAGGTTGCCGCTGGCATGATCGTCGTAGTACGGCGGTCGGCAGCGTGAGCAGCTTGCCGAACATGGCGACGCGCAAATCCGTGACCAGCTTGTTGCCGACCCAGTTGATCGAGTACGACGCCATGTACTCGCCGCCGCCGCGCACCGCGGTGATGCCGAGAATGATCAGCGGCATCCAGCGCATCAGCGTTTCGTCTTTGTGCACGAAGGTGCCGTCGAGCAGCGGCTTCATCAACGCCGGCAGCGCGATTTCCGTCAACGCCACGATCACCATTCCGAGCAGCGCCACGCCAAAAATGAGCCGGTACGGCGCAATCTGGCGCAAGAGGCGCCAGTACAGTTCGGTGCTCGTCATGCGTAGCATGGGCGCAACAATAGCAAAGTTGCGAGACAAATGAAAACGACGCCGTTGCGCTTACGGTGCTTGATACGCGAACCACACGAACAGGTTGCTGCGCGGCGTGTTGTAGAACTGCACGAGCTCGTAATGGCGGTTGAATACGTTGTTCCAGCGGGCGTTCACCGACCATACGCGCGACAGCGGGTGGCCCGCGGTGAGATTGACAAGCCCGTAGCCCGGGAGCCGCGCGTTGGCGGCCTCGGTTGTCGAGTCGTAACGGTAGCTGCTGCCGGCAAGTTCACCGCCGAGATTCCACGACCCCAGCGCGTACTTCACGCGCACGCTGCCGAACTGCGGCGCGCGCCGTCGCAGGAGAAACCCGGTAACTTCGTCGCGCGGGTCCTGCACGGTGGCCTGCACGCGCGCCTGCCAGCTCCGCCACTCGGCGCGATAGGCGAGTTCGGCGCCCCGGATGCGTGCCTGGGCGAGGTTCTGCGTCGTCGATACGAAAGTCGCGGGATCGGTGACGATCGTGATCAGGTTGGTGATATCGTTTTCGAATGCCGTTAACGCGAGACTGTGCCCCGCCGCGTCGACGTCGACACCGGCCTCTCGACTGCGCGAGCGTTCCGGCAACAGATTCGGATTGCTGAAGAAAAAAGGCGGCTGATCGGGAAAATAAAGATCATTGAAGGTGGGCGCCTTGAACGCGGTGCCGGCAGCGGCGCGCAGCCGCAACTCGGGCGTCAAACGATAGCTGTAACCGAGCGACCCGGTGTTCTGGCCGCCGAACTGGCTGCTCGCGTCGTGCCGCGCGTTCACCTGCACGCCATGCTTGCCGAACGATCCGCGATAGCCGCCAAACGCGCTCGCGACGGTGCGGTTGTTTTGGGTGTAGGCCGTAGCGCTGCCCACGTGCTGGTCGAGATATTCGAGCCCGGCAACGAGCGTTCCTGATGGCAGCAGAATATCGTTCTGCCAGGTCGCCTGCTGTTGATCGGTCTGGAAATAACCGGGGAACGCGCCGACGGTCACTGATTTGTCGCGACTGGTGCCGAGCCGCACCAGGCTGGTCCAGCTGTCGGTAAGCTGGTTGCGGCTATAAACTGCGAAGGCGCCGAGCGTCTGACGATTGACGTCGTCGGTCGCGGACCCCGCATCGAAATGAGTCGAACCCTGACTTTCGAACGCGGTAAAGCCGAGTTCGTGACGGGGGCTCAAATGATGGACCAGCCGGGCGGAGAAGTTCGTATTGCGGTAGCCGTCATTGTCCGGGTTGAATTGGGCGAAGGGTATGGTGGTTTTGGTGGCATTGAACGCGTTGCTCTGCAGCGTGCCAACGCTGATGTTGAATTCGGTATTGTTGACGCGCCGCCCGAAAGACGCGTTCACCTCGCCGCTACGAAAAGAACCCGCGCCGATTTTTGCGCTCGCACCGCCCGCTGCGCTCTTGGTGAAGATCTGGATCACGCCGCCGATTGCGTCCGACCCGTAGAGACTGCTGAGCGGGCCGGGCACGATCTCGATGCGCTCGATCTGGCTCAACGGAATATTTTCGATGGGCGTTGATCCCGCGGTCGCCGAGCCCAAGCGCAAGCCATCGACGAGCACCAGGGTGTGCCGCGTCTCCGCCCCGCGTATCGAGACGCCGGTCGGCTGGCCGAGGCCACCGCTATTGGTAATTTCAACGCCGCCGCGCATTTGCAACAATTCGGCGAGCGTCTGCTGGCCGCCCGCGGCAATGTCGGCGGCCGTAATGACCGTCACATGCTGACTCGCATCGGCGGCATTTTCCCGAATTCGCGTGGCGGTCACCACGATTTCGCCGCCCGGGCTCGCTGGCACCGGTTGCTGCGCGCCCGCACTTGGCGCGGCGGCCGCCAGGCAGGCGACAAATGACAATCTTACGGAGTGAAGTTTGAAAACCGATTGCACGCAATTTTCCTCGAACCGACGCACGCCCGCCGCGCGCGGATTGATCGCACAAGGAAACACCGCAGGGAAACGTTAATCGGACCGTGAACGGCACGCGAACGCCGCTTCCCCGCGGCATTACCTTACCCAGCGGTCCGAGGCCGGTCTACGGGCTCATGAGATTTGGCGCGCCGCCTTCCCGAGCGGTAAAGCTCAGTGGCACTAGTGGCGCGCCCACGCTCACTTACCGTTGCGGGGGCAGCACAGGATTGAAATACAGACTGCACCTGTTTCCCGATTATCCCGAGCCGAAGAATCTTAAGCCCGGGCACCTGGAACCGAGTCGCGCGTGAGCATTCCGCCCGCGCGCGACATCGAATGATTCTACGTCAGGCGCAGGGCAAGCGCCCGCTGATGGTCGTCGCATCGCGGCGAAATTCGCTTGCTGCGCGGCAATATCCGGAACAGGCTCAACAAAATCAGGGCAATGGCTCACTACGCGACAGTGCACACGTGATATCAAACCACATTCAAAAATGAGCGTTAGATATTGACTTATCAGGATTTTTGAAACTATAGTGTCACTATGGACGTCGAACTCAAGTCGCTCGAGGACAAAATAAATCAGTTTGTCGCGCTGTGCCAGCGGCTGCGCACGGACAACCACGAGTTGCGCCAGCAACTCGCGTCCGCGCAAAACGACAATAAACAATTGACCGAGAGAATCGGCGACGCCAAAACGCGCCTGGAAGCGCTGCTCACCCGGATTCCCGAAGAATAAGCATGAGCGTCGATCCGACAGGCATGCAGATCAGCATCATGGGACGCGAATTTCGCGTCGCGTGCGCGCCGGACGAACAGAAGTCGCTGCAGGAAGCGGTCGACTACCTGAATCGCAAGATGCAGGAGATCAAGGACCAGGGCAAGATCAACGGCCTTGACCGCATCGCGATCATGGCCGCGCTTAACATCTCGCACGAATTCCTGACCACGCGGCTCGGCAGTTTTGATGTGTCCGAGTTCAAGCGTAGAATGGCCGGCATCGAGACAACGCTCGATCAGGCACTCGCTGATCAGGAAAAGTTGTTTTAGCTGGTCGCTGACAGGGCCGGCGGCAGGTCTATCCCCTGCGGTGTTCGTCAGGGCCTTAAAGTCTTTGAACCAATATTTGTTAACTGGTTGCGGCCCATAGCGGCGCTGTTGTGCGCGTCCGACAGGAAGCGCCTGATGTGCCCGGAAAGCGACCACTTGAGCCTTTGGTTCAAGATGCGGGCCCAACGGCATCTGCGGGGGACCCTTTAAAGAAAATGCGGCGTAATGCCGCATTTCGAGTAATGAGTAATGGGTGATGAGTGAAGGGTGTAGGGTAACGCGCATTACTCATCACTCGTCACTCATTACCGATTTAAATCATTCCAACTTGATTCCGCCGGCCTTCACTATCTTGCCCCACTTCACGAGTTCTGCGCGGATATAAGCCGCGAATTCATCGGGACGGTTGCCGACCGCACCGCGCCATCCGCAGCGAGACGCTCCTTCACCTCGGGCGGCGCAAGGATGCGCGTGATCACGCTCGCGCTTGCCGCCATCAACAATGTATAGCCGTCGGGCGCGCTCCGCGCGACGGCCTCGAACCGATAACCTGGCGCGCGCCGGGACGGTTGTCGACGACGAATTGCTGGCCCAGGCTTTCCGACATTTTCTGCGCCAGCACGCGCGTGCGGGAAATCCGTTGGTTGGGCACTGCTGCCGTGCGCCGCCGCTCGTGCTGCTCGCGCACCCGTCGCAACCCGTGAAGGCAAGGAAGGAACTCATCGCATACGCCAAGGATCCGATGGACTGACGAGCCCGCACCGCACATAATCCCGGCAACAAATTTTCACAGAGGTTGCATGACGCTCCCGCCCGGCAAGGCTTACAGCAAAGGTTTCGAACCCATCGGTTACATCGGGCTCGAAGACCGTCCCGGTTTCAAGATGGCGCTGCACAAAGCCGGCGAGCGCTGGTACCTCTATGTCGCGCAGCTCTGGTGCAGCGGGCTGTCCATCGTCGAAGTCACCGACCCGCGCAATCCGCGCTTCGTGCGCTACATCGAAGGCCCGCCCAACACCTGGACGCTGCAGGTGCAGATCGCCGACGGGCGCATGATCACGTCGATGGAACGCATACCGCCCGGCTGGGGCGACGACGGCAGCGGCAAATTCGGCGAAGGCTTTCTGATCTGGGACCTGGCCGACCCTGAAAACCCGCGTCAACTCGGCCATTACAAGACCGGCGGCAAAGGCACGCATCGCAACTACTACGCCGGCGGCAACTACGTGCACGCGACGGCGCTGCCCGACGGCTACGACGGTCACATTTACCAGATCGTCGACATTGCCGATCCGGCGCATCCGCGCGAAATTTCGCGCTGGTGGCGCCACGGGCCAGTGGACCGCGGGCGGCGAAAGCGGCGCGCCCAAAGACACCTTGCTGCACGGCGGCGCCTACGTCATGGGCAACCGCGCGTATTTGCCGTACGGCGGCGGCGGCTTCGTCATACTCGACATCACCGACCTCAAAGCGCCGAAGCTCGTCAGCGATCTGCCGTTCTCGCCGCCGTTCGCGTCGCGCATCGCCGTGCACACCGCGCTGCCGCTGACCAAGCGGCCGCTGGTCGTGGTGAATTCCGAAGCGATCGCGGAAAATTGCGACGAGCCGCTCGGCTTCGCCGGCATCGTCGACGTGAGCGTCGAGACGCGTCCGCGCTTGATTTCGCTGTTTCCGCTGCCGCATCCGCCGGCGGGCGCGCCGTATCCGAACTTCTGCGCGCGGCCCGGGCGCTTCGGCCCGCACAACCAGCATCAACCGCAATTCCAGGACATCCTGTTGCAGGACGAGAACTATCGTGTTCCTTACCTACTTCAACGCCGGACTGCGCGCCTACGACATCGCCGACGAACGCGCGCCGAAAGAGATCGGCTATTTTCTGCCGCCGGATCCGGTGGCGCGGCGCGGCCCGCTGCCGAAAACCGGACTCGTCACGCAGTCCGAAGACGTGCTCGCCGACTGCCGCGGCAATATTTTCGTGTCCGACAAGAACCACGGCATCTACGTGTTGAGGTTCGAGCGATGAAAGCCATGGTCCTGCACGGCATGGGGCAGCCGCTCCGGCTCGAAGACGTCGCCGATGCCTAAAATCGGTCCCACCGATGTCCTGGTGCGCGTGCGCGCGTGCGGCATCGGGCTCACCGTGGTCAATCTGATCGCCACGCCGGGCCGCGTCACGTCGTACCCGCGCATTCCGGGACACGAAATCGCCGGCGACATCGTCGAGGTCGGCGCAGCGGTGCGCACCGTCAAAGTCGGCCAGCGCGTGACCAACCATTTCTACATCACCTGCGGGCAATGCCGGCAGTGCCGCGCCGGACGCGAAACGCTGTGCCTGAATCCGCGCGGCAATATCGGCGTCGGCGACTGACGGCGGTTACGCGGAGTACGTCGTGCTGCCCGAGCGCAATACCGTACCGATACCCGACGGCGTCGCGTATGTCGATGCCGCGGTGGCGTCGGATGCGATTGCGACGCCTTATCACGCGTGTCACAAGGAAGCCCGCCTCGGCCCCGGCGACAGCGTGCTTGATCATCGGCGCCGGCGGCGGCGTGGGCATACACATGGTGCAGATGGCGCGGCTATGCGGAGCGCGCGTGCTGGCCGCCGACATCGGCGACGACAAACTCGCACTGGCGAAAAAAATGGGCGCCGATGACGTCATCGATGCGCGCAACTCCAAGCTCGCGGACGAGGTCAAGGCGCTGACGCAAGGTCTGGGCGTTGACGCGGTGATCGACATCGTCGCCAGCCGCGCGACTTTGGAAGCCGGCATGCAGGCGCTCGCCATGCGCGGCCGCCTCGTGATCATAGGCGCGCAACCCAAATCGGTTTACGGCGCGGACCCGGGCTTTACCGTAAACCCGCTCGACTTTCTGCACCGCGGCCTCGAGATGCACGCGTCGCGCTACGTGAACGCCGCCGAGATCGCGCAGACGCTCGAACTCGTGCGCTTGAAACGCATCAAGCCGGTGGTGACGCAGATCTTTACGCTCGACCGCGTGGAAGAAGCGCACGAACTGATACGCCGCAATGCGACGGCCGGGCGGCTTGCGCTGGAGATCAATTGACGCAAGAAGCATCGTCACTCCCGCGTACGCGGGAGTCCAGGAAATTTACGCGCTTTAAAACAGGATTCTCTGGATCCCCGCCTGCGCGGGGATGACGAATAGCAAAATGTCTCGCTAAAAATACGCCTGCCCGCGCTTGATCGGCGGCGTCCACTCGCACTTGCCCCACGGCCCGTCGCCGTGCTCCTTGATGTAGGCGACGCGCCCGCTTTTCTTCGGCACGCGCTTGCCGGAGAACAAGCCCTTCAGCCAGTCGAGCACGTAGTCGTGGCAATCCATGCCGCCGAGATTGGCGATGCCCCACAGCGGGTGGTACTGGTTCTCGAACACCCACATTTCCTTCGGCACCTTGAGATCGTCGAACGCTTCGACCGCGTCCTCGAGCGGGCACAGCGGATCGAACTCGCCGGTCACCAAGCAGCGTCGGGCACTTGATCTTGTCGAGATAGCCGCGCACGGTCATGCCCTTGGCGACTTCGACGTCGAATTTTTCCTCGTTGTCGTAACCGGCCATGTACATGAACATCTGCTTGAAGCGCGGGGAGGACTGCGTGAAGATCGTGTTGTTCGGGTTGAAGCACGCGACCGAACTCACGACCGCCGCCGCGCGATGGTCGTAGCTCGAGAGCCGCAGCGACCAGTAGCTGCCCATGCTGATGCCGTAGATCGCGATCTTCTTCTTGTCGACTTCCGGCCGCTTCATCAGATAGCTGATCACCGCCGCGCCGGCGCGCTCGTAGTTGTCGCCGACCGAGCGGATTTTCTGGATGTTGGAATTGCCCTGGCCGGGGCCGTCGATCGCCAGCACGTGAAAGCCGCGCGACAGCGCGATGTTGTGGCTCGCCTTCGGAAACACTTCCTTGGTCTGGTCCATGCCCGGCACGTAAATCACCACCGGCGCCTTGCGCCGGTCCGGCAGCAGGTGAAAGAGGCACGAAATCGTTTTGCCGTCGTCGAACGGCACCTCGACGCGCTCGATCGGATAGTCCGCGACCGTCGGAGCGGCGGTCGACCATTTCGTTCAACTTGCGATACAGCGCTTTCTTGACCGGATGGTTGTCGAAAAAAATCGGGTGCTGCGCCATGCGGTAGGCTTCGATCGCGTGGTCGTAATGAAAGGTGGCGGTCGCATTGCGCGCCCTGCGCCTCGCGCGCGCCGCGCGAGCTGTCTCATTGCGCTCGGCCGCTTCGCGCCACACTTTGGGCAGCATGCGGTAGTTGCGCGCGCGCTTGCCCGCCGGCACTTCGAGATCGTCGCGCTCGAAGTTCTGCACCCGCCCGCGCATGTTGAGCGCGAGATCGAGCATCCATTGCTGGTTGTCGCGTTCCGTTCTCAGCTTGCGTATCATGACCTCTCCTGGTGGGCGAATTTCGATGCAGGCCGCAATATTAACGCAAGAGCGCGCTGCGCTTGCTTTAAAATCTAGAATAGAAGCCGTCATGAGTAATGGGTAATTTCACCCCTAATTCATCAACTCTGTCGCTCATCGCTCATTACCCAACACTCATTACCACGGAAACCCATGCGCTACTGGCTGATGAAATCCGAACCCGACGAATGCAGCATCGACGATCTCGCGCGCGCGCCGAAAAAATCCACGGCGTGGTTCGGCGTGCGCAATTACCTTGCGCGCAATTACATGCGCGACCAGATGCAGCTCGGCGATCAGGTGTTGTTTTACCACTCGAGCTGCGAAGTGCCGGGCATCGCCGGCATCGCCGAAGTCAGCAAGCTCGCCTATCCCGACGAAACCCAGTTCGACCGCAAGAGCAAGTACTTCGATCCCAAGGCCACGCGCGACAATCCGCGCTGGGTGCACGTCGACGTGAAGCTCGTCAAGAAAACGCGGCTGGTGCCGCTGTCTGAACTGCGAACCTATCCCAAGCTCGCCAAGATGCAACTCCTGCAGCGCGGCAACCGGCTGTCGATCACGCCGGTCGATCCCGCCGAGTGGAAGTTTATCGAGAGGATACTGTAGGATTCATCAAGTCGAATCGGTTGTTGCGGCTAAACGCGACAATGAATAGAGCTTTGCTGCGCTAGGACGAAACCTGATGCAAGCGTTAGAACTCAAGATTCCACCGCCTGTCGTGACCTGTGCTTATCGCTGCCGGTATGTGGTGGATATCCCGGGCCGCTCCGCCGCTTGAATTGCCCGACTTGATGCGCGCCATAGTCGCCGCGGCGGTTCTTCATTGCGGGTGTGGCCGTCAGCATTGCCGGGATCGTGTCGTTCCGCCGCGCAAAAACGACCGTCAATCCGATGAAACCGGAGACGACATCCTCGCTGGTCGATTCGGGCATCTACCGGTTTTCCCGCAACCCGATGTACCTCGGCGGATCATGTTCGTTCTTGTCGCGTGGTCGGTGTTTCTGTCCAGCGTCTGGGCGTTGACCGGGCCCGTGGCTTTCGTGCTTTACATCAACCGGTTTCAGATCGCGCCGGAAGAACGCGTGCTCTTGACGATGTTCGGCGACGCCTATTCCGTTTACGCAGCCAAAGTTCGCCGCTGGCTATGAAACGCTTCCTTTGTTCAACAAGACTATCGTCCACAGCGATGGCGCATCACACCTGATCGGCGTACCTGAAAACTGCATCGGACTTGCCGCCGACGGCGCCGAACCTGCCGCGGCGCGCGGCGACGCTACATTTTCCAGAACAAAATCATTTGATCATGGCAGGAAGTCTTCCAACACACTGCCCACGATGAGGTTTTCCATCTCGGCAAAATGTTTGTCGAAACTGAATACCGCGTAGCCATGCTGCATGGCTGACGCCGCTATCCACAGATCGTTGGTTGGAACCGGGCGGCCTTTTTTTCGCAAGCCAGCGAACAGCACGGCGTAATGTTCGGCGGTCTCGGCGTCCACCGTCAGTTGCCGCACTCTGGGGCTGTGCAGGAATTCGGCGAGTTCACGCCTGTTTTTTGCGGCGTGACTGCCACTGGCAAAACCAGCGAGCAATTCGCCGATTACCGTAGCGTTCAGAGCGATTTCTGGCGCACGGCGAAGGATTTCCAGCGTCCCCGTATCGCCGCGTTTGAAGGCGGCGTATCCGTTGGTGTCAATAAGGATGCGCCTCAACGCCAAAGTCCTTCGTCGATCTGCCCGAACGAAGCGGTGGCCTCCTCAAACGCACGCGCCTCCGCGGCACTCCAGGTACCGGCCAGCTTGTCCAGATCATGGTACGCAGTGAACTGATTTGCCGCCGGCGTCAGGCCAGTTTCCGCATTGAGCATATCGGTAATCAGCCGGTTCACGCTCACGCCCCGGCGCTTGGCGGTTTGCTTGATGCGTTGCAGGGATTTTTCCGCTACTCCTCGCACACTGAGATTAGCCATGACATCACCTTTGCTATCAATTGCAGGCAGTTATGATATCACTTGTCGGCTACCCCGTAAATACGCAGCCTAACGCGCGTGTAAGCATTCCCACATTTGCAACGTCTCGCGCAGACCGTGCCAACCCTTATTCAGATCACCCCGTCAGTGCGCAGCTTCGCAATCTCCGCGTCATTCTTCTTCAAGACGCCGCGCAGAATTTCATCGGTATGCTGACCCAGCACCGGCGGCGGCACTTCGTGCTTGATCGGCGTGCCTGAAAATTTCATCGGACTCGCCACCAGCGGCACCGAGCCTGCCGCCGCGTGCGGCAGCTCGATCTTCATGCCGCGCGCCTGCACCTGCGGCTCCTCGAACACCTGCGCGATGGTGTTGATCGGGCCGTTGGCGACCCCCGCGTCGTCGAGCAACTTCACCCACTCGCGCGTGGGGCGCTTCAGGAAAATCTCGTTCAACAGACGCGTGATCTCGTCGCGGTTTTTCACGCGCTCGCCGTTGGTGGAGAAGCGCGGGTCCTTGCGCGAGATGCGCGCAACCGGCGACGTCGCAGAATTTGTTGAACAGGTTGTCGTTGCCGCACGCGAGGATCAGCGCGCCGTCGGCGGTCTTGAACGTCTGGTAGGGCACGATGTTGGGATGCGCGTTGCCGAGCGGGCGCGGCGACTCGCCGGTGGCGAAGTAATTCATCGCCTGGTTCGCGAGAAACGCGACGCAGGAATCGAGCAGCGCCACGTCTATCCACTGGCCCTTGCCGGTCACCGCGCGATTGGCGATCGCCGCGCAGATCGCGATCGTCGCGTACATGCCGGTCGTCAGATCGATGATAGGCACGCCGACGCGCTGCGGCCCGCCGCCCGGCAGATCGTCGCGCTCGCCGGTGATGCTCATCAGTCCGCCCATGCCCTGCGCCATGAAATCGTAGCCGGGGCGGTCCTTGTCGGGGCCGGTCTGGCCGAAGCCCGTCACCGAGCAATAGATGATGCCCGGGATTGAGTGCTTTGATGTCGTCGTAACCGAGACCGTAGCGCGCGAGATCGCCGACTTTGTAATTCTCGATCAGCACGTCGCAATTGTGTCGCGAGCTCGCGCACGAGCTGCTGGCCCTCGGGCTTGGAGATGTTGATCGTGATCGATTTCTTGCCGCGGTTCGCCGCGCAGAAATACGCCGACTCGCGCGTCTCCTTGCCTTGCGCGTCCTTGAGATACGGCGGCGCGTAGGAGCGCGAGTCGTCGCCTTTGAGCGGACGCTCGACCTTGATGACCTCGGCGCCGAGATCGGCGAGATTCTGCGCCGCCCACGGTGCCGCGAGCACGCGCGAGAGATCGAGCACTTTGATATGCGATAACGGTCCTGACATTTTTTCCTTTTAAAGCTTCGCCGCAAAGGACGCGAAGGACTCAAGGAAAAGCAAATTAAGCCGCAACGAAGTATAACTTACAATCTGTTCTTTCTTTTGATTCCCTTTGCGTCCTTCGCGTCCTTTGCGGCAAGATTTACTTCCTTTGAATTTCGGTTTTTTCTTGTGAATGAAAGCGTCGAGTCCGGTGCGATAGTCGTCGGTCTTCAAGTAATCGAAATTCGCGTCGATCTCGGCGGCGGTCAGCGGCGGCGCGCCTGACCGTCAGGCGGCGGATGAACTGCTTGTGCCAGCGCGCCACCAGCGGCGCGCCGTCGGCGATGCGGCGCGCGGTCGCGTACGCTTCGCGCTCGACATCGGCGTCGGGCACGACGCGCGTGAGCAGGCCTTTCGCAAACGCTTCCTCGCGCGTCCCACACGCGGCCTTCGAGCAGTATTTCCGCCGCGACCGCGCGTCCCGCGAGCGCGAGCAAGCCGGCGAGCTCGTCGTACGCAATCGCGAACCCCAGCCGGTTGATCGGCACGCCGAAGCGCCCCGACTCGCCGGCAATGCGCAGATCGCAATTGCACGCGATTTCCAGACCGCCGCCGACGCACGGCCCCTTGATCATCGCGACCGTCGGATGCCGGCATTCGCCGACCGCCTTCAACACGCCGTTCGACGTATTCGTGGTGATAGGTTTTGGCCTGCGCGAGCGTTGCGCGCTCGGTGACGAACTCCTCGAGGTCGGCGCCCGCGGCGAACGCCTCATCGCCCGCGCCGCGCAGCACGATGCAGCGCAACGCGTCGTCGCGCCGACAGTTCGCGCATGACGCGCGCAAGCTCGCGCCACATCGCGATGGTCAGCGCGTTCAACTTGCCGGGATTATTGAGCGCGACGGTGGCGATGTCGCCGTCGCGCGTGACGTCGATGGATGACAAGGGGGATCCGAAATTCGTATTGTAAGGCGTGGCGCGGCGCAGCGCAGCGGGATTACTGGTGCGCGAACATTTTCTTGCCGGCGACCGGCAGCTTCGCCGTCAGGATGTCGCCGGACAGCGATTCGGTGATGTAGAGCGTCTTGTTGTCGGGCCCGCCGCACGCGATGTTCGCGAGGTGGTGGTGCTTGTGGTCTTCCGAATAAATCAGGTGGGTGGGCAGCATGTTGCTGTCGAAGCGCCAGACGCCGACGCCGAGCTGGCACACGAGGAGCCCGTTTTCGGAATCCATCTCGACGCCGTCGGGACCGCCGACGCCGCCCGACAATTGAATCGCGACGCCGGTCTTGGAAATCGTGCCGTCAGCCATCAGCGGCAGCCGCCAGATCTGCTGCGAGCGCGTGACGCCGACGTACACATGCTTGTCGGTCGTCGACAGCGTGATGCCGTTCGGGCTCGGCACGTTGTCGCACAGGCGGTCGAGCCGGCCCTTGGTGTCGAGGCGAAAGACGCGCCCGCTTGGGTCGGCGATGCCGGTCTGGCCCTGATCGGTGAAATACAGGTCGCCGTTGGCCGCGAAGTGCAGATCGTTCAACCCCTTGAAGCCTTCGCTGAACGCGGTGCGCAACATCGTTTCGAGCTTGCCGGTTTTCGGGTCCAGCACGAGCAGACCTTCCTTGTAATCGCAGATGAAGATGCGGCCGTCCTTGTGGATCTTGAGCCCGTTCGGCCAGCCGTCGTACTGCGTCACCAGTTCCCAGTCTTTTTTCGGCGTGATGCGGAAGATGCGCCCGAACGGAATGTCGACGAACCACAGGTTGCCGTCGCGATCGAACGACGGGCCCTCGAGAAAACATTCGACTTCCGCATTCTGGCGGTTGGGATCCGACCACGCGGAGCGCGACTTCTTGCGGAACTTCGCCGGCATCGACATGAAGACTTCGGTCTTGATCAGCTGCAATGGCTGGAACGGGTTGAACATGTTGCGTCCTTGGCGGTGCGTTACAGGATGAGGGAGTCAACGGCAAGCGTGGCGTAAGGCTAACGGAGTACGCGTGGATTGCCAACCGGCGGACAGCGCGGCGGTTGACATGGCGATACGATGGGAGTTACGGTGCGCGGGTTCCGGTAACAGCGTGGCGTCAACGCGCGCGCTGTCCCGCCATCCCGAGGAGAAATTCATGCAACGTTCAATACTCGCCATCGGATTGAGCCTGGCCGCAGTCGGCAGCTACGCACAGGACTTTCCCGCGCGCGCGATCAACCTGATCGTGCCGAACCCGCCCGGCGGCATGAACCAGATACACGCGCAGCCGCTGGGTGCGGTGATCGAAAAACTCTACAAGCAGCCGGCGCCGGTGCTCAACAAACCCGGCGGCACCGCCGCGGCGGGCACCGCGTTTGTCGCCAACCAGCCGCCCGACGGCTACAACGTGCTGGTGACCACGCCGAACATTTATCTCGCGGTCGAAAAGGACAAGATTTACGGCATCGACTCGCCTTACAAACTGGAACAGCTGGCGCCGCTCGCCCTGCTCAGCGCCGATCCGCTGACAATCACCGTGCAGGTTGAAAAGCCGGTCAAATCGCTGACCGAACTCATCGCCGCCGCCAAAGCGCGTAATGGCGAAATGTCGTTCTCGTCGTCCGGCCCGTACAGCATTACCCACGTGCCGTTCGCGATGTTTCTCGATGCCGCCGGCCTCAAGATGCGCCACGTGCCGACCACCGGCGGCGGGCCGGCCGTGATACAACTGCTGGGCGGCCACGTCGACACGACGATGCAGGGGCTCGGCACGGTTGCTCCGCACGTCAAAGGCGGCAAGCTGCGCGTGCTGGCGGTCTCCAGCCTCAAGCGCTCGCCGGCGGCCGCCGATGCGCCGACGCTGAAAGAGGCGGGCTTCGATGTCGAAGCGTACTTGTGGGTGGGGCTCTTCGCCACCGGCGGCACCCCCGACGCGACGCTGACGAAGTTGCGCGACGTCATCCGCAAAGCCGTCGCGGATCCCGCGTTCCAGGACGCCATGCACAAGGCGGACGTCGTGATCGATTATCGCGACGCGCCGGCCTTCAAGGAATTTTTCGACGCCGATTACAAACGCCTCGCGGGCGCGGTCAAGAAAATCGGCAAGATCTGAGTCGTGCCAGTACCGCGATAGCGCGATTCGTCCATGACAACCGCCGCAACCGCCGCGCGCGCCGCGGAAAAGACCGCCGCCACGCGTACGAAAATCAGAACGCATCGAGGCGATTGCCGTCAGCCTGCCGATGACGAAGCCGATGAAAATGGCCGGCGTGCTGATCGACGGCCGCGGACAACGTGCTGGTCCGCGTCGAACTCGACGGCGGCCACACCGGCTGGGGTGAAGCAGCGTCGGCGCATTCGATGACCGGCGAGACGGTCGAGAGCATGATGGCGGCGATCCGCCACATGGCGCCGGCGCTGACGAACATGGACGGCGCCGACATCGCGGCGGTCAGCCGGCGCATGGACCAGTTGATGTACTACAACCAGTCGGCAAAATCGGCGGTTGAAATGGCGCTGCACGATGCGCTGGGCAAGGCCACCGGCAAGCCGGTCTTTGAACTGCTCGGCGGCAAGCGGCGCTCGCGCGTGCCGGTGTTGTGGTTGCTCGGCACCGGCAGCGTCGACGGCGACGTCGCCGAAGCGCGCAGCAAACAGGCTGCGGGTTTTGTCGCCTTCAAAGTGAAAGTCGGCGTCGGCGATGCGCTGGACGATGCGCTGCGCACGCGCCGCGTGTGCGAAGCCCTGGGTTCCGGCCTGCTGATTTCGGCGGATGCGAACCAGGGCTACAGCGTCGATGAGGCGCTTGCCTATGTGAAAGCGGTCGAAGGCGCAGAGCTCGATTTTTTCGAGCAGCCGGTGGCGGGCCACGACATCGACGGCATGGCGAAAATCGCCGCCTCCACCCGCATACCGATCGGCTTCGACGAGGGCCTGCACGGCATCGAAGACCTCATGCAGCATCACGAACGCACGGCCGCGCGCGGCTGCAGCCTGAAAACCATCAAGCTGGGCGGTCTGCGCGGCGTCGTGCGCGCCGCCGAGTTGTGCCGGCAGCTCGGTATGAAAGTGAATCTGGCGTGCAAGGTCGCCGAATCGGGCATTGCAGCGGCAGCGATGATGCATCTCGCCGCCGCGGTGCCGGCGGTCGAATGGGGTGTCAGCGTATCGAATCAGTATCTCGCCGACGACATCGTGCGCGCGCCGGTCAGGGTCGTCGACGGCCATGCCGAAGTGCCGGCCGGTGTCGGTCTCGGCGTCGAAGTCGACGAAGCGCGCGTGCGCCGCTATCAGCGCCAGCTGTAAGTCCGTTCGCCATTCCGACTCGCGCCGAACCACGATGTGTTGCACGAACATCAAGAGTGCGCGGGCGCGCAAGCGGATGGTTGCGGCAGTGCAATCCGCATCAGGATTTCCGCGATTTGTTACACGGGCCGGGTGAGGATTAGAATACTTCGCCACCATTCCTGGCGATTGCGTAACCTCGGCAAACCGAGCGCATAAGAGAGTGGTTAATAATCGATAAACCCGGAGGAGCAACAAATGACCCATTTAAAGCGAATTGGACTATTGGCCACGCTCGCGACCGCGGCGCTCGCCGGCGCGGTTCTGGCGGCACCGGTCGTATTACGCGCCTCGCACCAGTTTCCCGGCGGCAAGGGCGACGTGCGCGACGAGATGGTGCAAATGATCGCGCGCGAGGCCAAGGCGGCGGGCGTCGACCTGGATGTCCAGGTCTATCCCGGCGCGTCGCTGTTCAAGCCGAACGCAGCAATGGAACGCGATGGTCAACGGCCAGCTCGACATCTCCTTGTTTCCGCTCGACTACGCGAGCGGCCAGGTGCGCGCCTTCAGCGCCACGCTGATGCCCGGGCTGGTACGCAACCACGAACGCGCCAAGCGCATCAACAATTCGCAGTTCATGAAAGACATCAGCGCCAAGATCGAAAAGGCCGGCGTCATCGTGCTGTCCGATGCATGGTTCGGCGGCGGCATGGCCTCAAAGAAGCGGCTGCATCCGCGACGCCCAACGACGTCAAGGGCTTGAAGTTCCGCGCCGCGGGCCCGACTTTCGCGCAGATGTGGCAGGCGGCCGGCGCCTCCATCGTCTCGGTGCCGTCGAACGAGATCTACAACGCGTTCCAGACCGGCGTGGCCGAAGGCACCGACACCAGCATGGGCAGTTTCCTGTCTCGTTCCGGCTCTACGAGCAGGCGAAGTGCCTGACCGTGCCCGGCAACAACGCGCTGTGGTTCATGTACGAGCCGGTGCTGATGTCGAAGAAAAGCTTCGACAAGCTTGACAAGAAGCAGCAGGACGTGCTGATCAAGGCCGGCAAGAAGGCGCAGAAGTACTTCGAAGACAAGGCCGAGGCGGTCGATGCGGCGACGGTCAAGGCGTACAAGGACCACGGCGTCGAGGTCAAAAGCCTGACCGACGCCGAGTACGACCAGTGGATCGAAGTCGCGAAGAAGAGCTCCTACGCGGAGTTCGCCAAGGAAGTGCCGGACGGCAAGAAGCTGATCGACGAAGCGCTGAGCGTCAAATAGACGGCGCCGGCTCATTGCTGTCGGCGGGCGGCGCACGCCGTCCGCCGATTTTACGTTCCCGCCTGACCAACCGGCCGCGCGACGGCACCTCATGGACAATCTCATCCGCATCGTCAGATTCATCTCGCGGCTTGTGCGGCTATGTCGCCGCGGCGCTGATCGCGCGTCGGCGTCGTCATCGTCTGCGAAATGGTGTTCGTGCGCTACGTGCTCAACCAGAACACCATCTGGCAGACCGACTTCGTCACCTACAGCCTCGTCGCGGCGACCTTTATCGGCAGCCCGTACGTGCTGATGACGCGCGGCCACGTCAACGTCGACGTGCTGCCGCATTACCTCGGCCCGCGCCCGCGCTACTGGCTCGCGCTCGTTTCGACGCTGATGGCGTTGGCGTTCTGCGTCGGTCATGCTGGTGCTCACCTTCCAATATTGGCTCGAAGCCTGGAACAAGCGCTGGGTCTCGAACACCATGTGGCGGGTGCGCCTGTGGATTCCCTATGCGTCGATGCCGATCGGCCTGGGTATCCTGACGCTGCAGTACGTCGCTCGAACTTTACTGCCTCGTCACCGGCCGCGAGCCGCCTTTCGGCATCGGCACGGAGCGCCGGACATGAGCCCGGCGACGCAGGGCACGATCGTTCTCGTCGTCACGCTGATCGTGCTGCTGTCGGGCGCGCCGGTCGCCTTCGGTCTGGGCGCGCTCTCGATCGTCTTCATCGTGATCTTCCAGGGCTTCGACGCGCTGCACGTGGTGGCGGAAACCTTCTTCGCGCGGTCTGAACGACTTCACGCTGGTATCGATTCCGATGTTCGTGATGATGGGCGCGGCGATCGGCTCGTCGCCGGCGGGCAAGGACCTGTACGAAGCGCTCGACCGCTGGCTGTACCGCCTGCCCGGCGGCCTCGTGATCTCCAACCTCGGCGCCTGCGCGATCTTCGCCGCGCTCACCGGTTCCTCGCCGGCGTGCTGCGCCGCCATCGGCAAGATGGGCATTCCCGAAATGCGCCGGCGCGGCTACCCCGACGACGTCGCGACCGGCTCGATCTGCGCCGGCGGCACGCTCGGCATCCTGATCCCGCCGTCGATCACCTTCATTCTCTACGGCATCGCCACCGAAACCTCGATCGGGCGCCTGTTCCTCGCCGGCGTGCTGCCGGGCCTCATGCTCACCGGCCTGTTCATGCTGTGGACGCTGTTCATCATCTGGAAGCGCGGATTCCGCTCGCACGCGGCCGATTTCCGCTACAGCTGGAAGGAAAAATTCCAGTCGATTCCGAAGATCGCGCCGTTCCTCGCGATCATCGTCGGCGTCATGTACGTGCTCTACGGCGGAGTGGCGACGCCGTCGGAGGCGGCGGGCGTGGGCGCGGCGCTGTGCGTCGTGCTGGCGGTCGTGATCTACCGCATGTGGAGCCCGGAGAGACTGGTGGGCGATCCTGCGCGACACCACGCGCGAGTCGGTGATGATCCTCATGATCATCGCCGCCGCGGTGCTGTTCGGCTACATGCTCACTTCGCTCTACCTCACGCAGACGCTCGCGCAGGCGATCGCCGATGCGCACGTCAACCGCTGGGTGCTGATGGCGATGATCAACGTGTTCCTGCTGGTCTGCGGCTTCTTCATTCCGCCGGCGGCCGATCATCCTGATGACCGCCCCGATTCTTTATCCGATCATCAAGGCCGCCGGCTTCGATCCGGTGTGGTTCGGCGTGATCCTCACCATCAACATGGAAATCGGCCTGATCCATCCGCCGGTAGGGCTCAACATCTACATCGTCAGTTCGATCGCGCCCGACGTGCCGGTCACGCGCATCATGTGGGGCACCATTCCCTACGTGCTCTGCATGATGCTGCAGATCGTGATCCTGTGCGTGTTTCCCGAAATCGCCACCTGGCTGCCCGACCACATGATGGGCGCCGCGCACTGACCACCGGCCATCGCCGGATTCTGCGGCCGGCAAGATGCTCTCCGCTTGTTGTATTGATCGTCCTGCGCGGTCCGCTGGGTTTTTTATTCCAGCGCCGCGCGCAGCACGCGCGCGACGTGCAGCGCCGTGCGCTGCGCGCCGTCGTGAATCTGGTGGCGGCAGCTCGTGCCGTCGGCCACGATCAGCGTGTCGGCGGCGGCCGCGCGCACTTTCGGCAACAGGCTCGCTTCAGCCATTTTCATCGATACGTCGTAGTGCGCGGCTTCATAGCCGAAACTGCCCGCCATGCCGCAACAACTCGATTCGATGGTCTCCACTTCAAGTCCGGGCACGAGTTTCAGCGCCTTGTGCACCGCCGGCATCACGTCGAATGCCTTCTGGTGACAATGGCCGTGCAGCAGCGCTTTTTTCTGCGGCAAGGCCTTCAAGCTTGAGTTTCAGCCGCCCCGCATCCGCTTCGCGCGCGAGAAACTCCTCGAACAGCATCGCATTCAGCGCCAGCGCCGCGCTGTCCGCGCCCGGCAGCATCGACAGGAATTCGTCGCGCAGGCCCAGGAGGCACGCGGGCTCGAGTCCGATCACCGGCACGCCGCGTTTAATGAATGGCGTCAACTCCGCAATCATGCGTTGCGCTTCGGCGCGTGCTTCATCCACCAGGCCTGCCGCCAGAAAGGTGCGCCCGCAGCATAACGGTCGCGCGCCGTCCCGCGCGCGCGGCAGGTGCACCAGATAGCCCGCGGCGCGCAGCACGGCGAGTGCGGCGCGCGCGTTCTCCGGCTCGAAATAGTTATTGAACGTGTCGACCAACAACACGACTTCACCATTGATGGTGCCGCCGCCGCGCGTGCTGCCCGGGCGCGCGAAAACGTGTCGCCGCGCCATCGCGGCAGCGAGCGCCGCGCGCTGAAACCCAGCCATTTCTCCGACACGCGCGCGAATCCCGGCACCGTGTCGCGCAAATTCGCGAGCCACGCGAATCGCGCCGCCCACGGCGCGTAGCGCGGCAGATAAGCGACCAACCGGTCCTTGAAGCCGCAGCCCGTGACGCTTGCGGTAATGATGCAGGAACTCGATTTTCATCTTGGCCATGTCGACGCCGGTCGGGCATTCGCGCTTGCAGCCCTTGCACGACACGCACAGATCCATCGTGTCGAACATCTCCTGCGAGGTAAACGCATCCTCATTGGCATTCAGTCGCGAGCTGCCCCGACAGCGCCAGCCGCAGCGTGTTGGCACGCCCGCGCGTGAGGTGCTGCTCGGCGCCGGTGGCGCGAAACGACGGGCACATCGTGCCGGCGTCGAACTTGCGGCAGTGGCCGTTGTTGTTGCACATCTCGACCGCCTTGGCGAAGCCGTCCCCGCGATGCGCGGC
Source organism: uncultured beta proteobacterium (assembly GCA_963778865.1). Taxonomy (GTDB): domain Bacteria; phylum Pseudomonadota; class Gammaproteobacteria; order Burkholderiales; family SG8-41; genus PALSA-1004. The sequence goes on along the minus strand of CAVZWF010000010.1, from coordinate 6,439 downwards.
GCCCCCTTCGTGCTCGGACCAGTCGAGCACCGTGTCGATTTTCCGCGCCGCGTAACCCGGCTTGAAGCGGAACAGCGAGCGATCGTCCATTTTCGACGGCCGCACGATCTTGCCCGGATTCATCAGGCCGCGCGGATCGAAAAGGTCCTTGATTTCCTCGAACGCGTGCGTGATGCGCGGCCCGAACATGGGCGCTATCCATTCCGAACGCACCAGACCGTCGCCGTGCTCGCCCGAGTACGCGCCTTTGTATTCGCGCACCAGCTGCGGCGGCCTCTTCGGCGATCGCGCGCATTTTGTGCGCGCCGTCTTCGCGCATGTTGAGGATGGGCCGCACGTGCAGACAACCGACCGACGCATGCGCGTACCAGGTGCCGCGCGTGCCGTGTTTCTCGAACACGCGCGTGAGGCGGTCCGTGTACTCGGCGAGATGCTCGAGCGGCACCGCGCAGTCCTCGATGAACGAAACCGGCTTGCCGTCGCCTTTCATCGACATCATGATGTTGAGCCCGGCCTTGCGCACCTCCCAGAACTCGCGCTGGAGCGCGGCGTCGGTGATTTCCACGACGCTCGCCGGGCAGGCCCGAGCTCGCCCATCAGTTCGACCAGCTGCTTGCAGTTTCGCGAGCTGCTCGTCCTTGTCGTCGCCCGCGAATTCGACGAGCAGGATGGCGTCGGGGTCGCCGCTGCACGCAGCGGTCGACGATGGCGCGGAACGCGGGGTTGGCGCGCGCGAGCCCTATCATGGTGCGATCGACGAGTTCGACCGCCGCCGGATTCAACTTGACGATATGCTGCGGCACCTCCATCGCGCGGTAAAACGTCGGGAAGTGGCAGATGCCGAGCGTCTTGTGCCGCGGCAGCGGCGACAGATTGAGATGCATGCGCTTCGAATACGCGAGCGTGCCTTCCGAGCCGACCAGCAAATGCGCCATGTTGTGGCCGGCGCCATTGACCGTGTCGAGGTTGTAGCCGCCGACGCGCCGCAACACCTTGGGAAAGCGGTGCTCGATTTCCTCGGCCTCGCGCGCGGCGATGGCGCGGATTTTTTTCACCAGATCCAGATAGCCCTGCGGCGCATCGAAGCGCGCGAGATCGGCCGGCACGTCGCCGAAATTGAATTCGGCGCCGTCGGCGAGCACCGCGTCGATCGCGCGCACGTTGTGCACCATGTTGCCGTAGCGGATGGAGCGCGAACCGCAGCTGTTGTTGCCGGCCATGCCGCCGAGGGTCGCCTGCGCGCTGGTCGACACGTCGACCGGATACCACAGGCCGTGCGGCTTCAACCATGCGTTCAACTGATCGAGCACCACGCCGGGCTGCACGCACACCGTGCGCGCGTCGCGGTCGAACGACAGAATCTGGTTGAGATGCTTGCTGCTGTCGATGACGAGCGCGGCGCCGACCGTCTGGCCGCATTGCGAAGTGCCGCCGCCGCGCGGCAATACCGCAACACCTTCTTCGCGCGCGATTTGCAGCGCGATCTGCGCGTCGCTTTCGGTTTGCGGAATCACCACGCCGACCGGCTCGATCTGGTAGATCGATGCATCGGTCGAGTAGCGTCCGCGCGAATACGCGTCGAACAGCACTTCGCCCTGCGTTTCGCGCTTGAGCCGCCTCGCGAGCGGGCTCGCGTCCGCGCGCGGATGCATCGTGATGGTGGCGGTGGTCATCGCAACGGCAATTATTCGCGGGTTGACGCCCCCGCGCAACTTAACTATTCTGCGTTGGTCTGCCTGTCCCCTATCGAATTCCCGAGGTTTCCATGGCAACTGCACGCGGACGCCACTTCCTGCAAATCCCCGGCCCGACCAACGTTCCCGACCGCGTGCTGCGCGCGATCGACAACGCGACCATCGACCATCGCGGACCCGACTTCCAGAAGCTCGGCCAGGAAGTGCTGGCGGGATTGAAGCAGGTTTTCAAGACCCAATCGCCGGTCGTGATTTTTCCGGCCTCCGGCACCGGCGCGTGGGAAGCCGCGCTCGTCAATACGCTGTCGGCCGGCGACCACGTGCTGATGTGCGAAACCGGCCACTTCGCGACGCTGTGGCACGGCATGGCGAAAAAGCTCGGCCTCGTGCCGGAATTCATCGCCGGCGACTGGCGCCACGGCGCCGATCCCGCGGCGATCGAAGCGCGGCTTGCCGCGGACACCGCAGCATGCGATCAAAGCCGTGTGCGTGGTGCACAATGAAACGTCGACCGGCGTCACCTCGCGCATCGGCGAAGTGCGCAAGGCGATCGATCGCGCCAAGCATCCGGCGCTCTACATGGTCGACACGATCTCGTCGCTCGCGTCGATCGATTACCGCCACGACGAATGGGGCGTCGATGTCACCGTCGCCGGTTCGCAAAAAGGCCTGATGCTGCCGCCGGGATTGTCGTTCAACGCGGTCAGCGACAAGGCGCTCGCCGCGACGAAAACGTCCAAACTGCCGAAGTCGTACTGGAGCTGGGAGGACATGCTGGGCCCCAACAAGACCGGCTTTTTCCCCTACACGCCGGCGACCAATCTGCTCTACGGCCTGCGCGAAGCGCTCACCATGCTGCTGCGAAGAAGGCCTCGACAATGTTTTCAAGCGCCACGACCGCCATGCGGAAGCCACGCGCCGCGCGGTGCGCGCGTGGGGCCTCGAAATCCTGTGCCTGAATCCGGCCGAGTATTCGAGCGCGCTGACCGCGGTGCTGATGCCCGAAGGCCGCAACGAAGCCGAGTTCCGCAAGATCGTGCTCGACAATTTCAACATGTCGCTCGGCAGCGGGCTCGGCAAGGTCGCGGGCAAAGTGTTTCGCATCGGGCATCTCGGCGACTTCAACGACCTGATGCTCGCCGGCACGCTGGCCGGCGTCGAAATGGGTCTCGCTCTCGCGGGCGTGCCGCACAAAAAAGGCGGCACTGCGGCGGCGATGGACTACCTGGTTTCGACCAAGGCGTCTGCCGCCAAACAGCCGGCGGCCAAGCTCAGCGTCGCTTGAAACGACACGGCAACGATTCGACCCGGCGTGCGGTTGAGCGCACGCCGGTGAACGAATTCCGATTGGCTGCAAATATGAATCAGGTCTTGGCGGTCCTCATCGCCGCGCTCGCGGTCGTTGCAAGCGCACCCGCGGCCGCGCAAAGCTATCCGACCAAACCGATCCGCCTGGTCGTGCCGTTCGCGCCCGGCGGCGGCACCGATATCGTCGCGCGCGTGCTGACGCAGCGGCTGAACGAGGCGCTGGGCCAGCCGGTCGTCGCCGACAATCGCGGCGGCGCCGGCAGCACGGTCGGCACCGACATCGTGTGCAAGGCGCCGCCGGACGGCTACACCCTGCTGCTCGGCAATATCAGCCTCGCCTTCAACGCGTGGCTGTACAAGAGCCTGCCCTACAACGCGCTCAAGGATCTCGCGCCGGTCTCGATGGTCGCGGTGCAGCCCAACATCGTCGTGATCCATCCGTCGGTGCCCGCGAAATCGATCAGGGAATTCACCGATTATGCGCGTGCGCACCCCGGCAAGCTGTCGTTCGCCTCGGCCGGCGCCGGCTCCGGCACGCATCTCGCGGGCGAATTGCTGAAGGACCGCCTGAAGATCGACATGCTGCACGTTCCGTACAAAGGCACCGGCCCGGCGGTCACCGATCTCATCGGCGGCCAGGTGCAGGTGATGATCTCGACTTTCGCCTCGGCGCTGCCGCATGTGAAAAGCGGCCGCTTGCGCGCGCTCGGCGTCACCAGCGCCCGGCGCTCGCCGGCAACTCCGGACGTGCCGACGCTGATGGAGTCCGGCGTGCCCGATTACGAATACAGCACGTGGTACGCGCTGTTCATGCCGGCCGGCACGCCGCGCGCGATCATTGACAAGATCAACCAGGTCGCGCGCCAGGCGCTGGCGGCGGACGACATGAAACAGAAGTTCGACGCGCAGGGTGTCGACGCGTGGTCCAGTACCGCCGCCGAGCTTGGCGCGTACCTGCGCGCGGAAACCGAGAAATGGGGCAAGGTGGTGCGCGCGGCGGGCATTCCACAGTTATGACGCGCGCGGGGTGGCGCCGCACAATGATGTGGTAGAGTTTCGGGCCTTAATGGAGGAAAGCGCTACGCGCGCGCTGCGACTTTCCCCGGCCGACAAGTGAGGAGCAGGCATTGGGATTGCGCGAACGCATCGGTATCGACCTGGGCCGCCGCATCAAGCTCGAAGATGGCATCGAGTGGGCGGCGAAAAACGGCGTGCGTTATATCGACATCCAGCTCGATACCGCGGCCAACGCCGTCACTGCGTTCGACGATAAACGCGCGCACAACGTGCGCGAACTCGCCGCCAGGCACGAGCGTGACGCTCGGCCTGCATACGCTGTCGGCGGTCAACGTCGCGGAATATTCACCGTACGTGGGTGAAGCGGTCGACGCCTATCTCAAAAGCTACATCGATATCTATCCCAAGCTCGGTGCGCAATGGATCGTGGTGCACGCCGGCTACCACTTTACCTCCGACGTCGAAATGCGGATGGAAGCGGGTTGCGCGCGCTTGAAGCGCATGGTCGACTACGCCGAGAAAAAAGGCGCGGTTCTGTATCTCGAGAACCTCAACAACGAGCCCGCCGATGCGGAAGTGCATTACCTCGCGCACACCGTCGCCGAATGGATGTATTACTTCGACCGCATCCAATCGCCGAATTTCCGCATGTCGTTCACCGCCAACCACGCGCACCTGGTGCCGGACGGCGTCGACGGTTTCATCGACGCGATCGATTTTTCACGCGTAGGCGAAGTGCGCCTCGCCGATTGCATACGCCTGGGCAAGGAGCAGCATCTGAAGCCGGGCGACGGCGACCTCGATTTCGGCAACCTGTTCAGGCGCATCGAAGCCAAGGGCTTCAAGGGCCACTATACCAACGCGTTCGGCACGCTTGACGACATGCTGGCCGGCCGCGATTACCAGATACGCAAAGCCAAGGAAGCCGGCGTTACCGCATAAAACCATCATCACGAAGCGCATTGCCACGCCGACTATAGCCGCATCAAATACATAGGAGGAATCATCATGCAACCGATCCGCAAATTATTGAACAACGCTACCCTGCTGCCGCTTTGCGCAGCGACGTTGGCCACTGCCTTGATCGCGCCCGCCGCAATGGCCGCCGATTGGCAGCCGACCAAGCCGGTCGAGATCGTCGTTGCCGCCGGTGCCGGCGGGGCGTCCGACCAGATGGCGCGGATGATGCAGGCCGCGATTCAAAAGAACAATTTGATGAAGCAACCGATGGTGGTCACGTTGAAGGGCGGCGCATCGGGCGCCGAGGCGCTGATGTACATGAAGTCGAGCCCCGGCGACCCGCACAAGGTCCTCATCGCTTATTCGCTGATCTACATGTTGCCGCTGTCGGCCAAGATTCCCTTCGACTGGCGCGAGTTGACACCGGTATCCGTCATCGCGCTCGACCAGTTCGTGCTGTGGGATAACACCACGCTGCCCCACAAGAACGTGAAGGAATTCATCGCCGCCGCCAAGGCCGCCAATCCGCCGTTCAAGATGGGCGGTACCGGCTCGCGGCGCGAGGACCATGTCCTGACGGTGTTCATGGAGAAGAAAACCGGCGCGAAGTTCGCCTACCTGCCGTACAAGTCCGGCGGCGAGGCGGCGACCCAGCTCGTCGGCAATCATACCGCGGCCAACGTCAACAACCCGTCTGAGAACCTTGAAGTGTGGCGCGCGGGGCAAGTGCGTGCACTCTGCGTGTTCGACAAGGAGCGCATCAATTACAAGACCAAGGTCACCGACACCCAGTCGTGGAACGACATTCCGACGTGCAAGGAGGAAGGGCTCGACGTGCAGTATCTGATGCTGCGCGCGATGTTCCTGCCGGGCAAGGTTACGCCCGAGCAGACGGCGTTCTATATCGATCTGTTCAGGAAAGTAGCGCAGACCGCCGACTTCAAGGATTACATGGAAAAGCAGGCGTTAAAGCCGATCTTCCTGACCGGCCGGGACATGCTGAAATTCCTCGAAGAGGACGAAGCGCTGAACAAAAGCCTGATGACCGAGGCGGGGTTCGTCGCCAACTGAGTCGTGGGCAGGATGGAGACCGGCCTCTGCGCTCGCGGCCGGCGCCACGCAATGCAATCCACCGCCTGGAGAATAGGCTATGCCAGAATTAGTCAAGGAAATCGTCGTCGAGGACCCGACCGCGCCCGCCGCCGACTCGCCCGCGTTGGCCAGTACCCGCGCGGTCGAGATCGTCACCTCGTTGTTGCTGCTGGCGTTCGCCGCGTTGATGGCCTTCGATAACTGGCGCATCGGCATGGGCTGGGCGCCGGACGGGCCGCGCGCAGGCTACTTCCCGTTCTATCTTTCCGTCATACTTGGCGCCGCCAGCCTCTACGGTCTCGTCGGAGCCCTGCGGAATCGGGCCGGCGAGCGCACAACCTTCGTTACCCGCGACCAGCTTCGCCGCG